>CAJTKX010000024.1 GCA_910577055.1 uncultured Christensenella sp. | reverse complement strand
GCGTCGATTACTTCCGTTCGGTCGGCGTGATTTTTCTCTGGATTTTCGGCATGACTGTCGGCTATAACGTTGCCCTGCGCGTCCATAAACGTAACTCTTGCGCCGTTCAGCCGTTCCGAATAGTCTTTTGCACCGTCTGCGTTCAACGGATATGCGCTCTCGTCGAATTCGTTCATATACACGTAGAGATACTTAAAGCCGTTGTTGACCGAGGAATTGTAATAGATCGTAGAAGATAATATCCCGAAGGTCAAAACGCAAAAGAGCATGATTCCGAGTGATAAAATCCAAATTCTCCATTTCATAAAATTGCTCCTTCTTATTACGGCGCAAGCAAAACCGCGCTTTTGCGCTAGCGCACTCAATTTGTCGCTTGCGACCTCAGCGGTGTGAATGCCCGCAATTATATAATTGTTTGCCCTGAAAATTGCGGGCAGAGCGGCAGAGCCGCTAAAACTCACGGAATTTTTATTTCGCAGAATAGAAATAAAAATTCGTGAATTAAAGTTTGTATCCCACACCGAA
>CAJTKX010000023.1 GCA_910577055.1 uncultured Christensenella sp. | reverse complement strand
GGTAGGCAACACATTCCACTCCTCCGGGGTCATATCCTTACCGGTCGGATAATATCGGCGATCCCGCGCATAAGTTACCCGAATACGAACCGGATACAGTCCGTTTTTCTTCGGGTGGCTCGTATCAAGCATCGCCGCGACCGTGATACCGTCTTTTGCGTAATTCATTTTTGTGTCTAAATTTCGAAATCAGGTACACAATTTAGACACAAAACTACAAAATAAAAAGAAATCGGCAAAAGCAAAACGAAAGAAAATAGCTATATTTATATCTGAAAAACAGCTAATTAAAAATAATTATAAAAATCGAGCGAAATTCACAAAAATGGTCAAATTATGCCTACGGATCAGAAGGTTACAGGTTTGAGTCCTATCGGTGTCACAAAGAAAGAGAGATTACTTGCAAGTAATCTCTCTTTCTTCTGTTTTGCGCAGAACCTCCGGCAAACGGCGATCGACAAAAACAGTCTGCCTCAATCGCAATCGGACTTTGCCTGATTGGATACCCCAACGGAACAATCGGAAACAAAAAGC
>CAJTKX010000022.1 GCA_910577055.1 uncultured Christensenella sp. | reverse complement strand
CGGATTTCAGGAAGTCATTTCTATGAGATTGGAATTGTGATGATCGACAAATTTATTCCAGTTTCAAAATGGAGGTTACTGTCTACTGGGGTGACTGGTTGGAGTTGTTTAGCAAAAGCCAGTATGGGGAGTAGCCAAATTTTCCTTGATGTTGTTCGGCTGTTTTTATTGTCTCTGCATCTGAACAGAGAATGACAACCTTTACAGGATAATTATCCGAATATTTGATGTTTCTTAAATATTATCTCCCTTTTCAGATTATGGTTGCGATTGCTCTATTTTTTAAATAATTATGCCTTTTTCCATATTTTCTGTAATATCCTTACCCGGAAGCATTTGAAGTAATGCAATATTTATCTCGTTTCCCATAAAAGATACTCTTGTATATTTCGATTTGTTGCTTTGAATATTAGCATAAGTCTCCAGAAAATTCAATGTAAGTCAATATTATTTAATGCTTTCTTTTCGGATGCAGATGTGTTATAATTACTACATTTCCAAAAAGGAGTTAAAAAATATGCGGCAAGGTATTCTTAAATAAAACTATAATCAAATAGTGGGAAC
>CAJTKX010000021.1:296-588 GCA_910577055.1 uncultured Christensenella sp. | reverse complement strand
GTTACTCTTTTTTCGTGTGGCGTAAACGAGCTACGCTCGTTGTCTTACGCGCCGTAAGGAAGAAAGCGGCGCGTTGCGGTCACCGTTCGCGCGTGGAATTATGCGCTCACTCATCTCGCCTTGCAAAACAGCGGGTGTCCGCTGTTTTGAGAAAGCAAGGCTCGTCGCCGGAAGTACTTGTTATTTACTACGGCAATATAAGGTAGTTGCCGGATTTCAATTAAAAGAGTAACCATTAAGGTTACTCTTTTTTCGTGTGGCGTAAACGAGCTACGCTCGTTGTCTTACGCGC
>CAJTKX010000021.1:0-286 GCA_910577055.1 uncultured Christensenella sp. | reverse complement strand
TTTCATTTTAAAAACCGCCCGTCTTCACAGCGAAAACGGGCGCTTTTTTATACTTTTTGCCCGTTTAAACCTATTTTATTGCAATTTTTAGAGAATTGCGTTTTTATAGGTTTATTGAATTTTTAGTCATATTTATGCTATGTTTAATGATTTTACCGTTACGTAACCGTGTATTTAGAAGCAGAACTGAATTTTTAAAATTATAGGTTTATTTTAAATTTTGGCACACGTTTTGGTACACAGTTTGGTTCATTTATAATTGAGTTTTTCGCTTTCTTTAAGTAAA
>CAJTKX010000020.1 GCA_910577055.1 uncultured Christensenella sp. | reverse complement strand
TTCATGTTCATGCGCGAGCGCCAGGTCATGCCGACCGACCATTCGTCGGTAATGTCCCAGAGGATTCCGGCATTGACGCCGACAGCCACCTTGGCGTCGCCTCCCAGCTTGGCCGAGACGATGGCCTGGTTCTCGAAATGGGTGGCGAAGTAGGCGGCGCCCGCATCTGCCTGGTTGACGTAGCCCTGCAGGGCTGCGATTTGTGCCGTCGTTTCCGGAGTCGCGGGCAGTTGTTGCAGCTGGGCGATGTTGGCCTGCAGCTTGGCGGATGCGAGCTTGAGTCCTCCGGCAGCCGTCAGATTGCCCGTGGCCGTCGGGAGCATCGAGCGCGAAAGGTCGAAGTTGCCCCACGTGATCATCAGACCGGCGCCTATCGAAAGGCGGTCGCAGATCTTGAACGAAAGGGTCGGCTGCACGGTGAAGGCCTTGAGGTTGATCTGCTGCACCAGATGGGCGCCCGACCAGCCGTAGGGCGTGAAGAAGCCCACGCCGACCGAAAGCCGTTCGATGGGTTTGTAGTTGAAGTAGACGTGCAGCGGGGTGGAGAGTTTGTTGTCCGACTTCTCGATGGGCCCCGGCGTGTAGTCGTTGTTCAGGTCGGGCAGCGAACGATAGCGCACGTTGGAGGCGATGCCCGTGGCGCCGATCGAGATATCGAACTGCGACTTCTGGAACGATGCGGCCGCAGGATTGAAGAAGATCGACTCCGAGTTGAGCTTCATGGCCGTACCCACGTGTCCCATGGCGGTCTGTCGGGCCGACAT
>CAJTKX010000019.1 GCA_910577055.1 uncultured Christensenella sp. | reverse complement strand
GAATGCCCCCCGGCTTAAGATTTAGCCGACCAAGTCTTTCTTACTGAAGACGCGGGTATCGTCGCCTTGCTGGAAGGCATGCTCCTGCGCAAGGATCGCAACGAGCTGCTGCGGAAATCGCCCGTGCCGCAGCTCTTCCTCTTCGGCCGCCACGACGGATACATAGCCTCCGACATCGCCGAAGCCCTGGCAGCTGCGCATCCTCAAGCGCAAGTCGCCTGGCTCGAAAATTCAGGTCACATGGGATTTCTCGAAGAACCCGCAGCAACGGCCCAAGCCATACTGAAATTTACAACACCCCAAGAATAATTAATCCCATCTATATACTTTGATGTACCAGCATCCTTGGACTTGCATCCTAAATCCGACCGCTGTAACTCGCGGCTATGGCCGCGTATTCAAGTTCCGCCCCCTCCTCAGGCGGGGGCTTCTGTCGGAAATCCGCAAGAAACGAATTTACAGCATTGTTGGTACAACAAGGTAAATCGTGAAACAATATTTTGCTTCCAGGGTAATTAAATCGAATTCTATTCAATCGGTCTTTCTGTTTGTTGTCCGATTCTTACACCCGAAGACCTATATATCCTATAAAAATAACGGATACAGGTTGAATAATCCATGATTTGGTCTAAAATTTGCGGGGGGGGGAATTTTCGTATCTTTGCACCGTCCGAACGACACGCTGGACGTTCGGCACTGGGATGAAGACGCAACTCACACACCCTTCGGGACACCGTTCGAAACATTCGAACGGTGTTTTTAATATCCCGCCTCCGAAGCCCAACCGCTCCTTTCTGCAACACCCCGCCCGCCCCGATCATCCGTCGATTCCCAACCGGAAAACAAAGAATAAAAAACGGGAATAAATAGGTAGAGTAGTAATAAGCCGAATGAAAATAGATGCGATAATAAAGTAATAAAGAAAAAGCGATCTTAAAAGGAGGGTTGAATATAGATTATAAATAAAAAGGTCGACCCTAACGGATCGACCTTGAAGAGGCGGCTACCTACTCTCCCACGGGAAAACCGCAGTACCATCGGCGTGAGTGAGCTTAACTTCTCTGTTCGGAATGGGAAGAGGTGGAACCTCACTGCTATAACCACCTAAAATATAAGAACCAACATGCGGGAAAAACCTGCCTGGAAACAAAAACGCTCCACAAACCGGCATTCGAACCGTCCGCACCCGGTAAAGGATGACATGAAAGGGCTATGAGATAAAGAATCTTGCAAGAAAGCCGTTCGGGTAATTAGTATTGCTCGACTTTGACATTACTGTCTTTACATCTGCAACCTATCAACGTAGTCGTCTCCTACGCCCCTCAAGGGAAGACTTATCTTGGGGATGGCTTCGCGCTTAGATGCTTTCAGCGCTTATCCAAACCGAACGCGGCTACTCGGCGGTACACCTGGCGGCATAACCGATACACCGGAGGTTCGTCCAACTCGGTCCTCTCGTACTAAAGTCAGGACCCCTCAATCTTCCTACGCCCGCAACAGATAGAGACCGAACTGTCTCACGACGT
>CAJTKX010000018.1 GCA_910577055.1 uncultured Christensenella sp. | reverse complement strand
TCATATTTTCTTCCGCAATGCCTATTCCCGTATCTTCAACAGTCAGCCCTTGATAGTTGAGCGTAACCGTTATACTGCCGCCGTCCTTATTGTATTTAATGGCATTTCGCACGAGATTTCCGAAGATTTCGCTTAATCGTTCGTGTCTGCTCATTACGATTACGTTATCGTCTATTTTTTCCGTTATCGTAATATTCCTTTTGTCCGCTTCGGGTTTCAATGCGGCAATCGTTTCTTTTGCAAGCGCGGAAAAGTCCACTTCGTAAGGGGGTAAATCGTCATTGTCGATTTCGCTGTAATTGATGATACAGGCAATCAAATTTGTAAGGCGTTCGCTCTGCGTGAGTATTGTTTTATACGCTGTTTTCGTTTGGCTTTCGCTCATACCGCCCGCCTGTAACAATTCGGCGTAGCCGTGAATAGACGTAAGCGGCGTATTCATCTCGTGCGTTACGTTAGAAATAAATTCGTCCTTTGAAATACGCGCTTTTTCCACAAGCTCTTTTTCCGCTTGTATCTCGCTCATTTGCCTTTGAATGTTGCGATTGCGCTCGTTGAGAATATCGGCTACGGGTTTGAGTTCGGAATATTTGCTTGTAACTTGCGGATTGTTTGCGGCGTCGCTTGCAAGTTTTTTTACGGGCGTTAAGATATAGTGCGTTGATACAAAGGCTATGACGGCGCACAATACGATTGCCAAGATGAAGAAATACAGTAATATAGGTAACGATTTTGCGAAGATACTCCAATCGGTATCGGTAAATATAGCAATCCGCACCAAATATTGTCCGTCGAAGTTTTTGCAAAAGTACACCATATTTTTACCGAGCGTAGAACTGCCGCGCACGGCAAAGCCTTCTCCGTCGAAAATAGCGTCTTTTATTTCCGATCTGTCGGAATGATTTTCCAAATCGTCATCGGCAATGCTGTCGGCAAGTACGTTGCCTTGCGCGTCCATAAACGTAACTCTTGCGCCGTTCAATTTTTCCGAAAAGGCGGCGGCGTTTTGTTCGTTCAAATCGTCCAAATTCAAAGTTTCATCAAAGCTGTTCATATAAACGCGCAAATATTCTTTGCTGTCGTCTATGGACGATTTATAATAAACTTGCGTTGCCGCAAAAGAAAAGACAAAAAGACAGGCAAACGTAATTCCAAGCGATAAAATCCAAATGCGCCATTTCATAATTTGTACCCCACACCGAATATCGTTTCAATCTTTACGCCGAGCTTGCGAAGACGGGCAACGTGATTGTCGAGCGTTCGCGTTTCGCCTACGTCGTACCCCCAAACTTCGGTTAAAAGTTTTTCACGGGATAAAACTTTTCCGTGATTTTCCATAAAATATTGTAATAGTTCAAATTCCTTATGATTGAGCGATACTTCTTTGCCGTCGATTTCGCAGACGAAAGTTTCAGAGTTCAGCGTAACATTACCAACCGACAAAACGCTTTGTCGCTGTTTTCCGCGCAATCTTGCGTTTACTCTTGCCGTAAGTTCCAATACGGAAAAGGGCTTTGCTATATAATCGTCCGCGCCCATATTCAAACCGTTTACCTTATCTTCTTCCTTTGATAGTGCGGAGAGCATAATACAGCTTACGGCAGGAAATTTCTCTTTGATAAAACGCAGAGCGTCTAAACCGCTTCCGTCGGGTAACATTATATCAAGCAATGCAACGTCCGGCTGTTCGCCTAAAAGTGCGGCGGTAAAAGATTTCAAGGTTGAAAACGCCTTGAAATCCAAGCCGTTCATCTCTAATGCGACCTTGATTAGTCCGCAAATGCTTGTATCGTCTTCTAAAATAAAAACCGTACCTTT
>CAJTKX010000017.1 GCA_910577055.1 uncultured Christensenella sp. | reverse complement strand
TCAAGCAAATGGCAGACGGAGTATGCGCTTATTTAGACGAACTGTTCGGCGAGGATAAATTGCCGCTTTGCAAGGAAACTATAAGACTTATAGAACAAAACGTTTAATAAACTATGACACTTTTAGATATATACTATCGCGCATTCAAGGGCTATCGCAAGCAGACGGCGGACGTCACGGGTTGTGAAAAGGACCGCCGAGCCATTGCCGAAGCCAACGTTGAAGAGGATAGGCTGCAAGCAACTAAATATTTGTGCAAAATCGAAGAGGATTGGATACAAGCCATCGAGCAAGGCTTAACTTTCGTTGAAAAAGCCGTCGCGGAAGAACGGCAGTTTATAAGAACGAACGGCGAAGTAGTGCCTATCGAAAAGGTGCGCAAAATTTCCAAGGACTCGGTCGAGCATCTTGCCAAGCACAGCGATATGATTACGCATGTGCCCGAGGAAGAGGACGATTTGCTTATTCCCGATAAGCTTTATATGGTTGAAAAGCTATCGGACTACGCCGTGTATGAAAACCGCTTCCTCTATATGATGCTGTGCTATATTAAGGCGTTTATAGAGTATCGGCTTGAAAAAATAGAAAACCTTCGCAGAAAGTACGTCGGAGATATGGCGATATCGAAGGATATCGTAACAAAGAAGCGCACTTTAAGAATAAAAGCAAGCGTATATGAGGAGCGGACGGATAACCCTTTCCCTATACCGGACGAAAATTCGGCAAAAGCGGTACAAAGAATTAAGGACTGTCAAAGTATAATAAACGCGCTTTTAAACACCGACTTGATGTTGCAAGTGGCTAAATCACCAATGATTAAGCCGCCCATAGTCAAGACGAACGTTTTAAAAATGAACAACAACTTCAAGCACGCCCTCGCCCTTTACGACTATATAGCGTCCTACAAGGGTCAAGGCTTCGACTATGAGGAAGTAATTTTCAACTACGCGCCGTTTTCCGATAAGGTCGCAGACGAACTTGCGGAGGCGGCAAACCTTACCTCGTTTCTTGCATATAAGGTGGGCAACGATATAGAAAGCATTCTCGAAATGGAGTACGAGGCCGAGGAAAGGCGCTTAAAAGAGGAAGAAGACAAAAAGACGCTGCAACGTTTAAAGCGTTTGAAAAAGCGCGCGTTGGAATCCAACAAAACTATGGAAGAATATATGCTTTTGTTGGAGGAGCGCAACCGTCAGCTTGAAAAGGACGGCGAGGAGCTTGTAAGCCTCCGCCAAGAGGTTGCGGCGCTAAACGAAAAAATAGACGAAATCAACCGCGAAAAGGAAGAACTGAATAGGCAAGTAGCTTTGTTGAGCGAAACCTTGGAAGAAAAGGAGCGGGAGATTGTAGAGCTTAACCAAAAATATATCGAGGATATGGCGGCTGTAAAAGCCGAGCACGTGCAAGAAATTGCCGAGCTTAACGAAACGCACGACGGCGAAATTGCCGAGCTTAAAGCGCAGTTCGCCGACGAACTGACTCAAAAAATCGAAGAACACGAAATCCGCGTTGCCGAATTGTGCGACCAAATAGACGACTTGAACGCTAAGCTTAATCAAACCGTTCAAGAATACGAAGAAAAGGGCAGAGAGCTTGACAGACAGCTAAACGATTTGGACGCGGCGAAACAGCGAGTGATAGACGAGTGCCAAGCCAAGCTTAACGAGGTGAAAGAGGGCTTCGACAAGGATATCGAAAAGCTTGAAAGAACCCAACGCGTCGAGTTGAAAAAACTGCGCGACGAAAACGCACTTATCCGCGGAGAGCTTGACGGAATACGCGCCCAACAAGGCAAGCTTACGCCGAGCATTGACTACACCTCACGCGACAGATTTATCGAGCTTGAAGAAGAATATATGGCTTACCACAGATTTTTCAAGTCGCAGTGGGAGTTCACAAAAAAGGAAATCAGAAAGACCATTCTTTGGACCAAGCAAGAGAAGAAAAAGAAAAATTAAAGGCAATTTATGAAAAAGGGCAACGGCAACAACAAAATAGCAAAAACGGTTGCGCTGATTATACTTATAATCGGTATTTTTGCCTTGTTCGTATTTGCGCTTTTAAGACAGTATCAAATTTACAGCGGCAATTTCCCCGCAATTTCTTCGGCAATAAAATATCTTTATATCGCGCTATTGGTGCTGTTGCCTATTTTACTTATACTTTTAATACGCGTTACGTTTTCAAAGCGCGGCAACTGCGACTTAATTACGCCGCAATACTTCGACGTGGACTTTAAAGCGCTCGAAGCCGAAAAGAAAGGCTTGCAAAGCCGCGACGCCGCCAAGCTTGCCAACGTTGATTTTCCTATATATAATACCGCGCCCTCGCGCGCAATCAGTGAAAGCTCCGAGGATGAAGAAAATGCGGGCGGTTCGCGGTTTTATATGCTCACCGAAATAGA
>CAJTKX010000016.1 GCA_910577055.1 uncultured Christensenella sp. | reverse complement strand
CTTTGAGGGTGCGCGCTTCCCTATAACCCTATTATACTTATCTGTTTGGGTCAGTGACGCAATACGAACTGTGCATTTGCATTAAGTTCGGCTTGACGAAAAAGCGGGTCTTGCCGCTGCCCGAACCGCCTATCACAAGCACGTTTTTATTCCTCGCATACTTGGGGCTTTTGGGGCGGCTGTTCATGGTAAGCCGTTCCGTCTGCGTCAGCAGCACGTTGTTGTAAAAGTCCGGGTCAATATAGGGTTCAATATCTTTTGCGTTGCCCCACCTTGCAGAACCGTACTCAACGCCTTTGCGGTACTTCTTGGCGTTCTTGCCTTTTAGGTAGACGGCAAGCCGCATAATAACCGCCCCGGCAACGCCGATAAGAAAATCCTGCCCGTTAAGGCTCGGCATGGGGCTTTCAAAGGCGGCGGTCACGCCCTCCATGATGTGTAGGAGCTTCCCGGAGAGGTCAGCCCCCGGAGAGAGCCGGAACGCTTCGCCAATCTTCATAAAGAGCCATACAAAGAGCAGGTACGGCGCATTGAGGATAAGCAGCTTTTTGATGTTCGGTTTCATCTGTCACGCCCCCTGTCCTTGTTTTTTACTTTCTCCCTGTTCTGGTTCATCTTCTTTGCCTTTTCCTTAAAGGCGGCTAACGCCTTGCGGATAGACGGCTTTTTCTCTCTGGTTAGCTTCTTGGCGGCAAACTCCTTAAAGGCTTCCGTCATAACGTCCACGTCCCGCCCCTTGAAAAAGACAAGATACCGGGGCGGTTCTTCGCCCTTGACTTTCTTTAGGCTGTAATCAATGCCGTATTTCTTGGCAACGGGTTCAAACGCTTTTATGTTAGCGTCCGTGATTTCCATACTGGAAACGCCCGTGTTCTGCTTCATTAGGTGCTTTAGCGTCTGTCTGCCCCGGTATTCCTTTGGAGCTTTGTGCTTCCTTGCGTCAAGCAGTTTTTTCACGGCTTTCTGTAAGACTTCGGCGGTCAGCCTTGCCGTCTTGATTGAGATAGCAACGGTCTTTTCGTTGATTTGTTCCTGCATGGGCGGTCAATCCCTCCTTTCTTGGGTCTGTACGGGGAAGCCGTCCCGGTTATCGGTTATGCACACGCACACGCAAGCCGTCCAGTACGTCCGTCTTGATACCGACAAGATACCATTCCTGCCCGGTACTCATTTCAATGCGTGTCGGCTTCCATTTGCCGCCTGCGAACACGTCAAAACATTCGCCGCAATGCAAGCCGCCGTAGTAATCATTCAGCCCAAAGCGGATATTATAACGTCCGCTTTCTTTGTCAAAAATCAAAGCTCCCTGTTTCATAAGGTGTCGTCCTCCCTGTCCTGTGATAAGAATACGCCGCTTGCCATATCGTGAGCGACAAGGGCGGTGTAATAGCTGTCAATGGTGTTTGGTGCGTTGAAAAGAACCGCAAGCAGGTACTTCTTGATGTTGCGTATCTTGGTGGTGTTCTGGTGCATACAGTCAATCACAAACTGGATATGGCTGCTGTTCAGCTTCATAAACTTAGACTTCACAAGCTCGGCGGGGTAGTCGTCCCCGGCAATGCGTATTACCTTGCGGCGGGTGCAGACGGTTTCAAGCATGAGGGAAACAATCTCGTCAAGCATACCCCGGTCAATGTTGTTGTCCTGTACCAGATAGGCGTACTCGATATTGTCCTTTATGACTTCCTCATAAGCCCGTACTGCGTCCATGTTGGTGTGTCCGTTTCCTTTCCGTTCCTGCGGCTGTGCCGCTTCCCCTTTGGAAAGGGTGGAAAGGATAGGAATGGAATGGTTATTTAATAAATCCGTATTTGATAATTCTTTACTTGATAGTTCTTTATTTAATTGCGTTGGATTTTCCGATACCGGGTTTTCCGTTGTCGGGTTATCCGACATTGGATTTTCCAACACCGGGTTATCCGTGGTTGGATTTTCCAACTGCGGCGGCTGTGGCTGCTCGTAAATGGTGTATTCAATGGCTGTCATTTTGCCTTTTTCGTCCCGTCCCTGCCTGCGTGTGATGTACCCGGCTTTTTCCAGTTCCCATACGGCGGTACGGATTGCGTCAATGCTTTCTTTGTTGATACTGGATAAGCCCTTTAGGGTGTAGTCCCAATTTTCCGGCAGGGACAACATTTGAGAAAGCAGCCCTTTAGCCTTTAGGGTCAAGTCGGGGTTGCGTAGGTGGTGGTTTGACATAACCGTGTAGCCCCTGTTTTTCTCCACCCGGAATACTGCCACGTTATCAGCTCCTTTCATCAGCCCGGACAATGAAAAACGCCCGTTCCGTGTGGAAAAGGCGTTTACCATGTGATTATAGGGCTTCGTGTTTAGTTTTCGTGTTTCTTAAAAGCCTTGATTTATGCGGTGTTGCGGTGGTTGTCTATAAATACTTGCCCCGAACGGCGCGGGAAAGACAACTACATTTAAA
>CAJTKX010000015.1 GCA_910577055.1 uncultured Christensenella sp. | reverse complement strand
ATATGTCGTATAGTTTGCAAAATTTTGCAATCGAAGCTAATGTGGGGAATTTGGCCTTTCGCTCGTAATCGGATATGCCCAATCCGGTTTTGTGCATAACATATTCTTTCGTGTCGTTATGCGATTCCCGAATCTCCCGCAGCCGTTTGGCTATCAAATCCACTAATATGGGCTCTGTCTGTTGCAAACCTAAATTTTTGGCAAAGCAAAAATCGATTCGATATTTTTAGCAACATCATATGGTGTTGATTGGAAATTTTTCATATCTTTGTTCCGACACAAATCCGAAACGCAGAAATTATGCTAACTTTGCCAATGAAGGCGGTTCCATAGCCGCAATATATTTAAGGTTAGGACAAACCTTTATACCTTTCCGGTAAACTCGCGACTGTTAGATGATAACAGGTTTATAGATCGGTGTAAATTTTGTCTGAAACCCTTGTCATGCCCCTGCATTCCCATGCAGGCGGCTGGCTTGGGCGTAGGGGCAGTTTACCGATCTGAGGCTCGCGAGGCCGTCCGGAAGGTGCTGTACTTGCGCCCTCGCTTTTTTATTTCCTTTTTCCGGCCTTTTCTTCGTCTTTTATCGGAATTTCATGTTTCCTCTCTATACCATCGGCTTGTTGGGCAGTCATCCTGCTACAACGGATACGGTCGAATACTTCAAGTTTGCCTTGCAGTATTATTGCGGTTCCATGTCCGCATTCCGACTATTGGCTGCAGTATCTGCTCCCGACGACCTGAGATTCTGCCATGCCTTGCTGGAGTTGAAGAAAACTATTCGAGGATTGCAGTTGACAATGGTTCTTGCAGAGCAATACCGGCAAGAGCACGATACGGCATTGCTGTATGGGCAGATAAGGAAAAAGGCCGATTCGATAGTCGAGCTGTCGGTTCCGATTTATGCGTACTTCATCGAGCGTTGCGATTTCATCATTTTCAACAAACGTACGGCAGGGGCTTCGATAGCCGCCCGGTTTCAGAAAGCCCTCGTCGGCATTCCTATACCCGTGCAGCATGAATTGTGCGATCCCGGATTCTTCGTACTTTGTACTCCCTATCCCATCGAGCGCAAAGAGTATTTGAATCCCGATAGTCGGCATTACGACCCTTATGCAGAACTGCGGCAGAGCATCGAGTATATCCAGCGGCATAAATTCAAGGTCAAGACAAGCCGTCTGCCGCAGGTGTTCCTGCGCCAATGGTTGACACCGCCGCCAAGAAAAGCCTATCTGCTGCTTCGGGAGTCGGGCTACATGCAGGAACTCTATCAGCAGAGAGATACAGCACAGAACAATTATCTCGCCGCCAAAATCTTTGCCTATACCCTTACCGCAAGGAATACGCATTGGATGCTGGGCACCCAGCGTCCCGACGGCGAGACCTTGTTACTGCAATTTCTGCAATTCCGCCATCTGCTGGATTTGGAAGCCTACCGGAGAGAACGGAATCTGACATTGAAACCGGCCGACCTGTTCCGACCGGAAGCATACGAAATCGGAATACTTGAGAGCGTGTAGACTGATACATGCAGATGAGCAATCTGATTGGCGGCTTTGACAATCGTTGCCCAAGCAATGCTATCTGATTTCATCGCCCTTTCCTATATCATCATCAATCAAAAAGTGGCGCGACTTGGGAGCGCCGCAACCGCCCCGCAGGGCGAGCGTTTTTGTCGGACAAACCGCAGGTTGTCGGACAAAAACACAGCTCGCTACCGTCGGGCGACGGTATGGATCGGACACAAAACATTCCCCCGAAATTCTTCAAAATCGGCTTTCCGAAATCAAGGGATTTTTCCGGCTAACGGTTGCCGCTGCGTGGCGACGCGGCAGGGCGATGCGGGCCGTGTGCCGCCGCAAGGGCGGGCTGCGCTCCGGGGGCAATATTACGATGCGGGAGGCGCAAAAGCCCGCCGAACGGCCATAGACGGCCCGGAGCGGTCATGGATGACGGTGGGCTGAAAGAGCTGTTATCATTGCATTCGTGAAAGCAATCATTCAAGAATGATCGCATGAAATCGAGCACGCTGTCAGTCGTTCGGGCAAGATGGAATGAAGTCATGGGTGACCGATTGATGGCGATGATTCGAGCAATGGTGAACGCATGAGTGAATGAACTCACGAATTCTTGAACGCATGAGTTCTTGCATTCAGTAAACCGCTCGTTCGGGAAAGATTGCTTTCACACACGTAGGATTCAATCAACCCAATAACCGATTCATTATGGAACGCAATCAATCACGCATCGCCGTCTGCAACCAGAAAGGCGGTGTGCCCCTTATTACCCCATAATTTTATATTCCAGCAGCTGCGCTTCAATTATTTTCGCTCCACATTTGACACTGCTTCATAATCGTGTTCAGCGCATCCTCCTGTCCGGCGGGCGGATAATCGTATTTTTTGAGCAACCGTTTGACGATGCGCCGCATGCCGGCCCGTGCACTCTCTTTCATGTTCCAGTCGATGGTCTTGTTGCTGCGCAAC
>CAJTKX010000014.1 GCA_910577055.1 uncultured Christensenella sp. | reverse complement strand
CGGTATTTGTTTCATGGATTGATTTCGGTTTAATAGACCAGCGGGATGTTGCCACCGAACAGCGGCGGCACGTTTTTGTACTACAAAAACACAAACTTGCCTTACTAATCGATAGAAAATCCGACCCGCTCCGAAGAGTCGGAGCAGGCCGGATGAAATGCTACCTCGGGCGTCGTTTGCGGACGACGTAATCGACGGCTTCGCGTTCTTTCTGTTCGGTTGTTTTGACGGGGTTCTGCAACAGCCACCGTTCCAACTCCTCGCGGTTGAAATAGATGTTCTTGCCGTGGGGCTTGAAATGGGGGATTCGCCCTTGGTGGGTAAGCTTGTACATGTAGGTCTTCGACAGTCCCGTAAATTCGCATGCTTCGGCGAAGTTCAAGACCGTCTTTTGTCCCCGAAGCAGTCGTTCGATGCGGTCGAGCCGTTGCTCGACGGTTGTGTTTTCACTCATAATCATTCTGTTTTTAGCGTTCAATTTCTTGCACCTTTTCTCGTCTCGGCAGAGCACGTGTAAGCACGTCTCTGCGCTTGGCTTATCGAAAAGGTTTGATACAATGCGTTGCGCAACGCTCGTGGTGTAATTACGAGTGCAAAGAAAATTCAACGAAAAGCTGTCCGCATTGGCTGCCCATGTTTCGACATTTTTGGACAATGTTTCCAATGTTCGGTGGCGATAAGGACACAAAAAAATAGGATTTTAGAAGTAGAAAATAAAAGATGCGGATTGAATCTACTCAATCCGCATCTTTTATTGGTTGGAATTAGTGGCTACCAAATAACCCAGATGCCACATTCTTCGTTTTTTGTACTCCATTGCACTTGATAAGCTTGTCCCAAAATCGTATCAATAAGAATAAAGTTGAAATTATTTCCCGTCGGATATAATTCGTATCTGCCAATAATTCTCCACTTGGGATCGTCCTCAATGGCATCACAAACTGTATATTCAAATCGACTTTTGTCATTGTTTATCCCGATCTGAAGCGCAGTTATGCGCCCGGATGCTGTATCTAATTTTAGAGAATTATAAATATTGGTTGTTCTATATACTTTATATCTGCCGACCTTATTCTTTAAGCCGGTAGTTTCGTCTGCTATTGTGCGTACATTTTGTCCAATGTTTGTAAGCAAGCTATCGCGTTGAATATCTGTCAAAGGCTTTGCGGCGACTTTTGCAGAATCCGAGACTTGCCCATTTGCATTTAAGACCACGATAAGGGAGATAAAAATCAAACAAATTTTCTTCATAATGATTAGTAGTTTATTCTATTCTGTATTATTCTACTGCTTCCAGCGCTTCGATGCAGTCGAGGATCATCCGCTCCTTGCGGCGGTCGATGATTTCGGCCATCTGTTTGGCCGCCGAGAGGTCTTTCGCCGTCAGCGGTTTGCCCAACTTCGAGGTAAAACAGCCGTTGTTTCCGGCTACCCGCTGCCATTTCGGGGTAATCAGCCGGGATGCGCTCAACGATTCGAGCAGCAGCGCCAGCAGCTTGTTGTGCGTCGTCTGCAACGGTTCCGCGAGCTGGCAGGCCAGCAGTCGGGAAAGCTCCTCTTCGGTCGTGTCGCGTTTGAAAATGCCGATTCGGTTGATGTGGTCGGTCAGCACTGCGATTTGTCGATCGGTCAGGCGCGGGCAAAAGTAGGCGGGTGTCGGGTCGAAACCGGTGCGGCTGCGCTGGGCGGCTCGGCGTTTCTCGGCTTGGGCCAGCAATTCCGCTTCGCGCTTCTTGCGCTGCGTCTCCTCCGTCTGCCGATGACGGGTGTAGTCGGCGATTTCGGTAACAGTAGATCGGACTTCGGCGATTCGGTTCAGCAGTTCGTCCGCAGGCGTATCCGCCGGATAACGGGCGAAAAGATACTCGAACGTCTTGTCGATGCGGCGCTGCTCCTTGGCCGAGATTGAGCCGTAGGCAAGCCAACGGTCGTACTCCTGCTTTTTGTTGGCGATGTATCGCCGTGCTTCTGCGGCGGAAAGGTTGCGATGTTCGATTTCGCACTCCATGTAGGGCAGCGAAAAACGGTTGTCCTTGAACATTTCGGCAGCGAATGCCAGCCAGCTTACCACGCTGACCGTTCCGTACAGCACCCATGCGACTGCCTGCCATGCACCGCCGAGCCATCGGCTTTTGGCATCCAATCGGGAGCGAACCGCCTGCAACCGCTCGCGGATTTTGCGGTTGGTGCGCCGGTGCGACAGACGTATGTATTCGATGCGGGTCATGATTGTTTCTTGGCCGCGGCTTGCAGGTCGGCTTCGAGTTCGGCGAGGCTCGCGCGGCGTTCTTCTTCACGCAAACGCCCCTTGTAGGCATCGAGCTGTTGGGTCGCGATGCTTTCGGCGACCTTGCGGCTGATTTGCCCGGCATGTTCGAGCAGTTCGCGCCCGTTGATGACCAGAATATCGTTCAGTTTCTTGATCCAGTCGGCCATATACATGGGCACTTGTCGCCGCGCCTGGCTTTCGGCGAATGCGAGGTATTGTTCGACCAGCAGGCCGAGGTCTTTCATTTCGTCTTCGGTCAGGTAGTTTTTTG
>CAJTKX010000013.1 GCA_910577055.1 uncultured Christensenella sp. | reverse complement strand
GACCTCAAAGATAGGTCAATCTGCTATCAAGCTTATCCTCAATATATTTGCCCCTGTAACGGTTACAAGACACGGAGGGCATGCACTCCATTTGTTTCATTTAAAATCCATCGAATTATGGAGAAAAGTATTGAGATGCGAGTTGCAGAACTCGAAAAGCAGGTGTTCCAAACCAAAAACGTGTTGAGCTTCGAGGAGGCCAGCCGTTTTCTGAACCTCTCGAAAAGCTACCTCTACAAACTGACGTCGGGCAATCTGATTCCGCACTACAAGCCGCAGGGCAAGATGCTCTATTTCGAGCGCGCGGAACTGGAAGCGTGGCTGCGGCGCAATCCTATCAAGACGCAGACGCAGATCGAAGCCGAGGCACAGCAATACCTGCTCGGCCGCTCCTCGAAGAAGAAGTAGCGATGAATGCGCAACGCGATTCCGCTTCGGTTCCGGTTTCTTCGTGGCGTTCGGCTTGTCTGTTCGTCACGGACGAATTCACGGCACCGCCCGTGATTCTGCGGGTCGAAGATTTGGTGATCGGGACTTTGGGGAATTTCAGCGCTTCTACCGGCAAGGCAAAGAGCAAGAAGACGTTCAACGTCTGCGCAATCGTGGCGGCTGCCATGACCGGCAGCACCGTATAATTATTCAGTCTTTCCGCCTCTGTGCGCCCTATGGGATTTGGAAGGATCCCTCCGGGCGCACAAGGACGGCGGACTATCGGTTCTCTTTCAACGTCTGCCCCTGCTGTCGGACACATCATCGATACATCTGCCCACCCTTCGGCCGCTCTGCGCCCGCGGCTTTTTCTTCACAGAAAAGCCATAGCCTATTAGGGCTTTTTTCGAACCGCAACACTTCGTGTCGCTGAAAAAGCCCCAATAGGCCAAAGGGCGGCCCTTTGGAAACCCCTTGCGACCGTTCCGGCTGCAGACCGCATATACGGTCGAAAATTCGACCACCACGAGTATCAATTATCCAAAACCTATCTACTATTATGGGATATGTCGTATTGCATTTGGATAAGTCGCCGGACAATGAAGTACCGATGACCGCCCATATCGCACGTACCAAGATGCCGCCCAATGCCATACCGGAACTGACCTACCTGAACGAAGAACTCGTCGAATTTTCAGAGGGTGTAGCCGACCGAACGGAGGCAATCAACCATCGACTCGAACATGCCGGATTGACCCGCAAAATCGGAACGAATCAAGTGCGGGTAATTCGTGTCATGCTGACCGGCACGCAGGAGGATATGAAACGCCTTGCTCAAGAGGGCCGACTGAAAGCGTGGTGTGCCGATAACCTCGAGTGGCTGCGGCAAACTTTCGGAGCCGAGAACGTCGTTTCGGCAGTATTGCATATGGACGAAACGACGCCGCATATCCACGCAGCGGTCGTTCCCATCGTTACGGGCGAACGTCGCAAACTCCGAAAGCCGAAAACAGACGAACCGGATAAACGGAAATACCGCACAAAATCCACGGCACGGCCTCGATTGTGTGCCGATGACGTAATGTCGCGCGTCAAGCTGAAAGAGTACCAAAATACCTACGCCGCCGCGATGGCTAAGTATGGACTGCAACGCGGTATCGACGGTTCGAAAGCCCGACACGTTACGACGCAGGAATTTTATCGCAACGCCATTGCCCGACAGCAGAATTTGCAGGATAATATCGGCGAACTGCTCCGCATCGAGGAGGAGAAACGCAAAGCCGTCAAACATGCCGCGAAGCAGGAACAAGCAGCGCGTGAAGAATTGCATCGAACCGCAGCTGAACTGAACGCCATAAAAGGCGAACTAAAAACAGAACGGCTAAAGAACTCCGCCGCCGAGGTCGGTACGACTATTCTCGACGGCATCGGGTCGATGATCGGCACGTCGAAAATCAAGCGGCAGGAGCAGGAGATAACACAATTGCGACAAGAAGTCGCTGCACGCGATGAAACGATAGAAATTCTACAAATGAAGATTCTAACCAAGCAAAGCGACCACAGTCGAGAACTGACGACAATGGAGGCACGACACACAACTGAGACGACGAACATGAAGAAGCGACATGAAAAAGAGATATCATTACTGAAAACGATTATTTCGAAAGCAACGACATGGTTTCCCTATTTTCGTGAGATGATCCGAATGGAGAATGTTTGCCATAAAATAGGTTTCGATGACGAACAAACTGCGACGCTTATCAAGGGACAACCGCTCGAATACAGCGGCGAACTCTACTCCGAAGAACACGACTGCAAATTCACGGTCAAACGAGTAACGGCGCAAATAACTCCCGACCCCACCGACAAACGAAAACTACAACTAAATATCGATAAAATACCGTTTAAGGAGTGGTGTAAGAACCAATTTACTACATTGCAACGAATTATAAACCAGAGACAAATAGTTCGCAAGGGATTCAAATTATGAAAATCATACGAGAAATCGCCAGCAAACCTACGCTGGCGATTTCTCTAATCGTTTCTGTTGGCAAAAGGTCTATGTCCGCCGTAACACTTTTTGAATGATGAAATAAAAGACGACTCGACTGTTCGAGGATCATCCTCCGGTAATGG
>CAJTKX010000012.1 GCA_910577055.1 uncultured Christensenella sp. | reverse complement strand
CTTTTTGATTACAAGCGTTGCACTAAGCTCGGGGACGTTATAGTTATCCTCGTCGTCTATCGTGAACTGTACCTCAACAACGTATGTTCCGGCTTTCGTAGCGCCCGTTACTGCATCGCCGTCATAGGTATATTTGTTAAAGTGTACGCCCGTCGGCAAATCGCCCGTGTAGGTTATCGAGTGTGAATTTCCGTCGTAGGTTACCGTGGCGTCGCTCATACTCACGCCAGACATATCGTAATCTGCTTTTTCTACCGTGATTACTATTGTTGTAGTTACTGTCTTGCCGCCTTCGCTATATGTGACAGTTATTTCGCTGCCGTTGTCCGATACAAGAAAATAATTCCTACCGTAGCCCTCGTAAGGTATGGTTAGAGTGTAGCCCGTGACGGGGCGCGATACCCCGCTTGCCACGGCGTTTACTACCATTCCCGTCTGCGTAAACGATTCGTATGCCTTATACTTGACTTTTGCGCCCGTTACCGTTATGTAGTCCATTCCGACTGCGGCTACGGTTGCGTTGCCCGTTACGTTATTATAGTTGTGCGTATCTGACGGCTCGAACGTCCATTCATAGCTTGCGCTGCCCAAAGCAAGCAACCTTGACGGGTCTGTCCAATAGAATGTGCCCGACACACTGCCAGTGCCCGTTATCCCGACGGTTGACAGCGCATTGCCCGCTAAGTATGTTCCCGCCAAAACGGTAGGGTTCGCCGTAGGCGTAGCTTTCGTTATGGTAAACGTAGTTGAGCAAGTGTCCTTGTAGTTGTTTTTTGCCGTTATTGTTACCGTTGCCGTGCCTACATTTATGTTATTTGAGTAAGAAACCGTATAATCGCTTGACGGCACGGTTGTTGAACCTATCGTTACCGAAGTAACCGTAGGTTTTAGTTGTTGACTTGTATAGACAAATGAGGTTTGGCTTAAATTTATTTTCGCCGAAGATACCGATGCCGCGGTTATTGATATTGATAGCGTTTTAGCTGTTGTTGTATTGTCCGACCATTTGTGATTGCTATCGGGCGTTACGCTGATACTATAACTGCCGACAGCCTTACTACTCGGTATTGTTATGGTTGTTCCGCTCCTTGACCAGCTCGTAGGCAAAGTTACAGTCATATAACTAACCGAACTTATTGTAAACGTCTGCGAACTTTGTGAATAAGTAAACGTACTTTTTGACAAAGTAGGTACGCTTATAGCCGCTCTGGCTATGGTAAAAGTTGTACTTTTTGTTCCGGTATAATAAGCAGAAGTACTATTTGCTGTAACCTTAACCGTTGCCGTACCGGCAGCTGTGTTGTTGGAGTAGCTTACAGTATAATGAGAGCTTGATATCGTTGTAGTTCCCATTTTAACGGTTACGGTGGGCTTTAAAGCGCTACCGGTGTATGTTGCAGAAGTATACGATAATGTAATCGTTGAATTGGTAAGATTATATTTACTTATTGTAAAAGTTGTACTTTTTGTACCCGCCCAACTCCCCGCACCGGTAAGCTTAACGGTTGCTGTACCCGGATAAATATTGTTTGTATAGCTTACTATATAATTTGAGCTTGATATCGTCGTTGTACCGCTTTTTAAAGCTACTGTCGGTTTCTTCGCTGTTCCGTCATATACTGTTGAGGTATAACTTAGCGTTAAAGTACAGTTTGCTATATTATAAGAGGAACTTACAATCTTAAAACTTTTACTGATTGTACCGGTATAATTACCTTTACCGGTTAGTGTAACGGTAGCTGTACCCACGCTTGTATTGTTTGTATAGGATACCGAATAATCGGTATCTTTTACAAGATTATTATTATTCACAGTTTTATGAACTGCATTTATTGAAGGAGTTATTGCAGAACCCGTATAAATCTGATTGGGAATCTCATCAATCGTAACGTCGGACATATCTACCTTTGCAAAATGGACGGATAGACTATATACATTTATGTAGCCTGGATACATCGGACTAGGAAACATATAAGTATCACTGTGACTAGTAAACATTATAGAAAAATATCCCCCGGCACTTTGTCCGGCAGCAGAAAACCTAACTTGTGCAACAGAACTTTGGTGCACCGCTGTATAATCGTCGGAACTATTTATAGTTATTATAGAACCGCCGACATAAACATTTGCTACATAACGCCCGTTAGGCTCATATGGTATTGTGACCATATCCCTTGATACTTCTATACCATCTACAGCACCTTCTCCATTGTCATATACAACGCTAATAAAATATGGACAAGGGTTAATTATTGTTACATCTGTTGCTTTAGCTTCAATTTCGGGGGCGGAAATTTCGTCGTCTGATTGATTAGTGAAAATGTCGCCGGGCGTAACGTTGTTTTCCGGTGCTACAATAGTTTTATTGACTGCGAACATATTTGCGCTGTTTTTCGCATCAGAGCCGCATAAATTAAATACCAAAAAAACGGCTAAAACGGCACATATTAGGGCACCAATCAGCGAAATAAGCGTTATTGTCCTTGCATTTATTTTCTTTTTCATATTATCTTCCTCCTTTTAAGAGTAAATTTAATAACTTTTTAAGCAGCCCGCCGTCATAGTCGGGCATTTTTTTAAGCGTTTAAAAAAATGAGCAACTATGACAGTACACAAAGGGCTGTTTTCCGCGGTTCGGGGCGGAATATGCCGCAACTAACGGCATTTTTCAAGTTTGAA
>CAJTKX010000011.1 GCA_910577055.1 uncultured Christensenella sp. | reverse complement strand
TGTCGACGATCGGCAGCAAAAGCAAACCCCCGTTGAACATTCGTTCAACGGGGGTCAGTGCCCAGGACAGGAATCGAACCTGCACGCCTTGCGGCACACGCACCTGAAACGTGCGCGTCTACCTATTCCGCCACCTGGGCATAAGTAGGAATTACGGAGTGCAAAGATATATGCTTTTTTATGAAAAGCAAACGAAATGGCCGAAAAAATGCAGATAATCGCTTCGATTTTTTGCTTATCGGTGTCTCAGACGCTTGAGGGGCGTTTATCCGGGTTGTCGATTTTGCCGTAAACGCCCGTGCGGAGGCTATTTGTTGAGAAACTTGTACTGAAACAGCAGCAGATAGACAACGGCAACGGAGATATAGGCGTCGGCCAGGTTGAAGATGGCGCCGAAGAAATAGTTGTTGCCGTCGACGAGGAACTGCAGCCATCGGGGTACGCCGTTCCACTGAAACAGCGGGAAGTAGAACATGTCGACCACGCGTCCCATCATGAAGCCGGCGTAATGGCCGCCGAACTGGGCAACGGTGTAGGGTGTCGAGGCAGAGAACAGCAGTCCGTAGAATGCGCTGTCGAGGATGTTGCCCGCGGCGCCTGCGAAGATCAGCGACAGCCCGACGAGAACGCCCCGGGGAGTCTCCTTGCGGTGGCGCACCAGGTGAACGATCAGCCATGCGAGGGCTCCGGCCAGACCGATGCGGAAAATTCCCAGCAGCAGTTTGCCCCAGTCGAATCCGCCGCCCGAGGCGATGTGCATGCCGAAAGCGGCGCCGTTGTTCTCGACGAAGCGCAGCTGGAACCAGTCGGGGAATATGATGATCGCTTCACCGAGTTGCATGTGGGTTTTGACCCATATCTTGAGTGCTTGGTCGGCCAGCAACAGCAGGATGACCAGGAGCGAGATTTTCTTGAGATTCATCTTTTTCGTTTTATCGGAACAAAGATAGTGCAAGGTGAGAGCAATGCCAAATTTATTTGAGCATTGCCGAATCGCAGTCTATCTAAACCGCCGCGAAGCAGGCGGTAAAGTGCAAGGTGAGAGCAATGCCAAATTTATTTGAGCATTGCCGAATCGCAGCCTATCTAAACCGCCGCGAAGCAGGCGGTAAAGTGCAAGGCGAGAGCAAAAATATTTTGCACTTTGCCGGCTCGCCGCCTGTGAAACCGCCGCGAAGCGAGGACAAATGCGAGGTAAACGTTCTTAGCGTTCGTTCTGCCGATTACTGAGTCGGGGGCGGTTCAGTCGACTGCAGATTCAAGGCCGGGAATGCGGCCCAACCGGGTTGCTTCGGGGCGGTTCGGATTGGGACCAATAGCAACTTCGATAGATGCTGGACGCAGCGCACGGAACGCCCTGCCGTACGCCGCAGATCGGGAAACGGATACGCCCGGTCGAACTGGAAGTGGAGCCCGGCAGCATGGGCCGAAGTGGCCGAAAACGCGGACGAAGAGATAAAATTGCCGTGGGCTCCGACATTCGCCAACACTCCCGATTCATCGGCGCGGTAGCCCGTAGCAGGCGTAAAAGAGCAATCACTATGAGGAATGCGGCGGAGGGTGCGAACAATGGTTTTACTGCGAATGTTAATGCAGTTCACCTCGTACGGAATGTCGGGCGCAGCCTGCGGGGCACGTTTGCGGGCCTCCGCTGCGGGAGGCTGCGGCCCGCATGGCTCGAAGAGCCGAACGACGGCGACAGCAAATCGTTCGCCCGGACCGGCTGCGATCGTCCCACCTCGACAACCCTACTTTGTCATTCTGAACGAAGTGAAGAATCTTTTCCCTTGCGAACCAAAGGCTGCGGACGGACTATGCCGAGCAAGGAGGAGAGAGACAAACGAAGTGCAGTCAAGAATCTGTCTACGTATACTTTTATACCGATTCTTCGTCGCTCTGCTCCTCAGAATGACAATGCTGTCTTTGCATTGAATCATTTCCTTTCGGGGACTCATTCAAGTGCTCGCCCGGGCCGGCTGCGGGGGTCGCATCTTTGATGCGAGCCGGCCCTGGCGCAAGGTCAAAGACCTTGAAATGCCCATTACTTGTACATTGTTCGCAAACTCCGCAGCAGACTGGAATATGCAACTGGCGGCAACGCGAGTAGGTAAAGAGAAAAGATGCTCGGGCGGCTCCGGTTTGTTGAAATACAATCCGGCTTCAGCCGTGCGAGCCGAAGCCCCGCCGTGCGGAGGCTCGCAAAACTCGCCCCGCTGGCTTCGGCACGAGAACATTTGCGCCACCTCTATCAAAACCAGGCGACTGCGAATTGCAAAAACCGCAGAACCACAGAAACCGGCGCAAAAAACGCCCGACAAAACAAACAATTCCTTATACCCACCGCGCCATTACGCCGCCAGCGGACTGCTGAATCTACAAACCACGCTGGTACGAACCATGATCCGCACCACTCCGGGTGTGAAGTTGCTGTCGCACGAAGATAGAGCAAGTCGTTCGCAAAAACAAATGAACTTTGCATTTAGCGCCCGATAGAGGTGTGCGGAGTTTATCGCTTGCGGGATGCTCACGTCCGATTGTAAAGAGAACGGTTGCCGGCCAATAATTATAATTCCCGAACGACAGACTCCGGTGTCTTTCCGTGTGCCGGATGTTCGGGGTGGTAATCGTCGCTGTTGAATTATATATAGAGGTGCGCCGGTCCGCCGGTGAATCTTCGAGGCCGCGCATGGGAAAAGTTTCCGCGGAGCGACGGGTCTTTCGGGTCGCAGATTTTC
This sequence comes from uncultured Christensenella sp., assembly GCA_910577055.1. Taxonomy (GTDB): domain Bacteria; phylum Bacillota; class Clostridia; order Christensenellales; family Borkfalkiaceae; genus Coproplasma. The sequence continues at coordinate 830 of CAJTKX010000011.1, read as the reverse complement.
GCGCGAGTGGTGTCGCTTGCGCATGTTGTTGTTGCCGGAGTAAGATGTAACGTGCCGCCGCAGCCTTTTTATATATAAGGTGCAGGCCTTTTCGAGCCTGTTTTTCGGACTTTTTTAACTTTTTCGTGAAAAAAGATGCGGAAATATTTGCAGGTTCGAAAAAAGTCGCTACCTTTGCATCCGCATTTGAGAAAAACACGGTTCTTACAAAAGATTGAAAGTTTACAATAAAGGAGCTTGAGGTTCTTGAGTAAGCGGTGAAAAACGAAAAATGCAACGTTCTTGAAAAAAAATATTTGCAGGATTGAAAAAGATCACTTATCTTTGCAGTCCTTTCGCATCGCAAAATGCGGAGTTTTTTTCAACAGGTTCTTTGAATTACTGGTTATTTTTGAGAGAAAAAGAAATGTAGTATTTATCTGTCAATTTCCTTTAAGGAAATAGAAGTAGTCAGGACTCTAACAATACATTATTTTATTTACAATGGAGAGTTTGATCCTGGCTCAGGATGAACGCTAGCGGCAGGCTTAACACATGCAAGTCGAGGGGCAGCGAGTAGATTGCTTGCAATCTACGTCGGCGACCGGCGCACGGGTGCGTAACGCGTATGCAACCTACCCATTACAGGGGGATAACACTGAGAAATCGGTACTAATACCCCATAACATCCAGGGAGGCATCTTCTTGGGTTGAAAACTCCGGTGGTAATGGATGGGCATGCGTTGTATTAGTTAGTTGGTGGGGTAACGGCTCACCAAGACAACGATACATAGGGGGACTGAGAGGTTAACCCCCCACATTGGTACTGAGACACGGACCAAACTCCTACG
>CAJTKX010000010.1 GCA_910577055.1 uncultured Christensenella sp. | reverse complement strand
GAAGATTTGACCATGCACATGGCCGAAGCCGCGAAGATGCAGGTCGTCCCCCACTCGCTCGTCCGCTTTGCCGACGGAGAGTTGTGCTACATCACACGCCGCATCGACCGAGGGCCCCACGGCGAAAAATACCCGATGGAAGACCTCTGCCAGCTCTCCGAACGATTGACCGAACACAAATACAAAGGCTCCTACGAGCAGATCGCCAAAACGATTCTGCGCTATTCTTCTGCCCCGAAACTGGATGTCGTCAATTTCTGGGAACAGGTATTGTTCTCGTGGCTCACGGGCAATGCCGACATGCACCTCAAAAACTTTTCGCTATATAGCCTAAATCCGGGTATTTATGGGCTGACACCGGCTTATGACCTGCTATCGACAGCGCTCGTTTTACCCGAAGACACCGAGGAATTGGCATTGACGCTGAACGGCCGCAAACGCAAGCTCCGCCGCAGCGATTTCGTGCAGGCAATGACGGCTTCGGGCATGGACGAAAAGGTAATCGACAACCTATTCAAGAAGTTCATCAAAGCCATTCCGAAATGGAACGAATGGATCGACGTTTCGTTTCTGCCCGACGAGATGAAAGGCAAATATAAAACGCTTATCGCAGAAAGAATCGGACGACTATAACCCACCCAATAGGTCACAAATAACTAAACCCCAACTTACTCCAATGAAACGAATCCTACTATTCATATCCATAATAACAAGCTATGCGACTTATGCCCAAGAAAGGATAGATACGCTCTACTACAACAGATCGGGCCTACTCGCGCAAAATACTCTTTTTGCAGATTATTATCGAATAGCTCTTTATCCGGCAGATTCGACCCGCCATAAAGAATTCAAAGATTTCTATAATTCGGGAGAATTACGCAAGGAGGGATATTTTCTGTCCATCGATAGTCTCGATGATAGCAAAACCATATTCGACGGAGAGGTACAGTCCTATTTCCGAAACAGGAATATCTCGGAAAAGTCCCACTATATGAACGGCCGACTGCATGGCGAATACACACTCTATAACGATGAAGGGAAATTGACGACACACGCCTTTTATCAGGATGGAGAATTATCTGGAACATGTAAAACCTATAACGAGGACGGTTCCTGCCGAATTGTTGAATACAATGCCGGCAAACCAATCCACGACTATTATTTGTTGTCGGATAACAATGGAAATACGCTGAAATTCCGAATCGCTGACGACATGCCTGTCTGGGAATCCCCGGCAATTGCAGAACGATTCGTCGACTATCGGGACGGCACACCGTGGGAAGTCTATTTCAAGAACGGTATTACTATCGCTTTGACAAACTCCATTGTCAAAGACTACGGCAAATGGCACCGAATTGATTTGATTATCTCCAATAACTCCACAACTCCCATTGAATTCATACCGGAACTAAACATTGCGGCATATTCCGCAGACAATCAAGGCATGACCACAGATTTACAAATCTGGACATGCGACGCGTACATGAAAAAGGTGAAGCGAGCCCAAACATGGGCTGCTATCGCCATGGGATTGTGCGAAGGCATGGCATCTGCCGGCGCAGGCTACTCGACATCGACCACTACTGGATACAGCAGCAATGGCATCACCACCACTTATTATACAACAACCTATAACGCAACAGCTGCTTATCAAGCCAATTTAGCCTCACAACAGCGATTAGCCAATTTCAGCCAAGCCTTGCAAGAAGAAAAAGACATCAAGCAGATGGGCTATATGAAGCAAAATACGATCTATCCCGGCGAATCCGTATCGGGCTATGTCCATGTAGCACGGGTCAAAGGCGAACGCGTGGTTTTCGTCATCAACATCGAAGGAGCCGAATATATCTACGAATGGAAATTCGATAAAAAAGCGGCCTTTCTTATTGATTAGTCTCGAAAAAATTACTCCAAACTATAATATTTTATTATTTTTTATAATTTTGTGATATAAGGATTTAGGTCATAAACAACAAATCACTATGAGGAACGATTCCATTAACGAAGATAAAAGCGAGCAAAGAGGTTGTATCATCAAAATACTGCCCCTTGCTGTTATAGTGATAATTATCTTTGTTATCCTTTGGGGTGCCGGACTTATCCGTATTGAAAGCGCATCCGAAACTACGGAGCAGGAAGATTCGGCAGAAGAAATTATTACGACATCTTCATCTGATTTCATGATAACTGAAACCGAGTGGAAAGCGCTTCAAAAAGAAGTAAAGCGGTTGCGCAGCGAAGTAAACCAGCTGAAGCAAGGTAACACGAAGCCTGCCGTAACGCACCCAGCCTCTTCCACCCGACAAACTGCGGCGACATCTACCACATCAGTTAGTTCAAGAGATATTACGCTCGCCAATTATTCGCATGACTGGGTTAACTCCGAGGCAACTGTTGCATTCAAAAACAATACTGACCGCACTATTTCGAGTATCACCGGACGCATGATTTATTACGATATGAGTAATAACATGCTCGACTATCAAGATTTTACGAAATCTGTTACTATCGAACCGGGAATGGTAAAGAGTATCACACTGAAAGGGTACGGATATAGGGATAATTATGCTTATTATAAGAATGGGGCCGTTCCGACACATCCCGACCGTAAATACAAGGTAAAATTCGAGTTGAAATCTTACAAACTAAAATGATAGGCACGATTTTACAAACATACCGTGTGGTTGTCGACCCGCTCGTGTGGGAAGTATTGCTAATCATTTTGGTGATCGCTGCCGTACTTGGATTAACATATCTCTTACGCATACACATCGCATATCGAATGGCGAAGAACAGGCACCGAGACCCCTTAGGCTGGGTGCTCTTGTCATTCTTTTTCTCGCCATTACTAACTTGGATAATCCTACTTATTGTCGGAGATAACACATCTTCCCATCCTAATACGAACTAACGCTTGTTTTTACAATGGCTCTTAATAGCACCATGCATTTGCAATACGCATCATTCCTAATGAAAAACAAATACAAGGAGCTTATCGGAGAGATAATAACTTGGCCTGAATAAATATCGCCAACAAACCAACGACATTAACTCCGCATGCTCGACACCTCGCAGAATCTTATCGTTATCAACGGTTGCATCCGCACCGCCCAAATCGAGAGCTGCCGATACGAAGCGCCCAACAGGTATTACATCGTATTCGCCGGCAACCCGAAAGAATATGTCTATTGGGTGGATAAGGTGTTGTGGCTGAAGAATCCGGAATCGCTCGACCCAGCAGTTTATCAGTTGGCCCACAACGGGCGCCGATTAACGAATATCGCGGCGATATTCAAGTTTCGCGACTACACACAAACTTATTGGCTTGTCCAGTTCGAGAACGGCACGGAGAAAAGCTACAAAGGCTCCGATTTGCAAGTAACCGGTTCGTGTCTGGCCGATCGTGCATCCAATAATAGCTTCCAGTACCTACAGCAAGTCGCTGCGGCCAATGCCCTATCGGGCGATGACGGAACAGCACTGCTGGACAAACAATACGACAAAGTACGGTTTGTATCGGACGAAACGGCGTTGGCAACCTACCTCAACCCCGGTCTCTTCAAACCTCAAACGTATGCGAAACGGCAGCTGATCTATCCGTTCGGCAGCAATACGAGCCAGCTGAAAGCCGTGCAGAAAGCTTTCGAGCATTCGGTCAGCGTCATTCAAGGCCCTCCCGGAACCGGCAAGACGCAAACCATCCTGAACATCATCGCCAACATCCTCGTTGCCGGGAAAACGGTGTTGGTCGTCTCGAACAACAACTCGGCGACCGACAACGTGCTGGAAAAACTCATCAAATACGAGTTCGGTTTTTTCGCCGCACCACTCGGCAATTCGGACAACAAACAGCGATTTATCGAAAGTCAAGAGAAGGAAAAACAATATCCGCAGGCACTTGCATCTTGGCATACTGCCGAGGCAAATCGTCCCGAATTTCTCGAACGGATCGATCTGCAGATCGAATTACTGAACAGACTGTTCGCCAAGCAAGAACGACTTGCCATCGCCAAACAAGAGTTGCAGGCTTTAGAAACAGAGCAACGCCATTTCGAGCGAGAAATCGAAACTCCCGATTACAAAATCGCCTTGCGGAAAACCGGCAATATTCCCCGTCTGACCCGATTGTGGTTCGACTTGCAACAATGCGCCGAAGATGCAGCCCTTCATTCCGGCTTTTTCGGCAATATGCGTGTAAAATTCCGTTGGATTGCTATTCGACTTCGCAGCCAACAGCTACTCAAAGGATTATCGCACGGCTTCTTCCAACGCGACTTATCTGCTATCGTATCGGACTTGCAAGCTGCTATTTACAATGCACGTCTCAAAGTATTGCGTACCGAAATTGCGGAATTGGGAACATATATTACATCGCAGAATGCAGAGGAACAGACGAAACATCTTTCCGAATGGTCGATGCAGTTTCTGAAAAATGCACTCCACCGCAAGTACGGAGTTGACCATCCCAAGCCGATATTCTTATCCACTGACCTCTATTTCAAGGCACAGGAGGTATTGGACGAATATCCCGTCGTATTGAGCACGACGTTTTCTGCCCGCAGCTGTCTGTCGCCCGAAACAATTTACGATTATGTTATTATGGATGAAGCGTCGCAGGTATCGGTCGAGACTGGCGCATTGGCTCTTTCATGTGCCCGAAACGCCGTTATCGTCGGCGACTCCATGCAGCTACCGAATGTCGTTACACCGGAAGCACGGCTCAAACTCGACGAAATTGCCGGACAATTCCCCATCCCCCAATCCTACGACTGCGCCCGCAACAGTTTTCTGGAATCCGTCTGCCGCACGATTCCCAGCGTTCCGCAAACCCTGCTGAAAGAACACTATCGTTGTCATCCGAAAATCATCGACTTTTGTAACCGAAAATTCTACGGCGGTAACCTCGTTATCATGACCGGCGACAACGGCGAACCCGATGTCGTTTGCGCCATTAAAACGGTCGAGGGCAATCACGACCGCCACCATGTGAACCAACGCGAAATCGACGTCATCCGCAAGGAAGTGCTTCCGACGCTTTCGTACAAAGCTGAAAACATCGGCATCATAGCTCCTTACAACGCACAAGTCGATGCGTTGCAGCAACAAATCGGATTACCGGTCGACATCGCAACGGTACATAAATTCCAGGGCCGAGAAAAAGATGCAATCGTCATGAGCACCGTCGAAAATCAAATATCCGACTTCGTCGACGACCCCAATCTGTTGAACGTCGCCGTGTCGCGCGCCAAACAAAAGTTCTGCTTGGTCGTAACCGGCAACAAGCAACAAAAGAGCGGCAACATCAGCGACCTGCTGGCCTACATCGAGTACAACAATTTCACAGTTACCGAAAGCAAAATCCGTTCGATCTTCGACTACCTCTACAAGCAATACACCGAGGCCCGAATGGCTTATCTGACCACACGCAAACGGGTTTCAGAATACGATTCCGAGAACCTGACCTACGCCTTAATCGAGGATATTTTACGCAACAATACAGCCATGCGCCACCTCGACGTCGTGTGCCATCTGCCTTTGCGGATGTTGATTCGGGATTTTTCGCTGCTCGACGAAAGCGAACGCCGATATGCAGGAAACGGCCTTACACATGTCGACTTCCTAATTTACAACAAGGTCGGCAAACAGCCCGTGCTCGTCATCGAGACCGACGGGTACCAGCACCACCAAGAGGGTTCCCGACAAAAAGAGCGCGATATAATGAAAAACCGCATATTGGAACTCTACGGTATTCCTTACGAACGTTTATCGACCAAAGACAGCAACGAACGAGAACGGATCGAAACCAAATTGAAAGAAATTTTACATATCGATTACATCCTGCTGGGAAAATAATTTCATCCAAAAATCCGTCGAAAAATAATTTGCCGCGTATTTACAACGAAGCCAGCAACAGGCGCACGCAATAGCATAAAAAGCAAATAATTAGCGATTTACGCTTCGTTTCTGCATCGGAAAATAACAACACCTAAAAACAGGCAGCTATCTATTGACGATGCCTGGCGGTTCGGGAACGACTGCGAACAGACTGGAATTTCGGTCTTATAGGCTGCTGAAGCGATACTCTGCAACGCAACAGCGCCTATTCCGGCAAATGTAACAACGCGCAACCTGCCCAAAGAACCGTTGCGGACCGCAGCAAGCAACACGAGCCGCAGTCCATGGCGTCGGGTTGCCGGTAGAAAGTGAAACGATGGCGCATCATTGCATTCGGTTGATTTCGGTGCTGCTGCCGGATTTAGACTGGTATTGGTGTTTGGACTTGCCGAACTTGTAGGTGACGCTCAATCGTACGTAGCGGTCGTCGGCATTGAAGAGATTCCAGTTGCCGCCCGGCAGGACGGAGCGCTGGTAACCCTGCGAGCGGTGGAAAAGGTCGTTGGCCGTTATGCGGCATGACAAAGCTCCGTCCAGAAAATCCCGACGCAGGGAAGTGTAGAGATTCCAATAGGAGCCGGAGTAATAGGTTCCCCGACTGCCGGCGCTGGTCCAATTGAACCCGACATCCCAAATCAGTTTGCCAGGCAGGGTAAACGTATGGGTCGTGTAGAGTACCCAATAGGGCGTGTTGTTGTTGCGGCGGATTCCGTCGGTGCCGACATATTTATACTCCGAGCCGGACAAGCCGACATAGACGGAAGTGGTCCACCACCGGCAAACATCCTTGTTGTAACTTGCACTGACGACGAACGACCGCGACTTGGGCTCGTTGACATAACGCACGTTGTGCATATAAGGATTCTCTTCGTCCCGGACAACGGTGAAATAAGTCGGGTTGATGTTGAGGTTGTAGCCGAGGCGGATGTTGAAATCCTGCCATAGTCCGAATGTCAGCTGAAAGACGTGCGATTTCTCCGATTTGAGATCGGGATTTCCCTTGCGGGTCATGAGCGAATCGGCGCTGACCAGCGTCGGGTCGAGTTCGTAGAGCGACGGCCGGTTCAGACGCTTGGTGTAGGAGAGCCCGATGCCGACGTTGTCGGAGGCGTCGTACTTCAAAAGGAAGCTGGGGAACCAGTCGAGCGCCGAACGATCGGCATACCGCTCTCCGTTGTTGCGCGCTTTCCGGTCGTTGTATTCGGTTCTCAGTCCGCCGCGCAACTCGATCTTGTCGCTCACGCGGGCCGTCAGCGAGACATAACCGGCGACGTTCCACTCCGTGGAACTGTAATCCTGCACCGAATTGGTGCTGCCGGTCTGGACGGTGCTGTTTTCGTTCTCGATGCGATAATATTTCATGCCTGTTTCGACCCGCCAGACCTCGCCTATCGGCTTGACGTAGTCGGCCCTGACCGAAAGCAGACTGTTGGTTCCGGCGTTGTCGTTGGTGTTGACGAACGGTGTTTCCGGAACGGGAACGCCCTCCGGCACGTTATAATAAGGATGAATGCTTTTGCTGTCGGAGCGGAAGTAATCGCCCACGATGGCGAGCGACTGGCCCAAGGTGTCTATCTGCCAATCATAGTAGAGCGACTGCCCGATTTGCCACGAACGGCTGTTTTCGTCCGAGAAAGTCGTGAATGGTTGCAGGGCCGGATCGTCCGACCAGGAGCGGTTGCGGCCGTCGCTGGTGCCGCGGGAGTGGTAGCCCGTGGTTTGGAGCCCGAGGGTGTGGCCGGAAGCCGGCGCATAGGACAAGGAGAGGTAACCCTCCTGGCTGCGGTCGTGGAACAGCTCTTTCGTTTTATGGAAAATCCGGTAGATGTCGTCGGGCGAGATGTATCCGTATTCGCCGCTCTCGCTGCGGTCGTCGTCGTAAGCGTAATACAGGGAGGCGCTGAATCGGTTTTTTGCCCAATGGCCCTCGGCGAAACCTCCGGCGCTTGTTTTTCTGGACTGCGAGAGCGTGCCGCCGAACCGGACGGAATAATGGTCCTGCGAACGGACGGTGTGGATGAGGATGACGGCATGCCCCTGCGCGTCGTAGGCGGCCGGCGGGTTGTCGATGATCTCGATACTCTTGATGTTCTGCGGATTGAGCATCTTAAGTTCGGCCGACGACCGCACAGGGCGGTTGTCGAGGTAGATCGCGGCGGCACCTTTGCCGAAAACGCCGACGCTACCGTTGCGGTCGACCGTCAGTCCGGGCGTCTTGCGGAGCATCTCCACCCCGTCGGCGGCACTGCTCAACAAACTGCCCTCGACGCTCACGACCATCCGGTCGGGCTTGCTGATGATCGCAGGCCGGCGGGCCGTCACCACCACCTCGTCGATGGTCTCGGACGCCGGCGTCAAAACCAGGCTACCGACCTCCTCCGTCCGCCCGTCCTGCAACGACAACGGCCGCGTGAGGTCTTCGTAACCCAAAGCTGTGATCTTCAGCAAAACCTCGCCCGTGGCTTTCGTTCCGACGCTCAGGCTGCCGTTGAAACACGCGGCGCCGTCGATGAAGACCGAATCGGCGGCCGACAAAATCAACGCATTGAAGCAATCGACCGGAACACCCTCCTTGTCCTGCACCGTTCCACGGACAAGCGCTTGCGAAAAAGCACCGTTGACAAGCAACGACAAGAAAAGACAAATATAAAAACGCATGACGATAGCAATCTATGTAAACAAATTCCCCAGTCGGAGCACAGACCGGACATCGCACTGGCTGAAGCTACAAGGCCGCTCCCCGCTGACCGTTCAACAATTCCGAACCCGCTTGCGGCTCTGAATTTTCCACAAAAATAGCCATTATGAAGCGTCCCTGCAATTATTCAAGGCATGAATCCGCCTTATCGGACCATACGCTTCCGCATAACGGCATGACTGGTTGAACCGATTCTCTTCGCGCATGGCAACAAAAAAGTCTCTGCCATAAGGCAGAGACTTCACATTCGATCTTGTCGGGGTGACTGGATTCGAACCAGCGACCACACGCCCCCCAGACGTGTACTCTAAAATAAAGTACAACACTTATT
>CAJTKX010000009.1 GCA_910577055.1 uncultured Christensenella sp. | reverse complement strand
ATGGATTAAGCCCCTATGTCAATGTTTGTCCCCTTACTCATCAAGATTTATATATATTATCGGACTAACAGAACAAAATGCAGGTGCGCTCCAATTATATGTGGCTTGGAACGAGGGCTGTCTATGTGTTCTTGTCGGTCGATTCAATGGTATTCTGCCGAGTAAATTATTTCAAAATATTCATTAAATAATTTGACTTTCGGTTGAATATTTTATATCTTTGCAAAGCAATTCAGCAAAGACATCTCCACTATAAATGGTATTCATTCTTTCAAGGCAGATTTCCTCTGCCTTTTCTTTGCGTTGCATTACCACATTTTTTGAGTGTGAAATGAAGATTTCCTTTATAAGTATAGATTCAGAATCTAAAATTATGGAAGATAGTAGAAACTGAAGATTCCAATTAAAGAGATACGATTAACCACTAAACATTTATCAGTATGAATATAAATAACATTGTAAATCAAAATTGAGTTATCGACGCTCCCGAGGGAGCAACTTACTTGTCAGACTTTCTGACCGAGATTCCCATTAATTGTTTATTCAACAAGAAGCAGACAGGATGCGGTGCTACCGAGCTGGCCATCCGCAACCCCATTCCAACTATTATTGCCATGCCTTACGTGGCATTGGTAAAGAACAAGACTATCTACCGCCAGGATGATATTTCCGTGCTGGGCGTTTACGAGGGCATCCAAGAGCAGGACATCATCGACTATGCACAGAGCCATTCTCCATTAAAGATAGCTGTTACATACGATTCCCTGCCACGAACGATTCGCGCATTGGAGACAGCTGGCCTTAATCCTTATAAGGATATGTTTCTATTGGTAGACGAATGACACGTATTGTTCAACTCCTATTCGTTCCGCCATACCGCTATTAAGAATTTACTTGCAGAAGCCGCTAAATTCGACAGGGCAACTTATATGACGGCTACTCCGATAGAGCAGGAGTATGTTTTAGAGGAACTAAAACCCCTGCCTGTTTGCGAAATCAACTGACCGCATTTGCAAGAGGTCAAGATACGTTCCCGCCAGACATCCAAACCAGCCCAATATATCGTTAAGGAGTGCCGCAGGGTATTGGATAACGATATGCCCCACAACTTGCATATTTTCGTAAACAGCGTGGAGTTCATCGCAAAGGCAATCGACCTTGCAAAACTCACTCCCGAACAGGTCAAAGTCGTTTGCTCGGTCAGCGGGGACAATGGCGAGAGCAACCAACGCAAATTAGGCAAAGATTATCCCATCGGCCAGCCGTCAGCCCCCGCAAGGAAGATAAACTTTTACACCTCGACCTGCTTTGAGGGATGCGATATTTACGACGAGAACGGCGTTACATTCATCGTGAGCGACGGCAACAAATCCCACACGCTATTGGATATTTCGACCCTGTTCACACAGATTTGCGGGCGGCTCAGAGATTCCAAATACAAGGGCGAGATTATCCATGTTTACTCCACAACCAAGTACAGCCGAGAAGTGACCTTGGATGAATTTGTGGCATCGACAAAGAAAGTGCTTGCAGAAGCGACAAACTATGCCGACGAGATAAACTCATTGAGCGATACGGCACGGGGAAAGACCTTATCGAAAATCAAATACATCAACGAACAATATGTCCGCGTAGAAGACAATCGGCTGGTGGTCGATAAGAACCTCGCCAACATGGATATAGTCAATTTCAAAATATGCAGGCATATTTACAGAACCTATGTAAACCTTACGAATGAACTGCAACGAAACGGCTACACGATAACCCGCCACACGTTCAGCGAGATTATAGAGAAAATAGAGAACAAAGACAACGCACGTGTCACATTCAAAGAACTGTTCGATGAATACCACTGTCTGAAAACGACCAAGCCATTCTTTTCGTTGGAGAGCCACGAGGATTTATGCGCTCAAATAGCGATTAAATATCCATTAGTGAAACAGGCTTACGACGAGTTGGGAACAGACAAGGTGCAAGCAATGAAATACCACGTAAGTAATATTAAACGAGAACTGATGAAACGACAGCCAGCCCCGACCGAATACAAAATCGTGAAACTGGCAAACATAACCTTTCAGAAACAGACCCCTATTGCCAAAAGCAAGGTTAAGAAACTGTTGCAGGGCATTTATGATGATTTAGGGATAAAGCAGACGACAAAGGCGAGCGACCTCAATAAATGATACGAGGTAAAACATACAACGCCCAAAATCAATGGCAAGACAACGGCCTGCATAACCATTGTTAGAGATAGGATGATTGCAAAGTAAAGAGCAATACACCAACCGAACACGCCGACTTAAAAACAGCCAGCGTGTTTTTTTATTCATATACTGCCCACCAACAAAGTAACAGACAAAAGCCCCCTCCCCTTGCTGAATATAAAAACAAGAATTATGGACACACTATTAAGGGCGAAACGCATAGCCGATTTGCATGTGCTTTATGGACAGAACGAAGTGGTCGAGGAACTTATCCGAGCAGGTAAGATTGATGAAGAATACATGTATCCTTTCGTCGATACCGAAGACGAAATTTTCGAGTGGTGGCTGGTATCGCCTTACTTGGCACGAGAACTAAAAGCACAAAATGAAGTGGTAATCGACGCACTCGATTGCTATTGGTGGGGACGCACGACGAGCGGTCAAGCAATCTATATGGACAACGTAATACAGGAAATAGCAAGAGAGTAAAACACAGACCGCACTTTCATTTAAGGAAACCATAACTTACAGTAATTAGGGGCATTGCAAAACCATGAAGTTTTGGCAATGTCCCATTTCTGTTTTTATGCTGGCGTAAAGCGGATAAAAAGGGGCAAGGAACAAATGCAATACGTTATTTTCTGAAATCCCGCACGATTAACCTTGAAATTCTTACCCTCAATTTACGAATAACAAATTTCTGAATCCATACTACCGACTATTGCATGGAAAATTTGTTTTACTGAACTTTGTAACTACAATACCCCAAGAGTGTTGCGTATTGAGAAACATTCACTAACTTTGCAGTGCTGTCCCGAACGGGCAGCGACATACTAATTAGTGAAAGTGTTTCGCTAATCCTTATCGAGAAAATTTGGCGATTTTAAGAGAACAGGATAAGCAATGCAAACACTCATCACCGTATATAGATGTATATCGTTCTGATATATTCTATTCGGTGTGGGGTATTGTTTATTTGTTCTCGGGCTACGCCAAATGCCTCTCGATAGATAAACGAACAACTCCACACTTTCTTTTTTTTCTACTAACCACCGTGGCGGAGTTGATGCGGTACAAAAACTATCAAAGTTATGGCAGTTTATCATCTCTGTCTGAAAACTCAGCTATCCGATGAATGGATGAAGCGTTGCAACGCATTCTTCAACGAATTGGAGAAATGCGATTGTAAGGAATTACCCAATCACACATTCGAGGTGGACGAAGCGAATCTTGAAGCCATTGCGAAATTAACCGAGAAATATGGGATAGAAATTATACTTATAAAATGATAAAAAAACTATTACCTCTCCTTATATGCGGTTTGTTGTTGGGTTGCAGTCCCAGCAACTATGACGATTCCTCACTTTGGGATTCTGTCAACTCGCTTGAAAATCGCCTGGCGACGTTGGAAGTATTGATGAAAGCCGTAGACAAGAATCTATATATCCTTTCTGTCAAACCCACAGAGAACGGTTATGTAATTACCTTTTCCGACAACTCCCAAATTACGATTCTGAATGGTAAAGACGGAGCGGACGGGGACGATGGCGATGATGGAAAGAACGGCATAATCAAAGTAACACAGGACGACGACAACGTTTACTTTGAACTTTCGGACGGCTCGGTAATCACCATTCCCAAGAATGGGAAAGCACCAGGATCCGATGAAATTATCCTTTTTGAGGATACCATTGCTCACGACATATGTGTCAATCTATGGGATACCAACAACGATGGACAATTATCGTATGCCGAAGCAGCGGCCGTAAAGTCGATAGGCATGGTATTCAAGGGAAAAGAAATCGTTAACTTTAAGGAGTTTCAATACTTCACAGGCGTTACGGCTATCGAAGCCTCTGCTTTTTATGGTTGCAGTAAACTGACGAAAATCGGAATCCCCAAAAGTATTCAGTCGATTGGAAACGATGCATTCTGGCGTAACATTAGAAGCGTCTATATTTCAAACCTGAATGCATGGTGTAAAATAAAATGGGATGGCGTCTATCAAGGCTCCTTGAGTGGCTATGATTTGTATCTCAACAACGAATTAGTCACAGACATAACTGTTCCAGACGGTATAACGGAAATCGGAGACCGTGCATTCTGCGGGTGCCTAAGTCTTAAAAGCGTAACGATTCCTAACGGCGTAACGTCGATTGGGGAATGGGCATTCGCATTATGCAATCTGACAAGCATAACCATTCCCAATAGCGTTATCTCGATTGGGGAATGGGCATTCGCATTATGCAATCTGACAAGCATAACCATTCCCAATAGCGTTATCTCGATTGGAGAGGGAACATTTTCCACTTGCAGCCGTCTGACAAGCATCACGATTCCCGACAGCGTAACGGAGATTGGGGCCTCCGCATTCTCCGATTGCAGCAGTCTGACAAGCATCACGATTCCCGACAGCGTGACGTCGATTGGGGTCCCTGCATTCGACGGTTGCAGTAACCTGAAAAGTATTTATTGCAAATCGACTGCCCCGCCTCAATTGACAGGAGACTGTCAACCTTTCCCATACTCCACAACTATCTACGTTCCGAGTGCTTCTGTTAATAGTTACAAAGCTGCATCGGGCTGGAGGAACTACGCAGACCAGATTGTCGGATACGATTTCGATTAAGAACAAAAAATCAAATCATTAACCTTTCTCCTGCGGTAGGATTCGCTATCGCAGGAGAAGCTAAAACGAAGAAATTATGGCACATGAAAAAGACATTGTGTTTATAAAACGCACCTTGGAGGCTTTAAGGCAATACGACCAGTACAAGGCAGACTTGCAACAAAGCTATGCCAGAACCTTATTTATCAATTCGTGTATAGGATTATTGATTATCCCTCAATCCAGTCAACTACTCAATAACCTTTCCAACGAAATTATTACAAAAGAAAAATGGGGAATCGACCCTCGGGATATAGAGGTATGCACTCCCAAGCCGACCGTCAAACATATTGCGAGACATTTGCGGAATGCAATAGGACACAACCGTTTTGAATGCGATTGTTCACTTTGCATTAGCAAACCCATCGAAAAAATTACTTTCAACGACATTGATATACGAAACGAAAAAAAAGTAACATTCAAGGCAATCATTCAATTTGAGGATTTCAGAGATTTCGTTCTTAAAGTTGCAGACCATGCGTTAACTAAGATGGTAGAAAAATAAATTGATTAAGGACAGACTTGAACAAACGGTCTATGATAAACCGCTTTGTTCGGGTCTGTCCTTGCAGTTTTACCAGATAACAAAGCAACACTACATTCTTAAAAGGAAAGAGTAGGAGAGAGGGAAAATTTTCCAGCGCGTTTTTCTCAACAGATACAAGGACACACATGGCACTTTTGCAAGGTTTGTCCTTTCTTTCATTCAAAAATAAAATTATCAACCAATTCACTATTGTTTAACCAGCATTGACTTTACCCCATTGTGTAAACCAACGTGTAAACCGCGCTGAGCAACAGCACGAAAAAGAGAAAATTATCGACCAGAAACACCACTGTAACCATCATTCAATCAGCACATTTCTATATTTGCATTCGCAATTCGGCACCGTAGCTTAATTGAATAGAGCATCTGACTACGGATCAGAAGGTTACAGGTTTGAGTCCTGTCGGTGTCACAAAGAAAGAGAGACTACATATAGTAGTCTCTCTTTTTTGTGTTTTGCGCAGAACCTCCGGCGGCAATGATCGACAATACCGGTCTGTCCTGATCGGAATCGAATTTTGCCTGATTGGATACCCCAACGGAACAATCGGCAACAAAAAGCCATCCATGAACGATCCTGCACCGCATGAACCGGCACCGAGCACATTATCCAAGAAAAAAAGTCTCCACGGAGTACGCGGAGACAATAGGTTAAAAACCTTCGGCATGTAGCCTTATTGTGGTAAGATGTAGAATTGTTACAAGACAAAAATAAGCCAAAATTTGGAATCTTGCAACTTTTTACATAATTTCACAAAAAAAGTTATTGCATGTCGAAAGTACTGGGACTGGATCTCGGCACCAACTCGTTGGGCTGGGCGATCGTAGAAGAAACCGAATGCGGATACTCGCTGCTCGATAAGGGCGTCGATATTTTTCAGGAAGGAGTTGCCAGAGAAAAGAACAACGAGAAACCGGCCGTACAGGACAGAACCGATGCGCGGGCGCTGCGCCGGCACTATTTCCGCCGCAGATTGCGCAAGATCGAAGTACTGAAGATACTTATCGAAAACGATCTGTGTCCCCGATTGTCGGAAGAACTGCTGACAGAATGGCGGAAAAACAAGAAATATCCGCTTGACGAAGCGTTCATCCGCTGGCAACGGACGGACGACAATATCGACAAAAATCCCTACCACGACCGCTATCGGGCATTGACCGAAACCCTCGATCTGAACAAGGAAGACGACCGCCATGCGCTCGGGCGCGCACTTTATCATCTGGCTCAGCGGCGCGGATTCATCAGCAACCGCAAGGATGCAGGGAAAGAGAGCGAAGACGGACAAGTCAAGCAAGGCATCAAGAATCTGACGGACGACATGGAAAATGCCGGATGCCGGTATTTGGGCGAATATTTCCACATGCTCTATCTGCAGAAAGAGAAAATCCGCAAGAAATATACTTCGCGTAACGAACACTATCTGGCGGAATTCCGGGCCATCTGCGCAAAACAACACCTGCCCGAACCGCTGGAACAGGCCTTATATCGGGCCATCTTCTTCCAACGGCCTTTGAAATCGCAGAAAGGAGCGGTCGGCAAATGCACGTTCGAAAAACGGAAATCGCGCTGCCCGGTCTCCCACCCGCATTTCGAGGAGTTCCGCATGCACTCTTTCATCAACAACATCCGCATTGCCGCTCCGGAAGATAACGATTTCCGACCTTTGACACAGGCGGAAGCGGAAACGATCGTCCCGCTGTTTCTTCGCAAAAGCAAGCCGCATTTCGACTTCGAAGAGATTGCGCGCAAAATAGCCGGCAAGGGACGTTATGCCTGCAAGGGCGACCGGAACGAGGCTGCATACCGGTTCAACTACGCACGCATCGCGACCGTAAGCGGATGCCCGGTCACAGCCTCGCTGGTTGCGGTGTTCGGCGACGAGTGGCTGACGGAGATATGCCGCCGCTATACGCTTGCTTCAGGCAAGAGCGAACAACAGATATTGAACGACGTTTGGCATGCGCTGATCTCGTTCGACGACGAGGAACGACTTCGCGCATGGGCGCGCGAAAAGCTCCGGCTCGAAGAGGAGCAAGCCGCAAACTTCGCTTCGATCCGCATGCCGCAGGAATATGCCGCGCTGAGTCTTAACGCCATAGAGAAGATGCTGCCGTATTTACGGGCCGGCTACCGTTACGATGAGGCGGTTTTCATCGCCAATCTTAAGGCAGCCTTGCCGCAAACAATCTATGAAGATGAAACGCACCGCCATGAAATCGAGCAAGACATCGTGCGTCTGCTGCTCGATTACAAGCGCAACCCTTACGACAAATACGATTCGAAAGAACGACGCATCGAGGCATATTTCAGCGACAACGGACTCGACGTATCACGGCTCCACCGCCTCTACCACCCGTCGATGATCGAATCCTACCATGTCCAGCGGCCCGATTCCAACGGTCTGCCGCAACTGGGATCGCCGCGAACCCCATCCGTGCGCAATCCGATGGCGATGCGGGCCCTGTTCCGATTGCGGATATTGATCAACCGATTGCTGCGCGACGGAAAAATCGACCCCGCGACCAAAATCAACATCGAATTCTCCCGGGGCCTCAACGATGCGAACAAACGCAAGGCCATCGAACAATACCAGCGCGAACGGGAGGCCGAACACCGGAGATTCGCCGACGAAATCCGGAAACAATACGCAGCGGAAACCGGAAGGGAGATCGAACCGACCGAAACGGACATATTGAAATACCGTCTTTGGGAGGAGCAGAAACATGTATGCCCCTACACAGGCAACCAAATCCGCATTTCGGATTTTATCGGTTCGGCAACGGACTATGACATCGAACACACCGTACCCCGGTCGCGCGGAGGCGATAATTCGCAGATGAACAACACGCTCTGCGAAAACAGGTTCAATCGGGAGGTAAAGCGGGCCAAACTCCCGTCCGAACTGTCAGGCCATGCCGAAATCATGGCGCACATCGAGGGGTTCGGATGGCAGGAGAAAATCGAATCGCTGCAAAAAATGGTCGAAGCGCAAGTACGCAAGAGCAAAAGCGCCGCCACGAAAACAGAGAAAGACAACGCCATTCAACGGCGTCACTATCTGCAAATGCAGCTGGCGTATTGGCGCGGCAAAATCGAGCGGTTCACCATGACCGAAGTTCCGGACGGCTTCTCGAACAGACAGGGAGTGGACATCGGAATCATCGGCCGCTACGCCCGGCTCTACCTGAAAACGGTCTTCGAGCGAATATACACGGTAAAAGGTGCGACGACCGCCGAATTCCGCAAAATGTGGGGCTTGCAGACGGAATATGCCAAAAAGGAACGTGTGAATCATGTCCACCACTGCATCGACGCCATTACGATCGCCTGCATCGGCCGCAGCGAATACGACCATTGGGCCCGCTATGTCGGAGACGAAGAACGCTACCTGCGCAACGAAGGCACCCGTCCGCAATTCGAAAAACCCTGGCCCACATTCACCGAAGATGTCAAGGCGATTGCCGACGAACTGCTCGTCTCGCATCATACGCCGGACAACCTGCCCAAACAGAGCCGCAAACGGCTGCGCATCCGCGGCAAGGTACAGGTCGACGGCCAAGGCAAGCCCATCTACATGCAGGGCGATACGGCCCGCGGAGCGCTGCACCAACAAACTTTCTACGGAGCGATCATGCGCAACGACGAAATCAAACATGTCGTCCGCAAATCGCTCGACCAACTCCAACCCGCCGACGTAGAAAAGATCGTCGACGATGCGGTGAAACAAAAGGTGAAGGACGCGATCGAATGCGTAGGATTCAAAACGGCGATGAACCCGGCGGAACACACGATCTGGATGAACCGGGAAAAAGCCGTACCGATCCGCAAAGTGCGCATCTTCACACCGAGTGTTACGAAACCTATACACCTCAAGCCGCAACGCGACGCTTCGGCGAAAGCATACAAACAGGATTACCTTGTCACGAACGACGGCAACTACTGCATGGCCGTTTATGAGGGAACCGACAAACGCGGAAAGACCCGGCGCTCGTTCGAAATCGTCAGCAACCTGGAGGCCGCGAAATATTTCAAGGCGAGCGCCGACCGGACGGCCCGGCCCGATTTGGTGCCGATAACCGACGCAAACGGCGACCCGCTGAAATGCCTGCTGAAAACAGGCTCGATGGTGCTTTTCTACGACAATTCGCCGGAAGAACTGCATGAATGCACCCAGAAGGAGCTGGCGAAACGGCTGTACAAGGTAACGGGAATGAGCACATTAGTCCTGCAACAAAAATATTTTTATGGGACACTTACTTTAAAGCATCATCAGGAAGCCCGGCCGGCCGGGGAGCTAAAAGCCAAAAACGGTGTATGGAAAATCGGAGAGGAATATCGTCCAATAATTGCAATTTACCATACACAGCTCAACGCCTATGTCGAAGGCTACGATTTCGACATGACCGTCACGGGAGAAATCGAATTCAAACACCAACCGTCATGCTGAAACGCGCCCTCTTTTTCTCGACGCCCTTTTCGCTGAGCCTGCGCAACGGCCAGATGATCGTTCATACGAAAGAGGCTCCGGAAATGCAGAAAAGCATTCCCGTAGAAGATATTGGCGTGATCGTTCTGGAAGATCAGCAGACTACGGTCACCCTGCCGTTGCTCAATGCGCTTTCCGACAACAACGCGGCTGTCATCCTTTGCGGGAACGACCGCATGCCGAATGCCATGCTGATGAATCTGGACTCCAACAAGACGCAAGGCGAAAGTTATCGAGCGCAGATCGAAGCGAGCGAGCCGCTCAAAAAGAGCATCTGGAAACAGATCGTCGAAGCGAAAATCCGCAATCAGGCTGCCCTGCTGCGAAAACTGGGAAAAGATGGGGACAAGCTGAAACCCTACTACATGAATGTAAAAAGCGGGGACACGGACAACCGGGAGGGAATCGCCGCCAAAATATATTGGACCGAGCTGTTCGGCCGTGAATTCATTCGTTCGCGCGAGGGCTCGGAACCGAACAATCTGTTGAACTATGGCTATACGATTCTTCGGGCCGCCGTTGCCCGCTCATTGATGGGATCGGGTCTGTTGCCGGCTTTCGGGATTTTTCACCGCAACCGCTACAACGCATTCCCCCTGGCGGACGACCTGATGGAACCCTATCGCCCGTATGTCGACGAACTGGTATACAAGCTCCAGTCCGAAGGCAAGTTGCAACTGACCAAGGAGGTCAAGGGCGAATTGTTGCGCTTGCTTTTCGTCGACACTCGTTTCGAAAAAGTGCTACGCCCGCTCGATGTGGGATTGACGTTCACCTCGGCGTCTCTGGCGAAATGTTTTGCCGGAACCCACAAAAAGATACTTTACCCACTGCTCGAATAATGTCCGAATCACGTCTGAATGCCTACCGAATCATGTGGTTGTTCGTCTTCTTCGACCTTCCGACTCAAACCAAAACCGAGCGGCGCCATGCCGCCCAGTTTCGCAAGGCATTGGAGAAAGACGGCTTCACTATGATGCAATACTCGGTTTACGTCCGGCACTGCGCATCAAAAGAAAATTTGCACGTGCATGTCAATCGGGTCAGAAAGTCCATGCCTCCGGCCGGATACACCAGCATCTTAAGTGTCACGGACAAACAATATGGAGAAATCATGAATTTTTGGGGCAAAATCGAACGGGCCCGGCCCGAAACGCCCCAACAACTTGAATTCTTCTGAAAAATGAATTACTTTCGTTCTTTGAAATACAAAAACAGCATCGAATCGACTTCGGCGAGGTTTCCGGCCTTGTTTTATCCGCCAAAATTCCGCACAAACAGGCTGAAATCAGCCGGTTATATGCCCGGCGTTGTGGTTTGATGTAGTTTTTCAATATTATACAACGGCGCCTATCGAAAGGCGGTCGCAGATCTTGTTGTGGTTTGATGTAGTTTTTCAATATTATACAACCCGGGAGCATCTTTTCCGCAGATCGGACACGTTGTGGTTTGATGTAGTTTTTCAATATTATACAACAGCCAGCGGTAGGGGTCGGCCACCTTCGTGTTGTGGTTTGATGTAGTTTTTCAATATTATACAACCGAGGAAAATTCATCAAAAATAACTCACATGTTGTGGTTTGATGTAGTTTTTCAATATTATACAACCGTCGATGAACAGCGGTGCGGCGCCCAGCGGTTGTGGTTTGATGTAGTTTTTCAATATTATACAACTTCGGTCAATCAAAGGTAGCCGTTTTTTATGTTGTGGTTTGATGTAGTTTTTCAATATTATACAACTGGATGTCGAAATTCGAACGGAAGTTGTAGGTTGTGGTTTGATGTAGTTTTTCAATATTATACAACAAGAGAAGAAATAGTGTTTCGAGAGTCCGGTTGTGGTTTGATGTAGTTTTTCAATATTATACAACTTTTCGTTGAAAAAAACTCGCGAAATTTTTGTTGTGGTTTGATGTAGTTTTTCAATATTATACAACCCAGTCGTCCTCGATCTCGGGACCCTCGGCGTTGTGGTTTGATGTAGTTTTTCAATATTATACAACAACTGGCCGACGGTGAGACCCGAAACGGGGTTGTGGTTTGATGTAGTTTTTCAATATTATACAACCCGGGCCTTTGGATGCTGGTCATCGAAGCGGTTGTGGTTTGATGTAGTTTTTCAATATTATACAACCCTCAGTAGCATTCGTACGCGCGTCGTTGAGTTGTGGTTTGATGTAGTTTTTCAATATTATACAACAATGATACCATAGGGCCATGCGTCTGAAAGTTGTGGTTTGATGTAGTTTTTCAATATTATACAACTTCTTAATTCGTCTTCCTTGACCAATAGAGTTGTGGTTTGATGTAGTTTTTCAATATTATACAACAATGATACCATAGGGCC
>CAJTKX010000008.1:6679-33025 GCA_910577055.1 uncultured Christensenella sp. | reverse complement strand
GCCGAGCAGGCCAAAGCCGAGCAGGCCAAAGCCGAGCAGGCCAAAGCCGAGCAGGCCAAAGCCGAGCAGGCCAAAGCCGAGCAGGCCAAAGCCGAGCAGGCCAAAGCCGAGCAGGCCAAAGCCGAGCAGGCCAAAGCCGAGCAGGCCAAAGCCGAGCAGGTCTCTAAACACGCAAACGATGAGTCTTTGATGCGGTATTTTGAATACACTGGTTATGAGAATTGAGTTTGTCAATTTTGGGCCGCACGTGCGAGGTTTCGCCGATGTGGCGGATATGACCGCCGGGAACGGGCAAGGCAAGACCACGCTACTGAACGGATATCTGTGGGTTTTGACCGGCCGGACGTTAGGGGGCTTTGAGCCCGCCCGACAAGGTACGCCCGACGGTGAAACGACAGAAGTACGTTTGTACGGTTTCGACGGATTGCACGAAATCAGACGTACAACGACGAACGCAGGCGGGACAACGCTTTACGTTGATAGCGACGCTGTGACACAGACAGAGTTTGCGCAACGGCTTGCCGGGCGTGGGATAGACCTTGATTTCGTAGCGTTGTGCTGTGACGCGAACGCTTTGACATCGGACGCTTTGACATCGGACGACTTGCAAAAGTTGCTAACACGTGCGGAAGTCATGGACGGCGAGGAGCTCGAGACGTTGCGCAAAGAAGCGGCAAACGTTCGTAAGAGTATGAAACAAGCCGAAGCGTATTCGTGTGCCAACGTGGCGATGCCGGGCCGGACGACCTCAAAGGTAAGCGACGCGGAGCTCGATTTCGTTAGGCGTTTCGATGAGTACGCGCGTATTGTTGAAATCGGCGTGGAGACGGTTTGCCACGCGTGCGGGCAAGCCATACCCGAATCAGAGCGAAACGCAAGACAGAACACGTACGACGAAGCAAAACGTTTTACAGACGATAAACGTGCGGAGTACGAACGCGTACAGGACCAAATTAACGTGTATAACGCTGAATCGAACGCGATTAACGACGCAAAGCGAATCATAGAAAACGCGACACGTGCGCGTGAAGACGTTATACGTTACGGGACACGTTTACGCGAAATCGACGAACAGATACGCGATTTGAGAGCCAAGAGCGTGCGCGCGGACCTCCCGGAGGGGGTCGAGCTTGTAACGGAGCAAAAGCTGAAAAACGGGTCGACGAAAAGCGTTTGTACTCTGACGTGGAACGGCGTACCGCTCAAAAGCGTGAACCGGGCTAAACGCATCGAGATATGTGTACGCATCCTCGCACAAGCCCGTGACCGTGCAGGCATGCAGTCCATACCTATATGGATAGACAATGCGGAAGCCGTGCAAGGTTTGCAGGATGTTAAAAACGTTATACGGTTAGTTGTAGGTTAGTAGTTTTCCGTGCGCGTCCCCGGCTGTTTGGGGTTAGGTTGTGTTTCGGTTTGGTTTGCCGGGACGCGCACACCCGGGGCGAAACACTCGAATAGTTCGGGCGTAGCTTAAAAACAATTAGAAAGATGAAATTAGGATTTAGCAAGTTGGAAATAGCATTGGTTGGTATTGTTGCTTCGTGTGTTCTGCTTTTACTCGGGGCGAACATCGCACGACACGAAACAGAACAACGCGTAATTCGAGAGCAGCAAATATATGTTGAAGACGGGCAGGCGGTCATAGAATATAATGGCGAAATTTACGTACATGGACAGGTTCACATTGTGGAGTAAAACGCACGGCCACATACCTTTTGGGGTTGGCTCGTATGGTACGAGAGTGGAAGCCGAAAGTGCGAGGATGTCACCGCTATTACCCACGTCGACACGTTCAGACCTCAAAATAATACGTATGATAGGGACACAGATACATATACGCGTGCACGAGTTTTATATACACACCTCCGTGCGCTTCTATGCGAAAGACGCGTTTAGTTATGTCGAATATGGGGTTTACGGAGCCGACACGCCTAAACGGTTATTCGAGTGCGAAACGCAGGACGAATTGCGTAACGTTATACGCGGCTACACGCACGACGAAACGAACAGCAACAGACATTACCTGCCCGAATTCCAGGGGTTTTTTGAAATTGTCATCCTAATACCGGAAAAGCTGAACGTGCGCGATTTTGAGGTAGAAAAAGCAAGGTACGTTGATGCGGGGCGGGGTGGTAGAGACGTAACCGGAGCCTTTCGGGACCCGAATTTCAAAGGGCGCATACTAAAAAATCTGTTTCAACAGATGTGTGATAAGAATGTGCCAAAGTTGATAAAAATATTAAACGCCTTAGACGTTGTAGGCGCATGAAGCACGCGGTCGTAACGACCGCATTACGTTAAAAGGTTAGTTAAAAATGGAGTGTATAAAAGCAGGCGGCTACGTAGCGGTAGCGGGGGTATTCGGTGCGTATGCGTCGTATACGATGGTAACAGCCGTTTTGACCGTTGCAAGTTTTGCGCATTAGAGGGCACAGAAAGATGTATACACGTGTCGTGTGATTCGACAAGGGCGGACGGCGAGACGGTTATTTTTGTTGCTAAGTTAAACCAAGACTGCATTACAGATGGAGATTAAGATTGTGGCGTCCGGGAGTAGCGGTAATTGCGCTATTATCGACGGTATTATAGCGATAGACGTAGGCGTGCCCCCTACGTGCGTAGTTGAATATGTGTTTTTAACGCATCATCACACCGACCACACTAAACACCTCGACAAGGTACGCAACGCGCAATTATTTTGCTTGCACGAAACAGCGGAAAAGTTGTACGCTAAGAATCCATATATAACCCCAAATTGCATCATTCCGGGGCGTGCGGTACCTATATTTGTACCGCAGGACGGTGTAACGGCCGACGCCGAGTATACAGTACTGCCGATTAATGTAAAGCACGACGCGCCGTGCGTAGGGTTCGACATTTCAAAGCAGATATACGGCGGCGAGGTAGAGCGGATATTATTCACTACGGACTTTAATTCGATAGTCGATGAAATGAGCGTCGTGCGCGCGTTGCGCGAAAAACGTTACGACGAGGTGTATATTGAATGTAATAATACGATATGCTACGATGACTTAATAGACGTATATTTCCCGGCGGACGGTGAAAAACCGCCTAAGGATGAATTCCACCGCCGACGGTCTTACGAAAATCACTGCAATGTGGGGTACTTAATATCGCTATTCGAGCGTGCCGGATATTCGGAGCAGAACCGATTCACCGAGCCAGTAACACTTTTGCACAAGAGTAGTTTTTATTATCATCAAAACGTAGAACGCATTGTGGACCTTTGTAAAATAGCAAACATTCGTAATCCTTTTGCATAATGACACAAAACAAAGGAAAAAAAAAGGTACGTATACCTGTTTTTAACGGGTTTGTTGAGATATCGAAAGAGAAATACGACAAGTTGATTAAGCGTAAGCGTTTGGACAAATTCAAGAGCCTATACGAACCGAAAACGTACACGCCTACCGTTGACTTCTGCAAGGTGATTCATTACTCGAAATACTACGCTCGAAATACAACGTCCGAGGAGTAGTTTTATAAAAAAAAAAAAAAAAAAAAAATGAAAGATTTACTGAAAGTTGAGCTGAACACGTGGGATGGGAAGTTCAAAGTAACATGTGGCAATACTATAAAGGAGTTTGCCGGAGTAGACAGACTTAAATCATCAGTTATCGCGGGATTCGCGTTGTGGTGTAACGACAATGCGGACGTGGTACGTGTTGTGCTGCACGATGAAGACGTAGACGGAGTATCCGAACGCATTTTGTGTTATGTAACAAAGTTTATCACCGACCCGGGCAGCCCGTGTTTCGAGAAGGTCGACCCCGTCGAGGTAGGCGGTCTTGAAATACATATCACGGATTTGTATTTTAACATGTTAATCGATTTGTGTAAAGGCATGTTCGAGTTGTCCGACGAGGACATAAACCTGTTAAGCCTTGAATACATAAAGATGCGTTTTAATGGCTCTAAGGCTTAAAATTCATCGCCTAAAATCTGGCACTTTAACACTTTAACACTTTAATATTATGTCACAAGAGAGATTTCAAATCAAAGGCGCACCGACGTGCCGTGTGGTTTACCCTAAGGGGCTGTTCACAAAAACGCTGGTCAAGGGTGCAGTCGACACCCCCGAAAACTACAAGTACAACGCCTTGATACTTATCCCGAAAGACGATGCGGATAAGATGGCGCAACTGAACGAAGCGTATAACAAGGCGTTCGAGGAATTGAAGACAAACCAGTATTTCAAAGGTAGAACGCCGGCATCCATCAACCCGAAAAACAATTGCCTTGAGGACGGGGACAAATACGCCGACGAAAACGACGGTAAGGACGCGTTCCGCGGGTATATGATTCTGAAAGTCGCGTCGAAAACCGTGCGCCCGATTGTTGCAGACATGCAGCGCCGCGCTATTTTCAACGGGTATCCTATTGCGGGCACGCCTGTTGAGAAAATCTCTGACGAGGAACTTGCGGACGGTGACTACATTTTTGCGAACGTGTCGTTTTGGACTTACGGCCAATCCGGTTTCCAAGGTATCGGTGCCAACGTGCACGCCATCGTGCGCGCGGCCGAGGGCGAACGAATCGGCGGCGCTTCCGGAGACGTAAGTGATTACATCGATACTGACTATGAATAGCGGAACAATCGTCCGTAACATGGTGACCGGACGTATCGGTGTAGTGCATAGCAGCAAAGCACCGCGGGCCACACGCACGCCCGTTGTTTATAGCGGGGACAATTTTGTAACGTATACACTGGATATATTCCTCGAGGCGGTAACTACCGAGGAATAAAGGTATCGTACCGCACGTATTGACACGTGCGGTGCACAGCCAGCCAAACAAGTTTCGCACCACCTGCTGCGGGTGCGCCCGGGGCGGTTCCGGGGGCTGGCGCTAACACACACACAAAATGGACATTTTATTTCTTGACTACGAAACGCGTTCAGAATCGGACTTACCGTCGCTCGGTTCGCATAAATATTGTATGCACCCAACTACAGAGGTGTTGTTACTCGCTTACGCATTTAACGATGACCCGGTGCAAGTAGTAGAACGGGATGCAATACCACACAAGGTGTGGGAAGCGTTCGAGGATGACGAGACGCTGAAAGTAGCGCATAATGCGGAATTCGATATGTGCGTTACTAAATACGTGTTGGGGATAGAAGTTGTATACAACGCTTGGTTCGACACGGCGTACCAAGCGGCGTATTATGGTTACCCACGTAAACTGGCAGACCTTGCGCACGTTCTTAAAACTACACAAAAGGCGTCACAAGAGGAACTGAAACTTTTCTCGACGCCGAAACCGAAAGTGTATAAACGCGGAACGTCGGCCGCCGTGAAAGAGCATAACCGTTTAGTAGGTCTTTTACCGACGGAGTGGGCGACAAAAGAGACGAACCCCGCGGAGTGGGAAAGGTTCGTGCAGTACGCGGCCGGCGATGTAGTCGTAATGCGCGAGTGCTTCCGAAAAATGGTGGCATTACCTCAGATCGAATTGGACGCCATGCGTTGCACGTTCGAGATGAATTTCAACGGCGTACCGTTCGACGCAGACCTTGCTAATCGTATTATGACGCTGGTACACGAGTACGAGACCTCGGCAAGCGAGGAAGCGTTGCGTGTGTACGGCATCGCGAACCTGCGTTCAACACAGCAGGTGCAAGCCGCATTACGGTGCGAGGGTGTGTACCTGCCATCCCTAAACTCAAAAGAGAGGTCTAGTCAATCGCACCCGATTCTCGATTTGCGGGACCGAGCCACGGGGGCGGCCTTTAGGAAGCTGCCTAAGGCGATGAGCCGGGCATGCCCCGACGGTCGTATACACGGCGAATTCTTGGGCTACGGAGCGCACACAGGCCGCTGGAGCAGTCGCGGCGTGCAGTTGCAGAATTGGGCCCGCATCTTGTCAGAGGTGCGCGAGGACCTCTCGGGGGTACGCGATTATGGGCATTTACGCCAGCACTTGCGGTTATGCCTTGGTCATGACGAACGTTTGTCATTCTCGTGCGCAGACCTTTCGCAAATTGAAGCGCGTATTGTGGCATACATGGCGGGGTGCACGTGGCGGATGGAAGCGTTTGCGAATGGTAATGACATTTACGCACGTTCCGCCGAGAAAATGTTTGGATTGCCGAAAGTGACAAAGGACATGATAGAACGTCAATACGGCAAAAACGCAGAACTTGGTTTCGGTTTTGGCGGAAGTGGTAAAGCGTTATCGCGTATCAATTTGGATTTCTACCTCAAAATCGGTGAAGCGAAAGCGCAAGAGCTCAACCAACAATGGAGAGCCGCCAAT
Source organism: uncultured Christensenella sp. (assembly GCA_910577055.1). GTDB lineage: Bacteria > Bacillota > Clostridia > Christensenellales > Borkfalkiaceae > Coproplasma. The sequence goes on along the minus strand of CAJTKX010000008.1, from coordinate 26,742 downwards.
CCCGAAATCGTGGCGTTGTGGTATAAACTTGACAGAGCGTTCAAAGATGCGTTGAACATCGGAAAATGTCAGACGTATTGCAACAAAATGTTGCTTTCGTTTGTGTTCGACGGAAAAACTATGCGAGTAGGTTTGCCCAGCGGACGGGCCCTATACTATCGCAATGTTAGCAAAACACCGACGCAGTACGGATATGATGTCCAGTATATGGATTACAGCGACGGGTGCGTGACGTGGCATAAACTTTGGCACGGTACTGTAGTTGAAAATATCGTGCAGGCGATTGCACGTGACGTTTTGCTCGAGGCGGTTATACGTGCATGCAAACGTATACCGTGCGCACAAATCATCGGCTCAGTTCACGACGAAGCGTGGTTTTTGCACGAGCCCGGCATACCTATGTTGGATATCATGTTGGAGGAAATGGCGCGACCCATAAAGTGGGCACAAGGTTTGGTTACGAAAGGTGACGGCTTTACGTCGGATAGGTACAGAAAATAAAAAAAAAATGGTTTTCGACATAGCACTCGGCGCAAATCGCAAATCAGTCACTACAAAACGCGTACAGTGGGAGTGGGCGGAGCTCGTGAAACGTCTAAAAAACGTAGAGTACTCTGCCCATACGATGGAGCAATACGTAGCGATGACAAAGGCCCAACGCACGGAAGCGAAGGACGTCGGGTTTTTCATTGGTGGTTTCGCGGAGAAACGTGTAGTAAGATATCGTCAGATACTTTCGTTGGATATCGACGACGGGGGAGAACAGACCTTGGGTGAGTTACGCAGGTGGTTGAACGGGAAATCATACATTATCCACTCAACACACTCGTCGACGCCGGATAACCCAAGGTTTCGTGTAGTCTGCCCGCTCAATCGTAACGTGCAGGCAGACGAATATGGGGCGATTATGCGAGTATTGCACGACAAATTCAAATTGCCGCTTGACGTCGCAACGTTCGATTTTAATCGTATCATGTTCTTGCCGTCCGTCCCATCGGATGCAGATTATTTTTTCGAGAGCAACGACGGCGAGCCGTTGAGCGTCGAATCGTTGTTATCTGAATTGGGTGACTGGCAGGACCTATCAGCGGTTAGAGTTGAAAAAGTGCCGAGAGTGCAGGACCCTTTGACGAAAGGTGGCATAATAGGTGCGTTCTGCAAGCGGTTCCCGATACGTGACGCTATAGAGGAGTTTTTGTCCGATGTATGGCGTAAGGAGCACGACGGAAGCTACACTTTAATCGGCGCATCTACAACGTCGGGGGGTAAAATTTTTGAGGACAAATATTTGGTATCGTTCCATGGGACGGACAAGTATTTAGGACGCAGCCACAATTCGTACGATGCAGTACGTTTGTACAAGTTCGGTGACGGTAAGTCCGGCGAAGCAAAAATGGCAGAGCTGTGCGAATCGCTCGGCATACGTCCGGATAACGATGAACGTTTACAAAAAACGCTCGATGCCATCGAGGATGACGATTCAAGAATCATACTGCAAGAGCGATTAGTTGTAGATAAGAAAGGCAACGTCGAGAAAACAATATCTAACGCCGAGCTTATTCTGCGGTACGACCCCGCGATAGCAGGTGTGTTCGCATATGACATGTTCACCGCGTCCCTCGTGCTTAAACGTTTGCCGTATTGGCGTACTATGTTCGAGGTGCGAGCGGTTAACGAAGACTGCAAAAGCATACAAGAGTATGAGGAGATGGAGGATTACGACGAAAGTAACCTTTTCAAGTATTTCGAGCAGAAGTACGACTTTACGAATGAACGTATAGTAACGCACGCTTTGAATATTGTGTCGCATCAGAACGCGTTTCATCCCGTGCGCGAATACCTTGAAAGTCTCGAATGGGACGGCGTACCTCGCTTGGAACGTATTTTTATTGACTGCTTCGGTGTAGAGGATACGTTGTACTCGCGCGAGGTCGGGTTGAAATTTTTTGTCGGAGCGGTGCGTCGCGTGTTCATACCGGCATCGAAGATGGACTACATACCTGTGTTGGTCTCCGAGGAGGGTCTGGGTAAGTCACGTTTCATTAAACGTATGGCTAAACTTTGGGGCAGCGACTCGTTTTACACGTTTAACGGCGGTAAGGAAGCGTATGAGCAGTTACGCGGTGTGTGGTTGATGGAGATTGCGGAGTTGAACGGTGTGCAGAACCGGAGCACGAATAGCCGTAAAGCGTTCGTGACAAAGGGTTCGGACCGTTACCGTTCCGCGTATATGAAATACACGAAAACGTACAAACGCCAATGTGTGTTCATCGCGTCGTCAAACGACGTTGTGTTTCTCGACGACCCGAGTGAAGACGGAAGACGTTGGTGGGGTATGATGTGCTCCGCGGAACGCAGAACAATAAACCCGATTGACGATTCGTTTCTCGAATTGGTAGACCAGTATTGGGCCGAAGCTGTTCACTACTACCGTATGGGTGTGCTTCCCGTTTTGTCGGACGCCGCTGAAGTAGAAGCACGTATGTTACGACAAGTGCACAAGGCCGAAGACATAGAACAAGGTGCGCTTATCGACTACTTGAACATGCCTGTTCCGAACGACTGGTACGAGTGGTCTATATTTGAACGTATATCGTATTGGCGCGACCAAAAAGATGTATGGCGTGGCAAACCTCGTTCTTTTGTCTGTACAACGGAGGTAGCCCGTGAATTTTTCGAGATACCGCGTTCCGAAAGCACTATCGGCCGCAGCCGGAAAATCGGGGAAGCGATACGTGGCACCGGATTGTTTATACAAGACGGCAGTAAAAAGCGTTTCGGCGAGTACGGCGTAGCTGTTGCGTGGGTTCGTAAGTCGGCGATGCAGGACCTTGCGAAAGCCGAAATGCAGGCAGAAAAAGAGAAAAACGACAGAATCTTAGGTAAGAAATGATACGTAAATTATTGTCACGAAGATTAATTGAATACGGCATGCCGGAACAACTTGCAGAGCGGTTGTTGGTGTACGGCGAAGCCCCGTTCATAAAGTATCTTGTATGCGAGTACGTAGACGAGATAAACGTATATAATTCTATCGACGCTTTGGCCGCCACGTTCAGCGTGGCGGCCAGCAAGATACGAAACGCGTATTATGGAAGCCATACCAAAACGACTGACGAGGTAAGAGGAACCGCCGGGTACAAGAAAGTGATTTCGACGCTCGTAGAATCGTACCCGAATCGCGAAATGTGGGACGAGCTATTGCGTTACGCGTTTAACAACGTCCGCCGATTCGCCATCGAATTGGAGGTACTCAAATCTGATGGAAACGTGGAAAGGATATGCGACGAATTTTGCGTATCCAAATCATTGGTGTACAAGGTACGACGGAACGCAAGCAAACGTTTTATAGAAACAGCAAGCAATGGTATTGAACCTTACGAATAAACGGTTAGCCGACTTTTCGGTTTACCAACGTCTCGCGTTACAAGGGGAATCAGTCGTCACTGTGTCGCGTCCGGTAACCACAATAGACGAATTTGATTCATACCTCGACAGGTATGAAAACATATTATCGGCTATCATAGTAGACAAGGATATTGACGTGGTATTGGCTAACGATATTATTAATTCGGTAGATGTCCCCGTTGTGACCCTCGACGTGGAATACCTATGCGATAGTAACACGTATAATTTTATTGAATATGGCATGGCCTAAAGGCGAACCAAGGAGGTATGAAGCGACTTCGTATAAGGATACCGTTTGGTATCAGTCATACGAAGCCCGCAAAGCGCGCAAAGAGAAAATCGAGCAGGAGAGAAAACAAGCAAGCAAGCAGGCAAGGCTTGACCGTAAGACGAAATACCCGGAACGCCGTGTTGACCGGGCTTTTGTTCTCGCTGTAGAAGCGGCTGGCGGTTTCACGACCAAGATGCACCCGATGTCTAACTCGGGCATACCGGACCGCATCCTGCACTATCACCGCCGCACGTATTACGTCGAGATGAAAACGACCGGGGAGCCGTGCTCGCCTTTGCAGATAGAAATGCACAAGCGTTTACACGAGCAAGGCATACCTGTGTACGTTCTTGATACGCAAATTAAAAACATACTGGAGTTATGGGACTTCGTGTATACCACATACCCGAGTGACCACTACCACAAAAACCCACACAAAGATGTCACAGAATGAAGTAAAAACCCCGTTCACCTCGCAATGTTTACTCTGCGGCTGGGATGGTTTGTGCCAGTTTGATGGCAAGGTATGCCCTACGGGCGGGCTCGAGCCGTGTAAAGGCATTAACTCCCAACGCGCGAACGAGGACGAAGAAGCAAGGCAGGGAAATGACGCGAGCGAGAAATGAACGTAGAATTGCGCGACTACCAAAAACGGATAGTCAAGGAAGAATGTATGCGTCCAAACCTTTTGGTGGTGGCGCCGATGGGTGCGGGTAAGACGTTATCCACCCTATTTGCTACGTCGGCACTTATAAGCACCAAGGCATCCTCGCCCGACACTCACACGGGTGGCGTGAAAAACGTGTTAATAATCGCCCCGAAACGTGTAGCTAAGAGTGTTTGGGCGCAGGAAGCCGCGGAGTATGAGTTAGGGCTGAACGTTCGTTTTTGCGAGCGCGCCATCGATATTAAGCTGTTTCTCGTCGAGCCGGCGAATCATCGGATTTGCGTGTGCAGCGTCACGCGTATCCACGAAATCCCGCACGGCTGCTGGGATATGGTCATTATCGACGAAAGTACGCTTTTCGGAAACAAGAAATCCCTGCGCAGTAAAGAGGTACGCCGGATATGCAACAGGGTTCCTCGGCGAATCCTACTGACGGGCACACCTATCCACGGCGGATATGAAAAGCTGTGGCACCAAATATTCCTGTTGGACGGCGGTGCCGCGTTGGGGGAAACGTTGACGGCGTTCCGGCAGAAGTATATGCGTGTGAAGTACCAGATGAACGGTGTAGTTACCGTTTGGGAAATTAACCCGGTCATGATACCGCAACTTCACAAGGACATAGCGCACCTTGTTTATGTCGTAAAGGAGGGTGTCGCTCTGCCGCCGATACTCTATAAAAATGTGTACGTCAACATGCCGGCCAAGCGGGTAAAAGAGTATGGCGAATTTGAACGCGCATCTATTCTCGAGTTTTCCGACGGCAATCCATACACAGGTGAAACCAAGAAGCTTGTAGCGTTCGCTGCATCGGCACGTGGTATTAAACTGCGGCAACTCGCGTCCGGGTGTGTGTATACGGACGAAACGGGCAAGTTGTATAGCGTCACCCACACCGAGAAAATCGAAGCCGTCAAGGAGATTGTGGAGTGTGCCGAGAGAGGTGTGCTCGTGGCTTACTCTTTCCGGAGCGAGTACGAGGAGCTACGAAAGGCGTTCCCGACGGCCCGGCGTCTCGAGACGGCCGAAGACATAGCCGACTGGAATGCAGGCCGGATAGACGTCGTGCTGGCACACCCTGCGAGCGTCGGGCACGGGCTCAACCTCCAGAGAGGTGGGTGTGTGGTGGTTTGGTTCAGTCTTACTTATGACGCTGAGCTTTACGCCCAGTTCAACAAGCGGCTGCACCGGCCGGGCCAGCGGGACACCGTCTCGGTTATTCATTTAGTCGCCCGTGACACTATCGACGAAAAGGTGTTGCGAGTGCTTCAGACGAAGCAGGACCGGGCCGACGGGTTTACTCAAATCGGATAACTGATTGTCGGGCCCTATATTATGTTAAATTTGGGACCTATAAGAAAATCCGATAGCGATTTATTTGCGGATTTAAGAAAAAGAAGTATTTTTGCAATACACAATTAAAATCTATAAAAATGGAAAAGATTCTGAGAGTATTTATCCTTGCCTTGATGGCGGTAGTGGCGTTGTCGTTCGGGATTAAAGCGGCTTCGACGGAAATCCGAGCGAAACGCGTTGAAGCGAACGAACTTACCGAAACAAGTTGTTTCGAGTATCGACAAACCTATTTGATGTTGCTTTGCGTGCGGCATGAAATGGGTTCGTATGGGACGCAGTACGAATACCAGTTCCGGGCTATCTGCAATAGCTTAGCCGCGGCGTCGAACGATGCAGACCTTGACACCGTTATTGAGCGGACCACTAAAATGGGCCTTAACATCTACGACCCGGTCGATAAAATTTTCGTCGGGATTAACAGCAATAAGTACAACGTCAAATTGTCCGACGTGGATAAATTGCGCACGGAGCTGCGGTACAGCTACGACGTGACATTAATGGACCAGCAGGTTGTATGGCTGAAGCACACCTTTTTACGCAACATGAACGCCTACACCGAGAAGAACAAGGACGACAAGGGTGCGGCGGAACGGTTCCGCGATAGTGTGCTTAACACGGGCGTGTACTCCCTTAACGAAGTCGACGATTACGCAAAACAATATTGGAATTGACTATGTATAAAGTAACTGAAAACGATTATGAGTTCTTCGCACAAAAAGTGTACCGTGCGGCTAAAGAATCGCATGGACGCTTTGAAGACACGTTCGAGAATACAGTGCGTCTCGGCACGCAATACTATTACCTCCAGTTGCACGTAAACGCCATCGTGTACTACAAGAACATCGACGAGCCGGAGGGACGGCGAATCGAAGTGAAGAAAATAGTGCCTATATGGTCCGAGTTGAAAACGTACAACGAGACCGGGGACGTCGACGAACGAGTGAAGAACACTTTTTCGTGGGGTAACCTCTACAAAGAAATCCATAAGTTATTAGCCGTATAAAACATTATTATTATTATTATTCTTGTTGTGTGCGTGCTGGGTATGTTTTGTATGTGCCTATGGCTTATGGACAAGCTATTCGATGAATAGCAGAAACGCCGTGCAGTAGCTACTGCACGGCGTTTCATTTATTAACGTAAATATTTGTCGCGACCAAGTTTCGACCAATCCCTGTTAAGTATGAATCGCAGGAACGAAAACGGAACATACCTAGGGTTTTTGTCATACTCGTGGTATCGGGCTTCACCCTCGAAACAAATGTCATGATATGCCCGGCTGTACGGCGGTAACAGTATTTCAACGAACCAGCACAACACGTACAGCGCGAACGGCAGAACGACCGGAACGGCGAGACACACCCACCAAGGTATGCCGAGCAGCAGACCCGTGGGGGCGAGGATGATGCCGAGCGCGGCGAGACATAGCTGCTGCCACACGTGCCACGTCTCGTGCCGCTTGAAACGGTCTGTCAACGTCGGTTTGTACCACGCCTTGCGTACGTAGTCGTAATTTTGGAACACGATTACGAAACAGAGAAGCGTTATCCCTGTGAACCGTCCGAACAGCGGGCGGAGTTTTGGGTAAACAAAGATGGGTTTCATGTTAAGGTGCGGTATTTATTACATAAGACGCCGGAACGTATTCAACGGCGCTTATACGTACGAGTAGAACGGAAACAATACAATCGTTTGTGTACGGCACGTCATCCGGTATTTCTATATACGTATAGACGTCGTTTTGCAGTGTCGTAAGTTCAGACGAAATGCGTATTTTTTTACGTGTGTTTAACGACCTGCCGGATATTTGAAATAACACCGGAACGATATTTGGTAAACCACCAACAATCGCATCGTCCTCGGTATACCTTGTGGAAAAGAAAAACGTTTGGTCAGATATCGAACCGATTATTTTGATAACGTCGGTAGTCCAATTACTCGGCTGGTTTGGACCTGTGGGAGGATTGGGGCCAAATAGTATATCCGACAATGCCAAGGAATCCCCCCAGTTTTGAATGGAAACGTCTTTTGATACCGAACACGGTATCAAACCGTCAATCCACGATGCCCCGGTTTGCGTTCCTTTTTGTAACTTCGATTCGGGCACCGACTTGTCGACGAGCACCGACCCGGGAACTGTGTTGGGCATAAGCGAACCTCCCGGGACCTCCTTATTGTACCACGCATTGGATTTCCATATTTTCATCTGCGATGGGTACGGATAGCCGAGACGCCTAGCCAGCCCGGCAGGTGCTTCGGAGCCCTCGGGGGCCGCTACCACGAGACCGACTGAAGCGAACGGGCGGGTTACACCGTCGCCGAATACCCGGTTGTCGGTATTCTGCTCGACAAGGCACAGACCGTAAGACGAACCCATACTTACCTCGATAGTCGTCGCGTTGACGAAGATTTTACCGCGAAACGAGAATACCACCGGACCGACGGTAATCGACGATTCGTTTTCGATTACCTCGCCACCCGCGATAATCGCCGGTTCGTCGAACCCGTTTCTGTTAAGGATGTCGTAATTTGACGCGACACACGTATAGAGCAGGTTGTACAAATTCTCCAAATCTGAAATTTGGAACGGACGCGTCACTTCCGGCACGTCATTGTTCAGCGTCAATGCAGACGTTTTAGTGTCAAATGCAGCCATATCAGTCTATAATATCGTAATCCAGCTGAATCCAAAACGGGAACAACAGAGGTATGATTGCTTCTACCTCGGACCTGTTGTTGCCGTTCAGTTCTATTGTAAAGTCCTCGTAGTTCGCGGTCTTGGTATATGGCGTCTGTGAACCAGCTGTCGCTACCGAGAACGCAAATATCTGTTTTGTCTCGTTAGTGAATTTGAGGTTTTGTTCAACGGGTGAGATAATACCGCCGGATACCCCCAAGCCCGGAAAGATAGCTTTCAACGCCCGCACGATTTGGTACGTCGACATGCGATTGTTCGCAATAGCCAACGCACGAAGTCTCGCAAACCACAGCGTTTTGTCTAAGAAGGGTGTGCAACACGCAAGCATAAACTTATACATGTTGGACGGTTCAGCCTTAGCATTCACGCTAAACTCGCGCAAGTACATCGCTACAAGTTTGTGCAAAAAAATGTACTTGAACATTACGACAAAGTTTTAATCCTGTCAACCGTTATTTCGGTACCGAACACGAACGCACCTGTTTCGAGCGGGAACACGCCTTTGACGTCGGATGTTGTAGTTTCGGACCCGTCGGGGTGTGTCTCAAACGCCGTAGGGTTGACCCAACCAACCGCGACAACGCCGGGCACCGACCGCATTACGCCCTCAATCTCGGAACGTGTAACGGTGTTCGTTTTACGCAGCGTCTGTTCGTGAGCACGCAGAGCCTTGTTCACGTTGTCTGCGACTTTCGTCGCGTCCGTACCTGTGTTTACGTACAGCGTAATGCCCGGGTCAGTTATGGAAGCCGGGGGCGTCGTGATGGCCGTAAGTTCGAGACCCAGCGGGAGAAACGCCGAGAAATATGTCGTGAACGACGCGAGCTCCTGCTCAGTAAGCGCGCGAAGCATGCCCGTACTTTTGTCTACCGTGTTCACGATGATAGTGTAGTTCGGGAACTCACCGATAATGTACGCCTGCTTGATGATTCGTTTCTCGTCGTCCACCTTTTCGTAATAAGGTAAGAACGTGACCGGGTCGTATTTTAGCTCGTCGTCGATTTGGAAATCAACGGCGCGTCGTCGGTAATAGTCGCGTGTCGTGATTCGCTGTTCCGCAAGAGCCCTGTCTATGGCGTTTTTAGTGTCAGACAAATCGCGACGGTACGTATCGGCAACAGAGCCGAACACGTCTATCATCTTCCGTTCAATTGTTCCCGCCGAAAGGCTCAGAGACGGGAGCGCCGATTTAAGCGCATTAATAATAGTGTCGATTGCATTCATTGTGCCATCTGTTTTACGAAGTTAGACCCCCACGTTTCGGCGGCCGCCAAACATGTTTTGTCAGTAGTGAACGGGGCTTTGGTAGCCGCCGTTTCGTTCAACGGCGATTCGCCGTTTTGGTTAATCTTACGCACGTCGAGTTCGAGCGTAACGCCGTCAATGTCCGGCGTCCACGTTTGGCCGATGTCCGACGTGTCGCCCCACAAATCGGGCAAGTCGTTAAAACCGTGTTGCAGACCTGTGGGTTTGATTTGTGCGAGCGTCTCCGGCAGCCCGGACAATGACCCGGATACGTTAAACGCTACGTCGAGAGCCGTTGTATCCCTATCAATTTTATAAGTCGCCATACTCTGCGTAGAATTGTAACTGCTCGATACCGTCCAAGAAGATTCTTACGTTCTTCCCCCCGTCGTTTTCGACGGCTCGAATAGCCTTAGCAATTTGTTTGTTTGCGAACGCCGGCCGGGTATTCTCGATTTTCTGCATCAGTGATTCGCCCAGCGATGCGTCAGATATTCGACATACCTGTGATATCGCTATTAGCGCGCACGTCTGACTGCTAACCTCCGTCTCGACGAATGAACCACCCAAAATAGGTATGTCGTGGCTCTCAAAATCAAAGATTATCCCGTTCATCCGTTGTTCGTTACTTTAATCGTGATGTCACCAACTGCTTTCGTTAGGATAGACATGACCTTGTTAAACGCTACCGAGCTGTACGCTAAGCGGCTTTTCCCAGTCCGCGTGCCGACGAGTATACACCCCAGCGTGTCGAGTGCCGTGTTTCCAACGTGAATAAGCACACCGTCAAAATTCGGCACGTCCACAAGGCGGGGCAATTTCCCGCCAAAAGGCTTTGCCCACGTGCGGTCTTTGAATTTCGGAGAAACAACGTCCATGCGTACCTTGTACTCTCCGGTGGGAATCGCGGTCAGACCGTATATTTTCTCGCCGATACGGACTTTGTCCTCTAGGGTGTCGCACACGTACTGACCATCGATAAACATTTTGCCTATCGTGCAGTCAAGCATGAACGTGTCTCGTCGGACTTCGATTTTCATTATTGTGTAATCTTATCGTTTTTATAGTCGTCGTCCTTGAACGTCGATATATTCGCTTTTGTGTACGTAGTCGATGCCGTGTTGCCCGTGACGGGGCCACCGGTAGCACTCGACCCAGTCACGGTGTGCGTATGTGACATGATGTTCGTGTTTATCATGTCGACTTCACTTTGCAGCTTGTTCAGTCGTTGCGTTAGCTTACCAATGTCGACCAACGGACCGAGCGAACCGCCGTTAAACTCGATAAGGTCCTTTTTCATCGTAACCGTCGAGCCGTCTGCGTCGATGTTCACTTCCTCCGCAGTAGCAGACATCGACACTTTGTCACCGATTGTCAGCGTCGCTTCATCTTTAATAAGATGCGCCGTTATCGTGTCGAGCGTAAACGTTATTTCGTCCTCCGGCTCGTCCTCCTCCTCGGGGTTACCGTCGTCGTCGCGGGTTGCTGGCTTGACGGACCAAACGAAAGAGGTCTTGCCGCGAACAAGGCTTACCTTGTCAATCTCGGGGACCGACACAAATAACGGAGTTGTACCGCTGCCGTCAATTAACCCGACTACGGCCGTCGACCCGGGGTTTGGAACGATAGTGAGGTTCGCTGAACCGATGTTCAACGTTTTGAGCGGGACCGGCAGCGGCTCTGAATCGTCGAAAAGAGTACACAGCGCTACTCCGTTCTCCTCGTCGACACTTTCGACGTTTACGCTGACAAGCCGCAATTTCTGCAACTCTGCTGCCACCGCATCCCCGAACTCCTCTCCGGCTCTCGTTATGTCATCTTGCCCTATCATAGCATAAATACTTGGTCGGACACTTCCAAGTGCTGGAAATAGCCCGACGAGTTGGCGATGAAGCGATACCCAAGTACGTACAAACCACTCGAAAGATTCTCGAATACCGTATCTGTATACGTTACCCAATCCATGACCCGCATTCTCGGGTACAGCAAGCAGGTAATTCGCCCCTTGTTACGCGTACCTCTGAGGTTTGCGAGCATCGTGTCGGCGAACGCGTTAAGCTCTTTTACGGTCTTTAGCGGAGAATACGCTTTGAAACTCTGCGCGTATTTTTTCTCGAGTTCGCTTTTTTTCTGAACGGACTTTGATGTAGACAATCCAGCGGTCGCCGTATATTTCCGCCCGTTTTCAAGGATGCCTACTATCTTAACGTCGTAATCGACGAATCGCCCATCTACCGGAACGATGTGTCGTTCAATTACATTTACCGCGGTACTCAGTTCAAACAGCGGTCGGTTACTTTTCTCTACGCCGGACCCGACGAATACGTTGAAGTCTTCGTCCACACCTCCGTAAAGACAATTCGCCTGCATTATCCGACGGATGATGTTAAACGGCGATTGGTCCCCGAAATTAGCGAATTGAATCAGTGTAGTAAACGCCTGTACGTTTTGTTTCTCCGTGGTATACGTCAGCCTCGGAATCGAGTATGTAAGGTCGTAACTCTCACGTTCTTTGTCGAACGCTTCCTGCGCTACCGGGATAACCTTTTCGACTACGTCCTGCACGGTGTACTCCCCGTTGAATACCGTAGAGGTAGCACCGAACCGTAAGATAAATGCGTTGTCCTGTATGTGTATACGTGCCGGGTACCCCTCCTCGACGGTGGTAATAAAGCCGGAAAACATTTTCTCTTTATTTTGGCTAACCACCCCGTCTTTCTTCGGGTCCCATGTATCGTACCAACACCACACCTCCACGTAAGCGCATGGCTTGATAAGGCCTGCAATATTCTTGTCATGCGACGTAACGAATTCTTTTCGCACACGAGTAGCCGCTACTCCGGAAGTGTCACCTGTCGCCCCGATGGCGTAAAGCGGCAGGACGAGCACTCCGGAGCTTCCAAGTGTACGGCTATTCTGTTCGTACTCGAAACTCTCGAACTGGCCTACGTTGACCCCCTCGATAAGTACCTCGTTACGACATATAACAAAATTTGTATTCATTAGTCACCGTTTACAGACTGCGTTTTACCGCCGCCACCTTTATTCGTCATGTCGAACGTAACTACGTTGTCACCGTATTTCACCTCTGTAATCGAAAACTCGAAAGTGTACGTACCCATACCTACACGAGGTATGAACCGGTATTCTGTCATGATGGCGTGGGTTACGCCGTGAACGTTATTTATTTCTTCATTATCAACCTCGAACACCCGGTCTGATTCGTACAAGTCATAGATTAACGCGTTCAGTTTTGCGATTTCGCCGGACACGTCGAGTAGCTGCAAATTCTTCTGCGAATCGTTTATGCCGATTCGCAATACACATTCGATAGTCTTTGCTTCCTTCCGCGTCTGCTGGATGATATCCGGACCGTCAACAAGTTGCGATACGTTCAGTTTCTTCCTCGCCTTGACGGTAAACGTCTGCGACAAAGGCATGAAATAGTCACCGAGCTGCAACGAATACAACTTCGTTCGGTCGAATCTGTCGAGCCCTTTTCTCGCGAAAACTACGTTATACTTCCTTGGGTCTTTCACACCCTTGGGAACCGTTTTCTCCGGTCCGTCAATTATGCCCTTAACGCTAAGGCCAATCCACGCTTTCGACAAAGCGAGAACTGCCAGTTTACCGGGCACACCTGCTAAGTCGTTAGCTGCTGATGATACCGCCCCAAGCGTTTTGCCAAGCGGGCTCGCGTGGTAAGCACCAGCCGCGGCGGACGTAGCCGCCTGTGTCATATCGGATACGTATCCCATACCTGTCTACGTTTTAATACCACCGTGACGACATGCGGTTCGACGCCCCAAGCAGCGCTTTTTGTATTGCGGCCGACGCCATCTTTTCGAGATTCACCGCCACTTCGTCGACCGTCTCCTGCGGGCTTGTCGATTCAATCGTACTCGTCCACTCCACAATAGGTGCGTGAAAGTGGATTTGCAAAGCCCGTCTGTCGCGGTTGTTGCCAGTCATCGCGTCCGAATCGACACCCCCCGAGCTCAAACCTTGTATGCGCTGCGAGCTGTCTGACCACGTACCGTACGAGCTCACGAACTGGTTGTTTGCGTTCGGGTCGTATATGAACGATTGATACGTTCCGCCGAACAGCCGAACAGCCCGGTTACGGTCTACTACGTGCTCGCTGACGCGCGGGAGCGAGCCCGCAGGAACGACAATGTCGCCGTTGGCTCTGCGTCGAATACTCCTTTGTTCGAGCATCTGTCCAGCTCCTGTGTCGAACCACTGCTTGTCCCGGGGGTCAGCAGATACGTAGCCCATCCCGACGGGGAATATCTTGTCAAGGAATTCCCTGTTGTATCGGTTCTTGGCGATAAACGTACCTATTTCACGCTCCGCCATTTTGTCGTACACATCACCTGTTACCCCCTGCGCCTGCAGCGCTTTGGCTGTAGGCGTATTGTCAAACTGAGCGCGTAACGCCGCGCGATACTCTGGCGTCTGTGATAATGCGTGATATGCCGTAGATTTCGCGTTTAGGTCGTTCGCGGAACTACGGTCACCGGTATTGAGCCCAAGTATCCATCGCATAACGTCAAGCACTCCGGCTAACCGGTCCGCCACGGGTCCTGCTGCGTCCCCGAGTTGGGTTATCGTAAGCGAGAGGTTCGTCATGAATCTGTTCATCTCCGGGCTGCTTTGTATCGACGTCATCAATTTATTGACGGCATCCCCGAACGCGTTCAATAACTGAACGGTGTTCGCTCCAATAAAATTGAAAAAGTCGTTGTTCCCGGCCCACTTAGCCCACATGTCCTGCTTTGCAACAGAAATGTCGCCACGTATACGTGCGATGCCGACGGGTTCGACGTCCTGTACGAAACGATAAATCGTATTGAGTAACGCCTGCTGGTCTTTCAAGTAGTCACGTGCGTCGACACCCGTAACGCCTTTCGCCTGCATCTCCTTGATGGCGTAGTTCGTCAGAATCGGCGCTTGGTTTATCAACTCTCGAATATCTCGCAAGTTCGGCTTAGCCTGCAACAACAACTGCTGTAGGTTGGTCATAACTTTTTCGAGAGGTGCGCCAGACTGCTGCGAAATAAGACCCGCCGCTTTCGACAATTCAGCGGCTTGGCCAAGCGTAATCTTTTTGTTCGCGTCGCCTGCAATACCCGCACCCGTCATTACCGTAAGGTTCGACAAAACGGACGCGCGGTCGAAACCGTGAGCGGCTACAAGCTGGTCGGCATACCTGTTTGCGGCCAGCGCCTGCTCGGGGCCCATACTCAGCTGAGCCTGCCGACGTCTCGATATAAGTTGTATCGCCGTATCCATGTTGTCCGAAAACAACATGCGGTTACCAAGAGCGAGAACACCGCCGGCTGCGGCGTGCGGAGCCAGCGTAGAAAAAGCCACGCCTTTACCTACCGTTTTGAGCACCCCGACGAGCGAGAGGATACCCGCCCGCAGCTTAAGAATGCCGCCGAGTGCTGCGTTTATCTCGGGATCGCTAAACGTAAGCACTTGCCCTACGTTGCCATAGGGGGTATTTATCATATGAGAAATAAACGGGTTGCTCGTGCCGGCCCGGGTGTGCCCGCGCATCGACGCCAACGATGACCGTGTTGCAGACCTCTGAGAAGCCGCGGCCGCGGATTGACGGTTCGACGCTACCGACAACTTCGTAGCCGCTTTCTGTATTGACAAAGCCGCGGCGGTAAGACGTTGCGCCGCTACAGCGTTGAGCCGGTCGTCACGGCCAAAAGCCTTGACACCGCCACGTGAACCGGCGGCAGGCATGCCGGTGTACACGCTCGGCATAGCACGCAGTTCTGCGTTGACGGCCTTAAGCCCGGCCGCCAATTTCACAGAGTTCGAGTATGCCACCCCGAGCGTCTTGCTCAGCTTATGGGCCTGCGATACGGCGTTACCCGAAAGGTTGAGTACTATACTATACGATGCCATTTACAATTTATCATTCTCGACAAGGTTCGCTACCGTGTCTTCAATAGACGTGTCAGACGCAAACGGTGCCAACTCGAAATTACGCATCAAATGAAACGACGCTGCGTAGATTTCTTCTACAAGTGTCGACGGATACATACCTCTTTCATCGACCGACGCTTTCGCGATTGGGTCAATCAAATGAAAAGGTACGTTGCAATAATGTGAAACGAAAACTTTGCGCAGAAACATTTTGTCGCGGTTTTGCGCCCGCTTCAATATTTTCAGATTCTGCGCAATTCGTTTCGCTTCTATCTGGTGCTTTTCGTCGATGCCCGCAATATCATCCGCCGGATATGTTAGGCGTTCGCGAAAAAAGTGTCAAGCGCGGCTTGAATCTCCGGACGCATCAACAGCGTGCGGCATGCACGGGTATCGCCGAGCACCTTGCTTATCTTGCTGTCCGGGTCGTTCTCCGATTCTTTCGTATGGACGACGAACAGCATCGCATACGCTTTCGACGCATCCGAAATGTCACGGAACGCCGACGGTGCCCGAAACAGCATGTCCGAATACTTGTACGCGAAGTCGACATGGTCTTCGTTGAATTGGTCGAACGGAACGACCTCTACCTCGATGTCCTCAGTCGAACGGTTGAACATTACATTACGCAGCTGCACCTTGATGGGCTGCACACCTTTTTTGTCTTCGATGCCGGGGATGCCCGACGGTTTGATTTTTTGTGCCATCTTCGATGTGAATTTGTTTAATTGTGGCTACGGGTGCGGTCAGACACCCGTAGCCCGGGAAAGAAAAGAAGAACCGAGAGCCGACCGTTAGAGCGGTACGGTTTTGCGGGTCTTTCCTTTGGCGCGGAACCTCCACGATTTGAGCGTTTCGGTGCCACGGCGTTCTACGGAATCGCCCTCCTCAACACCCGTGCATCCAGTGTAGGTCTCCACAGAGGATACGGCGGGTATGTCGCGACGGCGATGCCATACTGCAGTAATCGTTGCGGCATCAACAATCTGACGGATGTGAGTTACCGGACCGTCAGCGTTCGCCTGCGTTGCGGCAGCAAGAGCGTCGAGGATGACCTGCGCTTCAGCCTGCTGTAACGAGAAGTTGATGTCATACGTGTTACCACCGTTGTCAGTACCGATAGGTTCGTCGGTGCTGAACGCGCCGATGTCCTCGGTATCGCCGGTGATGTTCGCACTGAAGTTCGCGCCCGTCTCCACCTTGAACGCTACGCCGAGAGCGTCGAAGTTAAGGTAGAGGTCGAAATCCCTTGCTGCAATTACTTTTTGATTCATACCTGTTACTGTTTAGAGGGACCGGACATAGAACACGTAGCCGTTCAGCCAGCGAAGCGTAGGAGCGTCGAGAATCTCGATGGTGAATTCCCACGTCCGGGTCCCGGTCATGTCGTTGTTCTTGGCGTTCAACGTCAGTCGGGCGTCCGAAATGTCACCTGCTTCGATGTACGGAACGATGATTTTCACACGGGCGTTGTCCAGCACGACCTGCTTGTACGTCCCGTCGATGTCACCCTGTGCGTTCACCGGTACCTTGCTGTTGATGTACGGAGTGAAGAACTGCCGCGAATCGTCGACAATCGACGCAACGGTTCGGCCGTTTTCAAGCGTACTCAAGGCAGTAGCGGGGTCCGCAGCGGTAGCACCGTCGTTCCACCAAAGGCCGTTCTTCGGGGGCCGCGTGCGAGTGAAGATGTACTGCTTGTCGCCGAGCTTGTTTGCGACCTCGAGTGTAATTGCCGAACAAGGCGTGTTCGCTTCATCCATGAAGAACATAGACGATGAGAATGCAGACGAACCGCCGTCACCGATGGACGTACCTACCGACAACGTCGATACCCAGCCGAGCAGCTTACCTACGCAGGCACGACCGCCCTGTACGTCGGTAACGATGCACGTGCCGACGAAGTACGCTTCGATTTTCGACAAGTCGGGGAGGTTCGTGTCGTCGTACCACAGCCCTGTTTCAGCTTTCAGCGTCTGCGAGCCGAGGATGGCTACGGTTGAAAAGCCCTCGACGTACAACTCGTCGATTACTTTCTGCATCTCCACCTGCGTAATCGCGCCCTCACCCTCGAGGGGCTCGGACACCGCAATCTGACGGGGGCGGTACTCGAAACCGTTCACAACGGTCGACCGGACCCAATCGGCGATTTTGGTTTTTACGCCCGCGGAATCTGTAGTCCCGACCAGCCACAAGATAGTGCCGGTCGTATTCACACCCGGTTTCGGTGCGAAAAAGTCACCCACCTCCTTGAACACCTCGGGATTATTCTCGGCCGTGATTCCGAGTGTATCCAAATCGTTCATAGACTGAACGAGCACCGGTGTGTCGAGAGAAAACGCAAGCGTGCCGTCCGTCGTTGCTTTCGCGCCGACTACCACAAGCATTGAGTTTGCGTTCACTTGGGGTGGGTCACCGAGTACGGTGTTAGTCACCGTAACTTGCATACCTGTCCTTGCCATTATTTACTTTTTGTAAGTCTGTGTACGAGTGGGTGCCGAAGCGGGTGCCGAAGCGGGTGCCGAAGCGGGTGCCGAAGCGGGTGCCGAAGCGGGTGTCGAAGCGGGTGCCGAAGCGGGTGCCGAGGCGGGTGCCGAAGCGGGCTTCAGACCAAACGCTTCCTCAATCTCGCTTACCTTTTCGGGGTCGGTCGGCGCTACCTTTTCCTGCTTGCGTGCGTATTTCTCCGTCTTACGTGCGGCGGGGATTTTCGCGTTGGCGAACAGCTCGTAGAATTTGTTGTTGTCACGGGCATATCCTCGATTCTTTTCCGGCGTGAACATGTCTTCCGTCAGAACCGCAATGCCGATGTGGTCGTTCGCATCGTCGATAATCATGTTCTTCGTGCGGACCGCTTCGATAGCGTCCTGCTCGACGAGGAACATCTGTCCCTCGGTCGTGACGAACATTTTCTTGAATTGGACGACTTTGAGCGCAATCTGCGCCATCTGTTTTACGTTCAGTTGCATACTATTGAAAGTTTGATGTAACCGGACGTGGGTATTACAAAGGTCCCCACGTCCGGTCCCGTTACGCTTAGTCAGCGATTCCGGGGATAATGAGACCAGCGCCTTGGCCGTTCGAGCGTGCAACGGTTGCGCCGCCGGAGAACCAGCCCGAGATGAGCGTGCCGTAGTTGCGCGGGTCGCGTTCCACGATAAGCTCGATAGCGCCCACACCTGCAATGACTTCGTTTTCGACGAATGCCACACCTGCACCTACATGGGCAGCGGTGGTCGTTGCGGGCGTGATGTCGGTAGCAGTGCCGTCGTCTGCAACGTTCTTGTCGGCGTACATCGACGGGTCGAGCTCAGCGTGGTCATTCGACGAATCGACACGTGCAACCGGGTTGCGGGGCGTGATGCGAGTAGCCGAGAAGTTGATTTCCGACGCCA
This sequence comes from uncultured Christensenella sp., assembly GCA_910577055.1. Classification (GTDB taxonomy): domain Bacteria; phylum Bacillota; class Clostridia; order Christensenellales; family Borkfalkiaceae; genus Coproplasma. The sequence continues at coordinate 7,756 of CAJTKX010000008.1, read as the reverse complement.
TCTTACCGTTCAGCTCACGTACGAGACGCGAACGAACATCGTCGTCGGCAGCCAGCATACCGTACAGACGGGCGGGCAGCACCATCTCGATGTTTTTGCCGTTTGCAAACGAGTAGTTTTGCATAAGAAAATCGCTCTCCATCGCAATAATATCGTCCAGCGTGATGGCCTTAGCGTTTACATTCGAGTTGGGCGCTTCGATGGGGAACATACCCGAAGTGCTGTACGTCTTGGCACCCGAAGACTTAATCTTCGACACGCCGGGGGTGTTTGCGATTACCTGCAGCACGTACGTTGCGAACGCTTCCATCGAAGCAGCCATCTGCGAAGCGATACCGCGGCTACGCTTGTCGTAGGCGAGGATGTCGAGCTCAGAGTGCTGGAACAGAACCGGAGCGAAAGCGAACACGCGACGTGCAATAGTACGCTTAATGTCCTCGTACTGGTAAACCGGGGCGTTGAGCGGCGTGTTGTTACCGACGTACATCGGGGCCTTGATGTTGTCTTCAACGTAGATGGCACCCGCCTTGTCCGACATGGGCACGATACGGAGCGACCGCATGAACGTGTCGTTGGCACGCAGCTTAGCGTAGAACAGCGACAAATACTTGATAACTCCGAGGTCGGCGGCTGCAAGCGTCGCAGAAGTCGCGTTGCCTGCGGCGCAATCGACGAGCACCTGCAAAGCGTTCTTGCGCTCACGCGTTACGGCATCCGTGTAATTGGTCACACTTGCGAGAATTACCATCGCCTCTTCTGCAAGCATCGACGACGCCAACACCTGCACGGTCTGTGCGTTTTCGGACGTCATGTCCGACACCTGCGCACCTCCGCGGAAAGCCGCGGTCACAGCGTTCATGCGTGCCTGGAATTCGGCGTCGCAATTCAGCTCACGAAAAGATTTTCCCATTGTTTGTTTTTTGAATGATTGGTGTTCCTGTTGTTCGTGCCACTCCATACCTGCTGGCATGCGGCGTTCATTGTTAGCCGGGGCTTCCTCCGCGTTAACGGGTTTCTCCTCCGGGGCTTCCTCCGCGTTAACGGGTTTCTCCTCCGGGGCTTCCTCCGCGTTAACGG
>CAJTKX010000008.1:0-6582 GCA_910577055.1 uncultured Christensenella sp. | reverse complement strand
CGGGTTTCTCCTCCGGGGCTTCCTCGATTTTTTCTGCCATAGTTACGTATCGTATTTGCTCGCCGTCCCTTGTTTGGAACAACTCGCGGTCGGATTTGGGCATCTCGGATGCGTTTATTTGTTTGCAATCGATATTCGCCGGAAGCTTCACGAGTGACACCTCGTGTACCGTGTATTTTGATGCAACGAAAACGCCCTCTTTCACTTCTCCAATCGCGTAACCCCCTACCGACACAAACTTCAACGCACCTTGTTCGTACTTGGCGAACGCCACGTCAGCTTCTTTTACGCCGGAAACGAACTCGAGTTCAGCCGATACCTTGCGTCCGTCGTCCTTACGGTCAACGATGCGTCCGACCACTACACCGAAATGGCCCTCGGTCTCCGGATTGTACAGCAGAACGGGGTTTTTATCAAAATCCGACCAGTCGATAACCGACGGGTCAATTTTATTCCCGTTGTAGTCGACACGTCCGGATGTAAGGACTTGTCGCTTGTTTTCTAACCGTCTCACTCAATTATACTTTTAGTTTCACTTGTTTCTACCTCTACCCGTTTAAGGTCCGCATACCTCTTGGATGCGTCTATTCGGGGGTCAAACTCAACGTCACATTTATAGAACACCTTATGCACGTCGACCGTGATAGCCATCGAACCGCTCGAACCATATGTCTGCTCAGTCTCCATCCGGTCGAACTGGGCGTTGAAATCGTGCTTCTGCTTCAGTTCGTCGAGGTCTGACGTTTGCTCGATGCAGCGTATAATTTCGTCCGACATATCGAGACGCTCGGCCTGCATACCTCCGTCTTCGGAAAACGTGAAGTTCGGCACGTCACATATATACTGCAACTCGAGCTCGAAATACTGACGAATCCCTCCGCCGAAGTAGGTGTTGCCCTCGCCGTCGGTGCCGACTACGTGGACCACAATAGCCGGAAGTGGCGTATTCACGACAACGCTCGACCCGTCTACGGAACGAACCGGCATTATGTTAGCCGCTGCAAGCGCTGGCCAATTACGCAACGCTTTCGCGATTGCATCCTGTACGTATCCTACCATCCGAACTCTTTCATTTTTTCACAAAGCAGACGCATCGGCGACCGAAGAACTTGTTTCGACGGCACCATGTGCGGTCTCGCCACAACGTTACCTCCGAAATGCACCCCAGTAACTCCGCCGCGGGTGTATGGCGGTTTCACCGTCGCACCTCCTGTATTGCCAACACCAGTCTCGTGCTCTGACGCATACGGGACGTTGTTGTACAATTTTATCAACGAACGCGAAGTCGTGGATATGTGCTTCACTTTTAACCCGCGTAACAGCCTGCCCGTTCTGTGCAGCTTCTTGTACGACAAGTGACGTTCAACGTTCCCGAATTCTCTGAACCCTTTCCCGAACGCCACGCCGTATCTATCAGCCCACCTTGCCCCCGTTTCCGGGTTTGTTTCGGTTAAAAAGGCGTTTTGCGCGGTCCACAACCACACCTCCGATACCTCCTTTGGCATCCCTCTTTTTGCGTAAGTCGCTAACTCCTTTGCTTGCCTGCTCAGCGTTTGCAGATTGTTCATACCCTACGCAATCGTGTTTATCGAGACCAACCTTTTCTACGAATGATTCAGTCGGGATAAGGTCGAGTTTCTCGAACATATTAGTAAACGTATCGACGTCACCCGTGTCGATGTAGGCCGACGGCTTAACGACGATTTCTGCGTTTTCAAGTTCCGGCATGTCGAGCAGATACGCCAACTTCGTTTTCTGCTCCGGCATATTGAACCAGTCCTGCACGTCCACCGCGTCGGATTCACAAATGTCGTTGAACCCTTTCAAGTGGGCTCTGACGAGACGCTCCGAGTTGGTGTTCTTCGCGCTACGGAGAAGAAGCGACGAACCAAGAACGACTACAGCGATATTCTCAAAAAGACCCTCGATATTCTCCTTGAAAATACGGAACGTGTCGGCTGCCGAATTCCCGTATACGTTTTCAAGCTCAATATCTTTCTGAACTTTGCCGTCAATCTCGCTCGTGACTTTACCCGCGACAATGACTTCGCCCAGACCTATTTTGGATGCGGCCAGCTTAGCTGCTGCTTCCATCTCGGCGTCGCCATTCTCGAAGTACATTATCATCTGCTGATACGCGAGGAACTGCGATGCGGTTTGCCAATTGTTCTGCGACGAAACCGCGTTAATGTAGTCCCGGCATATCGGCTCGAGCAATCCAAGTGTGTCTTCTGACTGGTACGAGGTCTGAACCCAGAACAGATTAACGTGCGACTTAACACGCCACCGTCCCTCAGCATCATACGTCTGAGCCTTTACTGCCTTGTTGACCGTATCGAGGTTACGAAGCGGATACACGAACGTCTCTTTGTCGGCGTTTACACCCACAACACGAGCATACGTAAAGTTCGCCAGCCCACGCTGGTATATCAATTCGCGCACAAGACGCTCCGACATGAACCTCTTAGACAACGTCTTGTTTTCTTCGCCGTTGATGTAAACGGCGAATTGTCGTGCTTTGAGCGGACGCAATCGTTTGTCTATCGCAGCGCGAATAATTGTGCTGCTTTTCATGGCGTAGCTGTACAGCGCGTCCAAACCAGTAAAGTCTGAGTACAGCCGGGCACGGTTAACCGCACTCCACCATGTATCCATCGAAAGGTCAAAACCGTAATTGTTCGGAAGAACGACGGTTTTTGCCCCACGGACGCCCTGCGGCGCTGTTATTTCGTAAGGGTTCGTCATTTGTTACGGTCTTTTTCCATTTTTACCAAGCGAAACAGCCGAACACCGAACGTTCGGGTCCCCGGGTATTGTTTCTTTTCCCATGTTGCGGTGGCCACTTTTCAGACCTCGCAGCATAAGCGTTAAATGTTCACCTAACTGCTTTACTACGTCAGAATACTGAGGTGTGGACGACAACACGAATATCGCGGTACTTACGCACAACGCGAGACGGAGCGAGTGAAGCGAAAGCGGGTCTCCCTCCTCGAGCATCGCATCAATATCGAACATAGCGCCTATGTAGGACTGGACGTATGCTTTCGCACTCGCATAACCGGTACGTACAACGTCCGGATAGATGTTTTCCAATTGTCTCAGCACCGCAGGCTGGATAAATTGGTACAACTGCTCCTTAGGAAACGCAAGGTCTTCCGGCCGCCACTTCCGAAGCTCGAAACCGTACTCGACCATCGACGCATACATGCGAGCATTCATTACAGCAACACGTTCATCTTCGTCCTCGAAAGTGTAGGCATACACCACCTCCACCCCGTCGGAATCGACAAATGTCTTTTGTACGGTTACGCTATACATACCTTATACTTCGTTTTCTCTCGGGGGTTTTCGTTTCGCACATTTAAGCTCGCAACGATACCACTTTTCGTCTACAAGTTTCGCTTCAACGTCTTTCAACGTCAACTGCGTTTCGTGGTGCAGCTCCTGTTCTTTCAGAAAGCGGTCGCGCCACTCCTGCTTTGATTTGCGTTGACCCTTTGCTTCATCTCTTGCATAGTCGCGCTCCTTTATTATTCGGTCGCGGTCATCGAGCGCTTGCGAAACTCGTATCTCTGCTTGTTCTAATATCTTTTGTGCATAATCGGCGTTGTTGGACTTTCGGTTGAATATCGCAGACACAACAAACTGCAACACTCCACCTATGCCCAACGCTGATAGTAATGTAACCCAATCCACGCTACCAAGTGAATATATTATAACTTACCCCAACCCCGATGTACGGTTTTGCTTCACCGTCGGGTGTTACGCCGTAACCAACTTGGATACCGGCGCCCCATCGTGTTCTGCGTTTCTTTATTTCAACACGGTCCACAACCTTGGTCTCTGTGTAAACGTCAATACTTAACAACGACGGTTTGTAACCCTCAATTAGTACGTTATACGTTGGCGATGTGTATCGTTTCCTCTCAATCGGGACCCCAACGTATTGGGTGTTCGTAACGGTATCGACACGTACAACTAAGGCGGTATCCCGAATAACACGGTCCACATACCTTATTGTCTCCACCGGTAGCGTTTCACGTATAGTATCACGAAGAACCAACGTGTCTATCTGAGTAATTGTGTCGCACTTTTTAGTGTGACGCCCGACGAAAAAGGATGCGAGCAATGCGAGTATAATAACTAATGCACTACTCGCTGTCCTCATACCCGATAACCGTAAACTCCCACCCGAGACTTTCGAGCTGCTCTTGCGTCATTGCCGATATGTCATTCATGACTACCTGTGTATAAACCCCGGCAGGACCGAAGCAAAAGTTTTTTGTTCTGACCGTCTGCGTATTTTACTCGAGCGGCCTTTCATAAACGTATCCGCACGCATAATTGCGTCGGGTATGTCGTCGTGGATATTCTTATTCGCCCTGCGCGAAAACTTCAGAATTTGTATCTGTGTCTCGCGACCGCGTTCCGTGTCCCGAAACGCCGCGTTGTACAATATCCGATTATCTTCATGCAGCGGCTGCAAGAACGTTTCGATAGTCGACTTTTTGTCCCCGAACTGGCGGGTATCCATGCGGATGGGCACCATCCAACCGGTCTTCGCCCCGAACGCCTGCCATACCTGTTTGAAGTCGGATGGGACTTGTTTTTTCTCCATCACGACTTGTGTAAGGTCCTTGTTCGGCGATTCGTCCCACAGCTGCTTGATTTGCATCAACATCTGCTCGGTCGAACCGCGGACAATGCGTACATCAAGAACGTATGTCTTTCCGTCGAATAGTCCGACAAGCACTGACGCTTTGAAGTCGGCCCACTTGCTATACTCCTTACCTGTCAATGGGGTCGGGTCCGTGTATATGCACAAAGCGTCCCAATCACCCTTTCTTGGCAAATTGTCGGTCCACCGCATGTTTTTGAGCACCTCGCCCGTCTCCGTGTCTTGAAACTGGCCAAGATAGAAACGTTCGTAGTTCGCCCCTGTCATCCGAGATAAGTTTCGTATATACGATTCCCCGAGATTCTCCACGTTGTCCTGCGGATTCATCATCAGCGCATACATCGTTTGTATCTCGTCGTCAGACAACTTTGAACCGTCTTCGCGCTTGTGCTCGAAATAACGCTTATACGACCAGTGATTCACCGACGGCGGGTTTTCACACAACGCCATCACGTTTTGCACCGTCGCTATTAACACCTCTTTCCCGTCGCGAATAACCGTCCGCTCGTGAACGTCGTACTTAAGTCCCAGCGCTTCGATGGAACGCTTAAACCTCTCCCTCTCGAACTCTGACAACTTACCTCTTTGGGCTACTGATGGCGGTACGACCTCAACAACGTAACGCAAACGAGTTATCAGTTTCTCGATTATCTCGTAGTCGAGCTCCGAAATCTCCTCGCCCATGATGTGCAGCCACGACGGCGAAAGGATTTTATCTGAACCGCTCTCCGAGAGGTCGCGAGCCGACAAGCCCGCTAAACGTATGTAACCGCCAGTCGCAAACTCGAGCTGTGTTTTCTTATCCGTCCATTTGGCGAATTTAAGCCCGTCTATCGTCCATTGCTCCCACCGGTCCTGCCCGTTCGCTTTCGCTATCGCACCAAGCACGCTCGGTATAATCTGGTCAATCATACCTTGCCGCAGGTCAATTAGCTTGTCGCGGGCAATAAGGCAGGGGGCCCTGTGTCGCAGTGCATCTCGTATGACCTTATACGCAAGCACCCACGACTTGCCGGAGCCCGAACCGCCCAAAGCAAGGAACTTGTCGAATTGCCCGCTGTCGAGCAAGTACATCGCTTCCTGCTGCTTCTTCGTCAGCTTTACGTCCGTAACGAGGTTGCTGTCATCACGGTCCCACGCCTTGTTGCTCTTGCGGTCCTGTTCGTCCTGTTCGTCGCGTATCTCTATTCCGTCGGCTGCGGACCAAGCCTTGAACAGTTGCTGCAAGACGTCCAGTTCCCTAATATACGAATAGGCGGCGTCCATATCGTCTGAACTGTGCCGCCGAAGTATGGCGTTCGTCAAGACGTCCAGCCGCTCCCGCATCCGAGTGTCGGAGATAGTCGCATTGTCAAAGAGCTTGTGTGTCTTGGCCAGTTCTTGAAACAGCTTCAGCTCCCTCGAAAGGCACATACCTTGCTCGGACGTGGGGTCGCCGCACAGCAGTACGTCCCCCGTGAGTTTCTCCAGCCGCTTCTTTATTTTGTCCATGCCGACACACTACTTCTTTCCCTTTCCGCAAATATAATACTTTTTTTCCGAATTCCTAAATTTTACACCTATTAATATTTATGCGCGCCAGCGTGATAGCAAAATATTTTTAATTTCCAAATTTTATCGCTATAAAATTTAACCTTGGTCCGGGCCTACCTTGTTGCCCCATGTGGAACAGCCCCGAGACGGCGTGACATCCACCCGGTGGCTCGGCGGGTGCTGAAAGACCCTTAGAAATTTTTGGGGTGAGACTGCGTTCCGGATGCCGGTTAGCCGCCGACCCGGTGCCCCCTGTTTGGATTTCACGCTTCACAGCGGTGGGTTGATGCCCCGCAAGCCCGCACAGTCGAGACGCCGAGACGCCGAGACGCCGAGACGCCGAGACGCCGAGACGCCGAGACGCCGAGACG
>CAJTKX010000007.1 GCA_910577055.1 uncultured Christensenella sp. | reverse complement strand
CAAAACTTTCCAAAAATCGCAAACATTTGTTTTGAAAATCTATTGACTTTATACTGTCATAGTGATAAAATACATAGCATACCACAGTAGTGTAATGAGTGGTATTGTACCCTTTTGAAAGGGTGTGCCGAACGGATAAGGGTTATGAGTTCGGCAGATTCCGCAATGAGCGACAGCTCATAGGACGCGGAAGGTTTGGGCAGTATAGCCGCCCGTGCCTTAGCTTACGGAAAGGGCGTAAGTTTTGTTTTATTACGCAAAATTCGTAAGCCGTGATAGGCTTTTATAAGTGTACGATTTTTTCGGAAAACGGCACTAAAATCAATTCTCTAACTTAATAGAATGACCAACCATCATAGAGCACATTATGTTGCTAAACACGGTTAGAAGTCGGTGATACAAGAAGTTATCAGCGGCTTTTTTCGCGCCTTTTTTTACGGTATCTATTCCACTCTTTCTTGCGTGGACGAAGATATAAAAACTAGCATTCGAAGGTAATTTTATGACAATCAGACCGCCTTAATATGGCAATAGAAACTTCGGAAGAACGCATTGACAAGCTCGACAAGATTATAGAGAGCCTATACGAAGATAAGGTTACGGGTAAAACCTCGGAAGAACGGTATTTGAAAATGAGCGATACATACGAAGCCGAGCAAGCTACGCTGAAAGAGCGGGTTAAGACTTTGAAAGCTGAAATAGAGAAAGCCAAAGCGCAAGACAATAAAATTCTCGACTTTATGCTACTCATCTACAAGTACAGCAATTTTGAAGAACTCACGCCCGAAATTCTGCGTTCGTTCATTGACAAGGTAATCGTCCACGAGAAAACGAAAATAAACGGACGTTACAGACAGACCGTTGAAATAGTCTATAATTTCGTGGGCACAATCGAGCCGCAGTTCTTCGACGATGACGAAACCTACAACTGACACAAGCAACTAAACCAAGACAAGAGAAAAGGCGTGGCTTCACGCCACGCCTAATTCTCGTTCGCCTACGGCTTACCTAATATTCCCTATGGGAATTACGGTAAAGCGGCGGGCGGCTTTTTTATAATATTTCGTGAAGTTTATCGGCAAGGGCGGCGAACAACTTCGGCGAAAGGGTTTCTCCCCGCGCTTTTAAATCTATTCCGCAGTCCGAAATTACGCTTTGCGCGACCTCTCTTGTAAGCTTAAAGGCGTTTACAAGGTTGTTTTCAAGCGTTTTTCTGCGGGCGGCAAACGCCGCGTGCACGACCTTTATATATAAAGCCGCGTCCTTGACGGCAATGCGCCCGTCCTCTACGGTAAGTTTGACGACCGCGCTGTCTACGTTGGGGCGGGGAGTAAACATAGTCCTTGGCACGCGTTTAACAATCTCTGCCCGCGCCCGCAACGCAATTACTGCGGTTATTGCGCCGTATTCGGAAGTATTTTCCTTTGCGCAAAACCGTTCGGCGACTTCCTCTTGCACCATTACGGTCAAGCTTTTGCAATTCTTTCCCTCTTCCAAAAGCTTACAAATAAGCGGAGTCGTAACATAATACGGCAAGTTTGCAACCACGCAATACTCGCCCGTTTCTTTTTCAAGCTCGGGCAAATCGACTTTTAAAAAGTCCTTGAAAACCACCTCTGCGTTCTCTACGCCGGCAAGCGTGCGCGAAAGCACGGGTTTTAGGGCGGAATCCACCTCGAAAGCGATTACGCGTTCGGCTTTTTCGGCAATGGCGCGCGTAAGCGTTCCCGCGCCGCAACCTATTTCTATTACGGTATCGTTGTCCGTCACACCCGCGGCGGACACAATAGAAGCAAGCAAATTTTTATCGGTGATGAAGTTTTGACCGAACTTTTTTTTGAAGCTGAACCCGCACTCCGAAAGCACGGATTTTAAATCGTTTTCCATATTTTAGCCGACCTTAAAAAGTATAAAGTTATTATATCAACCCAAACTGATTTTGTAAACGGTTTTACCACCTTTACGACACCTATGATGAAGAAGCCCTTGCGCGGAAAAGCGCAAGGGCTTTGACATTTTGTTCACAAATTTTTTTACTGTTCTGCGCAAACAAAATTTAGTGATTTCGGGGGCTTCTCGCCCTCGTGCGGCAGTTTGTTAATTCAGCTTTTTAAACAGCGTATGCGCGTTTGTCCATATTTTTTCGGCGCAGTACTCTTCGCCAACGCCTTGCAAATCTGCGAACCCGCGCAAAATTTCGGGTATGCTTTCGGGCGTGTTTGGGAACTGCCCCGCCCGAGTTGCGGGCGGCATATAAGGGCTATCCGTTTCAGTCAAAAGCCTATCAAGCCCCAAGGTAGCAATACACCTCCTCGCCTTTTTACTGCCCGAGTATGTGCTTGTGCCGCCGAAAGAGAAATACGCGCCCGCCTTTTCAAGCTCCGTCGCCATTTCAACGGAGTGAGAATAGCAATGCAATAAAAATCCGTTTTTTAAAAGCCCCGCGTTTGCCCTTAAAATTTCGTTCATGTCCTCCGCGCTGTTGCGCGAGTGAATTTCCACGGGCAACCCCAAAATATCCGCAAGCCTCAACTGTTTTATAAACACCTCTTGCTGCAAGGGTTTATTCGTATCGGGGTAGTGATAATCAAGCCCTATTTCGCCTATCGCAACGCACTTTTCGTGCCTTGCAAGCTCGGAAATTTTTTCAAGGTCGCCCTCTCTGTAATCGCCAAGCTCGGTCGGGTGAAAGCCCGCCGTAAAGTAGCAGGTCGCATACCTTTCGGCAATATCTTTGACGGCTAAGCTCGTAGGCAAGTCCACGCCGCAAGTTATAACCTTTTCGACTCCGCTTTCTTTAAGCCGCGCAAACAGCCCGTCCAAATCTGCGAAATGTCTGCCGTCCAAGTGGCAATGCGCGTCTATATACCTCACGCAAGAACGCTCCCGTCGGGCAAGTCCTTTTCGGGCGAAACGATTGAAAGCGTTCCGTCGGGCGCTTCGGCGCAAACAATCATACCCTCGCTTAAAAGCCCTTTCATCTCACGCGGGGGCAAATTGCAAACGACGATAACGCGCTTGCCCACCATTTCCTCGGCAGAATAGTGCTTTGCTATGCCCGACAAAACGGAAATCCGCTTATTGCCGAGGCTGACCGTTTCGTGCAAAAGCTTGCTTTTTTTAACGGCTTCGCACTCGACGACGGTGCCTACGCGCATCTCTATTTTTGCGAAATCGTCAACGGTGATTTCGGCTTTTTTGCTTTCGTCAACGGGTGCGGCTTCCATTCTCTGTTTCTCCTCTATCTTTGCAATTACGGGTTTTATATCTTCGAAGTTAAGTCTTTCGAAAAGCGTTGCGGGGGTAGGTGTTACTTTGTATTCGGTAACGCAACCGTTCGCCCCACTTTTGCGCTCGGCCGCGCCGATTTCTTTTAAAATCTTTTCTGCAGTTGCGGGCATAAAGGGCTTTAAAATATTCGCGCCGATATCAAGCGACAGTAAAAGGTTGTACATAACCTCGGAAAGTCTGTCCGCCTTTTTTTCTTCCTTTGCAAGCAGCCAAGGCGCGGTTTCGTCTATATATTTATTCGCGCGGCGGAACAGCGTCCAAAGGTTGTCCAACGCGTCCGCAACCTTGTATTCGTCCATTTTAGCGGCAACCTTACCGTATGTTGCGCGTATTACCGTTTCGAAGTCCTTATCGACTTCCTCTTCCGCGCCCGTCTTTTTGGCAACGCCGTTAAAGTACTTGTTTGTCATGGAAACCGTACGCTTAACAAGGTTTCCCAATACGTTTGCAAGGTCGGAATTTATCCTTTCGCACAGAAGTTCCCAAGTTATAACGCCGTCGTCTGCATAGGGCATTTCGTGCAAAGCGCAGTACCGCACCGCGTCCACGCCGAAAATGTCGGACATATCGTCGGCGTACATAACGTTGCCCTTCGATTTGGACATTTTGTCGCCGCCTTGCAAAAGCCAAGGGTGACCCAAAACGGTTTTGGGCAGTTCTTCGCCCAAAGCCATCAAAAAGATTGGCCAATAGATTGTGTGGAAACGCACTATATCCTTGCCTATAATATGCACGTCGGCGCTCCAAAGCTTTTTGAACTGCTCGCTCGAACCGTCGGGGTTGTAGCCTATGCCCGTAATATAGTTCGTCAACGCGTCAAGCCAAACGTAGACGACGTGACGGGGGTCGAACTCTACGGGCACGCCCCATTTAAAGGTAGAACGCGACACGCACAAGTCCTGTATCTTTGTCTTTAAGGCGCCGTCCTCGCACGCTTTCAACAGCTCTTTATCGCTTTTGCCTATGAACTCGTCCGCAAGAAGGAAGTTATTCATCATCTCGTTTTTGCGCGATACGGGCTGAATAAATTCGGGGTGACTTGCTATGTGCTTAACAAGCCTATTTGCATACTTGCCCATTTTGAAGAAGTATGCTTCTTCCTTGGCGGGCTTGACTTCCCGTCCGCAGTCGGGGCACTTGCCGTCTACAAGTTGGCTTTCCGTCCAAAAGCTTTCGCACGGGGTGCAATACAAGCCCTCGTACGCACCCTTATAGATATCTCCTTGCTTATAAAGCTTGGTAAAAATTTTTTTAACCGCCTCGACGTGATAGTCGTCGGTGGTGCGTATAAACTTATCGTAAGAAACGTTCATCAAGTCCCAAATACGCTTGATTTCCGCCGCGACCTCGTCCACGAACCGTTTAGGCGTAACACCCTTAGCCGCTGCCTTTTGCTCCACTTTAAGCCCGTGCTCGTCCGTGCCCGTCATAAAGAAAACGTCATAGCCTTGCATACGTTTGAAACGCGCTATCGCGTCGGAGAAAATCGCCTCGTAAGTGTTGCCGATGTGCGGCTTGCCCGAAGTGTAGGTAATTGCGGTTGTCAAATAAAACTTCTCTTTCATACAAGAAATTCTAACATAAAAAGCAGCCGAAGTAAATAAAAATAATCTATGAATGCGATTTTTACGGCGGTTTTTCTGGCGTCGCTTATCGTCATAACGGTCGTCGCGCCGGACAAGTTTTTATCCACGCTTTTGGGCGGCGGCGAAAAGGCGGCGGCAACCGCGCTGACCTTGTTTTGCATATACGCGGTTTGGATGGGGCTTTCCCGCCTTGCCGAAAAAAGCGGATTTTCTCGGGTGGCGGCAAAGGGCTTGAAACCCCTATCGCGGCGACTTTTCAAGACGGATAACGACGCGGCGCTTGAAAACATAGCGATGAATTTATCGTGCAACCTTTTGGGGATAGGCGGAGCGGCTACCCCTTACGCCGTCAAAGCGATAGGCGAGCTTGAAAAGGACGGAAACGACTTTGCGCAAAAGCTTTTATTTGTGATAAATGCAACTTCGGTACAACTTATCCCCTCCACCGTGATTGCGCTTAGAACTTCGGCGGGAAGCGGCGCGGCGTTCGATATATTTTTGCCGTCGCTGATTTGCACGGTTATTTCTACTGCCGTTGCGGTATCGATATTCGTCGGCGCGCGCAAGTTTAGCCGCAAAAAGAGGGCGCGCCGATAATGGTTTTTATTATCCCCGCCGTGTTTATAGCGGTTTTCGGATTTGCAATTTACAAAAAAGTAAAGATTTACGACGAGTTTTCCAAGGGCGTCGGCGAAGCCGTACAATTCACCGTATCGCTAATACCGTGCCTTGCCGCAATATTTATGATGTGCGAGGCGTTCGAGGCTTCGGGACTTGCGGACGCGCTGACAAAGCTTTTATCTCCCGTATTCGGGTTTTTGGGAATACCGCCCGAGCTGACCAAATTAGTGCTTATAAAGCCCTTTTCGGGAAGCGGTTCGATAGCGTATTTGAACGAGATAATAGCAACGTACGGCGCGGACAGTTATATAACGCGTTGCGCGTGCGTGTGCTTCGGCTCGTCCGAAACTGTGTTTTATATTTCGGCGGTGTACTTTGCCAAAACGAAATCCAAAAAGCTTATATTGCCCATTGCCGCCGTGTTAATAGGCACGCTTGTATCAACCGTTACGGCTTGTCTGCTATGCAGAATAATGTAAAAAATTCCAAGTGAATAAAAGGCTTTCGAATAGATTATCCGAGAGCCTTTTATTCTTTGAGAAATTTATCGGTAAAAATCAGAAACGACGCAAACCGGAGTTTGCGCCGCCTCTATATGATAAGGGGGAAAATGATGAGCAAATTCAAGTAAACTTATCGTTTACAATTCAATTATATACTAAATTTTTAAAATATAAAACACTATGATAAAAATTTTTTTATATTTTTTTAATTAGATTTTCACAACAATTTTTGTTAAGTTCTCACAAAAAACAACTTTTTCGACGAAAAAATCAGTTATTTCTTATCTTTTGAACGGCAAATTTCAACGCGCCGACAACTTCTTCAACTTCGGCTTCTGTATTGTGCTTGCCGAAAGAAAATCTGATAGAGGATTTTGCACTTTTCAAATCGCAGCCCATCGAGATAAGCGTATCGGACGGAGAAACCGCGCCCGCCGAGCAAGCCGCGCCGGTAGAAACGCAAATGCCCTTTAAATCGAGAAGAAACAGAATGTTCTCTCCGTCGCAACCGTCAAAAGAGATATTTGCAAGCGACGGCAGCATTTTATTCAAATCGCCGTTTAGCCGCGTCCCCTCCACTTCGCTTAAAACGCGCTTCAAAAACGCGTCGCGCAAGCCTTTTATGTAAGCGTTGGTTTTATCCCGCTCCAAACAAGTTTTTTCGTATGCCGCGGCCATACCGACGATTGCCGCGGTGTTGACCGTGCCGCCGCGGAAGCCCATTTCTTGCATACCGCCCGAAATAAGGCGGAAAACCTTGCTGCCCTTCTTTAAAATAAGCGCGCCCGTGCCCTTAGGTCCGTAAAACTTGTGCGCGGAAAAGCCCATTCCGTCCGCGTGCCGTACGGGCATAGGCAAATACGCCGCCGTTTGAACGCAGTCCGTATAAAAGAAAACCCCGCGCTCGCGGCAAATTTTACCTATCTCTTCGACGGGCTGAATTACGCCCGTTTCGTTATTGGCTGCCATAACAGCGCAAAAAATAGTGTCCGCACGCATAGCGTTCGCAATATTTTCGGCAAGGACGGCTCCGTCCTTTTCCGGCTCGACAAAAGTGACGTCAAACCCCAATTTTTTCATATCCGACGCGCTCTCGTATACGGAAGCGTGTTCGATAGAGGACAATACCAAGTGCCCCTTTTTATGCGTTGCGCACACGCCCTTTAAAGCGGTGTTGCCCGCCTCGGTTCCGCCCGAAACGAAGTACACCTCGTCGGCGCGGCAACCCGCAAGCGCGGCAATTTTATCGCGCGCGGCGGATATTGCGTTTGCGCAAGCCCGCCCCGCCGCGTGTTGGGATTGCGCGTTGCCGAAATTTTCTTTTAAATACGGCAACATAGCAGTCAAAACCTCGTCGTCAAGGCGAGTAGAAGCGGCGTTATCAAGATATATCATGTTTTACGAAAATCTCCAAAATACTTTCAACAAGCTTCGATTCCGCGCGCTTTTCTTCAAGGTTGCGCCCAAGCTTAGTGGCGGAGTTCTTCTCGTTGAGTTTCAAATTGTTTGCGTTCGTCCAAAGCATTTTTGCAGCGATAACCGTTGCAATGAAAAACACTCCCGCAAGCGATACAAAAGTTATAAACAAGGGAATGTTCGCCCCGTCCTTTACAGCCGTCAAATGAGTGCCGTAGTAAATTGCCAACGCGGCAAATACGATAAGCGGCAAAACCGCAACCGCAAAGAAAATAGCCGAATTGTTGCGCTTCTTTCTGAAAACCACGCGCCTTTCGCTCTTTTTTTCTTCATTTTCGGCGGCAAGGGTTTCAACTTCTTTCGTCAGTTCTTCCGCCTTGGCTTTCAAAACGGGTATTGCGCCGGCAAGCGTTTCAACCCCTTCTTTCGCGGTAAATTTATTCACTCCCGCCGCCGCGTTTTCGCCCTCTTCCAAGTTCGAAAAGTCGGTAAACTCACGGGTGCAAGCCCTTAATTTAAGCAAGTAAATTTCGCCGTCGTCGCCAAGTTCTTCCGCCTCGGCAAGCACATACCCCGCGTCCTCGAACTTCCCTTCATCCAAAAGCAAAGAGGCGTGCGCGGCAATTTCCTTTAATTTTTCTTGGTTCTTCGCCGCTTCCTCGGCGCGCATCTTTTCACGCGCGGCAAGCTGTTCGGGGGTCATTATGGCAGCCTCTTCATCGTCGGAGGTCAGCTCGGGCACCTCGAAGTCCAACTCCTCTTCGACGTCCTCTGCGGAAGATGTGTCGATAACAAGCTCGTCCTCGCCGTCGGCGTTTTTCACTATTTTGTATTTTCTGTCCTTATCGTCGTCGATAAGCCTTTCTTCTGCCATTTCAACTCTCCTTTATTTTCGGCGCATAACTTTTTAACCGTATACATCTGCACTTGCCCCTATAACGGCTTTGCGCGTAATCGCACATTTCGGGGCAGTCGAAAAGCGCGTACACGCCGCTGCCCGAGCCCGTCATATTTACTCCGAGCGGCGCAAACTTTTCAAGTTCTTCGAAAGCGGTTGCGACGTCGCCGTTCAGTTTGGTCGCGGGCAAGTAAAGCGCGTTAAAAAGGTTGCGCCCCAGCTCCGCCGAATCGCCCTTTAAAAGCGCGTTTGCCGCGGGCTGACTCGATTGTGCGGTTTTAGGCAACTCGTCGTAAAGCCGATAGCACTGAGCCGTCGAAACGCCCGCCGAGGGCAACAGCAATAAAAAGTTTAGGCGCAAGCCGCTTTCAAGCCGCTCGATTTTTTCGCCTCTGCCGGTAAGTCTTGCAAAGCCGCCGTACAAAAGATATCCCGTGTCGCTGCCGAGGGAGTCGGCAAGTGCTTTCAAGTCCCGTTCGCCGCCTTTGCCGTACAGCATAGCCATACCCCTAAGCACGCCCGAAATATCGGCGGAAGAGCCGCCCATTCCCGCGCCGACGGGGATATTTTTGAAAATTTTTATATCAGCGCCGCCCGTGCCGAATTTGTTTATATAGGCTTGGGCTGCCTTGACGGCGTTGTTATCCTCATAGGCAAGGCTTTCCGTGCCTTGACCGTGCATCTCTATATTTACAAGGTTATCCTTACGCTTTTTAAGCTTAATAAGGTCGAAAAGGTCTACCGTACAGACAAGGCTGTCAAGCGAATGATAACCGTTTTCTGCGCCCGTTATCGCAAGTGTTAAATTGAGTTTGGCATATGCCTTAACGCGGACGCCCATAATAAGTTTATTATAACAGATAGCCGCCCGCTAGTCAAACGCGCGGGCGGCTCAATTACAAATTTCAAAGCTTGGGTCTGTAAATCAAAATCCTTTCTTTACCCGTCAGCGGGAAGGTCAGCTCGGGGTTTGATTTTTCAATGCTTTCGGGCGCTTCGGAAAGCCGTTTAGCCGTTTCCCACAGTCCGTCCCCCGCGGCGGGTATGTAAACGCTTATCGCGCTGTTCGGCGTAACCTTTTCGCCTTGCTCGGTGATTTCGGTCAAATATCTTACCGTACGTTTATCGCCGTCCGCGCCGGTGATTTTAAGCACGGCTTCGCCCTCGCACTCGCCCTCGGCACGCTGTCTTAAACTCATACCGCAGACCGCGACGGAAAGCTCACGGCAATTTTCCGACAGCCCGTTTAACATAATACTGAACGGAAGGTTGACTTCTGTCGAGTGCACCTCGCCCGCTTGTTCGTACAAAAGGGTTGCCGTAACGCTGCCCTCTACTCCGTCCGCCGTTCTTGCAAATTCCACGCTCGGTAAGCTTGCCGCAAGGAACGCGCAAGTGTAATCGAGCTTAGCCTTGGTTGCGCACAGTCCGCTCACGCGCTCGGAATATACTTTTATATCGGCGTCCAAAGCCGTTTCTTCGTCGGCAAAGTTTAAGCCGAGTTCGCAGTCCTTGGAGAATGCGTCGTTGACGAAAGAAACTTCCTCTTCCTCGTAGAAGTGACCCGAAAAGCCGAGGGTCGCGTTCAATTCCACGTCGCACTTGCCGCGTTCTTCGTTGACTTTGCAGTTTACGCTGACAGACTTGATTTCGGCACGGCAGAAGGCACGTTGTGAAAACAGCGCTTCGTCGCAAGCAAGCTCGCACTTGAACGGGATAACCCTATCCAAGCTTACGGGTGCGTTGTCGCGTACGGCAAGCAACGATAAATAAATTTCGCCGCTTACGTCCACTACGCCGGCACGGACGGAGCAGTCCAATACCAAGGCTTGCGCCGCGGGGACGAGGATATCGGTTGCAACGCAGTCGAAATCGTCGTCAACTTCGCTCTCGCCCGAAAAACTTACAAAGGAATAGAATTTATCGGTTTCGGTCTTGGAGATAGCGCCTTCAACCGAGGTTATAAAACTGCGCATAGCGCTGTCGTAAACGTCAACCTCCGCGCCGACTACGATTGCAACGGCAAAGGACGAGCCTTCCCTTTTAACTTGCCACCTTTCGCACTTCAAGGCGCAATCTCCGCGCTGAGCGGGCGCAAGTCTTTCGTCGTCGATAAAGTGGGTGAACTCCGCGCCCTTTTGCACGCGGCACAGCTTGCCGTCGGCGTCGGTATATACTAATGTAGCGATAATTCTGCCGCCGTAGTTAAGTCTGCCCGAGGACACCTCGCACGAGGTTAAGGAAATTTGCGGATAAACCGCGACCACCTCGCCCGCGTCCTGTCCGAACTTGATTTCGACTACCGTTTGGGTATTTAGCGCCGCCACCTTGCGCGTGTAAGTTGCCGTCTGATTTTGTGCGTTGATTGCCATAAAAATGCCTCCGTATCCGTTACGATTACAAGGTATTTTATGCGCGATTAACGGGCGTTATGACTTAAATTTTTTCTTGAACCTTTACTCTGCCGCAAAGAATTTCGGAATACGAGTACGCGGTTTTGCCCAAAAAGTTTTTATCGAAAGGGCTGACGGTGAAAAGCGACGGGTAAATACCGTTTACAACCGCGGGAAAAGTGACGAACTTGTTGCGTCCCAAATTTAGCTTTACGGTCACGTTTTTGCCGTTTAAATTTTTAATTGCATCCTTGATTGTGTTTATTGTGGTGTTTACTTTTATCATATTAATATTTTTGCCAAAATTTAGAAAAATATGCCAAGCGTTCCGCTTGACCGTGTTTCTTTATTGCGTTTGCGCTACGCCGTCAAATTTCAAATCAAACATAGCGTTCCGCTTGACTGTGTATCTTTATTGCGTTTGCGCTACACCGACAAATTTCAAATCAAGCATAGCGTTCCGCTTGACCGTGTTTCTTTATTGCGTTTGCGCTACACCGACAAATTTCAAATCAAGCATAGCGTTCCGCTTGACTAAGTGTCTTTTGCCGAACCGAAACAAAAAGCCGCCCCGCAAGATTGCCTTGCGGGGCGGCTATAATGCCTTTATTTAAAAGTCGCCGTCGTCCTCTTCTTCGTCATCTTCATCGTCGTCGTACTCGTCGTCCTCCAAATCGGACAGCGAGTCCACGTCCTCGTCCAAGAATTCTTCCTCGTCGGCAAATTCGTCCTCTTCCTCGGCGAACTCCTCCTCTATCTCTTCTTGCAACTCTTCGTCGACCTTCAAGTCGCCGTCGTCCTCTTCTTCGAGGTAATTCTTCCACTCCTCGTCGCTGTCGATATCGACCTCGTCGTCATCTTCGTATTCTTGCTGATTTTTGCAGCTTTCGCACATTTTTTCGCCGGCGCGAATGCGGTTTACGCCGCAAACGGGGCACAACTCGTCTTGTTCAAGCTCGGCGTCAAGCTCTTCGAAATCCTCGTCTTCAAGGTCGGCAAATTGAAGTTTGTTGCCCTTCATTTCCGCGATGCATACGTCGCAGTATTCTTGCTTTTCCTCGTCTATATAATTAAGCTCACAACGCGGACATTTAACGTATTTAACCATAAATATCTCCATATCGGGTTGCCCTTGCCGCGCTCTTTCGCCAAACGCGACGGACGGGCTTTTAGCTGCTCCGATAATATCTTATATATTAAGTGCTAACATTATATTAATATTTATCTTTTTTGTAAACTGTTTTTTTATTCTTTTTTTTAAAAAATTCCGTTTTATTATTTATCTTAATTTCAATATTTTTTATTCCAAGACGTCTCTCTTCAAGCCGAAAGCCGCCGACGCGTCAAACGCGTCGGCGGCTTTTGCCGTTTTCAAAATCAAATCACTCGTTATAGTCGTAAACGTCCACGCTCTTGTCGTCGGTCGTATCGACTTTAATTCTTCTTCTGCGCTCTTCGGGCTGATGTTTCTTGCGTTTTACAAGGAATACCGAAAGCCATACGCAACCTACTATCACAAGCGCGCCGATTAAGCACATACCTATAATAAAGAATACCTTTTCAACAGTAGACAGCCCCTCGAACCAACTTACTTCGGGCTCTTCCTCGGCTTTCGCAACAAGGTAGGACACCTTCAAGCCTTCGGCATACGCCTTGATATCCGCTTCGGACATCTCGCCCAAAACGCTGTAGTAATAGTCGCGGTTGTTTGCGTAAACGTCATTGCCGTTTACCTTACGCGTATCTCGGTAGTCCTTCCACGCATTGTCTGCGGTAGGTTTAAGGAAGTTGTCGTATTCGGCAAAAGTCTGTTCGGAATAGATATAGTCCGCATCGTCGTCGCGCGCGTCGTTCAATTCCTTTGCGTACTCTTTAAGATAATCGTAATCGCCGTTGTAGAACGCGTATCTCAACGCATTTTGCAAATTCGCGTAATTCTTCGCGGGGTACTTGTCCGCATCGCCGAAGGTTTCGGAAATTATCTTTTCGATGCCTTCGTACTGCTCGTTAAGCTTGCGGATATCTCCGTTATTCATATCGCCCAAGTCGAATACCATAATATAGTTGTAATTGGTCATGTTCGAAGTGGTGCTTGCAAACAAAATATAATTTTGGATAAATTCGGGCTTGTACCAACTTGAACTTGCAGACAAGTCAAGCACTTTTACCGTCTTATAGTCTTGAATAAAGTCGTCCGCGGACTCATCTTGCAAATTCGCATACCAATAATCGTCTTGCGAACCGGTGTAATTTACACGGTTAATCGAATAGCCGTTACTGTCCGATACCGAATAATAAAGATAATCGCCCTCAACGCTTAAAATGGTAGCCGTGCCGACTTTCGCCTTTATTATGGGGTAATAAGTGTTAGTGCCCTCGGTTGAGGGAACGTCTAAAAGCTTATCGCCAAGCTTATTATCGACAAAGTAGTTTATTGAAATTCCGCCCGAGCTCTCCGCACAGATAACTGCGGGTTTGCCGTCTTTGCCGTTAACGAAGTAATAACCGCCCGCTGCGGTGCCGTCGTTCAAAATAGCTTCGTCGTCCGCAAGATTGTTGGCAATGGGTTTTAATTCGGCGTCGTCTTTTAAAGAAAAAAGATATTTGTTAACGCTGTCAAGCTTAGTCGAACGCGTATAATATACGCTGCCGTTCGAGTACTGTTGCACTGTGTAGGTGTAGCTTAAATCGTTTGTCACTTCGTTGCGTTCGCCGGTATTGAAAGGCGTTAACGAAAGCGTGTTTCCGAGATAATCGCTGTAACCTATACCGTCGAGGACCAAATCTCCGCAGTTGACATATCTGTCAACCGTGCCGTCGTCCTCGTTATCGTTCCATCCCTTTACGGTGTCTGCGTTCAGCTTGCCCGCAAACTTGTCTACGGTTGCGTCCGCCTTAACGGTATATAGCTGATTGTAGCCGTAAGCCGTGTTGGAAGTGCCCGAATAGTCGTAAACGTTCATCGTGTAATAAACGCGGGAATTCGTTTTATCGGCGCTGTCGAAAGTGACTGCGCTTACGTTATACGCAAGCAATGTGTCCACGCCCGTAGCGGTGTTGTAGCTGTGAAGATTGGTTACGCCCGTTTCCTCGTCGTAAAGCTTTTCCTCGGTGGCGATATACATAAGGTAAACCGTATCGCCCTCTTCCACAAAGCGGTATTCGTACGCGGCGGACGGAAAAGAAACGTACGCTTCTTTCAACGTTTCGGTGCCGTCGAGCTTACTGCTTTTCATATCGAGGTAGCTGTTTTGCACCACGCCTTCGGAGTTCTTCGCAGTGGAAGGCGTTCCGTAATAAATTCTGTCGCCGTAAATGAAGATGCCCGCGTTATAGTCGGTAGAATACGCTATGCCGGGCACGACCCTTTGAACGCTTGAATAATTTCTTTTTTCAAGGTCGTCCTTGGCAACGCGGTAAATCGCGCCTTTAACGGGAGTGCCGTAATCGTTTAAAGCGGTGCTTTCCTCTACTCCGTTTATATAGTAGATATAATTGCCCTTTTCTACCGCAAAGCCGCCGTTTGAGGACACCTCGCCTTTATAATCGCCCGTAAGCGGGGAAGCGCTGTAATACCCGCCGCAACCAGTAGCGGCAACCGCGCCGATTATGAAAGTTGAGGCAGTCATCGCGCATATAATTTTAGTAAACCGTTTACCCATATTAAAACTCCAAAGTCGGAAATACGCACAAAAGATAATTTCAGTTATAACCAATTATATATCAACGAAAGTTTTTTATCAATAAAAAACGCCTTAATTTTAAAAAAAGGAGAAATAATTTTGGAAAAATTTGCGCTTTTGGATTTTTTAAAAGCCTTTGAAAGTCTGTCGGGGAAAAGAAACGACGCCCCCGACGGGGCTGAAACCGCGCCGAACGCTCCTCCGCCGCCCAAACAACAGCCGTCCGCGCCCGCTCCTTCACCCGAAATTTACGAAAATAACGTAATGGCGAACGTAATCGCCCGCCACGAGGAAATTTCAAACCGCCTACGCAACAAAAAATAACCGCCGCGCGGTTTTACCGCGCGGCGGTCAGACTTGCCGCCTAAATTATTTTTTTATGGTAGATTTAGTGTGCAAACGTATATGCCTAGGCAACCCGTTTATCCAAAGCGGAGTAATTTCGGCTTGAATTAAAGGCATTATGTAGTGAACAAGCTCGTGCGTGACGTTCGTGCCGTCCTTGTTTATCCACTCGCGCGGGACTTTCTTCTCTACGTTTGCTATAAGGTGCACGTCCGCCTCTTCGGTGATACACATATACGGGTCCTCGGAAACGCGCTTTAAGGTGATAACTTGACCGCTTTTGCCCTCGAACGCGGCTTTAACGCCCGCACCGCCGCAGTTAAACGCTTCGGTTACGTCGATTCTCGCTTGAATGTGCGCCGCGCAACGCTGCAACGAAGAAAGCTCGATAGCCCTTGTCTTAACGCCGTAATTTTCGGCAATCTTGCCGGCAAGGTATCTTGCCGTGCCCGCAAGCTGTTTGTGCCCGAACGCGTCCACATAGTCAACGTGGTCGGCAAGCTCGCAAACGTATCTGCCGTCGGCGATTTTAACGCCTTCGGATACTGCGATAACCACGGAACGCTCTTCCTTTAAAAGGTTGCCCACGTCTTTAATAAATTTATCCACGTCAAACGTGACCTCGGGCAAATATATAAGGTCTACGCCCTCGCAGTCTTCGCCCTTTGCAAGCGCAGTTGCGGCGGTAAGCCAACCCGCGTTTCTGCCCATAACCTCTATAACGGATACCACGGGATAGTCGTAAACCAAGCCGTCGCGTATAATTTCCTTGGTGGTTGCCGCTATGTATTTTGCCGCGCTGCCGAAACCGGGAGTGTGGTCGGTTATTGCAAGGTCGTTGTCAATGGTTTTGGGAACGCCGATGAACTTTATTGGCGATTTGATTATTTTTGCGTAGTCCGTAAGGCGCATAATCGTATCCATACTGTCGTTGCCGCCGATATAGAAAAACGCGTAAATTTCAAGCTCCTTTAAAATAGCAAAAATTTTGTCGTAAGTGGCTTCGTTGCCTTTAATGTCGGGCAATTTATAGCGGCAGCTGCCCAAAAACGATGAGGGGGTCCTTTTTAAAAGGTCCATATCCAAGTCGTTTTTAATACGGGTAGAAAGGTCTACAACGTCCCTATCCAAAAGCCCTTTTATGCCGTGGACCATTCCGTAAACGACGTCCGCCCCCCTATCCTTTGCCGTTTTGTATACGCCCAAAAGCGACGAATTTATGACGGAGGTAGGCCCGCCCGACTGTCCTACGATTACGTTTTTCATTTATTTTCCCCTTATATCTAAAATTACGGCGATGCGCCGTAGACAAGTTAATTATAATACGGGAAAAGTTAAAAATCAATATCTGAAAATAATTTAGTTTAAAAAAACGGAAACCGCGCCGCATTTCGGTATTGACACGGCACGCGTTAAGTGTTATACTTCAATAAAATAAATTAAGAGGTGATTATAATGAAAAAGATTATTGCCGGAATAAGTATGGCGTTGCTTACCGTTGTACTTGCCTTGACCCTTGCGGGTTGCAGCAAAGCGGGCAGCATACAGAAAGCGTATGAGGACGCGGGTTACACTGTTTCGTCCCATGCGGCAAGCGAAGATGAGTTGAAGGATAAAGGTTTCAGCGACGAGGACGCGAAAGATGCGTCTTCCTACGCGATTTACGTTGTGTATGACAAAGCTACCGGTAAAATTCCCGTTGCAACTTACATAAAGTATCCTTCCGCCGACAAGATTAAGGACTTGATGACTACGACGAAAGACGACGGTTCGAAAGATACTTCAGCCTATGACGAAGCTGTTGAATCGGGCTTGATTAACGGCGATTGCGTTTATATAGGCGTACCCACGGGCGATGTGTTCAATATCTTTAAAAACGCTTAATAGAAACAAACAAAAAAATCTCCGCAAAAGCGCACTTCCCATAGGGAATTAAAAAACTAGATTTTTAAGAGTTGTATTTTCAAGCGATGACAAACGCTCTCGAACGAAATGTTCGAGAGCGTTTTACTACAAACTATTTAGAAAGATAAATTGAAATTTATTTGTGTTTTAGAGCGTGCAATTTTATGTTTTCGACAAATCCGATATTCCTTTTTAGAATTTGAACATTAAACGGTTTTCCGTGCCCCGAAAAAATTTTGGTAGGCTGTAATGTAATAATCTTTTGCCACGACTGCAAAAATGCTACCTTATCTTCCGCCCAAATCGTTATGTTGTGTTTGCTTGGAAATCCGTTCATTGCCGCATCACCGCAAAACAGATAGCCATTATTCAAAAGCAACGAAATAGAATCAGAAGTATGTCCTGCTGTTTCTACGATTTTGCCGTTTAGCTCTTGTTCCAAATAAGCCCTATTGTCATTTGATATAATGATTAGCCTACTTTCATATTCGGCTTGTATAGGCGGAAATTTGTGCTGTCCCATCCCGAACAACTTCATCACATTGCAAAATGCAAGTGCAAGTTTACTTGTACAACCGCCGACAAAAGAGTTTTGCCCTTTGCGTAAAGTGTCAATCCCTTTATCGCTCATAATGACTTTCACTTCTTGATTATCGAACAAAAGCTGATTTATAAATCCGGCGTGGTCGTCGTGTGCGTGTGTCATAAAGCAATATTTAATTTGATTGATTTTAATATTATTTGCTTTCAGTTTCTTTTTGAAATTCCTATAACTATTTTCATAGCCTGTATCTATAATGACATATCCGTTATCAATTCGGTACCCCCAACAGTTTACAATTCTATTTCCGAAGTTCAAAACATCGGATTTTATTGTTTCATTATATTCGCTATCAATCATAGTATCCTTACGCTAAATTACTGTTTATCGTTCAGCTATTATATCACGAAAAATGAAAATGCGCAACCGATTGATTGAATTTTGCGGGAAATATAAAACATATCTATATCTCACTAGGCTACGAGTAGCCTAGTTCGTTCACGAAAAAAAGTACAGAAAAGGTACAGCTTAACACTATGCCTAAATCTTTTTATTTGCGTCTTATTAAATTCCCTATGGGAATTACCCTAAAGGCGGAGATTTTTTTATATCGTTTTTTCTTTTAGAGTAAGATGAAACACTTGCCCGTTATTAAAGCGCATAATAAGCGTTTGCCCGTCGTTATTAAACGTTGCCGCATAGTACTCTTTTAAAAGCACCTTTATATCGATTAACAAATCGTGCGCTTCCACGGTATATTGAAACCCGTCTTCGCTTCTGTTATCTACTGAATATAAATGCTCCGCCATAATTACACCCCCACAACTAACGAATTGGTAGTTTTGCTGTAATTGTACTACCAAAACGGTAATATGTCAAGTATATAAGTAGGAAAACTATGAAAATATTGCTTGGCGAAAGATTAAAAGAGTTGCGGGTAGCTATGGGGCTTACGCAAAAACAAGTTGCGGAAAAACTGAATATAAACAGCGTAACATATTTGCATTATGAAAAGGCTCAACGTGAACCGCCGCTTACGCTACTTGCGGATATGTCAAAATTTTTCGACGTTTCCGCAGATTATTTATTGGGCTTAAAGGACGAATAACCGTTGACAAACCCGAATAGTCGTGTTAAAATAAAAACAACAAGGGCAAAACCTTTAAACGGTTAGCCTATGTTTTGGTTAAAAATAACCGCCACTCGGTGCTAAACGGGGCGGTTATTTTTTTATAATTATGTAAATTCTATCCTTAGTAACTCTGAATGAGTTGATAAGACCTTGTTCTACAAATAAGTAAAGCAAGTTTATGAAATTCACTTTCATAATATCACCTCCTCGTGAGAATAATCATCATTTTCCCCACGGGAGGCTAACCGCCTAATAGGTATGCTCTTGTTGCCGACGGCTTGCGCCGTCTTTTTTTATTCTATCAAAAGTTTGACGCAATGTCAATTCATTGCAGTGTGCCGCACATAAACGCATAAAAAAAGCATCGCTGTTGCGATGCTTTTTTGTTTGTAATTTATCTCTTTGAGAACTGAGGCGCACGACGAGCCTTTTTCAAGCCGTACTTCTTTCTTTCCTTGACGCGGGGGTCGCGGGTTAAGAAACCCTCTTTCTTCAATGCGGGGCGGCAACCCTCTTCCGCTTGCAACAACGCACGCGCGATGCCCAAACGAATTGCGTTTGCCTGACCCGTATAGCCGCCGCCGTAGACGTTAACTAAAACGTCGTACTTGCCCTCAACGCCCAAAAGCGCAAGGGGCTGCTTTACAACATATTGCAAAACCGATTGAGGGAAATAGTCCTCAAACGTTCTGTCGTTAATTTCGATATTGCCCGTTCCGGCGGGAATAAGACGAACGCGGGCTATTGCCTTCTTTCTTCTGCCCGTTCCCCAGAATTGCAGTTTTTTCTTTAAATTAGCCTTTGCCATATCCTACTCTCCCTTAAAATAATTTAAGCTCTTCGGGCTTCTGCGCCGCGTGGTTGTGTTCGCCGCCCTTGTAAACCCTCAGCTTTTTAATCATATCTCTGCCGAGAGAATTTTTGGGCAACATACCGCGTACAGCCTCGTATACTGCAAGGTCGCTTTTTTCGGCAAGCATCTTTTTGTAGGAAATTTCTTTAAGACCGCCGATATAACCGGTGTGATATCTGTAAAATTTATCGTCAAGCTTTTTGCCGGTAAGAACGACTTTATCGCTGTTCAAAACGATGACGAAATCGCCCGTATCCACGTTGGGCGTAAAGGTGGGCTTATTTTTGCCGCGAAGAATTGCCGCCACTTTGGACGCAAGTCTGCCCAAGGGAAGACCCGTCGCGTCAACGACGTACCATTTTCTTTCAACTGTCTCCGCCTTTGCCATAAAGGTTTTCATTGTCTGCTCCTTATATAATTAGGTTTAAAAGCCTTACTACTTCTTTTGAGAATGTAAACTTATTTTATTATTTTATAAAATTTCTGTCAAGCTGTTTTGTGTTTGGTTTTTAAAGTTTTTAATAAATTTTAAATTATTTTTATTCGGGCGCAAAAAGGCGCGTTTTTTATAACTTTTATGCCGAATTTTGCCAAATTTTTAAAAAAATTTGCATATTGCGCGCGCGTATGTTATAATGGTAGTTGAGGACATTGCGGGAGAGTTTTCGATGAAGAGAGTTTTAATACTGACGGTAACCGCGGGCAACGGACACAATGCCTGCGCATACGGAATGAAAGCCAAGCTTGAAGAATTGGAAGATTGCGAAGTTAAAATAATAGATATTTTAAAAAGCTATTCCTCTAAAAGGTGCGTTTGGACCACCGACAACGGTTACTGTATTTCGGTAAGCAGATTTCTCCCCTTATACAACGCTTTTTACAAAAAATATTATAAGCTGCCCGCGTACAAGCGCTACTCTACCCCGTCGCAAAGCACTGTTTTAACGGTTACGGACGGATTATTGAAAGAGATATTAGACTTCAAGCCCGACGTAGTGTACGCCACTCACTTTTACGGCGCGATTGCTATGACCGATTTAAAGCTTGTGTATAATTTGCCGTGCAAAACGGTGGTAACGTGCTTGGACTATTACAATTCTCCGTTTTGGGAGTCGGGCATTGGCGTAGATTACTTTAATATCCCCGATAATTGCTTTGCGGACGAATTCTTGCGCGAGGGGTTCCGCCAAGAACAGCTTATAACCTACGGCATACCCGTTGACGCGCGCACTCTTGAAGAGATTGACAAAAAAGAGGCGCGTAAAAGCTTGGGGTTGGATACCGACCTTTTCACCGTGACGGTGATTTACGGCGGCGGATATTGGAGCGGCGGCTTTAAAATTTTCAAGGGAATCATTAAAGCGTTAAAGGGCCGCAAAGCCCAAGTTATAATGATTAACGGAAAAAACAAGAAAAGCTTTAAAAAGATTGAAAGAATGAAGTTCGGCGACGGCTTGAAGGTGAAAAATATAGGGTTTACGAACGACGTACCCCTCTATTTTTCGGCGGCGGACGTGGCAGTAAGCAAGTCGGGCGGGCTGTGCACTACCGAAATGGTGAACAAAAGTCTGCCTATGCTGATTACCGAAAAGCTTGCCGAGCAAGAAAAACACAACCTCGATTATATGAAGAAAAACGGCGTGGCGCTGTCGTTTAAGAACGGTAAGACGATTAAAGAACAGATTCTTAAACTTATGGACGACGAAAATCTTCGCAACAAGATGTCCGAAAACTGCGCGCCGCTACGCAAGCCCGCAACCGAGGCGCTTGCCGAGTTTATTCTTAAATTGCCGAGCGCGGACTACTCTGAACTTGCCGGTATAAACTGCAAAGGCACGAAAAAAGCGATAAAAGCCGCTTTGAAAGCCGCAGATAAAAAGGAACGCGCAAAAGCGCGTAAAAACAGCCGCTGAACAGCGGCTGTTTTTTTATTTTATTAAAGTTTTATAGTATTCGTAATACTGTTTCGTCACTTCGTCCCAACCGAGATAGAATTTTTCCTTTGCGCCCTCGCTGAACTTTGTTAAAACACGGGGGCTTTAAAAATTTCTTCCAAACAACCGTCCGCGACGGTTGCGCAAGGCAGTCCGTTTGCCGCGCTTTATAAGCTTTTTACAAAAGTGCGGGCTATACCGTTCATAACTTAGATTGGTCAGTCTACGCCGAACAGTCTTGCACTTCAAGAGCTTTAAGCTTATTCTCGGTTTTCATCAATCGACTCCGCCTCGGTCGTAACAGTTTCTTCCTCCGTAGGTTTGTCGGTTTGCAATTCTTTAAACACGGCTTTTCGCGATTTTCTTGCGCGGTAGATTTTACGGATAAGCTCGTAAATGATAAGGCACATTCCTATCGCAATATAAATATAGTAAATTGCAAAGCGCCAAGTGAACAGCGCCCAAGAAAGGGAAGTTACCGCGATGGCGACGTACGCGCTTGCAAGCACGCCCTCTATCGCGCCGGAGTTGCCCGGGGTGGGAATGACGGCAACCGCTTGGGTGCAGTAGACGTTTAGCGCGACAACCGTAATATAAAGCGTAAACCCGCCGTCCGCGGGCAACGCGGAATAAGCGCGCATAACGAAGTACGGCAACGAGAACGTAAGCACAACTTCCACAAGGCATAAAAGCACCAACGCGATTAGATTCAAGGGGCGCTTGGACATAATTTTAAAGCCCGCGCGGAAGTCGGAAACGACTTTTTCCGCCTTACCCATAGTGGCTTGCTTATCCTTGACAATTTTTAATTTCGCGCCGATATTTACGACGAAAGACGCAAGCGCGCGCGCGAATTTGGGAACTATTGCAAAGGTGACAATCATCAAGGGCAAGAACATATTGACGACAAGCCCTATCCATGCGCCAACGGTGATTATGGTCTGCCAAGTGGGGTCTATTCTTGCAAGCACGCCCGTATTGCAAGCCATAAACAGAAGGCTGACGATTGTATAGCAGAACATCTGAGCAAAGTATCTTATAAGTATTACCGCGCTGGATACTCCGCCGGAAAAGCCCTTTTTGTGCAAATAGTAAATTTGCATAGGCTGACCGCCCACCGCAAAGGGAGTGACGTTATCGTAGAATTTGCCGAGCAGCCCGACTTTCAAGCTCGAACGCAAATTGAATTTGCCCGTGGTAGTTTTCATTATAACGGAATACTTCATCCACTCGGCAAAGATAATTACCAAAAGCACCCCGAAGGATATAACGGCAAAGACCCAATCTCCGCCGGCGAGCGCGTCGCCAAGGCTTTTTGCGTCGCCGTGGATATCGCCGACTATTTTGAATATAAGCCAAATGCCGATTGCGATTACGCCGCATAAAAACACATAACCGAGCCAACCGAACTTGCGTTTTTTGGGCGGCTCGATGGTGCGGCTTTCAAGGTTTTTTAAAGCCGCGTCGATTTCCGCCTCTTCTTTGTCAACCAAACCGTCGCCGTTTAGGTCCGCTTTGGGTTCTTCCGTTTCGGAAGCGGCAATGTTATTAAGTTCGTTTTCTTCGGTTTCCGCGGTTTCGCCGTCGCGGACTTCGTTTTCTTCCAAAGCCGCCTCCTTTAAAATTTATTTAATCAGTATCGCCTTAATACGCTTAACCCCCGCTGACACGTTCTCTTGCTTGGCGATTTTGAAAGCGCCCAAAAGCCCCGTGTGCTCGGCGTGGGGTCCGCCGCAAATTTCCTTTGAAAATTCACCTATCGAGTAAGTCTTGACGCGTTCGCCGTACTTACTGTCGAAAAGCCCCGTAAAGCCTTGCGCCTTGGCGTCTTCCAACGCCATTTCTTTCATAACGACGGGAATATCGAGCGCGATTTGCTCGTTTACGAGCCGTTCCACTTCCGCCACCTCTTCGGGGGTGAGCTTGCGCGCAAAGTTGAAGTCGAAACGGAGTCGCTCCTCCGTGATATTGCTGCCGCGCTGTTCGATATCGGGCGAGCAAACCTTTTTAAGCGCCGCGTGCAACAAGTGGGTTGCCGTGTGCAAGTTGGTCGTTTCTTCCTTGTGGTCGGCAAGTCCGCACGCGAATTTCTGTTCGCTGCCCGCGCGGGACTTGGCTTGGTGCTCGGCATAAGCCGCTTCGTAACCCGCGATATCGACCGTCAAACCTTTCTCGCGCGCCATTTCGCCCGTAATTTCCACGGGGAAACCGTAGGTATCGTATAGGTGGAACGCCGTCACGCCGTCGATAGTTACGGTAGAAATTGCAGCTACCTTTTCAAACTCTTTAATGCCTTGCTGTAAGGTTTTCGAGAATTTGTTTTCTTCTTTCTCAAGCTCTTCATATATACGCGCGGAGTTGATTTTAAGTTCGGGGTAAACTTCCGCATACTTTGCAATAAAGGTTGCGGAAACCTCTTTCAAGGAGCCTTGGGGCAGTCCGATGTTTCTACCGAACCTAACGGCGCGGCGGATAATTCTTCTCAATATATATCCTTGGTCGGTGTTAGACGGCGCTATGCCCTTCGTATCGCCAATCATAAACGTAGCCGTACGCACATGGTCCAAAACTACGCGGAAAGCGCGGGTTACCTCTTCGCTTTCGTCATAGGTATGCGCGGTGAGTTCTTCAATCTTTGCTATCGCGTTCTCGAAAATATCCGTTTCGTAAACGCTCGATTTGCCGTTCAATATACACAGCGTGCGCTCTAAGCCCATGCCCGTATCTACGTTGCGCTGTTTCAACGGCTCGTACTTGCCGTCGGCAGTCTTGTTGTATTGCATAAACACGTCGTTCCAAATTTCAAGGAAGGTGCCGGACGGCGCGTCGTCAAACTGATAAGCGTTCAACTTGTCCGCCGCAGCGTGGTTGCGTATTATGTGCATCTCGGTATCGGGGCCGCAAGGGCCGGTAGCGCCCGCGGGACCCCACCAATTGCCGCTTTTGGGAAGAAAGTAAATATTTTCGGGAAGTATGCCGCATTTGCGCCAAATCTCCGCACTGTCCTCGTCCTTGGGGCAGTCCTTGTCGCCCGCAAAGCAAGTAACCGCAATGTCCTTGACGGGTATGCCGAGGTACTTGGGCGAGGTCAAAAACTCGAACGACCAAGGTATCATTTCTTCCTTGAAATAATCGCCGAGCGACCAATTGCCCAGCATCTCGAAAAAGGTGCAGTGAGAGCTATCGCCCACCTCGTCGATATCGCCCGTGCGCACGCACTTTTGCACGTCGCAAATCCGCTTGCCCGCGGGGTGCTTTTCGCCCAAAAGATAGGGTACCAACGGGTGCATGCCCGCGGTAGTGAAAAGTACCGTGGGGTCGTTTTCGGGAATGAGGGACGCCGAGGGTATTATTTTATGTCCCTTGTCCTCAAAAAATTTCAAATAAAGTTGTCTTAAAGTTTCACTGGTCAGTTTTTTCATAACAATACCTTACTTTTTTAATATAGTATATCCGTCTTTACCGTCTTTTACAGTATATCCCGCCGCGTCGATTTCGCCGCGCAACTCGTCTGCCGCCGTCCAATTTTTGCTTAGCTTTGCTTGCCAACGCTTTTCGGCAAGTGCTTTTACCGTTGCGGGAATTTCTACGGGGTTCTTTAACGCAACCTCGGCAAGGTAAGCCGCCGCGTCCTTTTTGAAAAGACCCAAAAGCGAATAAGTCTTTCTTATCTGCCAAACGTCCTCGGCGCAACTTGCGTCGCCGCGTGCAAGCTTGGCTGAAATTGTTTTAAACAGTCCGTACAGCTCGGACAACGCAAGCGCGGTGTTAAAATCCTCGTCCATATCGGCGTTGAATTTATCGTCAATCGCAGTGTTGCCCCCGCCGCCTTTGCCGAACTTTTCTTCCACCGCTTTTATTACGGAGTAAAACTCCGTCAAGTGTTTTTCGCTGTCGGGGAAAAGGTCGTCCGTGATATTGATATCGTTGCGGTAGTTGTTGGACAGCAGCGCAAACTTTATCGCCTCGTTGGTGTACTTTTTTAGCAAATCTTCCAAAAGGAGGCTGTTGCCAAGCGACTTGGACATCTTCTGCCCGTTAACTTTTATAAGTCCGTTATGCGTCCAAAATTTTGCGAACCGTTTGCCCGTAAGACTTTCCGTTTGAGCTATTTCATTCTCGTGGTGGGGGAATATAAGGTCGCGCCCGCCGCCGTGAATATCGATTTGGTCGCCGAAAGCTTTATAATTCATTGCCGAGCATTCTATATGCCAACCCGGTCTGCCCTTGCCCCACGGCGAAGTCCAACTGATTTCGCCCTCTTTCGCGGCTTTCCAAAGCGCGAAGTCCGCGGGCTCGCGCTTGTTGTCGTCATTTTCAACGCGCACGCCGTCAAGCATATCTTCGACCGAGCGGTTGGAAAGACAGCCGTAACGCTTAAAGCTTGCAACGGAGAAATAAACGTCGCCGTTGGGCGCGGGGTAGGCGTGTCCGCTATCTATTAAGCGGGAAATAAACGAGATTATGTTATCTATATTTTCCGTGGCTTTAAGCCAAAGCGTGGGGTCGTCCACGTCGAGCTCAGCCATAACCGCGTCTATTTTTTTTATCATTTCGGCGGCGTAAATATCCGCGGGAACGCCCGCTTCCTTCGAGCGCGCTATAATCTTGTCGTCAACGTCGGTATAGTTGCGGGCGTAAGTCACTTTATAGCCGCGCTTTTCAAGGTACTTGCGCATAACGTCGTAAATCAGCGCTTGATAGCCGTGACCGACGTGCGCCTCGCCCGAAACGGTTATACCGCAAGCGTACATCTTGACTTTTCCCTCTTCAAGCGGCGTAAATTCTTCTTTTCTGCGAGTTAAGGTATTATAAATTCTCATTTTATATCCTTTTGGTTGATTTTTACGACTTTTGCGGGTATCCCGACAGCCGTTGCGTAAGCGGGAACGTCCGTTAAAACGACCGCGCCCGCGCCTATCTTGGCATAGTCGCCTACGGTGATATTGCCAAGCACTTTCGCGCCCGCGGAGATAATGCAGTTTTCACCCACGGTCGGGTGGCGTTTACCCTTGTCCTTGCCCGTTCCGCCAAGCGTTGCGCCGTGATATAAAACGGTACCCGCACCCACTTTTGCGGTTTCGCCGATAACTACGCCCGCGCCGTGGTCTATGAACACGCCCGCGGCTATCTCTGCGGCGGGGTGAATTTCAATTCCCGTCAAAAACCGCGCAAATTGAGAAATTATGCGGGCGGACAACTTCAAATGCAGCCGATAAAGCCCGTTGGCAAGCCTATGCCAACTTAGCGCGTGCACGCCCGAATAAGTTAAAAGTATTTCAAGTTTATTGCGCGCGGCGGGGTCGTTCCTTTTAGCCGCCGCTAAATCGAGCCTTAATTTTTTAAAAAACATACGAAAATCCGGTGTCCTTACATCTTACGCAAAGGCGCCAAATTCGTTTACATAAATTATAGTCGAATTCACGGTCAAAATCAAGCCATTTATAATGCAAATAATTAACATTTGAAATCCGTGTTTGAAAATGTTAATCAATCTGTTGACATTTTTTTGTTAATATATTACAATATTAAATGTAAATTAAATGAATTTTAAACAATATTTTCACGAATTTTTGTTAAATTCACATTTTGGAGGAGAGAACTTATGAAGCGAGAAAGAATAGAGGACATTGCAGAGATATTAGATAAGCGCGGCAAGATGACGTTGGAACAGCTTGAAGAAGTTTTCCCCAACGTTTCGCAAATGACTTTGCGCCGCGATTTGTTCCAACTTGAAGAGGACGGCAGAATAATCCGTATCCGCGGCGGCGCGATGTCCGTCAAGGAAGTGCAGAAGGTTTCCGGCGAGGCGTACACGAAAAAGACGACCATTAACACCGATGCGAAAATAGTTATTGCGCAGAAAGCGGCTGGGCTTATAGACGAAGGCTCATGCGTGTTCCTCGACGGCGGCACGACGGCGATGTATCTTGCGAAAGAGATGCCCGATTTAAAGTGCAACGTGTTTACAAACGGCATTGCGGTTGCAATGGAATTGGCGCAGAAAAAGAACGTTGCGATAACCGTTGTCGGCGGACAGTTGATGAAAGATAACCTTTCCACCTCTTCCCCCGCGTCAAGGGCGTACTTCGATACGACTAACTTTGAAATTGCAATAGTTTCGGCAACGGCATTCACTCCCGAGCACGGTTTTTCTTGCAACTCGCAAATAGAAAGCGACCTTTTAAGGGACGTATTCAAAAAGGCAAGACAAGTGTATATGATGCTTGACAGCTCGAAGATAGGCAAGATAAACCCTTACACTTTTGCGCATATAGAAGATATCGACGTGCTTATCACGGACGACCACTTCCCCAAAGAAATCAAAGATTTGTTCGAAGCGCAAAATAAAGTTGTAATGTAAGCGTCACGCTTAACAGAGTATCTTTATTGATTTTGATAACTGCCAACCAAACTCATATCAAACGTATAACCCCGCCGCGCAAAGCGCGGCGGGGCATCAATTTACCTTAACGTTTAATCACTCCATTTATGCTTTTCAAGCGTTCTGTCCTTTATATCGTCGTAGTACTCGAAGTATCTCTTGCGCACCTCTTCGGGGGTCATATTATCGTCTAAAAGCCCCAACATTTCGTCTATTTCTTCGGGCGTGAAGTCCGAAAGGCAAAAATCTCCGTCCAAAGTTTGCGCAAGCTTCATTAAGTCCCAACCCGTAGCTTTCATAAAATACCTCTCTTTTTAATAGTATACCACAGCGAAAGAAAAACGGCAACCGAAGTTGCCGTTTTTTATGTTGCTTAATAGCTTACCGCTATGCTTTGAATATAACTTACGTTTTGTGCACTATCTAAACACCCGATTGTAATTTCACCGCCTTCGGTTGCATTATAAACGATAGGGGTATTATCGGTCAACGGTCCTTGGTCAACGCCATTGATAGCAATACCATTGCCCCAATAAGAACACTTAATGGTAATTGTCGCGCCCGCCGAAACTTTAATTTTTATAGTTCCGGTTTTGCCGAGGTTCCAATAACCGCCGCTATGAACACTTACACCATCGAACTCAATATATTCGGTGCTGTCAACACTGCTGACATTGTTGAAAGTCATATCCGTGGTAATTTCAGTAAGTCCGTAAGATATGCTTATTGAGTGGAAATAGTTGCTTTTGCCGTTTTCGGGATTCCTTCCGCCGACAAAAGTTATTTCGCAATCTGCCGTAGCGTTGTACTTAAAACTCGTGCCGGTTTGAACACCAATTTCTTCATTAAGTACGCCGTCGATTTTTACGGAGTAATAAGTATAACCGTCTTTATACGAACTTACAGTAACGGTAGCTCCCGCTTTAACTTTGATAGTAAATTCGGTACCTTCGCCGATTTCGCAGTTGTCGCCGCCGTTATCTTTTATTTGTCCTTCTGCGTTAACGATTAGTTTATTATTTAAATAACCTTTGTAGTTGCCGCTCGTACCAAAAGAAATCGTGCTGTTGGTACTGAAAGTCTCATCAAAGAACAATTTAACGTAAATATTACCGTCTGCCGAAATTTCGGGATAGGTGTATTCGGTTTCGCAGATATCGTCTGAGTACACACCGACGATGTCGTGATTTGCATATGCCGCGTTACCCGCTACAAGTTCCTTTATCTGGTCCTCGCTAACGGTTTTGCCGCCCTCAACGGTCAACGTACCAAGCACGATTCCTCCATCCGTATAAACGGTCACTTCGTGCGTTTCAACACCCGGCATAATGGGAGCCCAAGCCGAAGAATATTTAACGCCGCCGTTAGTAGTACCGAAGATTACGGACAAATCGTTGTAATTTTTAGCTTCCGCAGCGGTAAGCATCGTCATACCGCCAACAGCCGTATCTATTGCACCGTCGCCCGTGTTGTTGTATTCAGCGAATTTAACCGTGCTATCGGTGGGCTTAACACCGCTCATTGCAACGTATCTTTGGTTTTTAACGAAGTCGGAAGTTGTCTTGGAAACATGACCGTCGATTTCGGAATTGATTACCGCAACGGCAGCATAAGCTCCCCAAGGTCTGCCTAATGCAGTATTGCCGTTTTCAACGACATCGGTGTCTGCCGTAAAGTGACATTTATCGAATATTGCACCGTAAGTTATAGCGTCGTTTCCGTCCTTATTATTACCCTTGAACGCTGTTATATATCCGCCATCCGTCTTGCCGTTCGTAATAGAATGAATCTCGCAATTATAGAAATATGTAGTATTGTTTGTGCCGAAAATGAAGTCCGTGGTACCCGCAATATAACTGTTGACTATAAATTGACGACCGGTGAAAAACTCAACGGTATCTTGATAACCAAGCAAGTTACAAGTATCCATAGTGAACTTATCAGACTGTACCAACAGAGCAAGCGCACGGTGTTCGCCGTAACCCGCGCCAAGCTTTTCGTCAAAATGTTCAAGGCTGTTATAGTAGTTGGAAACGGTCACATTCTTAATAGTGAAGTTTTCCGCCGCCTCTCTTACGTTTAAAGTTGCGGTGGAGTCAGTAGTATGTTCAAAGCCGCTCGCGTCTTTAATACCGTAAAGCGCGTCGTACTCAATCTTGGTACTGTCTTTCCCCGCTCCCTCGATTGTGAGGTTGGGCACGGTAATTTCAAGCTTTTCCCAATAAGTTCCCGCCGCAAGCGTCATCGTCTTTTTAGCCGTCTTGCTTAAACCCGCATTGTTGAGGAAATCAAGCGCTTGATGTATGGTCTGGAACTGATATACTCCCTCGCCGTTTTTAACGCCCACACTTGCGTCGGTAGTTGCTGCGTTTACGTTAACGTTTACTTCGGTTGCCGTTGCAAGGGCACTGTCCTTATCCGCAACAATGATGTCGAACGTCTTGGATTTAGTCGTTCCGCCCGTCGTATAAGAAACGGTAACTTGCTTCTTGCCCGCAACGGACATATCAACGGTGGAAACCTTATAATCGTTTTCTTCCAACAAGAAATCTTGCATCTTGCCGTTAATCATACCGTTCAAAATTACAGAAATTCCGTCGGTAGAAAGCGTTTCACCCGTGAAGTAGAATTGACGGAGCGAATGGTTGGCGTATACGCCGTTACCCGCCGAAGTGTTGGTGCTTTCCTTAACTATTTTATCAGTACCCAAAGTCAAATCTTCAAAGGAGTAAACGTTTACATAATAGCTCGTTTCGTATGTATGACCCGCTTTGGAATAAGATACAAGTATTTCGTAAGTGCCCGACTTCGTATTATTGAACGCACTATAGTCGATTAAAAGTCTGCCCGTCTGAATAGGGGAAATTCTGCCCGTTTCGGTAGTCGCGTTTACCGCAAGTCCGTCTATTCCAAATTTTTGACCGACAAAGTAGTTTGATTTACCTACGGAAGCAACTCCGATGCTTTTAACGGGGCTGTCTTTAACTTTAGCGGTATATGACATATAATATATATCCGAAGTACCGCCTTGACGGGTAATTCTGTATTTACCCGCTTTGTCAAACTTTATTTCTACTTCAACGCAAGGTCCGCTGGAGCCTTCGGCATAATATGATAACGATTCTTGCGTTCCGTCGGGTTTCGTAAGCCACAATTGATTTTTAAGCGCGCTACCCGAGCCGTTGCCGACGTGCATTACGAACGTGCCGGCTTCCGGAGCATTAATTTCAATAATATCCGTAGCTGCACCGATTCTTATGGATGTATCGTATGTGACTGCTGAAATTAACTGCTTTCCGTTAGTTTCATCATAGCTATAAAGATTTGCGGGGGTTTTCGAACGTAACATCGTTCCGCTCTTTAACGTATATATCCCGGAAACAATATCTTGCGTGCAAGTTACCGCTTCGAAATCGCTTGCATTAATACTATATAAGACATCGATATTACCCTCCTCGTCGGGGATAGGGTCATTATCGTCGTCCTCGGTTAAAGTAGGTTTAATTATGGGTTTAGGCGCTTTGCAAACAGAACAAGTGTCTCCATCCCAACTATGCGCAGCTTTATTGGAGATTAAATCGTCGTGACCGCAAGTTGCGTAACGCCAATGATTGGTGCCGTCGTACGCCCACTCGTCACCCGTGGAATATGTGTGATAGTGCGGGGTTTCGCCATCGCCTTCTCCGTTGCCATCGCTGTTACACGCAGCAAAACCGAAAGCGGTTAACGCCATTGCGGAACATACTATCGACGCCGCAACCGTTTTAATTAGTTTACGATTTTTCATTCTTTTTCTCCTTATCCCTTACAAAGCAACTAATTGTTTTTAAGAGGGAAGGTACTTCCCTCTGCCGAGGATATGAAAATATCCTCGGCGCAAAAACGCGCTTTGTTTCATTATATTGCTATTATATATTGTTTTTTGACGGTTGACAAGAGAATTTTTGATAATTTTTTTCTTTTTTTGCAAATTTTTTGCCTTTTTGAAGTCCAATTTTTGCCACCTTACTTACAAAAAAAGAATAACCGTTAGGTTACTCTTTTTAAAATAAAATGCGGCAAACCTTTACGCATACGCCGTAATCGCAACGGCGTGCTTGGCGCTAAAAAGCAAAAAAACCACGCAAGCGGTAACTCACATATCGTAATAACAAGCAAGACACTTGATATAACCGCAAAAACGCAAGAGATAATCAAGACTACTTTTGCGTACTGTTTTTTTCTGTCTGTTTGTGTTTTCATTTATTCTCTGCTAAATTACTGTTTATAAGACTTGCTCAATTTTTATATATTATAAGTGCGCAATCTTCTTCCAAACGAAAATTCTTCCATTTTTTTCCTATTTGTCGCACAAAATAGTCTTCATCGTTCGGGAATATCTGTTTTGTCATAATTCTTAACATATTCAACGCATCGGTAGACTCTTTTAACACGATTTCACGCGTACTCCAACCGTCTATTACGGGCGAATATATTTCATGAAGCACATCATAAAACAACTCTTTTCCATTAATTGGTATTTTTCTTAATAAGTTAGCCCTTCTGTCGCAATTCAGCATGCTCTTTAATAGGTCATATTGTTTGGCGTCAAGCGTTATTTCACATATTTCCATTTTATGCTCCTTATTTGACCAATTTATTTAACAAGGAAACCAACTTTTTATAAGTAATATCATACTCTTCCAATATGCCGGCTTTCAAATCTTCGTACAAAGCCGCGCCCTCTTCATCTGTTTGTTTATCTAAATCCGCCTTTGATTTAATGCCGTGGCTTTGTAAAATATCTATGACGGCTTGTTTCAGCGGTACGGACTTACCGAGAACTTTTTTGTATAATTCGGGATAAGCGGAAATCGCGTCTTTATTCCCTTTTTTCTTATATTCGATTAAAATATTGAGAATCGTTTGCAAATTTTCACGGTTCGCATTTTCGGCAAAGTTCAAAAGCGGCGATAGTTTTGTATGCTGCGGAATATCCAAAAACCAAATGTTTGTTAATATACTGTTGACAGTCCAATAATCGGTTTCGGTAAAAAGTTCGTTTAATAAAAACGAAAAACCCTTTTCGTCAAAATTATTACTTAATATTTTAGCATATATAAACCGTGCGGCTCTACGCACTTCACGTTCCCCGTCGCTTTCGCCACGGTGTTCGTCGATAATCTGCTCCAATATAGGCAACAAAGCGGTATCGCTTAATTTTTCCGCTTCACGCTTTGCTTTCCAAGACTCCATTTCCCTACTAACCCTGATTTCGGGTTCAAACGGAGTGTTCATCCTTTTAATCAAATTTTCCAACTGCGTTTTATTCATAATTTTTCCGAATTTACGTTCCCGCTATTTCTTTCTTTTTACGATAACGAGTTTTCGCATAGTCTTTAAATGCCAAATTGCCGCGAGTTGAAATTCATTTAATAGAAATCGTGCGGTTTAATCCCCGTCTGCCGACAACGATTTTATGTACTCCAAATAATCCGTTTCGCCCGAATGACATCCGAAATCCATTTGCAGATACGTTGCTATCTTTTCTTCAAAGGGCAATTCGTCCTCTGCCTCAAAAGGAATTACGTACAGTTTTTCAAACCCGTGTTCTTTCCAAAAGCCTTCCTGCCGTAAGTTGCATAAAACGCCCGCCATTAAGTAACGGAACATAGCGCGTTCCTGGTCGAAGTTTTCCTCAAAGACTTCGCTGTTTTCCTCAAACCAATCGACAGCTTCCTTACTTAATAAATCGTCGTAGTTATAGTATATAGTGCAGTAGTAAAGACTGTTCTGCATTAAAAATTTTTGCAGCTTTTTGAATGCCTTAGTATCGGCGGAAACCACGTCCCACTCGGCATAAGGCTCGAAGCGGTAATACGATTTTTCATCTTCCGCGCAGTCTTTGATTTGTTTGCGGTATTCTTCTTCCGTGTTGAAATACAGGTACGCTTCAAAGTCCTCTTCGTATACAAACTGTACGAGATTGCCTATTTCAAAAGAAACGCCGTATATGGTTTGCCCCTTATGTTTTTCAACGAATTTCGGAAAAAAGTCAACAACCGCTTCGCGGAATAATGCGATGAATTGGGCGGCGACATCCGGTGTTAATAAAATTCCCGTATCGTCTTTTTTATATTGTTTTAACAATTGTTTTGCAATCTGCTCGTCTGTCATAATAGTTAATCCTTTAAATATTTTTCTCCGATTTTTTCTTTACGGCATATAGCGCATAAAATTTATAACACGGTCAATCTTCCATATCGGAAAACGGAATTTTTCCGTGAAGCTCGATAGCGCGCCGCCCCGTCGGCGTTCCGTCGTTATTGATTTCCATTAGGCGCATCTTTTTTATTTTTGAACAATCTATTTCGTCGAAAACGTCTGCGCATTCCGCAGACTCTTGGTCGCCGAGTTGATATAAAATGCACTCGACGGCTTCCCGAACTCTTTCAAACGCAAATTTTTCTATGCTTTTTATCGAAGCGCCTTCTTTTATCAGCGCGGATACCTCGGGAAATCTTTCGTCAAGGACGCCTTGCTTTATGTATTTTTTTATCATTTTCGCAAAACCGCCCCTATGAAATTCAAGGTGGTCGCTAATCGGCTTCAAAAAGCGGAAAGAAGGAAGAACGGCAAAATATTCGTTTTCCAATTTCAATTCCCACTCCGCCCATTCTTTTTGCAGACCGAATTTTTCCATTACGCTCAACTTTTCTTCAAAAGTCATTTCATTATCTTTCATTATTATTCTCCTTTCTGCAACGCTAAATTACTGTTTAGCGTACAATTATTATATCAAAACCGCAATAAAAAAGCAAGGAGCGAATATTCTATCGCTGCGAGCTTTTTATCCTTGTAAAATACACCGCAAGGAGTGTTTCTTATTTTTTTGAAATTCGGCAAACTTATCTTACGGGGTTAAAACCCAACTACTTCGTCTTAGGCAAAGTAAGGGCATCTTTGCCTTCGGGCATCGCGACTGCGCGTATATCTCGGACGGCAAAACAACGGGTGTCCGTTGTTTTGAGAAGTCCGTCCTCGTCGTAAATGAGCATAAGCTCGTTTGCTAGCCAAAAGTTTTTAGGATTAACTCACAATAACATAATAAAAAATAAGAGTCCCAACGATGTTGGAACTCTTATTTTTTGAAATCCGGCAACTACCTTATCTTGCGGGGTTAAAACCCAACTACTTCTG
>CAJTKX010000006.1 GCA_910577055.1 uncultured Christensenella sp. | reverse complement strand
TTTTTTAGTTTTCAAGCATTACTTCTTTAACGGAAATTTTATTAAGTTTGAACGAGCGGCGCGGCGATAATAAATCGCCGCGCCGCTCGTATTTTTGCCGTTAGCGCGTACATATCCCGCCACTAACAAGATATTGCACCGCTTATAGTTATTAAAGACAACTCCACTTCTTATCTTTATCGCTTAAATTCAAGGGGGTGCCGTCGGGGAGGGTGTAACCCTCGGGGGCGGCGGTACCGTTATATTTGCCCATAACGCCCCAATCGACGCCTATGGCGGGGTCGTTCCAAGCAATGCCGCCCTCGTCGTTCGGGTGATAAAAATCAGTTACTTTATAGCAAAATTCCGCCATGTCGGAAAGCACCAAAAAGCCGTGAGCAAACCCCTCGGATATATAAAATTGTTTTTTGTTCTCCTCGGTAAGTTCAACGCCGTACCACTTACCGAAGGTCTTACTGCCCTTGCGCATATCCACGGCAACGTCGAAAACCTTGCCTTTGATGACACGCACAAGTTTGCCTTGAGGGTACTGTTTTTGGAAATGTAAACCCCGCAAAACGCCTTTCGTGCTCATAGATTGGTTGTCTTGCACGAAGTTCATATTCAGCCCCGCGTCCTCCATATCGCGCTTATTGTAAGTTTCCATGAAATAACCGCGACTGTCGCCGTGAACGGCGGGCTCGATTATGTGCAAACCTTCTATTCCGCCCACGTTCTTTTGAACTTTAATCTGCCCCATTATATCTCCTTTAAGTAACGCTTCAACGCGTCTTGCCAAGTCGGTAAAGGCTTAAACCCGTTTGCAACCAACTTCGACTTATCCAACCTCGAATTGAACGGCCTTGCCGCTTTTGATAAACCGTACTCCGCCGTGGTTACGGGAATAACATTGGTACTATAACCGGCTTGTTTGAAAATTTCTTTGGTAAACTCATACCAACTGATATAGCCGCCCTCGTTTGTGGCGTGATAATAACCGTACTTCTCCGTTTCAATCATATCGATAAGCAACCGAGCCAAATCGAAAGTATAAGTCGGCGTGCCTATTTGGTCGTTAACAACGCGAACGGTATCGTGAGTCTTGCCCACGTTCAACATGGTTTTTATAAAATTTTTACCGTTTTTGCCGAACACCCAAGCAATGCGCACTATAAAAAACTTTTCAAGGCGGTTGGCAACGGCAAGCTCGCCTTCAAGCTTGGTTTTGCCGTAAACGTTCAGCGGTTTATAGTCCTTGCAATCGGGCTGCCACGGGGTATCCCCTTTGCCGTCAAACACATAATCGGTTGAAACGTACAGCATCTTGCAATCGAGTTTTTTACACTCCTCGGCTATATTTTCCGTCCCGATTGCGTTAACAAGGCGTACTTTTTCGGCATTATCCTCGGCGGCGTCAACCGCAGTCCACGCCGCGCAATGAATTACCGCATCTGGTTTAACGCTCTGCAAAACGTCCGAAACTTGCTCACCGTCGGTAATATCCATTTCGTCGATATCGACGCCGACAGCAAAATGTCCGCGCTTTTCAAGCTCGTTTACTACGTCGTAGCCAAGCTGTCCTTTTACGCCCGTTACAAGTACTTTCATTTTCTGTTACCGTACATTTTTTCGTAATAGTTTTGATACTCGCCCGAAATAATCGTTTCCCACCACTTACGGTTTTCAAGATACCACTTTATGGTCTTTTTTATGCCGTCGGCAAACTTCGTTTCGGGCAACCAACCCAATTCGTTGTGTATTTTGGTAGGGTCGATTGCATAACGCATATCGTGACCCTTTCTGTCCGCAACGTAAGTTATAAGGCTTTCGGGCTTGCCGAGCTCACGACAAATAAGCTTTACTATATCGATGTTTTTCATCTCGTTATGTCCGCCGACGTTATAAACCTCGCCGACGCGCCCGCCGTGGATTATCAAATCTATCGCCTTGCAATGGTCCTCGACGTAAAGCCAATCGCGCACGTTTTCACCCTTGCCGTATACGGGCAACGGCTTATCGTTAAGCGCGTTTGCAATCATAAGCGGAATTAACTTCTCGGGGAAATGATAGGGTCCGTAATTATTTGAGCAACGGCTTATCGTGACGGGTAATCCGTAAGTTCTGTAATACGCCAAAACAAGCAAATCCGCCGAAGCCTTGGAGCTTGAATAAGGGCTTGAAGTGTGCAACGGAGTAGTTTCCGTAAAGAATAAATCGGGTTTGTCAAGTGGCAAATCGCCGTAAACCTCGTCAGTGGAAACTTGATGATAGCGTTTTATTCCGAATTTGCGGCAAGCATCCATTAAAGTTGCCGTGCCCAAAATATTGGTTTTTAAGAAAACTTCGGGGTCCTCAATACTTCTGTCAACGTGGCTTTCTGCTGCAAAGTTGACGACAATATCGGGCTTTTCCTCTTCAAAAAGACCGTAAACGGCTTTTCTGTCACAGATATCCGCCTTAACGAAGCGGAAATTTTTATTATCCATAACGGGAGCAAGTGTTGAAAGATTGCCCGCGTAAGTAAGCTTGTCTAAACAAATAACGCGATACTCGGGATATTTTTCAAGAATATGAAAGATGAAATTACTTCCTATAAATCCCGCTCCGCCCGTAACTATAATAGTCATACTTTTGACCCCGCAACTTTTTTTAAATGTTCGCCATAGGGCGATTTACCGTAACTTTCCGCA
This sequence comes from uncultured Christensenella sp., assembly GCA_910577055.1. Taxonomy (GTDB): domain Bacteria; phylum Bacillota; class Clostridia; order Christensenellales; family Borkfalkiaceae; genus Coproplasma. Next base: position 48,962 of record CAJTKX010000006.1, on the reverse strand, counting down.
ATGGCGATAAGCTGAGTCTTGTCAATCCAACCGTTACGGTAAGCAATTTCTTCTGGCGCGGAAATAGTTACGTCTTGGCGCTGGGATAAAACCCGCACGAACTCCGCCGCTTCAAACAAACTGTCCATGGTGCCCGTATCCAACCACGCAAAGCCCCTATCGAGAAGCTGCACGGTTAAATCTCCCGCCGCCAAATACTTTGCGTTTAAATCGGTAATTTCCAACTCGCCGCGTTTTGACGGCTTTATTTTCTTTGCAAACTCAACCGCTCTGTTATCGTAGAAATACAGACCCGTTATGCAGTAATTCGATTTAGGGTTTACGGGCTTTTCTTCAACCGACAAGACGTTTCCGTCCTTATCGAATTCAACTATACCGAAACGCTGAGGGTCCTTTACGCCGTAGCCGAAAATAGTCGCCTTTCCGTGTTCGGCGTTGTGCTTTGCCTCTTTCAACATTTTAGTAAAGCCGTGGCCGTAGAAAATATTGTCGCCCAAAATCATTGCGACGTTGTCTTTACCGATAAACTTCTCGCCTATGATAAAGGCTTGCGCAAGCCCGTCCGGAGAGGGCTGAACGGCATAACTCAAACTTACGCCGAACGACTTGCCGTCGCCCAAAAGTTCTTGAAACCTCGGCGTGTCTTGCGGGGTTGAAATTATTAAAATATCCTTTATACCCGCCGTCATCAATACCGACAACGGATAATAAATCATAGGTTTATCGTAGACGGGCAAAAGCTGTTTGCTTGTTACTTTGGTAAGCGGGTACAGTCTTGTGCCGCTTCCGCCCGCAAGTATTATTCCTTTCATTGTTCCTCCTCTTGGGTTTGAGTTGCTTCCGACGCCGTTTCATCAAGCATAGGGTTGTCTGTGGTCTGCGCAGCTATAGCCGCTTTTCTTCGAAAAACTTTCTTAAACAGCGCAGCTATCGACTTGTAATTTATGACACAATAAACAGCAAAAATTCCACAGTAAACGCCAAAACCTATCCAACGGCTTAGTAAGCTTGCGCACAAAATAAACGCAACCGTCATAACGGCTTCTATTATAAACTCTTTTATAATCTTTACATGAATGGTTTTCAGCACACAAATTTCGGACAAAACCGAGTTAAGCATAATTACGAAAACCACGCTTGCAAGCAGTGCAGTCATATTGTCGAAAACATAAGCGCACAAAGCAAACAGACAAGCTCCCACCGCTATTGAAATTAAGTTTACAAGCAACATTAACTTTTCTTTGCGGTAAACTTTTAAATAGTTGTTAGTAAGTAAGCTTACTTTTGAAGAAAAGATGATTATCGGCAGTAGAATGCCAAGATAAATAAGACTGTCGTTATATTTCGGTAGCCAAATTTCCAAAATTTCACAACCGATAAAATAGAAAATCATCATAAAGAACAATAACGGCGATAAAATGTTCCTTATACTTTTGTACATAGACGGCAATTTTTCGGGGTCGATACGCTGTAACGACGGAAATAGCACTACGCTTATTGCCGTTACGAAAACGAGGAAAACATTAGAAACGCTGAACGCAAAAGAAACGTCGGCAAAAACAAGCTCGTCCCATCGCCATTGAATAATCATTTTTGCGCCGCCGGTCATAAGCATAGCCGACCAGTTAGCCATCATTAAAATTATTCCCGCCGCAACGTTTATTTTCAGTTCTTTAAAAGCTTCTTTAAGCCTAACCGTTTTACCGAAAAACAGCCCTCGGTTAAAAAAGGCGCCTATAACTATCCCTACTACGTCGCCGCATAAATCGGCAACGCAATACCAATAAAAATCTTGCACCTTTAAGGCAAGCAATACAACGACGATAACGCCGTACGCAAGCCGTTGCGCGATAATCAGAATGACGTATTTGTTTATTCTGTTAGTAATCTGGAACATATATGAACTGTATGTCACCAGATTTTTCGTCACGATACCCGCGCCGACAAGCACGAAAATTATATCGTTAGGCGCGCCTAAAACCGTTAAAGAAATAACCATAGTTATCGCAGTTATCACGCTCGTGAACACGAGCAAAATAATAAACTGCGACCTAAGACGGGTTTTATCAAGCTCCTCATAGTCGAACTTAGAATATCTTAAAACCAATCCGTCCAAAAGCCCGAAATGCAAGACGCCGACGTAGCCCACATACAAGGCGTATGTCTGCCATTGCGCATACTGAGACTTATCGATATACTTCGGCAAAACCAGCGTTAATATAAAGCTTACAGCCAAAGATATGATTTGCGCAATAATCGAAAACACGACGTTTTTAGCAAATTTTTTAGTAGTTATTTCCTTAGCCATTTGTTGTAAAATTACTTTTCATAAAATCAATCATTCCTTCAAACGATTGTGTTAAATCCACTGTTGCAGACCACCCCAAGCCTTGCAATTTGGCAGTGCTTAAATTCATTTTAAGCGTGGGCGCATAACCAAGCTTTGCAATATCCTCGTCCTCGCGCACAACGACTTTTGATTTCCCGTTCCCGAATTTTTCGGCAACCATACAAGCCATATCGTAAACAGAGCAATAAGTTTCTTCGTTTGCGGCGTTGTAAGCCTCGCCTACCGCGCCGTCTAAAAGTACGGTAAGAATTGCGTTCACAGCATCGGCGACATAAATATAATTTCTTTTAGTTTCGCCTTTCGTCTTTAAAATTATATCCCTACCCTCTATTACGCAGCGGGCAAGCTCGGCAAAAAGTCTGCCGTCGTTATAGTGCACCCCCTCTCCGAATGTCTGCGTAAGACGGACCACCTTTGCCGGCACACCGTATTCTGCGGCATAGGCGGAACAAAGACACTCACACGCCCTTTTTGCTTCCGGATAACTTGAACGCACCTTCATCGTATTAATATTAGAAGGGGAATTTTCGTAAATTTTTTCGTCCGTTGAAGGCGTCCCGTAAACTTCCATCGAAGAAAGATACACGAAACCTTTTACTTTATTCGTGCGGGCAAATTCAAGAATACTTTCCGTACCTTTCAATGCACTTAAAATGACTTCCACTGGTTCGTCAACGAAATCCTTGCTCGCCGTTTTGCTTGCCGCATGAATTATATAATCAACGCCAAGATTTTCATTTTTTATATCGCATACGTCGCAAGTCAAATATTCTAAATTTTCTTGAGGTAAGGAGAAAAATATTTGACGAGCTTTTTCTTCGTTTCTAACAAGCGCAATAATTTTTACGGGCTTGTGCCCTTTATGCAAAACGAGAGTCTTTACAAGCGCGCTGCCTATAAGTCCGCTTGCACCCGTTATAAGAATTTTTTTACCTTCGAAACGGGATAAATCCACTTATCGATTCTCCTCTTCTATGCCGTATATTTGGGCGTTCTCTTTTGCATCGAGAATTGCCCTCATAGTATAAAAATCGTCCGGTGTAGTAATTTTTATATTTTCGTAAGGTCCGTCAACCATGTAAAGTCGATAACCGTATTTCTTCATTAAAGTGCAAGAATCTATAGTATCCGTAATATTTTCTTTCAATGCCTTTTCATGAGCGGAAAGTATATCTTCAAGCCAAAAGCTTTGAGGTGCCTTTGCCACACGCGATTTATCCCTTGACGGTACTTGTTCAACATAACCGTTTTTATCTACGACTACTATCGTTTCTTTTACAATTCCGGCAGTAATCGCAGCGCCCTTTTCTTTAACGCACTTTATATTATCGGATAAAAGCTGTGAATTAATAAGAGGACGAACGCCGTCATGAATCAGAGCAATAGCTTTTTTATCTTCCGCAATTTCTTTTGCGGCGCATAGTCCGTTATATATAGACAGCTGTCCAGTCTTACCGCCCGCAACTACCTTTTTGACTTTTTCTATACGATACTTATACAAAAGAGCTTTAAGGTGCGGTATCCACTCCTCAACGCACGCAATAACGACGGCGTTGATTTCTTCGTTCTTTTCAAAGTGCTCGAGAGTATGAATAATTATCGGCTTGCCGTGAACGCTTAAAAACTGTTTTGGCATATCCTTGCTATGCATACGGCTGCCTACGCCGCCCGCAAATATTACGCCTATATTCATAATTTTATCGTTTTTCATTGACGTTGTCCTCTAATCTGACCGAGGTTACGGTTTTGTTTTTTCTTCTACCGAATACGGAGAAATATATTATCGCGCACCAACCAATCTCGTAAATAAAACCTAGATGAAAGCGCCTAAATAATTGTTCCAATATAGGGAAGAAAATTATCGGATAAATCAACATACAGAACAATATCCAATTAAAACCGTAGTGGGATTTTTTCGCACGGGTAAACAGCCATTGGTAAAATGCACCGATAATGAACGGGAATAAAACGACGCCGAAATAGCCGAAATCCTCAACATACGGTTTAAGCGCCGTATATATATTTGAACTGTAAGCGTAACCATTGGATGAATTATACGTTATAAACGGATCAAATCGAGTTACTAATCCAAAATCACCGAAGTCTAAACCGAACGATTTAAAAATAGACTGCAATGAATTTAGGAAAGTAAAAAACGTGGATTTGCCGTACATCAAAGGTTCGTTAAAGTCTTCAACCCACAAATTGAAATTATACAAACCCGAGCCGCCGTAAATACTGAGAGAATTAAATAAATTAGAAGAGTATTGCTTAGCTTTCCCAAGCAAAAAGAATATCAAAACGAATATCAGCACAAACACTATGACAATTTGTACAATTTTTAAATTTGCGTTTTTCTTTTTATAATTTTGAATAAAAAACAAAACAAACAGACACACAATATAGATGGCGTATCTTATAAATATATTTCTGTCAGATGAAATCAATATTACTATAACTGCCGCAAATACGGGAATCAGCAATTTGAAAATACTTAATCTGTCTTTTTTTGAAAACAGCCTCATCATTAAACGGTAAGTATTAACGTAGGCAATAGCAATGACTATTTCTAATAATTGATTAAAAAAGATACCCGGTGAATAGTCTTCGTTGACGATTTTTTCATAAATGGCGCGAATTTTACCGCTTAACGAAGTTGCGTCGCCCGCGTCCGAAAGCAACTTGTAAATATATAAAGCCGCGCATATTATTGAAATAATTATAAATATATTTGCGGGATAACGGCGTTGCAAAGCGGCGTCGTCCACCGATACTTTTATTAATCCGTTTACGCCGCGTACCGGCAAAGGTTTTAATGCTTTGACCAACAAGCAACCGGCGCCGAACGCAATTATTGCAGTTACTATGTAGAGGATAAACGTTCCGTTTATATTGACATCCCAGTTTGAATAGTTAATTAAAATAATCAAATATGAAGCAAAGATGGCTAGACACAACAAGAACCAAGGCGAAAGTAATTCCTTGTTCCCGAAATAATATGCAATTATGACGAATGCAACGATAATTGCAAAAAATAAAAATGCCATCTATTATTTTAACCTTAATACAATCCGAATAAAACTTTAATAAAAAATCCGAAACGGCTTTCGCCCGTATATGCTCGCAGTTGTTTTTGATTTTTGAATAATCTTCTTTTATATTTCAATTTGTTCGCTTTTGAACTGAACTCAATAAGAGGATATGCTTTTACTTCCTCCGGAAATTTTGAACAAAGTTCTCGCGCAAGCATACTTCTACCGTTTCTGTATTCCGAATGAAATAATTTTTTCATTCTCTCTTTTAACTTTCTTCTAAATCCGCCGCTATTTGCCCCGACGACGTTGTTTTCGTGCTGTCTGTATTTGATGAAAGAGCGTTCGTCGTAAACTATCCCTTCATACAAAGCCGCAGTAACCGCAATCCAAACGTCGTGAATCCTATTGTGCAAAAGTTCGGACGAAGGGCGGTGATTATCATCGGTTAGAATTTTATAAAATCCGTTTGTGAGCACCATTGTACAGCCGGCAAGCATATTCTTTTGCAAAATGCTTATGGCTGTTAAATTGATTTTCTCTTTAATGCCATACCTTAACCCCATTGAGTTGCCATATTTATCAACGCACTCTTGGTTGGAAGCGTATAACAACCCCTCTTTTTCTTCTAAAAGGCTAACCGCTTCCGCAAGCTTGTCCGCTTCCCAAATATCGTCTTGGTCGGCAAATGCGTAATAGTCAAAGCTGTCGGGAACTGAATACAGCAAATTCATAAAGCTGTTGCCCACGCCCACGTTTTCTGCAAAATCAAGATGAACGGTCGGGTGATTTTCCGCATACTCCGTAAGAATTTGACGCGTGCCGTCAGACGAGCCGTCGTCGCGCACGAAGACTTCCGCCGCAACGTCATTTTGGTTCAACAGCGTGTCCAACTGTTCGCGTAAAAATCTATCTCCGTTATACGTGCTTAATAAAATTGCAACCGACTTCATTCTTCTTCCTTAAAAAACGCCGTAAAAGTATGGTGCGAAACTTGTTTTTCTACGGGCGGCAACTGCATATAGTTACCGTAAATGCTCGACATATAAATATCGTAAGCGGCTATCGCCTTGAAAGTGCGCTCCTCGAACGGCAAATCGATATATTCCGTCCAGACTGTTTTAGGAAGAACTTCTTTTTCTCTGTAAGCCCCGCCGACAGCACCCGCATACTGCACCGAATTAAAATTTATCTTTTTATATTTTTTTTGTATTTTATTGAATAGCCGAGCCTTATTAACGAATCTGCTTAAAACAAAAAAAGCAAAGCGGAAAGGCTCATAATACCACGCGTGTGTTTTTGACCTAAAAAACTTTTTCCACTGCGCGGCAATCAACAAGTTCCTTTTAAATCTCGTTGAATTATACGCCTTCTTTGCCGCTTTTAAAGTATCACCCAAACCGTCTACGGGGAAAACGTCTATATTAACGCCTATGCTGCTTCCGCCCACTATATTATCGTCACGAAGAACGGTGTCGGGGTTGTAGACTTTTGCAGACATATCAACGTAGGACTTGTCCGTATCGAAGCTGCGGATTTTAAAGGGCGTTTCGTTATTTAGGCAATAGACGATAAACGCGTCGTAATCGGGGCGGGGCATCATAATATCGATATCATCGTCCCATGGGATAAAGCCTTTATGCCTCACCGCGCCGAGCAAAGTGCCGCCGCCTAATGAATATCTTAAATTTTCTTTTTGACAAATTTCGTCCACGGCAGTCAACAAGTTTAATTCAAGTTCTTTCAACTGCGGCAAATCAATTTTTTTGTTCATTTTTTTTCGAACCGTTAATTGTTACTTTTTTTCTTAATACGGTTTTATAAAGTATCTTTTTTACCCATTTAGGAGTGTATATAAATGCTCGAATATATAACTTGTTTTTTCTTGCCTTTGATTTCTTAATCATTCCCACGGAAAGCAGATAACTTTGCAACATATCCCAGTCTTCGATTTCACGTTTGTTGTTTCTTCTGTCTAAAAATCCGTTTCCCGTTCGCGCTTTTACCAAATTTTCAGATAAATTATGAATTTTATAATTCGCCACAACTACGTCAACCCATAATTTATAGTCTTCTAATTTACCAAAGTCAGTACAATACCCGCCCACCTCAGCAATAACGCTTTTCCTAAACATAACACTCATATGGTTGAGCGCATTTCTCGTTTTAAGCATTTTAACTATTGCTTCATGCTCACTCGGAACTTCTCTCTTATCTGCAATGATGTTCTCGTCTTGTTCAAACTCTAAAATATTTCCGCCCAAAACCGAAATTTCCGGATGCTCATCCAAATATTTAATTTGTAATGCAAAACGTTCCGGTAAAGAAATATCATCAGAATCCATCCTAGCAACCAGTTCTGTTTCACAAACACCAAGCCCAGTGTTTAAAGCGGCGGCAAGTCCCTCGTTTTGTTGTTTGGTAACAACAGTAAATTTAATTGCGCCATCTAATCTTTCTTCAAAACCTAATATTGCTTCTTTTATTTCATCGGCAACAAATCCATCAATAACCAAAACTATTTGTTTAGGCTTCAACGTCTGTTCAAAACTTATACTTTCAAGAGCCCGTATTAAATGAGCCGCGTTATCACCTTTATATACAGACATTAATACTGTAAATTCGTTCATTCCCCACCACTCAATAAATAGCTGTTACCCAATCGGCAAATAGTTCGTGTGCACCCGATGCAATTTCAATATACTTTTTATGGATAACATCAGTAATATTACCGACTTCTCCATTGTTTATTAGGTACTTATCAACCGAAATGACGGGCGTAACTTCCATAGCCGAACCGCAAAGAAAAGCTTCGTCGCAAGTATAAAGCTCTGTTCTGTCTATACTTCTTTCAACTACTTTAACATTAAGAATTTTTTCTGCAATTTTTATAACCGTATCACGCGTTATGCTTTCAAGCACGCTATCGGTCAATTGCGGCGTAATCAATTCTCCGTTTTTTATCATAAAAAAACAAGACCCGGGGCCTTCTGATACTTTACCGAATTCGTTTAAAAATATACAAGTATCGTATCCGTTCCTCAATGCTTCTCGTTGTCCCATTCTGCTGTTTATATAGTTCGCTCCGCACTTAATTCTTGGAGATAGCGTGGTGTCGCTTATTCGTCGCCAAGAAGTTATGCAGCAATTTAAGCCTTTCTTGTTGTATTCTTTACTCATTCCTCCCTTTGGAATCGGCGCAACAAACATGTCTGTAGGCCCGTCTGCGCCCCAAGATGCAAAACCGTCGACGAACAGAGTTTGACGAACGGAAATATTTTCGTAATACTCATTTGCTTTCACGATGTCAACCAACGCTTTCTTCATATCGTCTTTCGTAAAAGGACAATTGATTTGAAGCAGTATTGCAGACTTTAACAGTCTGTTATAATGGTCGTCCAAACGAAAAGCGTATAGCTGTTTTTTTCTTTCGTTCCAATAGCAAGGAATACCTTCGAATACATTTAATCCGAACTGTGAAGTCGGCGCAAGGACGTTTATCTTTGCATCGTTAACGTTTAAAATTTCGCCTTTAAACCAAATTAATCTGTTTGCAATGTCATATTTCAATTTCTTTTTCTCCTTCTTCTCGTGCTTCAACTTTTAAATCCGTATCCTCATCGGGTAAATGTGCAATTCTTATTATTTCTTCTTCAGCGCGCTTTGCCGCCTCAACGTCGTCGAGAGTTGCGTCCTCTTTATTTTCATAAATATCGGCTTTTTTAAAAACCTTAATTACCGACAGCCAAAGTATACGGATATCGGTAAAAACACCGTGTTTTTTAAAGTTATCGATATATTGATTGTCATACTCAACCTTTTCGTCCCAACTTATATCGTTACGCCCCATCACTTGCGCAAGCCCTGTTAAACCCGCTCTCATCTTAAACCGCTTTTTATATCTTTTATTAAGCGTATCGAAGTCACCGAGTTCATATACGACGCAAGGGCGCGGACCGACAACAGACATATCGCCAATAAAGATATTGAACAGCTGAGGCAGTTCGTCTATACTGCTATTACGCAAAAACCTACCGACTTTTGTTACACGGGGGTCGTCTTTATAGTTAAAAAGCCCCGCTCCCGTTTTTTCCGCATCAACAACCATAGACCGAAATTTGAGCATTTTAAATACTTTTCCGTCTTTAGTTCTACGCTCTTGCTTGAAAAATACGGGACCTTTGGAATCGCATTTTATTGCAATTGCAACCGCTATCCAAAGAAGCATCAACAACAATATTGCTATAAACGATGCAAATATATCGAATAATCTTTTAAAAAATTTAGAAATGACACACATAACTCAGCCAGCTAAAACGTAAATGTATGGAACAAATCGTCAAAAACCTCGCCCCGTTTAATCAACTCTGTCTCTTCACCCGAAACGTCTATAATGGGGAAGTTCGGCAAAATAAACGGAGGTTTTAAAACCACTGAATAAGACCCGACGTTTCCGAAAACGACCATATCTCCCCGTGCAACTTTACCACTGAAATGACGATATAAATAATCAGACTCGATACAAGTAAACCCGCCGAAATCCAAATCTTTATATTCTTTCTGCGCGTCACCCATGGAAATTACTTCTATAGGAGGATTTTTTTTGTTAAGAGTAGGATTAATATTATAAATACTGCCCAAAAGCGTTGCTATCGCTTTTCCTCTTACTTCTTTAACGTTAATTACTTTGGTAACGAATTTCATGCAGTCGCCAACCAAAGCGCTACCGGGCTCGATAAGCAATAACGGCTTTTGTTTACAACTTTTAAACCGTTCCGCAATTATTGGCGCTACTTGTTGAGCATATTCAACATAATCGGGAATATACGAATCGAATTGTACTTTAAGCGTTTCGTCCATCTTTCCGAACAGTCCGCCGCCAAGGTCAATGTGCTCGGGAATAATATTAAGCTTATCAAGCAAATCAAGCATTTTTTCTGCTCTCGGTTTCCAAGTATCGAGTCTACGCGTCGCAAAATGACACTGCAACCCGATTAAATGCAAATTTTCGGTTTCTTCAACCAACTTCAACGCATTTTTAAAGTCTTGGGTTTCTATGTCAAAGCCGAATCGAGAGGTTACGCCGTCGTTAACGTCAAAATTCACCCTAATACCGATATTAAGTTTATGATTTTTATACTTTTCGGCAATTTGCCTTATCAGTTCGATTTCATAAACAGAGTCAAGATTGACAGTGCCGCCCATAACGAGTAACTCTTCAACCTTTTTATAATTTTTATATGGTCCGTTCCAAATAATTTTTTGAGGTTGAACGCCGATACGGAGAGCAATCTCCATCTCCATATCCGAAACCACTTCGGCGTATCCGCCCAATTCGTTTACTATTCTGCAAAACTTTGGCGTGTAATTCGTTTTGTAAGAATAAGCGATATTGAAATTCGGATAAATACTTTTAAACGCATTACTTAGTTCTTGATAGTTCTTTCTGAACTGTACGGAATCCAACAAATAAAAAGCGTCGCCGTATTTTTCAGTTAAATTTTGCAACTTCGATTTGTTCATTATTTACGCCCCTCTATTACCTTTACAATTCGATTTACGCTTTCCGCAACCGATTCAGCGTTCTTGTTAAGCGTCTCCGCGTCAGCATGTTCAGCGTATGTTTCGAAATTTCTTAATTCGGCCAAATTTTTATCGAATATCTCTTCAATTTTTTTAAGGTCCTTAACCTTATCCGCGTCACAGAAACTTCTTGATAAAATTGCACTTGTTGAACCGAGTCTGTAATGCTCAAGAATTATCTTTTCCGACGGCAACGCGCCTTCGCCTATTTTTGCAACGCCCCCAAAGCCGTATGGTATACCCGTCGACTTGATTTTGTTGCAAATACTTTCCACCGTGCCGTTGGACAGTAATTCAAACATAAATGTCAAACCATACGATAAGTGCAAATCGTTCAAACCGATATGGATATAATCTATTCCTTTAAGCTTTAATATTTCGTCAAGGCAATATTCTGCTTCTTTCGTTTCCAAAAGCAACATCGTCTTTACGCGCCCGTTAACGGCGGCTAAAAAATTTTTTACTTCGCAAACAGTTTTCCACATCGGAAGCATAACGATTTGCGCACCCGCGGCGATAACCTTGCTAATTTCTTTTTCAGACCCTATATTCCACGGATTGATTCTAACAAGCAATTCCGCCTTATTTAACTTCGGCGCAATATTTTTAATATCTTGAACCGTGTGATGTGATTTTACCGAATTAAGATTTTTTTGCCTATCTTCTTTTCCTAAAACTTCCAAATCAATCCAAATACGGTCAACGCCGTGCTTTTCCGCAATTAAAGCAACTTCGGGATTATTGGTTATATACATTAAATTTAAAGACATAATTTTCTCTTATTGTGTGATATTTTTTAAGCTATTAAACAATATATCTACTAAAAAATACTCATATAATTTTACCACATTATTATATAAAAAGCAAGCATTGACAAAGAATAATTAATATCATTACTATATAAGTCAATAAAAACAAAAAAGCGGCATACTCATTCTCGCATACCACTTTTTAACTTAATTCACACACCGGTCCAAGTTCGGTTTTCTTTGAACCACTCGGTGTTCTTCAAAATCGTATCGTTGTTGGAACAGTACAAATTCAGTTTGCCGTCCTTATAGTAGAAAACTATATCGCCGTTCATAGATTCGTAACCGCCGTACGACTGCGATATGTAATTTCCGTCCGCGTCCTTGTCGGGTAAACCCGTGCCCAACGTGGTTACATAAATTTTATCCGTGAACTTGCCCACGTTATTAATCATTTCTTGCGTGGGGAAAGTATTGTCGTTGTTTTTGGTGTATTCGGGTGCGCCGCAACAGCAACACACGGCAACATACTTGGGCTTTATAACGTTTAGAAGCTTCATGGTAGACGAAGTTTTGCTGCCGTGATGTCCCGCTTTGTAAAGCTCGACTTCGGGCAAAACGTCGTACGCGGATTTGCTATTAGAGGCGCTTGCGTAATAGTCCACCATTTTGCTTTCGCCGTCCTTTTCCAAATCGCCCGTGAAAAGGTAGTGCTTTTTACCGTTTTGCAGCTCTTGCGTCAAAAGCGTTACAACCGAATAATTGTTTTCGTCGCTCGACGAATTATAGTAGTAATAGTTATACAAAACGTTTATTGAAACGGTGTGTGCGTCATCAAGGTAATATTGCCTTTGCGCGCCGCCCGATTCTTCATAACACTGACTTGCAGTAAAGACGTGGGTATCCGTTTCTTCTTCAAGATACTTCACCGCGTCCAAATACTGACCGTAAAGCGATTTGTTTCCGCTTGACGTCGTAGGCGATTTATCCGACCTATCGAACTTAATGAAAGTACCTATTTCGTACTGATAAATAATACCTTTTGCGCTCGAAGTGCCGACAAACGCGGATATATGGTCTGAATCGGCGTGTGTAGAAATAACGTAATCGAGCACCCCGTCCGTACAGTATCGGTCAACATAGTTTTTAATTGTAGCCGCGCTCGATTGTTGCGAGCCGGCGTCAATCAAAACTTCCGTATTACCGCACTTGATAAGAATGCTGTCGCCCGCGTTTTTATTTCCCAATTCCATAAAATGAATTGAAAGGTCCGCGTCTTGGATATCTTCCAAATTGCCTTGCCCCGTTTCGGACTTTTCATAACCGCATACGGTACAGACCCCGTTATTGTCAAAATCGTGTCCGCCGATACCCAAATACTTATGGTACAAGTCGGGTTTTACAAAGTAAAGCACAACTGCCGCAATAACTATCAACAGAACAATAACGACTATTGCGATAACGATTTTAGGGTGCTTTTTCGCCGCGTTTGCCGCCTTTTTCGCTTGGGTCTTAGTAACTTTTTTAGCCATAACTTCGCCTTATAAATTTTTAAGCTGATTTATGATTTTTTCACGCATTTCTATATATTTATCAAGTTTTGCCCGCTCGCTGTCAACAAGCTTTTTAGGCGCTTTTGCAATAAAACCCTTATTGTTCAGCTTGCCGTCCGCACGCTGAATTTCGCCCGTAACTTTTTCAAGCTCACCCTCTAAGCGAGCTTTTTCCTTTTCAAGGTCCACAAGCTCGCCCATAGGAATGAGTATCGTTCCCAAAGTAACGACCTTAGTCACGGTCTTATCCCCCGCCTCTTCGGGCGATGAAACGAAGTGAATTTCCTTTGCCCCCGCAAGCTTCAAAATACTGTTGTGGTTTGCGGAAATAAGCCGCTTGCTGTCGGTGACAATATAAAGGCTTACCTTGCGCGAAGGCGGACACTCGAGCTCGGTCTTGGCCGCACGCACCGCCGTTATTATCTCTTTTATCCCCTCGAACGAAACAGCGTCTTTTTTGTAAGCGCGTTTGGCGTTATAGCGGGGGAATTCCTTAGTCATTATAGTGCCGTCGGTATTAGGAAGGTTACGGTATATTTCGTCCGTAACAAACGGTATAAACGGGTGCAGCAGCTTTAAAGCATTCTCCAAAACGAACACAAGCACAGAAACAGCCCCGTCGCGCTTTGCCGCGTCATCCGACTTCAAAGCGGGTTTGACAAGCTCGATATACCAATCGCAGAAGTCCGACCACATAAAATCGTACATTATTTGGCACGCAACGCCGAACTCGAACTTATTCAAAGTTAAAGTAACGTCGCGGATAGCCGACTGCAAGCGGGAAATTATCCACTTGTCCGCATGGGAAAGCTTTACCTCTTCCAACGGTTTTACCGTTGCGCCCTCCGCGCTCATTATAACGAAGCGGCTCGCGTTCCAAATTTTATTCATAAAGTTGCGGCACGCCTCAACCTTTGCGTCGGAATAACGCGTGTCGTTGCCGGGGGCTACGCCTTGCAACAGCGAAAACCGCAAGCTGTCCGCGCCGTATTTATCGATAACTTCAAGGGGGTCTACGCCGTTGCCCAACGACTTGGACATTTTCCGTCCCTTTTCGTCGCGCACAAGCCCGTGTATCAGCACGTCGCGGAAAGGAACCTTGCGCATATGTTCAAGCCCCGAGAAAATCATTCTCGCAACCCAGAAAAATATAATATCGTAACCCGTAACAAGCACGTCGCCGGGATAGAAATATTCCAAATCGGAGGTATCGTCGGGGAAACCCAAAGTCGAAAAAGGCCATAACGCCGACGAGAACCAAGTATCCAAAACATCCTCGTCTTGATTTAAATGCGTTCCGCCGCAGTGAGGGCAAACATCGGGGTCAACCTTTGCGCAAATTTCTTTACCGCAGTCCTCGCAGTACCAAACGGGTATGCGATGACCCCACCAAAGCTGACGGGAAATACACCAATCTTTGACGTTCTCCATCCAATTGTAATAGATTTTAGCAAATCTTTCGGGCACGAATGTAACTTTCTTGTCCGTCACCGCGTCGATTGCGGGACGGGCAAGTTTTTCCATTTTTACAAACCACTGTTTGGAAACGATAGGCTCAACCGTGGTATTGCAACGGTAGCAATGCCCTACGTTGTGCGTATGGGGCATGGTTTTAACAAGCGCGCCCGCCGCCTTCAAGTCCTCTACAAGAAGTTTTCTGCATTCGTATCTGTCAAGCCCCGCATATTTACCCGCAAGCTCGTTCATAGTGCCGTCGTCGTTCATAACGCGCACAACGGGCAAATTATGTCTTAACCCCACTTCGAAGTCGTTCGGGTCGTGCGCGGGCGTGATTTTAACGCAACCCGTGCCGAACTCCATATCCGCGTGTTCGTCCCCGATAATGGGGATAGCCTTGTTAACGACGGGCAGAATAACTTTCTTGCCGATAAGTTTATTATAACGTTTATCGTTGGGATTAACGGCAACCGCTGTATCTCCGAACATTGTTTCGGGGCGGGTGGTCGCCACTTCAAGACAAATATCTTCGCCCTCAACGGGGTAGTTTATGTGCCAAAAATGTCCGTTTTCTTCCGAGTAGACAACCTCCACGTCGGATATACCCGTCTTGCAGCAAGGGCACCAATTTATAATTCTGCTGCCGCGATAAATCAGTTTTTTGTTGTAAAGGTTTACAAAAACCTCCCTAACCGCCTTGGAACATTTTTCGTCCATAGTAAAGGTAAGGCGCGACCAATCGCAAGAGGAACCAAGCTTTTTAAGCTGCTGAACGATTCTTGCGCAGTACTTGTCTTTCCACGCCCAAACGCGCTCCAAAAAGGCCTCTCTGCCGAGGCTTTCCTTACTTTCGCCTTGCTCCTTTATCTGTTCCACCACCTTAACTTCGGTTGCGATAGAAGCGTGGTCCGTACCGGGAAGCCACAGCGCGCAATATCCTTGCATACGCTTGAAACGGATAACGGTATCTTGCAAAGTTTCGTCCATTGCGTGCCCCATATGAAGCTGACCCGTAATATTGGGAGGCGGCATCATAACCGTAAAAGGAACCTTATTATCGTCCCTGACCGCCTTAAAGCAGCCGCTTTCCTCCCATTCCTTGTACAGTTTATCTTCGAACTGTTTGGGATTGTAAGTTTTCTCCATCATAAAAAAGTACCTACTTTGAAATATACCTTTCTATTATAAGACAAAGGGTTGTAATTGTCAAACGCAAACGCGAGGTGCATAGAATGTATTATCAAATTTTTAAGGAGTAAAAATTGAAAAAGAAAATTTTAAGCTGCATTCTTGCGGCGTGCATATCGGTTGCGCTTCCCTTTGCTTTTACGGGCTGTAAAAACGACGAAAGCGTAATAAAAATCAATGAAGTTACACACTCGGTATTCTACGCGCCCCTTTACCTAGCGGACGCGCTTGGCTACTTCGAAGAAGAAGGCTACTCGATAGAACTTGAAAACGGCGGCGGCGCAGACAAAACCATGGCTGCGGTATTATCCGGCGCGGCTGATATAGGTTTCTGCGGACCCGAAGCGGCTATTTACACATATATCGGCGGCGATGAGGACGCTCCAAAGGTGTTCGGGCAAATGACCAACCGCGACGGCAGTTTCCTTGTGGGCAAAACCGCCGAACCCGACTTCGATTGGCACAACTTGGAGGGCAAAAAGGTTCTTGCGGGCAGACCGGGCGGCGTGCCCCTTATGACTTTTCAATATGTATGCGGCGAAATCGGCGTTAACCCCGACTACGTTACAAACATAGACTTCAATATGATGACGTCGGCTTTCGAGGGCGGCGCGGCGGAGTACTGCACTATGTTCGAACCCGTGGCAAGCGAATACCAAAAAGCGGGCAAAGGATATATTGTTGCCGCTGTAGGCGACAAGTCGGGCGAAGTGCCCTACACTTGCTTTATAGCAAAGCAGAGCTTTATTGACGATAACGGCGGAAAAATAGAGGCGTTGCTTCGCGCCGTAACGAAAGCGACCAAATACGTTTACGAAAACGACAGCGCAACCGTTGCAAGCAAAATCGTAAGCTATTTCGCCAACACAAGCGAAGAAAGCATAAAAGTTTCGCTCGATAACTACAAAGCAATAAACACTTGGGTTACAAATATGGCGATGAAAGAAACGGCTTTCAACCGCTTGCAAGATATAATCGAAAATGCGGGGGAGCTTTCACAAAGGGTTAAATTCTCCGACTTGGTTTTAACCGAAACGGCGAATAAAATATACACGGAAGTTTATGCTTAAGGCTATGCTGGAATTTAAAAACGTATACTACACCTACCACACCAAGGAGGGCGAAACCACCGCCGTGAAAAGCTTAAACTTCGCGGTCGAGGACGGACAGTTCGTCTCGGTAATAGGACCCTCGGGTTGCGGCAAAACCACAATACTTTCTCTTGCGGCGGGGCTTTTAGCCCCCTCCGCGGGCGAGGTCGTACGCGGCGACGGAGAGTGCGGATATATGTTGCAACGCGACGCGCTGTTCCCGTGGCGCACCGTAGAGCAAAATATTTTTCTTCCTTTGGAAGTAAAAAAGCGCAACACTTCCGAAAAGCGTGCGCGCGCAATCGAACTTGCCGAAAAGTACGGACTTAAAGACTTTTTGAAAAAAACGCCCTCTCAGCTTTCGGGCGGTATGCGGCAGAGAGTCGCGCTTATAAGAACGCTTTCCGCCGAGCCGGAAATCCTTTTGCTTGACGAGCCGTTTTCCGCTCTCGACTATCAGACAAGGCTCGAAGTTTGCGACGACGTGCAGTCCATTATAAAGAGCGAAAAAAAGACCGCGTTGCTTGTCACACACGACATATCGGAGGCAATCGCGCTTTCGGATAAGGTAGTAGTGCTTTCCGCACGCCCCGCCACGGTAGTTGCCGAGCATATGATAAATTTCGGGGGCAACAGCCCGAAATCTCGGCGAGAATGCGGCGAATTCGCGGCAACTTTCGAGGTATTAAGAAAGGAGCTTGGAATTTAATTGCCCCCCTAATATGTGCCAAACAACTAAGGATTAAGACTTATGAAAAACAAAAAAGAAAAACCCAACTATTCGCGCGAACACCTCGCGTATCTTAAAAAGCAAAAAACCAAAAAGCTAATCGTACACCTTTCGCGCGTGTTTGTACTCGTAGCCGTTTTGGGCATATGGGAGCTATTCGCACAGTTAAAGGTAATCAACCCGTTTATAACAAGCTCGCCCTCGCGCGTGTGCACCACGATAGCAAGCCTATACACGGAAGGCACGCTGTTCTATCACATCGGCATAACGCTGATGGAAACGATAGTCGGGTTTGTGCTTGCAGTGGTCGTAGGATACGCGGTTGCGGTAATTTTGTGGGCAAGCGAAACGGTCAGAAAGGTAGCCGAACCGTACATAGTGGTTCTAAACTCGCTGCCCAAAATCGCCCTCGGACCGCTGATTATCATTTGGATAGGCACGGGCTACGACGCGATAATTTTTATGACCGTTCTCGTTTCGATTATCGTATGCATAATGAATATGCTTGCGGGCTTTATCGCGGTTGATAAGACTAAGCTTACGCTTATGAAATCTATGGGCGCAAGCCGTATAACAACTTTAAGGAAGCTTATTATACCCGCCTCGTTCCCCGCCCTAATGAACACCTTAAAGGTAGCCGTCGGGCTTGCTTGGATAGGCTCGATTATGGGCGAATACATTGTTTCCAAAGCGGGCTTGGGTTACCTTATAGTATACGGCGGGCAAGTGTTCAAGCTTGACCTTGTAATGACGGCAACCTTTATCCTCTGCCTTTTGGCGGGCGGAATGTACGGCATAATCGCCTTAATTGAAAAAAAGGTCGTAAAATAACAGCTAAAAATTAAATATAGCCCGCCCGCGGAAATCTCCGCGGGCGGGCTACTTGTAGGCGTCGGGCGCATTTTGCGCCCGACGCCCTCTTACCGATTAAAACAACAGCGCTATTATTGCCACAGCCGCAGTGCTTACAACGGTAATTTTGGCAGCCTTTTTAATAAATTCTATCATACAGCCCTCCTAAAACACAACCTCTCGCGGGTGTTAAGCCCCTTCACCCTATCAAGCTCCTCAAACAATTTATCGTTATCGTTAACGGATATAACTTCACCTTTATCCAAAAGAAACAACTCTCCTTCGTGGCGTTCTCTTATTAAACCCTTCTGTCTTTCAATATATGCCGTAAAGTTCATTTTTTGTTCCTCCCGCATCGTTTACAAGCTGTATTATAGCGATAATACTTGACAGCTATTGTCATATATGATAAAATTTTTTAAAAAAATATTCAAATTTTTTCTTCGAACGGTTTATTATACGTCGGACAAGCCGGGGATATTACGATGAAATACAACGTTATGCTTAAAATTTTAATGCTGCTATTGCAACGACGCAAGGTTACCGCGACCGAGATTGCGCGCAGATACGAAGTTTCGGTTCGCAGTGTGTACAGATATATCGAGGAGCTGACGGTTTGCGGGGTACCGATAGACGTTGCGCGCGGACGATACGGCGGCATAACCGTTGCCGACACTTTCCGCCTACCCACGGGTTACTTCACGCGTGAAGAATACGCCGCCACTTTGAACGCGCTTGACGCTATGGCTTCGCAAATTTCCGACGAAAGCGTGATTTCCGCAAAGGAAAAGCTTGAAAGCCGCCAAAAGATAGAAAAGTTAGAGTTATCCGTTTGCGGCAACGTGATAGTTGACGGAGGCGCTTGGGGCGGCAACGTTAAATTCTCCGAAAAAATGCGGGTCTGCGAACAAGCCGTAAACGACAGCAAAAGCCTTTTGATAGACTACATTTCGCGCGGAGGCAAGCACAGCAAGCGTATCATCGACCCGCACGTTTTGATACTTAAACAAAACGTTTGGTACGTTTGGGCTTTCTGCCACACCAAACAAGAGTTCCGAACTTTTAAAATAGGCAGAATAAAGTCCGCCGCTTTTACGGGCAAAAACTTTAAAAAGAAAGAATTTACCCGCGACGATATCGATTTGAATTTCAAGCACAGCGACGACGAGCTTATAGAGGTTACCTTCATAATAGAAAAAAGCTCACTTCCCGATGCGGAAGAGTGGCTTGGCATAGACAATATCGAGCCGCGCGGAAACGGTTTTGTAGCAACGCTTACGTTACCGAACGACGATACGCTTGTAAACAAAATTTTAAGCTACGGCGGCGCGGTAAAGGTGGGCTCGCCGACCGAATTGAAAGATAAGGTCAAGGCAGCGGCAAGAAAAATCGCGGAAGATATATAAAAGGCGGCGGAGATAATCTCCGCCGCCTTTAAAATAGCGTTATTTCAAGCATATTCGGGCACCAATCACCAGCTTAGCGTTTCCCCGCCCAAAATATGAATATGCAAATGGAACACCGTTTGTCCGGCGTCGTCCCCTTGATTTATTACAAGCCGATACCCGTTAATTAAGCCGTTTTCCTTGGCGATTTCGGGTATTTTTTCAAGCATATATTTGATGGTTTCCGCACGTTGTTCATCCATATCGGAAAGCAACTTAAAGTGATTTTTCGGCACCGCCAAAAGGTGCACCTTAGCCTTGGGTTCGATATCCTTAAAGACGAGCATCTTATCGTCCTCGTACACCTTTGCAGAAGGAATTTCTCCCCTTATGATTTTGCAAAATACACAATTATTGTCAAGCATCTTCCTTTCTCCTTGCTTTTATTTTCAAAGTTATAAACGCCGCGCCGCCGCCAATCAGAGTCGTGCCAAAAAGCGCCGCAAGCGAAATAACACTGCCCAGCCCGACAAACTCTTTGTCGTCGGTTGCAACCTCGAAGCACCCCTCTTCAAGCGAGTACTTGCACCTTGCCGAGCTTATATTGAAAAAGCTGACGACCTTTAAAGGCTTAACCTCCTCAACGGGCGGTTCTTCGGTAGGCGGCTCCTCAACGGGCGGTTCTTCGCCGTCGTCGCCTTCCTCGCCGTTATCGTCGCCTTCGCCCCACAAGCTGTCGTCTATCGGTCTGTAATTTGACGGATAGCCGTAATTTATTAATGAATAATCTTCATAAATTAAAAACCGATTCAAATAGTGCAAATCGTTATCCACTTTAACGGCTAAGTTCGTAAGCACGGGCGTTTCGTCCTCACCGAAGGCATAAACATAAAAATAATCGTACTCCCCGTCACTAACCTTTTGCGTTGCGCCTCGCCGCACTCCTTCCGAAAAGAATTCCGAATAATTCTCAATCTCGGCGTTATACTTCCTTTTCAAATCGAAGTTGAAAACCAAACCTTGCTGAACGAACCCGATAAAAGCGTCATCGTCGTAAATTTTTTTGTATACTGCCCTTTCGCCCGCAGTAATCGAGCAGCCCGCAAAGACAAAAACACACATCGCCGCCGCACAAACCGTTGCCGTTAAGTTCGCCGCTTGCAAAAGCTTTGCACGCTCGCTCAAAATTTCGGCTTGCGGGTACTCGGGTTTTCCGTCCGAGTAAATCTCCTTAAAAGAGCTTTTAAGCGCAAAGAAAACTATAACGAAAATAGAGATTACAACCGCCGCTTCTATAACCCAACCAACCGTTATACCCCTTAATATGTCAAGGTTTTTGTCAAAAAACGGAACATCGGCAAAGTAGTGCAAAGCCATCATTGCAATCATAACGCCGTAAAATCGGAAGTTAATAAACGGCTTTTTGAATTTGGCAAAAGCCCAACAAATCATGGCTGTCCACGGCGCGTGCGAGCACACGCACGACAGCCCGCGGCCTATCGAAGTTAAAACCAACCAAGCAATGCCGGACGAGCGCGACAGGGAATAAATATAGCCCAAATCTTCCGTAAACGAGTATCCCGTACCCACGGCAAAACCGATTAAAAAGCATAAAAACGGGTTCCGTTTACGAAGCAGCGCAATCGTCGCAATGGCTACCGCGCCCTTTACAAGCTCTTCCCAAAACCCTACCCATAGCGTTGAAATCCACACGTTAGGCTCGTTTACGGTGCTGTAAATGTACTCGTACCCGAACACGATTATTACAGTTGACAGCACCCCGCCGATAATAAGCACTGCGAAAAGCTTCAACATACTGAAATCGCGCTTGGGATACAGCTCGTAAAAGAAAACAAAAAGCGGAATATTAAATAACAGCCCGCCGAACAATATCGCCGTAACGTAGTCCGCGGAATAACGCGCAAGCCGATATGAAAACACCAAAACGGCGAACAAAATCAAATTCAGCGCAAACACGCGTATATAAAGCCAAGGCAGCTTTCTTGCAACGCTTTCGCCGCAATTTTCTTTAAGTCCGCGCGTAAAAACTTCGGCGTACTCGTCTTTGGAGTGCGGACGGAAAGTTTCTTTAAAAAAATATTTAATCCTTTGTCCCGATAATTTTCGCATAAGCGCCGTCCTTAAAAATTTCCGTCGGCTCCACACCGTATTTTTTGCCGCAGTCGAGGCACAAAGGCGCGTAAACTTTAATATAGTTGGGGGTGTATCCCGTTGTGAACCCGTCTGAATACTCCTCGGCTATAAAGTCCGCGGGTTTGTTTAAAAACTTCCGAATATATCTTTTCGAGGCAACTTCGCCGGCCGCCAACAGCATATGCAACCGCTCGCTTTTTACCTCCGGCGGCAAGTCTTTCAGCTTAAAAGCAACCGTTCCTTCGCGTGGGGAAAACGCAAATGCATGCACACGCGCAAACCCGACTTCCTCGATTATGGACAGACTTTTTTCAAAGTCCTCCTCAGTTTCGGTCGCAAACCCCGCAATAATATCGGTGGTTATAGCCGCGTCGGAGAAATATCCGTAAATTAAGCGGCACTTTTCAATATAATCTTCGCGTGTGTAGTGCCTATTCATTGCCTTTAATACGGCTGTCGAACCGCTCTGCAACGAAAGATGAAACTGCGGCGCAAAGTCCTTTAAACCCTTTAGCGCGGTCAAAAATTCTTCGGTAACTATGTTGCATTCCAACGACCCGAGCCGCACGCGTTTATCAATGTTTGACATAGCGCGTATAAGGTCGCAAAGGGTCGTATTTTCATAACCGTACGATGAAATATTTATGCCGTTCAGAACAACTTCGGGACAGTCGGTTTTTGCGATTTCCCCCAATATATCCTCGACTTTCCGCGATTTTTCCCGTCCGCGCAAATAAGGAATTATGCAATAAGAACAAAAGTTGTTACACCCGTCTTGTATTTTAATGAAAGCTCGGGTTTTGGTCTGCTTGGGGAACGATAGTCCCGTATCTTCGCACCCGTAACGGCTTGCAATCGCAGAAATAATTTCACCTTTGTCCCTTGCCCCGCCGACGAAAGCAACTCCTTTTTCTTCGTACGCCGCCTTGTCTTTTTCCGAGGCACAGCCGCAAACAAAAATTTGTGCTTCGGGGTTAAACTTGCGCGCGCGGGCAACAAGTTGGCGGCTCTTCTTTTCCGCCTCTTTGGTGACGGCGCAGGTGTTCAAAACGAAAACGTCGGCGTAAGAGAGTTTATCCGAAACTTCCCAGCCCAACTTTTCAAGCGTAGCCATAATAGACGCGCTTTCCACCTCGTTCACCTTGCACCCCAAAGTAAACACAACTGCCCTCATTTTAACTCTCCGAGGGCGTACGCCGCCAACGCGCATACGGCTATTGCGGCGGTTTCGGCGCGCAAAATTCTTTTGCCGAGGGAAATTCCCGTAAATCCGAAGGCTTGCGACAATTCGTATTCTTTATGCGAAAACCCGCCCTCGCTTCCAACCACTACAGCGGTAGAACCTTCCAAGCCGGCAAAATCCCCGCAAGACTGTTCCAAAAACTCGCAAGCAAACAACTTATTTTTAAAGCCTTCCGCGGACTTCAACGCGCCCGCTAAATTATCGAAATACTCGATTTCCGGCACGCGTGAGCGCAAGCACTGCTTAGCGGCTTCCCTCGCGACCTTTTTAAGCCGCTCGATTTTGTTTTCGTTTATGTAAGCCGAGCAGTATTCCGAAACAAACACGCCTATCTTGGCAACTCCAAGCTCCGTCGCCTTTTGAACGATAAGCTCTGTCTTGTCACCTTTTAGCGCTCCACACAACAAGTAAATAGGGGTTAAAGGCTCCCTCTCCCCCGTAATTGCCCCCATAATATGTGCCATCAAACGGTGTTTTTCAATTTTTGCGACAATTGCGAAATACTCCTTTCCGCTACCGTCCAAAAGAACAATCTCCGCGCCTTCTTCAACCCTTAAAACGGTTTTTGCGTGGATAAATTCTTCCCCTTCAAGGTATACTTCGGTTTCGTCGCCGCTAAGTTTTTCAATAAAAAATCTTTTACGTCCGCTCATAATTTAAACGATAGGGCAAGCCACTCGCCCTCTTTCAAAGTTTTTTCCAATTTAAGTCCTTGCGCAGAAAAGGCTGAAATTACAGTTTCAAGTCGGCTTTCGATTATGCCGCTTAAAATAAGCGTGCCGCCCGCCTTCAAGTTTTTGGGAATTGACGGCGCAAGCCCGCACAAAATTTCGGCGGTAATGTTCGCAAGCATAATATCGCCCTTAATTTCGGCGTTATCCAAAAGGTTAGAGTGCGCCACCGTCACCTTATCGGCAACGCCGTTAATTTCCGAGTTGTGCTTTGCGCTTTCAACCGCGACAAAGTCTATATCGGTCAAATACGCATATTTAGCACCGAGCTTTATTGCGGAAATTCCGAGGATGCCGCTGCCACAGCCTACGTCGATGCAAACGCTTGACGGCGTAAGATACTTTTGCAAAAGTTTAAGGCACATTGAAGTCGTTTCGTGCTCGCCCGTGCCGAACGCCATATTGCTGTCAAGCTTAACCACCTCTTCATGCGGCTGTTTATCGTAAGCAATCCATTCGGGGCAGACCACGATGCGCTCGCCTATATGCAAGGGGCGGAAATGAGTTTTCCAAATTTCAATCCAATCGTCGCCTTCGACCTCGCGCAAGGTTGTTTCAAGCGAACCTAGCGCAGTAAACCCCGCGCAGTTTTTTAAAAGCTCTTCGAAATCCGCGCGTATTTTGGGTAAGGTTGCCGCCGTTTCGTCCTTGGGCACAAACGCTTTTACAAGCACGTCTTGCCGAAAAGAAAGAAGATTTTCGTCTATGTAGTCCCAATACATAACTTTATTTTGTTGCAGCGCGATAACGTCCTTTACGTCGGAAATCGCAACACCGTAATTTGTGTACCGCCAAAGGATATCGGCGATAAGCTCGCTGCCCTCTGTGGTGGTGTGTATAGTAAGTTCTGTAAATTTCATAGTTTTATTTTATCACCTAAACAGTTTGATTGCAAGAAAAAAGCGCCGCGTTTAAAAACGCAGCGCGTCATAAAAAGCTTATTATAAAGCGCAGCAATTCGATTAGCGGCTTAAATACTCTATTGCCGAGTGTACGGCAACGTTGCCCTCGCCCGCGGCTTTAATATATTGGTACGGTCTGCCCGTGCAGTCGCCCGCGGCAAACAACCCATTAATATTGGTTTCCATTTTTCTATTGACGAGGATATGCCCGTCCTCAACCTTCAAGCCGTGCACCAAAGTTGCGGGTGAAAACGCGCTTTTCAGCACAAAAACCCCGTCAACTTCTATCTTTCCGCCCGAATACTCGACTGCGGTCAAACGCTCGTCGCCTACGAACTTTACGGGCGATTTTAAAATAATTTCGGCGTTTTTTGCCTTTATATCGTAGCCCTTGTATAGCGGCATAACGTACGCTTTTTCGGCAACCGAGCAAAGAAATTCTATTTCGCTTTCGTAGCGCTTGTCCGTGCAGTAAACGGCTATTTTTTTGCCCCTATATAAAAGCCCGTCGCAAGTGGCGCAATAACTTACGCCGCGTCCCAAAAGTCGTTCCTCGCCGTCCACGGGTTTTTGAACTTCAACCCCGATACAAAGAATTACGGCTTTTGCCTCGTAAACGTTACTGCCGGCAAGCAGTGAAAATTTATCGCCGGCGGGATAAACGCCCGTTATGATTTCTTCGGTCATATCTATGCCAAGGCTTTCCGTATGCTCCTTCAAAGCATTTGCAAGCCCCTCGCCCGAAATATCGGGAAGCGCGGGATAATTTTTGATAAGCTCTGCCCGAGCGACTTTTTTCGACGACGCGCCCGAGGTAAACCAAACGAATTTTTTATTTAAAATTTTTGCATTAATTGCAGCGGATACCCCCGCGGGTCCGCCGCCTATAATTGCTAAATCGTACATATGCGAACTCCTTAAAACCAAAAGGCGCGGCTTTTCTTGCGCCGTTAATTAGTTTGCACCCTTTGATAAATTTTAAGCCCCGCGCCGCACGGCGCGGGGCTTTTATTTAATCCATTTTAGTAAGCTTTTCCGCCAAATCTTCCATTTCTTTGGACGGCAACGACTGTTCGCTTGCCTTCACCGTCTGCTCAACGGCAAATTTTGCCCGCTCGGGCGGGATAATTGTCCCCACGCCCGCTACGCAACCGCCGGGGCAACCCATTCCCTCAATCATATACCCGTTAAGCTTGCCCGCCTTCGCAAGGGTAAGCACCTTTTTGCAGTCGGCAAGTCCTTCCGCGTGCTGAATTTTTACTTCTGTGCCCGCAAAATACTCGTTAATACAGCTCTCGATAGCGCTTGCAACGCCGCCCGCGCACGCATAGCCGCGTCCCGCGCCCGTCGCTTGCGAACTTACGGGAAGCTCTTCCATTTCTTCAAGCTTCAAGTTCTTTGCGTCGAACATACCCGCAAGCTCTTCGAAGGTAATTACAAAGTCAACGTAACTTCTTACGGTTCTTCTCGACGCTTCCAACTTCTTCGCGGCGCACGGTCCTATAAACACCACGCGCGCATTGGGTCGGTTGACTTTAATAGAACGCGCCGTAGCAACCATTGGCGTAAGCTCTTGCGAAACCTCGCTTACAAGGTCGGGGAACTGTTTTTTTACAAGCACAGCCCACGCGGGGCAACAGCTTGTAAAAAGGAACGGAAGTTTCCCCGTTGCAACCTCGTTAACATAGTGATGAGCTTCGGCTATACAACCGACGTCAGCGCCTATGGCAACTTCGTAAACGTCTTTAAACCCTAGCGCAAGCAACGCAGATTTCGTTTTACCCATCGTCACCTTTGCCCCGAATTGCCCGACAATTGCGGGCGCAACGGCAGCGACAACCTCGTCGCCTTGCTTTATCGCTTGAATAAGTTGATATATCTGTGATTTATCGGCAATGGCGCCAAACGGGCAAGCCGACATACACTGTCCGCAAGCCACGCAAATATCGTTATTTATGTGCGCTCTGCCGAACTCGTCGGAAGAGATTGCTTTCACCCCGCAAGCCGAAGCGCAAGGGCGAACGTGATGCGCGATAGCGTCGTAAGGGCAAGCCGCCTTACACCTTCCGCACTTTATACACTTGGCTTGGTCTATAAACGCCTTGCCGTTCACGATTGAAACGGCGCCCTTGGGGCAATTCTTTATGCAAGCGTGCGAAACGCAGTTTCTGCATTGGTCAGAAACGACGTATTCGTTATCGGGGCAACAATCACACGCCGAGGGGATAACTTGCATAAGGGGCGGCTCGTAATATTTATCGGCAATGGTGCTTTTGTCAACGCCCGCCGTTATATGTACGGGTTTGTTTGCGGGACGGAGCGAAAGCCCCATCGCAAGCCTAACCCTTTCCGAAGCGATTTGCCTTTCACGATAAATACTTTCACGGTATTTGGGAACTTCGTCGGGGGTAATAATAAATGGAATTTCCTCCAAATCGCTTGCCGGATTTTCCGATTCGTACGCAACGCGCGCAACTGCCGTAAAGATTTTTCTTCTTAAATCGGTTACAACGCTTTGACTTTTCATAGCTCTCCTTCGTCTTTCGTGGTGTCGGGCTCCTCTTTATTCGGCTCTGCGGGGGCAGTGCCGTCCACTTGATTTTCGGGTTCCGCGGGAACAATTCTGCTTACCTCGGCTTCCGCAAGTACGGGCGCGCCGTCTGCGGGTAAGTCAGCGCCTTCGCCCTCAACAGCTTTAATTTGAAGTTCGGGGTGTTTCATTAATTTCCTTAAAACATAGAACTGTAAGAAGAAATAGCCTATGCCTAAAATCACCATAGGAATACTCCAAAACTGCGAGGGTTGCAAGCCGAGAATAAGCGCGCCCCTATCGTCGTCGCGGAAGAATTCTATAATGAAACGCCAAATTCCGTAAGAAATTGCGTAAACGCCGAAGTTATAATTGAATTTATAGCGGAAATACAAAAACGCCATCACGCCCGCAAGCAAAAACAAAAACGACATTTCGAAAAGCTGCGTGGGAATTCTTAAAGTGGAGTCGTAAGCCGCGCAAGCCAAACCCCAAGTGCCGTCGGTAGGCGCGCCGTAGCAGCAACCCGCAAAATTACAGCCGAGCCGCCCGAACGCATGCGCGATAGCAATACCGATAGGTATAAACGGCAACGCGTCGGAAAGCCCCGCATTCATCGTTTTGCTTGTAAGCCAACCTATCTTAGTGCGTGGACCGATAACGTAAACGTAAATATTCCAAATCACAAGGAAGCTTACCACACCGCCGATAAGTCCGCCCATAAACGTCATGCCCGAAAGGGTAAAAGGCTTGGACGGGTCTTTTGCGTAATTCAAAATAGATTGGACAAGCATAGCCATAAAAATGCCGAAAGCCGTGCCCAAAACGCCTATTACCAAAACGGCGTTGGTTGAAGTTTCGCTGAATTTCTTGTACCACAGCGTGAACAGCAGAAACCCGAAACAAGCAATTATACCGACAGCCATACAAATGCCGTAAGCGTATACGCCTTGACCGAATATTTTAAATAAAGGTTCCGGATGCATAGTAGTTTCCTTCTTATATCTTTAATTGCCCGTCGGCAATTTTCGCCATTATATCATAGTAAACGCGCGATGTCAAACGATATCGCCGTCCGACGTTTCCCTATTCTCGAACGGATCAACTTGCGCGGCGGCTTCGGACTGTATTTTGCGCAATTTTCTGACCATAAGCAACCAAAAAACCGCGGCAATACCCGCGCCTATGCTCCAACCTATCGCCCACGCCCAGCACACGCCCGAAAAGCCCCAACCGCAACCGACAAGAACGTAAACAAGGATAACCCTTAAAAGCAAATCGGTAACGGTGCTTATCGTAAAACCGAGGTTTCCGCCGCACCCGCGTACGCCGCTGTCCGAGATTATTTTAACCGAAACAACGGGCAAAAAGCATGAAACTATCGTCAAATAATCGACCGAATAGCCCAACGCGATATCGTTCAGCTTGTCTTTCTGAATAAACAGCCGCGTCAAAAATTCGGGACAAGATACGAACACGGCGACGAAAATCAACGTTATCGCCATTGCATAGCACTGCATCACCCAATAGCCCTTTTTTACTCGCCCGTACTCTCCCGCCGCACGGTTTTGGGAAGCAAAGTTTGAAAACCCGTTCGACATTGCAACTACGCTCATTGTAGCCATAACCAACACTTTAAACGCAGTGGTAAAGCCCGTAGTCGCGTCCTCGCCTATGCCGTTTATGCATTTGTTCACAAAGAAGTTGCCAACGGACACAAAACTCTGTTGCAAAATTATGGGCACCGACGATACGGTCAGTTCTTTTAAAATACGCTTATCGAATATTTTCGGCTTTTCTTCGGACTTAATCGAGCGCACCTTTCTAACAAGCACGAACACCGTCAAAACGCAGCAAATCGCTTGCGAAATAAAGGTTGCCCAAGCCGCGCCCGCAACGTCCCAATGAAGCCCGTAAACGAAGCATATATCCAGCCCAATGTTCATTACCGAAGAAATTACAAGGAAAATAAACGGCGTTTTACTGTCGCCCAAAGCCGAACAAATTCCGCACCCCAAATTGTAGAAAAACACAAACGGCAACGACCCGACGTAGATATACAAATAGTCCAAACACTCTCCGAAATAACTGCCGTGAACGTCAAGCGCAACCAAAGAAACTCTACCCAAGCCGAAGCCCAACGCAACAATAACGGAGCACAGTGCGGCGGCGGCAATAAAGGCTGTATTTACCGTTTCCCGCACTTTTTTGTTATCGCTTTCGCCAAAGTGCCTTGCAACAACGACGGCGCACCCGCCGTTCATGCCGAGTGCGAAAGCAAGCAATACGTTGATAACTACCGTCGCGTTTCCGATAGCGTCCACCGCAAGCGCGCCCTCTTTTGCAAAATTGCCCACCACAAGCAAATCCACCAACGAATACAGCTGTTGCACCAGCGCGCTGCCGAAAAGCGGCAATGCGTATAAAAGCAATGTTTTCCACACGTTGCCGCTTGTTAAGTTTACCGTCTTACCCTTTTTCATTTCGGCTTATATTATAGTACTCAATTTTAAATTTGCAACTAATTCGGGGTGTCGTTTTCATTTTTTTGCAAAGAAAAACGCCGCACTTAAAGTACGGCGCGATTTATCGCAAATCAGTCGTTGTTTTGGTACGCGTGCGGAACCGAATACAAGTCGAACTCCTCGTCTATATCGAAGTCCGCCTCGTCGTCGAAAGCCGCAAGTTTAGAAATCGAAACCTCGTACGCGGTCATCGTCACAAAAGTTTCGTCGGACTGTTTTTTCTGATACTCTCTCGATTGAATTCTGCCCGAAAGCGCCACTCTGTCCCCTACGGCAAGGTTGCGCACAAAACGGGCGTTTCTGCCCCAAGCAATCGCGGGGATATAGTCTGACTTGTTGTAGCTGCGGTTGACGGCTATTAGAAGGTCCGCTATTTCCCTATTGAACGGCGTAGTACGGTAAACGGGCGGTTTACAGATATACCCCGAAAGCACAATCGAGTTAGGGTTTTTGCCCGGCTGAGTGTCCAAAAGCTCCCTAACGAACACCGTCAGCATAAGGCGGGACTTACCGTCCTCCAACTTATTGTAAGAGCGAAACTGCCCCAACGCGCAAATGAAGCCGCCGACGTGCATGTCTTCGGTCATTATCCTCTCGGATACTGTAACGGGCAAAATATCCGCTTGCCCCGAAAGCCGCATAACCTTTACGAAAAACTCGTAAAATCCTTCGCCGTAAACCTCGTGTGAAAACGTCGCCTCGGACACAATTTCGCCGTAAACGTAAACCTTGTTGTTTTTTTCCGTGTTGTAATTCATATATGCCTCCAAATAAAGTATTTCCGTGTAAAAATTTCAATTGAGTGCCGAATATGCCGCAAATAACGCAATTTTCAGCTTGCTTGCTTCTGCATACCCGTTCCGTCTATAACATAGTTTTCGCGCATAATAATTTCCCCGACGGGCACGAAAGAGTAGCCTCTGTTTTTCAGTGTTTCAAGTATTATAGGCACGGCTTCCGCAGTGTGAAGTCCGTTGTTGTGCATAAGAATTATCGAGCCGTTCTTGACGCCGTTGATAACCCGCATAGCGATATCGGAAGCCGATAAATCTTTCCAATCCAAGCTGTCCACGTCCCATTGAATTGTGTAGTAACCAAGTTCCGAAGCCGTCTTAATCAGCTCGTCGTCATAGTCGCCGTAGGGCGGGCGGAACAGTTCAACTTTTTTGCCCGTAACGCTTTCTATTGCCTCGGAAGAGGTCGTAAGCTCTTGCTTTATCCCTTCCGCGTTCAACTTGCTCATATACGAATGAGTAGACGAGTGCGTGCCTATCTCGCAGCCGTATTCGTCTATTTTCTTTACGAATTCGGGGTACTTTTCCGCCCAAAACTCAACCATAAAAAAAGTTGCACGCACGTCGCAATTTTTAAGCGCCTTTAAAATCTCGTCTGTGTACTCGGTACCCCAAGCGCAGTCGAAGGTAATCGAGCAAACCTTTTCCTCCCTCTCCACGCAATAAATGGGAATAAGCCTTGGCGTGTTTCCGTAAAATACAGCATACGCGCCCGTAAAGTACACGGATACGCTTAGCACCGTTACCATCACCGTGGCTAAAAATGCAAGAATAACAGTTTTGAATTTAACCGTATGTATCAACTTACTCTCCGATTTTAGCAGACCGCAAAAGCGATAATTCGTCTGCTTTTATTTGAATAATTGTTTTTTTGTCGAAAACGCCTTAACCGCCGCGCCGAAACGTTTTTCGGCTGCGTTTGGTTTATGTTTTATATTTATTAAGCCCGTCCCGCTTTTATGTTTTTTTGCACGAAAAAAGCCGCGGCGGTTTATGGAAAACCGCCGCGGCTGCACCCGTTTAAACTGTCTTATGTATTTCGATAACCAAATAGTTCTCCTCGTACACTGCCCAGACAAAGTTTTCGTCCGCTTTTACAGCGTAATTCAGTCTATAAGTGTTTCCCGATTAAATTCGGGATTAACGAATCTCGATTTTCCTTACCCAAGATAGAAATTAAGCGGCGGCGCAGTTACAAAAACTGCGCCGCCGCTACTTTTATGCGAAGATTATTTCAACTTACCCTTGTTTTTTCTTATCTCTTTTACCGTTTTTTCAAAGCCGTAATCGGTCGGGGTGTAATAAATTCTGTCCTTTAACTTATCGGGAAGGTATTGCTGCTCAACATACCCCCCCGCGTAATCGTGCGGGTACTTGTACTTTCTGCTTTGCGCCTTTGTAGCCTTTTCGCCAAAAGTGTTATCTTTAAGATACGGCGGAACGCCCTCGTCGTCGCGCACTTCCGCAGCGTCGCGTTTTGCCGCGTTCATAGCAACTTCAACCGTATTGCTTTTCGGGGCTTCGCACACATATATTATTGCCTCGCATAGCGGCTCTAAGCCCTCGGGGTAGCCCGTCTTTTCAAATATGTAGGTAGCCGAAGCCGCCATAATAAGCGCGTTGGGGTCAGCCATACCCACGTCCTCGGCAGCGTGTATAGAAAGTCTGCGCGCGATTGTCATAGGGTCGCAACCGCCCTCGATAAGCCGCATAGCGTAATAAAGCGCAGCGTTCGCGTCGCTACCCCTAAGCGACTTACAAAATGCCGACAGATAGTCGTAGTATGCGTCCTCGTTATAGGACATAGCTTTTTTCTGAATAGACTGTTCCGCATCGGATAACGTCACCTTAATACTTCCGTCCTCTTGCGGCGGAGTGGTCAAAACAGCTAACTCCAACGCGTTGTAAGCGGTGCGCAAATCGCCGCCGGCAACTCGCGCAATGTGGTCAAGTGCATTATCGTCCACAACAGCGGAATATTCCCCTAAACCTTTACGTTTATCGGCAAGAGATTTCACCATTGCCCCCCGAATATCATCGAACGAAAGCCTTTTAAACTCAAAAACTCTACACCTTGAAACTATCGCGGGCGTCATCGCCGCAAAGGGGTTTTCGGTAGTCGAACCTATGAAAATTATGGTACCTTGTTCGATTGCGGGCAGAAGGCTGTCCGACTGCGTTTTGTTAAAACGGTGACACTCGTCAAGCATCAAATAAGTCCGCTTGCCGTACATTTTTAAGTTGTTTCTTGCGTCCTCTACCGCTCTTTTAACGTCGGCAACCCCCGCTTGCACCGCGTTCAGTTTAATAAACTCGCCGTGCGTGGTCTGCGCGATAATGTTTGCAAGCGTAGTTTTTCCCGTCCCGGGGGGGCCCCAAAAAATACAGCTCCCCAATCTATCCAACGAAATTGCGCGGCGAAGAAGCGAGCCTTCCGCAACAATATGTTTTTGCCCGATAAATTCATTTAAGTTGTTGGCGCGCATACGCTCTGCAAGGGGCTTTGCTCCGCTCTCGTTGCCGTTTAAATCGAAAAGGTCGTTCATTTCAAAAGTTCCTTTATTTTCTCCGCGCTTTCCTTACCCGCTTTATAGCCTTCGTCGTAGGCAAAGTTCAAATCCTTTATTACATATTGGCTCATTCCCTTAATTTCGGGCTCGACTAAAAGGTCGCACAGCCCGTCCTCGGTTTCCCGCCTCAACTCGGTTTGATTTGCGTCCATGATATCGAAAACGCGCAATACCATACTCAAAATATTTCCCAAGTCATCGATTTCTTCGGTAGTGTTTTTTAAAACGTCCACCGCAACGACAACGTCCGCGCCCATTTCTTTGACAACCCTTACGGGCACTCTGCAAAGGCACCCGCCGTCAACGAATAATTGCCCGCCGATTTGCACGGGCCTGAAAACCGTCGGTATACAGCTTGAAGCTTGAATCGCCTTAGCCGCGTCGCCCTTGGAAAACACTTGCAACTTGCCCGAATACAAATCGGTAGCAACACATTTGAACGGAATACGCATATTTTCGATTTTGTTGACCCGAAGGTGCTTTATAAGCAAATTCAGCACTTTTCTGCCGCGCAATAGCGACATTTTGGTGATAACTGCGGGGGTCACGTCAAGAATATCCCTCATTCTCAGCGACAACACCGCCTCTTTCATCTCCGCAACCGTCATACCGCTTGCATAGCAGCCGCCGACGACCGCCCCCATAGAGCAGCCCGAAATAAAGTCGGGCTTGATACCCTCTTCTTCCAAAGCCTCTAAAAACCCGACGTGCGCCACCCCGCGCGAACCGCCGCTGCCAAGGGCAAGCCCCAAAGTTTTACCCATACTATCTCCTTAAAAATATCTCCGTCCGCGCGCTTGCGCGGTTTGGTGATTTTCGGACGAGCCGTTAAATAAAATATAATCGTAATGAAAAAGAAAATCGGTTATGTAATTTTATGTATCGCCCTTTTATCGTTCGGCGCGGCTATAATAGTCCGTCCGGAGCGCTACGTCAACTGCTGTTTTCAAGGCTTTGCAATGTGGGCGGAATGCGTTCTGCCCGCGCTGTTTCCGTTTATGTGCATAACCTTGATTTTCGTAAAAACGGGTATTGCCGAAAAAGCCTCGCTCCCGTTAAAGCGCGTTACGGGCAAGTTAAAACTTCCGCCCGCAGCGGCGGCTTGCTTTCTTTTAAGCGTCTGCTCGGGCTATCCCGCGGGCAGCAAGGTAGTAAGCGAGTTTTACTCGGGCGGAGCTTTTTCAAAAAAAGACAGCGGCAAAGTCGCCTACCTTTGCTCCACCTCGGGTCCGCTGTTCATTATAGGCAGCGTCGGCTTTAAAATGTTCGGCGATAAATTAACGGGGTTAAAAATACTCCTTGCGCACATTTTCGCCGTAACGGTCGTTTCCCTAATTATTGCCCTTATCTCCAAAAAAAGTACTTCCGAAGAAGTCAAACGCACGCTGCCTAAAAGCAACGTACTGTACGACGCTTTTTACGGCGCGGTAATCGCAGTAACCGTTGCGGGCGGGTTCATCGCATTTTTTTATGTAGTCGCGAATTTCTGTGCGGATTTTAACGTCTTTTACCCGCTTGAAAAATTCTTCAATCTTTTCCTTGACAGCAACACTTCGTCGGCGCTGTGCCTCGGACTCGTAGAAGCAACCACGGGCTGCCGCGCCCTATCCGAAGTCGGCGGAAAGCTGCAAATCGCCCTTGCGGGGTTCTTGGTAACATTCGGCGGACTTTCAATTTTATTGCAACAGCTAAGCTATCTTTTAGGCGCGGGCGTAAAACCCTTAAAATTTATCGCCGTCAAATTTTTACAAGCTGTTGTATGCTTTTTAATACTGCTTGTAATAGCTTAAAAACCCGATTGGGTGCCATATATGCCGCAAATAACCTTTTTAGTACGCCCCTAAAAGCTTAAAAGATTTTGCGGAATTTTGCACCCTTTTCAACACCTTTCTAACCGTCTTTTCGGAATAATCGCCCTCTACTTCTATAAAAAAGCGATACTCTCCCGCCTTGTCCTTTATCGGGCGGGATTGAATTTTCGTCATATTAAGCCCGCCCGCGCGCATAGGCTCCAAAATATCCAAAAGTGCGCCCGAAGAGTGCGCGCAAGTTACCGAAAAATAAATTTTGGAAGAGCGCACGGTTTCGTCTATTTCCCCGCGCCTTACCAAAAGGAAGTGGGTGAAGTTATTTTTGCCGTCAGAAATGTTTTCGTCCGACAGCACAATTCCCTCTCTTTTAACGTGCGCGCCGACGATTGCCGCGTCCGAAAACGACTTAACCATATCCAAGCTTGCCGCCGTTGACGATGTAGCTATAAGCTGCGCCGCGGAGAAGTTGTTTACAAGGTATTCGCCGCACTGCGCCAAGGGCTGTTCGTGCGAATATATGCGCGAAATACCGCCATAATTCGCCCCCTTCAAAGTGGCAAGCCGGTGGTCCAAAGGCAAGGTCATATCCTCAACCGCAACAACGCCGCTTGCAGTCTGCAACAGGTCGATATTTTGCAACACTCCGCCGTTTAAGGAGTTTTCTATGGGAATAACCGCACAGTCGCAATCGCCCGCTTCCACGGCGCGCATAACAGAGTGAAAATTGCCGTAAGGCATAAGCTCAGCCCCGCCGCACATCTTTACGGCGGCAAGATGGCTGTA
Organism: uncultured Christensenella sp.; assembly: GCA_910577055.1. GTDB lineage: Bacteria > Bacillota > Clostridia > Christensenellales > Borkfalkiaceae > Coproplasma. The sequence continues at coordinate 12,948 of CAJTKX010000006.1, read as the reverse complement.
ACTGCCGCAAGGTCCCAAATAGGCGCATTTTTTCATTTACGCTTTCTCCGCTATATCGAGTATAAGTCTTTCCGTATCGTTCCAACCAAGGCACGCGTCGGTTATGGACTTACCGAAAACAACGTCCTCGGTCTGATTCCCCTCTTCCAAAAAGCTTTCAATCATAAAGCCTTTTACGATAGTCTTAAAATCGTTATCGTAATTTCTGTTCTGCATAACTTCTTCGCAAATTCTTATCTGCTGTTTGAATTTTTTCGCGCTATTCGAGTGATTAGCGTCGACAATAATCGCGGGGTTCTTAATACCCGCCTTCGCGTAACCGTCCGCGACTTGCATAACCGTTTCATAGTGGAAATTCGGTATATCGTTCCCGTATCCGTCTACCGCGCCGCGCAATATCGCGTGCGCCAACGGGTTGCCGCTCGTCTTTACTTGCCAACCGTTCAATTTAAACGTCTGCCCGCTTTGCGCCGCAAAAATCGAGTTCAAAAGCACCAAAATAGACCCGCTCATCGGGTTCTTCACGCCCACGCTCACGTCAATTCCGCTTGCAACAAGGCGGTGCATTTGGTTTTCGCTGCTCCTTGCCCCCACGGCGATATAAGAAAGCAAGTCTTGCACATAGTAAATATTTTCGGGATACAGCATCTCGTCCGCAGCGGCAAGTCCGCTAGTTTCTATCGCCTTAATATTTAAGTCGCGTATAGCGTAAATTCCCTTTAAAATGTCCTCGGACTTGGTAGGGTCGGGCTGAGAAAACATACCCTTATAACCCACCCCCTTAGAGCGCGGCTTATTGGTATAAATTCTCGGCACCAACACAAGTTTGTCCTTTACTTTTAAATTCAGTTTCCCCAACCGCTCGACATATTCCAAAACGGGTTTCGCCTCGTGCGCGGAGCAAGGACCGACTATCACAAGAAGCTTATCGCTTTTGCCGCAAATCACGTCCGCTACAAGTTTGTCCCTTTCCGCCTTTAATTTTTTAAGCTCGGCCGGCATAGGCGTACTGTCTACTATTTCCTCGGCAGAGGGAATCTTTATCTGTTTTTCAAACATTTTTTTTCTCCAAAATTCTGTGCAATTCGTCCCGTATCTTTTCGGGTATATAATCGTTGTAGTCTTTTTTAAACCTTATCGAGTTTTTAACAAGACTCGAACTGACTTGCAAGTCTTCTTGCTCGGCGGGAAAATACACCGTTATAATATCCTTTTTAAGCTTTTTGTTTGCAAAGAAGTTCAAATTTTCGTACTCGAAGTCCACGGTGTTGCGTATTCCGCGAACGTAAAAAGGGGTATTTTCTTCTTCCAATAGGTCAACCGCCGCGCCCGCAAAGGTGCGTATTTTTACCCGATTTTCGCCCGAAAATAGTTTATTCAGCAGTAAAACCCGCTCGTTTTCGCTGAAATACGGCGATTTTTCGGGATTAACCATAACAGCTACGACTACCTCGTCAAATATTTTAAGGCATTTATTTACAACCTTTTCGTGCCCCGTCGTCGGCGGGTCGAAAGTCCCCGCAAACACGCACTTCTTCTTGTCCAATCCAAGCCTCCTACGCGCCTTTAAAAAAGGTCAAATAAGTTTTACCGTACTTTCTTTCATCGGTTTTTACAAGCCCCGCAATCTCGCCCTCGAAGCTTCTGTCGCGTTCGAAAACAATCGTGCCGCCCTCTTTTAAAAGGCCGCTTTTGCCTATGATTTTTAAAGCGTCTATGCCGATTTCAAGTCTGTAAGGCGGGTCTATAAAAATCAAATCGTACTTGCCCGCCCGCGCAAGGCACACGGAATAATCCAAGTTTGTAATTTTGTAATTTTCGACGCCTTTAAGTCGGGATAGGTTCTTCTTCAAAATATCCACGCTTGCGGGCGACAAATCGTTGAAGTGAACAAACTCCGCCCCTCTCGAAAGGCACTCTATGCCGAGGTTGCCGCTGCCGCAAAACAAATCGAGCACGGTCGCCCCCGCAATTTTATCGTATAATACGTTAAAAAGGCTTTCCTTCACTCTGTCGGCGGTGGGGCGCACGTCGCTGCCGCCGAACTCGGCGAGTTTCAAGCCTTTATGTCTACCGCTTATTATTCTCATTTTTTCTTCTTGGTATCCTTAACTTCTTCGGCAGCCGCAAGTTGGTCTTGTTTTTTCTTTTCGGTTTTGCCGCCCCAAATATACGCCGCCAAGTGCACTCCCGCATAGGGTATTATCCAAATTAAATTATGCCATTGCGAAAGCCCCGCCAACTTAAAGGGGAAATATGCCCAACCGAACACATATGAAAGAGCAAAGCCGCAAACGTCGTTTTCGTACGCCGCGCCGACAATCTGAAAAATAATGAACGGAATACAGCTGATAAACGGAATTAAAATACCCTTTACAAGCGAAAATTCGCCGATATACAGTTTTGAAGCTTCGTCGCTTGAATTAACTTTACGCTTATTACCGTTTTGCACCGTCTTTTTATAAGCGGTAGCGCCGTTTTGCTTGCCGAAAATAACCGTCGCGGCGATAATCATAACCTCGCCCACAATCAAAATTACTATTTTCAGCCCCAAATCGTCCGCGTTGCCGTATGCAGCGTAGCTGATTACCGTCGCGCTTAAAATCAATGACAGCATAAACGGAAACGCCGCGCCTATAAGCAAATCTTTAAATTCCAACAGAATTTTTCTGCCCAAATCTTTCGATGAAAGTTTTTCTTTATTTTCCAAAACCGTATATCCCCTTTTCCGTCAAAAACTCGTCCAAAGGCTCGTCCCAAGTGTCCTCTTCGAAATTTTCCATTTGAAAAGAATACCCAAGCCCCACCTTGCGGGTCTTTCTGTCCTTTAAAAACCTATCATAAAACCCCTTGCCGTAGCCGATTCTGAAACCATTCTCGTTCACGGCAAGCAAAGGAACGACCGTCACGTCGATATCGCCCGTAAAAGCTTGTCCTACGGGTTCCTCTATGCCGAACGCGCCCTTTCGGGTTTGTCCGTAAGGCACGGGCACGATATTATCGCCCTCGACGCGCGGCAAGTAAACTTGTTTTCCAAGCTTTAACAGCTCTTCGATTATATGCGAAGTAGCCGCCTCGCTTCCGAAGCCGTTGTAGATAAAAAAGCTGTTAAAGCCCGAATACGCGGACATAAAGTTAAAAAGAATATTTTCGTCCGCTACCTCGCGCCTTACGCCTTGAAAGTACTTGCGCTTTATTTTAAGTTTATATCTCAGCTCGTCCTTCATCACCTTAAATAGACCCTTTCCGAGCGTTTTGTAACCGAAGTCAACACCTCGTACGAGATTGTCCCCGCTTGCCTTGCGTAAGCGTCCGCGTCAGACATAACGCACCTAAATTCTCCGCCGCCGTTTGCGATGAACGCGTCCATACACAGCGTCTTTTCACCGAGGGGCACTCCCCTGAAAAAACCGTCGGCGTAACCCAAGCGGTAAACGTTCAACTTGCCGTAATTTTTATCTGCAATATTATAGCCTATCCCGCCGCCGATAAACGTCGTTTGCTGCGTTCTTCTTGCGTACACTTTAAGCGCGGGCAAAAAGCCCTTTGCGTAAAAACCGTTTGGCGCATATCCGTACAAAAGTATGCCCGCACGCGCCCCGTCTTTAAGAAATTCTCCGCCCCGCAAAATGCCGCCGCTTGCCGATAAGTGCCCGAATATATTGGAGTTTCGCGCCTTTACAAGCTTTTCCGCGCGGTCGAAAACAGCAAGCTGTTTTCTGCTTTCGGCGGAGTTCTCGGGTGCATATAAGTGGGAATAAACGCCCACGATATTATCTGCTTTAACAGCGTCCAAAACTTGCGGCAATTCCGCCAAATTACACCCCGTACGGTTCATTCCCGAATTCACTTTTATGTGGCATAAATTATCGCCGCACAAATCCGCCGTTTCAACGGAATTAACGGTAACCTCAAGGGAATAAAACGCAGCTTTCGCCGCGTCGCTTTCATCAAGCGGCGGGGTGAACGTCAAAACGGGTTTAGAAACGCCCGCAATTCTCAATGCCACGCCCTCGTCCACTATCGCCACACAAAAGCCGTCTACAATACTTTCGATTTCGCGGGCAACCTCTTCGGCGCCGTGCCCGTACGCGTCCGCCTTTACCACTGCGTAAAAAAATCTGTCGCCCAAAATTCTGCGTATCTTTAAAGCGTTTTCTTTTATCGCGCGCAAATCTATTAAAGAAAGGGTTTTCTGCATACGAACATTGTATGCCAAAGCACAAAAAATTGTATAATGACATTTTAGCACATAATACGGCTCATTGCAAGCGAAAAAAATCCGCCTCAGCGGCGGATTTCGTCTCGTTCTTCAGTATCTTTGCTTTGCTTCAATTTGTTTCTGCCGTTTCTTATATGCGGAAGCACCCGCCAAGCAAGCACAGCCGCCAAAACGCACAGCACCAAGTCCTTAGGCATATAATAAAGGTTCCAAGTAATAAATACGGTTAATAAATCGTCCATTCCTTGCAAATATACCACGACCATACAGTAGGGTATGCCGACTAAATAATTGGCAAGAAACGCAGCTACTGCCGCCACGAAGTAACGCCATACGGGCAGCCCCGCCTTTCCGCCGATTAAGCCCGCTACGGTTGCGGCAAGAATAAACCCGAGTATGTAACCGAAAGTAGGCAACAGCACATAGAAAACGCCGCCGCCCGAAGCGAACACGGGTATTCCTATCAGCCCCATAAAGCAGTAGACCGACATACTTATAGCGCCCTTCTTCCACCCAAGCAAAAGCCCCGCAAGCACACAAATTACCGTCTGAAAAGTAAGCGGAACAAGCGGAAAAGGAATTTTTATATACGCGCCCGCCGTCATAAGCGCAACGAAAATTGCGCATTCGGCAATATCCACTACCAAAAGTTTTGAATTTATCTTTTTCTTAACTTTCATAACTTTATCCGAACTAACTTTGTAATATTTATTCTTGTTTGTTATTCTCGTCCGTCGGCGCGGAATTTTCCTCTTTCGACGGTTCTTCCTTTACAGCGTTCTCCGCCGCTTTCAAGGACTTCAATTTGTAATACCCCGCCACATATGCCGCAATTAACGCAACTACGACGGCAAGAACAATACTTAGCAGCAACACTTTGGTAAGCCCCATTTCTCCCACTTTTTCAATGACGCCTGGCTGAATGTAGACAACGGACGAAGCGTTACTGTAAACCGTCGCGCTTGTCTTAGAGTAGCTGTTGGTAAGCGTCTGAACGGTTTCGTAAGCCGATTGAATTTCTTCTTCGAAGTCGGTATCTATCGTTCCGTTTGTGAAGGCTTCAACCAAGTTTTTACGGCGAGTAAGCTCGTTCACCAAATCTTGTTGCGCTTTGATAACGCTTGCGCCGTCAACATACGCCTTATCGCTCGTAGTAAGTTTATTAAGAGTAGTCGTCGCATCTTCAAGTTGCTCTTTAACTCTTTCCAACTCTAACGCATAGGCTTGCTTGCAAGTTTCGCTTTTTAAAAGATGCCCGTTCTGCACACGGGTAAGAAGATTTTCAAGCTCGCTACTGTCAGCGTAAAGCTCAACGTCGTGCAAATAAGCAACTAACGTTCTACTGTTCTCAACAACTACGCCTTCACCGTAATCCGCTATCAGAGATGCATAGCCTTTTTTAAGCAAATCAAGCTGATTTTTCAAAAGTTCTATTTCTTTTTCATAGTTGTCGATTTTATCGAAATTATTAAGGTAAACTCCGTAATCGATAGTCATACCGTCAAGGTATTCAACCGGCGTATAAGCAATTTCCGCTAAAAAGTTTTTTGCTTGCGTGGCACTTGAAAAACAACTTGTTTCAGCAGTTATGGTGTAAGTAATTTCTCTATAAGGGTTAGCAGAGGAATTTTCGTCTACCAACACATTAATATTGCGCACAATACTGATATTACCCTTTGTTGCCATCGCCTCAACGTCTATATCGGCGAACTCCTCGCTGGAATTTTTGACCGCCCGCAACGTTGATAAAGAAGTCATATCCGCGTAATACAGCTGCGAGCCGTTCGGATAATTGTAGACTACGCTATTATCGTCGCCGGGCAAACTAAGGCTGAACTCCATAACATATTTACCTACACGGTAATTATATCCGTAATAGAGCGAAATCGAGCAAACAAGCGCAACGGCAACCGCAACGATAAGCGCAACCCATTTTCTTAGCCAAATTGTTCTGAAAATTTCCCTTAAAGTGATACCTTTGTTTTCTTCTTCCATAATTTTCTCCGTTTTTATTTATTCAAGCGCAAATATTATTCGTAAACGCTGCGCTTTAAAATTCCGATATAAGGCAAGTGACGGTATTGCTCGTTATAATCGAGCCCGTACCCAACAACAAACTCGTTTTCTATATCGAAGCAGTTATAATCGGGCGCAACGTCATACTCGCGGCGCTCGGCTTTATTCAACAAAGTTACTATTTTAACCGAAGCCGCGCCGCGCTCGGATAAAAGCGCCTTCAAGTTGGCAAGCGTAAATCCGCTGTCTATTATATCCTCGACGATTATAACGTCCCTACCCGTCACGTCACGGTCAAGGTCCTTTTTGATTTTCAGCTTTCCCGAAGAAACCGCACCCGAGCCATAGCTTGAAACCGCCATAAAATCAAGCTCAACCGGCATAGAAAGAAAGCGTATAAAATCCGAATAAAATATAATACTGCCCTTTAAAATTCCCACTACAAGGGGTCGCTTACCCTCATATTCTTTGTCTACGGCAAGCGCAATTTCCTTTACGCGCGCCCTCAACTGTTCCTCAGTGAGCATAATGCGCTCGCAGTCGGGATGCATACTCATAATTTTCTCCTTAGTTGTGTATATTTTAACCGATTACGAAAATCGAATTATCTAAAAATTACCGCCGTTCCAGCCCCAATCGGATATGCCTTGATAAGTTACATAAACCGACGACGGCGAAATATTCAACTTATCTTTAAGAACGTTGCATATAGCCGCAGTCATACGTTCACAATCTCCTTTTGAAGGGCTTCCGAACAGTTTGACCCCCACATATGCGCCGTTTTCAAGCTTGTTGCCCGCAAAATACAAATCGTAATCATCAACAATTCCGACCATTAAATAGCTTTCGGGCTTATGCATAATCGAAATGCTTTTGCCAAGCTCGCTCTTTATAATTTCTTTCTTCTCATCGGTAAGTTTAACTGAAATTTTACAATCGATAAAAGGCATAATCCGCTCCTTATAATAAATAATCTTCCTCGCTAAGCGCAACCGACTTCGCGTGCCGTTTTCTAACCGCTTTAACCGTCAACGGCGCAACTACGGTTGTTGCCCCCGCACAGAATAAGGCAACGCTTATACCGACCAAAGGCAAGTATCTCTCCATTTCCACTTCGCTAACGCAGTCCGAACCTTTAAGATACATTTTAATAGGCTTATTTAGCCACTCTTCCCCGCGTTTTTCGGCGTCACTATGCGATAATTTCGTAAATCCGTATTGAAATTCGACAGCCCAATTACGTCCCGCGTCGTCCACATATCTACAAAATAGAAAACAGTGATAACCGCCATTCCCTCCCCTTGAAGAATGCCGAACAGCGTAATTGTAAACGGTGCCCTCAACTTCCGTGCCGCCAACAAACCGCCCAAGTTTTGCCGCTTGACAAGCAATCGCAACGCCCGTCAAGAAGAAAACCGCGGCAACGCCCACAAAAAACGCCGTTAACAATTTATTGTTTTTCATCTTCCACTTTGCTTAAACCGACAACAAACTCTTGGTTTTTTGCGGTCAATTCTATCCACGCGGGGCGAAAACCGCAACAAATAGCGTTCCTCACCGACTTAATATTTGACCAAGCCGCACAGTAAAAAGGAACTTTTCCTCTTTCAAAAATTTCTTTGGCAAGTTTACTTGTCAATGCGGCGGCAATGCCTTTTCGGCGATAATCGGGCAGAACGTCTACCCCTATTTGCCACATATTTTCACAATCCGCGCTGCAACCGGCAAGTCCGACCAATTTTTTACCGTCAAAAGCGCCGACCGCAAGCACGTCAAGACTTTTTCTTTCTTTACAGAGCGCATTGCTCCACTCTTTAACATACAAGCTTTCAAATCCGCTCGGCTCAATTATTTTCAAATCGTATTTACAAGGCAAAATTCTAAAAAGATTAACGTCGGGCAGAAAGTACTCCGCCATAAAACACACGCGCAAACCGTAGTTTTTCAATTCTTCGTCAAAAGCCAAAATATCAGGCGTTTCGAAACAGCGATATGCTGTGCATGACGAAATATAGTTTCCAACCGAATTTAAAAGCTTGGGCGACACGGATGCAACAATATTATTTCCGTATGACACAAGATTGCAATCGAACGGAAGTTGCAAATATTTCCTTGCGCCGTCATTCGCCGCCGACTGCACTATAACGTTTTCGGTTTTATCGAAGTCGGACGGGCTGCAATTCATATCCACAGCCGATTGCGCCATGGCAATACGCAAAATATCTTCGTTAGTCATAGTAGTTTTCACTGATTATTAAGCCGACTTTAAGGGTTTTTTCTGTAATTCTAATTTTATCCGAAATCTCTATTCCGCACACAGCCAACACGTCGTTTCCGTCAACAATTAATGGAATTGCCGCCCTCAGCCTTACGGGAATTTTTTTATCGGTAAAAAAGTCCCCAAGGCTTTTCTTGCCTCCGCCGAATTTAGTGAACTTATCCCCGTTTTTCATAAAGCGAACAACCGCCGTTTCGGGTATTGCGGCAAGGTCGAATTTCAAAACTTTCTTGTCGACAAAACACGCTTCATCATCGTCTTTTTGTGCAATTTTAAGAAATTGCCCCCCATATATGCTTGAATTTCCGCACATATAGTTCAAAAAATGCACTTCGTTTGCAACTTCGCTTTTAATAGCGTTACTTATTGAAATACCTAATTTTTCTTTATAGGCGACAAGCCCCGAAAATTCGAATCTCTTGCCGTTTTCGGATAAACTCAATTTATACAAATTATCCACTTGTGTATAAGTATAATCTTTCTTCCCGAAAAAATCTTTAACCGCTGCAACCGCCGCGCGGGAAAAAAGAGGTTTCTCACACGGTTTGATAAAGGCAGTATCTCCGTCAAGCTTTAACACCTCGCGCCTTTGCATTTCGGCGCGAATAAACTCCTCGTCTTCGGCGACAATTCGTGAAAATCTGAATATAGCTTTCGCCGCGTCCGGCACAGCCTTTTCAAGCGCCGGTAACACGTTAAGTCTAATATAGTTGCGGGTGTACGCATCCGAAAAGTTGGTTTCGTCGTCTACGAATGGCACGTTGTTTTCGGCAATATATTCGTTGATTTCTTCACGGCTACAAGCGATAAGCGGATGAATTAAATTAAGCTTGTCCCCATCGTTATTCATTATAACCGAATCGGTAATTCCCGCAACGCCGACAAGCGCGCTGCCACGGGCAAGATTGAAAAGCACGGTTTCGGCATTGTCGTCTAAATGGTGCGCGGTCGCTACAAAGTCCGCTCCGCAAGTTCTTTTCACGCCGCTGCCGTCCACTCCCTTTGCCGCCTTAAAATAACACCCTCTTCGCCAATCGCGCGCCTCGGCTTCTGTTTTTAACACAAAGTTGTCAGCTTTAAAACTAATTAGCTCAATGCCCCTCTTGCCACACCATTCTTTTACGAACGCGCTATCGCTTGCCGAAGTCGCACGCATACCGTGGTCGCAATTTGTTGCAGTAAGCGCAATAGCATACTTTTCTTTTTGTTCGTTCAAATAATGCAATAAAGCCATTGAATCTCTGCCGCCGGAAACGGCAACGCAAATTTTCTTGCCATAATATGCGGCGAGCGCAAGTTTCATAACAATCATTATAACATAGTTGTTCGTAAGTTGCAAGTTTCAAAGTAAATTTTAATAAAAATTTTATAAGCGCGCAAAAACAGTTGACAAATTTTTCTTTTTTTAATATTATGATATAGCTTTGTTTGCAAAGCAGTTATCGCGGGGTAGAGCAGCCAGGTAGCTCGTCGGGCTCATAACCCGGAGGTCGCGAGGTTCGAATCCCGCCCCCGCAACCAAATTTTTCCCACTTGTTGGGAATATGGCGACGTAGCTTAGTTGGTCTATAGCGGCCGGTTCATACCCGGCAGGTCGGCGGTTCGAATCCACCCGTCGCTACCAAACACAAACAACGCAAACGCGTTTTACATATAAGGCTCAAAAGCCTAAATAAGGCCCGTTGGTCAAGCGGTTAAGACATCACCCTTTCACGGTGGTAACATGGGTTCGATTCCCGTACGGGTCACCAAATGCGAATAAATCCGAACACCCTTGTTCGGGTTTATTTTTTTGCTCTTTGATAAACGCTCCGAGTTCGGAATTCTCTATATCTTCAAACGTAATCTTTTCTTCGCCGTCTTTGTAGTTGCAAGTGATAATCGCATAATCGTCGAAAAGATAGATAGTGTTTACAAATCCGTCTATAAGCGTTTGCTTTCCTTTCTGCGTGGACAAATCTAACTTTCTGAATTTCGTCAAGCCGAAGTGTATCTGTTCTCTCGTAAGGACAGGTCTTTTTATTTGCTCTTGCGCTATTTCAATCTCTAATTCTCTCTTGCGGTTTTCCAAATCGGAAAGCCGTTTTTTCGTGCTGTCCAAAACAATGCCTTGCTGTATTGCATTGAGCATATTGTCGATACCGCTTTCCACGTCGGCTAATTGCTGTTGAAGTGCAGGTAAAATCGTACTGCTTTGCATTTGTATATCATAAAGCTTGTACGACAACTGTTCCATTAAATCGTCGTTCATAATCTTTGCCATTACTGCTTTAATCACGGCGTTTTCGATTAAATCTTTGTTTATGGTTTTCTTATCGCAAGAATGCGTTTTCTTTGCGTTAGCGCATTTGTAGTAATGGTAAACCGTGCCTTTCTTGCCCGTGCCGCTGTCGCCAATCATCATAGCCTTGCACTTGCCGCAGTATAAATGCGTAGTCAAAAGATACTCATCTTCGGCTTTATGAATAGCGGGCGCACGAGTATTTACTTCTATACGCTTTTGTACTTTCTCAAACAAGTCTTTATCTATAATCACAGGGATAGCACCTTCAAGAACTATATCTTTGAAACGGTATTCGCCTATGTATTTGCGATTAGATAGCATACGGCGCACGTTGTTATAGCCGAGCGGTTTTGTGTACGGCTTCTTGCCGGGCTTCTTTTTCATACGCACAGTCATACCTACGCCGCGAGCGTTCATATCGGCTATTATCGTTTTAATCATTTCGCCGTCGGCAAACCTTTGAAATATCTCTTTTACAAACGGTGCTTTGCTTTCGTCTATCTGCAAATGCTGTTCGTCATCAAGATAATAGCCGAGCGGAGTGATACCGCCATTTGACATAGCTTTTAACGCATTGTCCGTCATTCCACGAGTTACCTTTTCGGCAAGTTCAACAGAGTAGTATTCGGCATAGCCTTCCAAGACCGATTCCAAGATAATACCTTCCGCGCCTTCGGAAATAATTTCCTTTGCGGACACCACGCGAACGCCGTTCTTTTTGAGAATATTTTTATAGTACGCGCTATCAAAACGGTTACGAGCGAAACGGTCTAACTTCCATACAATAATGACATCAAACAGCCGTTTTGCGCTGTCTTTAATCATCTTCTGAAAGTTAGGGCGATTATCTGTCTTTGCCGATAAAGCACGGTCAATATAACTGCCGACTATCTGTATATCGTTGTATTCGGCATATTGCATACAGTCGCGCAACTGTCCTTCAATACTTTCTTCTCTTTGATTGTCGCTTGAATATCTTGCGTAAATGACTGCTTTCATAATGCGGTTCTCCTTTTCGACACCATTATACAATAGAAGTCACATTGAAGTCAAAGAAAATGCTTGACTTTTCTTTACTGAAAGTATTATAATTTAACCGTTAGTAAAAATTAGGAGTGCGTTTATGAATACAAGAACACAACGAACTATTGCATTTAACCGTCGGAATATATTAGACGCCGCCGACAAACTATTTTGCAAAAACGGCGTTGAAAAGACGACAATGGAACAACTTGCGGCAGAGGCTGGTTATAGCAAGCCTACGTTATACGGCTATTTCAAAGATAAAGACGAAGTGTATTTTGCGCTCGTTTTGGAGTTTATGAAAAAAATAGTCGTTAAAGTAGATAAAGCAATAGACGAACAAAACGTTTTTAGCGATATATTCACGAAGATATGTCAAGACGTTTTTCGGCTTGCAACCCGCTACCCGCTCTATTTCGAGGGACTAATAGGAACGATTAACGTTAACATCAAAGCCGACGATACACCGCAAATTTACAAAGACATATACCGCTTGGGCGAAGTCTTAAATGAAAAACTATTAAACATTTTGCAACAAGGAAAAGACGAGGGCGTTATCAATACCGCGCTTGATAATTCGGCAATTCTGCTATTCGTTTGGAGTTCGGTTGCGGGTATTATCAGAATGATAAATCACAAAAAGGACTATTTGAAAATGCTGCAACTGAACGAAAAAGACTTTTCGGCGTTCTGTTTTGAACGGCTGCTGTGCGCTTGCAAATAAGGGGTAAAAACTATGACAAGGAAAAAGAAAGTTATGATTATTGTATTTTCAATTTTAGGCGCGGTCATTATCGCGCTGTCCGCTGTTCTTACTGCGGCGGCAATTATGGGTAGACCGTTAAAAGTCAATCCGTCGCGCAAATTGGACGGCGTAAACGACGATATTCAAAATGCGTTGTGGTATTCCTCTATCGCGGCTAACTCACATAATACGCAAATGTGGAGCGTTAAACTTTACCCGAACGAAAACCGCTTGCAAATTTCAATAGACGAAAGTCGCGTATTGAGTATAGTAGATAGCGAAAAGCGCGAGGCGTATATTTCGCTTGGTTGCTATATCGAAACAATGAGCGTTGCGTTCGGCGCATACGGCTATGACACGCAAGTAAATTGCACCGATTT
>CAJTKX010000005.1 GCA_910577055.1 uncultured Christensenella sp. | reverse complement strand
CTAATGTTAAAATATTTACAAATGCTAGGTATCAAAGCTTTTCGTCCAGGACCAACCCCGTTTTGAGCAGAATTGTATACTATAAATCGGTCGAAGTATTTACTGTCATTTAACAGCAAGTTTTCCATGAAATCTTTTTCGTCGTAAAAAATTCTGAAAGGAATACCTTGTGCTTGTGCCATACCCGTAATTTCATTCAATTCATCGTCCGACAGAAACTCGGTATCTATTGAAAAATCGTTATAATTTTGCGACGCGACAGTTTTGCTTTTTGCATTGCATACGATTAAAAGAACCGTATCGTCTTTTAATTTGTTGCTGTTAGCTTCTAAAAATTCATTAAATTTCAACATAAATTTCCCTCAAATAATAGTTAGTTATTTTTACCAAATTTTACCATATTTTGATATAATTTTCAATAGCAAATCAAAAAAATATGGAGAATTTATGGACTATTTATTGAAATTTATCAATTATTTACATGCCACAAAAAATCTATCTAATAAAACCTTAAAAGCCTATACCAGCGATTTGAAGCAGTTTTTTAATTTTGAAAGAGCAATACTCTCTCCCGACATTTGCGGTTTTATCGCATTTCTTAATACCGATTTAAAACTTAAAGATACTTCCATACGAAGAAAAATCATCAGCCTAAAAAATTTTTACGATTACTTATATAACGAAAATATAATTACCTTTTCTCCCTTTACAAAGTTGAAATTCCGCTTCAAGCAAGAACATAAACTGCCTAAAACACTTCCAATAAAAGATATTACAAAAATACTTGACTGTCTAAGTAAAGATTATAACCACCTCTCACCGTTCGCAAAAAGCACATTCGTACGCGATGCCGCACTTTTAGACTTGTTAATAAGCACGGGTATTCGGATAGGCGAAGCCGCTACAATAACATTAGCCGATATAATAAGTCCAGAACATACAATTCTTATTCATGGAAAAGGACGTAAGCAGCGCTTAATATATATATCCTCTCCCATTACTTGGGAAAGGATTAAAATACTGATAAAAGAGCGTAAAAAATCAAACAACAATTACTTATTTGTAAACCGTTACGGAAATCCGCTGTCAATTCATGGGATTGAGGACATTTATAAAAAATACATTAAAAAGGCTCAGATTAACACGAAGTCTACTCCGCACTATCTGCGCCATACTTTTGCTACAAACTTACTAGCAAACGGTGCAGACCTACGTTCTGTGCAGGAAATACTTGGTCATGCAAGCGTCGCCACTACTCAAATTTATACTGAGGTCACAACTGCACGTAAAAAGCAAGTTTTAAAGAAATTCAATTACAGAAATAAACTTTAATAAATTTTACCGCCAATATAGAAATAACGCCAATTATACATTTGCAAGGGTTCGGATTCATTTCTGTTGAGGTCACCAATCTCAGTCTAATTCGAATATTTCACAAAATATTCGGTTAGGCTGATTTTTTTGTTTGTATATAACGCGGAGGCGATACTAAAATCGCCGCCCTATCGCTCGTTACCTCACCCCCCCCCCCCGCAGCAGCAAAACCCTATTGCGATATGATATACGGTTGAAAACCAAGAAGCATTGTGATACAATATTTTTATGATAATTTTAATTTCGGGCACAACTCATACGGGAAAAACCGCTTTATCGCAACGGCTAATGGAAAAATATAAAATTCCGTATTTCTCTATCGACCATTTAAAAATGGGACTAATCCGCAGCGGCAAAACCCCACTCACTGTAAACGACGACAGAGAGTTGACGCCGTATCTTTGGTCGATTGTGAAAGAAATGATAAAAACGGCGATAGAAAATAAGCAAAATCTTATCATAGAAGGCTGTTATATCCCGTTCGATTGGCAAAAAGATTTCAACGAAAGCTACATATCCGAAATAAAGTTTTACTGTCTTATAATGACCGAAGAATATATAGAAAACAACTTTTCAGATATTTTGAAGTATGAAAGCATAATCGAAACCCGACTTACAACCGACATAAATAAAACCGAATTGATATCGGAAAATAAGCAAAATTTGCAGCTATGCAAAAAGTACGGTTTGGAATACGTTTTGATTGATAAAGATTACAATATAGACATTGAATTATCCGCCAAACAGTAAAATACTAAGAATATTAAAAAACCCGTTTTAGCACACCCTGCAAAAATCAAGTCGAGCCGAAGTAAAATCGGCTCGACTTTTTTCATGCTCGAAAGAAATTTAAATATATCTGCCCGTCACCGCAAAAACTTTTTAATCAACTTTTCGTTTGACTTTTTATACGGCTGATACCGCATAGGCAAATCGATTATCGTTGACTTTTTAACTACGCTTTTGTAGTGCGTAAAGGTATCGAATCCGGCTTCCCCGTGATATGCTCCAATCCCGCTCGCCCCGAATCCGCCGAACGGCATATACGGAGTGGCAAGGTGTATAACGACGTCGTTCACGCAACCGCCTCCGAAGCCTATCTCCGCGGTAAACTTTTTAATTCTCTGCTTATCGGACGAGAAAATATACAGCGCAAGGGGCGCGTCGTTTTCTTTTATATATTTCAACGCTTCGTTCTCGTCGCGGTAGGTCAACACCGGCAACACGGGTCCGAAAATTTCTTCTTGCATAACGGCGTCACCACAAGTCACCCCGTCCAACACCGTCGGCTCTATTTTCAATTTCCGCTCGTCCCTCTTACCTCCGCATATGACCTTATTTTCATCTATAAGCCCGCACACCCGTGTAAAATGCTTTTCGTTAATCATCTTACCGTACGCGGGGTTTTCAAGCGGCTCCTTGCCGAACTGCGCAACGATTTGCTTTTTTATTTCGGCAACAAGCTTGTCGTGCGCCGCCTCCGCACAATAAATATAATCGGGCGCAACGCAAGTCTGCCCAAGGTTCAAAAACTTCCCCCACACAATGCGCTTTGCCGCAAGCGGAATATCGGCAGTTTCGTCCACAATGCACGGGCTCTTGCCGCCCAACTCCAAGGTGACGGGCGTAAGCCGCTCGGCAGCCCTCTCGTACACAAGCTTTCCGACCCGCTTACTGCCCGTAAAGAAAATATAGTCGAACTCCGTTTCCAACAATTCCTTGTTGACCTCGGCTCCGCCGAAAAGCACGGCGACGTATTCTGGCGGAAACACCTCTTCAATCACCTTTTTTATTGCCGCGTTCGAATTCGGCGAATATGAGCTTAGTTTCAACACAACCGTGTTGCCCGCGGCAACCGCGTCAATCAACGGGTCTAAGGATAACAGCACGGGATAATTCCATGGGTTCATTATAAGCACGGTACCGTACGGCGACGGCAAACGGTAGCTTTTGGAAACCGCTTGCGCAAGCGGAGTTTTAACCCTTTGCGGCTTTGCAAACCTTTTAATATGCTTAATCATATACGAAAGCTCGCTTAAAACCAAGCCCGTTTCGCACATAAAGCTTTCGGTTCTGCTTTTGCCCAAATCCTTTTCAAGCCCATCGTGCAAAGCGGGCAGATTGGCTTTAATCGCCGCGTAAAGGGCTTTAAGCCGCCGCTTGCGTTCAATCACGTCAAAAGTGCCGCCGGCCGCAAAAAACTCACGTTGCCGCGCGACTGTTTCAGAAATATTTTCCATACCCGAATTGTAACATTTTTGCGCGGTTCGTGTCAATCGCGCAATTATGCAACTGTGCACCTATTCATATTCGCATATCGCCAACCGTCCCCCATTTTTTGTCAACGGTAAGCTTTTTCAACATAATTGACTATTATATATAAATATGATAAAATATTTACGGTACGAAAATAATCGATAAAAATTTATCGAATTTATGTTTTACAGCCGCTTGCACGGTTTATAAATATATTGTAGGAGGTTTCGTAATATGATAGAATGGTACGGCGGTCTAAGCGTATTAGAGCAGATTTATTTTTGGCTCGGCGTAATTTCAACCGTATTTTTGATAATACAGATAGTCATGCTGTGTTTTACTTCCTACGGCGGCGACGTGGATTTGGACGGCGACGGAGATATCGATATCGACACCGATTCGGGCGTATCGATATTTACCGTAAAAAGTTTGACCGCGTTCTTCGCAGTAGGCAGTTGGGCGGGACTTTTGACGTGCGCGCTTATCGCCGAAAATCTTCAATGGGTTTCGGTAATCGTCGCGCTTGTTGCGGGCGCGGCGGCGTTCGCGGTGGTTGTACTGCTTATGCGGTTTTTGTATAAAATGCAGTCCAACGGCACCTTTCAGCCCGAAAAATTAATAGGCAAACGCGCAACCGTTTATGTATCCGTTCCCGAAAAGCGTTCGGGACGGGGCAAAATAACAATGAACGCGCAAGGCAAGTTTATGGAGCTTGACGCAATGACGGACGGCGATAGGCTGACCGTTGACGACCCCGTTGAAATAATAGCGACGGAAAGCGAATGTATGATTGTCCGCGCAGTTGAAAAAACGGAAAATATTACGCCCGTTGACGGCGAATAAAAAAGCAGTGGCTATGCCACCTTATTTAAAAATAAAATTTTAAGGAGAAAATAAAAATGAAAAATCTGTTGGCTATGGGCACGGGCGCAACGATAGGTATCGTATGCGGCATAGTCGTAGGGCTTGTGCTTATAATGCTTTTACTTGTGTGCCTTGTACGGTACAAGAAATGTCCGTCCGATAAAGTAATGGTTATTTACGGTAAGATTTCGAAGAACAAGGACGGCACGGGTCGCAGCGCAAAGTGTATTCACGGCGGCGCGGCGCTTGTAGTGCCTTTCTTCCAATCCTACACTTTTCTTGACTTAACCCCCCTTTCCATTTCGGTAGACCTTAAAAACGCTTTGTCAAAGCAAAATATCCGTATAGACGTACCCTCTGTATTCACCGTCGGCGTATCGACCGACCCCGCAATTATGCAGAACGCCGCAGAAAGGCTTTTGGGTTTACAGCTTAAACAGATATCCGAGCTTGCAAAGGACGTAATTTTCGGACAGCTGCGTTTGGTTATCGCAACAATGGATATCGAGGAGATTAACACCGACCGCGATAAATTCCTTGAAGCGATTTCCAGGAACGTCGAGGGCGAGCTTAAAAAACTCGGACTCAAATTAATCAACGTCAATATGACCGACATTTCAGATGAATCGGGATACATAGCTGCGCTCGGTAAGGAAGCCGCCGCAAAAGCTATAAACGACGCAAAAATTTCGGTTGCCGAAGAGGATAAGAAAGGCGCAATAGGTGAAGCGAACGCTAAAATGTTACAGCGTATCAGCGTTGCCGAAGCTGAAAGTAAAGCAATCGAGGGTGAAAACAAGGCAAAAGCGGACATCGCACAGTCCAAAGCGACCCTCCGCCAACGCGAGGCAGAGGCCATGAAGCTTGCGGTAACAGCCGAAAACGTTCAAGCCGCAAAGGCAAAAGAAGAAAGCTATGCGGCAGAACAAGCTGCGGAAATTGCGCGTGCCTCCCGTGAAAAGGCTACAAAAGAGGCCGACGTCATCGTCGCGTCCGAAATCGAAAAGAGAAAAATCGAAATCGAAGCCGACGCGGAAGCTGAAAATATCCGCCGCCGCGCAAAAGGTGAGGCTGACGCAATTTATGCAAGAATGGAAGCCGAAGCGCGCGGCTTATTGCAAACCTTGTCGAAACAAGCCGAAGGTATGCAAAAGCTTGTTGTTGCCGCGGGCAGCGCGGACGAAGCCGTTCGCCTTATGATAGCCGACAAGCTTGAAGAACTTGTTGCAAAACAAGTAGAGGCAATCAAGAATATCAAAATCGACAAGGTTACCGTTTGGGACGGCGGACAGAACGCCGAGGGCAAAACGGCTACGGCGAATTTCCTTTCGGGAATGCTTAAATCACTGCCTCCACTTGACGATTTATACGGAATGGCGGGCTTGAAGATGCCCAAAATAATCGCGCCCGAAAGCGCGGAAGAGCCCAAGGAAACCAAAAAGCCCAAAACCGACAAAAATGAAAAGAAATAAATATGTTTAAAAATAAGAATGTGCCCGCGGACAAATGTCCGCGGGCACACTTTTAATCAACTTTACCCAAAAGAAAATCAGTACTTACTTCAAAATAATCCGAAATCTTTAAAAGCATATCATAATTAGGTTCGCGTATCGCGTTTTCCCAATTACTTATTGTCCTTTGGTCAACAGAAAGCACTTGTCCCAACTGTGTTTGATTTAAGCCGTTTTCTATTCTTAATTGCTTTAATTTTTCCGAAAATATTTTCATAATATTATTTTACTTCATTTTGCAGTAAATTTGTTGACTTACCCCAACTTGGGGTATATAATATATTTTAGGAGATAAACATATGGAAAACAAATGCGGAAACTGCAAATATTTTAATTGTTACTACACCATATTCCACGGCAGACTTTCAAAGTCGGGCGGGCACTGCATTCACGATGAAGTTTATTCGCACATTAGAAAGGGTCATTTTACCGAACGCGTTAATTGCGAATTTTGGGAAGATAAATCCGCGCTTATTGCCGAGCGGAAAAACGATATCATAAAAGACATACACGCAATAAAAAACCGCCTTGACGATATTGTAAAAATATTGTCGCTTGACAGCGAATAAGCGTCCCGTTTAACCGCGTATCTTAAATACGTTTGCGTAATACCGCATATCACAAATCAAACATAAGCGCCCGCGGACACTTGTCCGCGGGCGCATTTTAAAAATTTTTAAATCTAAGAATTATGCACAACGATTTGATTGAACGGAATATTTATGCCGTTTTTATCGAACATATTTTTCAGTTCGCCGTTCAACGCGCGCTGTACCGAGAATATATCGCCCTCGTTGCACTTGACGGAAAAATACAACTGTACGCCCGACGCGCCAAGGGAATTAACGCCGTTGTAAGTTACTCCCTCCACTGCGCCTTCAATCTTAATTTCGTGCAAGCAGCGTTCAATGATTTTTTCCACTTTCCCCAAATCTGCGCTGTACTCTATATCGATATACGCCTTGGCAACCGACGGCTCTGCGGTTTGGTTTAAAATCTTTCTTAAATCGCTGTTGTTGAAAATTTTGAAGTTTCCTTCCGCCTTCAACTTTGTCGTGCGGATACCCATTTCCACCACTTCGCCGCGGAAACCGTCAACCGTTATTATATCTCCTATATTGAACTCGTTTTCAAAAACTATAAACAGCCCCGCAACCACGTCAGCGATAAGGCTTTGCATACCTAAACCTACAACCAATGTAAGCACTCCCGCGCCCGTTATAAGCGCGGTTGTGTCCACGCCCCAAACCGCCAAAACAACGATTAACAGAATTATCGCCACCACCCATTTTATAAGGTTACAGCACAGCCGCGCAACCGTGATGCTGCGGCGTGACTTGGTAAATATGCGCGAAATAGCAAACAAAATACCCGTAGTTATAATGCAAGTAATGGTTATAATCTGCACGCAGCTTATAATTTTCGGTATAGCTCCCATTAGCCCGTTTACAAAGTCAGAGCCGTATTCCGCGGTAAACACCGTATCCGCCCCGAAAATATAATCGTAAAATACGAACGAGCAAACCGTGCCTATTGCAAGCAATATCAGCACAGTAAGCTTCACGGGTCCCAATTTTTTTGCCCTTTCTTTAACTTTTTTCTTGCGTTTTATTTTTTCGTCATTGTTTTTCATAGTTTTCTCCCGCGCAAAGTATTATTAACGCTTAAATCAAAACTTAATCTGTACCGCGCCGTCCGTATATTCGGATTTATACTTCATTGCTACAACTTTCGCAATATTTTCAATTCCCTTTATCGGCTTTCCGCGGAAAACTCTGTTTTCAATGGGCAACGTTTCGCTATCTACCTCGAACATAACCCTCTGCGCCGTATAGAACGCAAGGTTATACGGCATTGTCACATAGTCGGCGAACAGCACCTCGCCCTTGCCCTTAATATCGGCAATCATAATGCCTTTTGCGCCGCGGTTGTAGGTTTCGAACAAGGAAGAAATAACCCGCTTTACGCCGCCCAAAGTGGTAACTATAATAATTTCGCCCTCGCCGTTTTGTTGGGTTGCAAATATAACCTCGTCGCCCGTATTCAGCCCCACTCCCTTTACGCCGCCGGCAGTCTTGCCTTGCACGGGCACGTCGTCCTTAGCCGCGCTTAAACACATTGCCTTTTTGGTAACGAAAAGCATGGTAGAGAACTCGTCCTCATCGTACCTTTCTACGGTCAACAGCTCGTCCCCGCTTTTAAGCTTAAAGGCTTGCGTAAGCTTTCTGCCCGCCTCGAACTCCTCGAACAAAGTCCGCTTTACCGCGCCTTGTTTCGTAAAGAATATCAATTCGCCCTCGGGCTTGCCTTTCACGGCAAACAGCGCAACGGGGTATTCGCCCTTTTCCGCGCCGTCGCAAATATTTTCTATTCTCACTCCGGCCACCCTGTAATCGAGCGGCTCGGTTTCGTTCAAATCGATTTTCACGCAGTTGCCGCGGTTAGTAAAGCAGTATATCGTTTCCTCATTAGTGCAGTGTAACGCTTGCTTGTACACAACCCCGAGGTTCGCCGTTGCGTTCAACTTCTTTTTATAGTGAGTATCGAACTCCTCGCGTATCATAAACTTCAAGTTGTCCGCGCCCGTTATCGCCACCGTCCAATTAGGTATAAACACCTTTACGTCGGCGCGGCGCACGGAAATCTGCTCCGCCTTGTCGAAAATCTGAGTGCGCCTATCGCTCTTGTACTTCGCCTTAATCTCGCGCATCTCTTCTTTGACGATTTTCCACTGCTCGTCCTTGTCGCCGAGAATACGTTTCAACCGAGCGATTTTCTTTAAAAGCGCGGCGTGCTCGTCTTCGAGCTTCGTCACTTCCAACTTTGCAAGCCTTGCAAGTCGCAAATCGAGAATAGCTTGCGCTTGCTTTTCGGACAGAGAAAACCTCTCCATCAATTTCTTTCTCGCGTCGCCCGTGTTTTCGGCGGTCTTGATTATTCTGACCACCTCGTCAACGTTGTGCACGCCGATAATAAGCCCTTCTAAAATATGGCAACGCGCCTCGGCTTCTTTCAGTTCGAACTTGCACCGTCTTACCACCACTTGCCGCTGATAGTTAACGTAGTGTCTTATAATTTCCAACAGTCCCAACTGCTTGGGTTTGCCGCCCGCAATCGCAACCATATTTATACCGAAAGTACACTCCAAATCGGTATATTTAAACAGCACGTTCAAAACGGCGTCTACGTCCGCCTCTTTCTTGACGGCAATAACGGCGCGCATACCCGTTCTGTCACTCTCGTCTACAATTTCCGTTATGCCCGACAAAAGTTCCTTTTTGTCCTCTTTAAGAAGCATAATTTTGCGCAAAAGGTCGGCTTTGTTTGTCTGATATGGCAGCTCGGTAATAACAATAAGCTTCTTGCCGTACTCCCCTTGCTCAACCGCGTATTTCGCACGCAAAGTAATTTTGCCCTTGCCCGTCTCATAAGCTTGTTTAAGTTCGTTCGCAATGATGTACCCGCCCGTGGAAAAGTCGGGTCCGGGGATAATCTTCATCATCTCGTTTAAAGACATAGTCGGCTTGTCGATAAACGCGCAGCAGCCCTCGATTACTTCCCCCAGGTTATGCGTGGGAATATTCGTCGCAAGTCCCACGGCGATACCGTTTGCGCCGTTAACCAAAAGATTCGGATAATGCCCGGGCAACAAATCCGGCTCCAACAAACTGTCGTCGAAGTTGAATGAAAAGGGCACTGTTTCCTTTTCCAAATCCTTCAAAAGCTCCAACGCAAGCGGCTCCAACCTTGCCTCGGTGTATCTCATAGCCGCGGCGGGGTCGCCGTCTACCGAGCCGAAGTTTCCGTGCCCGTTAACAAGGGTCAACCGCATATTAAAGGGTTGCGCCATTCTAACCATCGCGTCGTAAACCGAGCTGTCGCCGTGCGGGTGATATTTACCCATACAGTCGCCGACGATACGCGCCGATTTTTTATGCGGCTTGTCGGGGGTTAAACCCATCTCGTACATTGTATACAAAATACGTCTTTGCACGGGTTTTAAGCCGTCCTCTACGCGCGGCAAAGCTCTGTCCAAAATGACGAACTCTGCGTACGGCAGCATCGAGCCGGGCATAACCTCTTCTATACTTTGCACATACACGTTGCCTTGCGGAATAGAAGTCTGAAAATCTTTTTTAGCCATCAGTCAACCTCCGCATTGGTTTCGTTTTTGAAGTTTACTTTTTCTATAAACCCGTCAACCTTGTTAAAGTTCGCGTTCTTTGCAAGGAACTCTTTTCTGCCGTCAACCTTATCGCCCATCAGCATATCTATAACGTCTGCAGCTTGGGCGGCGTTTTCAATCGTAACTTGAATAAGGTTGCGCGTATCGGGGTTCATCGTAGTATCCCAAAGCTGGTCGGCTGACATTTCGCCAAGTCCTTTATAGCGTTGAAGCTTATACCCCTTGCCCACTTTTTTAATTTTTTCGTCAAGCTCGGCGTCGTCGTAAGCGTATTCCACGTTATCCCCCTTATACACCTTATAAAGGGGCGGCATACCTATATAGACGTAGCCCGCGTTAATCAAATCGCGCATATACTTGAAAAAGAAAGTAAGCAGTATACAGCGAATGTGCATACCGTCTTGGTCTGCATCGGAAAGTATAATAACCTTTTTGTATTTCGTCTTTTCCACGTCGAAAGAGCGGTTAAACCCCGCCCCGATAGCGGAAATCAACGTCTTTATTTCCTCGTTTTGCAGCGCTTGCAACGCCGTCTTTTTCTGTACGTTCAACGGCTTGCCGCGAAGGGGCAAAATAGACTGGTACTGTCTTACCCGCGCTTGCTTAGCCGTGCCTCCCGCGCTGTCGCCCTCTACTATGAACAGTTCGTTCAAATCGGGGTTTCTTCCCGAGCAAGAGGCAAGCTTGCCCACAAGGTTCAGCCCGTCGTTCTCGGACGCGGCTTTCGCAACGTCGCGCTCGGCGCGGTGCTTAATTCTGTCGTCCGCCGCAAACTTCGCTTTTTGTGCGATTTTATCGAACACGGCTTTGTTGCCGCGCACTTCCGTCAATTTCTGCAACCCCTCTAAAACGGTCTGCTCAACGGGCAGTTTTACTTCGGGGTTGCCAAGCTTCGTTTTTGTCTGCCCCTCGAACTCCACGTTCTGCATCTTCACGGTCAAAACCGCCGTCAAGCCTTCTTTAATATCGTCGGCAACGAAAGGGCTGTCCTTAGCTTTCAAAACTCCGTTGTTGCGCGCATAATCGTTCACGGCTTTCAAAAGTCCGTTGTGGAAGCCCGTTTCGTGATAGCCGCCCTCGACCGTGGAAATATTGTTCACAAACGAGAAAAGACTTTCGGTATCGTCCTTTGTGTGCGCCAAAGCAAACTCTATTTTTATCTTCCCCGCGGGCGCGCCCTTCACATGAATGTCTTTAATCGCGCTGTAATAAAGCGGCTCGTTATAAAGCGCGGTCTTGTCCTCGTTCATATGCTTTACGAAGTCCACAAGCCCGCCGTCGTATTTAAACGTTACGGGTTCGCGTTCGGGCAACTTAACCTTAATGTTCGTAACGTTGCCCTCGTCGTCCTCGCCCTCTTCATATGCGTACAGCTCGCGCTCGTCTTTAAAATTAATCTGCACGCCCTTATTCAAAAACGCAAGCTCTTTAAGACGCGTTGCAACCGTGTCGTAGTTCCACTCAACCGTTTCAAAAACTTCCTTGTCGGGTTTAAACCGTACAAACGTGCCCTTTTCCTTAGTCTTTTCGCCCGTGTTTTTCAAGGGTGAAACGGGCGCGCCGCAATGCCACTTTTTCGTTTCCTTATCGTACGTCGATTTAAAGTCCATAACGAACTTATTGCCGCGGTAAACTTCAACGTGCAGCCACTCCGAAAGCGCGTTCGTAACCGACGCGCCCACGCCGTGCAACCCGCCCGAAAACGCATAGTTGCCCGAATCGAACTTGCCGCCCGCATGCAGCTTTGTAAATATAATTTCTACGCCGCTCATCTTAACTTTACTGTTTACGTCCGTCGGCATACCTCTGCCGTTGTCGCGCACCGAGGCAGAGCCGTCCTTATGAAGTATTACGGTAATTTCGTCCGCATACCCGTTCGCTGCCTCGTCGATAGAGTTGTCCACAATCTCCCAAAGAATGTGATGAAGTCCCTTTATGCCCGTTGACCCGATATACATACCGGGGCGCACGCGCACGGCTTCCAAGCCCTCTAATATTTTCAAATCGTCCGCATTATAAGTCTTATTCGCCATACAATACCTTTTATAGTGTCAATTAACTGTAAAATTATACCATATTTTGTGCCCATTGTAAAGTACAAATCAAAAAAAATTGCTTTACAATTATATAATCGCCCCGCTTTCCCCCTTGACAACCCCGCGCGAAATATGGTATATTTTCTATGCCAAACAATTAAATTGCAGACGGGGTATTTTTATACCCTTTTTTCGGCATTACATAAAAATCTCATCATAACACAAAATGTATAGGCATATTTGTATCCTATATTCTGTGTTATAATGGGATTACTTCCGTTTGCAATAAGAATAATTGTTTGGCGACTGTTAGGGTACGTTATGCGGGCAACCTTAACGGTTGCCCTTATTTTTTTGCCCGTAAATATTCCCAAGGAGAAACTCTATGCACAAATGTCCTAACTGCGGGCAAGAATTTGAAGGCAACTTCTGCCCCAACTGCGGCGCCGAATGGCAAGAAGAAAAAACTTGCCCCGAATGCGGCGCAAAATTAAGCGGTTCTTCCCGCTTCTGTAACCATTGCGGTCACTCTTTCACGGGCAAGACCGAACCCCGCCCCTTGAATTTCAAGCAAAAGCTAAGCAAAATCGGCGGTTGGATAAAATCGCACATAAAAATCGTGGTACCCGTAGCTTTGGGACTTGTAATCGTCATAATTCTTTTAAGCCTTATTCCCACTTTTATCGCAATGAAAACCAACGGCACCTATTACGGTTACAGAAACGGCGAATATGACGAAGACGACTATTTCACATTAAGCGGCGGCAAATGGACGGATAACGACGGCGAAACGGGCACTTATAAAATAGACGGCGAAAACATAATCTTCTTCGTCGAATTTTTCGGCTCAAACGAAGAACTCGCTACGGGAACCATCTCCAACGGCGTCATAGCACTCAACGTCGGCGGCGGCGTAAAAGAGATGTACGTCAAAAAAGACCACAAGCACCAATTCGGCGAGTGGAAAACCACCGTTGAAGCAACCTGTTCATTTTCGGGCGCAAAAATACGCACTTGCGCCTGCGGCTTTATGGAAACCGAATCCATAGAAAAACTTCCGCACACAACAGACGGTATTTTCTTATTTGACGACGAAAACCATTGGAAAATTTGCTCGGTCTGCGACGACGAAATTGAAACAGCCGCACATACCGACCCTAACGACTGTTCGGTTTGCGGCTATCCTTTCTTTGAATACACTTTAAGCGCAGACGGCACGTCCTATACAGTAAACGGTATTTTAGACGAAAACGCAACCGTTGCGAATATCCCGGCGATGTTTAAAGGCTTGCCCGTAACTTCTATCGGTGATTATGCGTTCGACTGTTGCTCTTCGCTTACAAGCGTGACCATCCCCGACAGCGTTACTCATATCGGTGAGTCTGCGTTCGATGATTGTTCTTCACTTGCAAGCATAACCATTCCCAACAGTGTTACTTCTATCGGTTATTATGCGTTCTACGGTTGTTCTTCACTTAAAAATCTTACCTTAGGTTGTAAAGTCTTTAATTTTGCTAACGTATCTGATATATCTTATCTTTTTACTAACGTATTTGATATATCTTCTCTTGAAATCATCATTGTTGACGAAAACAACCCTAATTTCAAAAGCGTAAACAACTGTCTTTTAAGTAAAGACGGAAAGCAACTTATTGTCGGTTGTAAAAACAGTATTATTCCCGACAGCGTTACTCATATCGGTGATTATGCGTTCGGCTGTTGCTCTTCGCTTACAAACATAACCATTCCCAACAGCGTTACAGAAATTGGAGACTCTGCGTTCTGGTGTTGCACTTCTCTTACAAGCATAACCATTCCGAATAGCGTTACTTCTATCGGTGAGTATGCGTTCCACGGTTGTTCTTCACTCACAAGCATTACTATTCCCGACAGCGTTACTTCTATTAATAGATTGACGTTCGCAAATTGTACTTCTCTTGAAAGCATTATTATTCCCGACAGCGTTACTCATATCGTTGGGTCTGCATTTGACGGTTGTACAAAACTTATTCAATCTGAAAACGGAGTGCAATACGTTAATAATTGGGTTGTAGATTGCGATACAAGCTTAACCGCAGTCACTTTTCGTAACGGCACAAAAGGCATTGCAAATGCCGCGTTCGCATATTGCACTTCGCTTACAAGCATAACCATTCCAAGTAGCGTTATTTATATTGGTGATTCTGCATTCGATGATTGTTCTTCTCTTGAAAGCATTATTATTCCCAACAGCGTTACTTCTATCGGTTATTATGCGTTCTCGGATTGTATTTCACTTACAAGCATAACCATTTCAAATAGCGTTACTTATATCAATGAGGGAGTGTTCTACGGTTGTTCTTCACTCACAAGCATTACTATTCCCGACAGCGTTACTCATATCGTTGGCTCTGCGTTCTACGGTTGTTCTTCACTCACAAGCATTACTATTCCCAACAGCGTTACTCATATCGGTGGTAGAGTATTCAAAAATTGTACTTCACTTACAAGCATAAACTTTAAAGGCACAACCGATGAATGGGAAGCAATAGAAAAAAATTATTATTGGAACTTCGACAGTGGCGAATTCAAAATCTACTGCGCTGACGGACAAGTTGGAAAATACGGCAGTATTACAAAATATTAATTCAATACCTTAATCGTCATAAACAAAAAGCGGGGGCGCGAAATTCGCGCCCCCGCTTTTTTGTTTCATTCTGTTTTTAAAAAAGTGCCGAAAATCAGCCGAAATTACTCAAAAATCGCACCAAAATATGCTGTTTTTCAGTGAAAACTGTGTGAAATTCTTCACGGAGTTTTCACAAAACTATCTAATCATTGCTTTAAATGCGGCTTCGTCAATAATTTTTATCCCGAGTTTTTTCGCCTTGTCAAGCTTGCTGCCCGCAGAGTCACCCGCAATAACCAACGTAGTTTTTGCGGTAACCGAGCTTTGACACTCACCGCCGTTTTCTTCGATAATTTTTTGCGCTTCGCTTCTCTTAAATTCTTGCAAAGTTCCCGTAAGTACTACGAATTGCCCCGCGAATATGCTTGAAATAACGCTTTTTTGCGCTGTTTGCGGGTTTACACCCGCCGCAAGCAAATTGTCTATTTCCGCGGTGTTTTCTTCGTCGCCAAACCACTTTACTATTGCGTCCGCGGTAATCTCGCCCACGTTCTCAAGCTCGATAAGCTCCTCTTTTGTGGCTTTTTTAAGGTTTTCAATAGTTTTAAACGCCTTTACAAGGTCCTTTGCGGCAACTTTGCCTACCCCGTCAATTCCCAAGGCAAATATAAATCTTTCGGCGGAAACTTCCTTGCTTTTTTCGATTGCCCCCAATATATTATTGATTTTCTTGGTTTTAAAGCCCTCTAAGCAGCCCAAATCTTTCGCCGTATAGCCGTATAAAGCAGAGCACTCCCTAAGTCCCAAATTATCGTACATAAGCTGCGCCGTCTTTTCAGAAAGACCCTCTATATCCATTGCGTCTTTCGAAGCAAAGTGCTCAACCTTGGCAACTACGCGCGGCGGGCAATATTTATTCGGGCAAAACAAATTCGCCCCCACTTCTTCAACTAAATTGCCGCAAAACGGGCATTTTTCGGGCTTTTCAACGTTCAAACTGCCCTCGATATGTTCAACCGCACCCAAAATTTCGGGGATAACCTCGTTCGAGCGGCGTATCAAAACCTTACTGCCTATTTTAATATCCTTGCGCGTTAAATCGCCGAAGTTGTTCAAGGTAGCCTTTCGCACGGTTGCGCCTGCAAGCTCAACCGGCTCCACTATCGCAAGCGGGGTCAACTTGCCCGTTCTGCCTACTTGCCAAACCACCTCTTTTACGGTGGTAACGCTTTCTTCGGCTTCGAACTTATAA
Organism: uncultured Christensenella sp.; assembly: GCA_910577055.1. GTDB lineage: Bacteria > Bacillota > Clostridia > Christensenellales > Borkfalkiaceae > Coproplasma. Next base: position 164,393 of record CAJTKX010000005.1, on the reverse strand, counting down.
GCCATCGCCCAGCGCGGAAATTTATCGGTTGCTCCCAATATATCCCGCTCTTTCGTGGAATTCAGCTTGATTACCGCGCCGTCCGTAAGCACGTCTATATTCTTTCTTTCAACTTCTATTTCTTCGATTGCCGCCTTGACCTCGTCCGCGCCTTTACACACGCGCAAAAAGTCAAAAACCTTAAATCCTTGCTCCTTTAAAAAGTCGAAGTGCGCCACTTGCGAGGGCAATTCTCCTTCGCTCATATAATTTACGTTGTAAAAAAGAATTTCGGGTTTTCTTTCTGCGGTTATTTTCGGGTCAAGGTTTCTTATCGCGCCCGCAACCGCATTGCGCGCATTTTTAAGCTGTTCTTTGGCGGTTTTGTTGTATTCTTCCAAAACGCTTAAACGGATAACAGCCTCTCCCTGCACCTCCAAAGTGCCTTGATACGGTATAGAAAGGGGAAACGATTTTATTGTTAAGCACTGCGCCGTGACGTCCTCGCCCTCGACCCCGTTGCCGCGCGTGGTCGCCCGCACAAACTTTCCGCCGTCGTAAGTTAAACACATCGTTAGCCCGTCAAACTTGTATTCAACGGTGTATTCGGGGCTGTCGGCAACCTTTTTTATGCGCGTAAAAAAGGCGTCCAATTCATCGTAAGTTACCGATTTATCAAGGCTGTACAGCCGCGAAATGTGCGCGTGTTTTTCAAAACCCTTTATAGGGTCGCCGCCCACGCGCTTCGTAGGGCTGTCGAACTCCACCTTGCCCGTTTCCTCTTCAATTGCTTTAAGCTCGTCGTAAAGCTTGTCGTATTCCCTATCGGAAACGGACGGATTATCGAGAACGTAATACTCGTAAGCCCATTTATTAAGTTGGTCTATAAGCTCTCTTACTCTGTTCATTTTTCGGATTGCCCCCAATATATGCTTAAAATAACGCGTTTCTTGTATTCTTACAGAATGGTCAGCGGCGCAAGCGAAGCGGAAAGCTCCTTTATGCCTTGACCGTTAAACGCTACGTTTATGATTTTGCCGTCGTTCTTTAAAGCGACAACCGTACCCACGCCGAATTTGGGGTGACGAACTTTCATTCCGACGGAGTACTTGCCCGCACCGTTTGCTGCCGTGCCGCCGTTCGCCGCGTCCGTTTTTACGCCGCCGAAAAAGCCTTTAAAGCTTCCGGTTTGCGACGTGCCGCTTTCGAACTCGTCATAAGCGGAATAAAGCGCTTTACCAGCCGAGCGATCGGGACTGTCGCCATACGAGGCGCCAAACCTTTTTAAACCGCCGGCATAGCCGTAGTTGGGTCTTTCGTAAGCGGACGCGCCAAGCTCGGAGGCAAGCTCCGCAATAAAGCGCGAGGGGCGCGTTAAATCGCGGCGACCGTACAGATAGCGCGACTTCGAGCGGGTTAAATACAACCTCTCCTTGGCGCGCGTTATCGCAACGTACATAAGCCGACGTTCTTCCTCTTCGCTTCTGCCGTCCTCCGACAGACGGGACGAGGGCATAATTCCGTCTTCGAGCCCGCAAATGAAAACAACGGGAAATTCAAGCCCTTTCACTGCGTGAATCGTCGCCAAAGATACATAGTCGCCGTCGTCCATTTGGTCAAGGTCGGACGAGAGTGTGACTTGGTTTAAATACTCGTCAAGCGTTGCGTTAGGGTTAAGGCGGGTAAAATCGTCCACGGAGGCAATAAATTCGTCGATGTTGGCAAGCTTGCCGTCGCCGTCGTCGGTGCCGTCGTCATAAGCGGAGCGGATATCGGTTTTATTGAGCACGTCCCGCACAAGCTGCGCGACGGGCGTATCAACCGCCGAAATTATAAATCCTTTTATAAGGCTTGCAAAGTCCTTTATTTTATCCTTGGCGCCGCGCGGCAGTGGCAATTCTTCACAGTCAACAGCCGCGTCGTACAGCGTTAAACCCGTATCTTGCGCGTAATCGTACATAATTTGGACGGTTCTGCCGCCTATTCCGCGCTTGGGCACGTTGATAATCCTTTCAACAGCCTCGCTGTCGTAAGGGTTGGAAATTATCCTTAAATATGCAAGGATATCTTTAATTTCCTTACGCTCGAAGAATCTGAAACCGCCGAAAACTTTGTACGGTATGCCGTACTTGGTAAATTCTTGCTCGTACGAGCGCGTCAATGCGTTTATGCGCATTAAAACGGCGAAATCGGAGTATTTTTTGCCGCGTGCGACGGCATCGCTTATGGCGCGTGCGGTATAAAGCGCTTCACCCGCCTCCTCGTCGGCTTGATAATAAACGGGCTTATCGCCGTCGCCCGCCTCCGTCCACAGCTCTTTTCCGCGGCGTTTAAGGTTGTTTTTGATTATGCAGTTGGCAAGCTTCAAAATAGATTTCGTTGAACGGTAGTTACGCTCTAATTTGTAAATTTTAGCGTTGGGAAAGTCCTTATCGAACTTTAAAATGTTTTCTATTTCCGCGCCGCGCCAACCGTAAATAGATTGGTCGTCGTCGCCGACGGCGAACAAGTTGCCGTGCTTAGACGAAAGGAGCTTTATAATTTGGTATTGAACGGTGTTTGTATCTTGAAACTCGTCAACCAAAACGTATTTGAACTTGTCCGAAAGGTACTCGCGCGTTTCTTCGTCTCGCTTTAAAAGGCGTAAAGTTTCCAACAAAAGGTCGTCGAAATCGAGCGCATTGTTCTCTTTTAAGTGCTTATCGTACTTTTCATATATTACGACGATATCGTCCATACCGCGCTCGTGGGCGTATTTTTTGCCGTACAAATCGGGGTCAAGCCCAAGCATTTTTGCGTTGCCAATGTGGAATTTTGCATTTTTAAGCAGCTTTTCGTCGTCGAAATCGAGTTCTTGAAAGGTCTTTTTGATGACGTTTGACCGCTCGGTTTCACTGTAAATGGAAAAGTTGGGTTTAAGCCCCGCCTTTTCGGCAAACTGACGCAATATTTTTACGCACATAGAGTGAATTGTGCAAATCCACTTACTGTCGCCGACGCCGTCGCCGAGCACACGGTTTAACCGCTCTTTCATCTCGCCCGCGGCTTTATTGGTAAAAGTGATTGCAAGAATTTCAGAGAGGGTTGCCTTCCCCTCTCTTAGTATGTAGGCTATGCGCGAAGTTAAAACGCGTGTTTTACCGCTGCCCGCACCCGCCAAAACAAGGACTGCGCCCTCGGTGTCGCATACGGGTTTTATCTGTTCTTCGTTAAGGTATTTCAAGAGTTCGTCCATAGAATTTATTATATCATAAGTTATCGTAAAATTCAATTAAATAATGCCGTCTTCCTTCTCTTTTCTGTAACGGCGCAAGGCGTTTAAATATTTAGAGGACAGCTCTAAATTGTACCGTTGCTTTTCTTCGTAGCTGAGCGAAGTGTAGTATTCTTTGTCGGTAAGTCTGCCGAGCGCGTCGGAGACCTCGCCCTCGGCGTCAAGCAATTCTTTCACTTTTTGATAAAATTCGTCTTGCTTTTCGCCCTTGATTTCGCTTTTTACGCGGTTTTTAAATGAGGATTTGGCCTTAATTTCGCTTAGCCCCTTGATTTTTGCTTCGTTGGCGTTTTTCTCGATGTTTTCCTTGCAGTCTGCCCAATAATTGCTTTTCAGTCTGCTTTTAGCTGCGCGTGCCATATGCTTTAAGTCGTCCATAAATTGCAAAATCCTCCTTTACTCGACATTTTCCGTAATGAAAAAAGTCCGCCGGACTTGCGTCCGACAGACTTTAAAATTAATTTTTGTTTCTCTTTCTTGCGGCTTCCGCTTTCTTTCTGCGCTTCACGGAAGGTGATTCGTAAAACTCCTTCTTGCGAAGGTCGCCGATTATACCGTCACGCGAACACTTTCTTTTGAAACGACGAAGCGCGCTTTCAACAGACTCGTTCTCGCCTACTTTAATAGTTGACATATCTTTCACCTACCCTTGCCTATGCGTTATTTGCCGAAACAGCTTTTTCAGTATACCAAACCTATTGCGTTAAGTCAATCGTTTTAAAGGAAATTTTTACCGCAATTTTTTATAGAGTAAAATGTACCGAAAATATGCATTAGTGCCCATATATGCCGCAAATAACGACATTTTTCGACTGCTTACTCAATGGCTTTCAAGCTTTCGTTCATATCTATTTTGACGATTTTACGCTTTAACATCAAGGTAACGACGAACGCGAACACCAAGACGATTGCGGGCGCGACGAGCCACCAAAACCAACTTACTCCGCCGATAGTTCCGACGCCCATAACGCCGAATACAAGCCACATAATAAGCGTTGACAAGGGGTAACCGAAAATTATCCCGACGGCGGCGTCGATATAGACTTCACGGTAGATGTACCCCGCAACTTCCTTATCCTGATAGCCAAGGACTTTTAAGGTGGCAAGCTCCCTATTCCTTTCGCTGACGTTGATATTTGTCAAAGTATAGATAACCGCTGCCGTTAAAAGCCCCGCAAAAATTATAACTACGACGGCTATTGCCATAACCGACGGAGAATCGATTCCGCCGAATAGACACACATCCAAAAGGGCAAGCCCCGCCAAAACGAGCGCGGTTGACACGGCAACGGACACAACCGTCATTATGAAGCGACCGAAATACCTTAAAACGTTGCGTGTAGTAGATTTGTATTTGAAGGAAAGTTTGTTCCAAATAAAGGGGATTCTTTCCAAAAAGACCTTTTTGCCGACCTTGGGAGGCTTGGGACGAAGCAAGTTTGCGGGAGTTTCGTTGGTGAGCTTTAAGCCAACAAAAAGCGTGGATAAAAGCGTTATAGCCACGATTACGAAGAATACGATGAGATAGAACGGCAAAGCTACCGTGGAGGACACGGGCGGCATAGTGAAGCTGTAATTAAATACGAAATATATCAGATGAGCAAGCCCAAGCCCGACAAAATAAGACGCTACTCCGCCTAGTCCCGCGGCTATCATAGCAAAAAGGACGTACTTGAACACGATTTTAAAGGCAGAATAGCCGAGCGTCCTTAAACACGCGATTTGCGACCGTTCTTCCTCCATTAAGCGCGTCATTGTGGACTGCGCCACGAGCGCGGTTACGAATATGAACGCTACCATTAAGACAAGCCCTATACCCATAACCTTATCGGCGTAGGAATCAAGCGAAACAAAGCTGTAGTTGTCGTAAAGCGTTATAATCTTTGCATCGTCGGACGTCAAAGACAAGGTTGACAAAACCAATTCCTTTTGAGCGTCCACATAAGCTTGATAGTTCTTACCGAAAGCGTCGAAGGCGTTCCTATCGGGGAGCGCGATGTAAACTGCGTTTGCTGGCAAGAGTGTGTTGCCGAAAAGCTTGGGAACCGCAGACAAAGACAAGTACAAAACATTGTCGAGCGTGTCGAGAGAATTTACCGCGTCAATAGTGTCGGGGACTTCCATATTCTCGTCGTTGTAATCGCTCGGCTCGCCGTCGTTGGCGAAAGTCAACGGGCTTTGGGCTACTCCCGTTACAGTTACGGTCACGGTAGAATCGGGGAATTTTTCAATCATTTCGAACATACCGACGTCCGCATTTACATCTGCTTTCAGCGCAAGTTGTTTTAAAATATTGCCAAAACTCAATGATATGCGGGCACCAATCGGAATTCCGCGAATTTTGTTGTCGGATTTTTCACAAAGCGCTTCCGACTCGTTTCGGGGCATTTCCCCCTCTAAAATATCGGGCTTATTGACGCGCCAATTACCGTCAAAATAATCTTCGAGAAATACCAAGCGCACGGTTTGCTCTTCACCGTCGATTTCAATATTTGCGTCCACTTGCGCGCCGACGCTTACGTTAGCTTCGCCGTAAAGGTCTTTTAAGTTCGATATTTTATCGCTGTCAAACTCACTTGACGAGGTCTTGCGCAAAGTTAAGTCGCCGACGTTTTGCGCCTTGTAATAGTCAACCATAGAATAGCGGATTTTGTCTGTGGAGCTGCCTATACCCGAGATAAACCCGACCGACACAATGACTATAAAAATTATGGAGATAAAACGCGTTATGTGTTTTTTGAACATTCGCGCCAAGGTCTTTAAGTAGGTTTTCATTACCACTCTATCTCCTCTATAGGACGGGGATTGGGGTTGACGACTATGTTTTCGATTTTGCCGCTTTTGATGTACACGACTTTATCCGCCATATCCTTGAGCGCGGAGTTGTGCGTTACGACGATGACAAGCCGCTTTTTGTCTTTGCAGACGTCGTGGAGAAGCTTCAAAATCTTTTTACCCGTGTTATAATCGAGCGCGCCGGTAGGCTCGTCACAAAGGAGCAGCTTGGGGTTTTTTGCGATTGCGCGCGCGATAGAAACGCGCTGCTGCTCTCCGCCCGAAAGCTGTGCGGGGAAGTTGGAAAGCCGCTCTCCGAGCCCTACTTCATTTAAAACGGATTCGGGGTCGAGGTGGTCCTTGCAGATTTCAACCGCAATTTCTACGTTTTCAAGGGCGGTAAGGTTTGGCATTAGATTATAGAATTGAAATACAAAACCAACGTCGTTGCGCCTAAATTGCGTCATGCCGCGCTTATCGAGAGCGGTTACGTTTTTGCCGTCGAGGATAATCTCACCCGAGGTGGCGTTATCCATACCGCCCAATAGGTTTAAAAGAGTTGTTTTACCCGCGCCCGAGCTACCGAGAATTACAACAAATTCGCCGTCTTCAAGTTCGAACGAAACGTCAGATAAAGCGGTAACGCTTACCGTGCCCGTCTTGTATTCCTTGCCGACGCCTTTTAAATTAAGAAAGCCCATAGAAAGCACCCCGAAATATTTTTTTAATTAAAACATTTATTTTTTGTTTTGTAAAGTATAACTTGACTTTTGAAAAAAGTTTCATTAAAATATCACTTAATCTGTGGTCTGTATTTCCTAAGTATATTTTGCTGCTTTTACATAGTTGCCGACGCGCGGGACTTAGTGTTATGGTATATGGAGGCGCTTGCCCACAGCCATATCTTTAATTTAATATTTTTGCTGCTGTGGCGGAATTGGCAGACGCGCGGGACTTAGAATCCCGTGGGCAACCGTGCAGGTTCAACCCCTGTCAGCAGCACCATAACCCCCCTACGCGGATTGCGTGGGGGGTTGTTTCTTGGGGCGCAAAAGTCGTAAAATTACTTAGTTGCAAGCAAAAATGCTGCAATATTTTAAAAATGGAAAAAATTTTAAAAAGCAACGCAAAAACAAGCATATATGCGGGTTAACGCAATTTTTGGCAAAAAATAAGCTTTAAAACACCGCAAAAGTACAATATATATGGGGTGCAATCGGGTTTTGAGGCGGTTTTTGGCTTGTACGGCAAAAAAATAAAACTGCCATATGTGCGGGGCAATCAAAAAATTTTTAAGCGTAAATTTACATTTTTATGATAAAGTCTATTGACTATTTTATTATTTTTGCGTATAATTTAAATGATAATTTCGGAGGCTTAAACTTGAAAAACGCCAAGCAAAACGGCGACGGCAAAATAACGAAAAAAGCCGTTTTGAAAATTTTAAGGGACTACGCCATAATAACGCTTGGGTGCGTGATATACTCGTTCGGCGTTGCGGTTTTTCTTGACCCGTACAATATCGCGCCCGGCGGCATTACGGGCATAGCTATTATCATAAATTATTTATTGCCGATAGAAATGAACATTACGGGCATTTTGATAATAGTAATCAACTTGCCGCTGTTTGTTTTGGGCGCGATATTTTTCGGAAAGAAGTTTACGATTTCAACCTTGTTTGCAACGGTGGTTTCGTCACTGCTTATAGAGTTGTGGAACTTCGTTTTTACGGACGTGCACATTTTCGATACGAACGGTTTGTTGATACCCTCATTGCTGGGCGGAGCGCTGTTCGGCGTAGGTTTGGGGCTTATTTTCAGATTGGACTCCTCCACCGGCGGCACGGATATTATCGTTAAGATTCTAAGGAAGAAATTCCGCTATATAAAGACGGGCGTTATATCGATGGCGATTGACGTTGTGATTATGGGAATTGCGTTTGCGGTTTTCGGCGAGTTCGAGCTTGCTTGCTACACCCTTATTGCGATAGCGGTGTTTACAGTGCTTTTCGACTTCGTTATATACGGCGGAAATTCGGCAAAGCTTTTGTACGTTATTACGACGCAAGAGTATTCAGTACTTATATGCGAGAAAATTTTGAAAGAGCTTGACATAGGTGCGACCTACGTTGAAGGCGAAGGCGCGTTTACGGGCGAAAGCAGAAGAATTATTATGTGTGCGGCGAAAAACTATTTGTACCCGAGAATTAGGGATATTGTAAAACAGATAGACCCCCACGCTTTTATGATAGTTTCATCGGCAAAGGAAATTTACGGCGAAGGCTATAAAGACCACTTTGACGAGGAATTGTAAACCTTACCGAATTAATAAAATTTGAACCACGGAAAAAATATATACGGGTGAACAAAATGAGTAAAGTTATTGCTTTGACGGGAACTTCCGGCGCAATGGGCGGCGAAGTGCTTTTAAGCCTTTTGCAGTCGGATAAGAACTTTAAAGTAAGGTGCATTTTATTCGAGGAAGAAAAAACCATACCCTCCTTTGTAAAAAAAATAATAAAGAAGTACGGCGACCGAGTTTACGCATTTAAGGGAAATATTGCGCGTTATGACGATTGCGCGCACCTTATAGACGGCGCGGACTATGTTATTAACTGCGCCTCTCTTATTCCGCCCAAGTCCGACCACGACCCTATGGGCACTTACAAAAGCAACTATATAGGCACAAAAAACATAGTTGACGCAATACTTTCAAGCGGCAGAGAAAGCGAGATTGCTTATATTCATATAGCGACGGTGGCGATGTACGGGCACCGCGCCTACCCCCACCTTTGGATACGCGTGGGCGACCCCGTGATTTCAAGCGACTATGACGTTTACTCGATGCATAAAATAAAAGCGGAAAAGTATGTTTTAGAGAGCGGCTTGACGCGTTTTATATCTTTGCGCCAAACAGCGGTTCTTCATAAATATATGTTGAAAAACAATATGAAGGACGGACTTATGTTCCATACGGTATGGAACGGCGCGCTTGAATGGGTGACAGACGTTGACAGCGGCATACTGTGCAAAAAAATTGTTGAAAAGGATACCGCCGGAGAGCTTGACGGATTTTGGAACAAGATATACAATATAGGCGGCGGCAGCGAGTGCCGCACGACGGGCTTTGAAACCATTGAAAGATGCTTCCAAATGACGGGAAAAAGCGCAAAGAAAATTTTTAAGCCTAATTGGAATATTACGAGGAATTTCCACGGCGGTTGGTTCTATGACAGCGACGACTTGGAAAAGATTTTAAACTACCGCACGGAAACGAATGAAATATTTTGGCAGAGAATGGGCAAAAAGTACAGCTATTTTAAACTTGCGAAGATTGTGCCCTCTTCCCTTATTTCGACGTTTGCGATAAAGCGGCTGTTTAAGAATACGAACGCGCCAATGTATTGGCTTAGACACGGCAAGGAAGGGCGCGTGCGCGCTTTCTTCGGCGGGCGCGAAAAGTACAAAAGTTTACCCGCGAAATGGGAGGAATTCCCCCTATTATGCGAGGGAAAGCTCGAAGACGGCACAAGCGTAGATTACGATGCGCTTAAAAATATTAAAAACGCAAAACCGTTGCTTTTACAACACGGCTATGACGACAGCAAGTCAGAAAGACGTTGGACGTTGAAAGATTTGCAAGACGCTGCCGAGTTCCGCGGCGGAAAGTGCCTTTCGACCGAGTATAACGGAAACCCTCACGATAAAGTTTTATGGGAGTGCCGTGACGGGCACAAATTTGCCATGACCCCGTACACCGTTTTAAAGGGCGGGTATTGGTGCCATTGCTGTGAGCCGAAGCCTTGGCGCTACGGCGAAATTGCAGATATACCGTTCTACGGGCAAGTATATTTCGATTCACACGAGGAGAATGAAACGGATAATATTTATCCGCTTTCCGACCACGAAGAAGATTTTATTAAAAAATGAGAGCGATTTTATATGTATTTTCGGGAACGGGCAATACTTTAAAGGTTGCCTCCCTATATAAAAAATATTTGGAAAACGCAAACGACGCCACGGACGCGCCCGATAAGGGAGCGTCCGTGGCGGTAGATATCTACCGCGTTTCCAAAAAAAACGGCGAAATACCCTCCCCCGACGGTTACGATTTGGTGGGAATAGGATATCCCATACACGGGTTTTCCGCACCCGAGCCGGCAATAGAGCTGTGCAAAGCTTTGCCGAATGTTGAAAACAAACGGACTTTCTTTTTTAAAACTTCGGGCGAGGGGCTGCATTTGAACGACTGCTCGTCGCAAAAGTGCCTTAAAATTTTGACGAAAAAGGGCTACGACGTTGTTGCGGAGCGGCACATTGTTATGCCGTATAATATGATTTACCGCCATAAGGACGAAATGGCGAAACAAATGTGGATTTACGCACACGCCATAGTTGATATGCACTGCCGCGAGCTGTTGGACGGAAAGCGCGAAAAAGTGAAACGCAGTCCGCTTTTATCGATGTGGGTTGCGCCCGTTAGGTTTTTGGAGCAGAAATTCGCACATTTGCACGGACCGGCATTTAAAGTTCACGCCGATAAGTGCATAAACTGCAACCGTTGCGTAAACATATGCCCGCAGAATAACATCACTTATGCGGACGGAAAGTTTAAATTCGGGCACGAGTGCGTGCTTTGTATGGGGTGTTCGTTCGGCTGCCCCGCCGACGCGATAAGCGTGGGCGTGTTCGGACTGTGGAAAGTTAACGGCAGCTACCGCGTAGACGAGCTTGCGCGGGACGAAAACATTCCTTTCCCCTTTGTTCCAAATTATGCAAAGGGAATTTACAGACTGTATAAAAAGTATTACCGTGAGTGCGACGAGAGAATTGCGCTTGCGGGGATAGACGTAAACGATTATATTTAGTTGACCCGACCGATTAAGTCGGGTATAATTATTTTTAAGCGTCGGTCGTATTCTTTTTGGTCGGGTGCGGACTGACGTATCTTTTTATTGCGACTGTTTCCGACAATGCAGATAAGGTTTCAACCACGGCGACCGTAATACACGTTGACGTGTGGGCGGGCGAAAACGAATTGTTGGCGCAAGAAACATACGAATACTACGTTGACGGCGTGAGATACGAAAAGAAGAGTTCAAGCATAAAATCGGCGAATGCGAGCCGTTACGAGGGACAGACTTTTACCGTAAAATACGACCCGAACAACCCAAAAGAGACATTTATTCAACACGGGACGGTATTTATTCCGCTTGGCTTCGGAGTAGTTTTTGCGGCGATTGGAGTTGCGGCATTTGTTTTTGCGATTAAAAATCTTAAATAATATTCGGCGTAAAGTTTGAGTAAGATATATCTATGAAAGTTAAAGAATTTTTCAAAAACGCGGGCTTGGGCGCGGGAATCGGAATAGCTATGATTATTCCCGGCGTAAGCGGGGGAACGATTGCCGTTCTTTTTAACGTTTACGACAAGCTGATTGGCGCAATTAGCGATTTAAGGAAAGACTTTAAGAAAAGCTTTTTCTATCTTTTACCCATAGTTTTGGGGGCATTGGTGGGAATTGCGGCGATGTTTTTCCCATTAAAGTACGCGATTGAATACGCGCCGATGCCCACAATATTGTTGTTTGCGGGGCTGATGGTCGGCTCTTGCCCAAAACTTTTTAAGGATACTTACAAAAAAGGCTTTAAATGGACGGATATTATCGCCGTTGTGCTGCCGTTTGCGTTTGTTGTCGGAATTTGCTTTATACCGGCGTTGGGGCAAGCGAATTTGGGCGCGGATATGCCCGTTTGGGGGTATTTTGTGCTGATTTTGATTGGCGCGGTTGCTTCTTGCGCGTTGGTTGTGCCCGGCGTGAGCGGGTCGTTGCTGCTTTTGATTTTCGGGTATTATCAACCCGTGTTGGACACCGTTTCCGCACTGTTGACGAGCTTTGGGCACTCCCTTTTGGTGCTTGCACTGTTTGCCGTAGGGCTTATTGTGGGCTTTTTTACGATTGCGAAGTTGATGAAGTTTTTGATGAAGAAGTTTCCGCGCGGCACGGGATGGGCGATACTCGGGTTTGTGTTCGGGTCTATACCCGCAATATTTTTAACCGAGGAATTTACCACCGCCCCCATTGACGGAGTACAAATAGCGATTGGCGCGATTTTGTGCCTTGCGGGCGTGATTGCAAGTTTCGCTTTGACCGCATATGCTGAGGCGCACAGTTGCAAGAAAACCGATATCAATTGAAATTAATATGCCGCCCCGCGCATATGCGCGGGGCGGTTTTTATATGCATTAAAAGTGGATTGACATAAAAAACTCTGACAGTTGCAGTCAGTTCCTATATGGAATAAATAACATAAATTTTCAACGTTACACTTTCATACGATAAAAAAATTTACTGAATTTTGTTTTTTATAACAAAATCTTTGACAATATAAAATAACAGTGTTATAATAACCATGTTATTAAATATGGAGCGTTGCTATGCGTAAGAAAAATGAGTTTGCCATAGATAAAATATTGGAATGCGCAAGAGAAGAATTTTTGGAAAAAGGTTTCGAGGGCGCGTCAATGCGAACTATCGCCGAGCGCGCCGGTTACACCACCGGTATGGTTTACGGTAGATTTGCCGATAAAAGTGAATTGTTCAGAGAATTGGTTGAAGAAGCGGCAAATAAACTTTTTAATTACTTTTCCAACTCGGAAGATGATTTTGCAGATTTGTCGCCCGCTCGGCAATACAGAGAAATGCACTCTTATGTAGAAGCAAAAGTTGATGAAATGGTCGATATAATTTATGATAATTTCGACGCTTTCAAATTAATTGTTTGTAAAAGTTCCGGCAGCGGATATGAATATTACGTTGACAAAATGATAGATATCGAAACGGCGAATACTGTACGGTTCATAAATACGCTGAATAACGCGGGCATAAAAATTAACGAAGTTCGCGCAGATTTAAGCCATATGCTATCAAGCGCTATGTTTAACGGAGTTTTCGAGGTGGTTGCTCATGACTTACCGAGAGAAGAAGCCAAAGGTTATATAAAACAAGTGCAAGACTTTTTTAACGCCGGTTGGGATAGACTTTTAGGCTTACCTTCCGATTGGCAGCGTTCAACCAAATAATTTATAAATAGAATTTTCCTTTTGACAGATATGAGTTAGTCGATTATAACACCCTTACGGCAAGTATTTGCCGTAAAAAAATTATTCAAAAACTTAACCATAGTTAAAATTTTATAGGAGGTTTTTATGATATACATAATTTTAACGGGAGGTAATGCTTTATGAAAAAGAAAAAAGGCAATCTTACAGAACTTATGCAATTTGCGGGGAAGCATAAATATCTGACCTACTCTTCTTGGGCGCTGTCGGTTATAAGCGCTGCTCTTGCTCTTGTTCCGTTTGTCTATATCTTCTTTATCGTTAAGGAAGTTATAGAAATTGCGCCTAACTATTCCGAAGCAACACATATAGTGTTTAACGGTTGGATGGCTGTCGCCTTTGCGATTGCATCTATCGTCGTTTATTTCGCCGCGCTTATGTGTTCGCATTTGTCGGCTTTCAGAATAGCCGGCAATATACGCAAAAAGACAATGAAGCATATTTCCGAACTTCCGCTCGGCTTTATCGGCGAAGCTGGCAGCGGAAAAGTGCGGCGTATCGTAAACGAAAGTAGCCGTGCAACCGAAACATATCTAGCACATCAACTTCCCGATATGGCCGGCGCGGTTGCAACGCCCGTAGGACTTATAGTTATGCTTTTTCTGTTTGATTGGCGTTTCGGTCTTGTCAGCCTTGTGCCCGTGGTTTTGGGGTTCTTGTGTATGTTCAAAATGGCGGGACCGGCTATGGCGGAGGATATGAAGAAATATAACAGCGCACTCGAAGAAATGAATAATCAGGCAGTCGAATATGTTCGCGGCGTTCCCGTTGTCAAAACTTTCGGTCAGACGGTTCACTCTTTTAAAAAGTTTCAAGGCTCGATAGACAACTATTATAAATTCTGCGTATCGTACTGTAAAAAATGTCGCGGACCGATGTTATGGTTTACAACGCTTATAAATAGCGTGTTCGCTTTTTTGATTGCGCTTGCGCTTATACTTGCCGGCGGCGAAGCAATAACGCAAGGTATACTGTTAAACTTTATTTTCTATGTAATATTCACACCGATAATAACTACTTCGCTTACAAAAGTAATGTATATGAGTGAAAACGGTATGATAGTTGCCGACGCAATAGAGCGTATTCACTCTATTCTTGATTTGAAGCCGCTACCCGAAGAGGTAAACGGAGAAATTCCCGAAGATAATTCCGTAGAGTTCGATAATGTATCATTCCGTTATTCTAATGCACAGACAGACGCGCTAAAAAACTTGACGTTCAAAGTAGACGCCGGACAGACTGTTGCGTTGGTAGGTCCGAGCGGCGGCGGAAAAACCACGGTTGCGGGGCTTGTATCACGGTTTTGGGACGTGCGCAATGGTACGATAAAAATAGGCGGAGTAAACGTAAAAGATATCCCTCACGAAGAACTTATGAAAACCGTTTCTTATGTTTTTCAAGACAGCAAGCTGATAAAAGCGTCCGTTTTAGAGAATGTACGACTTGCTAATCCACGCGCAAGCGAGATAGAAGTGCTGAATGCTCTGCATAAAGCACAGTGCGATGATATTATTGGAAAATTACCCGACGGTATAAACACGGTAATCGGCACAAAGGGCGTATATCTTTCGGGCGGCGAACAGCAACGAATAGCCATAGCCCGTGTTATGCTTAAAAACTCACCCATAATTGTTTTGGACGAAGCAACGGCATTTGCCGACCCCGAAAACGAAACCCTTGTGCAAAGGGCATTTGCGGAACTTAGCAAAGATAAAACGGTAATTATGATAGCACATAGATTGACTACCGTTAAAAACGCGGATAAAATTTTTATTCTTAAAGACGGAACAATCGAGGACGCCGGCACGCACGAACAACTTGTTAAAAGCGGTTCGCTCTATTCTAAAATGTGGAAAGACTATCAAACGTCTATCGGTTGGAAAGTCGGAGGTGTAAAATGATAAAAGCAATTATGAAGAAATTTGCGCTTTCACACGAAGGCGCGAAAGGATTTATCAAAGCAGTTGTCGCTTGCGTTGTTCAAGACCTTGCCTTTATGCTGCCCGTATGCCTTTTGTATTATCTTGTGAGTGATTTATTGAACGGCACACTCCCTATAAGCCATTATTATATATTCGGATTCGGGACATTCGCCGCACTTCTTCTTATTTTGCTTACGGCTTGGTGGAAATACAATGCGACCTACTTTACAACTTATAAAGAGTCCGGCGTTTGCCGTATTCGTCTTGCGGAAAAATTGAGAAAACTTCCCTTATCTTTCTTCGGACAAAAAGACTTGGCAGATTTAACAAATACCGTTATGGGAGACTGTGCGACCGCCGAACAGATGATGTCGCATTACGTTCCGCAATTTTGGGGTTCGATAATCTCTACTTGTATAATAGCAATCGGTATGTTCGTATTTGATTGGCGTATGGCGCTTGCCGCACTTTGGGTGTTGCCCGTAACGCTCGTTATAGTTGCTTTATCGAAAAAAGCTCAGGTTTATTTCACGGGTAAACAAACAAAAGCGCAAGTTGACGTAGAAGACGGGATACAAGAGTGTCTGGAAACAATCCGTGATTTAAAATCCAATAACGCAGAAAAAAAATACTTGCAAGGCTTGAATAAAAAAATAGAATACTTAGAGGGTAGGCACATTAAGAGCGAACTCGGTTCGGCAATGTTTGTTGTGCCGTGTTCTATGATATTAAAGCTCGGTATAGCAACCGTTGCGCTTGTGGGCGGTATGCTTCTTATGAACGGTACACTCCCGCTTATTACATTCTTTATGTTCTTGCTTGTAGTATCGCGTATATACGAGCCATTGACGGGCACGTTGCAAAATCTTGCGGCTATGAATGCTTTGCAAGTCAATATCAACCGTATCAATGAAATGGAAAACACAAAAGAGCTTGGCGGCGGTACCGAATTTAGTCCCAAAGGTTATGACGTAGAGTTCAATAACGTTAGCTTTGCCTATAATACGGGCGAAACGGTTTTGGACGGAGTATCGTTTACGGCTAAACAAAGTGAAGTTACTGCGCTTATCGGCGAAAGCGGCGGCGGTAAATCTACGGCAGCCAAGCTTGCGGCAAGATTCTGGGACGTTAATAAAGGGTCGGTATCCGTCGGCGGCATCGACGTTAAAACAGTGGAACCCGAAATATTGCTGAAAGCCTATTCCATAGTGTTTCAAGACGTAACACTATTCAACAATACCGTAATGGAAAATATCCGTATCGGTAAAAAAGGCGCAACCGACGAAGAAGTTTTAAGTGTGGCTAAAAAAGCACAGTGCGACGATTTTGTAAGCAAACTTCCCGAAGGTTACAATACCGTTATCGGCGAAAACGGCTCTATACTGTCCGGCGGCGAAAGACAGAGAATTTCAATAGCGCGCGCTATGCTTAAAGACGCGCCTATCGTTATAATGGACGAGGCAACAGCATCACTCGACGCGGAAAACGAAACCGAAGTCCAAACCGCGCTGTCAGCTCTTGTTAAGGATAAAACCGTACTTATAATAGCTCACCGAATGAGAACGGTTGACGGGGCGGAGAAAATCGTCGTTTTGCAAGGCGGTAAAGTTGCCGAACAAGGAACGCCCGAAGAACTTAAAAATAAAAACGGCGTTTACGCAAAAATGCTTGCGCTGCAATCAATGGACTAAGCAAAACTGAATAATAAAGCATAAACCAAGAGAATAAATAACTTCTCTCGGTTTTTACTTTTAATAAACCTTATTGGGATTACGGTTGCCGACCGCGCTTTTATTTAGAGTTAAATTTTGTCCAAGGGGTCAACTACGCTTGTGTAACTTGTGTTGATTACGGGGGACATATTTTTGTATTCCTTTACGCCCGTGCCCGCGGGAATGAGCTTACCGATTATGACGTTCTCTTTAAGACCGATGAGCGGGTCAACCTTATTCTTGATAGCAGCGTCGGTGAGTACCCTTGCCGTTTCTTGGAAGGAAGCCGCAGACAAGAAGCTGTCGGTTGAGAGCGCCGCCTTGGTGATGCCGAGAAGCACGCGCTTTTGAAGGGCGGGAGTTCCGCCGTTTTCGATTGCGGTTTTGTTCTCTTCCTCTACGGTGAACATATCGACCGTTTCGCCGGGCAGAAGGTTTGTTGAACCGGCGCTTTCTATCCTTACCTTTCTGAGCATTTGGCGAACAATGATTTCGACGTGCTTATCGTTGATATCAACGCCTTGCGAACGGTAAACGGACTGAACTTGTTCGAGAATGTAGTCTTGTACGCCCTTTACGCCCGAAACCCTTAAAATATCCTGAGGATATACCGAGCCCGCGTTTAAAACGGTGCCGGGTTGAACTACGTCGCCCGTTTTTACATGAAGCTCTGCATTGAAAGGAAGCGAATATTCCTTTTTGGTTTCCTTGGTGACGGGGTCGCGGATTATAATGTGCTTTAAGTTGTCCTTATCGTCTATTGCGACTACACCCGAAACTTCGCAAAGGGTTGCGCAGCCCTTGGGTTTACGCGCTTCGAAAAGCTCTTCTACACGGGGCAGACCTTGGGTAATATCGCCCGTTGCCGCAATACCGCCGGTATGGAAAGTACGCATCGTAAGCTGAGTACCGGGCTCACCGATGGACTGAGCCGCGATAACGCCGACCGCTTCGCCCGTTTGTACGGGCGCGTTGGTTGCCATATTCTTGCCGTAGCACTTTGCGCAAACGCCGAAACGGGAATTGCAAGTGAATACCGAACGGATAGCGACTTCTTCGATGCCCGCAGCGATGATTTCCTTTGCAAGAGCGTCGGTTACAAAGCAGTTCTGAGCAACTATTACGTTGCCGTTTTTATCCTTTATATCCTCTGCGACGAATCTGCCTTGAATTCTGTCCTCTAAGCCCTCGATAACTTCGCCGTTGGGTCCGATAATAGCCCTTACTACCATACCGCGGGGTTTCTTCATACCCGCCATACAGTCGTCTTCACGGACGATAACGTCTTGAGATACGTCGACAAGCCTACGCGTCAAATAGCCCGAGTCAGCCGTTTTTAACGCCGTATCGGCAAGACCTTTACGACCGCCGTGCGAGGAAATAAAGTATTCGAGAACGGATAATCCTTGTCTGAAACACGATTTAACGGGGACTTCAATCTTTTTACCTTGGGGGTTAACCATTAGTCCGCGCATACCCGAAAGCTGTTTCATCTGGTCGATTGAACCGCGGGCGCCCGAGTTTGCCATCATCCAAATGGGGTTGAACTTGTCAAGCGATTTTTTGAGCGCGTCCGTAACCCTATCGGTTGCGTCGTCCCACGCGTTGATAACCGCGTTGTAACGTTCTTCTTCGCGAAGAAGTCCGCGTTGGTACTTCTTTTCGATTTTGATGACGTTTGCCTCGGTTTCGGCAACGATTGCTTTCTTAGCGTCGGGAATGTGCATATCGAATACCGAAGTAGTGATTGCGCCGACGGTTGAATACTTGTAGCCGAGGGTTTTGATTTTATCGAGAATGTCCGCCGCGCGAGGCGCGCCGCCCGTCTTGAAGCAACGCTCTACAATTTTGCCGAGCTGCTTTTTGCCGACTGCAACCGCGCTGCCGAGGAATTCGTAGGAAATTTCGTATTTGAGATAATCTTCGGGCTTTTCGCGTTTGACGAAGCCCAAATCTTGGGGCATATTGCCGTTAAAAATAATTCTGCCGACCGAGGTTTTAACTCTGCCCGTGACGGTCTGACCGTTGTAAGGCGAGTTTTTATCGTCGATAACGACCGTTCTCCGCACATAAATTTCGTCTTGCATGTGAACGAGTTTGAGCTGATAAGCTATCATAGCCTCGTCCTCGGAAATGTATGCGTTGGGGATATACTTTTCTGCGCCGTCTTCGTGTTCGTCGCATTCGTAATATCTGTCGCCCGAGAAACGGTAGAATTTGCCCTCTTCACGGCGAAGTATGGTAAGGTAATAAGCGCCCATAACCATATCTTGCGAGGGCTGCATAACGGGTTTGCCGTCGGAAAGCTTTAATATATTGTTGGAAGAAAGCATTAAATATCTTGCTTCCGCTTGAGCTTCGACCGAAAGAGGCACATGCACTGCCATCTGGTCGCCGTCGAAGTCGGCGTTGAACGCGGTACATACCAAGGGGTGAATTTTGATAGCTCTGCCCTCGATAAGCACGGGTTCGAAAGCTTGAATGGAAAGTCTGTGCAAGGTAGGCGCACGGTTCAAAAGGACGGGGTGCTCTTTTATGACCTCTTCCAAAACGTCCCAAACGAAGGGCTTTGCCTTTTCAACGGTGCGCTTTGCGCTTTTAATGTTGTGGCATTGACCGCTTTCGACAAGCTTTTTCATTACGAAAGGTTTGAAAAGCTCGATTGCCATTTCTTTGGGAAGTCCGCACTGATAGAGTTTGAGTTCGGGACCTACGACGATAACCGAACGACCCGAATAGTCTACACGTTTACCGAGCAAGTTCTGACGGAAACGGCCTTGTTTGCCGCGAAGCATACCCGAAAGAGATTTAAGCTCACGGTTGGAAGGACCCGAAAGCGCCTTGCCGCGTCTGCCGTTGTCGATTAAGGCGTCAACCGCTTCTTGAAGCATACGCTTTTCGTTCTTTACAATCATTTCGGGCGCGCCGAGTTCAATCATTCTCTTCAAACGGTTGTTACGGTTGATAACGCGCCTGTATAAGTCGTTTAAGTCGGACGAGGCAAATCTGCCGCCGTCAAGCTGTACCATAGGACGAAGCTCGGGCGGGAGCACGGGAAGGACGGTTAAAATCATCCACTCGGGACGGTTGCCGCTCTTTCTGAACGCTTCCAAGATTTCGATTCTTTTGACCGCCTTAACACGCTTTTGATTTGCGTTGGAGGTTTCGATAATTTTCTTGGTTTCTTCGCATTCCTTTTCAAGGTCGACAGCCATTAAAAGCTCACGGATAGCTTCCGCGCCCATACCTACTTTAAGACCGGTAGTATCTGAGTCGCCGTACTTTTCTTCGATTTCACGAAGCTCTTTATCGTTGATGACTTGCTTGTATTCGAGGGTTTTGATTGTGCCCGGGTCGATTACGACGTATGCGGCGAAGTAGATTACTTGCTCTAACGCCTTGGGCGACATATCGAGAATAAGACCGATACGCGAAGGAACGCCGCGGAAGTACCAAATGTGGGAAACGGGAGCGGCAAGCTCGATATGACCCATTCTTTCACGCCTTACCTTTGCACGGGTTACTTCAACGCCGCACCTTTCGCAAGTGATGCCCTTGTAACGGATACGCTTATACTTTCCGCAGTGGCACTCCCAATCCTTCATAGGTCCGAAGATGCGTTCGCAGAAAAGTCCGTCCTTTTCGGGCTTTTGGGTTCTGTAATTTATGGTTTCGGGCTTAGTTACCTCGCCCTTTGAAAGTTCCCTGATTTTTTCGGGGGAAGCTACGCTAATTTTTATCGAGTTAAAATCGTTTAATTCAAACATTTTTGACCTCCCTTACTCCTCGTCCTTGTCGTCGTCCTCGTCAAAGAGGGTGAACTTGTCGCCGAGGTCATCGTCGTCGCCGAAGTCGTCCATATCGTCGCTGTCAAAAAGCTCCTTGGAAGTGAAATCGTCCTCGTCGTTGTCAAATATCGAAATAGGCTCGTCAAGGTCTTCCTCTTCCGCGCCGCCTCCGATAATATCAAACTCGGTTTCGGGAATTTTGTCTTCGGCTTCTTGTGCTTCGCGCGCCCTTGCCGTGGGGATAACGTCATCGTCGTCGTCAAGCTCACGGATAATAAGTTCTTCTCCGTTTTCGGTGAGCACTTTAATATCGAGCGCCAAAGACTGCAACTCCTTCAAAAGGACTTTGAACGCTTCGGGAATACCCGGCTCGGAAATGTTGTTGCCCTTGACGATACTTTCGTAGGTTTTTACACGTCCGACGATATCGTCCGACTTGACGGTTAATATCTCTTGCAAAATGTGAGCCGCGCCGTAAGCTTCGAGCGCCCAAACTTCCATTTCGCCGAAACGCTGTCCGCCGAACTGAGCTTTACCGCCGAGGGGCTGCTGAGTAACTAAGCTGTAAGGACCAATCGAACGCGCGTGAATCTTATCGTCGACAAGGTGAATAAGCTTAATCATATACTGTACGCCGACGGTTACGCGGTTTTCGAAAGGCTCGCCCGTTCTGCCGTCGTAGACTTGAATTTTACCGTCTACTTTGCCTTCGGGGTTGAGTAAGTTGTTTTCTTGGAATAAGTTTTTAATGTCTTGCTCGGTCGCGCCGTCGAATACGGGGGTTGCGATTTTCCAACCCAACTGCTTGCAGACAAGACCGAGGTGCACTTCGAGGACCTGACCTATGTTCATACGCGAAGGAACGCCAAGGGGGTTCAACACGATTTGAAGGGGCGTGCCGTCCGCAAGGAAAGGCATATCGGCTTGGGGAAGCACGCGGGAGATAACGCCCTTGTTGCCGTGACGTCCCGCCATTTTGTCGCCGACTTGTATTTTACGCTTTTGCGCGATATATACGCGTACGAGTTTGGATACGCCGGGGGAAAGCTCGTCCTTGTTTTCACGGGTGAATATCTTGACGTCTACGACTATACCGCCCTCGCCGTGAGGAACTTTGAGGGAAGTATCCCTAACCTCACGAGATTTTTCGCCGAAGATTGCCCTAAGAAGTCTTTCTTCGGGGGTGAGCTCGGTTTCGCCCTTGGGGGTTACCTTGCCGACGAGGATATCGCCGGGCTGAACTTCCGCGCCGACGCGGATAATGCCGTCTGCGTCCAAATCTTTAAGCGCGTCTTCGGAAACGTTGGGAATATCCCTTGTGATTTCTTCCGCGCCGAGCTTGGTATCCCTTGCCTCGGTTTCGTGCTCTTCGATATGGATTGAAGTGAATACGTCGTCTTGAACGAGTTTTTCGGAAATGAGAATTGCGTCCTCGTAGTTGTAACCTTCCCACTCCATATAACCGATGAGAATGTTTTTACCGAGGGCAAGCTCGCCGTTGTTGGTCGCGGGACCGTCGGCGATGATTTCACCCGCCTCAACCTTGTCGCCCGTGTTGACTATGGGGCGCTGATTTAAGCAAGTGCCTTGGTTGGAACGCGCGAATTTCTTTAAAGGATATTCGGCGATAAGACCGTTTTCTTCTTGAATTTTGATGCAGTCCGAAGATACGCCGACGGCAACGCCCGCGTTCTTTGCGCGGACCATAACGCCGCTGTCGCGCGCGATAGCCGCCTCGATACCCGTTGCGACGATTGCGCTTTCCGTCTTCATAAGGGGAACTGCTTGACGCTGCATGTTCGAGCCCATCAACGCACGGTTGGTATCGTCGTTTTCAAGGAAGGGAATAAGCGCGGTAGCAACCGATACGAGCTGCTTGGGGCTTACGTCCATATAGTCCATTTTGTCCGCCGTGTACTGCGTGATTAAATCGCGGTGGCGGCAACCGATATGGTCGTTTTGGAAACGGTTGGTTATATCCAAAGGCTCGTTCGCTTGCGCGACGATGTATCTGTCCTCTTCGTCTGCGGTGAGGTAATCGACGTGGTCGGTTACCCAAGTGTCGATAACCTTGCCCTCTTTATCGTAGGTGTGCTCTACCTTTCTGTAAGGGCTCATAATAAAGCCGTACTCGTTGACCTTGGAGAAGGTTGCAAGCGAAGAAATAAGACCTATGTTCTGACCTTCGGGAGTTTCTATGGGGCAGAGTCTGCCGTAGTGCGAGTGGTGAACGTCGCGGACTTCGAAAGTTGCTCTGTCACGGTTAAGTCCGCCGGGGCCGAGCGCGGAAAGCTTACGCTTGTGGGTTAGCTCCGCAGCGGGGTTGGTTTGGTCCATGAATTGCGAAAGTTGCGAAGAACCGAAGAACTCACGAATAACCGCGGTAACGGGACGAACGTTGACAAGACCCGAAGGAGTTACTTCCATTGCGTCCTGGGTTGCCATACGCTCTTTGATGAGCTTTTCAAGCCTTGCGATACCTATACGCAGTTGGTTTTGAAGAAGTTCGCCGACGGAACGAACACGGCGGTTGCCGAGGTGGTCGATATTGTCGATGGTGCCGATGCCGTACTGCAAGTCGATATTGGACGAGATTGCCGCAACTATATCGTCAACGGTGATGTGCTTGTGATTGAGTTTTTCAACGACGGGCTTAATGGTCTTTTTGTCCTCGGCGCTGATTTCGGTCAAGTTGGGGTCGTTGAAAAGTTCGTTGAACTTTTGGCAGCCCGCAACAAAGCGGATACGCGTTTCACGGCGCTTTTCCCTATTCTTCTTGTCCTCGGGCTTTTCGTCCGCGGTTTCGGGTGTTTCGGCCGTGTAGTAAATTGCGTTGATTTCGTCGCGGAATTTTTCCGCAACTTCCTCAACTTTTGCACCCTCGCACTCTGCCGCTATCTTCTGCATAAACTTAAAGTTGGGATAGTAAACGGTGGGCAAAAGTCCGAAAAGCTTGTGACCCTTGTCCGAAAGAGCAGAGAAGTTGACGGTGTTGTTTGCGATAATTTTGTGTTTGATTTCGCCTTGAGCGTGGTCGGAAACGAGAACGAATACCTCGTTAACGCCGCTGTCTTGCATTTCGATAGCCTTAGCTTCCGAAACGACTTCGCCGGCGTGACCTAAAATTTCGCCCGTTTCGGGACTGATGACGTCCTCTGCAAGTTTGCAGCCGATAAGCCTATATGACAAATTGAGCTTTTTGTTGAACTTGTATCTGCCGACCTTTACCACGTCGTAACGGCGAGGGTCAAAGAATAAGTTGTTTAAGTGCTGACGAACGGAAGCTTCGGTGGGAACTTCGCCGGGGCGCAATCTTCTGTACAGCTCGATAAGACCGTCGCTTTCGGACTTGGTGGTATCCTTTGCGATGGTGTTTTCAATCATTTTATCGTTTGCGAACAAGTCTAAAAGCGCCCTATCGGAGCCGAAGCCGAGAGCGCGCAAAAGTACGGTTGCGCAAATTTTACGCTTTCTGTCTACGTGAACCCACAAAACGCCTTGCGCGTCTTGCTCGAATTCAAGCCAAGCGCCGCGGTTGGGGATAACCGTAGTGCCGAAAATTTCCTTACCGGTCTTGTCCCGCGTGGAAGCGTTGTAAGAACCGGGCGAACGGACGAGCTGAGAAACGATTACACGCTCGGCGCCGTTAATGATGAACGAGCCGCTGTCCGTCATAAGGGGGAACTCGCCCATAAACACGGGCTGGTCGATAACCTCGTCCTTTACCTTGTTTACAAGCCTAACTTTGACGTGCATGGGAAGCGCGTAAGTAGCGTCGCGGTTGCGGCACTCCTTCTCGTCATACTTGGGCTTTTCGTCAAACCAATGTTCGAGGAAATACAGCTCGTAATGGTCGGAATAGTCGGTTATGGGCATAAAGTCTTCGAATACTTCGGCTATACCCTCGTTCATAAACGCGTCATAGCTTGACCTTTGTATTTCTACAAGGTCGGGAACGTCTATAACTTCGTTTATCTTACCGAACTTTCTCCTTTCGGTTTTGCCATACTTGTGAATTGGTAAATTCATTAAAAGAACTCCTTTTTGGCTTTTCTGCCTTGAATATATTTCACATTGTGGCGATTATCCGTTTATATCTTTTCACCGGAAAAAATCTTACAATTTCAAAATCTTTTATTTAGCCCTTTACTTTTGTTGCATTATAATATATAATGTTTAAAGAATTTGCTTGAAAAAAGGGGCGAAATCAGTCGCATTTTTGCGTAAATTTTTGCCAAAAAAGTAAAATTTGCGCTAAAACTGCATTTTAGTTCAGTTTATTATTGTACAGCACGATTGCAATACAGTCAAGCAATTTTGTAAAAAATTATGAGAATTGATAAATTTTTAAAGGTATCGAGAATTTTAAAGCGCCGCACCTTGGCGCAGCAAGCGTGCGATAAGGGCAAGGTTATCGTAAACGGTAAAGAAGTTAAGCCCGCCCGCCCCGTGAAAGTTGGCGACGTTGTGGAGCTGAAATTTACGGGCGGCGCGGTGAAATTCAGAATTTTGAATATTAAGGAAACCGTAAAAAAGGACGAGGCGGCAACGCTATACGAGATTATAAGCGAGGGCGGCGATGAAAGATAAAGTTAGCGTTATTATCTGTGCGGCGGGCAAGGGCGAACGGGCGGGCTTTAAAAAAAATAAGCTGCTTGCTCCCCTTTACGGCGCGCCGGCGCTTTGGCATACTTTGAAAAAATTCGATATTCCCGAAATTGACGAGGTGATTGTGACCGCATCCGAAGTTGATTTCGAGGAAGTTTGCGCGCTTTGCGCTCCGCTTGGCTATAAGGTTGTTTTAGGCGGAAAAACGCGCACGGAAAGCGTAAAAAAAGCGCTTGCCGAAGTTACGGGCGAAATAGTTTTAATTCACGACGGGGCGCGACCGTTCGTTTCGAAAAAGCTGATTTTAAGCTGTGTTGACGGGGTAAAGAAATTCGGTAGCGCGGTGTGTGCGGTGAAACTTACGGATACCGCTGTTTGCGCGAGGTTGGGCTATATTACTGAGAGGTTGGACAGAGAGGCGACTTTCCGAGTTCAGACGCCGCAAGGGTTTTTTACGGAAGATATTCGCCGCGCCTACGAGCTTGCGGGTAAAAACGTTTACACAGACGACAGCGCGGTTTACGGAGAGTTTATCGAGCCGGCGCGAATTATAGACGGCGAAGAAAGCAACATTAAGCTAACCTTTAAAAGCGATTTTTTGCGGGAACTGCCCCCCTTACCCGTCGGCGGGCTGACGGGGTTTGGCGTGGATGTGCACGCGTTCGGGAAAAAGCAGAATTTTGTTATGCTTTGCGGCGTTAGAGTGCCGTGCGACGGGGGGCTTGTTGCGCACAGCGACGGCGACGTTGCGTTGCACGCGGTTATGGACGCTTGTCTGTCGGCGGCGGGACTTTTGGATATAGGGCACTACTTCCCCGATAGCGACCCCGCCTTGAAGGGCGCGGACAGCGGAAAGCTGCTTGAAAAGGTGGTTGCGTTGATAGGCGAAAAGGGTTTAAAGGTTGCTCGGCTTTCGGTGACGATACAAGCAGAAAAGCCGAGGCTTGCGCCGCATATAGACAAAATGGCGGCACGGCTTGCTTGCTTAACGGGCGCGGACGAAAAAAATATTGCGGTTGCAGCGGGTACAAACGAGGGCTTGGGGTTTGTAGGCGAAGAGCTTGGAATTTGTGTGTACGCGGTGGCAACCTTAAACGAGGCGTAAATTGAAACCTAAAACCACAAAGTACATAATTATAATCGCCGTTTCCGCCGCGGTTGTTGCGGCGGCTGCCGTCGTGTTTGCGTTGACCTCGGCGAAAATAATAAATACGGCGAATAACAAGCTTTATCAAGATTTGGCGAGCTGGGGAATTTTTATAGGACTTGTACCCCTTATATTTGCAAGCATTTATCTGCATTTGGGCAGAAAGGTTTATAAAAGAAGTTCCGCCGTTATTCAACGCTATAAAAATATGGGTAGCGGAGTTTATGTGCAAGGCTATTACGGCAACAAGGCGACGGATAAAGCGGAAGGAGTGCATAACGCCGCAGGATACTTGGGCGCGACTGCGTTTGCGGCTGTGTTCGGCGTGGGCGTTTATACCATTAAAAATTCAAGAATTAGAGCCGAGTTTTTTATGGTTAACGGCGATATGTATGTAAACGGAATTGCCAACGGAGCTTGGGGCGACGTTTACATACCCATTGACGATATGCACCGCGTGTATAAGGGTTGGTACGCAAGGCACGATATAAAGATTAAGAAAAAAGGATTAACCGTTACGGGCGCGGACGGTAAAAGCTTTATTTATTTGGACTTGAAAACTTGCAGCACGGATAAAGAAGGGCTTTTAAACGCGTTGAAGGAAGTTTTCGGCAAGGCGAATAACTACGACGAGCTTGCAAGAAACAATACCTCCGCCCCCTCACCGTTCGGCGATTTGTAAATAAGGAAAAAAATTTATGGCGAAAAGTACTACTGAATTTGTGTGCAGCGATTGCGGAGCTTCAAGCCCGCGTTGGTTGGGAAGATGCCCCGCATGCGGGAAGTTCAACACTATGGTTGAAGAAATAGTGAAACCCGCCGAGCCGAAAACACAAACGGTTAAGGCAAAAGGCGGGCGCGCGAAGCCGCTTTCTCAAATTACATATGAAAGATATGAGCGCACTTCATCGGGGATTTCGGAGTTCGACAACGTTTTGGGCGGGGGAATTGTAGCCGGCTCGTTAGTGCTGTTGGGCGGCGACCCCGGCATAGGCAAGTCCACCCTTTTGACGCAGATTGCGGCGCATCTTTCGGCTAAGCATAAGGTGCTGTATTTTTCCGCCGAGGAAAGCTGTTCACAAGTGAAGATGCGCGCCGAGAGGCTTAACCTTGCCTCTGGAGATATGCTGATTATTAACGAAACTTGCATTGACGGGCTTGAAAGCGAGCTTGACGGCGTTGAGTTTTGCATAATAGACAGTATTCAAGCGGTTTATACGGACGACCTATCCTCCTCTTCGGGGTCGGTAGGTCAAGTGCGGGAGTGCGCCTCGAAACTTATG
Source organism: uncultured Christensenella sp. (assembly GCA_910577055.1). Classification (GTDB taxonomy): domain Bacteria; phylum Bacillota; class Clostridia; order Christensenellales; family Borkfalkiaceae; genus Coproplasma. The sequence continues at coordinate 136,784 of CAJTKX010000005.1, read as the reverse complement.
CGTATTGCAAAAGGGCGCGGGATAACGTTTTTTATTGTTGGGCACGTTACAAAAGAGGGCGCGTTGGCGGGTCCAAAGGTGCTTGAACATATTATGGACACCGTGCTGTATTTCGAGGGGGAAAACCAAGAGAATTTTCGTATACTTCGGGCAGTTAAAAACAGATTCGGGAACGTTTCGGAAGTGGGCGTCTTCGAGATGACGGGCGAGGGAATTATTGCGGTTACCGATTATTCGGGAGTGTTCCTATCCGAAAGCCGCGGCGAAGAGGCGGGCTCTGCCGTAACTCCCGCGCAAACGGGCGCGCGATGTATGAACGTAGAAGTGCAGACTTTGGTTGCAAAAACGAGCTTCGGGCAGCCGCGGAGAATGCCGCTTGGGATAGATTATAATAAGTTGGTGCTGCTTATTGCCGTTATGGAAAAGCGGTGCAATCTTGCGCTCGGCGGGTACGATATTTACGTTAACGCGATGGGCGGAATCAAGCTGAACGAACCCGCTTGCGATTTGGCGGTTTGCGCCGCGTTAGCTTCGGCGTATTTCGGGCAACCGATTGACAAGTACACGGCGGTGTTCGGCGAAGTGGGCTTGACGGGCGAAGTACGGGCGGTTTCATACTGCGAAAAGCGGGTTGCCGAATGTGTGAAAATGGGATTTAGGAAAATATTGGTGCCCGCTAAAAATATGAAGTCCGTATTGAAATTTAAAGATAAAATTTCGATAGTGCCCGTTCTGTATGTAAACACAATGATTAAAAATTTGTTTAAAAGTTGATTTAAAAAGCCCCGCGGCGTACGCCGCGGGGCTTTGTGTATGTGGCTTATAATACTTCTTCGCGCTTTGCGAAAATATCGAAAATTGTTATTTGTCCCGCAATAACGTTTAAAAAAGCGGGGAATCTGTCAAGATAGTATCTTCTTAAAAACTTGCCGACGGGGGTTATCCTAGGGTCGTTGGTCATTCTGAAAGGAATTTCCGTTGACTCGTTCAAGTCGGCTTCGATAAGCTGTTTTTCAAGCTCGTCCGCATGTATGCACATAGTGCGAATTTTGAAATGCTTGTATTCCTTGCCCTTTCTCGATATACGCTTACCCGCGTAAAAAGGGTTGTGAAAATCTTCGCAGAATTTTACGAGCGCGCACAAAAGAATAAGCCAACTTGTGACTATAAATAGGACTACGCCCGAAAAAATATCCAAGGCGCGCATTGAAACGCTTTTGAAAGCGGCTTTTTGCACCGAAACTTCGTCTTTTTCTTTCATAATATAATAATTATATCAACTTACCCGAAAAATTACAAGCGATTTTTTTATGGGTATACAAAAATTAATAGTGCGTGGCAAATTGCCGCGCACTACTTTTAAAAATTACCTTCATCGCTTAAAGTTAAGTTTGTCTGAGTTCCGTCGGGAAGTTCAACCGTTATGTCTACGGTTACTCTCCACTTTTCGTAAGTATCAAACTTGGACGAGGATTCATTTTTAAATGCGTAACCGAACTCAGAAGTTTCCGCTTGGGTTCGATTGTTCCATGTGCCCCAACTGTAACTTGCCCACGAATATTTGGTAGGAGTAATTTTTAACTCGTCACAGATATTGCCGTTGCCGCTGAATTCATAACCCACCGATGCGGACACGGAGTAATTGTTTTTGATTGCGCTTGACGAATTTACACCGCTTCCGTTAACGGTTACTTTTACCCACAACGCTTCCAAGCTTACGGCGCCGGCATCGACAAACTCTTCAACGGAAGTAATTTTTCTCCATTCGCCGTTGTCATTATACCACCACCCGAGGAAGGCATAGCCTTCTGCGGTTGCATCGGCTAAGGTATAGTTTACGCCTTCTTCAAAACCGACGTTAAGCAGCTTATAATTTCCGTCGTAGCCCGTATAGTTAAATTCAACGGTACTGTTAAGCGCCACTTTTAACGGAGCTTTTGTGTATTCGACTTTAAACGTCATATTTTCGGTTACGGCACAGCCGTTTGCAGCTACCCCGTTTTCGCCGACCCACTGCGACGTATAGCCGTCACGCTCGGGACAAGCGGGCATATTTCCGAAATTCAATACTTCGTTTTCGTGATAGTAAGTACTGTAAAGCTCTACACCGTTTTCGTCCACAAAAGTCACAACATAAGCTTTGTTCCATATTGCCGTATATTCGGTATCGGATATTAGTCTGATTAAGCCGTAACGTACGCCGTCCTCTTCAACAAAGTCTACAAACTGTACGTTTTGGGTACCGAGTATCCGAGTAGTAGCCGTATAGCCGTCAAGAATATAGCTGTTTCCGTCAAACGTGCCCGCAACCCCGACGGGCAGCTTGACATATGAGCCGCAAGCCCAAGTGAAGTTACTTTCGATATAAGGTAATTCGTAATCGCCGTTAACCGTTACGCTCATATTATAGAGGTCTTTGGAAGTATCCGTATAACCCTCGCCCATCTGCTCGTTAGGGTTACAATAAGTTAGGTTGCCCGTAAGCTCCAACTTGACTGCGCTGCCGAAAAGCTCCATCGAGGTTTTTAAAATTTCAAGGCTCTTCACGGTGTAGGTGCCGTCGGCGTTCAAATCGGCGCTGAACTTGACGGGGATATTCGAAGTTTTCATACCCGTGTAAGCTTTAATAAGGTCGCCGTTTAACGAAACCGTCCAGCTTGCGCCCGTCGAAGTTTCTTCTGTTACATAAGCCGCGATAACGGTATTTAAGCATGCGCCGAAGTCAAGTCCGTCGAAACTTACACCCGAATTATCGGAAGAACCCGAATCGGGAATATTATTGAGAATAACCGGTCCGAAGTTAAAGATGAACGTTAAGTTATCCATTAAATCGTCGCTAAACTCTTTTAAGGTCATCGAGCGGACTTCCTCCTTTGCGGGATTATCTGTAACTTCTTTGGTTATTAAGCCGCTCGTTTCATAATGGGTGTACTGTATTCTTTTGATGCAAATGTTGCCGCCTTGTATTGACAAATAAACGTCCGAATCGCCCGCAATTGCAATTTGGTTTAACTGTTGAACTCCATCGTAATAGATATGCGCGTTTATGGCGACTTCGTTATTTTCGTCTATATATACGGCAAGCGACTTTATATAGATATTGGCGTTTACTTTTATACCGATAACGTTTATCGCCGCGGTAACTTTGCCGTTTAAAAGATAGTAGTGATTTAAGTCGTATTCGTCCTCGGTACCGTCAACTTTGTGAGTTGCGGAGTTAATTAAGCCGTTGACAAGCGTATCTAGCCCGTCGGCGTTCAAATAGCCGACGAATGCGCTGTCCGCGTTGGGGCGGGTTACTTCGTCATAGCCGAGTTGCATAGAGATATCGAGTTTGTTAACTTCGTTATCGCCGAAGAAGATATTGTCAACGCTTATACCGCTTACTTTGTAAACGCCTTCGTAAAGCGCCCTTTCGAAAGTAACGGTGAGGTTGTCTAAGTTTTCCTTATTATATATAAGCGAAGAGTTGAGAACGAATTTCAAGGTTTCGTCCGTTGCCGTAATGCTTGAAACGTAAGAGTCCGCAAGCGAAATTTTTGTGCTTTCGGCTTGTTTTACGGTTGTATCGATATTGCCGAACAATCCGTTTAAAAGCTCTTCGAGGCTTACGCCGAGAATTTGAGGTATAAGACTGTCGCCGAGAGAGGCGAATTTGTCTTGCACGCTCTTGGGCAGATATTGGCTGACGAGCATACCGTCGAGAAGGTCGGAAATTTGACCGATTATCGAAGTTAGTTCTTCACTGTTTTCTACTTTTATTTGGTCGAGATTTGCCGTTGCGCAGACCATAGACAAAAGCGTTAAGATTTCGTCAACGGGCGCATAAATCATAAGGGGTACGGAATTTTCTGCGTACTTGGAAACCGAAAGGTAAATATCGAACTTGCCGTCTTGCGTGTAGCCGCCCGTTGTTCTGCCGTCCGCGCCCGTTACGGGGTTTGCGTCCATTAAAACAATATCGATATAAAGGCTGTCGTCATCGGGGTGACGTGCTGTAAGCGCGACGTTAAGATGGACGTAAGCCTTGTTTTCATCAAAGTTTTCTGCGCCCTTATCGTATTCCAAGGAAGCGCCGAAGCTGTACTTTTCGTTATCGTAATCGCCGTATTTATCTTCATAGGAGAAAACCGAACCTTGTACGGTAGCGGAAATATGGTCGCCTATGAGGTTGTCGATTATTTTAAAGCCGTCCTTGACGACGTCGATATATTCTTCCTTTTCTTCTTCGCTAAGACCGTAAAGCGGAGTATTGCTTAAACCTACTGACAAAGCCGCGTCAACGCCGAATACGGTAAACCCAGCGCGCACGCTCAAATTTTCAAGGTCAAGCTCCGCCCAAACGGGAACTAACGCGTCCATTACGTTTAAGTTCACGTCGACGGAAATGATTTTGCTTTCAATGACGAGGTTGTTCAAAAGCTCGTTTATTACGGTGGGTAAATCTTCGGATAAGAAGGCGCTGCCTAAAGACAAAGAATTTAAGTCGTTTACGGAGATTTCGTCAAGTCTTATAAGCGCCTTGGTGGTACCGACTTTGAGATATAGCGAGTTAGCGGCGAACTCGTAATAAATCGCTAAACCGCCGAAGTCTGCGCGAATTTCGTTCAACTTACCGTTGGACAAGCAAAGCGCGACTTTGCCATTGAGCGTAACCTCATCGCGCGTGCCCGTTTGCGAATCATAAAGTCCCGTTAAAAGGGTCGCACTTACGTCAAGCGTGATATCCGTATTGAGGATATCTTTGTAGCCCGAAACGTCGGGCGGCAACAGCTTTTTGTTGGTTAGCGCCGCGGTAAGCGAAACGCTATGATTGCCCAAGGTTAAGTCTGCGCCGACTGTTAAGCCGCCGTTGAGCTTGACGTTGAAAGCAACTTCAAGCAAGCTTTCGAGCGCGTCTATATTTATTAAAAAGCTTGAACCGAGGGAGCCTTCACCCGTAGTAAGGTTATTTAGAATTGATTTGAAATCGATATTACCGAGAATTGCGGAAATATCGGTATCGCCCGTTTTTATCTTGGATAAATCAAGGCTGTACTTTGCCTCTGCCGCGCTTAAATACAGCATATTACGGGGGCAATTATAGTAAACCTCAAAATTACCGAGTATTGCGTCTACGGCAAAAGGCTGTCCGTCGCGCATAAATATTTTGGCAATTCCGTCAAGCGCAAGCCCGTCGATTTCAGCGTTGACGTCAAAGGTTATCCCGTCGTTTAAGATGTCTTGATAATCGGAAGTATCGGTAGGAATGGCCGGTTTGTCGCTTTCCGTACCGAAACAAAGCTGTGCGTTTACCGTCTTATCGCCAAGGGGAATTTGAGCCTTTAAGAAGTTGAGCGCAATTCCGCTTTCGCTTTTTTGGAACTCGAACTGCATATCGATTTTAAGCCCGAAAAGCTCAACTTCGGACACAAGAGTTGCAACGCCCGTTTCGGCGTCAACGACAAACTCGCCGTCAGTCATTTGCTCCATTAAAGCGTTGACGTCAAGTCCGTCGGTAAGTCCTTGCGCGTTAATACCCTCCTCTCCGCTTTCGTCCGAAGAGAATAAGCCGCCTATATTCAATTTATATTTAGAAGAACCGTCGGTTATGTAAAGCGTGTCGCCGTCAAGCCAAGCAAGGAAATCGCCGAGCTTTGCGGTCAAACCGCTAAGCGAGCTGTCCGCCATTTCAACGCTTACGACGCCACTTAAATCGAGCTCGTCTATATTTAAGTCTATTTTGAATACCGCGCCTTCAGACAGAACGCTTGCAAACGCACTTGAAAGATAACCGAATGCCGTGTCGGCGTTTCCTTCCGACGCCGTTTCGTCGTCCTTTAAAGCGTCCTTCTGCCTATCGTACTCGCCTTTATAGTAATCTTCCCAAAATGTGTTTTTAGCCGAAGCTTCGTCATAATAGTACGAAGTTTTTGAATTCGAAGTACAATTTGCGGTTAAACCAAGCGACGGGGTAGTTTTGTTGGTATCGCCGGATTCACAAGAAAGCACGCGCCAATTTTCGTCAAAAGTATATGTTACAGTGGTTTTGAAAATGGTAGGCAAATCGTAAAGGTTACCGTTTGCCTTCATTTGCAATACATAATAATACTCCGCGCTTGTTTCGTCTACGCCGGTATTGACGTTGAGTTCAAGCGTCATCGAATATGTGCCGTCTTGGTTATCGACAACCGTATAGTCTTGTGCGTTGGCGATTGTTTTTTCGTTAAGGACGTAAACGGAGAATTCGTACGGGGGGAAACCGCGGTTTGCCTTAAACCCTTTAACCGTCCAACCCGTCGCGGGACCGGCAGACCAAGGCGCGTTAACGCCTCTTTTTAATTCCTCTTCGGATTTAGAGGTTGACTTGCGCGTTAATACAACTCCGTCGGTTTGACAGAATTGCTCTCCGTAGTTAAGGGAAGCAAGCGTGGAATTGAGCGCGATATCCGTTTGAATGAGCACGTCGTTATAGTACTGTTTATAGGTATCGACTGTCTGTGTAGAGGAAACGCCCACGTTTGCAATAACGGTTGACTTGCCGACCGACGACCAATACGGCTGATTTTGGAGGACGTAGTTCATATAGCCTACGTTTTCCACAAGTGTGTGGTCGGTGGGTTTAGTGCCGTCGGTGGGTGCGACCAAACATACGGTTTTAAAGTCTTCGTCGCGCTGAACGTCCTTAGCGGGAGCCAAAAAGCCCACGCCGACAACAGCAATAGCGCCGACAACGCCGACGGACGCAACCGCAGCAACTTTGCGCATACGGCGGACGTGCTTTAAACCGAGGGGCTTACGCCTTTTTACGCGTACCTCGCCTTCTGATTTTTTAATTTTATCGTGAAGTCCCGCGCGGCGGTTGACGGTTTTATCACGTTTGACCTTTTTGGTCTCTGTGTAACCCGCACCTTTTACCTCATGCAGTCCTTCAAGTTGAGTTTTTTTCGTTCTTTTTGCCATATATTTCCCTCGATAAGCACACTTACCGAATTATACCTTAGTTTATTATGTTATAAGTCTATTACTTTTATGACAATTTGTCAAGTTTGTAATGAAAATATATGATATTTTTTTGTCAAAAATTAATTATTTTTTCAATTTTTGCCCATTTTAATGCCACAATCTCTAAAATTTTGGAATTATTGTCATATTTTTCTATGACAATATGACAAATTGAGTGTCGACTCACAATATTATATAATGGAAAAAACGCAAAAAAAAGCCTTGCCGACGTTGGCAAGGCTGTCGATTATTTGGTTTTGTCACTTTCGTTTTTGTCTTTGTTCTTTTTGCTTTTGCGCATAGTTATGAAAGTGCGCACGGCAATGACGATGCATACCGCTCCAACCACCAAAAACACGGCGGCTTGCGTAGTCTTTTCGCAACAGATGTAATAGATTCCGAGTCCTATGCAGACAAGCCCGCACACTCCCTCGAATATCAAAACCAAAAGCGAGTTCTTTTCCATATCGGTTATATTGTATCACAGTTTTTTAAAAAGTTAAAGGATTTAAGCGGAAATTTTTTAAAGGGCTTGACAGTATTTTTATTTTAAGCTAAAATTTTTTTATGATTGAAGAAAATGTAAAAAAGCTTTTAAAAGAAATACCCGAAGTTAACCCGTTCGGCGAAAAGGTTACGTTGGTTGCGGCTGTGAAATTACAGACCGCAGATAACGTTAATTGCGCCATATGCGGGGGTGTAAGCGATATCGGGGATAACCATGTGCAAGAATTCAGAGAGAATTACGCAAAGATAAACGGTAACCCTCGCCGCCACTTTATAGGGCATTTGCAGACGAATAAAATTAAGTACCTTTTGGGAAAGGTTGACCTTTACCATTCGGTTGACAGATACAATTTGGCGGAAGAGCTTTCAAGGCGCGGCGCGACGGCCGGCTTAAAAAGCAATATTTTGATACAGATAAATATAGGAAACGAAGAAACAAAGGGCGGTTTTTCGATTGAAGAAGCCGAAAACGCGTATAAAAAAATAAGCGCGATGCCAGCGCTGAACGTTGAGGGATTAATGGCTATGCTGCCGTTTTGCGATGACGAGGCGCGTCTTAGGCGCTTGGCGAAGGCGATGCGAGAAAAATTCGACGAGTTGAACGGCAAAGGCGCAAGTTTAAAATATCTGTCAATGGGAATGAGCGGAGATTGGCGGCTGTGTATTGAAGAAGGCAGCAATATGATTAGGCTCGGCACAGCTATTTTCGGTGAAAGAAAGTACAATAAATAGAAATTGCCCCCTATATATGCTTGAAACAACAAAAAAAGCGTTGCGATTACGGTAATTCCCATAGGGAATTTAATAAAACGCAAATAAAAAGATTTAGGCATAGCGTTAAGCTGTGCCTTTTTTGTACTTTTTTTCGTGGACGAATTAGGCTACTCGTAGCCTAGTGAGATATAGATATGTTTTATATTTCCCGAAAAATTCAATCGGTTGCATTCTTTCATTTTTCGTGATATAATGATTGCACGATAAACAGTAATTTATGGTAGCAACAATAATGAAAAAGAAAGTTGATTTCAAAAAACTTTTTACCTTTACAAATGTTTTATCTGTAATATTGATAATCATGTATTTATTAGATTGCTATTTACCGTTGCCCGAAGGGTACACAGGGTATACATCCTGGATTAGTGATAGCTCATCTGTATTAAATTATATTTTCGGAAGTTGCGGGGGATTACTTTCAAATTATTTGGCTATGGGCGCAATAGTTGATCCAAGCGGAACTCAAATTTACAGGCATTTTACTCAAATGCTTTTACACGGCGGTATTTTGCATTTAATTGCTAATCTTGTCGGATTGTATTTTATCGGCAATTATACCGAAAAGCGTTTCGGTTGGTGGATGACCGCTGTGTTGTTCTTTTTTGTGGGATTTATTGAAAGCTTTATTACCGATCCTCTGTATCTTGCAATGGCACCTGATAAGGCGGATAATATTGCCTCTACCATAAGTGTAGGTGCGTCGGGTGGAGTATACGGACTGATGGGCGCGTGTCTTGCGGCAATATTTTTCGATTTGAAAAGCTTTAAACAAATAGGTAAGCCTACAATTATGGTATCAGCGATATACGGTGTGCTTACAACCTACGTTGTAAGCTTTGGTTGGACGACGGTTTGTCATAACGTAGCGTTGATTTTGGGGTTAATTATAGGCGCCGCTATTATTCTACCGTTCTTTTTGTTGAAAAAAGGGAAGTTTGCACCTGCAATGCAATTATCCGAACAGTCAGAAGCAGACCCCCAAGATGAAAAAAACAACAATTTATAAGTTTATAATATAAATTTCAATTTAGCGTTCTAAATAGTTTGTAGTAAAAAGCTCTCGAACATATCGTTCGAGAGCTTTTGTCCTCGCTTGAAAGTACAACTCTTAAAAATTTGGTTTTTTAATCCCTATTAGAATTGCGCTTTTACGCAACGCTTTTTAATTTGAAAATCAGTCTCCTTTAAAAGGAAGCAAATCCGCAATTCTTGCGCGCTTGATAGCTTTGGAAAGCTCTCTTTGGTGCTTTGCGCAAGTACCGCTCATTCTGCGGGGCAACATTTTGCCGCTTTCGGTTACGAACTTTTTGAGTTTTGCAACATCCTTATAGTCGATAACCGTAACTTTTTCTTGGCAAAATACGCAAACCTTTTTGCGGGGGAATCTTTTATACGCCTTTTTAGCGGGCGCTACTTTATTTTCTTCCATAATTAATCTCCTTAAAATCAGAAGGGAATATCGCTGTCGTCATCGAAGGGTTGAAGCTGAGGCTTGGAACCGCTTCTTTGCGAGGGCGCCGGTGCGTCAAAATCGTCGCCGCCGTTTTTAGGCGTTAAAAACTCTACGTCTTGGCAGACTATGTCGATGCCCGTACGCTTTACGCCTTGGCTGTCCTCGTAGTTTCTGAGTTCGATAGAACCCGAAACAGCAACTTTGTTGCCTTTACGCGAATAGCGGGCTACCGTTTCGCCCAAGCCGCGCCATGCTACGCAGTTGAAAAAGTCGGTCTTTCTTTCGCCGTCGCCGCCCGCATAGTTTCTGTTTACAGCTATCGCAAAACGGCAGATTTTGATGCCGCCCGACGTTTCGGTAAGCTCGGGGTCGCGCGTTAAATTCCCTATTAAAAATACTTTGTTCATAATTTCTTCCTGTGTTCACAAATTTTATTATGCTTGCGAGCAAATAAAATTTCGTGATTTTTAGGGGTTGCTCGCCCCTTGTGCCGCTATATTCGTGGCACACACTTATATAATTGCGGAACTTCACCCGCGCCGAGGTGCAAGCTTGCACTAATTGGATGCGCGAGCGCAAAAGCGTGGTTTTGCTTGCGCCGTTAATTATATATATAAACGTCTTGTTAGATATCTTTTATGCTTTTACGGTTATCATTCTTCTTAACACTTCGGACGACAAATCGGAAATTCTTTCAAGTTCCTTAACTATTGCGCCGTCAGCTTCGAAAGTCATTACCGTGTAGTCGCCGTCGTTCTTGTAGTTGATGGGGTAAGCAAGCTTTTTAACGCCCCACTTGTCTACGGAAACTACGCTGCCGCCCTTGGACGTAACTATGTCCTCGAACTTCTTCCCTAACGCTTCCTTTGCTTCGTCCGCCAAAGACGCGTCGAGAATGTAAATCATCTCGTAAGTTTTCATTTTTTCACCTCCCGGACTTAATCGGCATACCTCCTACGGTATGCAAGGCATATGCACGAACCGTGCCTTTCTATACTACATTAATATAATTTTTTTGTCAACTTATTTTATAGGTTTTTTAATTTGCAGTGAATAGCCCCGATTTTTGCGCGTATGAAACGAGTTTTGCTTTGTCGTTCCGAACCTGTCCGACGGCGCAAGCAAGCAAAAGTTTTTCCAAGACCTTACCCGTACGCTCCTTTGGGCAGCCCGCGGCTATAAGTTCGTCGCCGCGCACGGCAAGCTGCTTTAACGTTAAAGGCACGCCTTCGGCTTTCATTTTTTCGTAAATCGCAGTCATCTTGACAACCGACGGCGCGGGTGATAAATCGTCCCGACAAGCGGAAAAATCTGCTTGTTTTAAAAGCATCAGTTTGTCAAAATATTTAAGGTTTTTAATTATGAATTTGCGAACCTTGTTTTCGCGCGCGTCGCAACGCAAATCGTACATGTGAAGCTCGGTCAATTTGACGACTTCTTCGGTCAATTTTTTGGGAACTTTAAGGCGGTTGCAGATTTCACCCGCTATCCTTGCCCCATCTGTTTCGTGATTGTAAAAATTGCCGTTTTTTATCATACAGTATGGCTTGCCGACGTCGTGCAAAAGCGCGGCAAGGCGGATTTTTTCGTCGGAATACTTAACCGTGCAAAAGGAATGCTTTAACACGTCGTAGCGGTGAATGTCGCTTCTTTGCGGCATACCGTCGCCGATGGAAAGCTCGGGCAGAATCAACCCGAAAACACCCGTTTTTTTCAGCACGGAAAGCCCGTTAATTGCGGCATATTCCCGCCCGTATCGCAAATTTGCGTGTAAAATCCTATCAAGCTCCGCCCATATTCTTTCGGGCGCAATATCGGTTATCAACTCCGCGTTGCGGCGCGCGCCGTCAAGGCATTCTTCGGTGGGCGTAAAGCCCGTTTCGGCGGCTATTCTTGCAAGGCGCATTAAACGCAAACCGTCCTCACCGAACACTTTTTCAGCCGCCGCAACCGTGGACAAAACACGGTTTTTTATATCGTCGATTCCACCCAAAGGGTCAACGAATTTCCCGCCGTTTATATCGTAATAAACGGCGTTGCATTTAAAGTCGCGGCGGCGCGCGTCAAGCGAAATATCGTCCGTAAAAAAAGTGTTTACGGGGCGGTGCACTCCCCTTATATATTCGTCCGAACGGAACGAGGTAAACTCATAGTCCTCTTTGCCGCAAGAAAGCTTGACCGTGCCCGTATTTTTATAGACCGCGTCGATTGTAAAACCCGCTTCCTTGGCGCGGGAAACGAAGTCCTCGGCGGGCGCGGGGGCGCAAATATCGGTATCTGGCTTGTCCGTTGCAAGCTTTGCGATAAAGTCGCGCACTCTTCCCCCTACCACGAACAGCGGATACGGACAACGCTCGGCAAGCCGTATTAAGTTTTGCGGTAAAGTTTTTTTCATTTCAAATCTATTATAGCCTTTTTTTAAAAGTATTGCAATTCTGTTTTAAATATTGTATAATAAATTCGGTACACCAATTTACGGAGAGAATATTTTGTACTACATAATCGCAAACGAAACACATTTGAAGGGCAATGGAAGCCGAAAGCTTGAAACCGTTAAAAGGGTTTTGGACGTTGCGGGAAAAGAATATGAAGTGTTTTTGACCCATAAGGAAGGCGACGCGAAACGGCAAGCGGAGATAATAACCGCTTCCGATGAGGAACACACCATTATAGCAATGGGCGGCGACGGAACATTGCACGATATTTTAAACGGGTTTAAAAACTTCGATAAATGCTCGTTAGGGCTTATACCGTTCGGAACGGGCAACGATTTTGCCGCGACGGCAAAAATTCCGAGCGACGCGAAAAGGGCGGCGGAAATTATTGCCTTTAAAGCGCCCAAAGCAATTGATTTTATAGAGCTTTCGTCGGGGTTGCGCTCAATAAATGCCGTGGGTATGGGCATAGACGTGGATATTTTAAAGCGCGTTTATACTAGAAAAATGCGCGGGCACTCTAAATATTTTCGTGCGCTTATCCCCTCGCTTATAAGCTTCAAAAGCTGCAATTTTACCTTGAAATACGACGGAAAAGAAGAAAAACACTACGGGCTTATCGCCGCGCTTGGCAACGGCAAGCAAGTCGGCGGGGGCATAAAACTGTTCCCCAACGCGGAAATAGACGACGGGTATCTTGATTTGCTTATTGTGGACTATATTTCGAGATTGGGAATGATTAAAGCGTTTTTCAAGCTTGTAGCGGGCAAGGTTGACGAGGTTAAAAACGTAACCTTCGTTAGGACGAAGGCGGCGACTTTTGTGCACGAGGACGAAAACTACACCTTGCAAGCCGAGGGCGAACTGTACGACAACGTGCCGCTCGAAGCGCATATAGTTGAAAAGAAACTTAAATTTTATTTACCTTGATTTATGACCGAAAAATATTTGAGGCGAATTTTAAACAACGTTAAATCAGCCGTTGTCGTCGCCGACCAAAACTTAAAATCGACGTTCTATAACCGCGCGTTCAGAAATCTGTTCCCGAACGGCGCGGCGCGCGGGACGTTAGGCTCGGTAACGGCTTGCGCGGGAAATTGCAAGCGTTGCGGCGAGGATGGAGGTTGCCGAGGCTGCGGGCTGGCGGAAACGTTCGAGGACGCGTTCCTTTCGAATAAAGAGGTCGCGCGGCGGGTGTTTCAGCGCGTTAAAAGCGGCGAAACCGTGCACGAGGTTTCCTACTCGATAACGGTAACCCCGCTCGGCGGCGGACTGTGTATGGCGACCGTGGACGACGCGTTCGAGCTGGAAGTCGCGCGTGAGCTGCAAACGGCGAAAAACATTCAACAAAGGCTTTTGCCCGCGGGAAAATGGGCGGGCGGCAAGAAATACTCCTACACATATTTGCCGTGCCGCGAAATAGGCGGCGATTTACCCGACGTATACACAGTGGAAAACTCTGCGTGCGGCGTGATTGCGGACGTATCGGGCAAGGGCGTTGCGGCGGGTATGCTTTCTGCGTTTGTGAAAGCGGCTTACGATAAGAAAACACCCTCCCCCGCGCAAGCGATATCCAACCTAAGCGCGAAGTTCAGAGAGTTGAATTTGGACGAAAGAAACTACGTTACCGTTGCCGCGGTGCGAATTGACGAGGACAGTATAACCTATTCCATGGCGGGGCATAACGTACCGTTGCTGCTGAAAACGGGCAGCGGAATTACGAGGGTTATGTTGAACTCTCCTCCCGTATCGAACTGGTTTGACAACCCCGCTTACTTCGACGACAGCATACCTTATAAAAAAGGCGATATTTTGGTTCTGTTGACGGACGGCGCGACCGAGTGCAAAAACGAGCGCGGGGAAATGTTCGGCGTTGACAAAGTGATTAAGACGCTGTCTTATTCGAGAACGGCGGATGATTTTATTAAAAACCTTGAAAATAACTTGCGGGCTTTCTGTAAGGAATTGAACGACGATATTACAGCCATTGCTTTTGACCTTTGACCCATATATATGATTGAAATACCCGCCCTTTGGCTGTGCCAAAGGGCGGGTTTAGTAAAAAATACGTTGTTTGTGGGATATATGGGGGTCTATTGCAAATTTTTCAGTTTTTCGACCGCGGCTGAGCGACCGTCTACGCCCAGCTTTAAATAGATTGCGCTGATGTAATTTCTTGCGGTGCCGTCGGATAATTTCAAGGCGGAAGCTATCTGTCTGTTGGTAAAGCCGTCGGACAGCATTAAAGCGATTTCCACCTCTCGCTCGGAAAAGTTATAAGTTTTTTTTAGCTTGTATTCCTTATCCGAGGAAATCATTGCGGCGGCCGAAGTAATCTTCCGTGCGATTTTTGCCGGCAATATAGTATCGCCGGCGTAAGCGTTCTTCACCGCGTCTATTAAAGCGGTTGCGCCGATGTCCTTTAAAAGGTATCCGCTTGCGCCGTTGTTTATGGCACTTAGAATATAGTCGCTGTCGTCAAAAGTGGTGAGAATTATTATTTTGATATTCTCGTCTATTTCCTTGATTTTTTTGGTTGCAACCACGCCGTTCATGTTGGGCATTCGTATGTCCATTAAAACGACGTCGGGCTTGACGGCGGAAACCGCCTCGACGGCACGAACGCCGTCCGACGCTATTCCCACAACCTCTACTTCGCGCGAGGTTTCGAGAACGGATTTTATGCCTTCGGCAAGTATTTGTTGGTCGTCCACTAACAGTACTTTTATCATTTAGTCTCCTTTGCGGGCACGGTTATCTCTATTTCGAACCCGTCCCCTTCTTCGCTCGATAGCCATACCTTTCCGCCCATTCGCTCGGCTTTTTCGCGTATGCCTTTAAGTCCGAACCCTTCCCTTATCTCACCCTTGACCCCTTCGCCGTTGTCCGAAACGAGTAGGGTTAGCACATCTTTCCAAGCTTTAAGTTCGACGTAAAACGCCGTAGCTTTGCCGTGACGTATGCCGTTTGACAAAAGCTCTTTTAAGCTGTTTACGATAAAGCGGTAAGTTTCGTATTCGGGTTGGACGTCGTCCAAATCGTAACGCGCCTTTACCGAGGTGCCGTCAATGGTTTGTGCAATGACCTCTTCTATTTCTTCGCGCAAAGGACGGGCTTTGTCCCGCCCCGCCAAAAGGTGCACGCTTTCACGCATTTGCTCTAAGGCGTTTTTCGCTTGTATGTTTGCGGAAATTATTCGGGTTTTAGCTTCTTGCGGGTTTTCGTCTATTAACAGCTTGGCCGCCTCTGTCTGCATAATTACGGTGGTCATCGAGTGCCCCGCCGTGTCGTGAATATCCTTGGCTATGCGGTTGCGCTCTTCAAATACTTTGGTGCTGGTCAGTTCCTCATACGCTTCTTCGAGACGGGCGCGATTTTCGTCCGCTTCTTTCAGTGCGGCGGACAGTTCGAGGTTAGTCTTGTAGAATTTGAGCAAAAACGTTACTATGACAAAGTCTAAAACTATTGCAACAAGCCCGAATAAAACCCCCGAGATAATTTCGACCGCGTCGGGGTTGGGATTGCTTACGAAACTGCCGATAAGGAACGATACGCTGAATATGCCGCAGCTTACGCCGAACAAGACGCACTTATCTTTAAAACTTTCGACCGCGATGTAGCACTGCGTTAAAACTATGCAGTAAATCGTTGACATAAACGAGTTACCCGTCAAAATGCAGATTGTAAGAATGAGCGCGCTGTCCAATCCGTAGAACACCATTTTCGCAACGAACTTTTTTACGACGAAAGCGTTTACAGCTTCTAATGCGGTTAAAATCAAGCAGCAAGCTATCGTGGCGTAAAAGTTAGCTGCGGAAACCTTTGAAAATGCTTGTGCGCAAATGACTATACAGATTACGCCCATTAAAATGACAAACAATAGCTTTATATAATCGATAATTCTTTTTGAATACAAGTCAAACTTTTTTTTTGCGCCCATATTTTTCCTTTTTTGCCGATTAAAAGGGTGATTGAAATTTGCGAAAATATATCTTTTTTATTTTACCATAAATTAAAAAAGTTGTATAATGTTTTTACGAGGTTTTTTTATGTTTGACGATATAGTAAAAAACTTATCACAGCTAATTAAATTCAATTCGGCGCAAGCCGCCCCCGAAGCGGGCGCGCCGTTCGGCGCGGGAGCGAGAAAAGCTCTTGATTATTTTTTAAGCCTTGCGGCATTTTTGGGCTTTAAAACGAAAAATTACGACGGATATGCGGGCGAGGTGGTTTTCGGCACGGGCAAGGACTTTGCGATACTTGCGCACCTTGACGTGGTGCCCGCCGGCGGCGGTTGGACTCGGGACGCGTTCGGCGGCGAGATAGATTACGAAAATAAACGAATTTGGGGCAGAGGCGCAATGGACGATAAGGGTCCCGCCGTTTGCGCGCTTTTTGCGATGAAAGCGTTGTTGGACGAGGGGTTTAAGCCAAAGCGCAGAATTAAGCTTATTGTAGGCTGCAACGAAGAGAGCGGCTGGGGCTGCATCGATTATTATAAAGCGCACGCCGTTATGCCCGAAGAGGGATTTTCGCCCGATGCGGACTTCCCCGTCATCTACGCCGAAAAGGGAATTTTGCACCTTAAACTGAAATTTACGGCGGGCGGCTCGTTTACGGGGCTTAAAGGCGGCAGCTATGCGAATATGGTTTGCGACCGCTGTGAAGTAATGGCGCCCCTCGATTTGGAGAAAGCGGCAAGCCTTAGACTGTTATCCGAGGGCGGAAAGTTGGTTGCCGTGGGCAAGTCGGCGCACGGTTCCACACCCGACGAGGGAGTAAATGCAATTAAACCGATTTTGGAATATTTGGGGCTTGAAGATATTAAGGACGCATTGTTCGGCAATTGCTTCGGTTTGAAGGAGCTTAACGACGAAACGGGCTATCTCACCTTTTCGCCCAACGTTATAGAGCAAGCGGGCGACGAGCTTTCGGTGACTTGCGATATCCGATATCCCGCCACGATGAAAAAGGAAGATATTTTAAAACCGATAAAAGACGGCGGGATTGAGTATGAAATTGTTTCCGAGCAAGCCCCCCTCTTCAACGATAAAAATTGTTTCCTTATAAAAACGTTGTGCTCGGTTTATAACGAGGTTACGGGGAAATCGGTGCAGCCCGTCGCTATCGGCGGGGGAACTTATGCGCGGGCGTTAAAGTGCGGCGCGGCGTTCGGGCCCGAAGAAGCCGGCGAGGAGAACACGATTCACCAAGCAAACGAGTATATCACTTTCGAGAAAATCGAAAAGTGCTTTAAAATTTACAAATTGGCAATTGAAAGGCTGACGAAATAATTATGAAAGAGAGAAAAAAGCTATCAAAAAGAATAATTGCCTTGATAGTTTGCGGCGCGTTCATAGTTTTTCTTGCGTTGGTTGCGTTCGGGTTGCAGATTGCGTTTTGGGTTTCCGACGCGAATATTAGGTGCATTCAACCCGATTACGAAAAGTTGGACTTGGACGAGTATTTGAACGGCGAACTGACGGACGAGGCATACGAGGTTTTGTACCGTCAGACGGGTTTAACTAAGATTGGCGTTGACCGCGCTATCGAGAGGGGCGACGCGGGCAAAAGGCTTGTTAAGCAAATTCAAGACGATTTTTTTGAGCCGCACGAGGTTAAAAACGGGCAAGTTGCGCCCTATGCTTGTACCGACTTTATCGAAACGCATATTGCAAATATTTATTTGGAGGACGGCGATATAATAGTGACCTCCTCCACGCACATTTCTTTCGTTAGGATCGGACACGCGGGTTTGGTGACGGGCGGCGGAACCTTGGGCAGCGTTATGCAAGCGAACGCATACGGAACTTACAGCAGAATAGGCACTGTGCGGGACTTCACCGATAGGGTGAATTTTATGGTTTTACGCCCCGACCCAAATAAAATCAGCGCGGAAACCATACAAAATGTTGTAGATTACGCAAAAACGAGTCTTATAGGTATCCCGTACGAGGGCTTGGCGGGACTACTGACGAATAAAAACGATATAGGAAAAACCCAATGCGCACATATTATTTGGTATGCGTTTAAGCAGTTCGGTATCGACTTGGATAGCAACGGCGGGTGTATGGTTGTGCCGTACGACTTGGCGAACTCCGACTATTTGCAGCCCGTGCAAGTTTTCGGCTTTGACCTTGACGAGCTTTGGCGATAAATTAATTTTTCGCGCTTAAAAAACGATTGACAAAAAAAATTATATTTTATATAATGTTTTAGCCGTTTGAAAATAACGGTTTGATAATTGCGCTGTTAGCTCAACTGGATAGAGCGTTGGTCTTATGAGTGCAGCTAAAGGCTTATTGCCTTTGGTTTTATAATTTAATATCTTTATGCGCTGTTAGCTCAACTGGATAGAGCGTTGGTCTACGGAACCAAAGGCTAGGGATTCGAATTCCTTACGGCGCACCATACGCAACCTTATTCGAATACAGAATGGGGTTGCGTTTTACTATGTAATAATAATCCACCCGCATAGCGGGTGGTATTTCATTTTCGGGCATAGCCCTAATCAATATTGGCAGCGCACAAGTGCGCCGGAGAATTGACCTGCCAGTCATGCATCTTTTACTTGCTACCCTTAAAAGGGTCGTTCGGGTCGAACACGCTTAATTGGTCTGCTTCTTTATCTTGCTTTAATTGGTTTGCTATGTACTCTTTTATTGCAGTAGTATTTTTACCTACTGTATCTACATAGTACCCCTTACACCAAAATTCACGGTTGCGGTATGCAAGTTTCATATTGCCCCACTTTTGGTATATCATTAGACTGCTCTTGCCTTTCAAATATCCCATAAATCCCGCAACGCTCATTTTGGGTGGTATGCTTACCAACATATGTATATGGTCTGGGCATATTTCTCCTTCTATCACTTCAATGCCCTTTCATTGGCATAGCGTTCGCAAGATTTCTCGTATTTCTATTCGTTTCTCTTCAAAAAATACTTTCCGCCTATATTTCGGTGCGAACACTATGTGATACTTGCAATTCCATTTCGTATGTGCTAAACTGTTTGTGATATTATTTTGCTCTGGCATTTTAATTATCCTCCGTTTGATTTTCTTCTTCTGCAACTGGCAGGTAGAACCGTTTTGGTTCGGACTTTTTTGTGCAAACGAAAACCCCGCCATAGTGGCGGGGTTCTATTGAGGCTATTGCCGATAAATAAGACAAAAAACTCCGTTTGAATTATAATAAAACGAAATTTCTGCGACATAACGATAAATAACCCGATGCGTTTTGTTGTGGTAACCACGGAATTACGAGTCTTACCATAACTATTTTACGCTGTTTATAAATTAGGGCGCCAAGCGGAAAACTCTTTCAGTTGTGCGTCGGTTCTGTTATAATACCTTTTTCCTTTGTCAAGCTTGGCAACCTCCGCCATTTCTTCGGAGGTAAGCGAAAAGTCGAGAATATCGAAGTTATCTGATATATGTTTGGAATTTTTGCTGCCCGGGATAACGATAAATCCCATATCGATATGCCAACGCAAGCAAATCTGCGCCGAAGTTTTACCGTATTTTTCGCCAAGTTTTTTAAAAATAGGCTCGTTAATTAGCGCGCTGTCGCCGTGCCCTAAGGGATACCAGCTCATTAATTTAATGTCGTTTTGGGCAAGAGTTTTGCGCAGTTCGGTTTGGGTATAATAAGGGTGCGCCTCCACTTGAATTATTTGAGGGATAATTTCGCACTCTTTAAGCAAATTTTCTATATACTGTCCCTCGAAGTTGGAAATACCTATCGATTTGATTTTGCCCTCTTTATACGCCTTTTCCGAATTTCTGTATGCGTGCATATAATTTTCGCAAGGTTGGTGAAGGAAAAGCAAATCGATATAATCAACGCCTAACCTTGCAAGCGTTTGGTCTACCGCGTTGTCGTTAAGATATTCGCTTGCCCAAATTTTAGTAGAGAGAAAAATGTCGCTGCGCGCAACGCCGCTGTCACGCATAGCGTTGCCCACCGACCTTTCGTTACCGTAAGCGTTGGCTGTGTCTATAAGTCGATAGCCCAATTTCAACGCTTCGCTTACAGAATTGTACGCTTCTTCGGGAGAAAGCAGAAAAGTACCTATACCTACTTCGGGAATATTCACATTATTGTTTAACTTAATCGTAGATAACTCCTTAATTTATAATATACACATTATATAATACAAATTATTGTATTGTAAACGAAATGCAAGGTTCTACTGCGGTTTGCGCACTTTATCGTAAAGACTGTGCTTTGCGGAAAAGCGCGAAAGCACTTTTGTGACGGGCAGAAACAGCGTAGCGACTGTGACTATTGCGCAGACCGTTTGCGGCAGCATTGCCGTGAACGACGCGTAAAAATAAGCGAGTGCGGATACGCCGTTCATACCGTAGAAAAGCGGCGAAATTACGTCGTCCAAAAGCGTAAAGCAAATTGTGCAGACGGCGGCTATTGCGGCGAATGCGACAACCTTTAAAAGCGCGCCGTTTTGCCTTTTGAAAAATTTAGCCGAAATAAAAAGCACATCGAAAGCCGCCAAAAGCACGGCGCAAAGCGAAAAGATTATCCATAACAGCACGTCCGCCGTAACTTTATATATGCGGGAAACTTTAATTAGATTTAGCGCATACGACAGCGAACACGCAAGCATCAACGATATAAGCAATAGGTTTACGACGATGGCGAAAGCCGCTTTGCCGAAAGCGGAATTTTGAAAGTGACCGAGTCCGCCGAAAATTGCGGCAAGCGCCGGATAGTAAATTAAGTACAAAACCAATACGGCGGGCGTAAAGCCGAAAACAATACACCTTGATACGCTGAACGAGGCGGCGAGAATTACGCCCCGCCTTGCGCCGAAAACACTTGAAAAGCACACCAAAATAAGCGTGACGATTTCCACGCCCGCAACGAACGAAAACACGAACTGCCCGCCCAACAACAAGGCGCAAGTCACCGCGATATAAGCCGTTTCTTTTGACGGCGAAAATCCGACCCCGCCGTTCATTTACCAAGTAAACGCGCTGTATTCGTAGACGAGAGCGTATGTTTCACCCTCTACGCAAGGAACACCCGAAACGCCGTAAGAGGCTTGGTACAAAGTAATTCCGTTATAATCAAAAGCGGTGTAACTCGAAGAATAATGAACGCCGTCGATTTCGGTTATAGTGGTGTATAAAGACCACGCGTTACCCTTGTAGCCGTTTGCAGTGCTTTGAGTATTTTCCTTTATGCCTAAAACCGAGGTAATGTAGAAGCCGTAATCGCCGTTATTACCCTCAAAGGTCAACAGCCCCTCGTTAGAAAGCGCTTGCATATAGTCGTATACGCTTGTGGTATCGGTTATATTCAGTTTATCGCCTTTAACGGTGAAAACGTACGAGATTGAATAACCGTCTTGAATTTCCGGCAAAGTTTTTTCGTCGCCGCCCGTGCCGCCTTCGTTATTACAGCCCGCAAAAGCGAACACGGCAACCGTTGCGCATAGCGCAAAAATGAGAGATAAAAGTTTTTTCATAAGTGCTTCTCCTTAATTTTTTTTATTTAAAAAGGCACGCCGAAAAAGCGTGCCGATTACACGCTCGGTTTAACTCGAACCAAACGGAAAGATTAACGTAGGTCTGGCGTTCGGACTTGTCCCCTTTGAGAGGCTTACCGTTGCGGTACAGCTACGGAATTTCACCGTATTCCCCGTTTAATGCACATACTTGCGCCGTGCAACCTACGAATATTCAATTTAAATTATCGTTTCAAGAACTTTGACAAATTCAAGCGCGTCCTTGGTGTAATAGTCTGCGCCTATTTTTTTTGCGATTTCGTGATTGAGCACGGCTCCGCCTACGAATACAGCGCTTTTGCAACCCGCATTATTTAGTGCGGTTATGGTTTCTTCCATACTTTTGACGGTGGTAGTCATAAGCGCGGAAAGCCCGACGGCAAGCGGATTATGGTTTTTATACGCTTCCACTACCGTTTGCGGCGGTACGTCTTTGCCTAAATCGATTACCTCGTATCCGTAGGATTCCAAAACCACCTTTACTATATTTTTGCCGATATCGTGCACGTCGCCCTTTACCGTGGCAAGCACGATTTTTGCTTTTTTTGCCGTGCCCTTGGGAAGCCGTTCGCCCACAACCGCAAACGCGCACTTTGCCGCCTCCGCCGAAGAAACAAGCTGAGGTAAAAACAGCTTGCCGCCGTCGTATAGCTTGCCCACCTCTTCAAGCGCTTTTATGAGTATACCGTTTACAACGGTCATTGCGTCGGCAGTTTCAAGTTCACGCAGGCACAGCTCTGCCGCTTGCGATTTTATGCCCTTTTTTATACAGTCGTAAAGGTTATAAGCAGCCGAGGTTTTTTCGGTTTTAACCGCCGCTGCCGCGCTTGCGGCGCTTGTGTAATCTTTGTAAATTTCAATATAGTTTTCGGCGTTTTCGTCTTTGCCGGACAGCACGGCGAACGCCTTGACCGCGCCCGTCATTTCACCGTCCATAGGGTTCATAATCGGCATGTTCAGTCCGCAAGTCATCGCCATAGTCAAGAAAGTTTTGTTAAGCAGCCCCCTATTGGGTAAACCGAACGATACATTGGACACGCCGAGCGCGGTTTTTACGCCGAGCGACTGCACAAGCCGCAACGCTTCGACCGTTTCTTTGACAAGCTTTTGCTCCGCCGAAGCCGTTAAAACAAGGGTGTCTATTATTATCTTGTGGCGGGGTATGCCGAATTTTTCGGCGCGCTCCACTATCCGTTTGGCTATTGCAAACCGCTGTTGTGCGGTTTTTGGCACTCCGTTTGCATCCATTGTAAGTCCCAAAACAACCGAGCCGTACTTTTTTGCGACGGGAAAAACAGCGTCCATAACCTCGACTTCACCGTTAACGCTGTTGATAAGCGGAATGCCGTTGTAATAGCGCGCGCCGCGTTCTATCGCATCTTTGTCGGACGAATCGATTTGCAACGGCAAGTCAACGTATTCTTGAATTTTTTTAAGCGCGTCCACGATTACCGTCTTTTCGTCCAGCTCGGGCAGTCCGACGTTTAAATCGAGGATGTCCGCCCCCGCCTCTTGCTGAGCGACTGCCTCGTCTACCAAGAAGTCCAAATTGCCCGAAAGCAAAGCTTGTTTAAGCTTTTTTTTGCCCGTGGGGTTCAACCTTTCGCCGCAGATTTTTACGCCGTCGATTTTTACCGCTTTTGTTGCGGAGTTGACTACCGTAGCCCGCTCGACTTGGCGCGGCTTAACTTTTGTGCCGCCGAAACGGCTTATGCGTTCTATAAATTCGGGCGTTGTCCCGCAGCAGCCGCCAACGACGGCTACCCCGCCGGCTATAAATTTGTTTATATAAAAATCAAACTCTTCGATATCGAGAATATACTCGGTTTTTCCGTCTTTTAATATAGGCAAGCCGCGGTTGGGCTGTACCATTACGGGTACGCCGCTGCACTGTAAAAAGCGTTCGACAACCCCTTCCAATTCCTTGGGTCCCGCCGAACAGTTAACGCCGAGTGCGTCCACACCCAAGCCTTCCAATGTGTTTGCGACTATTTCGGGGGTGGAGCCGGTAAGCGTTCTGCCCGTGCCGTCAAATGTCATGGTTGCAAAAATGGGTTTGTTGCAGTGTTCTTTTATGGCAAGAATGCAAGCCTTCATTTCGTAAAGGTCGGAAAAAGTTTCGGTAATATAGCCGTCAACTAAATCCCTAGTGTATTCTACTATTTCGGCAAAGGCTTGGTAAGCTTCGTCAAAGGAAAGCGTTCCCAAAGGCTGTAACATTGCGCCCGTTGGTCCGATATCGAAAATAACCTTTTTGCCCGCGACGCGCGCGTTTTCTACGGCTTTTAAAGCAAGCTGTTTTAAGGAATATTTGCCCTTGTACTTGACTTTGTTCAGACCGAACGAATTAGTCATTATACAGTCTGCCGAGGAATACGAACGGTGTATTTTTTGAATGACTTCGGGGCGGGTGATATTTAATTCTTCGGGACTGCCGTCAAAGCCGAGCTTTTCAAGCTCGCTGCCCATTCCGCCGTCGAAAACTATTACTTCTTCTCCGAGCCGTAACATTTGACACCCCCTTTTTTATACTCGCAGTGTTCGCCTATTATACAGTTTTTACAAGATTTTTCGGTTGCGCCGCCGACGGCGATTATACCCGCCATAGATTTGGACGGCAACATATAGTTTGTATCCGAAAGAGTTACGCCGATCTTTTCGGGCGAAAGTATTTCAAAGATATACTTCAAGTCCTCGACGCTGCTGCCGCCGTAGCCGGGACAAAATCTGTAAGACAAGTTGTCGCCCAAATTCTTTTCGTAATCGTCGGAAAGAAATTCAAGGTACGCACTCGCACAAGCGTCCAAAATAAGCGATTTAGCCGCGTCCGTGCGGGAATAAAATTTAATTCTAGCGTCAACCTCGCCGCCGAGGGTCATCACGGCAAGAATTACTCCGCTGCTGCCGCGGAGATAAGAAAGGTAAGGCTCCTTTTTTAAAAACTCTGGCGGGGCGGAGAAATATTTGTATTTATAGCGGAAGTGAGCAACCCTTTTCAGCTCGTCAAGGCACTGCGCTATCGCCGCATCGGTTTCCGAGCTTTTATTTACCGAGTGAAAACCGAGGTAGTTGTAAATTTGTTCAGTCAGCTTTGAAAAATTCATTTATTATATTTTTAAGCCTTGATATTATTTCCGTAGCGTAGTCGGCGCGGTTCATGGTATAGATATGCACCCCCGGCGCGCCCTTAGCGATTAAATCGGTTATTTGATAGACGGCGTAGTTCAAGCCAACCTCTCGCAACGCCGCGGGTGATTTGGAATACACCTCTATCATATTGCGCAGCTCGATTGGCACTGTACTGCCGCACATAGACTTTATTCTTGCAATACTTTTAACGCCCGTAAGCGGCATTATGCCCGGGATAATGGGAATTTCTATGCGCATTCTGCGCGCCTCATGCACAAGGCGGTAATAGTACGCGTTGTCGAAAAACATTTGCGTTATGAAAAACGCCGCGCCGCTTTCTACTTTCTTCTTTAAATTTTCAAGGTCGCTGTATAGGCTGTCGCTTTCGATATGCCCCTCGGGGTAGCAAGCCGCGCCAATGCAAAAGCCGTACTTGCAAAGATACTCCTCCAAGTCCGACGCGTGCTTAAAGTGCTTGCAGTAGTCCGCGTCGTACTCCACGGGTTTGTCGCCGCGTAGGGCAAGGACGTTTTCAACGCCCAAGCCTTTAAGCTTTTGTGAAAGCGCATCGATATCGGCGGGAGTAGACGGCCCGCCCGTGATATGCGCCAAAGGCTCGATACCGGCGTTTTTTATTCGCCCCGCAACCTCTGCCGCGCCGCGGGCGTTGGTGCCGCTTGCGCCGTATGTTACGCTGATGAAATCGGGGTTTAAAGCCTTTAACGCGTCAATGGTTTTGTAAAGCTTTTCGTAGTCCTCTTCACCGTCCTTTTTGGGCGGAAACACCTCGAACGAAAGCGTTCTTTTTTTATTTAAAATTTCCTCTATTCTCATTTTTCGGCCCGCCTTACCGCCGCGCTTAAATTATCCAAAGCAAGTTTTAAAACCGAGCGCGGACAAGCTATGTTTATTCTTTCGAAACCGCTGCCGCCCTCGCCGAAGATAAACCCGTCGTCCACCCAAAGTTTTGCGTCCCTTTCGAACAGCGCGGCAAGCTGTTCGTCCGATAGTTTGAGAGCGCGGCAATCAAGCCAAACAAGGTAGGTGCCTTGCGGCTCGACAAGGGTTATCCCGCCAAGCGTAGTTGCAGCATATTCCCGCACCAATTGCAAATTTCGGGTTAAATATCGTTTCAGTTCTTCAAGCCATTCCGCACCGTATGCGTAAGCCGCTTGGCACGCGACCAAGCCCATTATATTGGGCTGCGAATAGCCTTGCTTGTCCAACTCGGTTACGAACTTAGCGCGGACGTCGTCGTTTTCGATATAAGTGTTTGCAATATGCAAGCCCGCCAAATTATAAGTTTTTGTGGGCGCGGTGCAGATTGCGCTTATTTTTTCGAATTCCTTTTTAACGGTGGAAAAAACCGTGTGCTTATTGCCGCCGTAGACGAAGTCCGAGTGGATTTCGTCTGATATAACGAACACGCCGTGCTTTAAACAGATATCGCCGAGGCGAGCAAGCTCTTCCGCCGTCCACACTCTGCCGACGGGGTTGTGCGGATTGCAAAGGATAAAAGCTTTGGCGCTATTTTCCGTTATTTTCGTTTCAAAGTCGTCGAAATCTATCGTGTAGTAGCCGTCTTTGTTTTTAAGCTTGCTTATTACAAGCTTTCTGTTGTTTAACTTTATACTTTCCTCAAACGGGTAATAGACGGGTTGGCAGATTATGACCGCGTCGCCCTCGTTTGTAAGGGCACGAATAAGCGTGCAAATTGAAAAAACCACGCCGCACGTCAAGACGAATTTTTCGGGCTTTGTTTCCCAGCCGTGGCGGGACAGAAACCAACCGTGCAACGTCGAAAAGTATTTTTCGTCCGGTTCGGAATAGCCAAACATGCCGTGTTCCGCCTTTTTGCGGAGTGCGGATAATACCTCTTCGGGGGCGGGAAAGTCCATATCCGCAACCCAAAGGGGAATTAAGCTTTCGCTTTTACCGCGGCAAGCGGCAAAATCGTATTTTAAGCTGTTCGTGCCTTTACGGTCACAAACTTTATCGAAATCGTATTTCATAATTTAAAAGCTTGTTCCAAGTCGGCGATTAAATCGTCGGCGTTTTCGATGCCTACCGAAATGCGCAAAAATGCGTCCGTTATGCCGCGAGCGATACGCTCGGGTTCCGGCACGTCCGCGTGTGTTTGCAGCATAGGGAAAGTGATAAGGCTTTCCACTCCGCCGAGGCTTTCGGCGTACTGAAAGATTTTAACTTTTTTTAAAATATTTTCGGCTAAGGCGCGGCTTGTCACCTCCACAGCAATCATTCCGCCGAAGCCCGTAGATTGCTTTTTGGAAACGGCGTAACCCGCGTGGTCGGAAAAACCCGCGTAGTAGACCTTTTTAACGTCCTTTCTGCCGCGCAGCCAATTTGCGATTAGCGATGCGTTGAAGCTTATTTTATCCATTCGTAAAGGCAACGTCTTTATTCCGCGCTCGATTAAAAAACTGTCCGTTGGCGCAAGACACGCGCCGAAGGTTTTATACAGATATAAAAGCCGTTCGGCAATATCCTTGTTTGCCGAAACCGCAAAGCCCGCAAGAGTATCGTTGTGACCGCCGAGATATTTTGTGCCGCTGTGGACAACGATATCCGCACCGAGCGCGATGGGGCGTTGGTAGTACGGTGTTAAAAAAGTATTGTCTACTATAAGCAACAACCCGTGCTCTTTCGCTATAGCCGAAAGCGCGGCGATATCCGAAACTTGCATTAACGGGTTAGAGGGCGTTTCGCAGTAAATTGCGACCGTTTCTTTTTTTATAAGCGATTTGACTTTTGCCGTATCGCCGGTATCGACAAAATCGAAAGTATAGCCGTCGGAGACGTTTACGTTACGGAAAAGGCGCAAACTGCCGCCGTACAAATCGTCGGAAGCGATTATATGCGCGGGTGCTTTGAAAAGCTTCATTACCGTTGAAATAGCCGCCATTCCCGAAGAAAAAGCAAGCGCAGCAACGCCGCCTTCGAGCGCCGCAATTGTATTTTCAAGGTGCGCCCTTGTTGGGTTGGAAAGGCGGGTATAGCTGTAATCTGCGGGCACCCCTATGCCCTTGTGCACAAAAGTCGCCGCTTGATATATGGGGGTGTTTATAGCGCCCCACTCGTCCTTTATATTGTTATCTGCGTGCAAACACAGAGTTTCGAATTTCATTCGTCTCTACCTTCGGTTTCGTTCGTTTTTTCGGGCGCGGCGGGCGCGGAGATACCTACAACCTCGTCCACGGGAACGGAAAAAGCTATGCCCATTCCCTCGCTTTTAAGTCCGGCGTTTTTATAAATTGCGTGCAATACTTTGTCTTTAATGTCTACGGGAACCAAAATCATGACAATTTCTTTATCGGGCTGAATGGCGATATGGAAGAACTGCTCAGCCTCTTTATTTGCAGTACCGCGGGCGTGAATAACCGTGCCGCCGCGCGCGCCCTCTTCGCGCGCGGCTTCCATAACAAGCTCTGAAAACCCCGCGTTTACTATGCATAAAATCATTTCGTAGCCGTTCATTATTTGCTCTCCTTAACGGTAAGTCTGTTGTTTGATAAAAAGCCGTAGATAAGCGTGCCTATAACGCTTGTCAAGGGCACGGTGCAAGCCACGCCTTTGCCGTCCTTTATGGTGTTGAATTTTTGCTCCAATGTATTCATTGCGTCGGGAATTTTATTTTCTTGTATAACGCCTAAAATTACAGCCTTTTCGCTGTCGGTAAGACCCAAAAGCCCGAGCATTTTCGCGTTTGCCGTACCCTCGGCAAGGGCTATCATCTGCATATTCACGTCAAAAGATTGAATAAGGTCAGTGAAGTACTCGGCTTTGTTCCTTGCAACTACGGTAATAAGCAGTTTAAGCCGGTTGGAGGTAACGGTGTTGGGCGACGCGGGCTTTATTTTTTGAGCTACGCGTTGCTTTATTTCTTTTTTTGCGGCTACCGCCCGCTCTTTTGCGGCAACGGAGCGCTCCTTAATAGGTTTATCTGCCATACTCCCTCCTATTTAAAGTAGATAATCTGCTCGTCGTCGGCGGACAGAATTCGTTTCATCGCTATCTTATGGCGGACTTTTGACGACATTACCGCCTTAAAGCCGAGGGTTTGAATGGTTATTAGCGGCGTCATTGCGACCATTGCTACTACGCCGAAAGCCTCGGTTAAGATATTGCCCGCGCCGCCGTTAATGGCAACGCACGCGCCTACGATAAGCGGCAAAATAAAGCTTGAAGTTAAAGGTCCAGAAGCAACGCCGCCCGAGTCGAACGCGATTGCCGTGTATATTCTGGGAACAAAAAACGACAACCCCAATGAAATGAGATAACCCGGGATAAGGTAGTACAAAATCGAAAAATGGAAAATCATTCTGATAATCGAAAGACAAATGGAAACGCCGACCGCTATGGACAACGCAAGCACCATTTCTATCTTTTTAACGCCGCCGCCCGTGACTTCTTCTACTTGTTTATTCAAGACGTGCACAGCGGGCTCCGCAAGAACGACTACCAAACCGATAATAAACCCAAACACGGCAAGCACCGGCTCGGAAAATTCCGCCATTAGGTTGCCGAGCTTAAAGCCGATGGGCATAAAGCCAACTTCCACCGCGACAAGGAAAATTACGAGTCCGAAGAAAGTATATGCTATGCCTATTCCTATCTGAGCAAGCTTTTGGCGGGGAAGCTTTAACACCGTGAATTGAAGAATAAAGAAAAATACTACGATAAGACCGAGCGCGATTGCTACGTTTTTAACGGTATCGAGGACGGCGTAGCCTACGGTGGCAAGGCTTTCTTCAACGGTTTCGTAGCCTTCCAAAATCGTATTTGGGTCGATACTGCCGCCGTTCGAGCACATTGCCAAAACTATTACGGCGATGATAGGACCTATCGAACACATTGCGATTAGTCCGAAGCTGTTTTCGTTTGCGTTTCTGCCGCCGACGGTGGTTGCTATACCGAAGCCCAACGCCATTATAAAAGGAACTGTTATGGGTCCCGTGGTTACACCGCCCGAATCGAACGACAAAGCCAAAAAATTGCCCTTGCCGCTTTCTATAAGAATTGCGCTAAGCGCAAATAAAATCATATAGAAAAACATCAGAAGTAAAGACAAATCTTTTTTCAAAACAATTTTCAAAACGGCTAAAATTAGGAAAATCCCTACGCCCACGCCGACGGTTACGATTAAAACCATATTGTTCATAACGCTGCTGACTTGGTCGGCAAGAACGGATAAATCGGGTTCGGCAACAGTGATTAAAACGCCCATTATAAAGCAAACGGATATTAAAACTATTACCTTTTTGGACTTGGTAAGTCCCGTGCCGACGTAACCGCCCATAGGCGTCATTGCGATTTCCGCGCCCAAATTGAAAAGCCCGATGCCGAGAATTAAGAACACGGCGCACACGGCAAAGGTGATTTGCTCGGTTGAAGAAAGCGGCGCAAGGGGCGTAAACGAAATTATTAAGACTATCGCCGCTATCGGCAATACCGAGATTAGTGCTTCTTTAAGTTTTAAAATAAGCGCCTTTGCCATTACATCTCCATTTTTTAACTATACTGCAAGTGCAATTTTGTATTAATCGATATTATTTTTTTATTATATCACAAATTTAAAAGTATTGCAACACCGAATTACCGTTTTTATAACAAAATAACGCCCCGCGTTTGAAGTTACGCGGAGCGCTTAATTAAGTTTTATTCTTTACTTTCATAAGTCGGATTACAGCCGCCCTTTCGTTTTCGTCGAGCTTGGATTTTATATATTTAA
Organism: uncultured Christensenella sp.; assembly: GCA_910577055.1. Classification (GTDB taxonomy): domain Bacteria; phylum Bacillota; class Clostridia; order Christensenellales; family Borkfalkiaceae; genus Coproplasma. Next base: position 106,223 of record CAJTKX010000005.1, on the reverse strand, counting down.
TAGTTTCTTGCAGTTGCGGTATCATAACGTATTCAAGCGCGTTTACGCGGCGTTTGTTGCGCTCGATTTCGTCGGCAAGCATACGCACGGACTTTTCGACTTCCGCAAGGCGCAACAGCTTGGGGATAAGCGCGGAGGCGCGCTCCACGGAATAGTCTGCCTCGCTTGTGATTTCGGGATAAGCGTAAGGCAAGCCGTCCGACCTTTTTGCGGTTGAAACCGAAAGCTTAGGCACCTCAACGCCCATTATACTTTGGATGTCGCAGTCAGCCTTGACGGCAACCGACGGCATAGCAAACGCCGTTTCCGCTTGATAAGACGGGGTAACCGAGCGTGCAACCGAAAACTGTTTTAACGTTTCGGCAAGCTCCTTTTCCACTTCATCGCGGAGAATTTTGTTTTCCCTTATTATTACGGAAAAGCGGCGAACCATTTCGTCCGATTTGTCTTTTAACAGCTTATGTCCCCTTACAGCCGTATCGAGCCTGGATTTTAGCTTTTTCATCTCCATACGGGTGGGGTTAACGTTAAGTCTTGCCATAAATTCCTTAATTAAAATTGCGTTATTTGCAGCATATATCGGGGTCTTTCTTAATTTTCGTCATTTTTTAAGTACTTATCGATATACGCTTGTCTTATTCTTTTTAACTCGCCGACGGGCAGAATTTTTAAAAGCTCCCAACCCAAATCGAGGGTTTCTTCTATGGGGCGGTTTGCCCCGAAGCCTTGGTTAATATACAGCTTTTCAAACTGTTCGGCAAACTTTGCAAAAAGCTTATCCGTATCCGAAAGCGCAGCTTCGCCCAAGATTGCGGAAAGCTCCTTACTCTCTTTACCGCTTGCGTAAGCCGAGAAAAGTTGGTTCATCGTGTCGGCGTGGTCCTCACGCGTTTTGCCTTTGCCGATACCCTTGTCTTTAAGACGGCTTAGCGACGGCAACACGTCGATGGGCGGGTTTATTCCCTTTTTGTATAGGTCGCGCGAAAGAATGATTTGCCCCTCTGTTATATAACCCGTAAGGTCTGGTATGGGGTGAGTTTTATCGTCCTCGGGCATAGTCAAAATGGGAATTTGCGTTATCGAGCCTTCGCCGCCGCGTATTCTGCCGGCGCGCTCGTACATAGTGGCAAGGTCAGTGTACAAATACCCGGGATAGCCGCGTCTGCCGGGGACTTCTCTTCTTGCCGCGGAAACTTCGCGCAAAGCTTCGGCGTAGTTGGTGATATCGGTCAAAATTACAAGGACGTGCATTCCGCACTCGAACGCAAGGTATTCCGCGCAAGTTAAAGCCATACGCGGGGTTGCGATACGCTCGACGGCGGGGTCGTTTGCAAGGTTTGTAAAAAGCACCGTCCTTTCAATCGCACCCGTGCGTTTGAAGTCGTCTACGAAATACTGCGCTTCCTCGAACGTTATTCCTATTGCGGCGAAAACCACCGCAAATTTTTCACCGCTGCGCACCGTAGCTTGCCTTGCTATTTGTGCCGCAAGCTCGGCATGGGGAAGTCCGCTCATAGAGAAAACGGGCAACTTTTGTCCTCTTACGAGGGTATTTAAGCCGTCTATCGCCGAAATTCCCGTCTGTATAAACTCGTCGGGATAGTCGCGCGCGGCGGGATTGATAGGTTCGCCGTTTATATCGAGCGTCTTTTCGGGGATAACGGGCGCGCCGCCGTCGCGGGGGTTGCCCATTCCGTCGAACACGCGTCCAAGCATTTCCTTGGAAACAGCAAGCTGTTGGCTGTGACCCGTAAACCGAGCTTTTGCCGTAGCTATTTGCAAGCCTTGGGAATTTTCGAAAAGCTGTACAACCGCTTTATCGCGGTTAATTTCAAGCACCTTGCCGCGACGAATTTCGCCGTTAGAGCAAATGACGTCAACAAGCTCGTTATATTTTACGCCCTCAACGCCCTCGACAAGCATAAGGGGTCCTACCACTTCTTTTATGGTTTTGTATTCCTTAAACATCTTCGCCCCCTTGACTAAGCGCTTTCAGCTCGGTAGCCATAGTTTTTAAAATCTCGTCGAATTCGGCAATATCCTTTTCGGGAATGTACTTTGCGCGGCCTATTTTGTCCTTGCAAGAGCAAGAAAGTATAGCGTTCATATCGGCGAAATTTTCCACAGCCTCGTTCGCGCGGGAGTAGAATTCGTAAATAAGTTTCAGCATTAGGTGCTGTTTTTTCATAGAAGTATATGTGTCAACGTCGTCAAAGGCGTTTTGGTGCAAGTAGTCCTCGCGAATAATTTTTGCCGTTTCCATTGTAAGCCTATCTTTTGAAGAAAGCGCGTCAACGCCGACCAAGCGAACAATTTCGTCCAAAGCCGCCTCTTCTTGCAATACGGTTGCGACGAACTGACGGTAGCGGTAGAAATCCGCGCCGACGTTTTCGTCATACCAATCTTTCATTCTGTCGGCGTAAAGCGAATAGCTTATAAGCCAATCTATTGCGGGGAAGTGACGCTTATAGGCAAGGGAAGCCGAAAGCCCCCAGAAAACTTTTACTATTCTTAGCGTTGCTTGCGAAACGGGCTCGCTTAAATCGCCTCCCGGGGGCGAAACCGCGCCTATTGCGGTGACCGAGCCGGTCTTGTCGCCCTTGCCCAAAATTTTGACTATGCCGGCGCGCTCGTAAAACTCGGCAAGACGGCTTGAAAGGTAAGCGGGATATCCCTCGTCGCCCGGCATCTCTTCCAAGCGACCGCTCATTTCGCGCAAAGCCTCTGCCCAACGCGAGGTAGAGTCCGCCATTATAGCCACGTTATAACCCATATCTCGGAAGTACTCCGCTATGGTTATACCCGTATATATGCTTGCTTCACGCGCGGCAACGGGCATATCCGAGGTGTTTGCGATAAGCACCGTTCTCTTCATAATCGGCTCGCCCGTTTTGGGGTCTTTCAAGGCGGGAAATTCATTTAAAACGTCGGTCATTTCGTTGCCGCGTTCGCCGCAGCCGATATATACGATTATGTCCGCGTCAGCCCATTTTGCAAGTTGGTGCTGAACTACGGTTTTTCCGCTGCCGAACGGACCGGGGACCGCCGCCACGCCGCCGCGAGCAATGGGAAAAAGCGTATCTATAACCCTCTGCCCCGTTATCATCGGGTTGACGGGCGATAATTTTTCTTTATAAGGTCTGCCGCGCCTTACGGGCCATTTTCTAAGCATACAGACAGGGCGCTTACCGCTCGGGGTCTGCAAAACCGCGACGGTGTCCTCTATTGTAAAGTCGCCCTCTTCTATTGATAGAATTTTACCTCTCATTCCGTTGGGAACGAGAATGCGGTGCTCGATAAGCTCGGTTTCTTGTACCGTTCCCAAAATATCGCCTTCAGATACCTCGTCGCCCTTTTGGGCAACGGGCACGAAGCGCCACTTCTTTTCCCTATCAAGGTTGTTGACGGAAACTCCGCGGGAAATTCTTGCGCCGTACTTGAAATAAAGCGTGGTCAAGGGGCGCTGTATTCCGTCGAATATGCCCGAAATAAGCCCGGGTGCAAGCTCGGCGGAAAGCGGCTCGCCCGTGGAAACGACTTCTTCGTTAGGTCCCAAGCCCGAGGTTTCCTCATAAACTTGTATGGAAGCTTTATCGCCGCGAAGCTCGATAATTTCGCCGATAAGTCCTTTATCGGACACGCGAACGACGTCGAACATTTTACTGTCCGCCATGCCTTCGGCTATTATAAGAGGTCCAGATACTTTAACTGTTTGTCCCATAAATAATTCCTTTAACTAATTGTTGAATAGAATATCCACGCCCAAGGCGCGCTCCATTGCGCTTTTTAAGCACTCTTCGCCGTAACCCGTACTGCCGTTACCCGACGGTATGCTAAGCACCACGGGGTAAGGCTCTTCGTCGAACCGCTTTAAAAACGCGCTTAGCGGGCGGGCAAGCTCTTCGGTCAAAAATATAATTTTATAATCTTTGGCGACTTTTCTTAAAACTTCTTTCGCCTTAGCCTCGTTTTCGGCTGCAAAGGTCGAAACCCCCGCCGCTTTAAAAACGGTAATACTGTCGCCTTCGCCGATAATTGCAATTTTACCTTCCATTTTTCACCTATACGCCGCGGAGCCTTTTCTTTATTTCGCTTTCATCCATACCCGCCAAAAGGCATACGAAAATTATTCTTAAATTCGCGTTCTCGGCGCGGCGGCGCAAAACATAATACAAAAACGGCTGAGCGCGCTTTAACTCGTACTTTCTTTCGGCAAGAAAGTCGATTTCCAGATTGTCGCGTATAATTTCCGCACGGGTTAAGGGCAAGCCGCTGTTTTTATCTTCCAAGCAGATTCGAAGAAATTTTTCGTAGCCCGTGCCCTCAAGCGCGCGCGCTGCTTTTTCCGCGTCGTCAACAAAAATCTCTTCAAGCTGTTCCGCCTTTAATTTGCCGCACAAAATATAGTTATTTGCAGCATATTCGGGGGTCTTTGAGCGAACGGCGGTTAAAATATCGGTCATATCGGACCGTTTTGCCGTAAGCTTTTTCAACATGGAATTTCTTGTGCAGACGCTATTTAAACGAGCGTACAAAGCCCTTTCGAATATGACGCCTACTTCCGCGCCGGACGCTTCGGCGGCGTTTTCCTCGCCGAAAAGCTTTGCGGCTTCCGCACACGCGGCGGCAAGCTCTTCGCCAAGCGGCTTGTAGTTTCCGTCCGATATGCACCGCATTATGGTTTCTATACTTAAAAGCCCCTCGGGGGCAAGCATTTTTTCTGCGTTGCCGTTTAGGTAATGAGCCTTTAAAATAGCCTTTGCATTGTGGAAATCACGCGGGGATAAAAGATAACCCAATTCTGCGTTAGTTGGCGCATATTCCCGTATGAATGCGTCCAAATCGTGCTCGTCTGCGTATAAAAGTTTTTCATAGTCGTAAACCGAAACGGCGTCCGCGCCCTTGCCGAAACCGCCTTCCGAAACAGTTCGGAAAGCGTCCTCTGCACTAACGTCGCAAAGCTTTGATATTCTGTCGCTCAAAAGATAAACTTCTTTTGCGGCAATTACGCCGTTTATATAGTCCAATGACTTAAGCATAACTAACCTTTGAATATAGACGCGGCAATTTCCGCTTGATGTTTTTCCTTGTCAAGCTCGATAAGCGCGTCGTAAGATACGTCCTTATCGGAGTACTTACCTCTAAGCACGAACCCTCCGGAGACGGGCGATTTGCCTTGCGCTATTTTAAGACTTTTTTCTTTGACGATATCGAGCTTTGCAATTTCCGCACAGTATTTGTAGCTTGGCGCGAATGTAATTTCGTCGCCCTCTTCGGCGAACTCGACCAAAAGCCATTCGGCAAGAGCTAAGCTGCTTTTTTTATCGAGGTCAATCAGCGCGTCAAGCGCGTTTTTATAGACAACGTCTATAACCCGTCGTTTTTCGGCAAGCTCCGCCTTTGCGCCGTCAAGTCTGGCGGTTGCCGCTTTGCCGTCAAGAATTGCCTTGACCTTTTGCGCAACCTCTGCCTTAACGCCGACGAGCTTTCTTTCCGCGCGTAAAGACGCGTCGTCCGTGACTTGGGCAGCGCGCGCTTCCGCTTGGGAAATTATATTTTCGGCTTCCTTTTCGGCGTCCGAAATTATGCGTTCTACAATGCTTTCTTTACTCATAATTTAAGCGAAGCTCGGAATGAGCATTATCGATATAATAAGACCCAAGATGGCATAGAATTCTATCATTGCGGGATAGATTATAAGCTTACCGCCGAGAGAGTCTTGCTTGCCGACCGCATAGATACAGTTTGCCGCCGACTTGCCTTGTAAGATACCCGTTACAAGACCCGAAAGCGCCATAGGAAGCACGGCGCCGAAAATCGACCAGCCTTGCGCCGCAATCAAGCCCATATTCAACGAGCTTGACGCGATTATACCGATGATGAAGCCGTAGATACCTTGCGTTGCGGGAAGGAGCACAAGGACGAGCACTTTACCGAATTTTTTGGGATTCTCGCCCAAAACGCCCGCCGCCGCGCTGCCCGTTTTGTAAAGCCCGAGCGCAGAGCCTACGCCGCACAAAAGCACGCACAGCGCAATTCCTATGATACCGATAACGTATCCTATTTCCATAAAAACCTCCAAAAGTTTTTTATATTACTTTAATATATTTACGGTTTGAACCGAGAGGCGCGAACAACTCGCCCTCGCCCTCGAAGAACCTACCGTAGAATTCAACGTATTGAAGTCTTGCATCGTGAATGTAAGCGCCCAAAAGCCCGATAGCAAGGTTAAACGCGTGACCTACCAAAAGAAGCGCTATCGCAAGAATTATAAGCCCGACATTGCCGCTTAATATGAAGTCAACCGAATATCCCGAAATTATCTGTGCGATGACCGCGCCCGAAAGCATGAGCCCGTAAAGACGCGCGTAGCTGAGAATATCCGAAACGTAGTTGATTATGCCGTAAGCCGCGCCGAAGCCTTTTGTAAATTTGCCGAGAAGTTTTTCCTTTCTTCCCGCCGTCAAAACGGCTATTAAAAGAGATACGCCCGCCAATACACCCCCGACTATGGCTAAAATACCGGCGCTTGCCTCGTCGATAAGCCCGACGATTGCAAGCCCTACGCCTATTGAAAATACAGCCCAAACAAAGCCGTCAAGCATACCGTCCCAAAACTGTCCGCGTCTGAAACACTGCACCGCACGGCAGATATAGCCCGCCATAAGGTGAACCACGCCGATTTCAAGGCTTATTAACAGTACGGACGGAACTTTTATGCCCATAACGCTCCATCTGTCGTTTTGCGGGTTGGGCATAGCGGGCGTAAAAATCTCTATTCCGAAGAACGATGCAAACAATAGACCCCATAATATGGCGCAAATACCGCCGATTGCGAACACACCCGACAGCCTTTTTATGCCGCTGTCCGACGCGCGGGTTTTAAGATAGATTGCGCCGCCGCCGATAAGCATTAAAAGCCCGTAACCGATATCGCCCATTATAAAGCCGAGGAATACGCTGTAAAAAAACGCCATAACCGTGTTTGGGTCGAACTCACGCGAGTTCACGGGCGAGTACATATTGGTTATTGCCTCGAAGTTTTTGACAACCTCGTTATTTTTGTACAAGGTGGGCGGCATTTCGTCCTCGGACGGTTCTCCGAACTCGTAATAAACCGCGCTTGTAGTTTCCTCCAAGGCAAGTTTAATTATTTCCTCCGCCTCTTTGGGCATGTAAGCTTCCAAAAGAAAGGTCTTTGCGGTTGCGCGCATCTTTTCGGACAAATTAAGTTTTTCAAGCTCGAAGCCGAGATAGTCGCTGTAAATTTTAAGCGTTCTTATATGCTTTTTCAACCCGTAGATTTCTTTTGAAATTACGTCTAAACGGGCGTTTATTTGTTCGATTTCCGATTTAAGTTCGGCGTTTACCTCTAAGCCCGACTTATCGTACGAAAACGGACAAACCGAAAACGAGCAAGCGGCAAGAATTTCTTCTGCGCCTTCTTCCGATTTGTGCGCTGTAAAGACGATTAGCGCGCTGTCGGCATCTGCCGCAAGCACTTCGCAATGACAAAGCTGCTTTTCTTGAACTGCCTTTAAAAGGTTGTCCTTTTCGGGTAAGGGTATTGTGCCGAGCCTTATTTTGGCGTGAGCAGTTGAAGAGAATTCGCCGAATTTCTCTTTTATATCTGAATAAATTTCGGCAGTTTGCGCGGTACGCTCGGTTTTGGTTTTCCGTGCGGTCAACTCTCGCCGTTCGTCGAAGAGAGCGTTGATTTTTGCGACAAGCCCGTCGCACTCGTCGCCCAGAGCGCCCGCGCCGGTAAACTCGCGGTAAGATACGGCAAAACCGTCCTTTAAGTCATCGGACTTAATCTTATTTTCCTTATTATAGGCGTCCACCTCTGCGCAAAGAAGTCCCAATGCGCCGTCTAATCGATTCACCGCGGCGCTTAATTCTTCGACGTCCTCACACAAAACAGCGGTGTTTTCCGCTTCGTAATGGGTCTTGATTTCGGTCGCGCCCGTGCGTTGCAAGGCGTTTAAAATCTTATCCCTATCGTAAGACATTGCCGCGAGATTAAGTTTTTTCATCTCAGCAACTGCCACGGGTTATCCTCCGCACAATTTCGTTAACGGCGCCGTCGGTTTTTTTGATTAGCGCGTCGGCGTAAGCCTTTGCCTCGGCGCGCTTATCCGCAAGAGCTTTATCGTAGTTGGCTTGCGCGTCCCTTTCGGCTTTTTTAAGTTGGTTTTCCCTAAAAAGCTTACAGTCCGTTTCGCACTTTCTTGCAATTTCCTCGGCGCGGACTTCCGCCGCGGCGGCAATTTCAGCCGACTTTTGCAAAGCGCCCGCCTTTATTTCCGCCGCTTTTTCCTCGGCTTCCGTTATTGACTTGATGATTTCGTTCATAGTGAAAATTTCCAAATATTACTAACTATATAATTTTAACACGCAAAACCCGCTTTTGCAAGTAGTTAACAAAAATTGTTACGAATTTTACAAAATTATCGTTTTTGCGTCAAATTTCGCAAATTGGATAAAAATAAATAATTATTCAAAAAAATGAATAAAAATAATATCCATGTAAAAACGCTTGATTAATTTTTATGCAAGTTGTATAGTGTAACTTGTAACAAATTCAAGAGGTAAAACACATTATGAAAAAGAAGATTTTAGCATTGGCAGCGGCAACGCTTGCAACGACTTGCGCCGTATCGCTGACGGCGTGCGACGATGGCAATACAATTTATGTAGACACGAATGCGTTCTTTGCTCCCTTCGAGTATTTTGCGGACGCTAACACCATAGCGGGCGTTGACGTAGACATAATGAATATGGTAGGCAAGAAGTTGGGTAAAAAAGTAATTTTCGCAAACACGGATTTCGAACTTATAATAGACAACATTGCGTCGGGTAAAAAATACGACTGCGGCGCGGCCGGCATAACGATTACTGACGAACGTAAGGAAAAAGTAGACTTTTCCAACCCCTACTTCACTTCCGTTCAGTATGCGATTTTCCCCGCTTCCGAGACGGTTACCTCTTATATGGACGGCGATATCGAGTATGTGCTTTGGTCGGAGTTGGCGGGAATGAAAATAGGTTATCAACGCGATACTACGGGCGACATTTACGTTAACCTTGAAATCGAAGGCGAAGACGGTTACACGGGTCAGTTGCAAGGATTGGGCGCGACGGGCACGGGCTATGACAGCGCGCAGCTTGCGGTTGACGCCATAGGCGCAAATCAAATGGACGTGACGGTGGTTGATAAGCTGCCCGCCCAATACATAGTTTCACACAACTCGGACTATAAGTGCTACGCCCTATACTATCCCGCAAGCGCGGACGAAGAAGCCACCGCAGACTTCCCCACCGAAGAGCAATACGCTATATGCGTAACAAAGGGCAATAAAGAGCTTTTGGACGCTATTAACGCAGTTTTGGAAGAGTTGGGCGAGAACGGCGTTAACGCGCTTGTTTCTCAGCATTTGGGACTTTAAAATAATTTCAGTGGCGTACGGGAACTGCTTTTATTGCAGTTCCTTTCGCGGTTTACGGAGATAATATGGTAAGCTGTTTATCGGCGAGCTTCTTTGAAAGTATAGGAGAGATATTTTCAAGCGGCAATTATATGAATATGATATGGCAAGGGCTTTTGACGACTTTAACCGTATCCGCGGGCGCGGCTGTCGCGGGGCTTTTGCTTGGTACGCTTGTTGCGATTGTCAGAATACAACCCAAAAGCGGAAAATGGGTCGTACCGCGCATAATATGCGATATTTATACGACGGTTATAAGGGGCACGCCTATGGCGTTGCAGCTGTTTGTTATGGCGTTCGTGATTTTTGCAATACGCGGCTTCCCTATGGAAGTAACAGCGATTATCGCTTTCGGCATAAATAGTGGGGCGTATGTTTCGGAAAATATCCGCGCGGGCATACTTTCGGTTGACAAGGGTCAAACGGAAGCAAGCCGTGCACTCGGCATAGGTACGGGCTACACTATGCTGAAAATAGTTATTCCGCAAGGAATGAAAAACGTTATACCCGCAATAGGGAACGAACTTATCGCACTGATAAAGGAAACTTCCATCGTCAGTATGATAGGTATGGTTGACTTGACGGCTGTGGCAAAAATTATAGGCTCGGGACAAAACCTTGCAACCTATCTTACGCCTATGCTTGTGGTTGCGCTGTTCTATCTTGCGATAGTTTATATTTTAACTTTCATAATAAAACTTGTAGAAAGGAGACTGAGAAAAAGTGAAAAGCGTTAAAGCGCCCAAATATTTAAACAAGCGCACGGCGCTGGTAGAGCCGTTCGATACGGAAGCGCTTTTGGAAGTTCAGCACCTATCTAAAACTTACGGCAAGGTGAAAGTTTTGGACGACATCAACGAAAAGATTTACCAAGGCGAAAAGATTGCGATAATCGGTCCGTCGGGCAGCGGAAAAAGTACTTTTTTGAGGTGCCTAAACGTTTTGGAGGACCCGACCGACGGATATGTGTTTTTCGACGGCTATAATTTATGCGATTTAAGGGTTGATATAAATGTGCAGCGTCGAAGAATGGGAATGGTTTTTCAGAACTTCAACCTCTTTAACAATATGACTGTTTTGAAAAACATAGTTTTTGCGCCCGTGCACGTTCAGTTACAAGAATTGCGTAAGCTTAAACGGCTGAATTTGAAAATTAAATTAGCAAACATTTTTAAAAAGCAAGATTGCAAGGCTCCCCTTATGCCCGTAGAAACGAACAAGGCGAAGATTAAATCTGACGCCGAAGAGAATGCGATGCGGCTGTTAAAGCGCATAGGGCTTGAAGAAAAGGCGTGCGTTTACCCCTCTACCCTATCGGGCGGACAGCGGCAAAGAATTGCAATTATAAGAGCGTTGGCAATGAACCCGAAGGTTATGCTGTTTGACGAGCCTACCTCCGCCCTCGACCCCGAAATGGTCGGCGAGGTTTTAAGCCTTATAAAGGGGCTTGCCGACGAGGGAATGACTATGGTAATAGTCACGCACGAAATGGGCTTTGCGCGCGAGATTGCGACAAGGGTGTTGTTTATGGACGGCGGAAACGTGCTTGAACAAGGCGCGCCCGAAAAGATTTTTACAAACCCCGAAAACGAAAGACTGAAAGATTTTTTATCGAAAGTATTATAAATAAAAGCGGCGCAGCCATTGGGCTGCGCCGCTTTTATTTAAAGATATCCGTATTTTTTTCGGTAACACAAAACAAAAATTAAAGTTATAATAAACGAAGCTATATCGGAGAATACCCCCGCACACCAAACCCCCTCTATCCCCATAAAAATGGGTAAAACCATTACGAAGGTGACTTGAAAGACTATGGACCGCAAAAACGAAATAAGCGCCGATACAAGCCCGTTATTCAGCGAAGTGAACAGCGACGAGCCGTATATATTAAACCCGCACAACACGAAAATAACAGAATAAATTCTGAACCCGTGCACTGCTATACCCGTGATTTCCTCGCTTTGTCTAAACATAGCCATCAAGGGATACGCAAGTCCCTCCGTCATACCGAACATAACTACGGCGGTTATCGCGGTGATAATTAGGCTTTTTTTGAATAGATTTTTCATTTCGTCCTTATTCTGCGCCCCGTAATGGTAGCCCATAAGCGGCGCACAACCGACCGAATAACCCATAAAAATTGTGAAGAAAATCATCGCGATATACCCCATAAAGGTATATGCCGTAACACCCGCCTCGCCTATTAAAGAGCGGATTTGGAAGTTATACAGAATGACGACCACCGCGGACGAAATGTTGGAGAAGAACTCCGACGAACCGTTAGTGCAAGACTTTAAAAAAGCTTTGCCGTAAAACTTTGTTTTTGTAAAGCGCAAAAGAGAATTATTCTTTATGCCGAAATAAATAAGCGGGAAAACTCCGCCGAAAAGTTGGCTTGCCGCGGTTGCGACGGCCGCGCCGAGAAGTCCCCACTTAAACCCCGCAATGAATATAGCGTCAAGCGCCATATTCAAAACGCCGGCGCCGCCCGTAACCAACAGCCCGAGGCGGGGTTTTTCCGCCGTTACAAAAAAGCTTTGGAAAATGTTTTGCAGTATAAAGAACGGCTGAGAGCCGAGAAGGATTCTGCCGTATAAAACGCAGTTTTCGTAAATTGCGCCCTCGGAACTGCCGCAAAGAAGCACGGCGACGGGTTCGACGATGAACTGCCCCACCAAAGCGATTAAAAGACCTATTACGCCCGTAGCGATAACAAGCATTGTAAAATACTTGTTAGCCCTCTCCTTATCGCCTTCGCCCAACGTCTTGGAAACGAGCGCGCTGCCGCCCGCGCCGAGCATAAAACCGATTGAGCCGAAAACCATAAACAAAGGATATATGTATTGAATGGCGTTGACCGCTTCTTCGCCCGCAAAAATGGACACGAAAAGACCGTCCACAACGCTGTAAACCGAAGTGAACACCATCATCACCACAGAGGGCAATACGAAAAGCAAAAGCCTTTTATAATTGAAATGGTCTGAAAGCTGTATTCTCATTTTAGAAGTTTAAAAAAAAGACTTGTCGCAATAGCGGCAGGTGCTTTTGAGCGATATATTACGACTATTATATGTGCTGCCGAGATATAAGTCAACAAAAAAATGCAAGTATTTAAATAACGCTTGATAAACTCCTATACAATATTATATAATATTGTTATGATTAACAAAAGACGAATTATAGAAGGGCTTAATTACGACGAAGAACGCGCGCTTTATAACCTTGAAGACGCAGATGTCATAAACTGTGTGTTTGCGGGTCCCGCGGACGGCGAGTCCGTACTCAAAGAGTGCAGAAAAATTGTTGTAGAGGGTTGTGCTTTCTCCCTCCGCTATCCCGTTTGGCACGCAAACGATTTTACCGTTTCAAACTGCGAAATGGACGAAAAAACACGCGCCGCGCTGTGGTATTGCACGGGCGGAATTATAGAGGGCAGTACGATTGGCGGAATTAAAGCCTTGCGCGAGTGCAAGGGCATAATAGTTTCCGAGTGTAAAATAATTTCACCGGAATTCGGTTGGCGGTGCGACGGTATAATTCTCAATAACTGCGAGGCGGTAAGCGAATACTTTATGTTCGAAAGTAAAAACCTTACCTTTAAAAACGTGAAGTTCAGCGGGAAATACTCTTTCCAATATGTAAAAAACGCCGTTATAGAGGACTGCGACTTTTCCACCAAAGACGCATTTTGGCACTCAGAGAATATAACCGTTAAAAATTCGGTACTGCGCGGAGAATACCTTGGGTGGTACTCCAAGGGACTGACGCTTATAAATTGCCTTATTACGGGCACGCAGCCCCTTTGCTATTGTAAAAAGCTTAAACTTATAAATTGTCGCACCGAAGGCTGTGATTTGGCGTTCGAATACTCGGACGTAAACGCAGAAATTCAAGGCGAAGTGTTATCCGTAAAGAACCCGAAAAGCGGGCGAATTGTTGCGGACGGCTACGGCGAGATAATTTTCGACTCTGACCTATATCCTTGTAAAGGCAAAGTTATTAAAAGATAAATTCAGCCCCGCGCCTTACTGCGCGGGGCTTTTGTTTGCTTCGTTATGCATAAAAACGATATTGTGGATAAAATTATTCAAATAAATAAACGTTCGTGTCGAAAACGGGCGAATTTAAGTCTATTTTGCGGGAATGTTAATAACTTGTGGATAACTTTCTTGCATATATTCATTTTAAAACTTTGTAAACAAAAATTTGTGGACAACTTTTGGTGGATAACCCCCTTGCTTTGCCCGCAAAATTAGCGTTTTTTTGAAAGTTATCCACAGTTTGCCCCTAATATAATATGAAGCGGCAAGCTGAAACTTGCCGCTTTTTTATAATTTATTGCTTTTCCACTTTTTTACCGTAGACAGCCGAAACGTTGTTTGAATATTTTTGCATTTTGTCGCAAGACTTCAAAGGCACGCTGTCCTCATACTCGCCAAGCTTTTTAGCTTGCTCACGGGAAAGTTTTTGTGGAACGTCTATTTCTACGGTTACATAAAGGTTGCCGGTGCCGTGAACGGTTTTAACGCCCTTGCCACGCAAGCAGAAGCGCGTGCCCGCGGGAGTGCACTCGGGAATAGTAAGCTCTAACATATCGTCGATGCCCGGCACTTGAATTTTTCCGCCGCAAACCGCCGTTTTGTATGAAATAGGCACGGTGACGTATAAATCTCTGTCCTCACGTTGCAAAAGCTTGTGCGGCTCGATATGGAAGTTTATATACAAATCACCGCTTTCGCCGCCGTTGCCCGCAGCTTGACCGTAACCGCGCTTTCTAAGCGAGCTGTCCTTATCGACGCCGGCGGGGATATTGACGGAAAACCTTGTTTCCTTGCGCTGATATCCCTTGCCCTTACAGTCGGGACACCTATCGAGGATTTTCTTGCCCGTGCCGCCGCAGTCCGGACAGCCCGCAACTTGAATGGTTCTGCCGAAAATAGTATCTTGTTGGAACTTAACCCTACCGCTGCCGCCGCAACGCGAACATTTTTGGTATGCCGTGCCGCCCTTGGCGCCCGTGCCGTTACACGACGTGCAAGGCTCGTTACGCATATAACTGACCGTCTTGGTGCAGCCCTTTATCGCGTCGAGGAAAGAAAGGTTTATAGTCTGTTGAATATCCGCGCCGCGCGGCGTTGCCGTCTGCGCGCTGCCGCCGCCGAACCCGCCGCCGAATACGGAGTTGATGATATCCTCGAAGCCGCCCATTCCGCCGCCGAAGGGATTGCCGCCGAACCCGCCGAACGGGTTGCCGCCGCCCATACCCGGGTGTTCAAGCTCATAGTCGTACTGCTTGCGCTTGTTTTCGTCCGAAAGCACCTCGTTAGCTTCGTTTATCTCTTTGAACTTCTCCGCAGCCGCCGCGTCGCCCGGGTGAAAGTCGGGGTGATACTGCTTTGCAAGCTTTCTGTAAGCCGACTTAATTTCGTCTTGAGACGCCGTTTTGGAAACGCCGAGGATATCGTAATAATTCTTTTTTTCTGCCATAATGTTAAAAACCGCTTAAAGGGGTGTTGCGGAACACCCCTTTACTTTATTTTGTTTTATTATTTGTGTTGGGTGAACTCGGTGTCGTCGCCGTTTCCGCCGTTGGGGTTACCGCCCGCTTGCTGATACATTTTTGCAATTACGGGTTGAACGTCGTTGGTGAGGGTTTCCATAGCCGCCTTTATGCGGTCGTTGTCGCCGCTTTCAAGCTCGGTTTTAGCCTTTGCCACTGCGTCCTCAACGGTCTTTTTGTCATCGTCGGAAAGCTTATCGCCCGCCTCTTTCAAAGTCTTCTCAAGACCGTCAATCATACCCTCTAAGTTGTTCTTGTTGTCAACCGCCTCTTTACGCTTTTTGTCCTCTTCGGCGTATTTTTCAGCGTCCTTAACGGCTTTGTCGATATCCTCGTCCGAAAGGTTGGTAGATGCGGTAATGGTTATATTCGTGCTCTTGCCCGTGCCCAAATCCTTTGCCGTTACGTTAACTATACCGTTAGCGTCCACGTCGAAGGTAACCTCGATTTGAGGCACGCCGCGGGGTGCGGGGGGAATATCGGTAAGCATAAACTTACCGAGAGATTTATTGTCGCGCGCGAACTTCCTTTCGCCTTGCAAAACGTTGATTTCAACACCGGGCTGATTGTCTGCCGCCGTTGAGAAGATTTGGCTCTTCTTGACGGGTATAGTCGTGTTTCTTTCGATTAATGGTGTGGAAACGCCGCCCAAGGTTTCGATGCCGAGGGTCAAGGGCATAACGTCAAGCAAAAGTACGTCCTTAACCTCGCCCGATAAAACGCCGCCTTGAATTGCCGCGCCTATAGCAACGCACTCGTCGGGGTTAATGCCTTTGAAAGGCTCTTTACCCGTAACTTGTTTTACCTTATCGAATACGGCGGGAATACGCGTTGAGCCGCCCACCATTATAACCTTTTCAATATCGCTGTACGAAAGCCCCGCGTCGCTCATAGCCTTTCTCATAGGCTCAACCGTGCGTTCGACAAGGTCTGCCGTCAAGCTGTCGAATTTCTGTTTGGACAAATCGATATCGAGGTGTTGAGGCGCGCCGTCAACCACGGTAATGAAAGGAAGGTTGATGTTGGTCGTGCTCATACCCGAAAGCTCGATTTTAGCTTTTTCGGCAGCCTCTTTAAGCCTTTGCATAGCCATTTTGTCCTTGGAAAGGTCAACGCCGGTATCCTTTTTAAACGTATCTACAAGGTAGTCGATAATCTTGTTATCGAAATCGTCGCCGCCGAGGCGGGTATCGCCGTTGGTTGCAAGCACTTCGAACACGCCGTCGCCTATTTCCAAAATGGAAACGTCGAACGTGCCGCCGCCGAGGTCGTAAATCATAACCTTTTGGCTGCCCTCTTGCTTATCGAGTCCGTAAGCAAGCGCGGCTGCGGTAGGCTCGTTGATAATACGGAGAACGTTAAGTCCCGCTATTTTACCCGCGTCCTTGGTTGCTTGACGTTGGCTGTCGTTGAAGTATGCGGGGCAAGTGATGACCGCGTCCGTAACCTTTCCGCCGAGGTAGCTTTCCGCGTCGGCTTTCAGTTTGGAAAGTATCATTGCGGAAATTTCTTGGGGAGAATAGCCCTTTTCGATATTTACTTTGTAAGACTCGCCCATATGGCGCTTAATTGAAATAACCGTTTTATCGGGTGAAGCCACCGCCAAACGCTTTGCCGCTTGCCCTACGATACGGCTGCCGTCAGCCTTGAACGATACGACCGAGGGGGTTGTTCTGTTGCCCTCGCTGTTGGCGATAACTACCGGCTCGCCGCCTTCCATAACGGCTACGCACGAGTTGGTTGTTCCTAAATCTATACCTATTACTTTTCCCATAATATTTACACTCCTTTATTATATTGTGACTGC
Organism: uncultured Christensenella sp.; assembly: GCA_910577055.1. Classification (GTDB taxonomy): domain Bacteria; phylum Bacillota; class Clostridia; order Christensenellales; family Borkfalkiaceae; genus Coproplasma. The sequence continues at coordinate 89,368 of CAJTKX010000005.1, read as the reverse complement.
TACTTGACAATAGCGGATAACCTTTCCGTCCTTTGTCTTATAGCCCTTCTTTAAAATTTGTTTTACTTTGTTGGGTTCTTCGCCGTCGCCGCAAGGGAAGTTTAAAACCGCCTCCATTACGCTTTCGTCGAAGTCTGCGCCCGCCTCGACCGTGATTTCTTCGATGCCGAGCGAGGAAAGGATATTTGCAAAGCTTTTTATAACCTTATCGATTCCCGCTTTGGTCTTTTCGTCCGAAGCTCCGTCAAGCGCGTAGCCGAAGTTGTCCGCAACGGGCAGCAGCTTCAAAACCGCCTCCGCTGCGCCGTCCGCGTAAGCCTTAGACACTGCGGCTTGGTTGCGCTTTCTGTAATTGTCGTACTCGGCTGAAACCGAATACCACTTTCGTTTGTAGTCCTCGGCAAGGGCGGTTGTTTTTTCAAGCTCGGAAGGCTCTTTTGCTTGAAGCTCTTCCGCGCCCTCGTTCTCCTCTTCGGGATTATGTTTTAATTCGTCTTTTTTCTTCGCCATTTTTCATCTCACAGTTTTTCTTTACAATATTAATATAAAACTTTATTTGCCCCGTTAAACAAAAAAGTTACATATTTTTTTATTCCGTTGACAATTTCCCCCCTCGGGTTTAAAATTAAATTATAGACGGCGCGAGCAAAAACCACGCTTTTTGCTCGCGCACCCAATTTGCGCATGTCTGCGCCTCAGCGAGGGTGAGGTGCCGCAATTATATTTGTGTGTGCCGTTAAAATTGCGGCACAAGGGGCGAGAAGCCCCTTGGAGTCACAAAATATTTTGCGCGCAGAATAGCGCAAAATATTTGTGAGGCTTTTATGCAATCGTTGAGAGAAATTTATAAAACCGGCAGAGGTCCTTCCTCTTCCCACACGATGGGTCCCGAAAGGGCGATTAAAATAATCCGCCGTCTTTACCCCAAGGCGGACAATTTAAAGGTTACGCTTTACGGCTCGCTTGCCTTGACGGGCGAGGGGCACGGCACGCAGACGGTAATTACAAAAACGGCAAAGCCCGTGAAATGTACGGTGGAGTTCGACGTTGAAACGCCTTGCCCCGTCCACCCAAACACTATGGACATAGAGGTTTACAAAAGCGGAGAACTTCTTGATAATAAGCGCGTTTACAGCGTTGGCGGCGGCACGGTCGTTTTTGACGGCGAACCGCCCGAAAAATATGAAAAGTACGCCGACGACAACATTTACCCCTTGAATACTTTTACAGAGATTTCGGACTACTGCAAGGCGCACAATATGCGGCTTTGGCAGTATGCGGAGCTGTGCGAGGGCAAGGAAATTTTCGACTTTCTTCTCACCGTTTGGGAGAGAATGAAACAGACTATACAAGAGGGCTTGTCCGTTTCGGGCACTTTACCGGGAATATTGGGCACAAAAAGGCGGGCGCAAAAGCTTTATAATCAGCGCCATATAGACGAGTCCGCCCAAACCCGCGAGAACAGACTTGTATGCTCGTATGCGTTCGCCACGGGCGAGCAGAACGCCGCGGGCGGGATTATAGTCACCGCACCTACTTGCGGAGCGTGCGGCGTAGTACCTTCCGTATTGAAATATATGCAAGACGAGCGCGGTTTTTCGGACGAGCAAGTTGTACGCGCGCTTGCCGCGGGCGGAATTATAGGAAATTTGATAAAGAAAAACGCATCCATAAGCGGCGCGGAGTGCGGTTGTCAAGCGGAGATAGGCTCGGCTTGTTCGATGGCTGCCGCTGCGTTGGCGGAATTGTTCGAAATGGGCTTGGGGCAAATAGAGTACGCCGCCGAGGTTGCTATGGAGCATCATTTGGGCTTGACTTGCGACCCCATTGCGGGGTTGGTGCAGATACCGTGCATAGAGAGAAACGCCGTTGCGGCAATGCGCGCAATTAACGCTTTATCGCTTGCAAACTTTTTGGCAGACAGCCGCAAAATCCGCTTTGACGTTATCGTTAAAACTATGTACAACACGGGGCGCGACCTTTTGAACAGCTACCGCGAAACCTCGTCGGGCGGGCTTGCAAGATATTACGAGTTGCCCAAAAATAAGCGTTCCGTTTAATCAAAGTTTCTTAAAAAGTATTGACTTTTGATAAATAATGAATATAATATTTAATAGAGCGTAGGCATTAAGCCAAGCGCAAATAATAGTTGCCATTTGCAACGTGGGGTTGTTGAAATACAACCCCCTTTTTCTATCTCTTTGTAAATTTACCGACAAAAAATTATGACGAGATTTAACAGCCCTATCGCCGACTTGCTTTATTGTCGAAAGCCGCCCGCGCAATATCATAGCGCGGGCGGCTGTTAATTTTATAGGATTATTTTAATAACCAATAACGGATTTTTCAACTTCCTTAATGGTTTCACTACTAATTTTATCAATAGCATAACGATAAATGCTATTTAATCTAGGATTATAAATTCCTATATATTTAATAGTATTGAATTCCTTATTGTTTTCAGAATGTTTACCCATTAAATAATAGACTAATAATTGCAAAGTATGTTCATTAGTTGGAGGGTTTTTTAACACTTTAAAATCCCATAATGTATCTTTTGTTAAGAAATCCCCATCGCCAGTATCTATTATTTTAGTATAACCTCCCTCAAAAGTAAAACCAGCTTTTGTAATTGGTCCATACTCATTGAAAAATTTTATACTCCTTTCCACCATTTCTTTAATATTATAAATCGTTTCGGCGTTAGGAACCGTTTTAGGTCGCGGTTCACAATAACCAATTGAACGCTGCCTATAATAAACATCAAACTTTACCAATTCACAAGCACAAGCTATCGACGTTTCATCCAAACCTATAATATTTTCAAGCAACTCATTTGCTATTTCTTCTTCGCCAATAATTTCAGCACCCCATACAGATACTTCAAATGCTATGTAAACACATTTTGTTAACATAAATCTTGTCAAATATTCAACCGCCATTCCAATTATATTCGATTCTAAGTTTTCCGTTTTTAATTCATTAATAAATGAAAGATGTATAATCTCCATGTTTCTAGGATTAATATATCCCCCACGCGGTTGCTTAATTTCTTTAATTCGTTTAGTAACTGAAACGCCTATAATTATCTCCTTTTAATATCTTATTTTAAAGCAAGTGCTTTCTTATCGCTTTTATGGCTTGGTCGGCAATAAGCCGCGAGCCGCGGTGCGTGGGGTGAACGCCGTCCAAAGAATATTCGGAATACGGAAGCCTTTCGCACAAGCCGTTGAACATTTCGTCATAGGCAACGAACTCGTCCGCATTTTTCAAAGCAACCCGATTTATTATAGCAAGCTCTTCGTTGAAAAGCTTCCTCATTCTTAGCTTGTCGGGCGCGGGCAACAAGAACGGCTCCAAGAAAATGACCGCTATTCCCTCTTTTTTGATGCGCTTTAAAAGCTCTTTCAAGTCGTTTTCGAACTGCCTCAAATCAAGCTTTTTATCTATTTTGAACTCGTGTATGGTGTTGTTTATTCCAATCATGATGACGACGGCGTCGGGCTTTAACGCAATAACGTCGGAGTCAACGCGCGCCAAAAGGTCCGAAACCTCGTTACCGGACACGCCTTTATTTATCAGCTCGATATCGGTATCGGGATAGATAGGGCGCAACTTGTCCGACAAAATTTTAACGTAGCCGTTGCCAAGCGATTTTATATTATTTCTATCCCTTCCGCAGTCGGTTATAGAATCCCCGAAAAATACTATCCTCATAATTCCCTCACTTATTAGCCCTATTTTAGCACAAACCGTGCGCTTTGGCAAGCCCCGCAAAAAAATTAAATTATACGATTTTAGCTGCGACAAGCGCAATGCAACGTCTATCAGAAACAGAATTATGCTCTGCGCGATATAAACGTTTTTTCGCCGCGCTTCCTTTTCGCCGTCCGACAGCCCCGATTTTTTAAATTTTATTTCTTTATAGCCAACTAACGCCCTAACGCACACCAACAAAAAATAATAGTCCGCTATGCCGATATGCCAAACCGTTTTGTAAGCCGCGCATAGGATACTCTTTATTTTGGGTTGTATTTTCAATCATATTGGTTAGCGCCGATATTGTCGGTATTGTCATCGTATCAATAAAAATTCACCAAAATCTAAATCATTGCAGAGATTAAGTAAATCATAACAAGCTAAATTTCAATTTAGCATAGATTGGAGGGTATAAACCCGCCCTTTATATTTGAAAAATTATCAAATACTATTATAAAAGACAATCGGTAAATTTGTAGAGTTGTTATGAGTATAAACATCTTTTATTTTGCACTAATTTATCGTATAATTAAATTGCTGAAACTGTTAAAGGAGTTTGCTTATGGACTATAAGAAAATAGGATTATTTATCGCGCAAGAACGAAAAGCAAAAAATCTTACACAAGAGGCTCTTGCTAAAAAACTATATGTAAGCGCGAAAACAATTTCAAAATGGGAAAATGGCAACGGTTTACCCGATACAAATATTTTGACAAATCTTTGTGCAATCCTCGAAATAACAGTAAATGAACTTTTAAGCGGAGAGCGTTTAGACGATGTCGTCTACAAGAAAAAAGCCGAAAATAATATTGCCGTTGTTTTTGAAGAAAGTGAACGAAAAATAAAAAAACATAACAAAATAATGAATTGGATAATTGCATTGGTTGTTGCTGCAATTTATCTTACTGTAAGCTTGATAACACGAAAATGGGAATACACTTGGATAATTTGGCTTGTATATTGTGTTTATCGAATTATTGTCGAATATGTTTTTAAGTATATAAAAAATAAATAGCGTGTGGCTAATTATTGACTTACTACACCGTATGCCCGACTGTGGGTATAAATTTCAATTTAGCGTTCTATATCGATTGTTTACCGTACTTATAAGCGGGAATGTTGTTCAACACCTCTATGGCGTGGCTCGACAACGACTGCTCCGACCCCGTTCCCGACTTGACTGAAGCGATGATAAGCACAATATATTTTGAAGAGTAATCCGTTTTTTTAAAAAACAACGAAATAATGCTTTGACAAACGCATAAATTTATGATATAGTAATTTGGCTTTTAAATAATATTTAACTTTGAGCGGAAGTACCCAAGTGGCTCAAGGGGCTCCCCTGCTAAGGGAGTAGTACGGGAAACCGTAGCAAGGGTTCAAATCCCTTCTTCCGCGCCAAAGAAGCCGACGGCAAGTTTGCCGTCGGCTTCTTTGTATTTTATTTATATTATCAAAATTCTATTTCAAGCCCGTCGTAGGATACAATTACGCCGTGCTTGTCCGCTTCCTTACACATTTCGTCGTACGTTTGTCCGCCGTTGTGCGAAAAGTGGTTGACAACCCTAACGGTTTTTTCGTCGATAAGTCCCATATTTTCCATTCTTGCGATTACGTCAAGGCAAACCGGAAAAGTCATATGCCGCACATAATTGTGTCCGTCAAGCCCGAGGCAACCCGTACAGTCGAGGGAAATCAAATCAAACCTACCCTCGCCTTTCAATATCTCCCAAGTATCTTCGGGGAAGTAACCCGTATCGTGCGCGTAAAGAATTTTTTTGCCGCCGCGCGATATGGAATAGAAAACGGGTGAAGTTTCCGCAGTGTGGTGCGCCCTAAGCGGCATAACGCGATACATGCCGACGGTAAACGTTTTGCCCGCCTCCACAAGGTGCGGCGTGACCGTTCCGCCCATATGGGGGCGCAAGCTAACTTCCTTTATTTTATTATATCCGTCCTCGGCAGCGTAGAAGTTCATCGACCTATCTCTGCCGTGGCAGAAATCGCGGCGGTAGTTGTCTATATCGTCGGTGTATAAATGGTCGGGATGGCTGTGGGTGATAAGACAGTGGTCGATTTCGCTTAAATCGAAACCATGCATATGAGAGTGCCAAAGCGTATCGGGGTTGAATTCTATTAAAAGCTCGCCGTCTATAAGCGCTTGCGAGCGTGAGCGCATATTTCTGCCGCCAACCGCGCGCGAACGTTTGCAAACTTCGCACCTACAACCTATTGCGGGAACGCCCTCCGCAGCCGCTGTGCCTAAAAATTTGATTTTCATTGCTTCTCCTATATAAAGCCGCGGGGCGCAACGCCCCGCGGCAAATACTTTTAAATTACCAGAACGCTATGGCGTCTATATTCCCTTCTTGCGGGCAATATATAACGACGCTGTGCTTTCCTTCCGCCAACTCGGGCGTAAAGAATACGACAGAATAGTCGCCGTTGTCCTCTTTAACCGCAATGGATTCAACCAACTGTCCGTCTATACGAACTTCGTAATTCTGTCCGTAATATTTCGACGCAAGTATTGCTAAGCGCGAACCTTCGAACTCGAATTCCATAGTAGCTTCTTTACCTACATAGACATGCCCGAAGTTTGCGTTGCAACTTTCAACCTTCCAATTCCCCTTGTAGGTAAACATTGCATTATCGGGAGAATACAGCTTCCCGCCAAAAATTTCGTTCGAATGAGTGAAAGTGATTTCGCCGATTACGACATAGTAACTGCCCGCACCTTGATGCGTCTTAGTGATACTAATTCTGCAATACCTCATAGTTGCATCTTCGAAATCAACTATAACGTAATGACCGTTTCGGGGAGCTTCGGTAAACGTTGCGACGTCAAACCACGTTTCTCCGTCCAAACTGCCTTCTACCGTAAACGCTTTCGGCGTTTCCAACATACCGTTGCTGTTGCGACAGTAGAAAGAAATTCTGTTGATTGTTCTTTCACCGCCGAGGTCAAACGTCAGATTCAAGGGTTTACTTTCCGTAACTTGCCAGCTTGTGTGGATATAAGTATTATTTTTGCCGTCCGATATATTTGTAATAGGCATTCCGGAGCCATACCCCGTTGCAGTATAATTTGTTTCTGTTACGGTCACTTCGTCAAACGGAACGGTAAAATTATCAATGTAGTCGTAGCTGTAACTTCTTGTTATGAAATATTCGCTTTCGAACTCTTTTTGGAATTCGTAATTTTGCCTATAAGCAGTTGCGTACGTTATGGACGTGGGCGCAACGGGAGTTGTGTCGTTTGCCTCTTCCGCAGAAACTTCTTGGTTTCCCTTGTAATAGTGGGTTACGGAATGGTCGTAATTCGGGTCGTCGGTCGAACTTACTTCATTTCCGTTCGCGTCATAGTGCTTTTCTACCGTAGTGTACTGCGGCACGGTCCATGTTCCGATACCCATTCCGACAAAGCTGTCAACAACTGGCCCTTTATGGCATACCATAACTTCTTTGAAGTAAACCCAGCTTTCCGCGTTCTCTATAACGATATCAACGTATGTGTCGCTGTACTCGGTATGGAACTTCGACGCGGGTTCTCTGTTGCCGTCGTGCAAGAATGAAACTACCGTATCGTAATTTTGACCGTTATCCATTGACAGATAAAGCGCAACGCTCCATCGCCCTCGCAGCGCAATGCGGTATTTGCCCGCTTCGGGGAAGTAAAGTTTTCCCTTAACTTCCATTACGGTATTTTCGGGAGCGCGGTTATCGTTAGTGAACCAAATATCCGTGTTGCTGTTTTGGGTAGCGTTTTTATTGTCTACTTCTTCTTTACCTATGTAACCGGCGTAATTCGCTTCGTAAGCAGCGGTTGCGCTTGTGTATGCGCTGCCCGCTTCATAGGTGTAAACCGTCCTTTCGAGAATGTTCTTGTTCCATTCGTGCGATTGCTTGAATTCGAGAATCAAATCCACGTCGTCGAGCCTGTGACCGTTCCACTCCCTTGTGCCGTCCGCCGCGTTGTAAATTTCAAGCGTAACGTAAATCTTACCCGAACGCAGTTCGGAGTTGGGCGTAAAGGTGTATAAACCATCTTCACCCGCCTTTACGAACGTTCCGTTTATTCCGTCGGTATTGACGCTCTTTATCTTGTAAGTGAAGTCGTTGTGCGTAGACGCGCCTATAAATACGCTTCCGCTTTCGTATTGGTTAGAAGCATTCATCGTATATGGTCTTAAATCGACCGTAAACGGTACTCCGTAAGGAATAACGTAGGGTTGCATAGTCGTAGATTCGCGTTTTTCGCCGTCGTAAAGATACGTTCTGCCCGTTTGATAAACGGAAGAAACCGGTACAAACAACGGGTATTCCGTTGCAGCGGGGTTTAAAGGTCCGCCGGTGTAAGCTGTCGTGTTTTGGTCGAAATACGAGAAATCGTGATGGGTAACCTGCGCATATCTGTTCCAATAGTTTGCTTTCCAATATCCTCTTGCATTCAAGAAGGCTTCTTGACCGAAGTTATGTAAAAGCGTTGAATAAACCGCAAGACCGTTCGTTGAGCCTATGTTATTGGACTTTACCATTTGCTGTGCCCAAGTTGCGCTTGTGTAGCAGTTCCAACCCGAAAGTCCCGCGCCGCCGTAAGAAGCCATCTGCCGTGCGGAAGATATGTTGGTAAACAAGCTATACGATACAAGGTTCAAACCGTTGTTGGTAACTTCACCCGTGTAGCCTACGCCGTAGTTTTGGAAGTTGTGATTGTATTCGTGGAAGTTACCCCAGCCGCCCGAAGTAACCGTAGATTTGTAATTTAAAGACGATGACATCCAGTCCATAGGGCAGTTGACCGAGCATCTGCCGGGGAATGCAACCGCCGCGCCCGCCGCCACGAACGGGTCGTAAAGAAATACTATACCTTGATTGCTATTCGGACCGTCGCCGTTATAATTCGAAACAAGCGACACTTTCTCCCAAAGCACCGCGGCTTTATAAAGGTCGTCGTAAGAGAAAGTCTTTGCGTAAGTTAAAGGTCCCGAATGCAGAACTCCCCTATCCCATACTTCCAAATCGAAATAAGGCGCGGTAGATTTGCTCAGCTTGGCAAACTCTTCGGGGGTGGTAGAACCGAGTATAAAGTGACGGTAAGCGACGCCGCCGGAAATCGTTACAGTAACGGCTGCGGAGGTGTTGCGCACATACAGCGGTCCGCCGATGAACGAGCCGACGTACGCCGTCCATATACCGGTTTCCTCATTGAATTCCGCAGTGCTCTTATTGACCACCATCGTATTCAAAATGTTAGGGAAGCGTTGCATTTGCCCTTTGGCAGTCCATATATTGTTGGATTGACCGTTATACAGCGCTTGACCGATATGTATAGTTATTCCGCCGGTCGCCGTCATATCGGCGTCGGATATCTCTATCTTTATTACTTCACCCGCGGGCGCGTATACGCCCGTAACGCTGTAACTATTATATCCGCGGGGTCGAAGAGTGACTTGCTTAATTATTCCGGGTTCGTCATCGGAAACGTCACCGAGGTACATTCCCACGGACGAAGTGTGCTTATAAAGCTGTCTGTGAGTCCCGTTGTCGTATGTGGCGGGGGTAGTAGTTCCGTTGTTGACAAAATACAGATATCCGTCTTTGTCCATCTTATTATACGTACCGGCGCCGTTATTGCCGTTGCCCGAATTGTTACGCGTACCGTATGCGGTCAAGTAATCGGATTCGTTTATAAGTACCGTCCTTGCGGCAGCTTTTGAGCCGTCCGGATCATTGCCGACTACGGCACCCATTGTATAGCCGTATTTGGGATAGCGTGCATCCTCCGCTACGTCGATGCCGAGAGGGAAAAGCTCGCGTTCGTCGTGTACACCACCAACGGGCTTATTCCTTTTTACCTCACCAACGGTTTTGGAAGAATAGCCTACTACAGTGGTCTGTGCGTATTTGTTTACGGTTAAAGGGTCTTTACCCAACACCCAATCCATACCGGCACAGCTTCTAAGTCCGAAAACCAACCCAAGGCACAAGCAAAGAACCATAATAAGAGACAAACCTATTATGCCGAAAATTTTGAAGTTATCGGTTTTAACTATTGCCGCAACCTTGGCTTTTGCCGAAGAGCCGCCGCCCTCCTTTATTTTAGCCGCCTTTTCGGGCTTCTCTTTTTTTACCTTCTCGGGCTTTTCCTCTTTGGCAACTTCTTTTTCGACTACGGGCGTAGGCTCGGGCGCGGGCGTTACCGCCTTTGCCGCCGTTGCGGTCGTTGCGGGCTTTGCCGTAGCCGTCGTCTTTGCCGTTGCCGCGGGTTTTGCTGCCGTGGTTTTAGACGCTGCCGTTGCCGCGGTTGCGGCGGGCTTTGCCGTAGACGTCGGCTTTGCCGTCGTTGTTGGTTTTGCTGCCGTGGTTTTGGGCGCTGCCGCCGTTGCGGTTGCGGCGGGCTTTGCCGTAGACGTCGGCTTTGCCGTTGTGGGTTTTGCCGCCGTAGTTTTGGGCGTTGCCGTTGCCGCAGTTGCGGCGGGCTTTGCCGTAGACGTCGGCTTTGCCGTCGTTGTGGGTTTTGCCGCCGTGGTTTTGGGCGCTGCCGTTGCCGCGGGTTTTGTTGTCGCTTTTACCGTTGTTTTAGACGCAGTGTTCTTTTGGGGGGTTGTTTCTTTTTCCGCCATAAAAATCTCCGAAAAATTTCTAACATTTACTCTATTATATATACTTTAACAAAGTAAAACGTTTATAGTCAACGCTTTTTTATGAAATATTTTATAAAAATTTAGGCGCGGATATCCCTTTCGCGCCATTTTTACGTTTTTTTGCACAAATCTTTAACGACCTCTCCGGCTATAATAAGTCCAACCGCCGCGGGAACAAAAGCCGTGCTGCCGGGGATATCGCGCCTTGCCGCAGCCTTTCCATTCGCACTGCCCGGGCAAACGGGATTTATTCCGCTATCCATTTCCGTATCGCCGACCGGTTTTATAGGCTCTTCCTTAGAATAAACAACTTTAAGCTTTTTAACGTCCCGTTTTTTCAACTCTCGCCGCATAACCTTGGCAAGCGGGCAAACGGAAGTAGAATAAATATCCGCTACTTCGAACGCCGTCGGGTCCAATTTGTTACCCGCGCCCATAGAGCTTATTACGGGCACGCCGCTTCCCGTCGCGTTTTCAATTATCGTAATTTTGCCCGTAACCGTATCTATCGCGTCAACAATATAGTCGTATTGCGTGAAGTCGAATTCGGCTTGCGTGTCGGGCATATAAAAAGTTTTATATGTCGTAACCTTACAGTCGGGATTTATTTCGGCAACCCGTTCGGCGGCAACGTCAACCTTGTACTTTCCTATGGTTTTCATTGTGGCGTAAATTTGACGGTTGATATTTGTGAGGCTTACTTTATCGTTGTCGATTAAATCAAGCGCACCTACTCCCGAGCGGGCAAGCGCCTCAACCGTGTATCCGCCCACTCCGCCTATTCCGAACACGGCAACACGGCTGTTTTTAAGTTTTTCAATACCGTCTTTTCCTATCAAAAGTTCGGTTCTGGAAAAGGCATTTTCCACGATACACCCCAATATATATGCCGACTAACGTTGTTTTGCAACGTTCTTTATCATCAATCTTATAATTTCCTCGTCTGTTTCGCGCATACCTATCCGCGCAATATCTCCGACGTTGTCGATAGTACTTTCAACGCCGTCTTCGAGTATTCCGTCGCCGCCGACGAAGCCGCTACCGTTGCGGGACATTTCAAAGCCCAATAGCCCCGCTTCCACCGCAGACGCGATTTTGCCGGCGCAGCTCGATTTTGCTCCATCGCAAATAACGCCAGAGTTTATCGCAAGCGCGTTGACTATGGTACGCGAAACCTCGTCGTATCCGCCGCCGTACAAATAGCACACGCCCGCGCCCGCGCCGCAGCCCGCGCTGACTGCCCCGCAATACGCGGAAAGTCTGCCTATACCCGTTTTAAGATGAATGGTGATAAGGTCCGACACAACAAGCGCGCGAATAAGCTTTTCTTCGCTCAAGCCAAGGTGTTTCGCGTAAACTATGACGGGAAGCGAAGCCGTCATGCCTTGATTTCCGCTACCCGAAACTATAACTACGGGCAAGCTGCACCCATTCATACGCGCGTCCGAGCCCGCCGCGGCGGTAGCCTTGGCGCGGTTATGCACACAGTCGCCGAAAGCTCCTAACAACACTTTACCAACCCTTGCGCCATAGTCTTTTTTAAGCCCCTCTTCGGCAATCGCGGTGTTGTAAGCAATTTGCCTTTTTATGACGCTTTCAACGTCTTTGATTTCAAGGCAATCGGCAAATTCCAAAATTTTGTCAACGCTTAAAAGCTTTCTGTCCGCACAGCAAACTACTTCTTCGTTTTTAAAATTAAGGTTAAGTATGTCTTTGCCGTTCTTTTCAATCAAAACCACGTTGGTATGATGCCCCGCAATTCTTACAAGCGCAGTGTCCGTGCCGCGGGTCACCTTTACGCTGATATCAAAAATACAGCCCGAGTGCGATTGCTCTACCGAAAACTCCGCCGTCTTTAAATAGGCAAGAATTTTTTCCTTATCCGCCGCCGTCACCGTGGAGATAACTTCAAGCTTTTTTTCGGCAATTCCCGCAATAATTCCCGCCGCCGCAGCAGAGTTTACCCCCTTCATTCCGCCGGTATTCGGCACGACCACGCTTTTCACGTTTTTAAGAATGTTTCCGCTCACCGAAATTTCCACCTTTTCGGGCATTGCCCCCAAAGTATCCCTCGACAAAGCGGCTGCATAGGCTACCGAAATAGGCTCGGTACAGCCCATTGCGGGAAGCAACTCTTCCTCTAAAATTTTGACGTATCCTTTATAAAGACAGTTATCCATAGTAAGCGCCTTTGCGTTTTTTTAAATTATATCACCTAACTGAAAAAATTTCAACTTTCTTTTGTACCGTTTTTAATTTCACGCCGCTAAAAATACTTGCCAACCGCGCCACAATAATGTTATAATCATTTCACTCGGGGGCATAGCTCAGTTGGTCAGAGCGCTTGCTTGACATGCAAGAGGTCGATGGTTCGAGCCCATTTGTTCCCACCACAAAAAAAACACAGCCGCACACGGTTTTTGCGGCTGTGATTAAAAAGAAGCAACAACGAAACAATTTTTGCAGCTTTGCCATACAAATCAAATTTAAGCAAAGTTTGTTGCAATACGGGGATATAGCACAGTTGGTAGCGCGATACGTTCGCAACGTATAGGTCAGGGGTTCGAATCCCCTTATCTCCACCAGTCAAAACCTAAAACGAACCACAAAGTAAGTGTTCGGGTTAGGTTTTTTCTTTGCCGCTTTTCGTTTCGCATAGTGCCGTGTAACGCCGCTATATTGCCGCTGTAACGCTTTTCGGGTGTTCGGCTGAATTGTATCAATCACGCACAAACGGCGGTTTATGCCGCGAAAGCCGCTTGACGTGAGAAAGGGGCGTGTTAGGCTACCAAAGCCAAAGGCAAACCAAAACCCGACTGATGTCAATCGGTCGGGTTGCAGCGTTTCGCCCTTATTTGCCTATACACACGCCCCTGCGAGGCTCACGTCAAGCGGAACGTGGAATAAATAGCCGTTGTATGTATCTCATACATACAGCTCTATTTCAAATTCGAGTTTTGTTATCTCGGCTCTATGCGGCACTTTGTAAGCGAGCTTAACGGATTTCTCGCATAATAAAAAGCCCCGACTGTCGGGACTTTCCATTATAGGGCTATTGAATTGTATCTCAATTCTATCGTCAAATAGCACAATTTGCTTTACAAGGTAGCTTATTAAGAGTTTCGGTTCTAATGCTAACGCTTGTAAGTAAAAGTCTTTTATTTGAGCTTCGGTTAGTTGTACGGCAGTTTTGCTTTTTTCGATTAAGATTTGCCGTTCAAGTTCGGCTTGACGAGCTTCGAGTTCACGCATACGCTTCATAGCCGTATTAGTCGTTCCGCCGTTTTCAATAGCGGTCATAATGTTGTTTATGGCATTTTCGGTAGTACGCTGTGCTTTGAGTAACAAATTCAGTACTACGTTCGCTTGCGCTTGTCTTTGCTGTTCTTGCATTAAGCAATTTACAATGTAGTCAAGGTTATTCGTCTTTTGTATTTGCTCTATTACGCAATCAAGCACGATTTTTTCCAATACTTCTTTGCGTACTGCTTGTTTGTGGCAATCGGTTGTTTTCTTTTTACGACCGCAACACTTGTAATAATACTTCCGCTCGCCGTTGCGCGCAGTGCCGTTTTCTCCGATTATGCTTTTACCGCAATAGCCGCACACGATTTTGTCTTTGAGTAAATACGTTATTTCTTCACTGCGTTTACCGTAATGATTGGCGTTTACTTTTTCACGAACTTTGTTAAACGTTTCGGTGTCTACGATTTGCGGATAGATATTGTCGAATACTTCACCGTTAAATCTGTATATACCCGAATAGCGTTCGTTCTTTAATATGTTGTATATTGTATTTTGAGCGAAAGGCTTGCCGTTATACAATATGCCTTTGCTTGTCAATTCGGCTATTATGTCTTTAACGAATACGCCGATTGAATACCTATCGTAGATATACCGTATTACTTCAGCTTGTTCGGGTATGATTACGGCTTTCTTGTCAACGTTCTTGTAACCGTACGGCAGTTTACCGCCTGTAAGGTTGCCTTTGCGGCGGCTCTCGTTATTACCGCGACGTATCTTTTGCGAAAGCTCTACGCTGTAATACTCGGCATAGCCTTCAAGCATACTTTCGAGTATGATTGCTTCGGGACTGTCGGGAATATACTCGGTAGCCGACACGACTTTAACGCCGTTGTCTTTGAGCGTTTTCTTGTGCATAGCCGTTTCGTATTTGTTACGCGAAAACCTATCGAATTTGTAAACGAGTACGATTTGAAAAGTCTTTTTCGCACTGTCTTTTATCATGCGCTGGAAATCGGGACGGTTATCGTTAGTACCCGTCATAGCTCGGTCTATGTAGGTATCAAGTATGAGTATGTCGTTGTTCTTGGCGTATTCCGTACATACGCGAAGTTGTCCGTCAATGCTCTGCTCGGTTTGGCTGTCACTCGAATATCGAGCATATATTACTGCTGTTTTCATTTGAGAAATCTCCTTTTAGATTGTTTTTTATTTTGTCTTTCGACGGGAGTGAAAACAAACGGTTTCGGCTGTTAATTACTTCAACCGTTATTGTTTTTTCGTCGCCGTCAAGGATCGAGAAAATATTTTGTGTTACAGTTTTTTTACTTTTTGTTTTCAACAAAATATTTTCCCTTGACGGCGCAGGCGAAATCGTTTACGCTCCCACCGCGAAAGACAAAAGAGTGTAACGTCCTGCAATAACAAATAAAAATTTTCACCCTATAACGGCGAAATAATTGAAAATTTTTTTACAACTACACTTAAACCGAGATAGCGGAAATTGTCACAAGGCGTCGCAATGCAATAGCCGCTATACGAAAACAATCGAAAAACAAGCGACACGATAAACAGCCGCACAACGCCGCCGAGCGAGAACACAAAGGCGATCGCCAAGCGGTTCAGCGGCGACGCCTTTGTCCGCTCGGCGTTGCGGTTTTGTCGGTCGTTTCTTTCGTTTCGGCGGGTGCTTGATCGCGGCGCGCAGCGCCGCGCTTGTTTTATCAAGCGTCCGCCACAGCGCCATTTTGTTGATTTTATCGATTGCAATTATCATATATATGTGTTAATATATTTTGTATAACAACGATCGGAGGTTGCATATGGAAAATTACGATGAGTTTTTGAATCGAATAAATTCGTTTGAAAAAACCAAAATCGACTTTGGCAGAACATATTTCACGGGTAATCGGTCAATTGCGCATAAGGTAGATAGGGATAATACATTTAAGAATTTTTACGGCGACACGGTAGTGTTCGATTTGGATAAAGCGACCAAGGCTGTAATTTCACTACTTGTTGATTCTTTATACGAAGCAACGCCTCAGTGTTTTTGTGAAAGATTGGTTCCCGATACGTTTCATATGACATTGCACGATTTAAGCAATTCTGATGTATTGCAAAATATATCCGATGAGATGTTTTATAATGAACTTAAAATTATAAAAGCTAAAAATCAAATAGAAAAACTGGGGAACCACCGAATTAGAATGAAAAGCAACGCCATTTTTAATATGGTCAATACCAGTTTGGTTTTAGGCTTATATCCTATTGACGGGAACAACTATATCAAGCTAATGGAATTGTATTCGATTATTAACGATATTAAACCGTTAAACTATCCGTTAACGCCGCACATTACATTGGCATATTATAATGTGAATGGATTTGACTTATCTTCCGCATCGATATTGATAAGCGAAGTAGAAAAGCATAATAACAATATCGACTTTGAAATAAATTTAGGCGACTTATATTATCAAAAATTCACAAATATGAACAACTATATTAATATTGTTAGGTTAAACCGTTGACTTGCTTTTCATATTAATTTTTCGTTTTAGGTTATGACTGCTCCACCAAATAGCGACCCAAATCGAAACAGTTCGATTTAGGTCGCTTTTATAAAATTTTATATAAAACGAGAATAACTTATGAATTTTAGAAAAAAAGGCGAAGAATTGAGAAATGATTTCAAAAATCTAGTATTTGAATATATGTTATCAGAAGAAAAATGTGGTAGATTTAATATTGGAATGAAACAAGCCGAAATATTTCGCGCTTGCGGTATGGATTGGGGTGAAAAAGAAAATTGCACATCATCAAATCAACAATATTGGATAGTTGCTATATTACGTGAATTAGAAGAAGAGAATAAAATACAAAGAGATTTAGAAACAAAAAAATGGAGAATAAAATAGCAACTGAAAAAAGGCTTAATTGTGATATTCAATAATTCGTTTTACGTCACCACCTCTCCACCACTCTATGACCGATAAGAACAGCTTTCTTGTCCGTTATTTTTTAATTGTTATTCCTTTGAAATTGTGCTATATTGATTAAGCGAGTAACATTTTTAAAATTGGTTTTATGGATAAAAATTGCGGAAAACTTTTATATGAATATAGCGACGCAAGACACACCCTCGATATGTCGAAACACGAAAGGCGGCGATGCTTATTTTTATGGGGTTAAAGTTTCTGTTCATTTTAAGGAGGGCGTAACAAAATCGCCCGTAACGATAAGTTCGCTTTTACGCCACCCTACGATTTATGGATTAGCTTGTCTTTTCTTTGTTTCGGTAGGAGTTTCTTTTATTCCTAACTCAATAAAGTCCCCCCTCGCTTTTCTTTTATTTTTTGTGTATTCGTACGATTCTTGTGGTATAATAAATAAAAAAGGAGAAATTTATGGAAAATAAATACAAAGGCACAAAAACCGAAAAAAACCTTGAAGCGGCTTTTGCCGGCGAATCGCAAGCAAGAAACAAATACACCTACTTTGCTTCCGTTGCAAAAAAAGAGGGTTACGAACAAATTTCCGCGCTGTTTTTAAAGACTGCCGACAACGAAAAAGAACACGCAAAAATGTGGCTTAAAGAGTTGCAAGGCATAGGCAACACCGCGCAAAACCTTGCTGAAGCCGCGGGCGGCGAAAATTACGAATGGACGGATATGTATGAGGAGTTTGCAAAAACCGCCGAAGCTGAGGGTTTTAAAGAGCTTGCCGAAAAATTCAGAATGGTCGGCGTGATAGAAAAACACCACGAAGAGAGATACCGCGCGCTTTTGAAAAACGTAGAAACTGCCGAAGTGTTCAAAAAAAGCGAGGTAAAAGTTTGGGAATGTCGTAATTGCGGGC
Organism: uncultured Christensenella sp.; assembly: GCA_910577055.1. Classification (GTDB taxonomy): domain Bacteria; phylum Bacillota; class Clostridia; order Christensenellales; family Borkfalkiaceae; genus Coproplasma. Next base: position 71,858 of record CAJTKX010000005.1, on the reverse strand, counting down.
ACATCGTTGTCGGGACGAAAGCCCCCGACGTTTGCCCCGTGTGCAATCACCCCCAAGCCTACTTCGAAGTGCACGCAGAAAACTATTAATATTATCGCTTGCTTTGTGAGGGAAATATGAACTTATACGAAAGCTGCCCGAAATTCGAAAACGAAAAATATATTTTAAGACTTGTTGAGGACGGAGATACGGACGACCTTTTGGCTGTTTACAGCGACGAAAAAGCCGTTCCGCTTTTCAACAGCGATAACTGCCACGGGGACGATTTCCATTACACCACGCAAGAGCGTATGCGCCAAGCCTTGGACTTTTGGAAACAAGCGTATCAAAACGGTTGGTTTGTAAGGTGGACGATAATAGATAAAAGAACGTCTGCCGCCGTCGGCACAATCGAAGAATTTCACCGCGATGCAAAGGACTACTTTACTGATTGCGGATTGTTGCGTTTAGATTTGCGCAGTGATTACGAGAAGTCCGACGAGATAGAAAGTATTCTGTCTTTGATTGTAAATAAGTCGTTCGAGCTGTTCGGCTGTTCGATGATAGCGACGAAAGCACCTCCCGCGGCTACCGAACGCAGAAAGGCGCTTAGAAAATTATACTTTGAAGAAACCGATGAAAAACTTATTGGTTTTGACGGAACGCAATATGCTTCGTATTTCGTTTTGAAAAAATAAAAGAACTTCCGCCCGCCGAATATTCGGCGGGCGGAAGTTTTAACGTTATTACCTTTGTTTAAGCCGTTTTTTTGTAACAGACCCCAACATATGCCCCGAATAACGATGTTTTTGCCTTGTAACCGTACGAAGAATAAGTTTATAAATTTCCCCGAAAGGCAGTATGGATACGGCCACCCCGAACACGGTAAGCCACTGCACCGCGCTAAGTTTTTCAAGCCCAAATGCGCCCGATAAGGGGCTTACGCACAGCAAAACGTTCAAAATTACGCCTACAAGCACGGTTAAAAGCAAAATTTTGTTTGAAAAGAAGTGTTTGAACGCCGACTGCCGTTCCGAACGGATATTGAATGCTTGGAAAAGTTCAAGGAACGAAATCGTCATAAAAGTCATAGTTGTAGCCGTTTCGTTGCCCCATATGTTGAGGGCAATCACGAAAACGCCCACCGTTGCGGCAGTCATAAACAGCCCGTAAACCGCAATCGAACACAGCGAAGTTTTGGAAAACAGACTCTTTTCCGCTCGTTCGGGCGGACGGTTCATAACGTCGTCGTCCGCCTTTTCCATTCCGAGGGCAAGCACGGGGAAGCTGTCGGTTATAAGATTAAGCCACAGCAGCTGCGTGGAGAGTAAAAAGTCGAATTTGAAAAGGAACAGCGAGGCGATAAGAATTGCCAACACTTCTGCAAGGTTGGTTGACAAAAAGAACTGTATCGTCTTTTTTATGTTCGTAGAAATTCTTCTACCCTCTTTCACGGCGGCAACGATAGTCGTGAAATTATCGTCGGAAATAACCATATCCGAAGCGCTTTTTGTCACATCCGTGCCCGAAACGCCCATAGCAATACCTATGTCCGCGCTCTTTATGCTCGGTGCGTCGTTAATTCCGTCGCCCGTCATTGCAACGACTTTACCGCGGCTTTTCAACGAATTTACGATAATATTTTTATGCTTTGGCGAAACCCGTGCAAACACTTTGCAACGCGCAATCGCCTCGTCTAACGCGGCGCCTTCGAGCGCGTCCAACTCGTCGCCCGTGATAACTTCCGACTTTTCGCTTGCAATATTCAGTTTTTTGGCAATGGAAAGCGCCGTGCGAACGTGGTCGCCCGTTATCATTACCGTTGCAACGCCGGCGCCGCGACACTCCTCGACGGCTTCGCCCGCACCCTCTTTAAGCCCGTCGGTCATTCCGCACAGTCCGATGAAGGTCAACCCCTCCTCCGCAATTTTACCGCCGAAAGGTTTGAACGCAAAACCGAGAACGCGTAACGCGTCGTCGGACATTTTGTCGTTTTCGGCAATAACGGCTTTTTTATCTGCGGCAGTAAATTCCTTTACTCCGTCCGCAGTAAGGTAATGCGTGCACTTATTTATAAGAATATCGGGCGCGCCTTTCGTAAAGCTTAACCGCTCTCCGCCAAGGTCGGCGGCAACGGTCATCATTTTTCGCTCGGAAGTAAACGGAAGTTCCGCAAGCCTTACGAAATCGAGATTGAAACCGATATCGTCCGCACAAGTTTTCAAGGCAACTTCGGTGGGGTCGCCGATGTAGTTTCCTTTATCCCCTTTAACCGAGGTACAAACCGTCATACATTGCAATAATTTTGCGTTTACCCCCCGAATATCCTCGAACGAACGCGTTTTACCGTCAAAATAAGCAGCGACGACTTTAAGCTTGTTTTGGGTCAACGTGCCCGTTTTGTCTGAGCAAATTACGGAGCAACTGCCAAGGGTTTCAACCGATTTAAGCTTACGGATAACCACGCCTTTTTTGCTCATTTTTTGCACGCCCATAGCCATAATTATAGTGACTACCGCGGGCAATCCTTCGGGAATAGCCGCCACCGCTATCGCAACCGAAGTCATAAAATTCTTTAAAATTCCGTCGTCCCGCACGAAAATTCCCATTATAAAAATAACTACGGTAACGGCAAGCACGAAGGCGGAAATTATCTTACCCAATTTGTCAAGACTGTTTTCAAGCGGAGTTTTAGTCGCCTTGCCGCCTTGAAGCATTGCGGCGATTTTGCCCATTTCGGTCTGCATACCTACGGCGGTTACCACTGCGCTTGCGTTGCCGCGGACTACATATGTGGAACCGAACAGCGTGTTGGTCATATTGCCAAGCGCAACGTTATTGCCGTGAATACGCTTTTCGTTCTTCTCCACGCTTGCGCTTTCGCCCGTTAAGGCAGACTCGTCGCAAGTTAAGGAGTTGCTTTCTATTACGCGGCAGTCCGCGGGGATAACGTCGCCCTCTTCGAGCAAAACGATATCTCCGACGGTTACCTCTTCGTTGGGGATAATAATTTCTTTTCCGTCGCGGCGCACCTTGCAAGTACTTGCGGACAGCTTTTTAAGGTTTTCAATCGCTTTATCCGCCCGGTACTGCTGAATAGTGCCCACAAGCGCGTTAAGGAAAATAATCGCAAGAATAATGAAAGTATCTGTTAAATCGTTTTTATCGCGCGAAAGAAAGGCAATAAGTCCCGAAACAGCCGCCGCAACTATTAAAAGTACGGTCATAAAGTCCTTAAACTGTGAAAAGAAAAGCTTTACCACCCCCGCGCTTTTGCCTTTTTCAAGCACGTTTCCGCCATAAGTTTTCAATCTTTCGGAAGCCTCTTGCCCGCTTAGTCCAAAAGTGGTGGTTTTAAGCTTTTTAAGCGTTTGGTCAGCTTCTTCAAAGCAAAAATTCGCCATAGAATACCTCGATTTCTCTTTCAATAAGGTATTCGGGTTTGTCCGCTTTTATTACTGCAAACAAAAAGCCGCGGGCGTAGTTTACAACACCCCGCGGCAAATTAAAGCGGAATTATTCTTCTTCTATATGGTGCTCGCCCTCGTCCGAAGGGTCGGGGAATTGCGATTTATCGTAAGCGATACCGTTCTTATCGTAATAATCTTTTATTGCTGCGCGGATAGCTTCTTCCGCAAGCACCGAGCAGTGCATTTTATGCGCGGGTAAGCCGTCCAACGCCTCGGCAACCGCCTTATTGGTAAGTTCGAGCGCCTCGCTTAAAGGTTTGCCCTTAATAAGTTCGGTCGCCATAGAGCTTGACGCAATAGCGCTGCCGCACCCGAAAGTGTTGAACTTAACGTCGACGATAATATCGTTTTCGATTTTTAAATAAATCTTCATAATGTCGCCGCACTTGGCGTTACCCACTTCGCCTATTCCGTCCGCGTCCTCTATTTTTCCGACGTTCCTCGGATTGGTGAAATGGTCCATTACTTTTTCGCTGTATAATGCCATTTTTTATCTCCTTTGGGGCGATAGACCCCCATATATGCTTTAATTAACGCACTTTTGCCATTAAATTAAGTGCGGCTTTAAACCTTTTTCAAGCTCTTCCCAAACGGGCGAAATGTTGCGCAAATACTCCACCACCTTTGGCACTTCTTGTATGATATATTCCACCTCTTCCGCAGTGTTGTACTCCGACAAGCTAAGCCTTAACGAGCCGTGCGCAACCTCGTGCGGTAAGCCCAAAGCAAGTAAAACGTGCGACGGGTCCAACGAGCCCGACGTACAAGCCGAACCGCTTGAAGCGCAAATTCCTTTCGCATCCAAAAGCAGAAGAAGGCTTTCCCCTTCGATACCCTCGAAACAGATATTGACGTTGGAAGGCAGTCTGTGCTGCTTGTCGCCGTTCAGCTTGGAGTGCGGAATTTTCAAAAGCCCTTCGATAAGCCTATCACGAAGCGCGCACAGCTTTTTGCCGTTTGAAGTCATATTCGCGCAAGCCTCTTCCAAAGCCGCCGTCATCGATGCGATGCCCGCAAGATTTTCCGTGCCGGCACGCTTGTTTCTTTCTTGCGCGCCGCCGTCTATAAAGGTATTTAAAGGTATACCGCGCTTGCAATAAAGCGCGCCCACGCCTTTTGCACCGTGGAATTTATGCGCCGAAAGGGACAGCATATCGATATTCTGCTCCCGTACGTCAACGGGAATATGCCCCACTGCTTGCACGGCGTCTGTATGGAAAACAACGCCCTTGACACGACACACCGCGCCGATTTCGGCTATGGGCAAAACAGTACCCACCTCGTTGTTGGCAAACATAACGGTTACAAGCGCGGTATCGGGGCGGATAGCCGACGCGACTTCTTCGGCAAATATAAGCCCGTCCGAATGCACGGGCAGATAAGTTACCTCGAACCCCTCTTTTTCAAGTTTTTTAAGGGTATGCAGCACGGCATGATGCTCGAATACGGTTGACACAATGTGCTTTTTGCCTTTGCGCGCGCCGTTTGCCGCCGCCGAGCGTATAGCTTGGTTGTCGGACTCGGACCCGCCCGAGGTGAAATAAATTTCCCGAGCCTCGCAATTAAGGCACTTCGCTATTCTTTCGCGCGCGTCCTCTAAGTGTTCTTTGGCAACTTGTCCTACCGTATGTAAGGATGAAGGGTTGCCGTATACCCCCTTTAAATAGGGCGTCATTGCTTCTATTGCTTTATCGCTCATCGCGGTAGTAGCCGCGTTGTCTACATAAACTGTCTTCAAAATTCTAATTCCTATTTTTTTAGTATGATTTAATTATAAAAATAAATTCCTACTTTGTCAATAGGAATTAAGATATAATTTGGAAATTTTATTTCTGCGCTAAATCAAATCTTTAAGCGTTTTCGAATTTAAGAAGTTCATAATTACTTCGTCAAGTTCTTTAAAAAGGGGCAAGGTTTGGCAAGTTCCCGCGTTTTCGCAGCCGCTTATAAGGCAAGACACGGGCGCAAGCGAGCCTTCGCCCTTTAAAAGAATTTCAGCCACGCTGTAATCTTCTGCGGGGCGCGCAAGCTTATACCCGCCGCTTTTGCCGCGCGCGCTTATAACAAAGCCCGCCGCCGAAAGTTGCGCTACCGAAGCTTCAAGGTATTTTACCGATTCTTTCTGACGCTCGGCAATATCGTTTAGGGAAACGAAACCCTCCCCCCCGTGCTGAGCCAAATCAATCATAATTTTAAGGGCGTTTCTGCCCTTGGTCGTAATCATCATAAAAAATCAACCGCCGAGTTCAATCATTCTTTCAATACACTTAACCGCTTGCACGCGCAATTTTTCGTCCATAACTATTTCTTCGCCGCCGCGACCCAAAACGCAACTTAAAACGTCGGGCAAGGTGGTTATTTTCATATTGTGACAAACCAAATCCTTGGAAAGGGGATAAAACTTTTTTTCGGGGCACTTGAATTGCAAGTGCTGTACGATAGAGTTTTCAGTGCCTATGATAAATTCCTTGCCGTCGGACTTTTCCGCGAAATCCATAATACCCGAAGTGGAACCGACGTAATCCGCAAGAGCAACGACTTCGGGACGGCACTCGGGGTGAACCAGAAAAAGCGCGGCGGGATGAGCGGATTTTGCCGTAAGAACGTCTGATTTTTCGATTTTGGCGTGTGTGGGGCAACCGCCCGAAAGAAGCTTGAAATTCTTTTCGGGAACTTGGTTTTTGACGTAGGTGCCCAAATTTATATCGGGAATAAACAAAATGTTTTTATCGGGCAAGGCGCGGCAGATTTTAACCGCGCTTGAAGAGGTTACGCAAACGTCGGCAATCGTCTTTAATTCCGCAGTGGTGTTGACGTAGGCAACTACCGCGTAATCGGGGTACATTTTTTTGACTTCGCCGATAACCTCTTTATCGAACTGCTCCGCCATAGGACAGCCCGCGGCGGGGTTTGCAAGAATGACCTTTTTTTGCGGCGAAAGCATTTTAACGGTTTCTGCCATAAACCGAACGCCGCACATTATAACCGTGCTTTGCGGCGCGTTTTTTGCCTTTACGGAAAGGGCGTAGCTGTCACCCGTAAAATCGGCAACCTCGCATATCTCTTCGCACATATAGCTGTGGGCAAGGATACAGATATCCCGCTCTCTTTTAAGCTCCATAATTTGGTTTTGTAAATCTTTTATCATCGTATAAATTATACAACAACCCGCTTTTGCGGTCAAGCATAAACGTCCCGTTTAATTAGGTATATTACTCTGTTTGCTTTAAGCTTACTCCGCTAAAATAAAGCCGTCCGCGCAAAATTGCGCGGACGGCTTTTGACAAAATTAAACTTTTTTCTTCGCGGTTGCGGTTTTGGTTGCCGCGGGCTTGGCGGTTTTTGCCGCTGCCGCAGTTTTCTTTGCGGGCGATTTTTTTGCGGCGGGCGCGGTTTTCAAATCGTCGGGCACTTCCACTTGCGGAATATGCGATAGGTCGTTCTTCACGCCCTCGAACTCCTTTTTAATGGCGGTTTTAACTTTCTTTTCGGCTTTCTTTTCTTCCTCGGTTTCTTCTTTATAGGGCACCTCGAAGATAATCGACTCGTAAGGTCTTAAATCAAATTTAAGCTTATACTTTCTGCCGTCGCAAAGCTCTTCGACAGTATCTACTTCCATTAAGTCGCCCTCGGAATAAGTCGTAAAAATTCTTTTGTATTTTCCCTCGACGGGCGCGCCTACGCCCATATCCTTTCTGAAAACGGGCGCAAAGTTGCACACAAAGATAAGCGCGTTGTTATAGTTCCACGGATTGCGCCTTATAAACGTAAAAATGTTTCTGTTATAGTCGCCGCTGTTTATCCACTCGCAAGTGACGGGTCCGCCGCAGTCGTTGTGGAGCACCGCCCGCTCTCTGTAAATATGCAACAGCGTGCGGTAGCAATTCATAACGTCGCGGTGACTCTCGTCGTCGCAAAGCCACCAATCAAGCCCCGTTTTAAAATTCCACTCGCTTTCTTGCGCGAAGTCTTGCCCCATAAACAGCAACTTTTTGCCCGGGTGACCTATCATCATAGTATAGCAAGTTTTAAGGCTGCCAAGTTTATCCAATTTGTTGCCGACTTGCTTGTTAATCATCGTGCCCTTGCCGTATACCACCTCGTCGTGAGATAGAACAAGCATATAATTTTCATCAAACGCGTACTCGAAAGTGTGCGTCATCAAATGATGGTGATAGGGCCTGAAAATCGGGTCGGTGTTGTAATATTTGATACCGTCGTTCATCCAACCCATATTCCACTTCAATCCGAACCCGAAGCCGCCGTCCTTTGCGGGCTTGGTTACGCCGGCTATAATGGAGCTGTCCTCGGCGATTAAAAACGCGTCCGTGCGCTGTCTTAGCACGCTGTTAAGGTGGCGGAAAAACTCGAAGCTTTCCAAATTTTCGTTGCCGCCGTAGATGTTGGGACGGTACTGCTCCCGTCCGAAGCTGTTATAAAACATAGCCGCAACCGCGTCCACGCGCAACGCGTCGATATGGTACTTTTCAACCCAGAAAAACGCCGACGCGATAAGGAAGTTGGAAACCTCTTTTTTGCCCAAATCGAAAGCTTTGGTGCCCCATTCGGGATATTCCGCGCGGAGCGGGTCGCCGTACTCGTAGAGGGGCGTTCCGTCGAAATTAGCAAGCCCCCAATCGTCCTTGGGGAAGTGCGCGGGCACCCAATCCAAAATTACGCCTATTCCGTTTTTATGCATATAGTCCACGAAGTACATAAAGTCCTCGGGCGAGCCGTACCGCGCCGTAGGGCAGAAGTAACCCGTAACTTGGTAACCCCAACTCGGGTCGAATGGATATTCGCAAATGCCCATAAGCTCTATATGCGTATAACCCATATAATTTACATATTCGGCAAGCTCGTGCGCAAGCCTGCGGTAGTCGAAAAATTGGTCCTCGTCCCACTTGGATAAATCCTTTTTCCAACTGCCGAGGTGCACCTCGTACACAGCCATAGGTTTTTCAAGGAAGTTTTCGCCCTTCTTTTCCTTGCGCCACGCGCTATCGCCCCATTTATAGTTATCAAGGTTTGTAACAACCGAAGCGTTTGCGGGGCGTTTTTCCGAGCCGTAAGCATACGGGTCGATTTTATAAACTTCGCTGCCGTCGGCGCGCACGACAAGGTATTTATACTTGACGCCCTCGCACATACCGGGCACAAACAACTCCCACATAGCGTCGTCGACTTTTGTCATAACGTCCGCCCACGGCGTCCAACCGTTGCCGTCCGAAACTACGCAAACGGCTTTTGCGTTGGGCGCCCAAAGCACAAAATGAACGCCGCGCACGCCGTCAACTTCGCGTATGTGCGCACCCATTTTGTTGTAAAGCTCGTAATGAGTGCCGTGATGGAACAGATATCTGTCCAAATCCCCGAAAAATTTATCCATATTTTTCCCCTTTAAATTATTTCACAAATTTTTTTGCTATTGTGCGCAGATTCACACCGCCGCCGCGCGTAGCCACAAATGAGTGCGCTAAGCAAAAAGCATAGTTTTAGCTTGCGCCGTCGATTAATTGTTTTCTTCGTTGAAAGAATAATAATATACTGCGCCGCTCTTTTCGGGCAAGGTCACGAAAAGTCTGCCGTGCCGAACCTCGCTTTCCTCTTCGTGCTCGGTAAAGCCCCAACTGCCGCACGCAAATTTCAACCTCATCTTTGCGCCGCCGTGCGGAACGCCAAGCTCCCATACGGGCACAGTCAAAGATATTTCTCCGTCCGTACAGTTTATAACAACGGCACAGCACTCGTTTTCGTCAAATCTGCCGTATGCTATATAGCCGTTGCCCGCGTCAAGCTGTTTAACACTGCCCATTTTCAAGCAAGGTATACGCTTCCTTAACGCAATGGCGCGTTTATGGAACTCGATTAACTCCGCGTCCTCGTGCCCCCAAGGGTAAGTTCTGCGACTGTCGGGGTCGGTCCAACCTACTTGCCCCGCCTCGTCCGCGTAGTAAATACCGGGCGAGCCTACCCAAGTCATTTGCATAAGCACGGCAAGCTGCATAACGCGTTTATCGATATTGTAGCCCGCCTCGTGCGGTCCCTTGGTGCGGGTTGTGCCGACGGTCATATTGGTGCGGGTTAAAAAGCGCGAATGGTCGTGATTTGAAAGTTGGTTTAAAGCCGTATCGAGCGCGGGTCGCGGAAACTTCGACATTGCCTTGAAAATGCTTTCAAAAAACTGCTTGCCGTCCCAAAGCTTGCCGCTGTCGAACGCCTCGCTGTGCTTATCCATACCCGTCAAAAACCAACTGACCGGCTCCATAAACGCGTCGTAATTCATTACCGAATCCCACTCTTTGCCGTTAAACCAAGCCTCGGGCGAGCCGTAATGCTCAGCAAAAATAAACGCTTCGGGATTGGCTTGACGGACGCGGGAACGGAATTTTTGCCAAAATTTATGGTTGTAAGCTTCGCTGTGCCCCAAGTCGGCGGCAACGTCAAGCCGCCAACCGTCCACCTCGTAAGGCGCGGAAACCCATTTTGCCCCCAAATTCAAGATATACTCTTCAAGTTCTGGGCTTTTCTCGTAATTGAGTTTGGGCAAAGTAGCAAAACCCCACCACCCCTCATATTCGCTGTGCGCCTCGTTGGGCTTGTTAAATTTGAAATAGCTCCTGTAAGGGCTTTTCGCAGACTGAAACGCGCCCTCTTCATAACCGTCTTTATTCAGATAAATGCCCTCTCTGTCAAGCCACTTATTGAACGAGCCGCAATGATTGAACACGCCGTCTATGACGACTTTCATTCCGCGCGCGTGAATTTCCTTGACCAAGTCGGCAAAAAACGCGTTGCTTTTTTCAAGGTTGTTTTTTGAGATAGTGCGCTTAATATACTTGGGCGCAAATCCGTTGTGCTTTTCCCAATGCTGCATAGCGTGCTGTAAATCGTCCTCGATTACGGCAAGATGCGGGTCGATATAATCGTAGTCTTGCGTGTCGTATTTATGGTTAGAGGGCGAAACGAACACGGGATTTAAATAGATAGCCTCAACGCCGAGCTGTTGCAGATAGTCGAGTTTATCCATAACGCCTTGCAAATCGCCGCCGTAAAAACAGTTTACGTCAAGGCTGTCGGGGAACTTATACCATTCGCGTATTCTGCGCGAGTGCCCGCCCGTATAGAAATATTCGTTGTCCTCGACGTCGTTATCGGGGTTGCCGTTGCAAAAGCGGTCGGGGAAAATCTGATAAAATACGGCGCCCTTAGCCCAATCGGGAACTTTAAAGTTCGGTACGAACGAAAAGTCGTACTCGGCTTGGGTATTTTCCACCCCGCCCAAGCGGTTGAAAAATATAATATCGTCCTCGTCCACGGCGCAAAAGTGATAGCTTACTTGCCTTTGCGTGCATTTGAATGAAAATTTGTAATAGTCGAAATGTTCGTCGGTTTTGAACTTAGTCATCTTGTGTCTAATTCCGTTGATGACCGCCCAAACTTGCAAAGCGTCGTTTGAAAGAGTTCTGAATTTTAGCGTGACGGTATCGCCGACCATAGGCTCGTAAGGGGTTTTAAAACTTGCCGTTTCGTCCGCGAAAAGTGCGTTTCTGTTAATCATATAAAGTCCTTATAATTAGCCGATACTTCAAGGGAAATTATACCACACCCCCGCATTAAAGTCAATATGCAAATTTGCAAAAAAAGCCACTGCTCATTGCGTTTACGGCATAGCGGCTATTGTAATTTAAACAGCCTTCCCTAAGGGGAAAGTTTTCTACAAATTCCCACGTTTTATATATTCATTTAATATTGACTTTAATTTTGCGTTATGTTATGATTTGTGTTGCTAATATACTATTAAAGAGAAATATATGAGAAACAAGAAAAAAGAAACCGTCGGGGACATAGTCCCCGAACCGATTATCCCGTCGGAGCCTATAACAGAGCCCGCGGCGGAGCCGAACGAACTTGCGGCTGAACCAATAACCGAAATCGGGTCAACCGAAGTTGCAACCGAGTCGGCGGCGGAGCTTGCAACCGAGCAAGAAAAAAAGCCCGTAGTGTACGGCGATAAGGTTTTAACCAAAAAACAGCAACATAAGCGCACCGCTTTAAGGTGGACGTTTATGATTGTAGGCATAATATTGATGTCGTTCAGCGTTTACTTCTTTCAAACGCCCAACGAATTCACCCTCGGCGGTATGGCGGGTCTTGCGCTTATTTTAAGCAGCTTTATTACCCCCGCCGTTCCGTTTTTATCGTACGAAGTAATTCTTGCGATAATTAACGTATTGTTGCTCATAATCGGTCTTATAGTTCTTGGCAAGCAGTGCACGGTCAAGACGATTTTCTGCTCGCTGTTGTACACCGGCATAATTTATCTTTTCGAGCATTTTAAAATTGTTTCGCTTATAAACGAAGCCGTAGGCAGAGCCGGCGCGGTTACACTTACCGACCAACCCCTTTTAGAGCTTGTCTATGCGATTTTGCTGTTCGGCATCGGAGGGGCGCTTGTTTTCAACAGCGGCGCTTCCTCGGGCGGCACGGATATTATCGCGTTGATATTAAAGAAGTATACAAGGCTGAACGTAGGAATGGCGCTTATGATAATCGATATGATTATCGTACTCATCTCGTTCTACACGTTCGACGTAGATAAAGGACTATTTTCCGTACTCGGCTTGTTCACTAAGTCATTCCTTTTGGACAGCGTAATCGAGAGTATCGGCAAGACAAAATACATAACGATAATTACCGAAAACGTGGAAGTTATTTCGGACTACATTTTAAAAGTAATAAACCACGGCTACACTATGTACGACGCCGAGGGCGGCTATACCCACAACAAAAAGAAAGTACTTGTAACAGTGTGCAAAAGAAACGAAGCTTTAAAGATTAAAATGAAATTGCACGAGGTTGACCCCTCAGCCTTTGTGATTATAACCGACGCAAATGAAATATTGGGGAAAGGTTTCGGCGGAACGCTGTAAATTATGAAAAAGGATAAAACACCGCGCGAATTAAAGCAAGTCAGCCCCGAGAATAAACGCAAAAAAATCAGGGGCGTCGCGTTGGATTGGACAATGTTGAACATAGGCGTGCTTATGCTCGCCATAGGCGTATTCCTATTCAAAGGGCCGAACAATTTCGCAACGGGCGGCGTCAGCGGCATTGCGATAATTATTGCGCGCTATACTGTGGATACCGTTCCGTTTTTAACGCAGTCCGTTTTAAACTTTATTTTAAACGGGTTACTGCTTATACTCGGGTTTATATTTCTTGGCAAGGGTTGCACTTTCAAAACAGCGTATTGCAGTATTATGTACACGCTCGAAATGTATGCAATGGAGTGGATATTCCGCGCTTGCGGCACAGAATTTATAAACGGCTACACCCTTACCAACCAAAAGTTTCTTGAATTTGTTTATGCTATGCTGTTGACTGGCATATCTACGGCGATACTGTTTAATTGCCGCGCATCGTCGGGCGGGACGGACATTGTCGCGCTGATAATCAAAAAGTACGCAAAAATGGACATAGGCAAAGCAATGGTCGCAACCGACTTGATAATTGCCGCCTCCACTTTCATTATTTTCGACGTTACGACGGGGCTTTTCTCTATTCTCGGCTTATTCTTCAAGTCGTTCTTGGTAGACGGCGTAATAGAGAGCATAGGCAAGAGTAAATTTGTAACGATAATCACCTCCACGCCCGAGCTGATTACCCCGTTTATAATAGAAGGATTGCACAGAAGTTACACCTCGTATAAAGCGACGGGCGGATATTCGGGCGAGGAAAAGACGGTACTGTTGACGGTTTGCAACCGCAGAGAGGCGTTGAAGTTGAAATTAAAAATACACGCAACCGACTCAGCCGCATTTGTAATACTGACCGACACGAACGAGATTTTGGGTAAGGGCTTCCGTCCCTCGTTCTAAACGTTCCGTTTAATCAAATATCTTAATTGCGATTGTAGCAGACAACTAAGCGCTATTCAAACTTAAACGTTCCGTTTAATCAAGTATCTTAATTGCGATTCCGGCAGACAACTAAGCGCTATTCAAACTTAAACGTTCCGTTTAATTACATACCTTATTTGCATTTTTTGCAACGCGAACAAAAAATCGCCCCCGCGCCGTATCGGCGCGGGGGCGGCTTTTAATTAATTTGCTTATTTATTTTTTACAAGCTCGACAGCGGCTTTTGTTTTAGCTTCGATTTCTTCGGGCGTGCCCGTCATCATCCAACTGCCGCCGCAAGCGATAATCTTATCGTACGCAAGATATTCAAGAATATTGTCCGCGGAAATTCCGCCCGTAGGCATAATTTTAAGGTAGGGAAAAGCCGCGCAAATTGCCTTGATTGTTTTAAGCCCGCCGTAATTTGACGCGGGGAAGAATTTTAACGTAGTAAGCCCGCAAGCGATTGCAGCCATAGCCTCGGTAGGGGTTACGATGCCGGGCAAATAAAGCATACCGTGCTTTTTACAGCACTTTGCAACTTCCTCTGAAAATCCGGGCGAAACGATGAATTTCGAACCCGCTTTTATAGCCTTTTCGCACTGTTCCTTGTTGATAACCGTGCCCGCGCCCACCAACATATCGGGGTAGGTTTTAACAGTCAAAGCTATCGCCTCCGCCGCGCAAGGGGTGCGGAACGTGATTTCCGCGCAAGGCAGTCCGCCGTTTACAAGGGCTTGCATTTTGGGCAGAGTTTCCTCAATCGAATTGAGCACCACTACGGGCACGATTTTAATCTGTTTGATTTTTTCAAGAAGTTCTTGTTCGGTCATAATTTTCTCCATCATAAATAAATTAAGTTCGCAAGCAACGCTTGCGAACTTATTATATCACGCGATTTTATGAAAATCAATAGCGCAAAATAAATTATTTGCCGTCCTCTTCTTCCACTTCTTTTATATCGTCGTCGTCAAGGTCTATAACGTTTTTTGCGGCTTGGTCTTTCCAATTCTTGGCAACGCCGATAGCGCATAAGTCCATAACGCCCGTAACTATTAAAGAAATTCCCGCAAAAATCATAATTGTGCTGCCGAAGGGGTCGAACACTATCAAAATTCCGAGCACTAAGGCGACAATTGCAAACACAAGCACTGCCCAGCGTGATTTGATTCTTGCCCTATTCATTGCCGCGAACTGTTGCAATTTGACCGCGCCGTCGATAATTAAAGCGATGCCGAAAAGTACGGTTAATATGCCCGTAATGACCCACGGCTTTATAAAAAGCAGCAAGGCGATAAGCACCAACGTCAGCCCCAAAGCCAAATCGCCCGAAGCCGTTTTAAAACCCGACGCAAAGAATGTGAAAAGGCACAAAACGCCCCAAACCATAATAAGCGCGCCCGCAACGTAACAGATAACTTCAAGCGAGGTATCGCGGAAGATTATAAACATAAGCCCAATAATAATCAGCGTGACAGCCGCCACGCTTGCTTGAATTTTAAGCTTTTTCAGCGCGTTTCTCAATTTATCCATAACTAACCTCTATATTATATATAACACCCTCGGCAAAAAATTAAACAGCCGCCCGTGCAATTTGCGCGGACGGCTCAGCTCGATTAAAATTTATTAGTTTATCTGCCTTTTCTGAGTTTTCTGATTTTGTGCTTAATCGGGAACGCCCAACAAATAGATAACGCCCAAAGTACAAGGTAGCAAATTCCGCTTATCCAAGTCATCGACGTTATCGCGCCGATTATCCCCGCAATCTGCACCGGCAATCCCGCGCTCGCCGCGACTTTCGATACAGCAAACGGCAACAAGAAGAAAATTATGCACGGCCAGCAACTTACAAGCTTTACGTACCACATAGTAAAGCGTTTATTCTTGGCAAAAATTCTGAAAAACGCAAACAAGAAAAGTATTACCCACATCAGCGCGTGGAAAGCCACGAAAATGAACAGATAGCCGTAAGGTTCGGAAATCGCATTCATCATATCCGTAATGGAAGTCAGTCCATCGGCTTCGCCCTCGCCGGTGCTGAATTCGCCGTTAAACATAGCTATTGCCAAATCCGAATAAGACGTATAAACAACGCCCTCGGGCGACATATTTACGCACAGCATTTTCTCTACCGAAAAACTTCCGCCCGTCGCTTCGACAGTATTGTCGTACAGCTCTAAACAGTTGTCTTGCGCCGCTTGCCTTTCCTCTGCGGTAAGTGTAAAATTCAACTGCGTTTCAAGGACGGTCAAATAATCGTCAAGCACCTTTATAACGTCGTCCTCGGATTTTGCCGTATCGATTTTATAAAGCGCCTCGTTAAGCGCGCCTATGTCCAAGTCCGCGATGTTTTCCTCGTCAACCGCTTGCGTCGCAACGGCAAGCGATATGTTTACGCCCGAAACCAATACGCCCTCTAAAAGCCCGTTTTCAATCATAAATTTATCGACTAAAATCAAGCCTTTTTCGTTCTTGGGCGCAAACAAAACCTTTGCCATATCCAAAGGCGCAAAAGCCAACTCCGCGTCCACCTCGTCCAAAACTGCCGAGTATTGCGAAAAAGTTTCGTTGCCCTCTTCGCTTTCGTTCATAAAAGAAGCGGCGGCTTTGCTTACGTTTATTTTCAAAAGAGGCATTATAACCAAAGAAATTGCCGCAATCAGCGCAATTATGGCAATTAAAAGATTCAACGGTATAAGTTTTCTTTGCAGTCTTTTTTCTTCGTCGGAATATAACTTATAACTCATAAAATGACTCCGTCATTATATATTTACGATTGTATTATAATAATTATTTGGTTTTGTGTCAACTAATAGCCGCCCGCGCAAATTGCGCGGGCGGCTAAACGGTTTTTAAATTTTCCAGATATCTTTTGCGTATTCGCTTATGGTTCTGTCAGAAGAGAAATGAGCCGAGTTCGCCGTGTTTTTAAGCTGTTTTACGGCAAAGGCTTTTGCATCTTTACTGTCGGCGTTTATTTTCAAAAGCGAATTTACGAAGCTTTCCAAATCGTGCAAAACGAAATAATTATCGGGCTTGTGCCAACTTGCGCCGACGGTCAACGCATCGTACAGCTCCTTGAAGCAGCCCGTTCCGTCGTCAGAAAAAGTTCCGTCTATAAGCGCGGACACCGCAAAATTATGCAGTCCGTTCGCTTTAAGCAATTCCTTGGGGTCATAGCCGTCTTTTTTCAAACGCTCTATCTCGTCCACTTCCGCGCCGAAGATATAGTTGTTTTCCTTGCCGGCAAGCTCGACTATTTCGATGTTCGCGCCGTCCATAGTGCCGCATGTAACCGCGCCGTTCATCATAAACTTCATATTGCCCGTGCCGCTTGCCTCTAAGCCCGCGGTGGAAACTTGCAAGGATACGTCCGTTCCCGCAACTATCTTTTCCGCATAGGACACGTTATAATTATGCACGAACACAACCCTTAAAAGTCCGTTCGTTTGCGCGTCGGAATTAACTTTTTTCGCAATTTCGTTTATAAACTTTATAATAGCCTTTGCGCGCCTATACGCGGGCGCGCTTTTCGCGCCGAAAAGGAACACCGACGGCTGAAAGTCCGTTACGGTTCCATCCTTTAAACCCTTGTAAATTTCCAAAATAGCCAAAGCCGTCATAAGTTGGCGCTTATACTCGTGCAAACGCTTTACTTGCGAGTATACCAAAAAGCCGTTAGGCAGCTCTGCTCCCTCTTGTTCTTTTATATAGTCGAAAAGCTGCTTTTTCTTTTCGGCTTTAACCTTGATAAACTCGTCCGCGATGTCCGAAATATGGCCGTTCAACTCGCTTAACTTCGATATATCCTCGCGCCAATCGCTTCCGATGGTCTTATCGATAAGCGCAGAAAGCTCGCGGTTGCACAGCATAAGCCATCTTCTTTGGGTGATGCCGTTTGTCTTGTTTTGGAACTTGTCGGGGTAGTATTTGTAAGCAGTTTTGAAAAGGCTTGCTTTTAAAATTTCCGTATGCAGCTTTGCAACGCCGTTTACTGTGTGCCCTATAAATAACGCAAGGTTAGCCATTGAAAATCTTTCGGACGAATATATCGCCATATCCGCGACCTCTTCGGGGGTGCATTTGAGTTTTACAAGCTCTTCCTTCTGCCTTAGGTGAAGTTTAATAAGCACGGTATAAATATCGGGCAATATCTTTTTGACAAGCCCATCGCCCCAGCACTCCAACGCTTCGGGTAAAACCGTGTGATTGGTGTAGGAGAAAGTCTTTTTTGCAATATTGAGCGCGTCGTCGAAGCCTACCTTATGCTCTGCGGTAAGCAGCCTTATAAACTCTGCGATTGCAAGCACGGGGTGAGTGTCGTTAAGCTGAATTGCGTTAAACTCGGCAAACTTGTCGAAGTTTTTTCCGTATTGTTTGACGTGCTTGTCAAGCAGCTCTCCAACCGCCGCCGCAGAGAAGAAATATTCTTGCCTAAGCCTTAAAAGCTTGCCTTCCTCGGTATCGTCCGCGGGATAAAGATATTCGCTGATTTTTTGCGCCTTTTCGCTGCCTTCGGCTTGCCACAACCTTAAATTGTTTACGCGTTTGCCAAACACGGGCATATCGTACGGCACCGCCGTAACGACCATATCCGCAAACTTAATTATGCGTTTTTCGTTTTCGCGCCGAATGCTCCACGGATCGGAAAAGCGTTGCCAATCGTCGGGCAGCTCGACTTGAAAGCCGTTTTTTATAGCTTGCTTGAAAAGCCCGTATTTGTATCTTATGCCGTAGCCGTGCAACGGAAGCCCAAGCCCCGCCGCGCTGTCCAAAAAGCAAGCGGCAAGTCTGCCTAATCCGCCGTTACCGAGCGCAGCGTCCTCTATCTCTTCGAAAATGTTGATATCGATACCCTTTTTAGCGAGCACGTCGCGGGTCTCTTCAAGAACGCCCAACTCCATTAGGTTATTGAAAAAGCTGCGCCCAATCAAAAATTCCATTGAAAGGTAATACGCGTTTTTAGCCGCGGGTTTGGCGGCGTTTGACAAACCGCACTCTAACGCCAACGTAGAAATTTCGTTGTAAAGCTCTATAACGGTTTTACCGTTCGTCTTCAATTTTTCCAAATTTTGCAAATATAATTGTCTATCCATAGTAAGCCTCTGAAATTTTTATTTTACTCCCATTAAAAGACGGAGAACGACGTTCCCCGTCTTTTAATAAGAAATAAGGAGGTATCTTCGATTGAAGTGACAATGAGAAAAGCAACCGAAGAAGTAATGAACTTAAATAATTCTGATATTTTTGTCTGCTTGAATAATCGAAAGCTTTTTAATGTCGGGAAGGAGCTTCACCGCGCCCGAAACTTCGTTTTGCGTGAATACGAAAATTTCGTTTCCGTCAACCTTGCAAATTGCAAACAGCTCTTTGCCGTAATCGGCAACGCTCGTGACCTCTGCGCTAACGCCCTTTTCGGCAATCTCCAAGTCGTAGGGACTGCACTCGTAAATAAGCTTGTCGCTGAACGCGTTTTTAACGCCCATCGCGGTGATAAGCTTATCGGCGATATCGTCTGAGCAAGGCAGTTCATAGCCCGCAATATTCAAAAGGAATTTAATTGCCTTTTTCTTCTTGGTCTTGCCGTTAACTTCCACTTCCTCGGTCACTTTCGCTTTGACCAAGTTGCCCTCGAATTTAACCTTTTCGGGCATAGCGGCGACGCATTCCGCTCCGTCCGCTATAAGTGAAATTTTCTTTAAGTCGATTGAAATTTTAACCTTACCGTTTGCTACCGGCTCGGGAACGACGGCAAATGCTCTTCTGCCGCCGAGTTCGAAAGAAAGCACTTGCTTGCCGTTAATTTCATCGCACGAAACAACGGTAACCTCTGCGTCAGAGCCGCCGACTTTAATCGCGTCGGTGGGAATAAGCAGTTCCTTTTTGCCGTCCTCGCATTTGATTGCGGGGGGCAGTTTAAGTTCGGTGCCGAGGAAGGAAATTTTACCGCCCTTTACCTCGCAATCGAAGTAGTTGTATTCGGGTATTCTCGGAAGAATACTAAGCTCGGTTTCTTTGTCGAAGATGTGCACCTTGTTCAAATCCAAAGCCGCGTCAATCACTTCGCCGGTCTTGTAGTCGAGCGCTCCGTCGCCGTTTATGATAATTCTTGTCGAGGTTTCGGTATAGCCGTCGCCGTCCATATTGATATCGCCGTAAACAAGGGTTTGGTTGCCCAACTCTTCCTTGTGCGATACCTTAACTTTAATAACCGATTTGCTGTTTTTAACCACTTCGGGATTGATAGAGATATTCTCCGCGCGAAGTCCGATAAAAACTTTTTCTTTGCCGTTGAGGTAAGAAGGTCTTGCCTTGTACATCATCGAGTAAGGCACGGTAACCTTGGCATCGGAGTATTGGAAGTCGATATCGACTTCGTCCCCTCTCTTTAAAAGCGTAGCTTCCATAAAGTTCATCTGCGGAGTGCCGATAAAGCCCGCAACGAACTTATTGCCGGGATAGTTATACAAGTTTTTGGGAGTATCTATCTGCTGAACGAAACCGTTCTTCATAACGACGATTCTCGTACCCATTGTCATAGCTTCGACTTGGTCGTGTGTGACGTAGATGAAAGTTGTGCCGAGCTTTGCGTGCAGTTTAGCTATTTCGCTCCTCATTTGGGTACGCAGTTTTGCGTCAAGGTTGGATAAAGGTTCGTCCAAAAGCATAACCTTGGGTTCGCGGACGATAGCGCGCCCCAGCGAAACCCTTTGCCTTTGTCCGCCCGACATTTCCTTGGGCTTTTTGCCGAGGTATTCCGTAATGCCGAGGATTTCGGCAGCTTCGGTTACGCGTCTGTTAATTTCGTCCTTGGGGAGCTTGCGAAGCCGCAACCCGAACGCGATATTCTCGAATACGGTCATATGCGGGTACAACGCGTAGTTTTGGAAAACCATCGCTATATCCCTATCCTTGGGTTCCATATCGTTGACGACGTTTTCGCCAATCATAAGCTCGCCCGCGGAAATATCTTCAAGCCCCGCAATCATTCTAAGCGTTGTGGATTTGCCGCAGCCCGAGGGTCCGACGAATACGATAAACTCTTTATCCTCGATTTCCATATTGAAATCGTTTACGGCTTTGGTGCCGTTGGGATAGACCTTATAAATGTGTTTAAGAGATAAACCTGCCATTATTTTCCCCTTCCTTTAAGTTAAAATAGCTATTGAGTATTTGGGCATTGTAAGCGTATTTCCGCTGTAACCGATTTTGCCCGAAACGCATATGCTCTGCGCGAGGGTGCCTTCTATTCCCTCGACCTTATTCTCCTTAGTCGCAAGATTTACAACGACGGTAATCGTTTGGTCCTTGTAGGTTTTCTTGAACGCAATCACGTCCATACCGACTACGGAAGAAATTCTGTCGTAGCTTCCCCTCATCAGCGCGGGGAAAGCGTTGCGCGCGTTGTTGCAAAGCTTATAGTAATTGAGAATGGAATTCGGGTTTTTAAGCTGTTCCTCTACTCCGTCGAAAGCGTAGTCCGTTTCGGCGTAAGGCGGGGGCGTCGTAAGGTTGGTTTTTGCGTTGTCCCAAAGCATACCGACGCGCAAATCGAGGTCGCTTGACGCGTTTTTAGCAGTCATACCGATTTCATCGCCATAATAAGTAAAGGTATTGCCCGTATACATAGACAGCAGACCGTACGCGAACTTGATTTTTTCCTCGTTCCTTGACATACGGTTGGCTATTCTGCCAACGCCGTTATCATGGTTGGAAAGAAACGGCGCGGAAATATTGCCGTCTGACATATTGAGCGAGTTCTTCATCGAAGTCCAAAGCGTGGCGGAATTGCTGCCGTTTACGGAGTTTCTTATTTCTCCGCTTGAAGAAAAGTCAAAGAAACTGTCGCAACCGCTTTGATAATATTCGTCCTTTATTGCCGCCCTACTCGGTCCCCAACACTCGCCGACGATATAGGCGTCCTCATTGTACTTAACTGCGCAGTCGTTGATAAATTTACATACTTCCGCGCTGTCCTCGTTTGTGCCGCAATAATAATAGCAGCCGTCCAAACGGAACCCGTCGGTACCCTTTTCAAGCCAAAAGCCTATTATGTCGTCAATCTCGTCGCGCACCTTTTGCGAAGATAAATTCAAGTCGGGCATCGACGAGCTGAACTGCGACTCATACCAAACGTTGCCGCCGTTGCACTTTGTATATTTGTCCTGTTGCGTCGTAGACCAATTATAGTAATCGGCGTAGATTGAGTTGCCGCCCGCTTGGTTTAGCTTGGATTTCACCGCGGCTTGGAACCACGGGTGGTCGCTTGAAGTGTGGTTGACGACAAGGTCGATAATGACCTTGATATCTTTTTCGTGTGCTACCTCAACAAGATTTTCGTAGTCCTCCATCGTGCCGAAAGAGGTGTTTACCGCCTTGTAATCGGTAACGTCGTAGCCGTGATAGCTTGCCGAGGGCATAATGGGCATAAGCCAAATACCCGTATATCCCAAATCGCGGATATAATCAAGCTTTTGGGTAACGCCGTTCAAATCGCCGATGCCGTCGCCGTCCGAATCGCAGTACGAATACACGAAAATTTCGTAGTAGTTGTCGTAGTTATCGTCGATAATATTTTCGTCAAGCAAGCCGACTTCGTTATTACAAGCGGATAGCCCCGCGACGGACGAAAGCATAGTTGCCGCCGCGCAAATAGTGCCTATTACAGTTAAAATTTTCTTTTTCATATTTTACCCCTTTACAGAACCGCCGGTAACGCCTTGAACGTAATATTTTTGCAGCCACATAAACAATATGGTTATGGGCAGCGATACGGTAACGGCTGCTGCACAGAAGCGCGTGAAATAATCGTTAATAACCTCTCTGTCCAACATCGCCTTCATACCTACGGCAACGTTATAGTAGCTTTGGTCGCCGAACGCCATCAAGGAAGCGAACATATACTCGCCCCAAGGCGCCATAAATGCCGTAAGCACGGTGTAAATTATTATGGGCTTTGCAAGCGGAAGAATAACCTTGAAGAAAACGGTTTTTCTGTTTGCGCCGTCTATCCTTGCCGCTTCGTCAAGCGATTTGGGAATCGTGTCGAAGAAACCCTTGCTTATATAGTAACCCATACACGAGCTTGCAACGTAGACAAGGATAAGTCCGACAAGACCCATATCTTGCGTAAGTCCGAAAAGCTTTAAAAGGAAATAAACCGCCGTCATCGACATAAAGCCGGGGAACATACCCAAAATCAACATAAGGTTCATTAACGGCTTTCTCAGCTTAAAGCGCAGACGGGACAGCGCGTAACTCGTAATCAAAACGATAGTAGTCTGAATGACCGTAACCACAAGCGAAATGATAAGAGTCGTACCGTACCACTTGGGGAAGTTATAATCTTTGGTGTCCGTCCAAAGCTTAATATAGTTGTCGAACGTCCATTCCTTGGGGAAGAAATAAGCGGTCGCAATGCCCGACTCTCCCCTTAAAGACTGAATAATGAGGTAAAAGAACGGGAACAGCCAAAGTATGCTTATTATAATAAGAATAATATAAATCGCCGCGTTGGTGCCGCGTTCAACAGCTTTTTTACTGCGATATTTCTTAGTCATTACATGAAGTCCTCCTCGTTCTTTACTGCACTCGACCTATTATAGACGATGAGGGAAACCACTGCGGTTACTATAAACATTAATATGCTGATAACAGCCGCCATACCGTAAAGCTGTTTCTGCATAACAAGCTTATAAAGCCAAGTTATAAGAAGGTCGGTTTTGCCCGCGCCGCCCGTAAATTCCGAAGTAAGGGGTCCGCCGCCCGTAAGAAGATAAATAACGTTGAAGTTATTTAAGTTGCCTATGAACTGCGTAATAAGATAGGGCGCCGTGACGTGAAGCATATACGGCAAAGTAATTTTGAAGAATGCCTTTACGGGACCCGCGCCGTCGATTTTAGCCGACTCATACAAGTCCTCGGGAATATTCATCAATATACCCGTGCTTATAAGCATCGTATAGGGTATACCTATCCAAATATTTACGACGATAATCGTAACCTTTGCAAGCGTGCCGTCGGTTAAGAACGGTATCGGGTTGCCGGGCTGTATCAAACCACAGCCCTCCAAAAGCTTGTTTATCGCGCCGTTATCGCCCAACATTTGCGACATCAACAGAAGGGATACGAACTGAGGCACGGCTATCGTCATTACGAGAATCGTACGCCACAATTTTTTAAAACGAATGCCTTTTTTATTGATGATAATTGCAACTATCATTCCGAGGATATAGTTCGAAAAGGTTGCAAATAAAGCCCAAATTACCGTCCATAGCAACAGCCTTGCAAAGGTATAACCGAAGTTTTCCGCTTGCGAAAGTCCCGAGCCGAAAACGTTTGCAAAGTTATCCCAACCTATCCAAGTAAACAGCTTTGTGGGAGGCATATGATATTGGTCGTAGTTGGTGAAAGCGAGGAAAATCATGAATATTATAGGAATAATCGTGAAAATCGTCAGCCCCGCCAAGGGAACAGCCAAAAGCGTTTTGTGATACTGCTCGTCATTGAGGGCGTTTATATCCTCTTTCGCCGTGGCAAGCTTGCGCCTTGCCTCGACCATAAGTTGCGTGCCGTAAGCCGATTTTATGCTTTTATACCACGCGTAGACGAAACAGATAATAAACATTATGGTAAGAATACCGTAAAGAAGTATCAAAAGGCTGTTGTCGCCCTCGGAATAAACCCAATTACCGTATTCGTCGAGATGCTCTCCCCTTTCGAGTTTACCCAAGCTTCCCAATAGCCCGAGGTACTGTCCGCCGAACAGCGCCATATACAGAATAAAAACCAACTCGAAAACGAGAAGCAAAACGCCCCTTAGCCATTGCTTTCTTGCAAGCTGCGAAAAGCCGAACAAAATAAACGAAGTTCTTGTTTTCCAATCGCCGTATTTGGCGGCTCTTCCTACCGTAAGCCCGCAACCTTTGACGGTTTGCCAAAATTTTTTCGCTTTTGCGGGAATGGTAATTTTAAAGAAATTCAAAAACAGCAAAGGCAGCCTTTTGAAAAAGCCGGTAAACTTATAGCAAAACTTTTGCCACGCCGTCATCTTCAAATAATCCAGCTCCGACACGGTGGTTTGCGCCATAATTTTTCCTCCTTATATCATCAAAAGCTTGGGACAAAGCAACCCTCTGCCCCAAGCTTACAGTTTATTCAGATTATTCTACTTTCAAACCGGAAATAAGCGTTGAAACAAGCTTATCGCGCGCCGCTGCGGTAGTTTCACCCTTGCCGCCGTAGATATCCGAGCCGATTGCGTCGAAAGCCGTCCAATACGAATCGGGAAGGGATTCTTGGAGCTTAGCGAATTCAAGCTGCGACCAAAGCGCGTTAAGCGCCGCGTCTGCTTTAACCGACTCGTTTTGTTGAGCGTTCAAGTTGGAAGGTCCTATGCCGCAGTCGGTAAATCTTTTAACTTGCGCAGCCTCGCTTGAAAGATAAGCCGCAAGCTGATGCGCTTCGTTCAAGTGTTTCGAATAAGGGTTAACGCCGAACAGCTTATAGCCGATGAAAGGCTTCATTTGATACTGCTCGCCGGGCGTGAGCGAACTTGAAAAAGTAGGGCACTTTGTTACTGCGTAATTTTCACCGAGTTTTTCCTTAATGACCTTTGCGTTCCAAGTACCCGAAATGCACGCGCCGAAGCTGTCTGCGCTGAGTTCTTGCGCAATAATCGTATCGTTGCACGAAACAAAGTGAGAGTTTGCTCTGAGGTCGATAAGCGCTTGCGTAGCAATCTGTCCGTAAGAGTATTCGCTGCCGGTGGGCTTTTGGTCGAAGTTGCTGCCCGCAGATTCGAGAACCGAGCCGTCCCATTCCATTGTGTATTCGCCGCCGACGCCGTAATAGAACGAGCCGAGATACCAGCTGGGTTGGTCGTTCATGTTGAAAAGGAAGTCTTTATTTCTTGCCTTGGTGCACGCCTCGAGAATGGTATCAACCGATTTTGCCTGTTCTTCGGAAATTACCGACTTGTCGTAGTAAAGGAAGAAACCGTTGTCCGCCGCATAAGGATAGCCGTAGTAAAAGTCGTTGCCTCCCTCGGTAATCTTGCCCGCATCAACCGACTTTGCGTCGTTTTCGGCTTTAAGCTTAGCAACGGTTGTGTCGTTGATACGCGCAAGCGCACCGGCGTTTCTAAGGTTCATAAGTTGGTCGTTTGCAAAGCCGTAAACGTCCGCGCTCGCCTCAACGTCAACGCTCATTTGAGCGTACGCGTTGTTCTCGCCGCAGATACCGACGTTAATAGGAATATTAAAATCGGGGTTTTCCGCAAGGAAATCCGCCACAAGCGACTTTACAAGTTCTTGTTGGGTGTTGGGCGCCCAAACCGTAATTCCGCTTTCGGAATTACAAGCAGTTAAACCCATTGTCGTGCCCGCAGCGACTGCGCCGCAAGCAAGCAAAGCTAAAATACGTTTTTTCATCATTTACTCCTCCTTATTGATAAAAACGCTGTTTTATTTTTGTGGGCGGTTAAGCCCTATTGTTAATTAAAGAAAGTTTTTTCAGCCACGACTGCAAATCATTTGAAAAGTCGCTTTTTACAAACCGTCTGCTCCAATTCTTTTCGGATACGGTCGATGGCAAGTTCATTCTTGCTTCTCCACCCAACGCAAGCAAATCCCAAAGCGGAATAATTACCGTCCGCGCCGCCGAGGCAAACGCAAGCTCTACAACGGTTTTGCATATCGAAACGCTGTCCGTCAAATCGGCTGTAACGCCCGCAAGTTCGCACTCTTCAAGCAAATCTTTTTTGTAAACTTCAAGCGCACTATCGTCCAAATCGTCAACATACTGCCTTATCGGCATATTATCGTGCGTACCCGTATAACATACGAAGTTTTCGGTATAGTTAGAGGGCTTATGCTCGTTGTCCTTAGACCCGTCGAAAGCGAACTCCAAAATTTTCATTCCGGGGAAGCCGACGTTTTTCATAAGTCTTTTCACGCCGTCGTCGATAACGCCCAAGTCCTCGGCAACGATATCGAGGTGCAGCATACCTTCGAACAGTTCTTCTTTTGGTCCGTCCTTCCAACTTCCGCCGCGCGCCGTTTTATCGCCCGCGGGAACTTCCCAAAATCTATCAAAGCCGCGGAAATGGTCGATGCGCAAAATATCGTACAGACCGAAACAGTAAGCGATTCGGTTGCGCCACCACTCGTAGCCGCTTTCCCTCATCTTTTCGAAGTCGTAAACGGGGTTACCCCACAACTGACCGTCCTCGGTAAATCCGTCGGGCGGACAGCCCGCAACTCCTTCGGGAACGCGTCGCGCGTCCATTTTAAACAGCTTATCGCCGTACTTCCAAACCTCTACGCTGTCGTACGCTACATATAAAGGTATATCACCCATTATTTTTACGCCGCGCGAATTGGAATACGCTTTAAGTTTGTTCCATTGCCGAAGAAAAATGTACTGAGTAAACTGCCAAAACAGCACGTCTTCCATATTGTCCTTGACGAATTTCTCAACCGTTTCGGCGTTATATGTACGGTAAGGCTCTTCCCACTGTGTCCAAGCCACATGCCCGAACTTGGTCTTTAAAGCCATAAACACGGCAAAATCGCCGTATTTCCCTTCCTTAACGAAGGAATTAAACTCCTTTCCCCTTTTAAAGCGGGAAAAAGCCGTTTTCAAAAGCGCTATTTTTTCGATAAATTGCTTGCCGTAGTTTACTCTGCTTTCACAGTCGGCAAGTTTTTCTATATAAATTTCTTCCCTTTTCAAAAGCCCGTCGGCAATCAGCATATCCAAGTCGATAAAATAGTAGTTAAGCGCGTCCGAAGAACAAGACTGATACGGGCTGTCGCCGTAATTTGTGGGGTTAAGCGGCAATACTTGCCAAATACTCGCCCCGGAGCCATGCAGAAAATCTACGAAAGCGTACGCCTCCTTACCAAGCGTGCCTATTCCCTCGCCGGAAGGCAACGACGATACGGGCATTAACAATCCGAAATTTCTGACTTTCATACAATTCCAAGCGACATAATTCGAAAATTTAAAAATTATTTTCGAAAATATTATATCATAGTTTTCGCAAATGTCAATAAATATGTGTGTATTCTTTTACAAATTTTGTAATTTTTTTTCATTTAGGTGCCATAAAAGTAGCTTGACGAATAGCGCTTGCGCAGAGTATAATTAATTTGTAACAAAATTAGAGGGAAAAACCAATGACGATAAAAGAAATTTCGGAAGCGCTCCACGTTTCCATAAGCACTGTTTCGAAAGCGTTGAACGACGCGACGGACATTGCCGAAGAAACTAAGCTGAGGATACAAGAATATGCGGGCAGCGTAGGCTACCGAGTTAAGGCGAAAAAGACCGCTCCGCGCAGAATTTGCGCAATGTACGAAAGGGTTGACTCCGATACCCGAAACAATATTTTGAACCACGTTATTTCATCGTTTACGGACATAGCGATAGCGAACAATTACGAAGTTATGATAGATTATGTAGTGTCCAAGCCAAACGACTTTGTTTTGGACGACTACCTTGTGCAAAACAACTTTTGCGCGGCGTTTATAGTGGGAATGAATTTTAAAAGCCGCATATACAAGCAAATGAAAAACACAACCATTCCCCTTGTACTGCTGGATAACAGAATTTCGGACGCGCCGCTTATTTCGTCGGTTTCAAGCGAAAACACCGACGCGATTGTGTACGCTATAAAATATTTGGTTAAGCGCGGGCACTCAAAAATCGGCTTTCTTATGGGCGAGAACGACTCGCAAGTTTCGGCAGAGCGGCTTGCGGGGTATATTTCGGGGCTTGCGCGCGCGGGCATAGAGTACAATAACGACTACATTTATTACGGCGATTTCACGAAGTCCTCGGGCGAGGAGGCGAGCGCGTTTTTTGCCGAGTCGGGCGTAACCGCAATTATATGCTGCTCAGACATAATGGCAATGGGGCTAATCGACGGCCTTAAAGCGTGCGACAAAAGCGTACCCGAAGATATTTCGGTTATAGGCTTTGACGATTTGAACCTTTTGAAGTTTACCTCTTACGATTTGACGACGATGAAACAAGACTTTAACCGCCTCGGCGAAGAAGCGTTTAAGCTAATTGACGATATGCTCGAAGGCAGGTCGGCTCAACAAGTGATGTTGCAATGCAAGTTAATAGAACGAGGCAGCGTAAAATCTTTGGTATAAAAAAAGCCCGCCGTGCAAATTTGCACGGCGGGCTTTTTTTAATTTTTATCAACAGCTGAAAGCAAATAGTCCGCAAGCACGGTAAAACTGTCCGTTGCAAAATCCGCAACCTTGGCAGCCTTTGCAAGCTCGTCATCTGCTGGCGACAAATTGCTTTTAATATAGGCGGCGCGTAGCCCCGCCGCTTTGGCGCCGAGGATATCCGCGTTAAAGTCGTTGCCTATATACGTTGTTTCGCTTTTGTCAAGCCCGTACTTTTCCAAGGCGTATAAAAAGAACTCTTTCGCGGGCTTTTTTTTACCGAATTCCGAAGATAGGCACACCCCGTCGAAATACTCGGTCAGTTTCAACGCGTTAAGCTCGTCGCGCGTAAAGCACGCTTGCGCGTTGGAAAGCAGATACACCTTTCCTCCGCCGTCCTTCAACGACCGCAAAAGCGCGGGCACGCCGCGGTACACTTTAAGGTACAAGCGCGACTTTTTACGGAAAAAACTTGCCGCCTTTGCAACCGTTTTATCGTCCGCGCCGTTCAAAAGAAGCTTGAACACTGCGGACAAATCGATTTCGCAATTCTCGTCGCCCGTATCCGCTTCCGCGCATAGGCGCATATAATCGTCCCAAAAGTTCGTACGGTTAAAACACCTTGCGACTTTTTTTCTGAATTTTCCGTTTTCCTCGTCGGTGCGGATATCTACGAGCGTACCGTACAAATCAAACATAAAATTTTTCAAAAGCGCACCTCTCACATACAAACAATCGGCGCGGGCTGCTGCCCGCGCCGACTTTTGCATTTAAGCTGTATTTTAATTTACGCTTCGGGAGTAACTTCCGGTGCTTCGGGAGCGGTTGCCGAGTTGAGCGTAGCGCTAAGCGCTTTGGTAACAATGTTGTAAGTGAACGTGTAAGTTCCCGCTTCGCTTAAAAAGTTGTTTGCGCTGGGAGTCAAATCCCACATCTTCGTGCCGGCATAGTTGCCGCTGTATTGTGCCAACGAGCAAGTAGCAACGGGCTTCCAGACAAATATTGCATTTTCCGAACCTGCGCCCCACCCGTTAAAGTTATAAGCGTTAGCAGCAACAGCCGTAGTATCGGTAACTTCATAAGTTACGGTAAGTTCATTGGCGTTCGCACCGGCCACAAACTTAGGCGTGATACCGTCCGCTACGTCAAAGCTGAGCTGTGTGCCGTCTGCGTTAAAGAAAGAACCGATTACATAGAAATCAACAACGTCGTACTTAACTACACTGCCGTCCTCGACGAAAACGAACATATAGTAGCCAGGAGTGGTAATAGAGATATTGCCTTCACCTAATTCGGGAGTTGAAAAATGATCGCCGGTCGTTTTGTTATAGAGCTTAAGTTCGGTTGCTTCCGTTACGTTAAGGTAGCCTACCCAAGCGCCTTCATTGCTATTATACTTCATTGCATAATCTGCGTCGCCCTTTTCCCAGCTGTTGAAGCTGCCGGTGAGGTACATTTCGTACTGCAATGCGGGAGGGGTGGGAACGTTTTCCTCGTCACCCTCTGCCCAAGTTACGGGACCGCTGCCGCCAAAGGTTACTTCCCAAACGCCCGCGGGGAGGTATTGGTTAGCGCCCGAAGAGTTCCAATCCTTAACGCCTAAAAGCTTGGTTCCGTATACAACTTGAACTGCGAATACGCCGTTGTTCGTGTTGCCGCCGTCCGTCTTAATCCATTCGTAGCCTTGTCTTGAGGTAACGTCCTCCGCTTTTATCGTTGCGGTATAAGCGCCGCCTTCGCCCTTTTCGAATTTGGGAGTAATACCTTCGGAAATTGCGAAGTTAACGTTTTGGTTTGTTCTGGAATCCACGAAAGAACCGACAAGCCAATATGCAACTTCTTCATATTCAATCTTTTCGGTTGCTTCGGTATATTTAAACGCGTAAGTGCCCGCAGTAAGATTGTATGCCTCGCTAGTCGTCTTGGTAACGCTGTCGTAAAGCTTAACAGCCGTTTGCTTTTCGGGGTTAGCGGCGTCTTCGTCAATGGTCAAATAGCCCGACCAAATGCCGTCGCCCTTGGTAAGCTTATAATTTGCGTCGCCCAATGCATTATTGTTAAATTCGCCCGTAAAATACATTTTGTGAACGTACTTCACGATTGAAACGTCTTTGGTAACGGTATCGAAGGTGATGGTATAGTCGCCTTCGGGAAGAAGAATGCTCTTACCGTATCTTTTGTTGACGAACTCGATATCATCGATTACGGTATAGCTGTCGTCGCCTTCCGCCAAAGTATAAGCTTTCGCGTCGATATCATTATAAATTTGGATAGCCGTGTGCGTGCCGCCTATGGGGTTGCCTTTTTCGTCAGCTTCAACTTCCGCGCCGTCCAAAGTTCTCCAAAGGTCTTTTGCGGATACTTCCAAATCCACGCTCCAAGTGGTATGCGCGCTGCCGGTACCGATAGTTTCGGTCATTGCGGTCATATCGGTCAAACGGAAGAAGTTCATATCGCCGCGGATATACATATCGTAAGGCACAACGATTTTTTCTACTCTTTCAACCGAAAGCTTGGGGGTGTCGGTTCCGTTTTGAGTTCTTAAAGTGAACTTATATTTTCCATCTTGCCCCTTTGCGCAAGCCATATTGGTGCCGTCGTCGCCGTTATCTTGCGCCGTGGTAAATACGGTTTCGCCGTCGATTTTGATTACCGAGTCAAGACCTTCGCCCTCATAGCCGTCCATACCCTCGAACGCGTGAATACCTACTTGACGCGCCCAAAGACCGCTTTCGGAAATATCCTCGTCCTCGCTGTTCATATATAAGAATTTGAACGAATTGCCCTCACCTACGTCGCCGGCATAAATTTCAAGCGTAAGCGTGAATACGTTCTCGTCGGTGACGGTCGTGTCGCGCTCGAATCTGTAAGTGGTATTAAAAGGCTCCCAAGGGTGGTCCTTTAAAGTTCCTTTCGTGTCTTGACCTACCGCATACCAAATGCGGGTGTCTTCGGCGTAGCCGCCCGTTCCGTTGTCGCCTTCGTCGCCGGTGTTACAAGCCGCCAAAAGTGACGAAGCGCCCACAGCCATTGCAACCGACATAGCCAGTGCAACAAATTTTTTTGCCTTCATTTTCTCCTCCATTAAAATTGAATTTTATTTAAACTAAACCTTTCGGTTACAAGTTTTTAAGTTTACGCCAATTTATAAACGTAACAGCTGATTGCTTCCGCCGTCTGCTTGCCCGTTTGGTTGGTTTTTATAGGCGTTGCGCCCGCTTGCGTGCCGGTTATATATAAATTCCAATTACCGGCGGGTAAATCGTATTCGACAGCCTTATTTGCCGCGTTGTATACGATTAGAAGCTGTTCGCCCGCTTTATTGCTCATAGTGAACTCGACGAACGCCGTCTTGTCGACGGTCTTTACCAATTCGCAGACGTATACGCCCCTTCTTATGCTTGCGGTAGTTTGACGGAGTATCGAGCTTTCCTTGCGGAACGCCATAAGTCCTTTGTAATACTGCATCATCTTATATTGTTCGCTATTTGCGGAAAGTAATTCCCATTGAATGTTATTTACCGCGTCGGACGAGTTGTAGCTGTTCTCGTTATAGGTGCCGTCCGCGTTCTTCTTTTGGCGGAGCATCTCTTCTCCCGCTTGCATAAAGGGTATTCCGAGCGAGGTTTGCACGATTGCCGCGGTAAGGCGGTTCATTGCAAGGCGGTTTTGTAAAGTATCGTCGCCCTCGCCGTAAACGTGGCAAATTCTGTCCCAAAGCGTGTTGTTATCGTGCGCGGAAGCGTAATTGATAACTTGCGTGGGGTTAGCGGCGTACCAACCGTTACCCTCGCCGAAGTCCGCCGCGCAGCTGCCCGTAACTCCGAATAAAACCTTATCGAGGTAATCAACCCTTGCGCCGGTTGCAAAGCCGGTATCGTCGATGCTGAATACCGAGCCTTTAAGCCCGTCGCGGATAACGTCGTTGAACATAGCCACGCCGTTCAAGCCTTCGTTTAAAGTGCCGTTATTCAAAGTTTGAAGGTTTGCAAGCACGCTTTGTTTGCTTTCGTCAAGCGCAACCGTGCCGCCCGTCCAACCCTCGCCGTAGATAAGCGCCTCGGGGTTTCTTGCGTGTACGGCTTTTTCAATCTCTTGCATGGTCGTGATATCGTGAACGCCCATAAGGTCGAAACGGAAACCGTCAAGGTTGTACTCTTTTTGCCAATAGGTTACCGAGTCAACCATGTACTTGCGCACCATTGCGCGCTCGGAAGCGGTTTCGTTGCCGCAGCCCGAACCGTTTGAGGGTGTGCCGTCCGAACCGTAACGGTAATAGTAATAAGGAACGACCTTGTTAAGGTTGGAATCCAACGAATAAGTATGGTTGTAAACCACGTCCATAACCACGCTTATGCCCGCATTGTGAAGGGCTTGAACCATTTGCTTATATTCGGTAACGCGTTTTGCGCCGTCCGTCGGGTCGGTGGAATAGCTGCCCTCGGGCACGTTGTAGTTTTGAGGGTCGTAGCCCCAGTTGAAGCCGTCGTTGCTTGCCTCGTCAACCGATGCGTAGTCATACGAGGGCAACAGATGAACGTGAGTTATGCCAAGCTCCAAAAGATAATCTACGCCGACGGGAATACCGTTTTCGGTAAGTCCCCTTTCGGTGAACGCAAGGTATTTGCCCTTGTATTTGGAAGAGGTTATTTTGTTGGAGAAGTCGCGGATATGCACTTCCCAAATCTGCGCGTCGGTATAGTTTTCGACGTTGGGATTGTCAAACGAAGTATCGCTCCAATCGTCGGGGTCGGTCGCGTCCAAGTCGATAATCATACCTCTCAAACCGTTTAGCCCCGCGCTCTTTGCGTAAGGGTCAACCGCCTCTTGCTCTCCGAGCGAGGTTTTAACCGTATAAGTATAGTACTTGCCGTCAAGGTTGACGTTTTCGGTATGCGCCCAAACACCCTTGTCGCCCATAGTCAAATCTACTGTTTTGTAAGCTTCGCCGCCGTTGCCCGCGTTGAAAAGGTTGAGCTTGACGCTAGAAGCGGTGGGCGCCCAAAGCTTGAACTGCGTGCTTTCTGCGCTTAAAGTAACGCCGAGGTCGTCGCCGTTGTAAGTGTACGCGTTAGAGAAAGCCGTGCTTGAAAAATACGTCATCGGCACTATGCCTACGGGGTCGTCGTAACCTTCGATTGAAAGCGTGTAAGCCTTGGAAAGGTCCAAAGGCGCGGCAAGCGTAGCGACGTTGCCGATTACGGAAGAGATTGCCGCTTCCGTATCGCCGCACATAATCTTCACGTCGTCCTTGGAAACTGTTTTGTTGTCGCTCGTCGTTATTTTGACGTGCGTCAAATCTTGCATATCCGCAAGAGAAATACTTTTAATGGCTACCAGAGTTTTACCTCCGTCGTTACTTCTGTAATTATTTGCGTCGCCCGCCTTGGTGTAAATTACGGTGTAATCTCCCTCCAACTTAACCTTGCGGTCGCTGTCCGTGCCGTCTTTGCCCGCGTTGCCCCAATCGGCGCTGCCGGGAACGCAATCAGTCCTTATAATGAAACTGATTGAAGTCAAAGTGTCGGGAACGTTGGCTATAAATTTTGCTCCGTATTCGCAAGTATGGAACTCGTAACCTCTTCCGTCAAGTCCGTCGTACCAAAACCAAATATCGCGGTCGTCGTAACCGTCGGGACTGTTATAATAAATTGTAATTTGCTTGGTACCCTCTTCGCGTTCAAGGGTATACTCGCCGTCGTCGGACGGACCCGCCGGTGCGCAAGCCGCAAACGCAAACATTGCAGTTAAAGCCACGCAAAACGCGGCAATCAGTTTTTTTGCCTTCATAAATCCCCCCGTTGCAATCATTAAATCGGCAGTGTGAAACCCTCTGCCGAAAATTTTCGATTAGGTTAATAAAGTTTTCGAAAATTATTATATCATATTTTCGAAATCTGTCAAGGATTTATGTGTTTTTTTCTCATAAAATGTTATTTATTTTATTTATCGTTTCCAAAACAGCAAAAAAAGCGGGACAATCCGCAGATTGCCCCGCTTTCGGGTTCAAGTAATTATTCGGTTTCGTTTTCGTCGGGTTGCGCCGTATCTTCCGTAGCCGCGTCCGCGTCGGGCTTCTTTTTCTTGTTGATAAGTCCCTTTACCGCGCCCACCGCTTTCGAAATCAGCCCTTGCGGCTTTTGCTCTATTATGGTTACGTTATCCTCGTCCAAAGACTTGGTCACCTCTACTTCTTCGTATTCGCAGTAATCGGGGGTTATCGCCTTGGTCGTCGTTTCGTTGAAGAAACGCGCGTGCTCGCAGTCAATCGCCACCCGTATTTCGGTTTTGTCCTTGACGGAGTACTTGCTGCTCATCTTCAAAATCGCTTTGTCGTTGCCCGTTTCGCCGTGTACGTTCACAATGTCGCCCAACAGCTCAACCATACCCGCCTTTAACGTAAACGAGCAGTCCTTGAATTTAGCAAAGCGTTCCGACCCCTCGTAAATAAGATTTTCGGGTCTGATACCGTACACAAGCCTTTTCGTTTCGTAATTTTTCAACAACTCTTTCTGTTCGGACGTAAGCTTAATTTTCTCGCCCGAGCCGTCAATCACGAAGTAACCGTTCATAACCGTGCCGTGCAAAAAGTTCATTGCGGGCGTGCCGATAAAGCCCGCGACGAACATATTGGCGGGATTTTGATACACCTCGTTCGGCTCGCCGATTTGCTGAATAAATCCGTCCTTCATAACCACAATGCGAGAAGCCATAGTCATAGCCTCGATTTGGTCGTGAGTGACGTAAATGGTAGTCGCGCCGACTTCTTCGTGTATGCGCACTATTTCGCTTCTCATCGCAACGCGGAGTTTTGCGTCGAGGTTGGATAAAGGTTCGTCCATAAGGAAAACCTTGGGACGGCGCACAATCGACCGCCCGAGCGCAACGCGTTGACGTTGACCGCCCGAAAGCGCGCGCGGTTTTCTGTCGAGATAGGGCGTAAGTTTCAATATTCTTGCCGCCTCTTTTACGCGCGCGTCGATTTCTTCCTTAGGTACTTTTCTAAGTTTCAACGCGTACGCCATATTATTATATACGGTCATCTGCGGATACAGCGCATACGATTGGAAAACCATTGCTATATCCCTATCCTTAGGCGCTGCGCTGTTCATTATTTTGCCGTCGATAAGGAAATCACCGTAAGAAATTTCTTCAAGTCCCGCAATCATTCTAAGCGTAGTCGACTTGCCGCAACCGGAAGGCCCTACGAACACGATAAATTCCTTATCCTTAATATCAATCGAAAAATCGTGGACCGCATGCACTCCGCCGTCGTACACTTTGTTTACTTTTACAAGCTGAACAGTTGCCATCTTATTTTACCGCCTTATCTATTTTATCTTTGTCGCCCATTGCCGGAATTGCGCCGTAACCCGTAGTGGTATACGCGCCGCACTTGCACGCAAAATCGAGCATTGCTTGATAGTCGTTTCTATTTTCCATAACTTGCGCTATAAACGCCCCGAAGAACGAATCGCCCGCGCCGGTGGTGTCAACGGTTTTAACCTTATACCCTCCGCACGCATATTCGCTTCCGTCCGCCAAGTAAAGCCTTGCGCCCTTGCCGCCGTCGGTAACAAGCAATATTTTAAGCTTGCCGTTAAACATAGCTTTAACGGCTTTTTCCGCGGGTAGGCCGGTGATAAACTCCAACTCGTCACAGCCGACTTTAATTATATCCGCATAAGCCGCAAATTCGTTAACTACGGCTTTAAGCTCTTCTTTATCCTCCCAAAGGTTGAACCTTAAATTCGGGTCGAAACAAATTTTTGCGCCCGCGTTTTCGGCTCTTTTAATAAGCGCCCTATGCGTAGCCTTGGCTTGCTCGGTTTTAAGCGCGACGCTGCCGAACTCCAAGACATCGCCCGACGAAAACTCGACGCCCTTGAAATCCTCTTCGGTAAAGTGTAAATCTGCCGCGGCACGTCGGTAAAAGCTGAACTCTCGCTCGCCGCCGTCTTTAAAGCTTACGAACGCAAGCGAAGTGTCGTAATCATCGCTTTTCGAAATAAACGATACGTCCACGCCCTCGTTTTTAAGCGTTTCTATCAAGAAATCGCCGAAACCGTCGTTGCCGACCTTGGTAAGATACGCGGCTTTCTGCCCAAGTTTCACCGCCTGAACGCACGCGTTTGCGGGCGCGCCGCCCGCGTTTTTTACGAACTCCTTCGTGTCCTTTAACCCGCCAGAACCGACAGACTGAAAATCGATTAAAAGCTCTCCGATTGAAAATAACTTACTCATAAAAAGTTATCCCCTTAAAATTTACTTTGTTTCCGTTTGAGTAGAACGCGAAATTCTTCCTCTTCATTTCGGGAAATCTTGCCGTTAGGCAAACGGTATCGTCAAGATAGACGGTGATTATTTCGTCCTCGATAATGATGTCTACTACATAGTCCTTGCCCGCAGTGTACGCGAACGGCACGCTTGCAAGCGGAGCGCCGTACCGCACCACGCTTGAAATATTGTTATAGCACACAAGCTTACTGTTAACGGTATCGAAAGCAACCGCCGCCGAACCGAGGCGGTTATCGAATTTTCCGTCAAGCCCGAAAGTCATTCCGAAATTACCGCCGAAGTTTTCAACAGAAAACGTGAAGTTTATCCGCGTAATATTCGTGCCCAACCTTTCGGCTCCGCGCGCCGCAAATCCGCCGTCGAACGATACTTTTTCGATACTGTTGCCGTCGATAAAGTTGTAATTTACCTCGGTTGAAAACGCGTCTTTAACTTCGGAAACCATAACCGCGCACAGCTCGCCGTCGGAAAGTTGTTTTATTTCGTGCGCGACGAGGTTGCCGCCCCAATCGAAGTCGCCCGTAGAGCCCGCCGAAAGATTGGCGCACCAAGCGAAGGCAAACAGTCTGTCGCCCGCCTTTTCAAGCCGCCCGGCATAGAAACCGCTTGCGTCGATACTGTCGCGCTCGAACTTTTTCCATTCGCCGTCTTTACCCTTTCTGTATCTGTAATGGGTAACGCGGTTTTCGCCTTGTTCGCTGTAAGCAAGATAGTAAAATCCGTTGTACTCGATATAAGACGGGCACTCCATATTGTAATCGCCGTCGTCGTTATAGAAGAAAACACCCTCGTCGTTCCACTCTTGCCAAGTCGCATCGAGGGAAGATGCGCTGTACCTTTTTATAACGCCCTTGCCGTAATCGCGCGTGGTCACAAGCATATTATAGACGTCCTCGTCGGAGTCGTAGTAAAGATAGGGGTCGCGGAAGTCGTTTTCGTAACCGTATAGGTTGAACTCTTCGTCCTTAAACCAATTTTGCAAATCAGTACTCGTCGCGTGGCGAACGACCTCATTGAATTTAAGCCCCTCGGACTGACCGTTATCGTTGTGTCCCGTGTAGAAAAAGTGATACATGCCGTCCTTATCTTTTATTACGGAGCCAGTTCCGAGCGCAGCGTCTACCGACGCAACTTCTTCTACAAAGTCAAGCGATATACCCTCGTCCCTGTAATTGACGTAATCCGTCGTTGTCAGCCGCGAAACGGGGTGATAAAACAGACTGTTCGAACCCGTATGGTTTTGCAAGTGGTAGATATTCATAACGCCGTTGTCGTAAAACGGCATAACGTCGCCCATAGATATCGGCAAAGACTCGTCGTAAGCGGAAACGGGGAAAACCGACTTCCCGTCTTGTTCGACCGAGTTCTTTTTAGGCGCGCTGCACCCTACCGCGCAAACGCACGCCATAGCCGCTATTATCGGTACGACCCATTTTTTCTTCATTGTTTTCCACCTATACCCTTAATTTTAAGACCGCTAACCCCGCCCGAGGTATACACGCGGTAGTTGCCGTCCAAATAAATTCTGCTTGAAATTGCCTCTCTTCCGCCATCCACAAACACTTCGACGCCCGAAATATCCAAAAGAAACCTTACGCGGCAGCGGCTGTAATTGCCGTTGGTGCGCCTTATGCTGCCGAAAGAGTTGTTTGCATTGCGGGTGTCGAGATAAACTCCGCCGTCGTTTCCGATAACCACTTTGCCGTTATCGCCCGCGACGGTGACCGCGCCCTCGCCGAAAAATTCGAATGAAATATCCGCGCACTTCGGCGTTTCGCCCTCGATAGGCTCGTAAAGGTAAGCGTTTAAACCGTCCACGGGAGTTTGGAAGATATCGCCGTCCCTATACTCCAATTCCCTCGGTATAGTAAACGCGCCGACCCAACCGTGCCCCATATCCTTGGTGGGGTATGGTTTATCCCACATCTCGAACCAGGCAATCATCACGGGCTTTGTTATGCCGCGAATAAACTGAGGCGCGTAGAATGTGTCGCCCTTATCTATTTCCTTGATGAAGTCCACCTTCATCTCGCCCTTTTCAAAATCCAAATCCCCGACTATAAACACGCTTGCGTTTGTATTTTTGAAATCGTTGCCTCTATCGTGAACGTGACAGCCCGAGGCAAGCAAAACGGACTTTCCGTTTACCACGAAATAAGAGGGGCATTCGCCCATATCGCCAAGCTCGTAATAGGGTCCGAGGTAAAATTTATATTCCAATTTTTCGGGCGACTTGCCGCCGAGGACAACTATTACGCCCTTGTTGTGCACCGTGTCTTTGCCGCCGACGAAAACGTAGTAAGTATCGCCGATTTTTACGGGGCAAGGGTCGCGGAAGTCCGTACGAGAGATATTTTCCGGCAAGCTTTCGTTATCGAAAACTTTTACAAGGTTTTTAAACTCGGTGCCGTCCTCGGAAACTCCTTTATAAACCTCCTCGGTCTTTTCCTCGCCATCCTCTATATGCAAGGTATAGTAAGCGGTTATTCCTCCGTCCGCCTCTATCGCACCGCCCGAAAACACGCGCTCGTTTTCGCCGTCGTGCATAAGCGCAACGCCGCAGCCCGTATAGGAAATCAAATCTTCCGAAACGGCGTGCCCCCAACACATTTTGCCCGTGTGGGTATCGTACGGATTGAACTGATAATAAAGGTGATACTTGCCGTTAAAATAAATCAAACCGTTGGGGTCGTTCATCCAACCTACGGGCGGCATAATATGATAGGATAGCCTATATCTGCCGTTTACCGTGTTTTTCGCCTTAGAAATATAAGCGTTTGCCTTAATCAATTCGTTCATTTATCTTAGCCTTCCAAATCGCTTAAATAACAAATTTTAATATCGCTGATTTCAACCGTTACGTTACCGTAAATCGCGTTAGAGGACGTGCCGAACTGCCAAATAAATTTGTACAGCCCCTCTACGCCCTTATCGTCGCAACGGATAGAGTAGGTCTGCTGCTCGGTGGAAAGTTTAAGCTGCTTCCACACAAACGTGTCCCAACGGTCGGCTAAGCTCGCCGCGAAAACACAGCTTACGGGCGAGGTCGCTTTTGCCGTAAAGGTGATTACGAAGTTCCCAGCCGCGCCCGATAACTCAAACGAAGGGGTTCCCAATTCGTTGTTACCCCAATCGCTGCCGAAAGCGCCTATTTCGTAGACGATTTTACCGTATTCGCACCTTGCGCTGCCGCTGTTGGAATAAACTTGACCTATCGAATAGCTTTGGGTTTTGTAACCGCTTTTTTTAACTTTGACGCTGAAATCGGATATCGTAATATTGTTTTGATTAACGCCCGACCTTATGAACAGCCACAAATCACCGCTGAAAACCTCGGTTGCCGTCACGGTTTCGCTCACATGACCTTGCGGGCTTTCGAGGATACGCATACCCTCCTCGTTCCATTGGTGTTTTTGAATACATATTTGATAATCGTTGCCGAGCTTGCTGTCTATATCGAATGAAATCGTGTATTCGTCGCCCGCTTCAAGCCGTATGCCCGTATTTATAAACATGCCGACTTGCCAAATTACGCCGGTGGGTTGGGTAACTTCAAGCGTTGCTGATTTGCCGTCCTCGGAAGCATACACCGCTTGCGCCTTACCGTCGCGGTTAATTATCTTATCACCGAAATTAAAGTTTTCGGCAAGCTCGCTTTCGCCGTCCTCACGCCAGTACGCGGTTTCGGCTTTTGAAAGCGAAAACTGCAAATTTTCACCAAGCCCGCCGAGCCACAGCGCAATTTCAACCGTGTCGGTTGCCGCCTCTCCGTCCGCCGTTTGGCTTAGCGGAAGGGAATAGGTAAACTGCAATTCCCTATCGCCCGCGTTCAAGTTCAGCTCTTTAATCGCTTTTCCGTCCGCCGCGACCTTCATTCTTCCGTAGCCGTTGCACTCGAAGAAGTATTTAAAAGTGTATTCTACCCCCGTAATTAAGGCATATGTGCGGGTTAATTGCAAATCTTCGGCAATTTCGCAGCCCGTTGCGTTGAAAGCATATACGCTGCCGTTCAAGCCGTTATTTACAACCTTTACTCCGCCGCCCGTCCTTACGGAAAAGCCGTTTGTAAGCGTGTTGTCGGAGTAAACTTCCCGCTCTTTCACGGTTGCCGAGACGGTAGTCCTTGCAAGCTTGCCGAGGCTGTCGTATACTTCGTAGCGAACCTCGTACTCGCCCGCTTGGGTGAAGGTTGCATAGCCGTTTTCCACATCAACTTCGGGCGTTACCGTTATTTTTAAATCGGGCGTAATATCGCCGTCCTCTACATCGAGCGCGG
The DNA here is from genome assembly GCA_910577055.1 of uncultured Christensenella sp. Taxonomy (GTDB): domain Bacteria; phylum Bacillota; class Clostridia; order Christensenellales; family Borkfalkiaceae; genus Coproplasma. The sequence continues at coordinate 30,748 of CAJTKX010000005.1, read as the reverse complement.
CAACCCCGTCAAGCAAATCCACGGTTGTGTTCGCAAGGCAAGTCACGTCCTTTACTCCCCTAAGCTCGGGTCCTTGGTTTACCGGCTCGCCCGAACATGCCGTAAATAGGGCAACCGCCATAGCCGCGACAAGGGGCAATATCAAAAATTTAGATTTCTTCATCACTGTTCTCCACCAACTCGGGGCGGCTGATTTCCCCGTTTTCGTCTAAATAATCGTCCTCTTTTTGCTGTTTTTTCAGCTCAAAAACGCTTATATTCAACGCTTTCGCCTTTAATTTGATAAAATTTTCACCCATAAGCTTAGCTACAAGCAACGGCACGGCGTACAAAGTAAGCGGCACTGCATACGGACAAAACAGCACCAATGCAACTATACCCGCAACGCACGCCACCGATATTAAGCTGCGCAACAGCCCGCCGAACAGAAGCATAATTCCGTTATAGAAAAGTTGCCTAAGCGATACGCGCATATTTACTATTACGGTAGGCGCTGTCACAAGATAGATGACCCCAACAAGCAACGCGACGCAGCAAATTGCAAGCACGAAGTAATTTGTATTTTCGGGGTGAGAATTGAAAAAGTAGATATTAAGGACGGGAAAAATTATTATTATAAGTTGAAACACCGTGTAAAAAATAAGTATTTTCCAATTCTTGCCTATCGTAGTGAAAATGTCCTTAAAGCGGCGCGTGTTGATATCCGTTTTGAAATATCCCGTAACGCCCGTAAGCATAGGTATAAAGGGAATTATGAGAATCGCCGACGCGGCAACCAACAGCGTGATAACCAAAAATTCACACGCATAGTCGCCGAAAAGTTTAAACCCTTTCATAATTCCCCCCCATATATGCCGTAATTAAGCCCTATTTTGCGTTGCTTGAAGGTATCTGTCGTAAGCCGCTTGGTTTACCGATTTAACTTGCGAAATCGACGCCGAATTGGTCTTCAAAAAGTTCTGCCAATCGCTAAGCGTGGGCGCGGATTTTGCGGTAACCCTTGTAGTGAACCAAGAGGTTATGTTCTTGCCCAAGGAGTTTTCGTACCTATTTAAAGTGTCAAGTTCGTCTTTTTCGTAATTGAGGTTTGGTATCGACTTTATGTTATCGAACGCATTGTTTTGCAAGTAGACGTCCAAACGCTCCAACCTAAGCTTTGCGCGGGATTCCATTTGAATTTCATTATCCCACACGTCTTGCGGCAGATACACAACTCCGTAAGGCGCGTTTTTCATACGGAAGTCGTCCGCGCTCTGCTCGCCGTGGTCGTCGTTGGGGATAAGCATCTCTCCCTCTTTATACTTTTCAAATGCGCCCGAATCAATCGAGCCGTAGTTTATTTGCGCCGAGTAAACCGGCTCGAAGAATTTATCGAAGTAGCTAAGCAATCCCGCAATATCCTTGCAAGAGCTTAATATTACGCATTCGCCCTTTTCTATTTCCAACTCATTGCTCATTCCGACGTAACTGTTTCCGTTTTCGTCCGTAAGCGCTTGCATCATAATGTAATTGTCTTGCAAACTCTTTTTAACCACGGTTTCCTTTTCCCACCAATAGAAAGCGCCGTATCTGCCGTCTTGCCCCTTTGCAAGGAACTCGTCTTGTTCTTGGGTGAACGCCGACGAACGGATAAGCCCCCTATTGTACCAATCGTTCAACTCGTAAACCGCATTAAACCACTTTTCGCTTTCAATCGTAAAGGTTATTTTGTCGTTTACGATTGTCTTGTGCTCGGTGTTTTCTGGAACGCCGAACGATGCTATCAAATCGCTTTCGTTGCCTTGCCAATTGCCGCTGACGAACGACAAGGGCACTTCGTTTGTAGTCGAACCGTCGCCGTCCATATCGAAGTCGTTGAACTTCTGCAAAATTATTTTAAACTCGTTTCTCGTCAGCTGCAAACCGTCTTTAAGGTCGTCTTTCGTGATATCCACTTCCGAAAGGTTGCCGCCGTTAATCAGTTTTTCCACCCATACTTTATTTATAAACAGCAAGTTCGGGTGAGCTTTAAGCCCCATTTCTTCCACTCGCGGCAACGAATAGATATTATTGTCGGGCGATTTCAAAGCCTCGGCGATGTCGGGTCGGTCTTGCAAAATTTTATAAAGATTAGGCATAACCTTATCGTTTTCAAGATATTTGTTAATCGCCGCTATCCTACCGCTTCTGCCGTAGTTATAAAGCTGCAAGTTTGAAAAACCCGAGTGGTAAATCGCATCTATGCCCTTGGTGCCTACTGGGTCGGTGTTGTTAGAGTACTGTAACGAAGTGTTGTACGTCCAATACACGTCCTTGCCGGTTTTTCTTGCAAGGTCTTTGAACACGGGCATATTATTGTAGTCTTTAACCGTTTCTTCCTTGACGGTCAAAATCGTAAATTCATGAGCGTCCTCGTCGTCGTCAGCTTTGGTTGCTATTACGGTGTAGGTTATAACCACCGCAAACCAAAGTACCGCGACCAACACGCCGGCAATAATCTTTTTCATATATTTCCCCGAAATTTTATTTGAACGAGCCGACAAGCACGCCTTGCCCGAAGTGTTTTTCTATCATAGGGTAAAGAATTAAAATAGGCACGGTAGCAACTATGATTGAGGTAAACTTAATCTGAGTTGCAACTCGCATCTGTTCGGCAATCAGTTCGCCTTCGCCTCCCGTCGTCGCGGACAAAAGCCCGTTGATTACCGCTTGCAAGGGGTAAAAGTCTTTATCGATACTGAATATATACGCGTCGATATAGTTATTCCAATGCCCGACCGCATAAAACAGCACCATTACGCTGATTATCGATTTAGCAAGGGGTAAAACAAGGTCGAAGAATGTCCTTATCTCTCCCGCGCCGTCAATCTGCGCCGCCTCCAACACCTCTTTTGGAACGTTGACTTGAAAAAACGACTTGCACATAAACACGTTGTAAACGCTTACGCCACCGCCGATTATGAGTATTAAGGGGTTTTGGTACAACCCTAGCGTTCTGCAAAGTATTACATAGGGCACCAATCCGCCGCCGAAAAACATCGTTATTATAAGCAAGACGTTGATAAGCTTCCTAAACGGCAGATAATCGCGCGATAAAGCCCAACCCGCGGGAATAGTCAGCGCAATGTTGAATACCGTGCCGAATATCGTATAAATCAAGGTATTGAAGTAACCCCGCCAAACGTCGTCGCGGTTAAACAGCTGCGCATAGCCCGAAAAGGTTACTTTTACGGGATACAACCAAACGTCGCCCGTAAGCACCGCGTCGGGGTCGGATATCGAAGCTATGATTATATAGTATAGCGGATACACGACGATAACCGCCAACAAAAAGAGGATAAACCCGCAAATAGCATAGTAGACGTAATCGATTTTACTCTCTTTTATCTTGTTTTTCTTTTTTAACGCTTTCAGTTCCTTTTTATCCATAACGCCTTACCACATACTTTGATTTGCCAATTTTTTGGATGTGAAGTTCGCTATTATCAACAGCGCAACGTTGATGACAGAGTTGAACAGTCCCGACGCGGTGCTAAGCCCGTACTGACCTTTCATAAGCCCGCCGTAAACGTAGGTTGAAAGAATTTCACTTGTGGAAATGTTGCCGTCCGTCTGCATAAGAAGAACTTTTTCATAGCCGCAACTCATCAAGTTGCCGACAGACAGTATCATAAGCATAACTATCGTGGGGAGTATTGCGGGCAAGTCTACGCTGAAAATTCTTCTGAACCTCGACGCGCCGTCAACCTTGGCAGCCTCGTGCAAAGCGGGGTCAACGCCCGAAAGCGCCGCAAGGTAGATTATCGCCGACCAACCAAAGTCTTGCCAATTCCCCGAAAAGATGAATAACGGTCTGAACGCTTCCGCCTTTAAAAACAGTTGCAAGCCTTGCGCGTCGCCGCCCAATTTTATGCTTAGTTGGTCCAAAAGCCCGTCGCTGCCGAATATAAGCTTCATCATACCGACAAGTACTACAAGCGAAATGAAGTGCGGCGCATAGTACAGAATTTGCAAGCCCTTTTTTATTTTTTTCGGTCTTACCGAGTTCAACAAAAGCGCCACGATAATAGGCAGCGGGAAACCGACGATAAAGCCCAAAATACACAGCAAAAACGTATTTAAAAAATAACTGCCGAAGTTCGGGTCGGAAAAGAAATCTTCGAAGTTTTTAAAACCGACCCAAACGGTATCGGGACCGATTATATCGTTTCCCGGCTGATAGTCTTGAAAGGCGACAACGATGCCGTACATCGGTCCGTAGCAGAAAATCAAAATGTATATCAGCGCGGGAAGAATGAACACCAATATCCAGCCCCTACGCTTGAAATTTTCTTTCCACTTCTCCCATTTTGTAGGGGTTTTGTTGTTTTTGACGTCCCCCGCGTTTTCGGTTGCACCGCCCGCAAGCTGCTCGTACGCTTGTTCGATAAGCAAATCGTTGTTTTCAAGCAATGCCGACGGCGGAGTATTTGCGACTTGATTATTCTCCATAATTAACCCCTTTTGCACTTTTTGACTACGGTAAACACACCGTATCCGACGATAATCGCGCCGAAAATTGCGATATCGACCCAGAAGAATACGCGGCTTACCGCTTCGACCTCGTCCTCTTGATAGTCTGCAAGCCCCGCAAGGTCGAAGCTTGCGACGGGTCTCCCGTTTGCCGTATATGCTTTAACGGTATGCGTGCCGCCCGTTAAGTTTTTAAGCGCATCCGCCGCTACCGTTATAGTATCGCCGTCAACCGTAAATTCGTACTCCTCGCCGTTTATTTCAACTTTATATACTTCCGTGTTACCGTTGAGCTTGAAGCTTAGGCTTTCGCCTATTGAAAACTTCTCTTGCAAGGGCGATAAAGTGGCTGCAACAAAATCCGTCTTTATAACCGCGTCGTAATCGCCGGTTGTCGTGACGACTCTAAACGTGTACTCGGCGTCCGCTTCCAAAGTTTTTAAATAGCTTTCGTTTATTATAATCTTACCGTCCGCTACGGTGTATTCGCCGTCGTCCAATTTGTAGCTGCCGTCGGTTATGTTTACGACTTTTAACACCTCGTCCGAGCCGACTATAATTTCATTTTCGTAAGCGGCGGGTCTGAAATAAACTTTGTTTATAACCATATCCGCGTTATAAACGTTAAGTCCCACTCTTCCCCCCGCATAATTTTTCAGTTCGCATTCAATCAGTTTTAAACCGTTTGCGTAAGCCTTAGCCGTTCCGTCTTTTACGGTTACCGTCAACTTATAAGCCGCGTCCGCAGCAAAATCGAACTCAGCCGAAGCCAAAGTATTGGCGGCTTCCTTTTCGCCGCAAAATTGCACAAGCTTAACCGCGTTTTCTTTAACGTCTGCGGTAACGAAGAAGTAACCCGACGCGTTACCCGTATACCCGAAAGCAAGCCCGCCAGCTTGCGCGTTCGGTTGCGGAGTAAAATTTGCCGAATATGTCAAGTCCGTGCCGGCAGCGTTACCGAAAACGAACGCGTCAACCGTGCCCGCGCCTAAAAACAGACCGTCCTCACGAACGTAATAAAACGCGCGGTAGCCGTCGGTATAATCGACGTCGCTTACAAATCCGTTCTCGTAAATATAAATTTCTACCGTCTTTTCGTTGCCGTTATAGGCGGCTTTCACTTTTGCGCTGCCCTTTTTCAACGTTTTGATATAAGCCGTTCCGTCCTTTATTTCAAGTGCTATATTGTCTTGCCCCTCGGTTACGGTATAAGCAACGCGGCTTGCATCGAACCCTTCCGCATAAGACGCAGCTATCACCGTTTCCGTTGCGCCGACGGCAGTATCGATTTTATTCGTGGTTATTATCAGTTCGTCCTTGGTTTGAACCCCGCCGAAAATGCTTTGAACGGCATATATGTGGGCGCCAACGTTAATTTCGCCGTCCGATAAAAGGCTCATTCCGTCAGATATGGCAGAGGGAAAAACCGCCGAGAAAAAGCTTGCCTCTCCCCCGTTTGCAAACACGCTGACGAACGCCCTATCGAGAAGTATTCTTAAACCGAGTTTGCCGTTTTTTAAGGCAACTTGTTTGGAGTAAACTTCGTTATAAAAATTTGTATCCTTTGCCAAAAGCGAGCTTTCCGAGCGGTCGAGCGAAAGCGTTTGGGTTGCGACGTCGTATTTTACAGAAATTCTTTCCGCCGCCGAAACGCGCAACAGCAGCTCGGCGTAAGTTGCCGTACTGCCCGTAAAATCGAGTTCCAACTCTATATCCGCTTCTGTCGCCTTAACGCTTGCAAGCGGGTTTGTGCCCGCCGCGACTTTCCCCGAAACCGCAGCAATTTCGCCGTTTCGTAACGTATTTATATTATCAACGGGTTTTCTAAACAGCGAATAGCCGTCCCCGTCTTTGACCATTTCAAGCTCACACGCAACGGTTAAGCCGCCGTTGTAGGTCTGTCTATACCCCTCGTACGCGCCGACCGTAAGCCAACTTGCCGACCAGCTTACGCCGTAAACCTTGCCGTCCGTATTGTTGAAAGATTGAAACGCATAGCTGTCTATACCCTCGCTCAATCTCTTTATAGTCTGAGTCGCGCGGAAAAGTCCGTTGTCGTCAAGCTCGCCCACGGCGTAATATTCTGCGGGGTAGTAAGTGTTTATACGGTCGGTGCCGTTATACTCGTGACTTTTGCTTTTATCTTCGGGCGAGATAATTAAAGCGTACTTCACTTCGCCGTCAACCTCGTAGCGCGAAATATCGGGGCACTCTCCCCAAAAACCCGTTTCGCCGAGGTAAGTCCAATCCTTCAAGTTGTCCGACGAGTACATTCTTACCGAGCCGCCGCCCACTGCCATAAGCCATTTGTCGTGCGCGTCGCTCCAAAATACTTTGGGGTCGCGGAATTCGTCGTCGCCAAGGCTGCCCTCCGCGTCCGCGCCGAGTATTTCGCCGTATATATTAAAGTTTTGTCCGTCGTCACTGTAAGCAAGTATCTGCCTCTGCTTTCCGTTCGGCTGCGTTAAAATTGCAACTATGCCGCCGTTGTCGCCGCTAAAAAGCCCGCTGCTGTTATTTTCGTCATAGACTGCGCTACCCGAAAACATCATTGCGTAATACTCGTTGCCGACGGTCTGATAGGCGGGAATTGCAACGGGCTGTTCCGCCCAATGCACCAAATCGGTGCTTGTGGCGTGGCCCCAACTCATATGGTCCCACCAAGTTTGGGTCCCGTTGCCGTCCCAATTATACTGATAGTACATATGGTAAGTGCCGTTAACGTACAAAAGCCCGTTAGGGTCGTTGTTCCAACCGCGCTTTGCCGAATATGCAAGCTGATTGCGGTAGCTTTCGTCATAGTCCGAAGCCGCAAGCGCAACCGTCTTGTTCATAAGGCAAAAACCCGCGACAAGCGCAGCAAAAACTGCCGCGCCCAACGCAAATATTAAACTTGTTTTTACGCTTTTAACTTTCATAAAAAATTTACGCACCTTTAACAATGCCGATATTCAAACTTCCGCTCGTCCAGCCCCTACCCGCGTGTTCAATCATAAAATAAATGGTATCGCCCGCTTTAAACTGTTTTTTAACGGAATACTCGCATACTGCGCCGTCTCTGAATTCGGGGTTCCCGTATATAACGCCGTCCGCGTTCTTTAAACCTATTCTGCAATTAAAAGTGGATTGGGGTCCCTCGTTGCCATCTCCGTCCGTCGGAATTGTTCCGGTAAAGGTAAAGCTTACACTCGCTTCGGTATCTGCTTTAAATGTAAAGGCAACCGCCGCCCACCTTCCGTCTGCATTTATATATTCGTCTTTGATTTCAACGTTCGCACCGTCGGTGAATGTCCAAGCATCGCTTCCGTTATTCGTTGTAAACTGAGTAAAAGTAAAGTCTTCATTGTCGTCGAACTTATAATCTACCGTGCCGTATTGCCAATCACCCGTTTGCTTGCCGTCTTCAAGGTTTATGTTAAAATCTTCTTTATAAGTGACGGAAGTTTTCGCCGCAACGGGTTCGGTCTTGGTTTTGCCGCAGTCGTTGCAAGTAAAGGTTTTTTCGCCGTCTTGCCAAAACGTCGGCTGCGCAGTAACTTCGCCCTCGTCCCAAGTATGTGCAATTACGTTTTCGTCAACCGCCTCGCAGTTAGCGCATTTTTTTGCGTGGCCGCCCTCGACCTCTACCCATTCGCCGTTATCGAAGTCATGCGCGGGTCGCTCGGTTATGTATTCGACGTTTGTCGCGCCGCAATCGTTGCAAACAAAGTGCTTTTCCCCGTCAGAATGGCAAGTCGCGTCCACGCGCTTTTCCGTATCCTCGACAAGGTTGTGGTTAGTCTTATTCGCGGTGTCAACCGCCTCACAGTTGGCGCACTGCTTCGCGTGTCCGTCCTCGACCTCTACCCATTCGCCGTTATCGAAGTCATGCGCGGGTCGCTCGGTTATTTGTTCGATAGTTTCCGCGCCGCAATCGTCGCAAACAAAGTGCTTTTCACCGTCTGAATGGCAAGTTGCGTCTACACGCTTTTCAGTATCTTCGGCAAGGTTGTGGTTAGTCTTATTCGCGGTATCGACCGCCTCACAGTTGGCGCATTTTTTTGCGTGTCCGCCCTCGACCTCTACCCATTCGCCCGTAAATTCGTGGGCAAGCTTATCAACGGCTTCGGTGTAAGTTTCGGTGCAGCCCTCAACAGTACAATTGAAAGTTCTTACTCCGAATTCTGTACATGTAGGCGCAGAGGTTATTTCTCCGTCATTCCAAATATGTTCGTGCGCGTCGCCGCCGCATGCGGTTAACCCCGAAACTGCGCCCAAAAACATAGTCATTGCACATATCGCGGCAATACATTTTTTCATATTCATTTCCCCCAAATGAAATATTATAACAATATATGTTCGTTTATTACATAATACTTAATAATATAAACATTGTCAACATAATAAACCCGTATTGTGCATATGCACAATACCAAATTATATAATTTGGTGCATTTGCTCACTTGATTTTTTAAAAATCAAGCTTTATAATAGAAATATGAAGAAAGCCGTAACTATAAAAGATATAGCTGAACAACTGAATTTATCGAGAAACACTGTTGCAAAAGCGCTGAACGGGCAATATGTTCCCGAAAAAACGCGGGAAACCGTTTTACGCAAGGCGCAAGAAATGAAGTACAAGTCGCTAAACGTAAATCATATCGAGTCGGGCGGTAAAAGATACCGCATCCTACTTGTTTCGGGCAAGCCGCTGAACAATATGAATTATTTTGTGCCGCTTATAAAAAGCATAGAAAATAACTGTTTTGAAAAGGATTACGAGCTTTTTCAATATACTTATAACGGCAGCAAAACACCGTTTAAGGAAGTTTCGGACTATATCGGAGATTTAAAAGCCGACGGCATAGTGGCGATAGAGTGTTTCGACAAGGAATTTATATATAAACTTTTGAATTTGGGTAAACCCGTATGCTTTAACGACTTTACCACCGGCGACGTGAAATCGGATAATAATTACGACATAATCAGCGCAAATGACGAGCAATCCGTAAACAGCATAGTAAAGCTTCTGCATAAAAAATATAACATAACGCGGTTTTCTTTCGTAGGCGACAGAAAGCATTGCAAAAGCTTTCACGATAGGTATAACGGAATGCTTACGGGCATAATGGCAATAGGCGGAACACATACCCGCAGCGAGGACATTCTTTGCGGAGACCAAACCTTCAACTACGGTAATCCCGACGCAATCAAGACGGAAATTTTAAAAATGAGGTACCGCCCCGAGTGTTTCATTTGTTGTAACGATTTCGTTGCAAGGGGCGTTTGCAACGCGCTTAAATCGCTTAATATCTTCGTGCCGCAAAACGCTTTGATTGTCGGCTTCGATAACGTTTCCGAAGCGATAGCCACCGTCCCTTCCATTACTACTTTTTCGGTAGATAAGGAATTTTTGGGCAACGAAACCATAAGAACGATTGTAGACAGAATAGAACACCCGCAAAGTCCGTCGCGTTCGGTGACGGTGTTTACAAAGCTGATTCCGCGCGACTCGACAAACAGAATAATATAAAAAGACGGGTAACCAATCAGTTACCCGTCTTTTCATATTATTTTACTTCCATAAATTCGGACGTATCGTAACGCGTGTAAATACAAGAATCGGCGCAGACCGAAAGCGAAATACCGTCCGCACTCAAATCGGGACATATTACCGACGAAAGCGCTCTGCCGTCGGCAAACACTTCCACGGAAAACCAATCGAACACCACGGTTATTTTGTGCGTTGCCGCATCGTCAAGCGGCATTTTTCTTATGCCCGCAAGCGAGTATTCGTCGTTTTCTTTACCCGTGATAGGCTCTCCCGAACGCGAACGGTCAAACACAAGCCCGTCTTTAGTTGCCGTAATTACCGTTTGCTTTCCGTCACCCACCCTCAATTTCAAAGTAAGGCTTTTAAGCTTTTCGACCGACAATTCTATAACCCCGACAGTAGCATTATCCGTTAACTCCAAAGCACAGCTTTCGGCTGCCTTTTTGCCATTGTAAAGGGGGGCTTGCCAAAGTCTGCCGTCTTTTACCGATATTTTGCGAGGTACGGTAAGCATACCCGAAAAACCGTATTTGTCGTAGGGCACGGTTCTGTCCCACATACTAAGCCAGCCTATCATAACGGGAACTTCCGCAAAAATCTGCGAGGCATAAAAGTCGAAACCGTAATCGATAATATCGCTTTCGCCGAATTTCGATTTTCCAGTACCCAAGCCAAGCTCACCCAAGCGGTAAAACGTGCTATGAATATTTAAGTGTTTATCCACTTGTGCGGGTTGAAACTGTTCGCAATAGGTAAGCAAGCCCAAAGATTCAACGTAATCGGGGCACTCTGTCATAATTCCGCCGCAATCGGTGCCCAGAACGTCGCGTTCGAAGTTCCATTTGAACAAATCTTCTGACGAAAAAAGCAAAAGTCTGCCCCTACCTTGCTTTCGGCGGGCGGCGACAAGGCAATAAAAAATTTCGCCGCGTCTAAATACCTTCGGGTCGCGGAAGTCGCAAGGGGAATATTCGGGCGGCAAATCCTTTTCTCCGATAACAATGCCGTGCTTTGTAAAGTGAACGCCGTCGTCGGAAGAAGCGATTGCTTGCAGTTGCCTTATATTTTCTCCGCCTCCGTTTTCTTTAAAGCTTGTATACATAAGCCAAAGCTTATCCTTCCAAACGATAGCGGTGCCCGAAAAGCAGCCGTCGTCTTGCTCGTCGGGACAAATCGCAACGGGAAGATGCTGCCACTTTAAAAGGTCGCGGCTTTTGACGTGTCCCCAATGCATAGGTCCCCAATAAACGCTGCTTGAATAATGTTGAAAAAATACGTGATATTCGCCCTTGAACTTGACAAGTCCGTTAGGGTCGTTAATCCAGCCTTGTTGTCCTGTGATGTGAAAAGCGGGTCTTACAATGTTGTCTTTCATATTTCCTTCGTTTTTCCCGCCCCGCTTTGAGTTGCGGGGCGGTACTTTATTAATTATTTATTACAGAATCAATAACCGTGCCCTCGGGTTCTGTTAAGCCCCAATCGGTGCGGATATCGTCGATAACGACAAGTCCCCAACCATCTTCGGCATTGTCAAATATCTCGATATAGCACTGCATATCTACGTCCATGCCCGTGAATTGATACTTGTATCTGTCCATTACGCCGTCAAAGCCTTTATCAAGGTTATTGAACTCGGCAAGAATAGTATCGTCCGCGGCGCTCCTTACGCGCAAACCGCAATTTTCGTTATGCGCGCCGCCCATAAGGAAAGATATCCAACCGTTTTGTCTTAATGTAAACACACTGCTTTTCAGCGTGCCTTTACCCGATTCTTGATTGGTGCCGTGTACCGTTTCTATACCGGTAAACAGATATTTACCCTCTTTGTTGAAAAGATTGTTCGAATTGTTCCAATAATAATCGGCGTTTTCCACTCTGCCGAAGTCAACGCTGCCGTCGGCAACGGTGTAAGTCCAGCCCGTCAAATCGCCCGTTTCGAAGCCGCCGTTGATAATCTGATAATCATCTTTGACGGTGATTATAAAAGTCGCCTCTGCTTCGTATTCGCCTAAAACAAGTTTATAAGTTACGGTGTATTGCTTTCCCGCAACAAGATTAAACGCCGTAAAGCCTTCGGTGTATACGATATTGCCTTCTTGCACTTTAACTAACTGACTATTAACGGTTGCGCTTGCGTCGCCCGCTAATTTTCCGTCGGCGTCGGCAAGGTAAGCCGTCAAGTCCGCCGTGCCGCTATCCGCTACGGCGTTCTGAATTTTACTTGTGAACTGCAAACGGTTTTCGGGCACTTTGTTTATTGCCTTTATCCAATTGATTATTGCGGTTTCTCCGTCATGTTCAGAGCATTTTTCAATAACTTCGTCATACTTTGCCGTAGTGGGCGCTTTATCGTAATATGTAACAACTTCGTCCATTACCGAATGCCCCCAACCGTCGTCAAGCGCATCCTCTAACACGAGATACACTTCCAAGCCCTTATAAGCGCTTAAATCGGCAAAGTAAGGCAAAAGCGTTAAGTTGTACTTGCCGCCTTTTATACATCCGATGGGTTCACCCTTATCCGCCCAAGCGGTGTTTTCGAACTCTGCAAGAAGTACGCCCGTAGCGTTATCGTAAATTTTAACTACTGCCGCGCGCCCGCCTATCTTGTACGAGATATATCCGCTTCCGCCGATTGTGAAAGGCGTAGACGTCAGTTTATATGTTAACGCTTCGGGTATGCCGCCGTCAAGTCCGTTGAAGTGATAGCCCGTATTGTTATAAGCCGCCGAACCGCTCCAATAAGTATCGGTGTTCTGAACAACGTTCCAAGACTCCTCGATATTAAACGCACTACCGTCAAGCGCGGAAACAGTCCAACCGGTCAAGCCGTCCTCGAAGCCGCCGTTGGCAATGCGGAAAGCCGTTGTATCGAATACGTTGACCGTTAACGTAAAGGTTGCGTGTTCTACCTCGCCCGTCGCAGTATCCGTTGCGGTAACGTATACAGTTAAGGTTTGCACGCCGACAACGCTTGCGGTATATGAAAGCACTCCGTCCGAAACGGACGCGCCGCTTACGGAATACTCGTAATTAAACGTAGACGCTCCGTTGGGCTTTATTTCAAAAGTGCCGGTAGGCGAGTATAAATCAATACTCATCGTGCCGTTCTCGAATGTGGGCGCGTCGTTTTTAACCGTAACGCCAAAAGTGATTTCAATGTCTTTACAGATAAGTTTTACTTCGGTTTTTCCCGCCGCAACCGCAGTTACGGTTACAACCCCGTTGCTTTCGCTTACGGTTGCAACCCCCTCTTTTGACGAGGATACCGAAACGGCGTGCCCGTTGGTGTTGATATATTCCGCTACGCTGACCGTGGCGCTGCTTTCCGACAATAGGAAAGTAATTGCCGTACCGTCTTTAATCTTTTCGGGCGCGGTTTCTGGCTCGTCTTCAATAACCGCCGTAATTTCCAAAGGCCCCGTAACGATAATGACCGAGCCGCCCGATTTGATTTCTTGCCCGACTTGCCAACCCTTGAATTCCTTTCCGCTTTCGATTTCTTGCTTGGGTCTGTCGGGAAGTTTTAAGGTCGCGCCGTGTTCTACTTGCCTTTCTTCGCCGTCGATAACCACAGTGTAATAGACGGGTGCGGTATCCTCTTTAACGCTGATTCTAACTTTAAAAGTTAAGTTATAAACGGTTTGAGCGTTTTCCCTATCCTCGCATCTTGCGTTTACGGATATTTCAACGTCGCCGACTTTCGTCGCCGTGAAAGTAAGTTTATTGCCCGAAATTCCGACGCCCGAAATAAGTTCGTTTGCAAGCGAGTAGGTGATTGCAAATCCGTCCCCGCCCGACTTGGGCGCAAGCGTAATTTCTAAGGACGCGTCCTTATTCAAGGTATAGTCCGCCGAGATATCCTCGAATACGGGCGCGGGCGTTACACTGTCCGCCTCGGTCACGGTCACGCGGAAACTCAGTTCAACCGTACCGCATTTTACCGTTACGGTCGCAACTCCCTTTGCCTTGCCTTTCACCGAAACGACCCCGCCGCTTTCGCTTACGGTCAACACGCTTCCGTTCGCCGCCGACGAAACGGTAACCGCATTGCCGTTAGCCGTTATGTATTCGCTTAGCGTTAACGTTTTGATTTCGTCCACCTTTACAGACATATCGGAAATGTCTTTAATCTTTACTGCGCCCTCGGTTTTAGACGTATCCGAGCCGTCGTCGCCGTCGTTACAGCCCGCCAAAAAGGCGGGAACAGAACAAACCATACAAGCGGACATAGCAATAGCCACTAATTTTTTTATACCTTTCATAATTTTCCCCCTATGAAATTATTGAATTTTGTTGATTGCGGTTACCCAATTAAGTTCGTAATCGCATTCGGTTTCCGTTTTCGAAGTAGTCGGGTTTAGGTGGACGATGTCTTTGGAGTTTTCCACGTCGGGCGCGGTTTCATAGTAAGTAACTATATCGTCGAAGAACGCTACGCCCCAATTACCGCCCTCTTTGCCGTCGCAAATTTCTATATAAAGCTTTTCGCCGATATACTCCGACAAATCCGCGACAAAGGTTACCATAGTTGCCTGACGGCTACCTTCGTCTATGTGAGGATATTTCACGTCGGCAAACTGCGTGTTTTCGTACTCCGCTATCTGCGTGCCGTCGGCTTTGAACACTTTTAACACCGCAGCGCGCCCCGCCATTTTAAAGCTTATAAAGCCGCTTCCGCCGAGAGTAAACGTTTCAGACCTCAACGCATAGGTTTCGGCTTCTGCGTATTGTGCGCCCCAACCGTCGAAGTGGAATTTGCCCTCTTTATTGAACGGAAGTTGTTCGTCAAAGAAGGTTTCCTCCCTCTCTATCGCGGAATCTTCGTGTACGTTACCGCTGACCACAGTCCAACCCGTCAAGTCGCCCGTTTCGAAGTTGCCGTTCAAGATATGCCTCTCGTCGTTGATTACGCTTAATTTTACCTTAAACGTTCTCTCGGTAGTTTCGTTTAACAGTGTAAACGTTATCCTTGCTTTTATTGAAATTTCGTAAGTATTTGCGTTATCGCTCACCGTCAGCACGTTGCCGTTTACCGTTACTCCTTCGTACTCTTCGGCAAGGTCAAATTCGTAAGCGTAATTATTCAGATTGGCTTTCGGTCTTAAAGTCAAGGAATTTTGTCCGTATGCGAAGTTCAAGGTCAAATCTACGTCCTCGAACTCGGGAACGGGTAAAATATTCGTTGCTTGTACCGCTCCGTACGGAATTTGCGCCTCGTTTCCGTAATAAGTTACGAAGTCGTCCGCAAACAGTAAGCCCCAATCCTTGGCGGCGTTGTCAACAAGTCGAAGTTTTACTCTTTTACCCAAAAGTTTGCTTAAATCAACTTTGTAAAGCACCATTTTTGCGCCGAAGCCGTCGCAACCGACTATAATCGGGGAACCCGTAAATACTCCGCCCTTGGTCGTGAAAGCTTCGTTTCCGAAGCGGTAATAAACTACGTCGGGGTTATCCGCGTCAATGATATCGATATAACAAAGCGAAGAATCCATTCCACCGCCCAAGCGGTAAGTTATCATACCCGAACCGCCCACGGTGAAAGCCGAACTTGTAAGCGTACCCTTGGCAGCCTCGTTGCCGGCAAAACCGCTGAAAAAGAACAGACCGTCTTTATTAAAGGTGTACCACTCGTTCCACCAAAGGTAGTCGTAAGAAACGTTGCCTATATTCCCCTCTGCCGTCCAACCGTCAAGGTTGCCGTTTTCGAAACTGCCGTTGGGAATTTGGTATTCCGATTGCTCGGGATTTTTACAGTCGATAAGGTTGATTGCCTCAACGCTATTTGCGGGGAAGCGACTTACGTCGGCATCCTCGTAATAGGTCACGAAGCTGTCAACCGTGACTAAGCCGTAATTGCTGTCGGCATCGTCAACTATTCTTATGCACAGCTCTTGCCCCGCCCACTTCGAAATGTCTGCCCTATACGTCACCATATTGTAAATATTTGTGCCGCGGTTTATTGCGCCAAGCCCGTCGCCGTGGATATGGAACATATGGTTGCCGTATTTCGCAACCGTGTTGCCGCTTCTGTCAATCAGAGATATGTAACAGAATCTGGGGTCGGGCGCGCCGCCGAACTTGAAAGTCATCAAGCCGCTTCCGCCGACGGTGAAATATTCGCTTGTCAAGCTGCCTTTGCCGCCCTCGTTATTAATACCCGAGAAAAGGTTTTTGCCGCTCTTGTTATAGGGAAGCCGCTCCTTCCACCAAGTATCGTCCGAAGTTACTTCGCCGATATTGCCGCTCATCGTCCAGCCGTCATATCCGTTTTCGAATCCGCCGTTCTTTACCTGGTAACGGCTGTCGGGCAAAACTTCTTCTACTTCGTACTCGACGTCGAACCAATCGGTAAATTGCGGCACTGTTGTGTGATATGTTTTGACGCTATCCAAAACAATGCAGCCCGCCATATTGTCAGAAGCGTTTTCGTCAACCGCTTCTATGTACAGCTTTTCGCCTAAAAACTGCGAAAGGTTTAGGCGGTATTGGTTCATATTCAACACACGCATACCGTTTTGAACGTTGGGGAACTGCATATCCTTAAAAGCGGAGTTCGAAACTTTTAAAACTTGTTCTCCGCTGTCCGCGTTAACGAAACGCAGATACGCCGTATTGTTGTCGGCGCAACCGCCGAGTTTATATGTTACATAGCCCGTTCCGCCGACGGTGAACGTTGTCGAGCGCATTCGGCCAACCGCCGTGGGGTTATAATAGCCGTAATGGAAGCTCCCCTCCCTTTCGTAAGGGATTTGCTCAGCCCACCAATACGGATTGCCGTTTACTCCGTCGTCCGAAAAAGCTAACCCTTCGGTTACTTCCCAACCTGCAAGGTTGCCCGTTTCGAAGTCGCCGTTGGCAATATCGTACTCGGTTGCGGGGGTTGCGGTTTTACGCTCAGCCGACTTTGCAAAGTATGCGCCCTCGCTTTGGGCTTCCGCCGTCTTACCTATGCGGATATCGTCAACGCTTAAATATCCGTAATAATAACTCGTATCGTTGTCTACGATTCTAATGTACAACTCTTCGCCGATATATTCCGACAGTTCGATAGTGTACTGACAGAAGTTATCGGTAAAGCAAGTACCGTTTTCATAGTCAACTAATTCTATATTCGACGCGTCCTCGGCAAAATAATCGTTCGCTTGGCGTGCAATCATCTTGTCGTCGGAAGCGCGGTATATGCCCACAAAGCAAATTTCCGACTCGGACTTGCGCGCAGCAGTATCCGAACGCGCCGTTACTTGCGCGCCGCCAGCAAGTTTTAAGGAAACCGTTCCGTCGCCGCTAAGCACAAAATTTTGCGAACGTATAGCGCCGGTACAAGTCGAAGGGCGGTTATTGTCAAACCCCTTGCCGCTTAAATACCAATTACCCGTTTGGTTTACGGGAATGACGTAACCGTGCGGGTCAACGTCGGCAGAATACGAGAACGTTTTGCGGGAAGATACGCTGTCGTCGTCGTAAGCGTCGCCGTACTCTACCGTCCAACCGCTTAAATCTGCCGATTCGAAACCGCCGTTTACTACAACCGCCGGCAACGTATCCGTTTTAGAGCAACCGATAGCCGCGCCGAGTGACGCCGCCGCAACAACCGAAAGCGCGCCTAAAATCAACTTTTTCATTTTGCCGCCTCCCGTAAAAGTCCCGTATTGCCGTAGTAAGCGGGCGTAACCGTATCGCGGTATGCACTCTTCATTCTGCGGACGGTGAACTGCGTAAACGTAAGCGCCGCGTTGTCCTCGAAGATATGAAGATAGTCCGAATCGCCGTATTGGGGATAAACCCTTGTAGTAAAACTCATTACATCGTCAACATAAACTTCCAATGTCGAACGGTCGAGAAGAATTGTCACCCGATAAGTATTTTTTTCAACATTCCAAATGTTCGAGTCGTCGTATTTGGTGTTTGTCGCCGCCGAGTGCGAGCGGTCGATATACACTCCGTTGCCGCCGAAAACAATGTTCGTCTGTTCGGTCATCGTCGGCGTTGAATAAGGATTGTATCTTACCGAAATGCCGCCGCTGTAATTTTCGGCCTTGCCGTCAACCGTGAACTCTGCGTCGATACGCAACAAATCTCCCCTAACTTCCTTTATCGCCCCGTTAAGTTCGCTTGCAGTCATACTTCCGCCCGAAAGCTCGAACAGCGGAGTTCCGTCGTAAAGGCTTTCTATTTCCTTAATCGGCTTGCGTAAAAGTGTTTTGCCGTCCGCGGATAAACCAAGTTCAAGCGGAAACGCGAAGTTGTGCGCCCAACCAGAATTTACGGTTGATTCGGCTTCCGTGCCTTGCACTATACCGTAAAGAACGGTTCTGTTTTTGTTCGTATCGTAAAAACCCGCTTGACCGTTAAAGTGTCCGTCGCCCAAATCGAACATATGCAAGGTATCCCTATACTCTTCGTCGGGGATAAACCTACAAGTCAGTTTATCGAAAGTGCCTATCCAATAAAACGTATCTATGCTCGTTTTGGAGTTTTCCGCAAACTGAGGAATTACCATTAAAACGTATTTGTTGTCGTTGCCGTTTGTTACGGGCAACATAGTTGCGCATTCCCAATGAATACCGAGTTGCGGAGCGGCGTTTTCGTAAAGATAACCGCGATACTCCCACGCGCGCATATCCTTCGAAGTATAAATGGGTATCGCTCCGCCCGCGTTGGGGTTAGAGCTTGAAACCGTCAAATAATAGGTATCGCCTTCTTTCCAGCAAGTGCTGTCCCTAAATTGGTTCACCTCGCCTTGCGTACCGTCGGGCGCTTGGGCGATTGCAACCTTGTCTTCCACTACCCAATCGACGAGATACGGGTCGTCGGGGTCCGCGGGGTGCGCGTATGCGATATTTTGTCCGCTGCCCGAATTGCCGGGGACAGAGCCTGCCGTAATCAAAAGCCAAGGCGTGCCGTCGGGGCCTATAACCGAGCCGCCCGTCCATACGCCCTTTTCGCATACGCCCGAGGGCACGACAGCGTCCTTTACATATTCCCAATGAATCATATCGTCGCTTACGATATGACCCCACCGCATCATCGAGCCCGTAAATCGAGGCCCCGCGGGATTATGCTGATAGAAAACGTGATATTTACCGTTATAATAGAACGGCGCGTGCGGCTCGTTCATCCATACGCCGGGCGGCAACGCGTGATATTGCGCGCGGTATCTGTCGCCCTCGTATTGAGAGCTGTCTATTGCAACCTCTTTCCAATCAAGCGTCGAGTGAACGCCGCCTTGCGCGCCCTCTTCGTATAAGGCTTTCAATCCCGAAGGGGTAAAGCATTCGCCGTAAATTTTCACCTCGTCGACAAGCCCCGCCGGCATTTGCGTCTTAACGCCGTTTTCGTCTTGTTGGGCTTTGGTATAACCGAGGAAAAGCGGCTCCTCTACGCTTCCTACGAAATTAG
This sequence comes from uncultured Christensenella sp., assembly GCA_910577055.1. Classification (GTDB taxonomy): domain Bacteria; phylum Bacillota; class Clostridia; order Christensenellales; family Borkfalkiaceae; genus Coproplasma. Next base: position 11,322 of record CAJTKX010000005.1, on the reverse strand, counting down.
AATACGAAAGCTCGGGCATAACCGTTTCGTAAGAAACTTTGCCGTTAAAAGCCAAAGCAAGATAACCCTCGTTCAAATTAATACTGACGGCTATATGCGTCCATTCGTATAAAGGCAACGTGTTTATCGGGTCGTAAAAGCCCCAAACAACGTCGTTGCCCGCTTCGTTGGTAATGGCGAACTCTACGCCCCAAAGCCCTTGCGTTCCGTAGCCGAATGAAAACCCTTCCGCAATTTCCACAGAGCTTTGCCCAAGCACGGTGGTTAGCCTTTTATAGCCTTCCGCGTCGCCCGTGTAATTGCCCAAGTCCTCGAAAACTCTCGGCGCAACCCAAGCCGACATCGTAATTTCCTTTTTCGGCATAGTGAAATCGCCGTTTTCTATACATACGGAAAACCCGTCCATATACAGCGAGCTGCCTATAACCCCTTTCTTTAAAAGCGGGTCGCTTGCGGGCTTGTAGATAATATCTTGATTTTCAGCATTGAAAACGTAATCTATTTTATACTGTTTGCCGTTTGCGCCGTTTAAGGTTTTATTACCGTCCGTACCGTCAAACGAATAAGAAACCAAAAGAGAGGTATTCTCTTCCGCGCAGCCCGAAAACGCCGCAACTCCCGCAATGAGGACTGTTGCCGCCGACAGCGCGACAATTCTTTTTGAAATTGAATTTTTCATACCTTTAAACCCGCCGTTCCGAAACCTTGTACTATGTATTTTTGCGCCGCAACGTATACGATGAAAATAGGAATACTTGTAACTACCAACGAAGCCATCTTCGCGCCCGCCGACAATTCGGTATCTTGCTGAATTATCGTCAAAGCCGCTTGAACGGGCATCAAGTCTTGATTATTGGTAAGCAACAACGACGGCCAAAGATAGTCGTTCCATACGCCGATAAAGCAGAACACGGCAACCGTTGCAACGATAGGCTTTGAAAGGGGCAATATTATTTTGAAGAATATTTTAAGGTTGCCCGCGCCGTCTATTCTTGCCGCCTCTTCGTAGTCCTTTGGAATACCTTGGAAAAACTGCATAAAAAGAAACATATTGAATACGCTTATCGCCGCTGGGAAAACTATGCCCAAAATAGTTGCGGCGCCGTTAAACCCCAACATCTGTTTTACGACGATAAACAGCGGAATTATGGAAGTTTCCACAGGTACTACTATCAAAAACAGAATAATAAAGGTAAAAAATCTTTTGCCGGGTATTCTGAATTTGGCAAGCACATAGCCCGCAAGCCCGTTTATTATTACGTTTAAAACAATAGCGATTATTGCGTAACGGACGCTGTTTAACGCGTACTTTGCAACGTCGTAGTCAACCAATACTTTTTTGTAGTTGTCGAACGCCGCGCCGAGGTTTGAAAAATCGGGTAAGAACATTCCGAGCGTACCCGCGCTTTCGGCTATTGCCGCCTCCGTCTTGGTTGAGTACGCAAGCATATAAATAAGCGGGAACAGAAAGAACAGCGACATTACCGCGCCGCAAACATAGTAAACGACGTTCCTTGCAATTTTCGAGGAGTTTTGCTTGACGACGGTTATTTCGTTGCCGTCCGCGTCAAGTAACGGAAGTTTCTTTTTAGCCACTTTTCTTTTCCCCCAAAACTTTTTTCTGAATAAATGTTACCAAACCTATGAATATGGTCATAAGCAGCGCAATTGCCGAAGATTTGCCTACAAGGCTGTACTCAGTACCTTGCATATACATATAGTAGCTTAGCGTCCAACCCTCGGGATAGGGACCTATCATTAGCATCGGCTGGACCATTATTCGGCAAGCGCCTATAAATACCGTTATCGTTATGTATAAAACCGACGATTTAAGCCCGGGGACGGTAATATGAACGAATCTATACCAAGCGTTCGCGCCGTCAAGCCGCGCCGCCTCGTACAAGTCGCTTCGTATGTTTGTAAGTCCCGATAGGAATATCAACATCTGATAGCCGCAGCCTTGCCACGCGCTTATTACCACTATCCACAGCATAGCCGTATCGGGGTTGCTTAAAAAGTCTTGTTCGGGTATGCCGAAAAGCGCCAAAAACGAATTTAAAAGTCCGTCCGCTTCGGGCGAAAGAATCGTAACCCAAAGATACGACGTTACCGTAAGCGAAATTACTACGGGTGCGAAGAAACAAACTTTGAATATCGCCACGCCTTTAACCTTGCGGTTGCAAAACAGCGCCAGCCCCAACGCAAGAAGAATTTGCAAGGGCACTACGCCGACGACGAATATCGCCGTGTTTTTAAGCGCCGAAAGCATATCTCCGCCCGCGCCGATTTCCCTGAAAATTTCCTTGAAGTTATCAAAGCCGACGAAGTGCACCTCATCGGGTCGCATCTGGTTGAAGTCCGTAAACGCATAACCTAAGGAGAAAAGCATAGGTAAAAGTATGAACAAAAACGTAAGCAACACGGCGGGAGCAACCATCAAAAAACCGATAACGCAATTCTTTATTCGGAAATGCGTTCCCGTCTTTTTCGATTTATACAAGTCGTAAGCGACTACGCCGAGGAACACCGCCAAAAATACGGCGAATATCAGTATTGAAATAGTCCCCATTATCCTCTCTCCTATCAGTATTTATCGATGGTTTCTTGTAAGGTCACCGTTCTTTCGGTAATTAAACTTTTTAAATTGTCCGTTCTGCCAAGCTCGTGAATTATTTGGTTAAACGTTGTAGACAGCACCGAATATCCAACCATCGGCGGTCTGGCTTTGCCCGTGTTTGCAAGCTGTTGTAAAAGCATAGCCTCGGGAGAATCTGCGTCATACCTACCTTCGTTGACGGTTTTCTTTGCGGAAATCATACCCGTGTGCTCGGTTATAACTTTTGAACTTTCGTCGTTTACAAGCCACTTTAAAAGTTCCCTTGCGGCAGCTTTATCTTGGTGGTGATTTTGCGTTATTCCGAAAGACCAACTGCCCGTTGCGCTTGCCGCACAGCCCTCTTCGCCGTACGGATAAGGGAGAAGCCCCCAATTACTGCCGTTCGGGAAAGCCGAATAATTTTTATTGCGAAGGTCTGCAATGGTCCAACCCGAAGAAAGGTACATCGCCGTTTCACCGTTGTAGAATGCGTTTGCATCTACCTTATCGTCCGTGTAACCCTCGTTTATCAGCTCTTTAAAAAACTCGAAGGTGGATATTGTCTTTTCGCTGTCAAGATAGCCCTTTACGGTATTGCCGTCCTCCGACGCGAACTGCCCGCCCGACGCATATACGAAAGGATATAAAAGATATGGCGCGGTTTCGTCCGAAGTACCGCCTATACTCATATTGACGGGCACCTTGCCGCATACGGATTTTAACCTTGAACAAACCGACTTAAACTCTTCGTAAGTCCAAGGGGTTTCGTCACCGTATTCCGAAATTTCTTTGTCGGAAATTCCCGCTTTTTTGAATAAATCTTTGTTGTAATAGAACCCCGCGCTGGACTCTTGTATAGGCAGCCCGTAAATATTGCCGTTATAATAATTGACGCTGCCCTCGAAAAACTCGTCCTTTATGTCCGCAACCATATTGGTTATGTTGTAAAGATAGTTGTTGGCTGCATAGTAAGAACATTTAGGCGAGTCGAACGTTATAATATCGGGAAGCTTATTTGAAATTTTCATCGAAATAAGGGCTGTTTCGTACGCGCTTGAACCGTCCGTTCTCGGTATGTAGTTTGCGGTGGCTTTTATTTTTTTGTCTTTGTAAGCTTCGTTAAAGGCGTCAATACGTTTTTTGTACGCTTGCCCTTCCTTCGAGGAAGAAGAAACGTGGAACATAACGGAAACAACGGTATTGCCGTTCGATCCGTCCGCATCCGAATCGTTTATTACCCAACCGGGTATACCCGAAGCAACTATTGCGGCGCAAGCGACGACGCCTATTATTTTAAAAATTTTCTTTACGCTCATACTTTTCCCTCTTTTCAGTTAACGTTTTTTCTTACTGTGCAACAGTAAGAAGCCCTTGCAAGGGCTTGGAATTTTTCAAATTTCGGTTATTTCGTGGTGTTTCCCTTTACAAACTTTGCTTTAAGCACCGTTCTTACGGGTACTTCCTTGCCGTCTATAACGTCAGCCAAAAGCTTTACTATGGTCCTTGCCATTTCCGCAATCGGCTGTTCTACCGCCGTCAGAGGGTAACTGTTGCCCCACTTTTGAAAGGAGCCGTCATAAGCCACTATCTGCAAATCGTCCGGTACGGAGTACCCCTTTTCTTTTGCGACGTTATACGTCATCTGCGCCATAGTGAAGCCCGCGGCGAAAATGCCGTCAACGTCGGGATAGTCCGAAAAGAAAGTATCCACGACTTTACGCTCGTCGCCGTGTATAATCACGTCGTTCACTATTCTCGGCGGCAAACCGTATTTTGCCATAGTGTCGAGATACGCCTTTTCCCTTTGCATAACTTCGGAATCGACTATGGGTTTGGAACCGACGTAGCCTATTTTTGTACAGCCTTTCGAAATCAAATACTCCAAAGCGTTCGCCGTGGAGTGATAGTTGTCGGAGGTAACGTAAGGAATACTTTCGCTAAGCGGTCTGTCAATAGAAACGAACGGGCAACCCACCAAATCGGCTTTATCGTGCTTGTAATGCGTAACGAAAATCGCCCCGTCTATTTCCTTGCGGTGTATTTTTTCTATTATGCTCTTTTCTTTGTCGATTTTCTGTTGGCTTGAAACGATTAAAACCGACCAACCGAACTTTTCCGCCTCATCTTCCACTACTTCGACGAATTCCGAAAAGAAAGGGTGATTTATTATGGGAACGAGCACGGCTATTACCCCCGTTCTGTTTTTACGCAAACGGTGCGCAGCGCTGTTCGGCGTGAACTGCAGCTCTTTTATCGCCTTCATAACAAGGTCTTTCGTGCTATCGTTTACGCACCCGCCGTTAAGCACACGCGAAACCGTTCCCACGCCCACGTTTGCATATCTCGCTACGTCCTTAATCGTTACTGCCATCTTCTTTTCCCTTTTTCAATAAAATTACCGTAATTAAAACTATTTCGGCAAAAATAACCGCTCCGATTACTACAAACAGCACGGTATTAATAACCGTTCCGTTGCCTTCGTTGAAGTGCGGCTCCAACTTTGCAACTCCGTTTACGGTAACTTTCGCGTGCAAATTTTCCGTAAAAGAAATTTCGTTTTCCCCCGCACGGAACGCCGCGGCGTACACTGTAAGATGCATACCCTCTATTTTATAAAGCGAAGCATCCGCCTCTTGCCCGTTTACGGTAAGCGTACCCGAAGATATATTGCCGATAAAGAATACCGCGTTGCTGTTTTCTTGCAGCTCTACGTCTTGCCACACCGCCGACGGCACGGCTTTAACGTTAAGAACCATATGGTATAAACTGTTTTGTCCCCTAACTTCCAACAGATACTCTCCCGCCCGAGGCAACGACGCCATATAGTTTTGTGAAAGAGTAACCCGTCTTCCCTCTACCGTATAAAACCCGCTGTCAACGGACTCGTTATTAAGGCTGCGGTTTACCACAGTGAACACGGCGTCGTCGGTATGGTTCCAACAAATATTGCCCGAACTGTAAGTTGAGTTCAAATCTTCCGAAACGGAAACGTATTTAAAAAGCACGTTCGCCGCGCACACATTCAGTCCGAAAACTCCGCTTGTAGGCGCGTTTTCGCAAAGGGTGCAGTCGATTACAAGCTCTTGGTTAAGATATACCTTAACCGAATAGCCTTCCGCTATTACAGTCAACACAACGTCCGACAAGTCGCCAACGCGTTTGGCGACGTTAACCGAGTCGCCCGCGCTTGACCAAAGCTTTACAAGCCCCGCGCCGTTATCGTAGTTGGCAACTATGTATTGGGACATATCGGATTTTGCGCGGAACACAAGCGCGGCGGCAATTCCGCTATTCAAATCGAACTTGGCGGAATACATAAAGTCTTGCCCTTCCCTTTCCGAGAAGATAAACGCGTCGCCCGCAGCAATGGAACCTATATAACCGTCTGACGATTCATACCAATCGCCCGAAGTAATATTGTTAAAATCACAGTCGGAATCGGCTTCGCCTCCGTAAACCGTTACGGAAATATAAGCCGCTTTATCGCCGCAAGTTACTTTAATAACCGCCTCTCCCGCGCTTTCTCCGAATACGGTTAAGCCCGTTGCGGTTTCCATATAAGATATTGCGTTTTTGCCCGAAACTATCTCGTAATTAATTTCGCCCGAGCCGTAAACGTTTATATCCTTACTGCGGCAAAGGTTTAAGTCTATTTCAATATTATCGCGTACTACGTTCAAATACGAAGTAACGGCGTAATCTCTCCACGCGGTATCAATTTTGTTTACTTCGAGTTTGGTAAATTCAACGTCCTTTTCCGCAATGAACGAAATACCCGATGATTGAGGCGCGGAGAAAGTTACCGCATAGAAAGGCGCAACCCCGTCGCCGCAGAACACTTCAACGCTGCCCTCGTCGCATAAAATGTAAAATTTCAGCTCCGCTCCGTCACCCAAATGCGAAGAGAATTTGTCTGCATAGTTCGGCAACGATATGGTGCCGCTTGCCGTATGCGAACGGTCCAAATAATATCCGTCCTCTTCGTTCCAACCTATTTCTGTATATTCGTTTTCGCCTACGCGTACGCGGAAAGCAACCGCGCCGCACTCGGGGTTTTTAATTACCGCGTCTATTTCAAAACCGGTTGCCGATAGGTTATTAAGAATATTTTTCCCGGCTTCCGCCGCATAGTCGGTCACGGTAGCTATTGTCGTCTTGTTCGCGGAATTATCCTTTGTAATCGGCGTCTGAGTCAGCAAATACCTATTACCGTCAAAGTGCAAACCCCATATTACGGGTATAGTCATTCCGCAGTTCCAACGGCTGCGAAGTTGGGTCAAAATACCGCTGTCCACAGACGCGCTTGCACCGGGCACGCCCGAAAACCAACTCACCGAAACCGTCTTGCCGGCATACTCGCCGTCGTCAATATAGAACGTTTGCGTTGCGTATGAATCGGGTCCGAAGTCCATTTGCTGAACGGGCACTTGGTCTAAATTCAAAGTAGAAACATCTTTACCGTCAACTTTAAATACAAAGTTGTTGTTTTCATAGGTGAGGTCGCCGACGAGATACCCTCTGCCCGCAAGGGAAATAACAGCCTTTGTTTCTCCGTTATCAGCCTCGATAAAGGCAATGTCGGGGCACTCGGGTCCGTTTGTCGCGTCCGTATTCACAAGCGGAACCTTTGCGTTAAACCCGCCCGCCTTGCGCCAATTTACCATATCGTAAGAACTTAAAAACCATACGTTGTAAGGTTCGCACATTCCCGTAAGCAACATTCCGAAAACCGTTGTGCCGTTATCGTCGTAAGTAAAAACTTTTGGGTCGCGGCAGTCCGTCTTTTTATCACCCAAGCCTAAAATTTGTTGCGAAGGGATTAATTTACGTTTCGTCCAGGTAAGCCCGCCGTCGTCGGAAGACATTACCATTTGGTCCTGCTTACCGCCGTCCCGCGTGTAAAAGCCTATCAGTCCCGCGCCGTCGCCGTTTTTCAAACCCGACAAATCGCCGAACCAATTCTCGCTTTCTATAAGCGGGCTTTCGCCCTTGTGATATATCCTTACCGAGCCCGACCACATATAGCCGTCGCTGTTATCGAAACTGCCGTTGTCAATGCCCGCCTTTTCGGGATAGAGGCAAATGGGAAGATTTTCCCAATGAATTAAATCGGTACTTCTTGCGTGCCCCCAATACATATCCCCCCAAGTACTGCCGAACGGATTGTGCTGATAATACAAGTGATAATACCCGTCATAATAAACCAAGCCGTTGGGGTCGTTGTTCCAATGAGCAAACTGACTGAAATGGAATTGATTACGGTACATTTCGGTATAGTACGAGCAATCGTGCGCGCCTATTTCAACGTCGGTAAAAGCCACGTCCGCATTGCAAACGTTATAGCCAAGATTACCGCCCGTATATTTCAAATCTCCGAACGCCGCGTTCAAGTCCAAATCGTTTGCGGGCGCGCTGCCGTCTGTATAGGCGTAGCGACGGATACCGTCCGCATAGAACTCGGCAAACGCGCAACCTTCTTGCGGGGTTATCACCACTTTCAGCCTTACTGCGGAAACTTGCCTTACCTTGGGGTTGACAATATCTTGTTCGGCTTTGGTCATCTTATCGTTGCCGATAAAAGGCTCCGCCAAAAGTTCTTTTGCGGAAAAGCCTTCTTCCGTTTTAGTAAAATACAGCAACTTAACTCGGTTTCCCACTCTGTCTATATTGAAAGCCCACAAGCCCTCTTCCGTTTCACCGAAAGTAAGCGCCGCAGCATCGCCGTTACTGAAATTTACGGTAGCGGAAAACACGAAAGTCGCGTCCTTGTCGAATGACGCGTCTTCCGCTTTGAAAGTGTCGCCCGTATTGGAAGTTATTTCAACGGCGTCGGTATAGGCGAACGCCTTAAACCGAGCCGTACAAAGCCCGGCGATTAAGCATACCGCCATCAACGCCAACGTCAAGCTCAGAGCAATTTTCCGTCTGATACTCATAATTCCCCCTTGTCTCAAATGCCTCACTGCGAAACTTTCTTTAAGGCAAATTCTATCTGTTTCCTATCGGGCAAGCAGTCAATCGCGCCCCGCCCAAGCGTGTTTAAAGCTCCGCAAACGTTGGCCTCTGCAAATACTCCGTTTAAAAAGTTGACCGTCCAATCGTTTTGCGCAGTACCGTCCAAGCCCTTTAATACGCCCGCAAAGAAAGCGTCGCCCGCGCCCGTGGTGTCAATAGGTTTTACGGGAATAGCGCCAACCCTACTCTTCTTACCGCGGTAGCGCCATTCGCTGCCTTTTTCGCCTAAGCTTATGCAAAGCAATTTATCTTGCAACTTGTCGCTTAAATATTCTTCTCCGAAAATTTCAACCTCGTCCTCGGAAAATTTTATTATATCCACAAGCTCCAAAATTTTCAAATAGCGCGCCTTTGCAAACTCGGCGTCACGGAATATATCGGTGCGGAAATTGACGTCGAAGCATACGGTTTTATTCAACCCGTGCGCACGCTTAGCCAAGTTTACCGCATATGTAAATCCGCAGTCCTCCGAAAGCATTAACGAACCGATAGAAATTAAATCGGCTTTTCCAAGCGTTTCGTCCGAAAGCTCGGGTAAGCGATAGTCCGCCGTATTTTTACGGTAGAAACAAAATGACCGTTCTCCGTTTTTATCTAATTGAACAAACGCAAGCGTAGTGTTTTCGTTTTGACGCTTATCTATAACAAGTCCGTCCAAATTCCTTTCTTTTGCGAAATTAATTAAGAACTCGCCAATCAAGTCGTCGCCCACGCTACCCGCAAATATTGCGTGCCCGCCGAACTTCTGTATTCCGCAAGCAACGTTAAACGGCGCGCCGCCCGCCTTGCGCTCGTAAAAATACGAACCGTCTTTTTCGGCGCCTATCATATCGGCAAGTATTTCTCCCACACATAAAATCATAGTCTTACTCCGCTTTGCCAAGTATGGATTTTTCGGTTTCCACGTCAAACAGATGAATATTTTTTTCCGAAAAATTGATGTAAAGTTTGTCGTTAGCGTTTAACGGCGCGCGTCCGCTTACGCAAGCGATAAACTCTCCCTCCTCACCGTCTATGCGGAAGAAGATGTGCATATCGCTGCCCAAAATTTCTGTTATGCTGACGTTTACTGAAATACCGGTTGAGCCGACTTGAACGTGTTCGCCCCTTAAACCCAAATAAACTCCGTGCGGCTGTCCGTCCAAATATTCTTCTTTAACGGGGCGCAATTTATCAAGACTGAGTTTAATTGACTCGCCGTTTGCAAACATTACATAAAGATACTTAACCTTTGCAACTATAGTCACGCGGAAAAAGTTCATCTGCGGCGTACCTATAAAGCCCGCTACGAACTTGTTTTCGGGGTAGTCGAAAAGGTTGGTCGGGCTGTCTATCTGCTGAATGTAGCCGTCCTTCATAACTACTATTCTCGAACCCATTGTCATTGCCTCTACTTGGTCGTGCGTAACGTAAATAAACGTCGTCTTTAACGCATTGTGAAGTTTGACTATTTCCGAGCGCATAGTAGTTCGCAGCTTTGCGTCAAGGTTGGATAACGGTTCGTCCAAAAGGAACACCTTCGGTCCGCGTACCATTGCTCTACCGAGGGCGATACGCTGCCTCTGTCCGCCGGACATATCCGAAGGCTTGCTTTGCAACAGCTCTTTTATGCCTAAGATTCCCGCAGCCCACTGTACCTTTTCGTCTATTTCCGCTCTCGTGTAGTGGCGCATAATCTGTATTTCGTTACCGTCTTTGTCAAGAACGGGATTCCCTTCTTTATCGCGTTTGATATCGGGGATTTTCCGCATCTTCAAGCCGAAAGATATGTTTTCGTACGACGTCATATGGGGATACAGCGCATAGCTTTGGAAAACCATAGCTATATCCCTATCCTTTGCGTCAACATTGTTTACAAGCTTATCGTCTATGTACAGTTCTCCCGCAGAAATATCTTCAAGCCCCGCAATCATTCTCAAGGTGGTAGACTTACCGCAGCCCGAAGGTCCTACGAATACTATAAACTCGCCGTCCTCGATTTCCATATTGAAATCTTTTACGGCTATAAAATCGCCTACTCTTGTGTTGCTTTCAGCCTTTTTCTTTTTGAAATTGAATATGGATTTTTTGGCTCCGCCTCTTGCGGGATAAATTTTACATACGTGCCTTAACGATAAATTTGCCATGCTCTCCCCCGTGAATAATGTTTTGGAATCGTTTCCAACGCTATTATAATACATATATGCAACAGTGTCAACACATTTTACTGTAATTTTCATTTTTTGTAAATTGTTAACAGTCAGTATTGATTAAGAAAAGACTGTTTAATTATTTCAATCGTTAACAGTTAAGCATAAAAGCCCCAACGATATTGGGGCTTTTCCTTTTTCAAATTCGGCAAACTTATCTTGCGGGATTAAAACCCAACTACTTCTGGCGACGAGCCTTGATTTCTCAAAACGGTGGACACCCACCGTTTTGCAAGGCGGAGAGGAGTGAGCGCATATTCCCGCGCGAACGGTGACCGAGGCGGCTGCTTCCCCTTACAGCCGCCGAGACAACGAGCTTAACGCAACTTTTAAGTTGTTTAAGTGAGTTTTTGGCGGAAGTCGTTGGCTTATCCCCGCACTATTTATTTGTGCGTTCAAAAAAATAAAGCACCCACAAAGTGAGTGCTTATATTTTTGAAATCCGGCAACTACCTTATCTTGCGGGGTTAAAACCCAACTACTTCTGGCGACGAGCCTTGATTTCTCAAAACGGTGGACACC
>CAJTKX010000004.1 GCA_910577055.1 uncultured Christensenella sp. | reverse complement strand
TATCTCTTCGTTGTTGTTGGCTTCGTACATCTTGTACAATAGCGTGGTTTCGTTAAAGCGTTTGGTGAATTCGTTGTAATACCCTACTAAGTCTGTTCGCTCCTTCCACATAGGCTGTATAGGTACCACTACCGTCTTGTTCTCTAAAAATTCGCCGAATGCGTACGCCAACGAGGTTTTACCCGTTCCCGACATTCCTTGCAATATGATTAGCTTCGTTACCGCCAATGCGCCGATAAATCGTCTGATATCCTCGATATCGTAATACAATTTGAGTTTGCCCGCGGAAAAGTTGCGGAACTGTTCGCAAAGCTCTTTCAAGTTGATTGCGTCGTCGTAGTCCGGGCGAGTATAGTTTTCATACTCCTTGTCTATTTCGGTGAGCATATAAAACCGCGAACCGCCCGCATTTTCTTCATCCTCGGGGCTTTCGCTAATTGCGCGCGAGGGCGAGTTGGGAACGGGCGCCATGCCGTAGGGCGCGTAGGATACGCTTCTTTTTACCGCCGCCACGTCAAGGCTGATTTTATTCATTTTTTTGTCAAGCTCCGCGCGGACGGTTTCAAGCTGCTCGTTCTCGTGCACCTCTTGACGGCGCGCGTCGCTTTCCTCGATTTCGGCAACGCGTTTGTGCTCGTTTACGACCACGCGTATTACAAGCGCAAGTATCAAAACCAAGATTATTGCCGCGTACACGATAAGCGCGATTTTGCTTGTCAGCGCGTCCCACACGTTACCCATAAACTCGGTAAAGGAGAACGCGGATATCAAGTTTGCCATATAATTCTCCTTACGCTTTGGACAGCGCCCTTTGAATTTTAGTCAGTTCTTCTTCGTTAAACAGCTTTTCGATTATGCCGAACAAAGTTTTTTCGCCGCCGTCTTGCGAATATGTGCGGGTAAGCTTTAAAACGGGCACGATTTTAGCAAGGAAAATCGCGGTTACGCACTCGGGCTCGTCGCCGCCGCATTCCAATAAAACGGAAGTGAATTTTTCGAGCTGCAATGTGTTTTTGTTGCCGAGGCGGACTTTATCGGTCGCGCGAACGGTTTCGAACAACTCGTCAAGCTTTTTGTAAATTTTTTCGGAAAGGTAATAATTTTCACGCGCCTCTTTTACAAGGTCGCAAAGCGCGGCAACCGAAATAACGTCGGGGTCGACCTCGTCGCCCGCCTCGCACTTGCTTAAAACCAAGTCAAGCTGTAACGCCGCGTCCGCAACCTCGCGCGGGAACTTATCGCCGCAGCCCTCGGCGGGGCACAAGATAAAGCGGATATTGTCGGGGAGCCTGAAAGTAAGCTCCTCGTTCAAGGTAAGCGTATGCTCTTCCGTGGGGTGATTTGCATATGTAACAAAAGGCGCAAACCAACTTAAAACGGTGTCCGCCTTTACGCCTTCTATAACTGCGCAGTAAAGCCTATCGGGAGCTTTACTTGCCGAATAAACCGTGTTGGCAAAATCAGAAAGCACGAACTTATCGTCTTGCTGTTTCCAAAGCAAGTCGTTCGTGGCGGACCAATCGCCCGCTACGGTTAAATCGCGGCTGTTGAAATAGCCGTTCAATGCCGTCAAAAAGGCGGGCATTGCGTCGGTGTTTTTGGTGGTAACCACAACTATTTTGCTTGCGCCTATCGCGGCGAAAAGCGCCCTGACGGAAGTTATATCCACCGTAACCCCGCGGCTTTGCGCGTATGTTTGGAAGTTGTTGCAAATTTCGCCGAAAGTGATTTGCGCAGTTAAGTCTACCTCTTCGTCCTCGTCTAAGGTAACGTCGTATGACATCTCTTTTTGAACCTCTTCCGTCTTTATCGCGGTGAAGTCGTCCTCCGGCTCTTCCTCGGCAAGCGGCTCGACATAAGTTACCTTTGAAATTTCGTCGAATTCCTTGACGTGCTCTACAAGGTCGGTCAAAACGTCGTTGACGGGCACATAGTGCTGCTTTGCCCGCTTTTTGGCGATAACGCAGACGTAGGTTATGAAAAGCACCAAACAAACCGCGGCAAGCGCGCCGATTACGCAGTAGAAAATAAGGTCCTTTACGACAACTATATCCGTAAAGGCAAGCGCCGCCATAATCCCCTCGTAATAAAGGAAAAGCAGAATCGCAACGAAAAGTTTCAAGCCGAAAGAAAGCTGTTTTTTGGCTTTTCTGACTTCGGGCGGCTCTTGGTTGACGTCGAATTTGACCGAAGCGCCGTCGCCGTTTTTAACGCTTTCGATAACCTCGCCCGAAAAACGCTGTTTAAAGACGTACTCCGAAACGGTAACCGTGCCAGTGAGTTTGTCGTCGAAATAATTCTCGGCAACGGTTACAGTATACTCTCCGCCCTCTGTGCGGTACAGTCCCGTTTCCTCGTCGTAGACCTTGAAAGTGTTTTCGTCAAAAGGAATTTCGACTCGGACGGCGTCCTTACGCTTTATGTAGACCTTTGCAAAGCCGCGCAAGGTTTTATACTTGAATATGCCGCGGGTACTTACTTTTTGCAAATAGAATTGCGGAACGGCAAAACCGTCGCAGTCGCCTACGTTTTTCACGGTGCAGCTTATGCCGCGCTCGTTGATTTTTAAGTTGGAATACTCGAACCGAGTATAGGAAAGCCCGTAGCCGAAAGGATAACGCACCTCGTTGCGGGGCGCTGTAAAACAATTCAATCGGTTTTCGACGTTCATAGGAATTGCGTCGGGAAGTCTGCCCGAGGGGGTTGCAAGCCCTTTTAAAACGTCCAATACCGCGCGCGTAGTGCCTTGACCGCCGCGGAAAGTCAATAAAACAGCCGAACATTTTTCGGCAAAGGCGCAGTCGATAACCCCGTCCGAAGCGACAACAGCGATTATTTTTACGCCGTTTTTGTAAAGCGCGTCAACAAGTTCAAGCTGACCGTCGGACAAGGTTTTTGCGCCTTTTCCCGCGCTTAAATACACAAGCGCCAAATCCGCGTCCTTGCCAAGGTCAACGGCGATTTCGGTTAAATCGCGCCTACCGCTTTCGCCTTTCGCATAGCCGATTGCAAAGCCGGTAGCGTTAATTTCGTAGTTATTTATCGTATAGAACGGAACGCGCTCGGCAGTGGCTTTTCCGTTGAAAAAGTCCGATTGGTATGTAAAATCTTTGCCGCACTCGCCCAAAACAGCGACTTTAGCGGTGTTGGTGATGGGCAGAACGCCCGCGTTTTTAAGCAAGACCATAGACTGCCGTGCGGCTGTCATTGCAAGCGCGTCGTCGGCCACCTCGTCGAAATTTGCGGCGTGGTTGGTGTTTATTCCCGTTTTGCAAGGCACCGGCTCTTGACTGCGTTTACGCATTGCCAACAAGTTGGAAATAAGCCTATCGCAAGCCTTGTCTAGAATTTCTTCGTCGAAGATTTCAAGCGATTGACAACGCTTGTCGAGTTGACTCATTGTTATTTCTTCCGCGCGGTAGTCTGCGTATGCCGCCCTATAATCAACCGTCAGTTTTTTGAGCAACGCTATTATCTCTTCGGTGCAGTCCTCCTCCAAAAAGACGAGCGAACAGCCGTTTAAGAAATATCTTAAAGCCGTTTCCGCATTGTTTGCAACACCGAAAAATAGGCAACCGTCGTCTTTCTGAGCTTTAAAAATTTCGATATCCGCGGGTGATTTTACAAACACCGAACGGGGCGTTGCCGCGGATAAAACCGTATCTTGCAAGTTCCTTACGGGCTGAGCGTTTGCTTCGGGCGCGAACTCCTCGAAGTTAAAGTATTGCCTTGACCGAGCAAGCCCCTTAGCCTTATATGCGAGGGTTTTTGCGGTAAGGAAAGAATCTTCCGAAACGTTTTCACCGGCTAACGAATTTGAAATGTTGAAGTACGCATAGCTTTTAACGGCGGCAACCTCGTCGCCGTGCTTGGAATAGACCTCCGATACAAGCGGCATATTCCAACTTGCGGCAAGAGCTTTATCGGACGGAAACTGAGTAGCGAAAACGCCCGCAGCGCCCTCTAAGGGGTTGCGGGTGAGTTTGAAAACGGGAAACTCGTAATTCTCGTCGGGAGAACTCTCGTAAGTTTTCAAGCTTGTTACAAGCTTTACTTTTTGCTCTATTGACATTTTGATGATGAGCCGTTCGTTCGCCAACATCTGCGCCTCCATTTTTAAGCCGTTAAAAGCAGTCCGTCGCAACGCGAATATACGCGTCGCGCGTGTGTATGCGGGAATAAAAGTGTTATACTATTATAATAGTTATAAATATACATGTCAAGGAATTTCCAGTTTGACAACATAAAAATTAATTTGTAAAAAAATGTAAAATCCCGCCCGCGTCTGCCGAAACGCGGGCGGGATTTATCAAAAATAATCAGTGCCGCCTATCGTAGTCGATGGCGGATTTTTTCTCACGCAAAATATACTCCAAAAAGCAGTTAACCCCCTCATATATGTCAACAAACGCCCTTTCGAAGTCGCCCGTATACCACGGGTCAGCAACGTCTCGTGGACGCGGCGTGAACGAGCAAAGCTTGAAAATTTTGTTACCGAACTCTCCGCCCGTAAGCCGCAAAACGTCGAAAAGATTGGAAGAATTCATAACCAAAATATAATCGCTGTTGACTATGTCTTTTAAGGAAATTTGGCGGGCGGTGTGCTCCCCCTCTATCCCGTGCGCCCTTAAAGTGCGCTTTGCGGGCGGGTAAATGGGGTTGCCCTCCTCCTCGTCCGAAGTGCCGAAAGATTTGATATCGAAGCTGCCCTCTATACCCCGTTCTTTGACGAGGTGTTTTAAAATAAGCTCCGCCATAGGCGAACGGCAGATATTGCCCAAACATACGAAAGAAACGGTAATCATCAGTCACCTATTTTAAGCTTTTGCCAAGGCGTTGCGTCGGGCGAGTAATTTTCAAGGTATTCGATTAGTTTATCCGCATCGTCGAAATACGAGTACATTTCGTAACACTTAAAGTTTATGAACTTGCGCTCGTAAACGGTCTTCATAAAGTCTTCAAGTCCGTCGTAATAATTTTCGATATTATAAATAGCGATTGCTTTTTTATGTCTGCCAAGCTGTTTTAACGTAAGCACTTCGAAAAACTCCTCGAAAGTGCCTATACCTCCCGGGGTTATTATGAAAGCGTCGCAATCGTCCTCCATTTTTTGCTTTCTTTCGGACATATTTTTTGTAAATGTAAGCTTGTCGCACTCATCGTAAATAACCTCAACCCCTTCCTCACGGAAAAACTCGGGAATTATGCCGTGGATGTAGCCGCCGCCCCTTTTAAAACCGCGCGCCGCCGCGCCCATCAGCCCAGTTGCGCCCGCGCCGAAAACAAGCGAGTGCCCGCGTTTTGCAAGCTCTTCGGAAAGTTTTTCAACCTTTTCGATATAAATTTTGTCTATATGCGCGCTTGCCGCGCCGAAAATACAAATTTTCATAACCGCCTCGTAAATTGAAGTACTTTTTTATTATAGTCTTTTTTGCGAAAAATGTCAACAGCACCCCGAAAAACCATTTGAACACTGTTCAAGTTTTGCTTGACAAATCATTGCAACATGCGTTATTATGCTATTGAACAATGTTCAAAGAGGTCAAAAATGGACAAAAAAGAAGAGATAATTGCGGCAACGACGGCGCTTATTAACGCAAGCGGCGAAAATATAGACAAACTTACCGTACGGGGAATTTGCAAAAGGGCGGGCGTGGGGCTTGGACTTATAAATTACTATTTCGGCAATAAAGACGCGCTTATAGAAACTTGCGTAGAGCGCATTATAAACGGCATAGTCGAAAATTTTGTTGAAATCGGCGCGAACACGGAAATGAGCCCGTTCGAAAAGCTTGACTATTTAGGAAATTTGACCTTTACCTTTCTTTTCGAGCATCAAGCGGTAAGCCGAATATCCGTACTTACGGATATTCGAGCGCCTAAGGCGGAAGATAACACTCAGCGCACTTTGCGCGCCTTTATTCCGCTTGTAGCCGCATGCCGACCCGATTGGAGCGAAAGCGAAGTGAAAAGCAGAACGTTTTGCCTTATCTCCTCTATGCAGACGGCGTTTATAAGGCACGGGGTAATTTTGAAAACGCAAGGCGTAAATTTAAAGAACGCAAGCGAAAGAAAGTGCTTTCATACGCGTTTGTTGCGGCATATATTGGGGGTAACCGAATGAAAATCACAGTAATCAACGGAACCGAAAAGCACGGTGTAACCTTTATGCTTAAAGAAATTTTCTTGGAAAAATTTAAAGAAAAAGCCGAAATTACCGAATTTTATTTACCGAAAGATTTACCCGAATTTTGTACGGGTTGCACGCGCTGTCATCTTACGGGCGAAAAAAATTGCAAGGACGCAGTTTACGTTCAGCCGATAACCAAAGCTATTGACGAGGCGGACTTACTTGTTTTTACCACCCCCGCCTACGTTTTCCACGCGACGGGCGCAATGAAAGCTTGTTTGGACCACCTATCTTACCGTTGGATGCCGCACCGCCCTTCTGCGACTGTTTTTTCAAAGCGCGCCGTTATTATAACTCAGTGTCTTGGCGACGGGGCAAAGTCGGCGGCAAAAGATATTAAGCGCAGTTTAAGTTGGTGGGGCGTATCCGACATAAAAATATTTTGCGGCAAGCTGATGAGCGGTATAGTTTGGAACGAGCTGCCCGAAAAAAAACGGCGGAAGCTTGAACGGGGAATTAAAAAGCTTTCAAACCGTTGCAAGGCTAAGCCCGCCCGAACGGGGTTTGCGGTAAAAATAAAATTTTACATATGCCGAATGATACAAAAAACGCTTTATAAAAAGAACCCCGAATATTTTGACGCGAAATATTGGCACGAAAGCGGTTGGCTTGCAAAAAAACGTCCGTGGAAGTGTAGCAAAACACGTTAATCGCCGCATATTATGGGGTGTATGGAAATTTTAAGTTATGACAGAGAGGCGGCTTTCGCCTATGCCAAAAAGTGGGCTTTTGGAAGAAATCCCGCATTTTACGATTTTTCGAAGATAGGCGGCGACTGCACCAACTTTGCATCGCAATGTATTTATGCGGGCGCAAAAGTTATGAACTTTACCCCAACATTCGGTTGGTTTTACAAAAACGCGAACGACCGCACTCCTTCTTGGACGGGCGTGGAATATCTTTATAATTTTATGGTACATAACGCGGGCGTAGGTCCGTTTGCCGAAGAAGTCGGGCTTGACAAGGTGGAAATCGGCGATATCGTTCAGCTTGGCACGGCAACGGGCGACTTTTATCATTCGCCCGTGGTGGTCGGTTTTTCCCGCGGGCAAATATTGGTTGCGGCGCACAGCTACGACGCTTTCAATAAACCCCTATCCTCCTATAACTTTGCGCAAGCAAGGGGCATACATATTTTGGGCGTAAGAAAAGAATAATTTTGCGTTATTTGCCGCATATATGGGGGTCAATTAAAAAAATTGAAAAACCGTGCGAAAAATCCTTGCATTTTTCGCACGGTAGTGTTGCTATATACGCGTAAAACTTAAACGGGCAGTTCGTAACCATCCTGCCTTGCAGCGGCAAAATCAAAACTAGGAGAAAAAGGACGCTTAGCGGCGCCCCGCGTTTTTGACTTTTCCGAAAGTTGAAAGCGCTTTATTTTTTATGGAGAGATATTCTGTAATTACCGAAAAACTAAAACGGGAAATTGTTCTTTTACGCGGCAGCGGCTGCGTTTATAAGAAGTGCACTTTTTGCGATTATCACGTGGATTGTCTTGACGACGACGCGGAAAACTTCAAACTTAACAAGTCCGTGCTTGACAAAATCACGGGCAAGTACGGCGAGGTTGAAATTATAAACAGCGGCTCCGTGTTCGAGTTGGACAAGCAAACGCTTGAATACATAAAAAAAGTTTGCCGCGAAAAGCGCATTAAAACGATTCATTTCGAAGCCCACTACCTCTACGACGGAAAAATACCCGCGCTGAGAGAAGAATTTAAAGAGTTTACGCTGAAAATGAAGATTGGGCTTGAAACTTTCGATTACGAGCTGCGTGAGGGCGTTTACAAAAAAGGTATACCCGTGCGCGAGCCGGAAGTTATAGCAAAAAATTTTGACGAAGCAAACTTCTTGTTCGGGCTTGAAGGTCAAAGCTTGGCTTCTATGCAACGCGATATCGAGCTCGGGCTTGAATATTTCGAGCGCATCTGCCTTAATTTGATGTGCGACAACTCCACCTCCGTTAAGCCGGACAAGCGCGTGATTGACGCGTTTTTAAAGAATTTGTATCCAAAATATAAGGACGATGACCGTGTGGATATCCTTATAAATAATACGGATTTCGGGGTGGGCGAATGAACGAGTTAATTCTTATTTTATCGGTTATCGTAATTTACGGATCCGTGTTGCTTGCATACTTTTTGTTTGGTAAAAGCGGACTTTACTGTTTATCTGCAATTGCGACTATTTGCGCGAATATCGAGGTAATAATTTTAATAACCGCTTTCGGGCTTGAACAGACGCTTGGCAACATTCTATTTGCCGCCACATTCCTTATTACGGATATTTTATCCGAGTGCGAAGGCAAAAAATCGGCAAACAGAGCCGTAGTTTTGGGAATTTTCTGCTCGATTTTCTTCCTTGTTTTGAGCCAAAGTTGGCTTTTGTATCAGCCGAGCGAAGGCGACACGGCGATGCCCGCGATAACCGCGGTATTCTCGAACACACCGAGAATGATTATGGCGTCGCTTGTAGTATACGCGGTAAGTCAACTTTTCGACGTGTGGCTGTATCACAAATGGTGGGCTTTTACCGAAAAGAAGTTCGGCGACAAACGCAAATTTTTATGGCTTAGAAACAACGGCTCTACCTTAGTAAGTCAGCTTATTAATTCTCTTTTGTTTACCGTGCTTGCCTTTGCGGGAACATACGATATTTTAACTTTGCTTTCAATTTTCGGTTCGGGATATATAATATTTGTATTTACAACCCTTTTGGACACCCCCGCGCTGTATGTTGCAAGATTAATCAGCGACAAAAAGAAAGCCAAAGCTCTTCCTCTTTCAGATAATTTAAGTAAATAAAAAATTCAGGAGATTGGCTCAGCCAATCTCCTTTTTTTTGCGGTAATCAAACGTCCTTTTCGACGTCGGCAATATCGATATACAAATGCAAGAACCATGCCTTTGCAAAAGCTTTGTTAAACGATGAGTCTTTACCGTCCTTTAAAACCGAATAAACTTCCGTACAGTGATAAAAATATATCGTAAGCAGCGCGATAAACAACGCCGTCGCCATACATACCGTAACGATTGTCTTTACGGGATTATCTAACGGCAACACAAGCACTCCGCCCAAACCTACCAATACGCTTGTCAAAAGGTCTAAAACTATGTAATGCAGTGTCTCGGAACTGAAAATATTCTTTTTGAAGTATTTAAACGAACTCCACTTACCGCGTACGAAGAAGTTTTTGCCCTTTTTGCTGAGCGACTTATAAAACAGAGTCTGTACAATATCCTTATTTAGCCGCTCGTCTTTTACGTTAATCATACAAGTAATCGTTTCACAGCTGAGCCAATAAATTTCTTTATAGATGCGATATCTTATAATTATCACGTTGAAGATAACGCCGATTATCCCCACCGCAAGAAAAATAAGTCCCTTGCTCATGACCGTTAACTTATCAAGCGAAAGCGCAAACGGAATGAGTAACGAGAAGATAGACATATACAGCGCTATTATCTGGTCGCGTTTAGTCTGCTGCAACGACAGCTCGCTGTGCGCTTGCTCGTAAAGTTTAGATAAATCATGCTTATAATTTGCGTTTAAGTCCGATTCGTAAATCCTTTTAGGAATGAACCGTTTTTCCTCTTCCGTAAGCCTACCCATTATAACTCCTCGTAATACGGCGTGGATTTAAGATATTTGCCGACTATTTCTTCAAGCTTTTTATAATTTTCGGCGTTGTTTGCGCCAACCAGAACGGTCGGCTTGTTAAATAACAGCTCCTCTCCGTTAAGCCCTTTTAAAACGCCGCCCGCCTCTTTAAGAATAAGATAAGCCGCGGCATAATCCCAAGGAAACACGCGGATTTCGAAATATAAATCACATTTGCCCGCCGCGAGATAGCAAAGTTCCACGGCACAGCTGCCAAAGCGTCGGAAATCGTTGCACTGCATATAGGTTTCGAAAATGATATCGTTGCACACTTTTGCATATTCCTTCTTATACAGACTCATCGCCGTACAGAAAAGGCTATTATCGAAAGCTTTATCGGAAGTTCGGATAGGCTTTCCGTTGAGCTTTGCACCGCATCCATCGGCGGCAGTGAATATAAAATCAAGAAACGGCGCATAAACCGCTCCGATGACGGGCTTACGGCGGTATAAAAGCGCGACGGAGATAGCGCACTCGTTTATATTGCGAGAAAAATTTGTTGTGCCGTCTATGGGGTCGATTACCCAAACATAATCGTGATTTACGTCCGAAAGGTGTTTTTCTTCGCACAAAAAGCCGGACTCGGGCAAAAGTTTTTTAAGCTTGTCGCATAAAAACGTTTGCACGCCGATATCCGCAGAAGTAACGATATCGTCCTTAGTTGACTTTTCTTCTACGGTAAAATCCCTCGATTTTACTATTTTTGCTGCTTGCCGAACGAGCGCGGAAACAGATTTAAGCGTCTTTTCGTAATTTAGCATAGACATCCTTCGATTTTGAATATTTTGGATAAAATTTAACCGTTTCTATCCCGAATCCCAAGCAGTATTCGGCGGTTTGGCAAGTGAATTCCCGCACGCAATAATCCGTTAGGATTTTACGCGCTTTTTATAAAAGAAGTTTAATTTCCACCTCTTTTGCGCAAATGAAGTTTCAGCTGCATTTCTATTGAAATAGTATACCGCGCGACGCCGGCTTTGTCAAGTTTAATAAGCGCGCTGACGTCTTAGGGTGCAAGTCCCGACATTATAATGCGGCGGCAACTTTTAAAGTTGCCGCGTTTTGGCGGACTTGTAAGATTTCGCCTTCGATGCGACGGGGCAATTTGTTAAGCAAATTGCTTCACTCCTCGTCTATTACCAAAATACGGCGGCGCGCTTTTTCGCGCGCCGCCGTATTTTGGTGGACTAGTCGGGACTTGCACCCGAGTCTTACAAGTTTAGTTTGAGCTTTCTACATACTTATTCCGCCTTTAAACTTAACCTCATCTTCCCGACGGACGGGAAAGATAGGGTGCATGCCGCTAAAATTCACTTATCCGCACGCGACAAAATGCGGAAAAGAGTTTACCGTTTAATTAACGCCGAAAACTTTCCAACGGTGAAAAAGTTACGACGGACAGCGAAAGTTACGCTGCGCAAGCTACGCTTGCCGCTCTGAACGAGGGGAAAGCAATAACTTTGGAATCTTTCGATTCTGCATTTAAATTTAAGTTCCGTTTTTACAAAGCCGAGCCTTTGGTATGCTTTTCTCATTCTCCGCCCGCAATCGAATCTGAAACTAGCCCAAGGGAGAATAATTCCTTACGCACATATTATGACAGACGGCGGGCAAAAAATCAAGCGATTGATTTTGTTTTTTATTGACAAATTAAGTAAAAAGAATTAAAGTTTTTATGTATGATTTACACCGTGACGTTCAATCCCTCTTTGGATTACTACGTACAAGTAAATAATCTTAAAGGCGGACTTGTGAACCGCACAACAAGCGAAAGGCTTGCGGTAGGCGGAAAAGGGTTGAACGTTTCGCTTGCCTTAAAAGAGTTGGGCGAGGAAACTTACGCGCTTGGTTTTGTTGCGGGCTTTACGGGAAAATACATTCGCGATAAGGTGACAGAGCTGGGTTTGGACTATTGCTTTTTGGAAGTTGCGGGGCAAAGCCGCATCAACGTAAAAATTAAAAGCAACACCGAAACCGACATAAACGGCACGGGCGCGCAAGTTACGGCAAACGACGTGGCGAAGCTTGTGCGGAAGCTGAAATCACTTTTAAAAGAGGGCGATTGGCTTGTGGTTTGCGGAAGCGTGCCCTATCCGCTCGACTTTACCGCCTACGCCGACTTGTTTAAAAAGTTAAAGACGATAAAGGGTGTAAACATAGTTGTTGATGCGTGCGGCAAACTGCTGACCGAGACGTTAAAGTATCGACCTTTCTTAATAAAACCCAACGTCTACGAAATGTGTGAAATTTTCGGACTGTCTTCCGTTCCGGACGTAGAGGGAATTTTCGCATGCGCGCGCAAGCTGCAAGAAATGGGCGCAAGAAACGTAATAGTTTCGATGGGCTCGTCCGGGGCGGCAATGGTTACCGAAACGGCGCAGTCGCTTTACGTTAGGGCGACGCGGGGGCAACTTGTTAACTCGGTTGGCGCGGGCGACAGTATGGTCGCGGGATTTATCCACGAATATATAAAAACGGGCAACTATTTTTCTGCGCTTAACTTTGCAACGGCGGCGGGCAGCGCGTGCGCGTTTACCAACAACCTTGCAACGAGAGAACAAATAGAGTATATCGAATCATTAATGTTATAATATGCTTGAAGTGTATCTGACTGAGAACGAAAGCGTTCACGAGAAGGCAAAAATTCTGATTGCCCGCCATATATGCGGCAGTTTCGAGGTAAAAACCACTGAAAACGGCAAACCTTATATCGAAGGCAACCCCCTTTATTTTTCCGTTTCGCACAGCCGAACGGTCGCAGTAATTGCGTTAAGCGACTCGCCCGTAGGCGTAGATACGGAAATTTTTACAAATAGGAAGTTCGAAAGCGTACTTAACCGCTTTACAACCAGTGAAAAAGTCGAAATTAACGGCGATTTTACCGCTTTTTTAAAGAATTGGACGGTGAAAGAGGCGTTTATCAAGATGAACGGCGGCACGCTTGCAACCGACTTGAAAAAACTTGAATTTGTTGACGGAAAGCTTTATTGCGACGGAAAGTTGCAATGCTCGGCAATAAGCGTTTTAAGTTTAAAAAATAGAGGTATTTGCAGTATATGCGGGGGTGTACCGATACTTGAAAGCGATTTGAAACGTTTTCGGTTACGCAAAGGAGAAGCTTTAAAATGATTACTTTCGTTATTGCAATGGACAAAGAAGCCGAGCCTATTATTTCCGCAATGGAGCACATAAAAGAGCGAAAAGCGAGCGGAAAGCGCGTTGTTTTGGGCACTTTGCACAAAAAGAAGATTGCCGTAATAGTTTGCGGCGTAGGCAAAGTTAACGCAGCGTGCGGCGCGCAGCTTGCCATAGATAAGTTTAAAGCCGAAAAAATTATAAATATAGGAGTTGCGGGCGGGCTGAGTAAGGATTTAAAAATAGGCGAGATTTACGAAATTTCCCACGCGGTGCAATATGATTTCGACTTGACGCAACTGAACGGCACGGCAATAGGCACGCTTGACGAGTTCGATGAAAACTACTTACCCCTCAATATATGCGGCAAATACGGTGCAAAAAAGCTTGCAACCGGCGACAGATTCAACGACAGCAAGGACGACTTTAAGCTGTTGACGAAGGTGCTTGAAGCAGATATCCGCGATATGGAGTGCGGCGCGATAGCTCAAGCTTGCAAGCACGCGGGCGTAAAGTTGCATTCTTTTAAAATAATTTCGGACTTAGCGGGCAGCGGCAGCACTACGGAACAATACCTTAAAAACCTATCTGTCTGCTTCGAAACGCTTAAACGCGAATTAAAAACAATTACGGAAAAAATTTATGGATAAGATAGCTTCCTTTTCAAAAAATCACGACTTGCTTACGACGGGTTTGCATTTTTGCAACGTACTGCACGGCGTTACCACTTGGGACTTGCGGTTTAAAAAGCCCAACTGCGGGGACTATATCTCCCCCGCCGCTTTGCATACAATCGAGCATTTGCTTGCAACTGTTTTGAGGAACTCGGTATACAAGGACGATATAATTTATTTCGGTCCTATGGGTTGCAGAACGGGGTTTTATCTTTTGACCGTGAATTTAAAGCGCGAGCAACTTATTCCGCTTTTAAAACAAAGCTTTGCGGCAGCGCTTGAATTCGAGGCAGTGCCCGGCAATAAACGCGAGGAGTGCGGAAACTATTCGGAACACGATTTGACGTGCGCAAAACACGAATGTAAAAAATATTTGGAGATTTTAGAAAGCTTATGAAACCCTTCGGCGGCGGTTGGGACG
The DNA here is from genome assembly GCA_910577055.1 of uncultured Christensenella sp. Classification (GTDB taxonomy): domain Bacteria; phylum Bacillota; class Clostridia; order Christensenellales; family Borkfalkiaceae; genus Coproplasma. The sequence goes on along the minus strand of CAJTKX010000004.1, from coordinate 175,052 downwards.
ATGTGCTTGCCCCTTTATTTGCGGACGAAAGATACATGAAAATTCGCGAATTTTTGAAAAACGAATACTCTACGCATACCGTTTATCCCGATATGTACGATTTGTATAACTGCTTCCGTTATACTCCGCTTAATTCCGTTAAAGCGGTAATTTTGGGTCAAGACCCCTACCACGAGCCGAACCAAGCGCACGGGCTGTGCTTTTCGGTAAAAAAAGGCGTTAAACTGCCGCCTTCGCTACAAAATATTTATAAAGAAATCGAGGCGGATTTGGGAATTAAAGAGCCGGTTTGCGGCGATTTGACCAAGTGGGCGGAAAGCGGCGTGTTGCTTTTGAACACAACCTTGACGGTTAGAGAGCATCAGGCAAACTCTCACGCGGGTTGCGGCTGGGCGTGGTTTACGGACAGCGTGATAAAGCTGATTTCGGATAACACGGAAAATACGGTGTTTATTCTTTGGGGCGGCAACGCGCGCAGCAAAACTCCCCTAATAGACGGAAAAAAACATTTGATTTTACAATGCGCGCACCCCTCGCCCCTATCGGCGTACAACGGATTTTTCGGGTGCAAACACTTTTCGAAAACAAACGAGTATTTGCTTTCCCACGGCAAAGAGCCGGTTAATTGGGATTTGAACTGACCGCGATATAGGAGATTTATGAAATACTTAGTCGTTTTGGGCGACGGTATGGCAGATTGGAAAATACCCGAGCTCGGCAATAAAACTTGCCTTGAATATGCGAATACGCCCACCCTTGACAGCCTTGCGCCCAAGTCCGAAATAGGGCTTTGCAAGACGGTGCCGAACGGCTTTAAACCGGGTTCGGACGTGGCGAATATGTCGGTTTTGGGGTTCAACCCGCAAACCTTTTACACGGGAAGGTCACCCTTGGAAGCAGTATCGATGGGTATAAAGTTAAAAGATACGGACGTAACGCTTAGGTGCAACCTTGTAACGCTTTCAGACGAGGAACCGTACGAAAACAAGGTTATGGTTGATTATTCGGCGGGGGAAATTACAACCGAAGAAGCCGAACGACTTATAGCGAGTTTAAAGGAAAAACTTGACTGTGACGAATATACTTTTTATGCGGGGATACAGTATAGACACTGCTTGGTATTAAATTGCGGCGCAGTCGGGGCGGAGCTTACACCCCCGCACGATATTAGCGACAAACGTATAGCAAATTATTTGCCAAAGGGCGTTAATTCAAGCATATATGGGGGTCTACTGAAAAAAAGCTATGAAATTTTGTCCGCCCACCCCGTCAACGTAAAGCGCATAAAAGAGGGCAAAAAGTCCGCAAACAGCATTTGGCTTTGGGGCGAAGGGACTAAGCCGGCGCTTGCCGAATTCGAAAAATCGAGAGGAAAAAGAGGCGGAATAATTTCCGCTGTGGACCTTGTGAAAGGCATAGGAATGCTTGCGGGAATGAAAATAATAGAAGTTAAAGGCGCGACGGGAAATTACAAAACCGACTTCGCCGGAAAGGCGAACGCCGCCGCAGACGAACTTATTAAAAACGGGTTGGACTTTGTTTATATCCATATGGAAGCCCCAGACGAGTGCGGACACCACGGCGATTTTAAACACAAAGTGTATTCGATTGAAAAAATCGACGGGGTAGTAAAAACGCTTATCGGGAGAATGGAATCGGCGGGCGAAGATTATGCGATTCTTGTATGCCCCGACCACCCCACTCCTTGCGCGATTAAGACGCACACCTCCGACCCCGTGCCATATTTGCTGCATACAAACGTGAAAAGCCTTTATAACGGAGCGAACCGCTACACCGAGGACGAGGCGAAACAGACGGGCGAATATTTGCCGCAAGGGCATAAGCTCTTGGAAAAGCTTTTTGCAATAAAATAAAAACAGCCGTGCATTGCACGGCTGTTTTTTAAAATTCAAACAATTTCCACGGGTTGTCTTCCTTGGGCGGCTCTATCATAAACTTCAAGCTTTCGCCCGTTGTCGGGTGCTTAAAACGCAAGCTGTACGCCCAAAGCGCGAGCTTACCCTTGACCGCCTTTTCTCCGCCGTAGCGCATATCGCCGTAAACGGGACAGTTAATTGCCGCGGTTTGCACTCTTATTTGGTGAGTTCTGCCCGTATGCAAGGTAATTTCCGCCAAGGACAGCCCCGCTTTTTCTCCCTTAATTTCGTACTCCAAAGAGGCAAACTTTGCGCCCTCCTCGGTCTGAGTACAGACGTAAACGGTGTTGTTTATGCTGTTTTTTCTAAGGTAATTTTCCAAAACGGCTTTCTTTTTAGACGGCGCACCGCAAAGCACGGCGTAATACTTTTTTTCGAAGCCGCCGTTTTTCATCTGCTCGGTAAGCCTTGCCGCCGCCTTAGAAGTCTTGGCAAAAACCATCACCCCGCCCGTAGGGCGGTCAAGCCTATGCACAAGCCCCAAAAACGCGTTGCCCGCCTTGTTGTAAGTAGTCTTGATATAGTCCTTTACGCAGTCAAAAAGGTTATAATCTCCGCTTTCGTCGGGGCAGCAAGCCACCATTTGCGGCTTTAATACGACTATAACGTGATTATCCTCGTGCAAAATTATAAGTTCACTCTTGTCCATAGCCCTCTCCCGTAAAAAGTCCGCTTGCGCCGCAAGGAAGGGGAATGCCCTCTTCCGTGGCAATTCCGACCTCATACGCGTCGGTTTCGCCATTAAAATCCTTTAAGGCAAGCGTTAAAATGTTTTTGAGAACCGCGGGTTGCAGCCCCGTAGTATAGCTGTTGATTAAAAAGAAAACCGGCTTGTCCGAAAGAAGCTTTGCGCAAGATTGAACAAAACCGAAAAGGTCGCGCTCAATCTTCCACATTTCGCCGTTTGGTCCCCTACCGTAGCTTGGAGGGTCCATAATAATTCCGTCGTATTTGTTGCCGCGGCGAATTTCGCGCGCGACGAACTTCATACAGTCGTCCACAATATAGCGTATTCCGCTTTCCACGCCCGAAAGCCGCGCGTTTTCGCCAGCGCGCTCGACCATACCTTTCGCCGCATCGACGTGTGTAACCTTCGCCCCCGCCTTGGCGCATGCAACGGACGCCGCGCCCGTGTATGCAAAAAGATTCAAAACTTTAACCTCTTTTTGCGATTGGGCGGCACATATAAGCCGTTTAAGCGCATTCCAATTGACGGCTTGCTCGGGGAAAAGCCCCGTGTGCTTGAAGCCCATCGGTTTGATTTTGAAGGTTAAGTCATTATAAGAAACCGTCCATTCAGCGGGAAAGTCCTTGCGCTTTTCCCACGCGCCGCCGCCCTTTTCGCTGCGGTGATAGACGGCATTTACGCCCGAAAAAGAGTATAGGTCCTTTCCGCTCCAAATGACTTGGGGGTCGGGGCGAAGAAGTATTACGCCGTTCCAATTTTCAAGCTTCATTCCGTCGGAAGTGGCAATTATTTTATAATCTTTCCAGTCGTCGGCAATTTTCATAAAATTATTATAGCAAGCCGTCGAAAAAAAGTAAAGTAATTTAAAAGGGCGCGCACGGCAAAGCCGTGCGCGCCCCCGCGCGTAACAGAAAAACTACACGCTGTAACTGTTCAAAACGTTGTAAAGCGTTCTGTAATAGCTTGACAAATAGTCCTTTGCCACCTCGTCCGCAGCGTAAAGGTTCATTCGCTCGGTCGGGTCGGTTATGGAAAGATAGTACTCCTTTACTATGTTGTACCTATCCGTATATGGCAGCGAATAATCAACCATATACCCGACTTTACCCGCATCGGGGTTTTCTGGAATGAACGGTTCGCTAAGCTGCATACCGTACTCATACTGTTCGACGAGAATTTCTACTTGATAGTCAAGTTCGGCTTGCAGTTCGGCTTGTTTTTGCGCCAAAAGCGAACTTTCTTTCATATCGTCCGTATATACAAGCTTTTTAAAAAGCTCCAGCTCCTTTTCCATTTTGTGGACAAGCTCGTTTTTACTTTTCTGCGCCGTGCGTAAAAGCTGCATTTGGACGGCGGTAAAATTTTTAAGTTCTTCTTCGGAAATTTCGACGATATCAAACTTCATCAGCCACCTCCGCTATTGCGTAAATCCCGTCTATTTTTCTGCTTCCGTAAACGGTTATTTTAAAGCTTTTCCCTCGCATATTCGGGCGGAATTTTCCGCGTACACCCCATACTATGCGCGAAATAACGCCGTTTGACACTTCTATTTGCACGTCCTTGCAACCGCTTATCACAACCTCTTTTAGGACCTTTGCCGCATTTGAAGAAAAGTCTATTTCACCGCTTGTAAAGGCGTAATTGCCGCCCTTTTCAAGCTCGTATTCTTGCTTGTCCGTGTAGCCGAAAAACCTTTCGCCGAAGGCTACGGCTTTTACCGGCGCATCTATTAAATAGTCGCAATTACGGATTAGGTCCACTACAAGCACGGCTTTTCTTTTAAGCGTTTTACTTTCGCCGCAAAGGAAGTATGTGTCGCCGCCGCCCGCCGCGGAATAGGTAGTTTGCATCTCTTCGGCAAGCCCCAGCGCGGATTTTTCAACCTTATTCCCGTCGTAGCAATAAAGTCCGTCCTCGGTGTAAAAAAGCAGCGTGTCATTCACAACAACGGCGGTATTAGCGTAGATTTTCGGAATCTTGAGTTCAAGATAGCCGAGCTTGTAATTTTCGGGCGTGCCGTACGCAGAAAAAAAGGTTAAGCCGTATTCCCTTACCGCAACGATTTTTTCCTTGTATACAACAAGATTTAAAATTTTCCCGAAGCCGTACTGAACACTCGTCCAACCCGCGCCCGATATGCCGTCGGTCCAATCGTCTACGCCGCCATCGCCCGACCACTTTATTTTATAAAGGTCGGTATTGTCCACGCCGAAAACCCTTCCGTTTTTTAGAACGCACGAGTGCATTGCGCCCCTAAAAGGTTTACTGCCGTTTTTTTCGGAAATCGAAAAGTAAGTTGTGCCGCCCGTTATTATTGCGGCGTTTGTTCCGCCCGATGAAATTTCAATCATAGACGGGTAATCGATTATTGCCGTTCCCTTTGCGGGATTTATCATCTCGCCGTCGGACGCCCAAACCATATTCATTCCCGATATAATATACTTTTTCGTCATAGCGGAGTACCAAGCGCAGTTGACTGTGTTAAGGACGGTGTTCAGCGGCGTAACCGAATTTATTGCGGGAAAAAGCTTGCCGTTTTGTACAAAACAACCGATATTGAAAGCTCCCTCCGCCGCAAGAACGTCTGCCTTTTTAAGCGAGGTCGGGGGGAATATTTTTTTCACGCTCACACCCACCTCCTCGGCGGCAAGTTTAATGCGCTTAAACGCGTACGTTGAACTGCGTCTATTTCGCCGCGGTAAACGCTTTCCCATACTTCGGCAAGCTTCGATTCGCCGTCGATAAGACAGTACTCCGACGCAGCCCCCGCGGCAACCAACCTTTCGCTTGCAAGTACGGAGGAAAATTCGCTGTCGTCGTCTATCCCCTTTTTTAGGGGAGCGTAGCCGTAGCCGACGGTTATTTCCGCGCTGTCGCATACAAGGCTTTGGGCGGTCAACGAATATTTTACGCTTTTCCCGCCCGATTTTACCGAAATTATCTTGACGGGACGAAGACTGAAATCCGCAAAAGCGTAAACCCCGTTTTCGGAGCACATAACTTCCTCGGTTTCGAGTGGGATATAACATCTTGCAAGCTCGTCCTCGACCGAGTTAAAACAGTAAAGCAGCGTGTCTATAACCTCGGTTTCTTCGGCGGTCAGCTCCCCGTCGCTTAACAACTTTTTAGAAATGTCCTCTCTGCCTACGAATTTTAACGCAGTTACGATTATATCTTTTACCTTCATTTTACCTTCTTATAAATTTTAAGGCGCGCCGCCGCGGCGCGCCCCGCTTAGTATTTAAACGTTATAAAGCATCGCTTGACCGCAAGGCTTTTTGCAAATCAGCTCGGCGTACTTTACAAGCGTAGCGCAATAAGCCGCCTTGCCGGGCACTTGCTTTAAGATTTTGCCGCCCTCGTCTTCAAGCCACTCCCAATCGCAAAGCTGCGATAAGCAGAAGTCGCCCGTGTTGAGGAACAAAATTCTATCGTCGGGACAGAACTTATCCGCATATACGGGGATACCGTTCACGGTCACGGTGCCGAAGCCCGTGTTTGCGTCAAGGGAATTTACAACGCGTCTTTCGTTGGAAATAAGCGCGGCAATTTTCTTCCTCGTCTTAAATGAGCAGATAATCATATTTACACTGCTGTTGAAGTTTTCTTCCATATAGTCGATAACGTCCGTCAGCTTTTCTTCGGTCAACTCTCCGTCCGCGTCCGCGCTATAAGGCGCGAAGTAAGGCTCGTCCTCTTTGGAATAGCCGTAAAGCGTAGCCGCGTCGAAAATTGCGCCCAAGCCCGTCAACTCGTTATCCTTAGAGCCGTGAGGATAGATTTTTGCGCCGATGACGGTAGAAGTTACTTTCGAAGAGAAAGTAACGGTTGAATTTTTAGCGTTTACTGCGGTTATGTAAAGCCCCGTAAGGTCGCCGCCTACAATACCGTCGCCCGCGATATCCACGAACATACCCACAAAATACTCCTTAACATTGTCCACTTTATAGACGGAGTCGTTTGTTTTTGCGGTTATTTTGCAAATTGCGCCCGTGCCGTCGCCGAAAAGCATTCTTTGGAAGTTCTGTTTTGCGCTTAAAATAAGCCCTTCCATTTCCGCGTTTACAAGGTTGACGAACGCGCCCGAGGTATCGCGCGAAGCGCGAAGCGCCTTATCGCTTATTTCGATAGTGCCGTAAAGGTTTTTAAGGGGCACGGTTATGTCAAGATATCTGTTTTTGTAAGGGTCGGGAAGATTTGCGTCCTCCGCGCCCGCCATAACGTTGCCGCTGTTGCCGCGCACTACCGCGATTTTTACGTCCTTGCCGAACACGTTTGCCGCATTCTTTTCCACCGCCGTAAAAAAGGGCGATATTCCGTCGTTCAACTGCGCCGTCACGGCGTCAAGGTAATAGTCTTTTAACGCTTTATCTGCGTTTTCAATAGTAATCAATACAATTCTCCTTTAATTTTTTAAAAATTTTTCCGCAAGCGCGCCCGCCTCTTTAACGGTTTTTGGCGCAAAGCGGGGTGCGGCGGAGCTCACTCCGCCAACTATAAGGGGTACGCTTTTGCCGCTTGCAACGGTCTTTAAATATTCTTCTATAATTGCGTTTTTTACGCCGTCGTCTACCCCTTTGTCAGTACTTTCACGGGAGGGCGCGCCTTCGTTCGAAACCTCGCGCGCCTTGTTCCCCTCTTCAAGCTCTTTCAGCCGTTGACTGCGTCGGGTGAATTCGGCCTCCAAGCTTTTATAGGCGGCTAAAAGGGCGCTTACGCTTTCAAACTTTCCAAGCTCGGTCGCGGCGTCGTTCTTTTCCGCCTCTGCGGTATCCGCCGTAGCTTGCAAAGCCGAGTTTTCTGCGTTCTCCTTTTCCGCATCGAAAGGTACTTTATTATCTGTCCTTTTCATTGCTATCCTCCGTCAATTTTGCCTTGTGCGCCTCTATATGCTCCAAAATACGCCTTTCAACCTCTGCCGAAACCTTTTCAGACAGCAAATAAGCCGTGTGCTCGGCGATATGCACTGCGTGGTCGTCATAGCTTTTTACATAAGCTTCGGCGGTCAGCATGGTAAGGTTTTCCTCGCCCGCGCGGGAACGGTTCAAGCCGTCCAAATCGCGCTCTCCGACAAACGACGAGTACCCCAAAAGGTCCAAAATTTTGTTTTTTGCCGCCGACGAAATTTTGCCGCTTGCGTCGTTGAAAAGTCCCCTATCCAACGCCTCGTAAATCACCGTTCGTTTCTGCGCGGGGGTCATATTCAAATCGCTGTCCGCCTCGATAGTGACGTCGTCGGAAGAAACGTCGCTCCCCTTGAAATATACAAGGTTTAAAACGTTGTTCCGACCCGCGTATTTTAACAGCCGCACGTCGGAAGCAAACTGCCTATAAAGCCGCAATATGTGCCGCCCAATCATCTTGACGGCGCGCTTCATATAGTTGTATGTTAGGTTCAGCCTTTGGTCGTCTTGCTCGATTATAAGTTGCAGCCCCGTTGCCGAGGTTATGCCCGCAAAACTTGTCGCGTTGTCCGAAAGATTACCCGTGCCCGCGACCTTGGCAAACTCGCTTAAAATATTTTTTTCTTCTTCGCCGAACTCCGCGGGGACACTGCCCAAAGTCAGCATCTCGGGCGGCTTGCCGCCTTGTCTGTACGCAATTACTTTGCCCGGCATCAGTCCGTCCTCGGCAAGCTCGTCCGCGTCTACCGAACCGTCCTCGACCGCAACAACTCCCATCGCTATGCGGTTTAAAAATTCGTGCTTGCGGCATTTTACCGCATTGTACGCGCGTTGCAAGGGTATTAACCTTTCAACCACGCTCGCTCCGAAAAAACTGCCCGCAACGGGCGTTGAAACTTGCTTGACGAAGGGATAGCCCCTTGCCCCGTCATCGCCGTTTTTATACGGCAGTTCGCCGTCGAACAAAACCTCGCCGCCCGCAACCACCGTAAGTCTGCCCTCGGGATACTCCGCATTTGGGCGTATATAGCGCTCCAATACAAGCTCATATCCGTGCTTTACGCCCGTTATTTGCGGCATATTCGTGGGGCAATCAAAATTTTGCACTATTGGCGCAGTTACGAAATCCTTTATGTCTTTGCCCTCCAAACGCACGCCGTACATACTGTAAATTTCCTCTACGGGCAACGCTTTTGCGTGGACTATACTCGGCTGTTCTTCAAGGTTTTCCACGGACAACGAATATGGATAAATTTCGAACGGAGATACCGCAGCCACCTCTGCGTTACCCTCGCGCAAGGCTTTGCCGTCGTCCGTTACGCCCACCGCGTTGCCCGTTTCCGAATTCCAAACCACCTTATAAAAGGCCGTTCCGCATATCTCTGCCCACAATGTGACGCGGTTCATAACCTCGTCCAAATCACAACTGTCGTGCACGGCGGAAAGTATCGCCGAGGCAAGTTCGGCAGAGTGTCTGTCGCTCTCCTCGTCGCTTGCCGCGCGCACGGTCAGCGCGGGGCGTATGTAAGACAGCTTTGAAAGCCTTGTATCGATAATGGGCGCAATATGGTTGAACGCCAACCTTTGCTGCCAAAAATAGTCCTTGCCCTCTTCCGAAATTTCTCCCTTAGCGTCAAAGTCACAGTATTGGTTGCCGCCGACAAAGTTCATATTCAGTTGCCAGCGCCGCTCCAAGCTTTTGCGTTCTTGCTGCCGCCTTAAAAAATCGTTTTCCACCTCGCCCGCAAGTCTTTCTTCGGGCGATAAATTTCCGTTTTCCATATTCTCTCCTTATTAATTTTGCTCGTTTAACAAGTTTAAAAGCTTGCGCTTTTCCTCTTCAAGCTCCTCGTCGGTCGCCTCTCCACGCTCTTCCAAAAGCAGCTTAACCGCCTTTATGTCGGGCGGAATTTCCCGCTTAGTCACCTTTTTTTTGACAAGCTTCAACTCCCCGTCTTCCAAGGTAAACTCTTCCACCACCTCGCTTGTGGAAAGCCCCGTCGCGCACTTTATAAGCGCGTTTTTAACCTTTTCCTCTTTACGAATTTTCCTACCCTCCTTAAAACTTTCTTCTATCCCGTCGCAATGTGCGTATTCGCCTTAATTTATCTTGCAAAACGGGCGAAACTTCCTCGGTTTTAGTAGCGGGCTTGGGGCGCGTCATAACGAAATATCTCAACTCGTCCATACAGTGGTCGTCCTTTTTTACGGGCGCGTCGCCGTTCGCCCAAAAGTACGATTTGAACTCCTCAATCATATTTGTGCAGTTTTTAAAGATATACAAGTTCGCCTCGCCGTTTCCTTGTTTTAAAAACGACTTCACCCGCGCAATGCCCGCAAAAACGTCCTTGTTCACTTTCGGGTTGACCATAATGCCGCGTTCGCAAAAAAGCTCGGCAACGCTTTTGGATGAGGCAAGCGTACTCTGATTTGCCGCGCTGTCGATAAGGGCGCAAATTCTTCCACGCCCGTCCGTTTTCCAACCGAGCTTTGCGCTTATCGTCTTGATAGCGTCGGCGTGAAAGTCGATGTCTTTCCCGCTTGCGAAGTGCTCGGCAACGACGTAAATGTTTCCGTCCCAATCCACGCAATACCAATGCGCCGAAAGCGGGTTGTGAAGCCCGGGGTCGATTGAGATATTCTCTTGCCATTCGGGGGGAATTTTAAATGGCTCGACGACGTGCACGCTTTCGTCGAACTCGGGGTATACAAGCCCCGCGCCCTCTGAAAATTTTCCGTATTTGCGCGCATCGAGAGAGGTCGCGTCAAGCGCGATTTCCAACAGTCCCGCCTCCTTTTTGGAAAGGTACGGGTTGTCCTCCCACGTCATAAATTCGTGCCAAATTTCGGGGTTTTTGCGGTGGTTCAAGTAAATTTCGTTATAGATGAAAGTTCTGCCTTTAAGCGGCGTCATAGTGCCGAAAATATCGCCCCGTTTATCCATAACGCGCATTAAACACTCTTCGTAGATATCCCGCGGCGGCTCCTCGTCGAACCAAACGAAGTCGAGCGAGCTGCCTTGAAACTTCTCCCGCCCTTGGTCGCAGCTTTTAAAGCCCAAGGTGGAAATACCGCCGAACGCGTTCTTTATTTTTATTTGGTCTATAACGCCGCCCGCCGGGTTATCCTTGCGCCCCGAAAGCATAGTTATATCGGCAATCCAGCTTTTGGGAAGATAGCTTAATATTTTCGCTTGCGCAACGTCGCGCTGAACTTGTTGGGATAGTGAAACCGCCCAACCGAATACGTCCTTTCTGTTCTTTCGGTACGGGTGAACGCCCCTAAGCATCCAAAGGCACTCAACGGCTCCGCACTCGGTTTTCCCCGAGCGGTTGCCGCCGAAAACCCAACGGTTGCGCTTTTTGCACTTATGAAAAGCAATTTGTTTTTTATGCCTTTTTGCGCCCTTATTATAGTTGGCAAGCCTATCGTTTTTCCTACGTTTTTTAAGCTCCGTATCTATTTCCGCAATCCGTTTTAAAATATCTTCCCTTTGCATAAGACTTAATTTGCCAAAATCCCCCTTAATTTGCGTTTAAAACTGCCGTATAATGTTGCCGGTATGAAGTATTTAAAGGTCACGCTTATCACCGCGCTTGCAGCCTTAATATGCTTATCGTTTGCCTCCCCTTTCACGGCTAAGGGGGAAACTTTCCGCTACGCCTACGCTTTGGACGGGGCATATTTCTGCGAGGAAAAGGATATTTCCACGGCGCTTTTCGCCATACCCAACACCTACTGCGTGGAAATTTTACAAGACGACGGCGAATGGTATTACTGCCGCTATGCCAAAGACGAAGGCGCGTATAAGTCTGTGCGCGGTTATTGCCTTAAAAGCGCCCTTACGCCCATTGCGGAACCGCTTGAACACGAGTATCTAAACTACACCTATGCCGTGGATTTTTACGCAAAAAAAGGCAGTTCGCAGATAGAGCCGTTCAAAGTCACGCTTACGGTTGCTTTTTACGGCAACGGCTCGGTAAACGCGTCGGATATGGCGTATGTGTATTATGACGGGAATTTCGGTTATGTGTCGAACTCGGTAACGGATTACCCCACTAACGATATTCCCCAACCGACCGTTTCGCCCGACGTAACCCGGCAAAGCTCCGTCAACGCAACGTTGATTACCGCCGTGGTAATAACGGTAATTGCGGCGGTTGCGGTTGCGGTTTTGTATTTTGCGGGCAAGCGCCCTAAACTTCCCCCGAAAGGCGACGGTTGATTACATAAGGCAGTAATACTCTTTTACAAGCCGCACCCCCTCGTTAAAGTTTTCTATTCGCCGTGCACGCCGCGTAAATTTTACGGTAACGCGCTTGACCTCTTTCACCCGCGCTTTCGTCAACCACGAAAGCCCCACCCTCAACCCGCCGTAAAATCTCAGCACCGCCCTCTCTTGCACGGTCATCGAAGATATGACCGTATCTATATACCGCCACAAGCGTGACAATTCCCTTTTTGCGTCTATCAGCGCCAAAATTCGCTCGGCATAGTATTCGCAGCTCTTCCCGAAAGCAGCGGACTTCAAAGCCTTATCCATAATAAGGTTATCTAAAGCTTTGTTGATATTGTCCGCCGAGAAGTAAAACCTTATTATCTGTTTGCTTTTCACTCGAACCTCGATTTAAACAAAACATTTGTTTGTTTTTCATTGGTATTTTAACCCCTTAAACTTGCCAAAAAACGCATAATTAAAAAATAAAATAAAGTTTTTTTGAAAATTATTAGTAACTTTTGCTCATTTCCCTCCTTGAATAGCCCGCGGCGGCGCCTTTAACGCGCCGCCGCGGGCGAACAAAAGACTGTTAATTACTTTACAAATTTTTAATAAGTGTGATATAATTCAACCGTGAAAAAATTTTTATGCTTCACAACTTCATTTTGCGCAGCGGTATGCGCCTTCTGTTTAGGCGGCTCGGCAGCCTTTGCGGAAACGGGCGACGCGGGCGAAGATATCGCGGCGGGGCGGTTTTATCCCAAAGATTTTGTGATAACCCCCTCTTTCGATAATTTGACCGACTACGCTGCGGGCGGCGGCAAATATTTGTTTTTGGAAAACAACGAAATTTCCGAATACGGAAACGAACGCGTCGTCACATACAAAAACAGCAGAAAGACTATAACCGACCTCTACTTCGAGGGCGAGGAGTTTTATTACAAAACGGACGACGACTGTATTTACGCGCTTGAAAACTTCAACAAAGCGGACAACCCCGAAATAGAGGACTTTGTTTCGACCGTCAAGACCGATAAAATCACGCAAGGCGATTTTTACTATCACTACGACGGCGACGTAATCTATGTATTGGAAAATCACGACGATATTCGCCTTGAAGGCTTATCCAACTTAAAGCAATACGGTAACAACGTTTATGCGGTACGCACCGCCGACGACAACAAGCAAGTGCTTTGCACTTTAAACGGCGCCGAAACCGACGAAGTTAAAGTGGAAAATTTCGACTTGACGGAGAATATCGCCGTAGGCAATGCGTATGACGCGCTAACCTCTTCGGCAACGCACGACTTACAATTCGTCAGCCTTAAAAGCGGGTATATGACCGAAGTCGATTTAGACGCGTTAAAGAAAAACTCTTCTACCTTCACTGTCGGCGACACCGTACAAGTCAGCGCCGCAAACGAGCCTACCGCTCTGCTTCTCTACACGGAAACGGACGGCGAGGAGGGTATTTCGATTATAGCGGTGAACGGAAAAAGCTATCTCATTCACCCCGACAACGCCCCTTTTACTACGGTTTATCCGCCCGATGATTTGGATAAAAACGGCACCGCCACGGCGGGATACATATATTCGGCGCCCTTCGAAAGCGCGGGTATGCGCATAAAAACTTCGAGCGGCGAAGACACTATCGTGTCGGGCAGCGTTAAAATTTTAAAGGAATACAAAAAGGTTGACCGCCCCGAGCTTGACGGCGATTTCTACTATGTGGAATACAAGGTAGACGAGGAAACTTCTATACGCGGCTTTGTACGGCACGGACTTGTTTCCACTTACATTTTCAATGAAGAGCCTCCCACCGCCACGCCCGACCCCGACGCCACCACCGAAGATTTGGTAAAACCCGTTGTTTTGGTGCTTATAGTACTTCTTTTAATCGCCATTGCCGCCGGTTATCTTATTTATATAGGCACCTCGGACAAACGCAAGAAGAAAAATAACGATAAAAACAATTAGAAAATGGTTGAAAGCCCGCCGAGCGCAAGGAACGCTCGGCGGGCTTATTCATAATATTTTTACTTTGTAAATTTGTACCAAAACCCTTTTAAAATGAGTTGACAGCAAAAAACCAATTTGTTATAATTTTTTAGCATTGAGTTGTAGCGGACTGCAATTCGCTTGTTCTGTGCGGGTGTAGTTCAATGGTAGAACACTAGCCTTCCAAGCTGGTTGCGTGGGTCCGATTCCCATCACCCGCTCCAAATGTTTTTTTGCGCGCAACAGAATGCTTATGCGCCCGTAGCTCAGCAGGATAGAGCAACGGCCTTCTAAGCCGTGTGTCGGGGGTTCGAGTCTCTCCGGGCGCACCAAATATATGGCGGGCGTAGCTCAATCGGTAGAGCGCCAGATTGTGGCTCTGGAGGTAGCAAGTTCGAAACTTGTCGCCCGCCCCATATTAATTTAACTGCGTTGGGGTGTCGCCAAGCGGTAAGGCACGGGATTTTGATTCCCGCATTCGTAGGTTCAAATCCTGCCACCCCAGCCATTTTGGCCCATTAGCTCAGTTGGCAGAGCACTTGACTTTTAATCAAGGTGTCCCGGGTTCGAGTCTCGGATGGACCACCACTAAAAACGCCGCACACGCGGCAATATATGCACCTTTAGCTCAGTTGGTAGAGCAACTGACTCTTAATCAGTGGGCCCAGGGTTCGAGTCCCTGAAGGTGCACCACGAAAAAAGACACAGATTAAACTGTGTCTTTTTTTGTGCGCCTTTACGGGGCTCGAGCCCTCGTTCGCGCGAGACAACAAAGTTGCCGAAGCTTTGCGCACCTTATTATAAAAAGTTCTTATAATATAGCGCAAATTCCCTGAAGCTGCACCACGAAAAAGGACGGTTTAGGGGTATCTGTTATAGGGACTTCATTGTGGAAAAACAAATAGCCCACTAACTTCGTGAACGAAGTATAGTGGGCTATACTTTTTTAAGTTTAGGACGATAAATTGAAATTTATGCTTTCCCAGAAAAGAAACAAACAGCATATACTATGCCGCAAAGTAGATTTACGCCGAAACAACTTGCAACGCCAATAATTAAATATAAGTTATTAGTCATAGCAATAGTTAGCGCAATACCGCCCAACACAAATGCTACACTAACAGCACCTATAACATACCAAACTTTAATGAATATGCGCACAAATTTCGATTCAATTTTTCCGTATGTTGTTAAATCTTTGTATATCTTTTCGGGAATTGTTTCAGTAACAAACAGTGTATCGTTGAGAATGCGACATTTTATATCTTTAAGCCCTTTCAAATATTCGTATTCAGCTTCATAAAAGTCATAACCTGTTGTGTAACTTCTTTCTACACCGTTATAAAAGTAATGTAAAACGAGCGCAAATTTGGTATTCCATTTTTTATTGTTATACTTAATTTGTTTAAAGTCAAAAAGCGTACATTCAATGTCGGTTCCGTACTGCATAACTTTATTGTATTTCTGATAAGTTAAACAATACTTAATATTTCTTACAAAAACGACTATTGCCATAACTAAAACAAGTCCGCCCGCCACAATTACTGCCATTACAATGCGGTCTGAACGGTGAGCTTGCGCATAAGTAACGAAAAAAATTACATACGCTAAAATATATATTGCACATAAGATTGCAAATGCCAAAGTTGATTTAGGAAATTTCTTTTCGCGCATTTCTAAAATTATTCTCCGCTAAATTACTGTTTATCGTAGTTACATTATATCAAAATAATAATAAAAAAGCAAGGGGAGCAATAATTATCTTTCCTTGCTTTTTAATCCCTATCGAACACACCCTTACCCGTCCTTTTTTCGTTGTATAGTTTCAGTTTGTAACGAACAGTAAAAAAGTAGGAATATGATACTTCCTACTTTTTATTTTTCATCTATCAAATTACTTAATAAATCAAACACTAATTTCTTTTTGCGGTCGGGAACTTTTGCAAACAACTGCAACAAAAGCGTTTGCTCCCCGTCAAGTTCGCCTTCGTCTATGCCACTGTAAAATTCAACCAATGAAATATTCATAGCGGCGCAAATCAATTCTATTGATTTTCTATCGGGAGTATAGCCCTTGTCGTTGAACCAATCATAGACCGTAGTTTTATATAAACCCGTTTCTTGCGCCAACTTATATTTCGTCCAGCCCCTCTTTCCCAAAAGCTCAATAATCCGTTCTTGAACAGTCATATTTTATTTCCCCGTATATTATGTGCTAACACTAATATTTTATTATGGTTGACACGCAAACTATTACTTGTTACAATGTATTAGTACGGTAGTATTAGGGGGTAATAAATATGAAAAATTGTTGTTGTACGGGGCACCGCCCGAAAGGCTTTCCCTTTAAGTACGGTATTGACAAGCAAAAGAACGACCGCTATTTAAAGACGCTTGAAGAAAAAATAAAGCTTACTATCACCGAGTACGGGATAACAAACTTTATTTCGGGTATGGCTTTGGGCGTTGATTTGGACTTTGCGGAAATTGTGTTAAAACTGAGGAATGATTTCCACATTACGTTAGAGTGCGCTATCCCTTGCCCAAATCAAACCTTGAATTGGAAAGATATAGACGTATTGCGTTATGAAAGTATTTTAAAATGTGCGGATACCGTCAACCTTGTTTCGGAGCGGTACTCTCCCGAATGTATGTTAAAGCGCAACCGCTATATGGTTGATAAATGCGAGCTTGTAATTGCGGTAATCAACGGTATTAAAAAAGGCGGAACGTGGTACACGGTTAACTACGCTAAAAAAGAAAGCAAAGATATCGTGCTTATTGACCTATGCAAGGGTGACTGATGATAAAAAAGATTTTAAAGTATATAATAATCGGCGTAGTGATATATCTTACGATATTAGCAATCGAATTTTGTTGTCTTTACTCCGTGCACGGGGATAATACTTGGAATTATATTAAAGAATATTGGGATTGGTACAAAGATGTGCTCTTTTGGTAAACAATTCAACTTTTGCGCGGCGGCGGGCGATTAATTTATAAGCTTTTCCATAAACCAACGGTTTGTAAATTGTTCGTGGTACAGTTCGCGCTCGCGCCCGTGCACCAAAATTCTATATCTCACCGTCATACCGCTTCCGACATGACGAGGCGGGGCGTTCTTTTGCTCTAATATTTTAGAAATTCCGTAACGGCGACCGTTTATCCACTCTATCTCAACGGGCTTCATCTTGCCGTCCGCGTCAACGTTCAGCACCATGGCGACGTAAATCTTTTCGTAATGCTCCATACCGATAGTATGCGCCGCAAACGTAAATAAAATCAAAGCGGTTAAAAAGCCCGACGGCGAGGAACACGCCGTCGGGCTTTTAAACAATTTATTTAATTTAAAGTATTATCGATAAAATTTTAGAGAATAATTCAAATGGAAAAATTTTCCTTTTCCCACTGTACAAAACAAATTAAAAGTGTTATAATGGCTTTAATGATAATTTAAGGGAGATTAATTATTAATGGAAATGAAAGATTTCAGACTTGACGGAAAAATCGCGCTTGTAACGGGCGCGTCGTACGGTATCGGCTTTGCGATTGCAATGGGCTTTGCCAAGGCGGGCGCTACGATAGTTTTCAACGATATAAATCAAGAGCTTGTGGACAAGGGTATTGCCGCGTATAAAGCCGAGGGCGTTAAGGCGCACGGCTATGTGTGCGACGTCACCGATGAGGACGGCGTTAACGCAATGGTTAAAAAGATTGAAAAGGAAGTCGGCGTAATCGATATACTTGTAAACAACGCCGGCATAATCAAACGTATCCCCATGACGGAAATGACTGCGGCGCAGTTCAGACAAGTTATCGATATAGACCTTAACGGACCGTTTATTATGTCCAAGGCGGTTATTCCTTCGATGATTAAAAAGGGTCACGGCAAGATTATAAACATCTGCTCGATGATGTCGGAGCTTGGCAGAGAAACAGTTTCCGCATATGCGGCGGCAAAAGGCGGTTTGAAAATGCTGACGAAGAATATTTGCTCGGAATACGGCGAATACAACATTCAGTGCAACGGCATAGGCCCCGGATATATTGCAACTCCGCAGACCGCTCCCCTTCGTGAAAAACAGCCCGACGGCAGCCGTCACCCCTTCGACAGCTTTATAATTGCAAAGACGCCCGCGGGCAGATGGCTTGAAGCGGACGAGCTTTCGGGTCCCGCAGTGTTCCTTGCTTCCGACGCGTCCAATGCAGTTAACGGACATATACTTTACGTTGACGGCGGTATCCTTGCTTATATCGGCAAACAGCCCAAATAACAAGCGTTCCGCTTGACCGAGTATCTTAATTGCGAAAATTAACGCGAGCTTTGTTTCAAATCAATCTATGCGTTCGGCTTGACCAAGTGATTGTAATTGAGTAAAGACAAACAAGTATCGACAATAAAAGCCCGCGCGGCGTTCGCCGCGCGGGCTTTATTGTTTTATTCACATTAACGGCGATAACAGCCGCAAAAATGCCGCAATTACGGCGCTGTACCAATGCTGCTTTGTGCCTTCCGTAAGTCCGCCGCGGGCAAATACTTCTTCAAAATCCTTTTCGATATCCGCCATAGCTTTTTTATCGTCGAAATAAACTCCGTTGTCGAACTCTTGATAAAACGCGCGCATATCGATATTGACCGAGCCGACGGCGGCACAGCGTTCGGTAAGCATAACCTTGCTGTGGACGAACTCGCCGCTCGAATAGTAAACCTTAACGCCGCGCTTGATAAGTTTGCGCGCAAACGATTGGGTTACGCGGTACAAGTATCTGTAATCGGGCACGCCCGGCAAAACAACCCTTACGTCCACTCCCGCGCGCGCTTTTTCCTTGATAGCCTTAAAAAATTCGCTGTCGGGCACGAGGTAGGGCGACATTATGTAAAGCTTTTGCTTTGCGCCCTCGATTAGCTTTAAATAAACTCCGCGGCACAACGGCTCCTTAATTTCGGGACCGCCCGCATACGGAACAACCGTGGACTTGTTAAAAGCGTGTTCGTACTTGTCAAGGTATTTGGCAAAATCAAGCTTTTCGTGCGTTGCAAATTGCCACTGCCGCATAAACGCAAGCGAAAGCCCGTCCACCGCCGCCCCGTCAAGGCGCAAACCGCAGTCCTTCCAAATACCCTCCATTCTACGCTGATTTGCGCAGTCGTCGATAAGGTTAAACCCGCCGACAAAGCCCGTCTTGCCGTCCACTACTACGATTTTTCTGTGGTCGCGGTAGTTCAGCCCGAAATAAAACGGCGAACACAGCCGCGAAAACGTCTTTAACTTTACGCCCGTCAACTTTATCCTCTTCTTTGCCGAAGAAGAAAGCACGCCGGCAGAACCCACGTCGTCATACATCATTCTTATTTCAACGCCCTCGGCAACCTTGCGCCTAAAAACGGAAATAAGCCTATCCAAAAACACCCCGTCGGCAAGGATAAAAAACTCCAAAAACACGAATTTTTCCGCCGCGTCGATGCGGACGATAATATTGTCCATTGCCGCTTTCGCGTAGGGATAATACTTTAAATCGGTGTCTTGATAGGGAATAAACCCACTCGAGCGGTAAATATAATCTAAATCGCCGCGCACCTCTTGCGGAAAGTTTTGCGCCTTGAAAGTTCCGACAAAAGGCTCGGTTTTCTTTTTAATTTTTGAAAATTTGTGCCGTTTTATGCCGTAACAGACCGACTTCCGCGACAACACGTAGATAAAAAAACCAAGCCCGCACGACAAAACCAACAAAAGCGTCCAACTTATTTTTGATTGAATATCGTGTTCGCATATCAGCACATATGCAACCGTAAGCACGGTAAGCCCCAAACAAACGTAAAAAAAGAAAGGCACATAGCGGCAAGCAATACCGTACAGTATGACCAAAAAGCTTAATTGCGCTACTATAAAAAGGTCGCTTAGAACGGCTTTAAGCCCCGTTCCGAACCCTACCCAAGATTTGTGTATTCTTTTGACCTTGTATCTGCGCTTTATTAAATATCGGCGCAGACGGAAAAAAGTTTTATCCACATAAAAAATTATAGCACCTTTAAATAGCCCGCGCAATAGATTTGAAAAATTTTCACAAGCAATTTTTTGTAATTGCCCCCCATATATGCCGCGTTCAAGCTAAAATCAGCAAACAAAAAAGCGCCCGCAAGCGTATTGCTTGCGGGGCAGCTTTATTTATTTAAAATATACTCGTCGATAGCTTTTGCAGCCGTCTTTCCCGCGCCCATAGCCGAAATAACCGTGGCGGCTCCCGTCACCGCGTCGCCGCCGGCAAACACGCCCTTGCGCGAGGTCAGTCCGCTCTCGTTCACTATAATTCCGCCGCGGGCATTAACCTCCAAACCATTTGTCGTGTCCTTTATAAGGGGGTTTGGCGAAGTGCCTATCGCCATAATCACGCAGTCTACGTCCAAAACGAACTCCGAGCCCTCGACGGGCACGGGTCTGCGCCTACCCTTAGCGTCCGGCTCGCCAAGCTCCATTTTTATGCACTTAACGCCCGTAACGAAACCGCTGTTTAAGTCGCCGAGAATTTCTACGGGGTTGCATAGAATTTTAAATTCAATGCCCTCTTCTTCGGCGTGCTCTACCTCTTCCTTTCTTGCGGGCAGCTCCGCCATCGAACGGCGGTAAACTATATAAACCTTTTGCGCGCCCAACCTTAAAGCCGTGCGCGCCGCGTCCATTGCAACGTTGCCGCCGCCGACAACCGCAAAACGACAATTTTTCATTATCGGGGTGTCAGAGTTGTCCTTGTAAGCGTTCATAAGATTGCTTCGGGTCAAAAACTCGTTTGCGGAATACACGCCCTTCAACGCTTCGCCCGCTATACCCATAAAGTTGGGCAGCCCCGCGCCCGACCCGATAAACACCGCCTCGAAACCGTCCTCGAACAGCTCGTCTACGGTCAAGGTTTTACCTATCACTACATTGGTTTGGAAGTCTACGCCAAGCTGTTTAAGCGTGTCAACCTCTTTCGCAACTATGGTTTTGGGTAATCTAAACTCGGGAATTCCGTAGACAAGAACGCCGCCCGCCGTGTGCAAGGCTTCGAAAACTATAACCTTATACCCCTTTTTGGCAAGGTCGCCCGCGCAAGTCAAGCCCGATGGACCGGAGCCGACAACTGCGACTTTATGCCCGTTGCACTGTTTTGCCGCGGGCGCTTTTTGCGAGTGGGAGTTGTGCCAATCCGCCGCAAAGCGTTCAAGTCTGCCTATGCCGACCGGCTCGAACTTGATACCGAGGGTGCACTTGCTTTCGCACTGAGTTTCTTGAGGGCAAACCCTACCGCACACCGCGGGAAGGGACGAAGTTTCGGACAAGACTCCGTACGCGCCCTCGAAGTCCCGCGTCTTGATTTTTTGAATAAATTCGGGAATACGGATATTAACGGGACAGCCCGAAACGCACGGCTGATTTTTGCAGTTTAAGCACCTTGCCGCCTCCGCAACGGCAACCTCTTCCGAATAGCCGAGCGCAACCTCGTTAAAGTTTTTCGCCCTTGCTTCGGGCGGTTGCACGGGCATTATGTTCTTTTTCGGTTCGACCATTATTCGTTGCCCCCCTTCTTTAAAAGGTTACAAGCCTTTTCGTGCGCCTTGCGCTCGAAATCGAAGTACGCTCTGCCGCGCGACATTGCCTCGTCAAAGTCTACTTCGTAGCCGTTGAAATCGGGTCCGTCAACGCACGCGAACTCGGTTATCTTTTTTCCGTCGCGGTTCAAGGTAAGTCTGCAACCGCCGCACATTCCCGTGCCGTCTATCATTATCGGGTTCATTGAAACGGTTACGGGCACGCCGTAGGGCTTTGCCGTAAGCGTGACGAACTTCATCATAACAAGCGGACCTATGGCAATAATCTCATCGAATTTTTCACCCGCTTCAAGCATCTCCTTCAATGGCATAGTTACGTTGCCGTGCCGCCCGTAAGAGCCGTCGTCCGTCATCACTTCGAGCTTTGACGAACACGCTTTAAACTCGTCCTCTAAAATCAATAAGTCTTTGTTTCGGAAACCTACTATACTTGTAACTTCGGTGCCTTGCGCGTGCAAAGCTTGGGCAACGGGCATAGCTATTGCGCACCCCACGCCGCCGCCTATAACGCATACTTTTTTAAGTCCGTCTATGTGCGTGGGCTTACCCAAAGGTCCTACGAAGTCGGATATAAACTCCCCCGCATTTTTTGCGTTTAATTTTTCGGTCGTCGCTCCGACAATCTGAAAGATGATTTTAACCGTACCCTCTTTCGCGTTCGCGCCCGCAACCGTCAGCGGAATCCTTTCTCCGTCACCGTCGGCGCGCAAAATTATAAATTGCCCCGCTTTCGCTTTTTTAGCTACGAGAGGAGCTTCTATTTCCATTTGCGTAACCGTAGGATTAAGGTTTTTTCTTCTGACGATTTTATACATAAAACGCCCTCGGAACATAATATTTTTACGATAATTATCTTATCACTATTAGCGCGATTTTGCAATTAATTTTACAACGACGAAAAAAAGGAGGCCGCGCCGTCCCCCTTTTTCTATTATTCGCAACAAAGCGCTACCCGCAAAAACGATACATATTGTGATAGACTTTATTATCGTTAATATTATATTGCCCGAGGAAACACTCGGGCAATACGCTTATTATAATTACTTTCTCGGGTTCTTAATGTTAGCCTGAGCCGCAGCATTTAAGCGAAAACGCCACTTTCTTTACCGCTTTTTTTTAAGCTTTTACTGCCGGCGTTACGCTTTCCCCGCTGCTAAATTACTTTCTCGGGTTCTTTATATTCGCTTGTGCAGTACTCCACGTTGAAAGGGGTTTTTACCCAATTTTTCCGCTTCCGCGAAGTACTGATTGTGAAAAAAAGTCGGCAACGCACCATCCTCGTCTTCAACTGTTTGCACATCAAGTCTTAACGTATTCTTCCTACCCTCTAATGTACAGAACGATTGATGATACTCATCATCATCAAGAGTCAAGTACCAACTGAAATGTTTACCGTCATCTTCGGGTATGATTGCCGCAACAAACGCTTCTATAATTTCGGAAGGAACTTTACCTTCGTTATAAGCCGTAAGCTGTTGCAACCGCGCTTTAATCTTATCTATATCAATTACTTTGCGTGTTTCTATAGTATCACTTTTGGTTATGGAAGTCAATTCTTTTTGAAACTTTTCGATATCGGCTTCACAACGGGATTTCATTTCTGAATACTCATCTTTACTTATTTCTCCGTCAGCTCTCATACAAATAAGATTGCTCAACCTATTTTTTGCTCTTTCGAGTTTGCCCTCAATACCTGCAATTTCTTCCTTTGATACTGAACTCTCATCTACATAATTCCTATTGAATATGTTATATGCTTCTATAATCGCTTCTCCCCTTTCTTTCCATAAACGATTAAAAAGAGTTACCGCCATAATATCAAATTTCCAATCGCATATCATTGGACCGTTGCAGTAGCCTTCTGTATCTAAACCGTTTTGCTCTCTGAACGCTTTGCTGCCATTATTGATTGCTCGATAGCACCTATATCCATAAGACCACGAACCGTCCTTTCTTTGATGCCATCTATTCTTTCTTAATTTTGCGCCACAAGAGCAACGTAATTTATGCAGAAAGACATCATCAGTTGGCTTTACCCCAAGCCCCTTTGTTTTTCCGCTTTTCAACGTCCACGTTTGCGTTCTTGATTTACGCAAATCTCTACAATAATCCCATAACTCCTCTGAAACGATAGGCTCAAAATCGCCCTTTATATATAGATAGGAATCTTCATCCAAATTTTTTATTCTCTTTTGGTCAAGATAGTTATTGCAAAAAGATTTCAGATAAACCTTGTAGCCTTTGTAAGTTGCATTGCGAAGAATACGGCTAATCTTTGAACACGACCAACTAACTTTCCCTACTCCGTCTTTTCTTTGAAGGCGACAAAGTTCAGTAGTTATTTTTTTCTCGCCATAACCTTTTGAATAAAGGTCGAAAATTATTCTTACGGTTTCTGCTTGTTCAGAGTTAATCACATAAGTGCCTTTCGCCTTATCACGGTCATATCCGATAATATTACCGTTCCCATAAAGCACACCGTTGTCGCGGCTTATTTTCTGTCCTGCGCGAACACGCTCGGATGTCTTACGACTTTCCTCTTGGGCAAGTGTAGCCATAAGAGAAAGCCTTAATTCTCCATCACCATCCATTGTCCAAATATTATCTTCCACAAAGAAAACTTCAACACCATATTCTTTCAGTTCTCGTGTCGTTACAAGAGTGTCAACCGTATTCCTCGCAAAACGACACACTTCTCTTGTTACAATCAAGTCAAATTTCCCTTGCTTAGCGTCGGCAATCATCTCCATAAATGCAGGACGCTTTTTAGCTTGCGTACCTGTAATACCCTCGTCAATATATTTACGCAAAACCGTCCAATTAGGATGATATTTCGCTTGATCGTCATACCATTGCAGTTGATTTTCAAGTGCCGATAATTGCGCTTCGTGTTCAGTAGA
The DNA here is from genome assembly GCA_910577055.1 of uncultured Christensenella sp. GTDB lineage: Bacteria > Bacillota > Clostridia > Christensenellales > Borkfalkiaceae > Coproplasma. Next base: position 150,818 of record CAJTKX010000004.1, on the reverse strand, counting down.
TACTCTACCGTAAAATACCATAGTGCGTGGTCTAAATCTATCAGTATTTACATTAGTCGGCATAACCACTCTGTTTACATTTTGTCTGAAATCCATAATAACTCCTATGTGCCACTTTTGTTATACTTTGATTCTGTATAAGACTTCCTTTCAGCTTCAATTTTGGTATAGGTTGCAAAATTTATCAAGCCTTCCTTGAATAAAATCTCCAACAATCTATAAGCGACAAATTTATTGTCAATTTGTTTCTCCTCTACGCTTTCCGTAAAATACTCCTTGTATTGACAGACGAAGCGTAGGCGGCATAGACACATACGCTTCACCTTTCAATGGTGTACTCCGTGTCTATGCGCTTGGCATCACGATATAATTAGCGGCTGTTCCGCTATTCCGAAAAGCTAATCGCCTTTCGGCTCATATTGTTCCAATAATGCTTGAAAGCCTGCCGCTATAACAGCGACTTTCGTAAGTTTGTGCTTGATTAAAAACACGTCGATTTCATCCGCAAGTTTACGGTCAATACTTGTTCCCCAAACTTTGCATTTCGCTTTCCGCTCGTCCTTATGCTTTTCTTCATAAGTGCGTTTTCTTTCTCTTTCGGGTGTACTTTCTTTACGTTCCATAACTCACCGCCTTTAATAATGTCATAGTTTCGTCCACATTTTTACTTGTTCCAAGTTGCATTACTGACAAACAGACATTACATTTTTTAAGTCTTTCATAAATTTTAATAAATTCATAAGTATTACGCGATAAATGGCTTACATTTAAGATAAGCACCTCATCAACATTACCACTCTCACATTCTATTAAAAGTCGTTCCAAATTGGGGCGAAGCCTGTTTTGTCCAACATAACCAATTTCAATATAGCTACCAACAACTGTTCCACCTTGTTTACAAACATAGTCTTGCAACATTTTCGGTTGCCACATTTCCCATTCACCACTTCGTGCGTGATGAATATAAATTGCAATTCTTTTCATTTGCTCACCCCTAAATATAAATAAGCTCGTTCAAGATTTCCTCGTCAATTCGGTTTTTGATCTCCGTTTCGATTTGCAAGTCTTTCATAAAGTCGCCCGTCTTTTTGTACTGCGGCGATGCCGACAACTTCGCGTATATCGTTTCATACATACGGTCTGCTTGCCTATCAATACCGTGCAAGTATTCGGGAAGATTGGCGATAGTCCAATCAATACCATTATCTTTAAGGTATTGCAATTTCAGCGTTCCCCACTTACCATACACCTGCGGTTTCTGCTCTACCATCATTTGGTACGCCTTGATTTCCGCAACGGTCATACCCTCGTCGCTCTGCGCCTTTCTCAAAATTTCCGCCTTGTTCATAATAACCTCCTGCGGTTTATATTCTCGTCGTATCAATACGACGGTATAATTATTATAGTCTTGTTCGTTTCTTTTGTCAATAGGTTTCGCGCAAATTTCTCGGCGAATCGTCAAAAAATTTTATCGGTGTGCGTTGCGCCCGTTGCCGAGCGCAACCTACCGATATTCTTTTACGTTACAAGTGCCGCTATACCGCGAATAAGGAACGGACACGCAACGACGATTACCGCTATTACAACCAAGCCGATGACGTAGTTTATAATCATTTTCTTCGCTTTTTCTTTCTCCTCGTTCTTGTGGGCTATGGCAATCATAACGCCGATAACAATACTCCAAACCCCTGCCGAAGCTAATAGCACCCACCACATATACGGCTCATACTGTTCAAACAGATACTCAACGTAGTTGGTAACTTCTTCGTACTGATCGCCAAGCTCTTGCTTATAGCTATGATGACAAACCGTACAAGTGTACGTTCTCGTTACTTTTCCTTTTGCCGAAGAAGATTCCGTTATATTATAATTATGCCCGTTGGCAGAGATTTTTGTATCAAAAGTATGACCGCAACTCTCGCAAGTGCTTCTGCGTAGTCCGTCCGTAGTACAAGTCGGCGCAGTTACTACCGTGTTATTATAATTGTGTCCCGTCGGGTATGTTCCGTCTGTTTCGTGATAACCGCTACCGCACACTTGACAAGTAAACACCGTTTTGCCGAAGTCCGTACAAGTCGCGGGATAGTATGTTGCTTCATAGTTATGACCGAGCGGATTTGTGTAGTTGTCGGTATAGTTGTCGCCGCACCTTGTACAAGTATAAATAGTGTATCCACCGCTCGTACAGGTTGCTACTGTCGTGGACGCAACATAATAGTGTCCCGTTTCCTCTATGGAATAATTTGTATAGGTATTGCCGCATTGAATACAATCATATTGCAAATACCCTTCCGTAGTGCAAGTCGGCTTCTCTACCGATTCGATATAGTAGTGGTCTATGGTATACGGGTAAACCGCGCTCTTTGTTTTGGAAGATAGTTTTATAGTATGCTCGCCTTCCGTTCTTATCCACGTTCCTTTGGTATAAGCCGCACCGTCAAGCGTTGCTGTCCACGACGGTCTATCCCAAGTGAAGTACACGCTATTATCCGTATCAGACTTGATGAACTCCCCGCTCAATTCAGCACCGAACTCTACCCACATTTCGCTCGTTCTATTGCCACAAGCGTCTTCCGCATAAAAATAATACTTTGCATCATCCGCCGTATTCGTTACCGCAAAACCGCTACTGTTTGCAATCCAATCTCCGCTATCTATTTTAATATATAGAGTTGTGTTACCCAAATTATCATCCGCAGTTACGATAAAACTTGCATTTGTATTTGCGCCGAAACTCGCACCCGTGCAAGTCATTGTAGGCGGCGTATCATCGAAGTTTACATAATAGTATCCCGACTTATTACCCGATTTATCTTCGGCGTAAAAGGTGTATAATCCGTTCGCACTTCCTTTGCTTACCGTAGCCTTTGTGCTTCCCGTCGAATAAAACGTGCTATTGTTCGGCGATTTCATATAAACTGTCTTTGCGCCGCTTGCACTATCCGAAGCCGTTACGGTAAATGTATCGTTCACATATTTTCCCGTCGTTGATGTACTCGCACCGCTTATTGTCGGCGCGGAAGTATCAACTTGGAACTGAAAAGTACAAACAATCTTTACTGCGCGTGGATGATCGCGGATATTTGTTTCTTCTTTCCACTCTGAAACCCCAGTATAGGTTACAAAATAGATTCCATCAGATAAACCACTCAATTTATAAGTATTACCGCTCGCGCTTGTTCCAACAACCGTACCTGCACTATTAGTTACCTCAAATCTATCTCTGTCGTACATTGAATTTGTTTTCAAGGTTACGATATTCGAGCATAAATAATCGTCGTTTTCTAATACCATCGTATGTGAATTATAGTATTCGCCATACACCTGAAATGAAATAGAATGCTTCCTTAACACTTCATCGGCTTGAAGCTCCTTACTGCTTAAAACGTGAGTTTCGCTTTCATACAAATTTGTACAACTGCTTTCATAAATTCCTCTGTAATAACTGTAATCGAAATATATGTTGTATAAATTCGTTATGCTATCGCCCGAAGCGGTGGTCGCTCCACCGCTTCCTAACAGTCCGAACAGTAATACTACCACTCCGATAAAAAGAATAGCTAAAACAGATAAGGTTACGCCTTTCGTTTTATTTTTAACTCTCATTTATTCCTCCTCTTTCTTTTCCTCGTTGAATAATTCGCTTGCGTATTTCCCTGCCTGTATTCTTAAACAAGCGCGAAGCTCTGTTGAGCCTACGAAAAACGCTTGCCCCGTAACCGCCGAGATAATCATACGCTGTTCTTCGTCATTGAAGCTGTCGCCTGCCCTATACACGTCCAATACATCTTTCATATCGGGCGCGGACAGTTTGAAGATGAACGTATACTGACTGTTCTTTATAATCGCGCTCGTCTTTCCGCGCAATTCCTCGTTAGCATTCCAATCGGCTATATTTTGCGTAGCCGGAATAAAGCTACCGTTGTACTTACGAATACGCTTACTCATTGAATAGAAAAAGTCCAATGCAATGGGGAATTTCGGATCAATATATAAATGCGCCTCGTCCGCTATAATAAGCGTTCGCAAGTTTGCCCCGTTCTTGTTCCGCTCTCTCGCGTTTATAACTTCCTGCTCTATGAAGCGGAATACCAAAAGCATTTGCGCGTTTGCCACTACATTGTTCTTATTCGCAAACAGCGACTGAAAATCGAAGTCTATAAGATTGGCGTTTACTTGCAAGGTACTCGGTGCGTTCCATATATCGGAATAGCGACCGTTTACAAACTTTTGCAAGTACAACTCTGCCGTTCGCATATCCCTTTTCGTAAGTTCGTCCATTTGCGCCGTGTCTTTGCTTTGTAGCGTTTCAAGCAAGTCCGAGAACAACGGAAAGTAGTCCGCCGTGAAGTTCGAGCAGTCCGTATTTTCCGTTATGCCCATACGCTCATACGTTTCGACGGTCAAGTTGTTTATAAGCTCTATGACGTCGAGCGGCGCGTCCGCAAGCACGATTTTGAAAAACGATTCAAGCATTTTTAAGTGCGTATTGAACGTAACTCTCGGCTCGGCTACGCCACCGTCCTCCGTGAGTATTTTATATATATGGAAAGGGTTAATTCTACCCGCTCGCGCATTACCCACGTTTATTACGTTGCCGTATAGGTTGCGCGTTAAGGCAAGATACTCGGCTTCGGGATCGAGCATAATAACTCGCGTTCCGTTCGCCCACTCGTGCAAGATAAGGTTTTTCAAGAAGTACGATTTGCCGCTACCCGATTTACCTATAATCATAGCATTACTGTTCTGATACAAGTTGCCGCGTTTCCACATATTGAAGATGAACGGAAAGCCCGTCTTGTTGTTCTCGCCGAGAAGTATGCCGCCCTCGTCCATAACGAAAGTACGCACAAACGGGAAAGCCGCCGCAAGCGACGAACTGTTAATACCGCGCTCTTGACTTTTGAGCGTAGACACGGGCGATACTGCCGCAGACTTAAAGCCCTCGATTTGCAAGCCGTATAAAGTTGACGGTCTGAAATTGCCCGTAAGCATTGAACGACGTGCAGACTTTTTATAATTGTCGTTGCCTATGTAGTTATAAGCTGTTATCGTAAGCGTTACGTCAAACAAGCTCTCGTTCTCGGTCTGCAATGCGTCCAAAAGTGTGTCCATTGTTGCCCTATGTGTTTCTGCGCTGTTTGCTTCGCTCGCCTTGTCCGATATGATTTGTTTTGTTTCCATCTCGCCGATACATTTGTCTATACGGCGAATTGCTTTGAACTTGTCTACGGGTTTAACGTGCATTACCACCTTTGTGTTCGGTATATTAAAAAGCTCTGCACCCCAAGCGTTCTTGACGCGTAAGGGATAATCCGAAACCGCCAAAACTGCGGCTTCCGTTCCGTCAATCTTATACTTGTTAGCACGGAATACTATCTCTTTTGGCTTTACCCAATCGAGCAATGCCTCATCTTTCAAGTCTTTGATTTCACGCTCGTCGAAGTTACGCGAAAAGCTGTATTTCAAGAAAACCGCCGTATCGCGCATATTCAGAAGCTGTGTGCCGAGTCCGCACTTTGCGATTTCGCTCGCCACGTTTACCGCCGTGCTTTCCAAGTCAAGCTCGTTTCTGCCGTATATAATAATGTAGTAGTCTGACAGATACTGTTTGCGGATATTGTTGAGCTTGTCGATACGGTCAATGCGCTCGGTCAAAATGTTCTCTTTAATAATCTTGATACACTTTTCCTCGTCGCTGTCCTTTGCCGCCGACAACCGCGAAAACAACTCGCTTGAAAACTCGTCCAAGTTTACAGGGCGGTCTATCTTTACAATATCCGCGCTTTGGTTTTGGTCTAACAGTTTAAGCGCGTTCGCAAAGTAGTTGATGTCGATATTCTGCTGTACCACATCTTCAATGCCGAAGTTCTTTTGCCCAACCTTAATCACTCTGCCATACACACCGCCGCGATAAGCGATAAGTCCGCTGTCCTTGATTTCCTTTAAGTCCACAAGCGCATCCACGCTCTCCTTTGCGTTCTTTGCGCTTTTCGTGTATTTCTTTTTCGAGAATAGGAATCGTATATTCTCGTACACGCAAGTGTAAAAGATACCGTCCGGCGTAGGTATGAACATACCCACCGCCACAAGACCGAGTATTACCGCGATTACCCATTGCCCCATTGTTACGGCAATAAAGATAATGCCGAACACGATAAGCGCAACGATAATGTCCGCCATAGAGTAACATTTCCACACGGTATTCTTTACCTTGATTTTTTTAGGTATGATACGCATTATTCTCCACCTCCTTCGGTTGCGCCCGTATCTGCGCTTCCGTCATCTGAATATTTCTCGTCGCCGCCGCTATCCGAACTACTGCTGTCCGAACTGCCTCCGCCGTTATTGTTTGAATGCCTATTGTGTCTTACTGCGTGGGCTATGCCCTTAACGGCTTGCCACGCCAAGCCAATCGTCATTGCACTTGCAACTCTGCCGCCGTAGTATGCGCTTCTTAACCAACCACCGCCTGCGTGCATATCGTCGGCGGTTCCGAACAACCTTGCAAACAATGTCTGCCCTGCCGGAATAACCATAGCACCGCCCACAATCATAAATATCGTGAACACGGAATTGCCGAAGCTACCCACGTTAGGAATACTTATTGACTGTATGAGCGGCAGTAAAAGTACAAACACATTTACCGACAATACCGCGCCGTAGGCAAGTATGATTTTCGTTACGAATTGCTCGCGCCAATTCTTGAACCTCGCACCGTCGTCCAATGGAAGCGTTGACATCGAAACGGGCATACAGAAGTACAAGTAAATGATTTCATACACCCTTTTCGCAAGATTAAGTATGGCGATAATAAGCGCGATTCCGAGCGCAATGCTCGATATAAGCGCGGGCAAGTACATAAACGTATTCGGGTTGACCATCCCGTTGCATTTCCACGAAGTGGGCCACACGCCGAAAAGCGCGGCGTTGTAGCCACCGAAAATATCCGATACGGATAAACTCGTTACATTGATTTTATTGATGTTATAGCCGTTTATCCAATTTCCCACACACGCATTGAATAGCGCGTTTGAGAGTTTATTTGAGTTGTCGATTTGGAATATTCGGGCAAGCAACTGTAAAAGTGAATTTGCGATAAGTATTCCCAAAAACACGACTGCGAGCATAGCCATTGTGCCGAGTAACGCCAAAAAGAATTTGCCGACTATCGTACTTACGTTTCTGTTGTTTGCTATCATGTTCTTGACTAAACCTACTATCGTGAAGATACAAGTCAGACCTACCGCCAAAATGAAGATGCACCAAAATATCGTGCCTACCGTTGAATTGCCTGCAAGATATTCGATTATGTTTACCGACTGTCCGTTTACTCTTACGTTCGTTACCCCTGCGATCGCCGAGAATATTTCCATAAGCCCGTCAATCAACTGTAACAACCATAAGAACAGTTGCAGACAAAGCTCTTGAAAAAATATAAGCATTTATCCTCCTTTCCGAAAAAGTCAAGGCGGCAAGTTGCCCTGCCGCCTTGTTCGGAATTATTGTTTTCTTACGCGCCTACCCACGCGGACAAGCCGTTGATGAGAAGCGGTGCGCCCATAGCCACAACGAATATAATCACGATACCGATAATAAGGTTTTTGACCATATCTCTTGCATTGATTTTTTCTTCGTTTCTGTGCGCGATTGCAATTTTGATACCGATATACGCACCCCAAATAACAACAACCGCTGCAAGCGCGATTACTATGTACAGCCAAAAGCTGTCCATAAGTCCTTTGAGTTTTTCGACGATTTGAGCAAGACTTCCGTTCAAACCCTCGTCCGCCGCTAACAAATTGATATTAAACACTATTCTCTGTTCCTCCTCTTATTTCTGTGCTTTCTTTGCCTTGATTTTCTTGTATGCAATGAATCCGCCGACACCGCCGAGCGCAAGCACGACAAGAATTACAAACAGCGCGATTGCCGTTCCGTTGCCGCCCTTTTTCGTTTCGGTTAAGTCCGTATTAGGCTCGTCGGGTACTGTGGGTTCGTTGGGCTGATTCGGTTCGTCGGGAATCGTAGGCTCGGTGGGCTGTTCAGGTTCAACGGGCGTTGTAGGCTCGTCGGGTACTGTGGGTTCGTCGGGATTTTCGGGCAGTTCGGGTTCGGTAGGCTCTACGGGTTTTTCCTGCGCCGTTACCACTACCGTCTTTAACTCAACGCCGCTCTCGTCCGCGAGCGTGATAATGACTTGTCCGTAAAACTCGGAATAGTCAATTTTGTTGCCCGTTTCTTTTCTCTCCGTTACGTTGCCTTCTTCGTCCGTGAAAGTTACCGCAAAGTATCCGCTTTTCTTATCGCCGCAGTTGCAAATGCGTAACACGATAAGGCTCATATTGTCGCTGTCGTCCATAGTCTGAATTTCGTAAGCGTGCTTATGAATTTCGGGGATGACGGGTTCTTCGGGTTCGGGAATATATCCAATGTCGCCGCTCGTTACATAGTCCGAAAGATAGCTGTAATTGCAGTCAACGCAAATATGGCGCGTATAGCCAAGACTGTCGGGCGTTGCGGGTACAAGCACATCCAAATACTTATGTCCTTTGGGCTGGGCGTAGTCCGTTACGAATCTGTCGCCGCAGTCGTTACAAACGTGGTCAGTATAGCCGTAGGTTACGCACGTTGCCGCGTTTACCGTTTCCGTGTAGGCGTGTCCGTTCGGCTCGGTATAGTCCGCGATATAGCTGTCCGCGCAAGTCGCGCAAGTGCAGGTCGTAAAGCCGCCATCCAAACAAGTAGGCTCGGTAATTACCGCTTCGTAGGTATGACCGAGCGCGTCGATATAGTTATCGAAAAACACATCTTCGCAGACAGAACAGGTATGCTTGGTATAACCCCTTTCGGTGCAAGTAGGCGCGACTTCGACTTTCTCATAATCGTGTCCGATTTCGTCCGTATAGTTGTCCGAATACTCATAGCCGCATACGGTACAGAAATGCGTGGTATAACCTTTATGGGTGCAGGTATTGGGTACGACTACCACCTCGAACGTATGTCCCTTTGCGCTTTCGGTCTGCTCGGTGTAAGTATGTCCGCAGTCCGTACACGAATACAGCGTATATCCCGCCGTCGTGCAAGTTGCGGCTACAACCGATTCGGTGTAGTAATGCCCTTTGACTTCGGTATAATTGTCCTTTTTCTCGTCGCCGCAATCCGCGCAGATATATTTCGTATAGCCTTGTTCGGTACACGTTGCCGCGACTTCCGTCTGTTCGTATGCGTGGTTACAGCCCGTATCCGCGCTTGCCGTTTTTGCCGTAGTAAAACCCGTACACAAAAAACCCGTTAAAAATAACGCTACACTTGCCGCGAGCGTTACAACCGTTGATTTAATTGTTTTAGTCATTATATCCTCCATAAATTTATTTGTTCGCTTGGTTTTGAAGTTCCAAAAGTTTGGGTAGTTCGCCATTGATGAAGTCGGCAACTTCCCGTATCTTTTTCATCTTGTGCGGCTTGTTGTTGTAGTTCTCCTCAATCATAAACAGTAAAGCGACGATACTGTTTAAGTCCGCATTTAACACCGCTTGCTTGTCGTCGGGGTTAAGCATATTCGCAAACTCTTGCAGTTTGAGTTGTATATTTTGCTCTATGCTTAACCACTTACAGTCAAGGTCGTCAAGTTTCTTCTGCCGTTCGATTTCTACGGCGTTCTCACGTTTTTCTTCTTCCACTATCGCCGTTAAAAGCCGTTCGTTCTCGTTGCCGCCGTTCTTGTTCGTTATATCGAAAACGTACTCGTTCTTATCGAACAGCACCGCTTCGCGCTTGGCAATACTCGCCTTACCCTCTTTGAAGTAAACATCTTTGAGTTCGTATGACGGTGTGAATACCGTCCATATCGGCTCGTAGCCACGCACCGATACAATCGCGTCGCCTTTCTCATTTCCGTTCAGTCGTTCAAGCATACCAACCGTTATAAGCGGCTGGTTGCTCGCGCCCGTATTGCTCGACGCAGGGTTTTCCGCATTGGTATTGACCGAGAAATTTTTGACTTTCTTTTGTCCGCATAGTTCCGAAAACTCTTTGCGCGTGTCGCTGTCGTCCGAGCCGATAAAGATTTTTACGTTACAGTTGGTCTTGATAATATCGCCTATCTCTCGCCCGTACTTTGCCGTAAGCTGTGAATACGCTTGAAGTACAAACAAGAAGCGAATACCGCGTGAACGCGCAACCGTTACCATACCCTCAATATTGTCGAACTTGGGTAAGTTCGCAAACTCGTCAAGTATGAAGTAAGCGTTACGCTTTAATACCGCCGTGTCCGTCTGCTCTCTGCGCAAGTTCAAGTTCGCTTTCTCGACAAGCTCTTTGTACATCTGAGTAATAAACAGCGTTACAAAACGGTGTCGCGTAAATCTTTCGTCCGGCACGATAATGAACACCGCGCTCGGTTGCTCGTCAATGTTTACGATGTCCAAGTCGTTCTCGCTCGTCAATGACATAATGCCGTCATCGGACAACTGTTGCATATAGCTGTTGACTTCCGACAAGTAACTCGTCAAAGTCTTGTCGCTCGTTATGAGTACCGTATTGACAAGACCACGCACCTTTGAAAATTCGTCGCGCCCTTTGAGTAGGTAGTCCTTTAATGCCGTTGTATCTTCCGAACAGTACTTTGTTATGTTGTGATAGATATTGAAAAGCAAGAGTTGTTTTTCTTCCATCTTGCCCTTTATGCAGTCCTCGCAAAACGCGAGTACCAAACCGAAGATAAGGTTACGCGCACCTTCTTCCCACGTCGGTTGGTCTTTGTTCTGAACGGGACACAGCGTGTAAACAAGGTCTTGCGCGTTTTCGTAAATCTCGTCCTTTAATTCTTGCATACGAGTCCGCGCATCGCGTAGCGATAAGAAAACCTCGCCTGCGCCGAAGTATTTTCCGTCGCGGTGTTCCAAGTGGTATTCAAGCTCTTTGACTAACCGAATACGGCGTATAAGCACGTTCATAGGATTCCACCGTTCCGAGCTGTAGGGCTCTCGCAAATCGAGTACCGATATTTTGTAACCGTCTTTCGCAAGGTGGTTTGCGTGCTTTTCGTACAGTTCCTTTTTCGGATCGGATATGACAAGGCTCGGCTTGCTTTTACTCCGCGATAACACCGAGATGTTTTGGTCAACGAAGCCTGTCGTTTTACCGCTACCCGTCGTACCGACGATTAGCGCGTGAAGTTGGCTCGTCGTGATAATCTCCAATTCCTTGCCCTTCTTCTCTGCACCGATTACGATTCCGTCGTCTTTCTCTCTTGTGCCGTTCCAATTCGTTACCGTAAACTCTCTCAGCTTTTTCAGCCGCTTTGCGGACAGCCACTCGGTATCTTCCAAGTCGTTCTCCTTGAGCGCGATGTTTTGCGCGTCGATACGGTATAACATCAGAAAGCCGACAAGCAGCAGTCCGTTGACTACGCCGACCGTGAGCCAATAATTCTTGTTGCCGAAAATGCCGCCAAAGTCTTTACCGCCGAGCGCGAACAAAAACGCCACAAGCACGCTAACGAACACAGCGACGAAGCCGCCGACGATAAACCACGTTTTCCACGACTTTCGCTTACGGTGATTAAATGCTTCTTTTCTATTCAATACTTGTTGTTCTCCTCCTTTTTAGATTGTTGCGTTTCCGCTTGTGCTTCCTCTCTTTCGCGCTCTATCTCTTTTTCGATGTCCTGTAAACGGTGCGAAAAGTCGCGCTCGATAAGCTCGCTTTCTCGTCCGAAAGAGCCGAAGAATTTGTCCAAACGCCGCTTCACATTTCGTTGCGATATGCTCAACCTGCGTTTGAGTTTGTTGTCGTTTGCCTTGTACCGCTTGTTCTTATCTCGCTCGAAGTATTCGGGTTTGATAAACTTGCAAAGGTTAAGTACAAGGTTGCCTTGCCTACGCTTGTAGTCCGCTTCGATTGTTTCGATTATCTTGATATGGCTTTCGTCAATCTTGTGATGATACTTCGGCAGTTCGCGTTCTATCGTCTGCGGCGAAGTGTTCGCGCCCGACAGCGCGTATTCCTTTCCGCAGATATTCTCAATGACGCGCCGCTTTTCGTCAAGCCGTTCGTAAAACCGCAAGTCTGCTTTCCGTGCTGTCTTGTCGTGGTCGAGAAGCATTTTTACGATTTTGTCTACGCGCGGTCTGAACGCTTCCATATCTTTGCTTCCGTAGGTCAGCCTACCCGTTTTCGGCAAGTCTTTCGCAAGCGACAAGATTTCCTGCTTGATTTCGTCCGTGCTATACATAGCCGTTTTCACGCAAGTCATATTCCGTAGCTTCTTCAAGCTATCGTCCCTTGCCTTGTGCAGTTTGTCGCGGTCATCGTCCGCGAACAGTCCGAGCCGAACGAACATATTGTCTATCGCTTCTTCCTTTATCTTGCCTTTCTTGCGGTAGCCGAGCGTTCCGTCGTTGTTCTTGAATTTCGGCTCTTTCTCCCAAAATACAAAATGAATATGTAGATGGTGCGGTCGGTCAAGATGCAAGGCGCACATCAAGTCGATATTGTTCGGATTAAGTCCCGACTCGCGCAAGAACGTAGGAAAGATATTTTTGACAAGCTGTATGCACTTGTCGGGCGTATCTATCTTTTCGGAATCGTGTTCGTTAAACGATATAAAGCCGTGCCAAATATTGCCCTCGTTAGCTTTCGCCCGTGCTTTCATTTCGTCAACTTCTTCCTGCGGAATCATACCGCTCTGATTAAACACGCCCGTGCTTTTTTGCAAATACTCTAACGCCGTGAATTTGTTCCCGACGCGCTTGCCCTCAGTCGTGATGTAGTCGTACACGTTCTTCTCGCCCGACATATCGTAAAAGGCACGTTCTGTCGCGTTCTTGTTTTTGTCATAGTCCGACGCTTTCTTCGACAGCGTATACGGTGTGTATTTCAAGTCGAATATAATCGGTTGGTTGTTTGCCATTAGTCCTCCTCGTCCATTTCGTTCAACCTGTCTATCTCGTACTTCGTCATATAGGTCGGCGTGTCGCGCATAGCACCGCTGTCAAACTTAATCGCCGACGGCGGCTTGCCTTTCAGCTCTGCGCTCTTTGCGTTAAACAGCGAACATACAAGTGATTTACTTATTGTCGTGTTCATTATGATTTCTTGTAACAGTCGCACTACTTCCGCAATGTGTTCGTCGTGGTCGTTCTCCGTACTTATCTGAACAGCCGATTTTTCCGTCGGCTGTTCGTAAGGCTCGGCGTTCAAGGTTTTCTCCCCGAACTCGTCCTCGATAAGTTTCGGCAGTCCGTAGGCAAGCGCATTGTTGATTAGGCTCGTGCGGCTCTTGGCGTACTTGGGCAAGGTCATAAGTTTGTCCAACATCAACCATATATCTTCATCGAAGATTTGAAAGTAGATGCTTGGATTATGTTCCGATTGTCTCAGCTTTCTACCCATAATTCCTCCAAAAGAAAATCGGGTTTCCCGATTGTTCCGTGAGCCGCACGGCGAACATCAGTTTTACCGAAAATCTTTGATTTTGGGAAAACTCTTTACCTGCTTGCAAACACATACCGTTTTCCCAAAATATCGTAGTCCTTGCTATACAGCCTTTCGGTGGTCGTCCTTATTCTCGTTAGGGCATTTCCCACCGCCGTAGGCGTTATAGTTTTTAGGTCGTCCGTTCTTCTTGTAAGGCTTACCCTTGTCGCTCTGCGCCGCGCCCTGCGCGTCCGCCGCGACGATAATGAGTTGCGATACCACGTTGGTTTCGCTTACCGATACTTCTTCGGTCGTAACCTTGCCGCGCATTTCCTTGTACTTTTCCGCGACGATCGCGCCGCCGATTTTGCCGTTCTCCCTGTCGCGCACTTCCGTGTCAAGCGCGTTCTGAACAAAGACGAAAACGCCTTTCAAGTATTCGTCCTTGCTCTCCATAGGCTTGCCCTCGAACACATAGCCGCACACGGCTTTGATAAATTCGCCCGCCTGCTTGTCGGTCATTTGCTCGACCAACTTGGCGAACGACTTTCTGAATTTGAAGTTTTGCTCTTTCATTTTTTACTCCTTGTGATTTGGTTTTTTGTTACACTTTGGCGTTCGTGCCGAAGTGTTTTTTGCCTGCACTTTCTTGTGCCGGTACTGCCGCAATTTTGCCTTTGAGTCGGTCAATGCGTTCTATCGACTGCCTTGCCATCATCTCGTATAAAGAGTTAGGCTTCTCGTCGCGGTACTGCCCCGACGACTTGAACACGCGCAAAAGCTGTTCTTCGTCGCCGTTGCAAAACATAGCGAGTCGCGCCATCAATGCGCGTTCGTCTTTTTCCTCGTCGCCGAACAGCGGCTTGCCGTTATACAGCTTTTCAAACTGGTCGCCGCCGTGAGTGCGCTTCGCGCGTTCGACCACATCAATGTCGCTCATCCGCGTTAAGCTGTCCAAGCCGCGTTTCCCCATATCTACGGGTTTACTTTTCGTCGAAGCATTTGCCGCGATAATAGACGGTAAAACATACATAGGTCGTTCCTCGCGTTCCGCTCGTCTATCTTCCGCTCTTGCTTGCTTCTCGCTTATCTCCTGCAACTGCTCGTAGCTCACTTCGTAGAACTCTTTGTCTTTCCACGCGGGCGCGTTCTTGAAATTCTCGAACTCAGCCATTAACGCTTCTCTACTCTTGAACGCAAGCGGTACTGCCGTTATCGTTTGCCCGAAGCTCGTCGGGATTCGTACTTGGTAAATTTTATCGCCCAACTCGTCGGTGTCCTCGACCACTGCATACGGCTCGGCGTTTTCCATACGCTCGGCTTCCGCTTCTTTGGTTGCTATATACCGAGTGATTTTGTCCGCGTCGGCTATCGCCGTGAATAGCGCGTCGGGATCTTTCTTGATTTCGTCGTGCCACTCCTTGATATAGCGGCTGTTGTTTTCAATGTGCTTTTCGCTTACCGCTATTTCCAAGTCCTGCTCTAAGAACAACGCCGCAAGCTCGGCGCGTAGTTCTTCAAGCGCGTATTTCTCCGAGCCGAACGCGCCCGACAAATCGCGGTTGAGTCGTGATTCGTGTCCGGTGCTGTGTCCGATTTCGTGAAAGTTAGTGCCGTAAAATTCGTGTAGATTTTTGAACGCTTCACGCGGTGGCGTATGTATCTCGTCGGTATTGCGCCGATAAAATGCTTGGTCGCCGCCGTACACAATTTTTGCTTCGTAGTCGTTCCAATGTTCCAAAAGTTTCTCGGCACGTTCCACTCTCTCGCTCGGATCGATTACGCGCTTTTCGCGTTCGGGTATGCCCTCGATAATGTCGCCGTTGAATACGCGGAAGTATTTGCGCATAGGGCGCACGTTCTCCTGCATATATTCGTCGCGCTCATCTTCGGTCATACCATCAAGCGTACTTTTATCAAACGCCTTTTTCGTTTCCTTGTCGTACAGCTCGTAGAACTCAATCGTTACGCCTGCGTCCTTGCCGCGACTTTTCCCTTCTTCGTCTTTCTTAAAACTCCAACCGCGCTCGTTTATCTGATTAAAGGTTGCCCAACGGTTGTCCGTGTAGCCGCGCTCGATTGCGATAAGCGACAAGAAAAGATTGTTCAGTCCGCGATACCGCTTGCCCGTTGCGGCGGATACGGGTACACCCATATCCGCCCAACCTTGTTCCCAAAAGCCTTTACCGTTTTCAAGGTTTTTGAGAATCATATCGACAAGTGCTTTCCTTTGCGGCGTGAGCTTTTCGTAAGCGTTATTTTTCTCCGTTATCTCGCTCAAACCTTACGTTTACCTCCTCCGTCATAATAGGCTCTCCGAAGTCGTAGCCTTTATCGTCCGTGTCGATAAGGTCTAAAAGGTCGTAACCTTTCGGAACTACGATTTCGGGAGTGTCTTTGTTCTTGTGTTTCATTTACCCTCCTTTATTTACCGCCCTTGCCCGAATTGTTACCGCTCACGGGTTTATTCGTGTTCGGCGTATTCGTCTTGGGTTGATAGCGCGTTACCGTGTCGCGTATCGCCTTGATGACGGTACACTCATAGTAGTTGTCCGACTTGTCGGGACGGTAAAGACCGCTCGTTGCGAAGATACGCAGCATTTGTTCTTTATCGCCGTTGCACCAAAAAGCGAGCTTGTTCATAAGGCTCATATCCGAACGGCTATGGTCGTTCTTAATGTCCTGTCCGTCGTACAAGGCTTTGAAAGTCTTTCCGTCCGCACCTTTCTCTGCGCGTTCGACCACTTCACGGTCGCTCATACGCGACAAGCCCTCTACGCCTACGCCCTTTCCGTCGAGCGGCGTTCTCTTTTTACACTTGCTTTCGATTACGCTCTTTATCTGCGGCTCGTCAAAACTCTTTAATTCCGTGCCGCCCATTTCGTCGCCCGTCATTGCGATAAAGTGTGCGCCGCGATAAAATTCCATTTCGCCATCTTCGGAGAAAGTACGCACGTCCATACCCTGCGTCTTGCCGAAGAAGTGCAAGCCTTTACCGCTCACGGATTTCTCGCAGTACATACCGTCGCACTTCTTGTAAAGGTCTGCCGCGAACGGCTTTAAGTCGCCGTTCTCCTCGTAGCAATCGTCAAGGTCGATACACGCGATACCGTCTTTGCCGTCAAGCGCGTAAGCAAGCGCGACGCCGCCGTTATGCTTTGCGTATTCCCTTGCTTCGTCAAAGGTCGCCCACGTTGTCGGATCGTCGCTCTTTGCCATTTTGCCCGTATGGATGTCGATAAGGAATTTGTCAAGCCTACCTTTGTCCTCGTTGAACTTCGTGCGGACGATTACCCAATTCGGTTTGGCTTTCATTTCGTCGGGTACGTTCTCGATGAGCTTCTTTTCTACCGCCATAAACTTCTCCGACTTGGCTTCGCTCGGCTTGCTGTACACCGTGTAGTCGTCGGCGGTCTTGCCTTTGACTTGCGCGATATAATCTTCCTTGTTCATTTCGATTTTCTTTTCGTCCTCGTTTTCCGCTTGCTTGTTGTGTACCGTTACAACAAAGTTTTCGGGCAAGCTCACGCGAATCGTGCCTTTTTCTTCGTTCGGGCGAAGCAACTTGTTTGGTATGTAGTAGCAATAACCGCTGTACTCGCCCTGCGGCATACGGAACATAGTGCGTTCGCCGTACTCGGCGATCTTCGCCTTTTCGTCAACCGAAACGTAACGCCAACCGTCGTTATCGGGCGGTGCGCTTGCCGCCGCTTGTTCGGCGTTTTTCTCTTTCTTATAGTCGTTTGCTTCCGTACCGTTCATACGCTTGAATACTTGGTAAGCCGTAAGCTCGACTTTGTTTTCGCCGCTCTTGTCCTGCGCCGTGAATTTGAAGTCGTCGGGTACGCTAATCTTTACGCGCTCTCCCTCGCTCTCGTCGTCCTCTTTCACGAACACATTGGGAACGTAAAAGGCGTACCCTGCAATCTCCGCGAATTTCGGCATAGCGAACAAAGTGCGGTTTTCGTACTCGCCGAGAATCGCTTCGCGCGGTACGCTGATGGTCGTCCACTGCTTGTCGTTCTCGTCCGCTTTGCGAAGGTAGTCTTTGCCGAGCGTTCCGTGTACCGCTTCTTTGAACTTGGTCGCGGTCAGTTCGATTTCGTCGTCCTCGCGGTTTTTGAGCAATACCGTGTCGTTCTCTCTGATACGAAGCGTAAGCGCAAGTTCGCGCGAATCGCTTTGCAAGTCCGCAATTTGCGTACTGTCTTTGATTTTGTCGTTGTAAAAGTTGTAAGTATAGCCGCTGTATTTTCCGTTCGTCGGCATACGCATAAAACTCGTCTTGTTATTGACTTTAATACGCGCGTCTTTCGATACGGTAATATCGAGCCATTTGGGTTTTTCGTTTTCGGGCATTTTCTTATTCCACTCCTTGTTTTCGTAAATTTTCGGGTTGTCGCCATAGGTTTCCGCTCTGTCGCGTTCCGCCGCTTCAAGCGACTTAAAATAATAGCTCTGCGCCCACGTTCCGTCCGAAGTGTCGTAGCGCGGCGCAACGATAAAGTCTTTCACGGTCTGACGGTATATGATGGCGATATTCCGTTCGTCCACGTCTTTCGTGATGTTTACGACCTTGTAACCGTCCTTTGTTTCGCTCAAAAACTCGCCTTGCAAAGACTGTGCGGTGTTCGCCTTTTTAATGTCCTCGCTTCTTTTTTTGAGTTCTTCGGGCGTGATGTACACAAGCGTATAATCTCTCGGCACGTCGGTTGCTGTGTTGACTTTTGCGATAAGCTCGTCTATTTCCTTTTCGGTGTCGAACGAACGCTTGAACAGCGTTCCAATTTCTCCCGTATTCGCGTCCACATAAACGGGCGTATATTCGGTTTTTCCGTTTACGGTGTCTTGCATAACGGAATAGTATTCTTCGCGCTTGTTGCCGTATAAAAGCTCTCTTTGCTTCTTACGCACACGGTCGATAAACCCGTCCAAAATCGCACGGTGGGTATTTGATGTAAACTGATAACGGTGTCCCTCGTTCTCAGTTATTTCTATCTTGTTAGCCCAAGCCTTATTGTCGCGGCTAATCCGTCCGTCGTCATAAAAATACTGTACCGTGTTCGCAAGCACATAGTTGATTTCTCCCATACCGTACTTGTCGATAAGCGCGTTTTCAAAACCGTCTTTCAAGTGCATACCGTCATAGTTTTCCGATATTGCCTTGTCTATGGCGTTCTTGCAATCCGTATGCAAGTTCAGAGCGTTGATGTATTCTTTGTGCCGAGCTTCGACCACGTTATGTACGGCGGTCTGCATACTGCCTATCGCCGTATCTTTGTTTTTGAGTTCGTCCATAGTAATGTCCCTATCGGTTTTCAAAAAGAAGATGTTGTACTTGTCCGTGATTTCGTCCGACAAATAACTTACGGGCGCGGCGATAATGTAACTGTCCGCTTGTTCTTTGATTTCGGGTAGCGTATCGTAACTCAAACTCGGCAAGTAATAGAACGCCGCATTGCTCGTGTCCTTGCCGTAGTAGTACGGCTTCGTCAAGTCGATAGTGTTATCTACCGCTTTCGTTTCCAAGTACGGCGCAAGTTTTTCTTCCGCAAATTCGTCATACCACTCGTCATAATCGCCCTCGCCGCTCTTATTGAAAAAGCTGTTTTCAAAGTCGGGTTTCAAGTCGTTGATAATATCGGGTATAAGCTCTTTATCGAAGCCCTCCGTTCTGCCGTTCAGCCAAACGATTTCTTCAAGCCGCTCGTCGATTTCCTCGTGCAATCTTTCCTCATACGCAAGCTCTTGTGCGTACTTGCTTATTTCTTCGTCCGGTATAAACTTGGCAAGGTCGTCGCGCACATTGCCGATTTCCCAACCGTACTCGCCGAGCGGAAAGTTGCCGAATCTTATCGTAAAATCATTAAGCAAGTTTTTAACATACGGTTTTATTTGCTCGGTGTCGGGGCGCGGCATATCTTTCAAGCATTTTTCAAGTGCGACCCGCTCTGCAAACATATTGTCCGAAAGTCCGTCCGTGTACATTGCAGGGAAGTAGTCCATTTCTTCGTTCACTTCTTTTTTCGCCGACTGACAAAACATCAGTCTTGCGGTCAAGTACGCTCTGCCTTTATCCGACGCGATAAACTCGTTCCAATCGGGTTTTTCTATTCCGAAAAGGTTTCCGCCACGTTCTACTTCGTCTGTGGACGTAACCTTTCTTTCGGTGTCGTCGCCTTTGAGCGCGACAACGGGAAGTCCAAGACCGACAAGCATTTTTGCCATACGCTTGCGAAGCGGCAACATACCGTCCCAAGTGTAACCTGCGTCGTGCATATCGTCCTGCCCGATAGTATAGTCGGGTAATACCGCCACTTCCATTGCGGCAATCTTATCTTCGTTGTCTATAAATGTGTCCTCCTTAATTTCGTCCAACGGCTCTAAAATGACCGTCTTATGTCCGTCGTCGTCAATACCGCTCACGACCTTATCAAGCGTGTCAATATCTACCGACAACACCTTTTGTTCGTTGCCCGACAGAGTGTCCGTGATGAGCGGCAAGCCGTACCTCTCGGCAAGTTCTTCTGCGCGTTCGCCGTATATCTCGTAATTGTCGCCGTTACCGATAAATACATACGATTCGGCGTTTTCGCTTTGCTTTTTACGGTACAAGCTCGCGTTGCTCTCTCCGAGCGTTCTGCGCGACTTTTTCTTATACGTTGTCTGAACGACCTTTCGTTCCGGAATTTTCATAGCCGCCTCTTCGTCCACGTTTACTACAATGTTTTCTTCCTTACTGTCGTCCATTATGATTTCCTCACGTTTGCCTATATCGAGTTCGGCATTGAGTTCCGCTTGTTCTTTGAGCAAGGCAGTAAGGCGGTCAGCGTGTTCAAACGGCTTCTTGATTTCTTCTTCCGCAACTGTCAGGTCGTGTTTGAGTTGGTTGAGCCTATTTTCGGCGCGTTCTTCTCTCGACGGAAATTCCTTAAAGAAGTTATCCAATCTCGTAAGTAAACCGCTTGCGCTCTCGCCTATGTCCATACTGTATTTACCGATTCCCGTAAGCGATACCGAGCGTTCGCCCGCCAAAAATACCATAGGGTTAAGACTTATTTTCAAGCCTGCATATTCAGCAACGACTGTATCGGTCTTGTTCGCGTGTAGCGCGTTCATCAACGCCAAGCCGCCCTCTTTCTTATCAGTATAGACTTTACCCATAACGCTTATTGAAAACCGTTCGGGATCTACGCTGTGCTTTGCTTTGACCGTTGCAATATCTTCGCGCAAGCGTTCCAAGTACAGCGTTTGCCGCTGTATATCTTCGGGTAAGCTCTTGCGTACCTTGTCTTGTAAAGCGTACAAATTCTTCTTGTATTGCCCCTCTAACACGCGCAAACGTGCCACTTCGGTATCTACTTCCATCTTTTGCTTTATTTTCGGATTTGCGGCGGTTATCGCCTTTATTTCGGCATACGTCAATGTCGTTTCGTCAATATCGTCCGCTTCGCGCACCGTCAAGTCGCCCCTATCTATCTGCGATATAAAGCGTTGCTTGTTCTCCAATATCTGATAAGAGTAACTGTCGAACGTGCGCTCTTTGACATAGGTAAAAATCTTGATTTGCTTGTTCGTATTGCCTTGCCGAATAATGCGCCCCTCGCGCTGTTGCATATCGCTCGGTCGGTACGGCGTATCGAGATGATGCAACGCGATTAACCGCTCTTGTACGTTCGTACCTGCGCCGCATTTCTCTGTCGAGCCTATAAGCACTCTGACCGTTCCTGCGTTTACCTTGTCGAATAGCGTTTGCTTTTGTAAGTCGCTGTTCGCGTCGTGTATAAAAGCAATCTGGTCGGGCGGTATGTCGCGCTGTACGAGCTTGTACTTCAAATCGTTGTACACGTCGAAGTCCTCGCCGTACACATAGTCCTCAAACGCTTTCTTTGGGGTTGACAAGTCGCAAAAGACAATTTGCGTGGCTTTCGTATCGTGTGTGTCGTTCCATATCTCTGCGATATTGTCGGCGCATACATTGAGCTTACTACCCTCCTCGTCTGCCGCGCTTCTATCATAGCAGCGCGGATCGAGCGCAAGTTTTTTACCGTCGCTCGTTATCTTCAACATATTGTCGATTTCGGGCGGTATCTTATCTCGGCTTATGCGCTCGGCGCGTTCGGCTATCTCGTCCGCAAGTTCCAACACCGCGTCGCTCGGTTTAAGATTTACCACTTTACGTTCCGCATCGGGTACGTCGAGCTTAACCATATCGCTTGTCTGCACATCGGCAAAACTGCGGTACATAGTGAGAAGTTCGGGCAAGTTCGTAAACTTACTAAACCTCGTTCGCGGCTTGTAACCTTGCCCCGAAGGTGTCATTTCAAGGCTTGTTACCGTTTCGCCGAAGTCTGCCGCCCAACCGTCGAAGTACGTTATACCGAGTTCCTGCAAAGTCCGCTGTTGTAAGTACGACTGCATTGTGTACATTTCCGTCATACTGTTCGATATGGGCGTACCCGTAGCAAATACCACACCTTTGTCGCCGCCTTGTAATTCGTTGATGTACTCACACTTCAATTCCAAGTCGCTGGCGCGTTGGCTTGCCGCCGTAGATATTCCCGATACGTTGTTCATTTTCGTATATAGGAATTTGTTTTTGTAGTAGTGCGCTTCGTCGATAAATAAGTAGTCCACGCCCAAGTTCTCAAAGATAAGCACGTTGTCTTTCTTGCTGTCGTCGGTCAGCTTTTTGAGTTGCGCTTCCTTGTTGCGCTTGATTTTCTCCAAGTTCTTTACCGCGCCCGAACGACCGCCCTGCGCTTCACGCACGGCTTCCACCGTTTGTTCGATACGCGCGATTTCTTCGTTTATCTTCGCTATTTGCCTATCTCTCGATATGGGTATCTTCGCAAAGCTCGACTGTGCAATAATGACAGCATCCCAATCGCCCATTGCCACCTTACTCACAAACTTTTGTCGGTTGTCTTTGTCCAAGTCGTCCTTGCTTGCTATAAGGAGTTTCGCGTTCGGGTAAAGCGTTCTGAACTCGTTTGCCCATTGCTGTACCAAGTGATTCGGTACGGCTACCATAGGCTTCTTTGCGAGTCCGTATTGACGAAGTTTCATAATCGCCGCACATATCGTAAAGGTCTTGCCGCTACCGACAACGTGGTGCAGTAAAGTGTTACCGCCCGTGATGATACGGTGTACCGCGTTCTTTTGGTGCGGCTTTAACTCTATTGCCGGATTCATTTCGGGAAAGCGCAAATAGCTTCCGTCATAGGACGGTAGTTTTATGCGGTTGAATTTCGCATTATACGTTCTCTCCAAGTCCTCGCGCCTTTCGGGATCGGCGTAAATCCAATTCTTGAACGCTTCCCTTATGGCGTTTTGCTTTTCTCTTGCGGCTATCGTTTCGGCTTTGTTCAGCTCATAGCGCGTAGTGCTTCCGTCCTTTATGGGATCGAATACGCTCGTCGCTCTCAAATTCAGACAGTCCTCTATGAGCTTGTAGGCGTTTACGCGATCCGTACCGTAAACCTTGTTTACGTTCATATAAGATTGACCGTGCATATACATTGATACATCTACACGCCAACTTGAATCGTGCGGATTATAAAACAAGCGCACCCCGTCCGTATAGCGTGGCGGCAAGTCTAACAACTCGTATATGAATTGCTTGTAATACTTTTCGTCAACCCAACTCGCGCCGAGCCGTACCGCTATGTCGGAAGCTCTTATTTGTTCGGGCTGTACCCCTTTCAACGCTTGCACGTTCTTTTCGTAACCGCCGTCGGGATAGACTTCCGCGTACTTCTCTGCCGTTGCAAGTTTATCTACGACCTTGCCCGACAAGTATTCTTCGGCGGTTTCAAAACCCGTATATTTGTCATCGGGATTGACTTCATACGGATTGCGGAATACCGCGTCGCCGAGTTCGGCAAGTACGGTATCGTAGTCCTTTTTCGTGATTTCTTCGATATACGATATGTCCACGTTGCCGCGCTCGTTTTTGCAAATTTGCAATGCTTCAAAACAGTCGTCCGTGCTTGTTACCGATATATACGGTCTTATCGTGCGCTTACTGAATATGTCCGCTTTTGTCGCGGTTTTCTTATCGTCCGACAAGTTCTCGCAAGCGAATAGCAATGCACTGTCCCCGTCGTCCTTAAACAGTCTTGTGTTCGTCTGACCGTTTATAATTCCGTAACGGCGCACAAATCGGTCGTAGTTCGCGTTGAGCGTTCTCTGTTCGGCTTTGAGCTTTTCGTCCGTACACCCGTCTGTTTGTATGTCCAAAACGTAGCGTAGTTCGTTGCGTAATTCTATCATTGCGCAAATGCGGTCGTAAGCATCCGCAGGGCGTGTCGGTATTTCTTGCTCTACCATACTTTCGCCCACACGCATATACAGTTTTCCGTTTTGCGCTTTGTAGCATAACGGTTTTACGTTGTAGTCCACCGCCGTGCTTTCTTCTTCCGCACTCTCCGAATATTCGGGCGTTACATAAAAGTTTTCGGGTAAACGACTTACAGCTTCTTCGAGCGCGCCCGCAAGGTTGCGCCCGTCGGGTTTAACAGTTAAGTCCAACGCGCCGTACATACCGTGTTCCATTGCAAACTCGCCAAGCACCATTTCGGGGTGTCTGATGAAGTAGTTGTTTACATCATACCCTTGTTCTGTCTTACCCGTCGCAAGCCACTCGGTGTTCTCCGTGTCTACATACGCTTGCTTTTCGCGCTTTTTGAAAAACAGTATGTCCGCAACGACTTGTGTTCCTGCCGTTTGCGTAAATGCATTATTCGGAAGTCTTATCGCCCCGATCAGATCTGCACGTTCGGCGAGATACTTTCTTACGGTCGGGTTGATTTTGTCCATAGTACCGCTACTTGTGATGACCGCCACAACGCCGTTCGGCTTTAACTTATCAATGCTCTTTGCCAAGAAATAGTCGTGAACATAAAAGTTCTGACGCGCATAATCGCTGTCGTAAACGGTGTACGCACCGAACGGTACGTTGCCGACAACTACATCAAAGTGGTTGTTTGGGAAGGTCGTTTGTTCAAAGCCTTTGATTTGGATGTTCGCTTTTGGGTACAGTTTTTGTGCGAGCTTGCCCGTTATGTTGTCAAGCTCAACTCCGTACAGCCGCGCGTTCTCTTGTATCTCTTTGGGCATAAAGCCGAAAAAGTTTCCCGTTCCCATTGCAGGCTCTAATATGCGGTTATTGCCTTTAACGCCGAATCGTGCCAACGCTTTATACATACCGTCAATAACGGTCTTGCTTGTGTAGTGCGCGTTCAGAACGCTACCCTTTGCTTTCTCGTAATCTTCGGAATCGAGCGTCGATATAAGTTCGCAATATTCGCTTCGCCACTTTTCGTCGTATTCGTCAAACGCTTTTGCCAAGCCGCCCCAACCGACGTATTTAGCAAGTGTTTTTTGCTCGTCGCGTGTAGGCTCACGCTTCTCGAAATCAAGGCGTTTGAGTAGTCTTATGGCTTCGATATTGCTCTTAAATCTTGCCTTTGCGCCGCCGAGTTCGCTTTGGTCGAAGCCGACTGCGTTCAAGTCCGTATTCTCGCCTACGGGTTTTACCGACTGTTTGGTTTGCTCGTGCGCTTGCCAATATTCTTTGTGCCAATAAGCCAACGACTCGTTTAGGTCTTTACTCCAACCTTTGAAAAACTCCCGTTTTTCTTCTTCTGTCAGCGTACTGAACGGTACAAATTCGCCTTTGCCATCCGCTTTATCGTTACGCACATAACAACGGGTAAAGTATTCATTTGTAGGCTTTAAGATGCCTTTATCGAACAACTCACGAAGTGCTACTTGTCTGTCGCTGTCCTCCTCATAGCAAAGATAACCGCCGTATTCCGCACCTATTTTCAATGCTTCGGGCGAAAGAATACGATTCGCAAGGTCAGCGGAAATCATAATGCCGCCGTGTCCTGCTGTCGATACCGAGTAGATACCGTTTGCTATCGTCGTGCAACTCTGCACTTCGTCCCATAACGAATTTGTCGGCTCTCGCATATTTCGCGCCGAATATCGCTCAAAGTACGCTTTTTCTTCTGCCGATAGGTCTTTGAATCGGTTGAACTTCGGCTTGTCTTTTTCGTAGTCATCGTCAAGCGCGTTTACAACGAAGTCCATATAGTAATTGACATCAAGCCCGTCGGGGGTAATCATTACATCAGATACTTCTTCACGACTTTCAAGCTCGTCGGCAATTTCGTTTTTATGTTCTTGTACAAACTGTTCGTCTGCACCGAAAGTCGAATAGTCCGAGATCCAATTCCCCTCATAGGATTTTCCCGTTCCTTCTTTGATTATCGCGTCCGCTATTGCCTTTATCTTTATCTGTTCGGGCGTAAGCTCTTTTTCGCTTGCAAAGGTTAGATATATTTGGTCGCCCTCTATCCTTGCGTTTTCAAGCTCAGCGCGTGTGTTCAGTTCATTTTCAAGCTCGCTTTCGTGGTCGGTCAAGAATTTATGGTCGGCGTGCAACCAACTGAAAAACATATCTTGCTCGCCGTTAGCACGATTGCGCTTTGTAAAGCGGCGTATCGCGCTGTCTGCTATTGCTTTGATTCGTTCTTCGTCGCTACCGTGTCGCTCGGCATAATAGTAGATGTATTCTTCGGCTTGCTCGTCGGTAAAGTAGTTGTTATCGTCGATTAGTTCGGCTATACCATAGGCAAGCTGTTTCCAATCAAGGCGTACAATAACGTCGTTTTCGGGATGGTCTTTGTATCTGAACGCAAAGGTTACACCTTTGCTCGAACATTGCAATTCCTTATCCCCCATATATGCGCCGTAATGACCGCCGTACTCTTTCTTAACCAATTCGATAAATTCGCTCTCGGTCGGGTTTGATTTATACGCTTCAAAAAGGCGATATTTATTATCTACCGTACCTCCGCCGTATTTTATCCCCCACTCTTTAACTTGTTCTTCGGGCGTGGCTTCCTGCGTTTTCCCGTCGAGCATATCAAACAATGACAGTTGCGGTTTTTCTTTGCGCTTTCGACTCTGTATGAGTTTGCTTTGTTTTGGCTTTACCTGTGGACGCTTTTCTTTTTCTTGTTCGCTTCCCTCCTCTTGTTCGTCGTCGATATATTCGTCATAGTCCGTGTTTGTACCCCAATTCTTCAAACCGTCGTCGTAATCTTCTTCGTCCTCGTCCGGCTCAAACTGTTCGTCGCTGTCGAACGGACTATCCTCGTCATCATCTGCTTCGATAATTTCGGGCGTAGGCTTTTCCGTTTCTGCGTTTTGTTCAAGCGTTTCGGCGTAAGACTGAATATAAATCGGCTCTTTATCCTTTTCAAGCACAACAACGGAATACTGCTCTAACAGCTTCTCTATGTAATCGTCAGTTTTGTGAAAAGGCACACCGCACATTGGTACGCGGTCTGCGCCAACGATTCGCCCCGTAAGCGTTAATTCGAGTTTGTCTGCCGCTTTTCTTGCGCTGTCGCCGAACATCTCATAGAAATCGCCCAAGCGCATCAAAACGATTGCTTTCGGGTATTTGTCCTGTGCGGTCAAATACTCTTTGTAAAACGGTGGTATTTGCGGCTCGACTTTCGTTTCCGTTTGTACAACGGGTTCGGTCGGCTTCTCAGTAATAATAGGCTCGTCAGATATGGTTTCTTCGTCCACGTCGTCAATGACTTTGACTTCGTTTTGTTTGCGTACATACGCTTCTTCGATTTCCGTGTACAGAAAATCCGCAAAGCCGCAGACATCCTTGAACAACTGTGCGTTGTCCGCAAGGTCGCCCGTCATACCGTGCATAGTGATTCCGTTATTTTTCGGAAAGCCCGTTTTACTGTACAGAGAATACGTTACGCCCTCTAAAATAAGGCGGTTTCGTTCTTCGTCGTCCGTAAAATACCCGTTCTCTTGCAAGTAGGTCGCTACCCCGACGTGGATCTTACGATAATCGCCGCGCAAGTCTGCGTCCATCTCCGTGCCGTTCAGCGCGTCGAGTCCGTCAAGCAAACGCTTTATAGGGTATACAAGCCTTTTGTATCTTTCTTCGCCGTGCGTGTCGTTCGCGTCAAACACAAACTGTTTATACCCGTCCGCGTCATAATACGGCACTCCTTTTTTGCCGCGCGTTATGCGCCGCCCCATTGCGTTCCACTCCTCGAACGAATAACAAACGCCTGCATTCGGGCGGCTTATGATGATTTGACAAGCATCGTGCAGACTGATGTGCGGATTTTGCGCTACGAAACGGTAAAAGTTTTGTATCTGCTCTCCGTCCGTAAGCATTTCTTGTATAGCCGCGTTACGGTTGCTCAACCTATTCTCACTCATTTAATTCCTCCTTTTCTTTGTACTTTCCAAACACCTGCCACCACACTTTTTTGCGCTTGCGGTTAGACGGAAAGTACAAAACCTCGAAAGCGGCTTTTGCGCCCATAAGGTACACAAGGCTCTTGATTTGCTCACGATTGAATTTGTCGCGTTCGCGTAGTTTGCGCTTGAACTCGTCGGGCGCAAGTCCGAGAGCCTTTGCGACATAGGGTTGCGTGTGGTCGTTGTCGTATATCCATTTTTTCAGCTTGTACTTTTTAAGTGCGTACCCGTCCGTCAAAATGTTTTCCGCCGCTTTAACAGAGTTTGTTGCCGATAATGATATACTTTGCTTTGAAGCCATCTATCGTTTCCTCCTCCATATCTACAAGCGAAAGAAAAGTCCACTCGCCCAACGCATTGTACATTTCTTTTGCAAGCTCGTAACCGAGCGCACAACCGTTTTTCAAGTGTTTATACGCTAGCCTGCCGCCGCCCAATTTTTGCAACATTAGTCGCGGACTAACGCCGTTACGTTTCGCGTAATTTTCAAACTCGTCGATTTTTAATTTCATTTATGTACCTCCCAAGTGTGTTTTACAGTTTTTCGAATAGGTCAATGTTCTCTTCCCACTCGTACCTGCCGAAGTCCACGAAGCCTACCACATCTGCCACGCCTATATCCGTATACAAGCGCATTAACATTTCACGGGTAATGTTCTTACCGTCCTTGTAGTCCTCATAATCTTCTGCCGTATAACCGAGAGTTTCAAACAGTTCAGTTCCGCTCTCGTAACCTTGCTCTATCGCATAGGTTTCAAACTCGTCTATATTGAGTTTCATTTTTGCCCTTTCTCCTTGCCTTTCGGTGGTAATGTTCTTACCCCTTCACTTAACCAAGCACACTTTTTTGCGTTTCACAACCGCATTTTAGAAAAAACTTTTTAATTCCGCTAAAATTTTTCCAAGAGCTTTACTTACCGCTTGTTGCGATACCCCCAATATTTCCGCCACCTCATATTGATTCTTTTCTTCAAAGTAAATCATTTCAACCAATTCTTTTTGACGCGGTGTGAGCTTCGATATGGCAGCATACAACTCTCGCTTTTCTTCTTCGTCTATGTAGTTCTGTTCAACATCCAAGCGGCGATCCTCAATGTCCACGCCCTCGTCTTTCATCCTGTCTAATGACAAGCTATTGCCGAGTGCGTTATGTCCCGAAAGCGCATACGGACACTCACGACAGTCTTTCTGACAGCGCACAAGGTTTCCCTTTTTGCCCTTAATCTTGCACCGAAATGCACGTTGTTTCCTGCGCCGTTCTGCTCTGACGGGTTGAATATAGGCGCGGTACACTTCCTCGCTTACTTCCACTTCTTGCCCTCTGATAGTGAGATAAAATCTCTTGTTCTCGTTTTCCATTTTTGAAATCCTCCGATTTTTGATTTTTGTTTTTGAAAATCGCAATCGGACGGTTTCGCCCCAAATGAAAAAAGCCCGACTGCGTGGATAACTCCAAGCAATCGGGCAAAAAAGGCAACAAAAAAGAAGCCTGACAAACAGAATAAACCCTATGCAGGAATTATCTGTCTGTCAGACTCCTCTTGACATATCTCATCAAGTCCAATCTCATAACAAGACGTTAGCGGTGGCATTCAACGGAATCCCGCCGCCCAAAATATTCTTATGTAGTGAATTGCACCTTTTTAGGCGCGTTGGCGTAAAGGCTTGTCCTCTATCGGCTTTTTGCTTATGTGCATACTGTCATCACTGATAATGACCGAAGCAAACTCGCCGCACTTCGGACACTCGATTTCCACTTTTGTTCCTGCTTCGCCCTTGCAAAGCCGTTTCCCGCATTTCGGACACATAACAAATCTCATAGCAATATACCTCCATTTCCCATAGGCAAGCACCCTTGAATTTAACTAACTACTTTGTTACGGTCTGGGCATCCTATAACGTAGTAAGTCAAATGCTTGTCAGATAAAATTTATATTCAGTTGCAACGGGGCTGTGCGCAACTCAATACCGATTTAATAAGTTTTGATACAACCCACTAATACGCCTTGTATCTCGCAATTCTTGACAATTATATCGTTCATCGTTTTGTTTTCGGGGTGTAACACTATCTTACCGTTCCTATAATAAAGCCGTTTCAACGTATTTTCCCCGTTCGTCAACGCTACGACGATTTCTCCGTCCTCTGCGTGGTCTTGCTTGCGAAGGACAATCAGATCTCCATCGTTGATTCCTGCTTCTACCATACTGTTGCCGCTTGCGTGTAACATAAACAGTTTTCCGCTACCGAACAGCGAACGCGGAAGCTCGAAGCTGTCCTCTATATGTTCAACCTCGAAGCTCGGCTCTCCGCAAGCAATCGCCCCGATTAACGGCGCGATGGTCGTTTCGCCTTTATCGAATCTCGGCGGCAATTCGATATTGCCGAGTCTTGTCCGTTGTATTCTGCCCTCGCTCTCCAAAGCAAGCACATACCGCTGAACAAGGTTAAGCGAACTCATACCCATATAGTGCATAATGTTCCGATAGCTCGGCGATCTTCCGTTATCCGCTTGATATTCCTTAATGTACTTCTCCATTTTACATAAAGTAATTGGATTTAGTGTTCTCATCTGTATCAACCCCCTTAATTGAACGGCGCGTTCAATTTAGATTGTGAGCGCATTATAGCACAAAAAAACAATCGTTTCAAATTTTCATTGCCCGTTTATGGGCAGTGAACAACTTTTTTGAAAAAAAGTTGTTTCCAAAAGCAAAAAAGACCGACAAGACAATGATTTGTCTTATCGGTCAATATCTTAATATTCTTTTTTAATTTTTGCTACAAATTCATTAAATTGTTCGCAAACGGTCTGCGGCGCAATTATTCGCATTTTGCCCTGCGTTCCTACCACCCACGCAAAAAATGTTTTGCTGACTTGTATAGGCACTTTCAAACGGTATGTAGTATCGTCAATCTTGACAATACTCACTTCTTCGCCGAACTTGTCAAACACATCGTCGAGCATAGCGGAATTGAATTGCAAGTCAACCTCTTGTTCTTCGCCGCCGAACATTGAGAAAACGTGCTGACGGTACTTTTCAATGTCAAACTCGTCAAACTCTTTTCGATATACTCTCTCCGTCGCTTCCTCCTGCGCTTCCGCCATTCTGTCAATACGGTAAGTAACAGTATTATCATACTTATCATAGTAGCACACAAGATAATAATTGTCCTTGTTCCATACGACCACAAGCGGATTGACAAAATATCTCTTACCGCCGTTCCTATATACCTTATTCTTCTGATAGTCCAATGAATAATACTTAAACGATACTTTTTTATTATCGGCTATGGCTTGTTTTAACGTATCAATGGTGTAAATAATGTGCCTATTGTTCCGTTTGGGCATTGTACCGAATCGTGCGGCGGCAGTCAATTCCGTTGCTTGAAAGTCGCCCATTGTAGTCATAAGTTTAATTGTGAGCGTTTGCTTTTGCGTTGCGCTCAACTTGGAAGCCTGCACCGCATCTGCAAGAAAAGCAATCTCGGCACTATCGAAATGACGGTTGACAACGTAGTAAAAGTGATATTTTTTCTTATATGTAAGCACCTCATAGCCGTACTCGTTAAGAAGCGCAATGTCCTGTAACAGAATTTTACGCGACACCGCTATTTTCTTTTCGGCAAGCAAAGCAATAATCTCGTCCGTGTTAAGGGCGTGATCCTCATCCGTATGCCGACAGAGCAAATCATATAAGATAAGCAATTTAATTTTTCGTTCGGTAGCGTTAGGCATTAAAAATTCCTTAATTATTTTTTCTTAATAAACTTGCCGCTTCCATATCAACTAATACCGTGCAAAATGGATGAAGTTGCAATACACTTATGGGAACCTTCTCCGTCAATTCGCCCTCTACAAGTTTATAAACAGTTTCCGCGCTATTCTTACCGAGTGCAAGAACAACTATTTGCTTTGCTTGCATTATGCTTTTAATCCCCATGGTAAACGCTTTTTTAGATGCGCCATTTGTTTCATTACTTAATTCAACTAAGTGCGTTAAACTACCAAATGGAGAATATGTATCTGAAAAAGCTATATGGCTATCCATTTCAAGCCCTAAAATTTGTAAATCTCTCGGTAAACTTTCTAAAATCTCGTTATACCTTTGGCATTCAGCATTATCGTCATCCGCCATACCGTTTTGAATATAAGTATGTCCAATATTTATATCTAATTTTTCAAATAAATTTTTTTTCATATAAAAGGCACAGCTTTGTTCGTTCGTAGAATGTAGCCCTTTATATTCAACTAAATTTACTGTTCGTATATGCTGATAGCTTGTATTGCTATTTTTACAGTCATCTGCCATAAGTTTATACAAGCCCGATAAAGAGCTATCCGTGCTTAATCCCAAAACCGCATACGGATTACGGTTAATTACTTTTTTTAAAATAGTAAAAGCCTTATTTATTAAATTTTCATAATTATTAACTATTCTTACTTGCATTGTAGTTTCCTCGGTTTATCTTGATACTATTTCTACCAAAACGGCGTCCGCAACAAGTACGAACGCCGTTTATAGTGATAAGGAGGGAAAAATGATGAAAAACTCTCGTATATTTATTTTCTTATCAGGCTAAAATCTTCGGGCTTTAATACATCTTGCAACTCTTCTGAAAATTTTGCAATTTCTTCCGATGAAGCAGGCATTATCATAATCGATATACGGAATTTAGGCTTTTTACCTTTTAGCTGATCCGAGTGAATATCCTTAACCGCTATTCCGTAATGGTCTGCCACATCAAGTATTTCTTTGAAATTATGCGGTTCTTCATCTACAATGATAATAATCTTCGGGGCCTTGCGTGTTATGTACTTTTCAAGCCGTGAAAGGATTATCAATGCGGCAAATGCAGAGATAGCGGTTATAAGCGCGGCGGAAAAATATCCCGAACCGCACGAAAGCCCTATTCCGCCGCAAAGCCAAATTGTCGCCGCAGTAGTAAGCCCTCTGATGTTGGTGCCGTTCTGAATTATAGTTCCCGCGCCTAAAAAGCCTATGCCCGATACGACTTGTGCAGCGAGTCTCGCCGGGTCTCGTGACGTAACCGCATTAAAAGCGGGTGAACTAACCGAAACCTGCATAATCAAACAAGCTCCGAGAGCAACCATTATATGCGTCCTCAACCCTGCACCGTGTCCACGTTTTTCTCGTTGATACCCGATAAGACTTGAAAAAGCAATAGAAAGCAAAACTTCAAGTACCAATAATAATATATCGCCGACATACGGCACTGATTTAATTCCGTTAATAATTATTTCGTCCATTTTTTTAAATTCAGAGGGCTACCTTTCGGCAGCCCTCTAACCCTTTATTCTGCCCAAATAATCGTTATAGAATATATAATTGTTCTGCCGCCCCCTTGTGCGTTTGCGCCAACAAATGCTAACTTATTGGTAGCCGTATCGAACTCAAATGTTACGTTACTGTCAATGTCGAATTGCCCGTCTGCATTTCCACTGTTTGTGGCGCTGAACGTCTGCTCTCCCATATTAGTTCCGTTTACAACAATTTGACTCGCCATCCTTATTCTTTGCGCCGTTCACGATTATTTTTGAAATCTTCTTATTGCCTGCAAACGTAAGGCTGAACGAACCTGCTTTTTTACCGGAACCGATACCCCAACCGCCGAATTTATCGATACCACACGCATCAACTTCCGATACATCAACGAAGTTATCTCCATACATAGCGTTTATTCGTTCTTCATATCCGGATTCTATATCTGCCGCAGTATATGAGCCGTGCTTATCCGTTCCGACATATTCGGGTTTCAAGAAATCAAGCGTAGTCGTACCTTCTTTTACTTTGTACGTTGCCGTTATTACAACATTTTCGTTGCCGAAAGTAAACGTATTATCGTTATTTACGGTTACAGTCGCCCCTGACTCTGTTTTAACAACAAGAGTATCCAACTCAAAGCCTGTGCCGGATTTTACTGTAATCGTAGCTTTTTCGCCAACGGCGTATGCGGATTTATCTAACAAAATAGCGCCGACAATCTGCGAATTGTATTTTTTATCGCCGGCTACTTCTATTGTTGTAGCCACTGTTAAACGACTTACAAAAGTTGCGTTAATTGTTACGTTGCCTTCGGGCATTATGAACGTATTATCTGTAACGTTAATTTCCGTTTCGCCGTTCATCACTTTAAGAGTATCGACGAAATATCCTTTTTCTCCAACAACATCAAGCGAAACAGTTGTTCCGGCAATAGCCTTATCAACAGACGGCGTAACCGAACCGTGTTCTGTCTCGTCAACGTTTACGGAATAAAGCGTATCTACTTTCGCAGCATCTTCAAGGAACAATGTTACGGAATAGATTATTACTCTACCGTAATTGGTAGTTGAAGTACCATCAACGGTAACAGTATCCGCAACCGTTCTGAAATCAAGCGAATTAACGGGAGCGTCAAAGGCATATTCTACGTAGTAGGAAGGATCGAATACGTTTGCTTCGCCTTGCAATTCACCATTTGTAGGCTCAATGCCGTTTACCTGCAAGTGTCCTTCGCTTTCTGCAAATTTAACTGCGGTAACCTGTATTTTACTGATTTTATAATCGTTTTTAAAGTTGAGCTTAAATCCGCCGATTCTTCCGCCCGCGGCAAGTCCGAATCCGCCCATCTTACCGTAGCCAAGTGCATTTTTAGCACTAATCAACGGATCTTCGCCTATTGTATCCGTTACTGAAACCAAACCGCTGTTTACTGCTTTTATATCGTTTTCACACGCTTTAAGCGCATCGGAAATATCCGTAATTCCGTTTTTATTCGTACCAAAGTTTTCGCTGTTAAAGAAATCAAGCGTTACCGTTCCGGCAATTCTCTTGAAGGTTGCGCTAATCATAATACTTTCTGCGGGCATAGTAAACGTGCCGTTATTTACCGTTACCGCTGTACCGGAAGCCGTTTTGACTTCTACACTGTCAACCTCGTACCCTGCGGCGGGAACTGCGGAATAAGTAATAGTTTCGCCCTTAGCTGCGGTTGTCTTATCGACGGCAACCTTACCTTCGAATTTTGTCAATTCGTTAGTCGTATCAACAACATATTTGGAGTGTTCGGCATAATCGTTTTTCGTGAATAATCCGTATGCAGATGCGGCGCAGATATAAGAATATTTCGATTGATTACCGCTGGGCGAAGTTCCGCCGGCGGCGTGAGAAGCTAACGTAATATCTAAATTATGAGCGTCTATATATGCTTTTGCTATACACTCTGCTCTCATAACCTGATCTTCGGAAGCTATAATAAGTAAATTGTGTAAATCATTTTCCTCCATTACAGAACAAATGCCTATAATGTTACCGACAGTATCTCTCGCCTGCTCGTCAAGGATAATATCATCGCCGTAAACACAAAACTCCTTAGAATCGATTTCAAGACTTTCGGCAATAGACGCGGAATTACGCACTATATAATCGCCCATAACCTTTGCTTCGGAATATTCGGTATCAATCGCTCCACCCGAAGGTATTATCTTGGGACTGTTATTTTTGCTGTCGCGGCTGAGATATGCCGCTTTAAATGCCGACTTTACTCTTGCCGCACCGCTACCTTGCAATTTACCGTCCGCTGTCGGGGAAACGCCCAAAAGACCTATTGCGTCATAATTGCGTTTTTCGGCGCCTTCTAATTTTTCCGTTCCGTGTTCTTCCGCAAGCCAACCCGTAACTTTCGTCATAAGCGTATACAAATCGTCGTGGCATTTAGGCGAAACCTTTTTAAGTGCTTTCAGACGAGCATCCCTTTGCACCGTATTACCCTGAATATTCTGAACGTATGCCGACAATCCTAACGCATAAACGTCGTCGTGATTATAGCTTAAAACTTTATCCAATGCCGAGAGAGCGGCTTGGTATTCCGACTTAATTAAATATGCTTCCGCTTGCAATCTGTAAGTATTCAAGTAACGGGGATTGTCTTTCGCCTTTTGAGCAAGCGAATTATACAATGCTTCCCATTGCCATCTTCTGAACAAAACCACGTCATCTTTTAAATACTCGTCGTTCTCGTAGGATTGACCGTATTTTACGACAAGTTCTTCAATTTCCTCACCTCTGTGAGAACTTACGTCGGGTGTAGGCATATCGACTTCGGGCGTAAGCTCAAAATCAAGAGTTTGGTTAATAAACGTATCGGGTACTTCTTCAACCCACTCTTTGTTTTTCGAGCAACCCGAACAGCCTGCGGCGCAGAAAATAGTTATAGCTACGCTCGCGGCAACTGCCCCGATAAGGAATCTCTTCTTGTTCATTGATTTTCTCCTTTTAAAATTTTATCTCTGTATCCCGATAGCAATTCGGGCCAATCGGTTTGAATAATGTCGAAGCGTTTTTTTATCAATACTCCCCAACCTGTATCAAAACCTTGTATAAGCGATTCGTTATCGCCGTGTCCACCGCTAAGAACGTGCTTTTCAAGCGAAGATAGCGTTATTGCGTTTATCCAAACGAAATATCCGTCTTTATGTAACGACGCTATCAATTCATCGGAAAACATAGGACTTTCTTCGCTGTTTGCAATCAGTTCAAAGCCTACTGTATTTATGTTCTTATACGACTTGACGAGCTCGATCTCTTCCACCGTTCTGACTATCGGCATAAACATAAACTTCGTAGGTTCTGCTTCGTATTTATCCAATATTTCCTTTTTGGCAGGAGCTTTCAAAAGAGCTTGCTTTATGGAATGAGGATACTTTTTTAAAAGCGCAAAGGTTTCGTCAAGTTTGCCCCACGAACGGTCTACGTTGTAAAGTTCGCCGTGATTAAAACTCCCGATAACCTCCTCCATGTCCTGAACGCAAAACGAGGACGGCTCCCAAATTGAGTTATACAACTCCATTTCAGCTATCGCCGAAGAAGTGAAATCCTGTATGTTTTTATGCTGCCTTAAATTCACTTCCTCCGTTGTATCGTGAAAGCAATAGAGCTTCCCGTCTTTTGAGCGGGATACGTCCAACTCGAACATATCCGCGCCCAGAAGGAACGATGTTTTAAACGCAAGCATAGTGTTTTGCGGCACGTTTCCGTTATGCGCGCCTCTGTGCTGCGCAACGAGAACCTTTTTTTGCGCAAAGCGCTCGTTTAAATTAACGTTAATATCCTTATATTTAGGGTTGCCAAACATATTATTCCTTTGCACCTTTTGAAACTTCTGCGGCAAGAGCGGCTCTTTTAGCCTGAATTCTTTCAAGCTGTTTAACCGTTCTTCTGGTCTTTGCTTTATTGTGATTCGCGCCTTTACGCCCGTACACGAAGTAAACCACTATTCCGGCTATCGCCATCATTATTACGGAATACACGAAAGACAGCGCTTTTGAATTAGGGTCGAACGAGTCTGTAGTTAGCGTTTTAATCGTCATTCCGAGGGTATCTTTGCCCGTCGGCGACAAAAGTATCGAAATATCGTATTCGCCGAGCGTTCCGTTAAATTCAAGCGCCCACAGCGCAAGCACTGTCGGTATTATTATGGGCAACAGCACTTTTACAAACGTGTACATACCCCCTGCGCCGAGGTTTTTCGCCGCCTCCTCCAACGAGTCGTCAATCGAGTAGAAAGCCGCCTTCGACATTCTCAAGGTATAG
The DNA here is from genome assembly GCA_910577055.1 of uncultured Christensenella sp. Lineage (GTDB taxonomy): Bacteria > Bacillota > Clostridia > Christensenellales > Borkfalkiaceae > Coproplasma. The sequence continues at coordinate 113,486 of CAJTKX010000004.1, read as the reverse complement.
GGAATTTTATTTACCACGTAGCCAAGAATAAGCAGCAGTATCGTACCGCCCAAAGTTATGCCGAATATCGTCCACTGCGAGGAATTGTAAGTTTGCAGCAATCCCACCGAAATAAGCAACGCGGGCAAAAGCCAGGGAATCAGCAAACCGTATTCAAGCCAGCGCGCAAGACGTCTTTTCTTGTATTTGGTAATTATACGGCAAGCAAACAACACAAGAACTATTACAAGCGTTACCGAAATCGCCGCCATCATTACCGAGTATATCAAGGGCTGATAAGCGTCCGAATCGGTAAATATCATTTTGTAGTTATCGAAGGTGAACGAACTGAAATCGAGCACGCCGGAGCTTATCGCAACCGAGTCCATAAACGAGAACAGCACAATCATTACAATGGGCGCAATATATATCGCAAACAACGCATATGCAACGACGTGAAGAAGCACGTTTAAAACGGGATTTTTAATCTTCTGCTTAACTATTCTTGTTTTAACCTTCGATATGGACATATAGTGACCGCGGCGCTCGAACCAATTTAAAACCACGAGCAAAGCAATTGTGACTATGCCGAGGAAAATCGCCATTACCGCGCCGAGACTTCTCGTCGCGTCGTTAGACACGAAGGTTATAACCATAGGGTTGATTGTCTGGAACCCGTCGCCGCCAACAATCAAAGGCGCCGCCATAGCGCAAAGTCCCTTTATAAAGGTCAGTATGGTTATCGAAAGATAAGAGGGCAGCAATGCAGGCAAAACTACTTTGAATAGAATTCTCGTAGTGCTCGCGCCCATATTGCGCGCCGCTTCTATTGTCTGATAGTCTATCTGGTGCAGCGCGTTCCTCAAAAATACAACGTGGTTAGTCGTGCAGGCAAACGTCATTATAAACAGAACCGCGCCGTACCCCTCGAACCATGTAGTGCTCATATTAGGGAAAATAAGCCGCATAAGCTGAGTAAAATATCCCACTTCGCCGTACAAGAATTTATAACCCGAAACGAGAATCATTCCGCCGTATATCATTGTCGACATATATCCGACGCGCAGTATTTTGGACCCGTGCACCTTGAAATATTCGGTTATCAGAACGACAAGCGTTCCCACCACATTAACCGTTACGCACATTGATATGGCAAGAATAAAGCTGTTGCCTATCGACTTCATCGCGCGTTGCGAAGCAAAAATCTTTTTTATGTTTTCAACGAAACTCCCTCCGAAAAACACATCGCCGAAGAGGTTAAGATTGGGATAAAGCAAAAACGAAAATACAAACCATAAAAAGAAAATACCTTCGACTATCAGAATTATGTTTCTGGGATTTTTAATAAACTTTTTAAAGTCGAATTTCTTTTTCGGGCTTAATCCGTCTCCTCCCGCTTTAACTTTGGAAAAAGCCATTATTTTTTATCCCCCGTTTTTTTCTTGTATTTGAACACGGATTTTATGCTGTCGAGTTTAGATTTCGGTTTGGTTTTGACTTGTTCTTCTTTTTCTTCTTCGGGAACGAAAGAAAGTATATCCGCAGGTCTGAAACTTAATTTCACCTTTTCCCCCGCCTTATAAATTTCCGCCCCGTCGTTTTTCTCAATTGCCTTAATACAATCCTCGCCGACTTTGAGATAATACTTTATATACATACCGTAATAGTCGGCTTTTTCCACAACCGCGTCGGTTGTAAAACATCCCTCTTCCTCACGGTTCAAATGTATGCGCTCCAACCTAATATAGCTGTTTTTATTCACGTCTATTTTGGTCTTTGCTCTCTTGTTTACAAGCTCGACAATACCCTTGCTCAGTCTGTTGATATCGCCTATGAAATTATAGGTGTATTCGGTTTTGGACGCGTTGTAAATTTCATTCGGCGTGCCTATCTGGTCTACCTCGCCCTTTTTAAATACGCAAATGTGGTCGGAGAGAGTCAGCGCCTCCTCTTGGTCGTGCGTGACGTAGACCATAGTAATGCCAAGCTTTTTCTGCAAATCTTTCAGCTCGCTTCTTAGCTGAACGCGAAGCTTTGCATCGAGGTTGGAAAGCGGCTCGTCAAGGCACAGAATCGGAGGGTCGCTCGCAAGTGCGCGGGCGATTGCCACGCGCTGCTGCTGACCGCCGGAAAGTTCGGAAACGTTTTTCACAAGCTGCTCATCGACCAAATCCACCTTTGCCGCGACGTTGTGAACAATGTCGTCTATTTCAAGTTTGTTGTACTTTCTGGCATAAAGCGCAAGCTTAACAAGCTTTTTCTTTAAAGTCTCCGCGTCCGTTTCAAGCTTTTGCGCAAGCCCCGAAACGTCCTCATCCAGCTTCTTGGTCTGCCTTATCTTACCGACTAAATTTGAAATTTCATTCTTGCTGTTTTCGTCGATTTCCTTTTCGGTCAACAGCTTGAATATTTCCTCTAAGTCGTAGACTTTAAGCTTCTTGACCTTTAACGGAAACGCTATGTTCTGATATACCGTCATTGTCGGGAATAGCGCATAAGATTGAAACACCATTCCTATATTTCTTTTTTCGATAGGAATTTCGGTTATTTCTTTTCCGTTAATCGTTATACTTCCGCTTGCGGGCGTTATGAACCCGGTAATTGCGCGTAGCGTAGTGGTTTTTCCGCAGCCGGACGGTCCGAGCAACGTAAAAAATTCGCCGTCGGGAATCTCCAAAGAAACATTGCGAAGCGCTTTGAAATCTCCGAAATTAACACATAAATTTTCTACTTTAAGCATTATCCGTTTTCCCCCGTATAATTATTTCATATACTGCAATTCTATTTCCGCTATCCAATCACCCATATGGCTCTGCGCCCACGCCCAATCTATTTCCTGCTGTTTTAAAGAAGTGTATAATTTGGCGTCCTCGCTGGCGCTTTGCCAAGCTACATTGTTTGCGGGCGCGGTATTCCACTTTTGCGCCCATTTTGTCTGGAACTCGTCGCTGCCGTACCAATCGAGGAATTTTTGCGCCGTTTCCTTCTTTTTCGTTCCCTTTATAATGCCGCAGCCCGTTACCGCATAAGGAACGCCTAATTCGGGAACCACATACCCTACGCCTTCCAACAGATGCTGCGTTTTGGATTTATTGTAATAGGTTTCCGAATAAGACTTAATACCGGAGGAATACCACTGTCCCATACAAATAGGATAATTGGAATGGTCGGGGTTTTTATTCGAAAGCGCATCAAACACGTTGCCCTGCGCCTTAACGCCGTAAGTGTACAAGTTCTTAATCTGCGTCCAGCCTTCGGGCGAAACCCCGTATTTTGCGTCTGAGGCGTCGGATTTATAACGATGCATTATGCTCGAAAGCACAACCTGCGTAGTCCCTCCGCCGAGCGACGACCAGCATTGAAATTTACCGTGATACTGCGTGTTCGCGGGGTTCCATATGTCTATCCAGTCACTCGGGGGAGCAAGTTTATTTTCTCCCTCGCCCATAACTTCTTTATCGTAAATAAGCAATATCGTCTCTTTGGTTATCGCGTGATAATATCCGTCGGGGTCGTTGAGTCCCTCGTCAACGTGGTCTGCCCACTTGGGAACGTATTGCTCTATCAGACCCCTTGCCTTTAAATCAGACCATCCCATAGTATTGAGTCCGCACATAACGTCGGCTTGGGGGTTCTTTGCTTCGGCAATAATTTTTTCTTTCATTTTATCCGCGCCGCCGTCAACAACGGTGATATTGAAACCTGCTTCCTTAGCTTCCTTTTCCCACCATTTGGCGCGCCCGCCCGAACCGGAGTTTGTATAAACGACTAACGTGTCGCCACCGCCAAGCGCGTCGCAGGCGGTCATACCGATTATGGTCGTGCCCATAGTCATAGCGGCAGCCATTACGGCAAAACATTTAAAAACTTTCTTTTTGTTGAGTTTCATTATTTTTCTCCTTATATCTATAATTTTAAATTTATTTCTGTTAATGTTTTCCCGTTCGTTTCCAACGAACGGGGCGAGCTCGCCCCTCAAATATCCGCAATATTTGCGGATATTTTTTCAAGCCCGCCGTAATCGGTAATATCTACGTTTACGGGACTTATCGTAGCGTAGCCTTCATTACGGCATAAATTAAAATCGTTATCTCCGCAATCGGGTTTTTTAATTTGCGCAACCGAGGTAAATTTGTATTTGAAAGGAGCGTCTCCGTCCGGAAAATTAATGTTAAGACACATTATTTTGCCCCAATCAAATCGGTAGAACAGAAAATCAAAAAGTTTAGGTATTTCAGTCCAAAAGTTGTTTCCGTTCTTCCGTGCGCTTAAAGCAATACTCCTAATCCCGTAAATATTTGCCTCCAACGCTGCACCCACTGTTCCCGAATAGACCGTATCTATCCCCAGATTAAATCCGGCATTTACCCCCGAAATAACGTAATCGATTTCTTTTGAAATAAATTTTAAAAAAAACTTGACGCTGTCGCTTGCCGTTCCGGCGTGAGTATATACCTCTTCGTATTTGGAATTTTTAAAAAAATTTTCCGCCAACACATCGTATTTATGCGTGGAATGAGAACTGCCGCTTCTTTCCCCATCCGGGACACAAACGTAAACGTTTCCGAATTTTTTCAACAACTGTTGAAGAGTAAGAACGTTCTTATTGGTAAGTCCGTCATCATTTACGATAAGTATGTTCATTTTCTCTTATTCCCAATTAATTTATCGTCAATTGTTATTTAACTTAACAATGTTAGATTTTAACATTTTATGTATATATATTATCACTAAAAGACTATAAAATCAAATAAGATTTTTTTTAAAGGTCATAGAAAAAATTTATGCGGCGCGATTATTGATTAAATTTATCAGTTCGCCTAATCCTATAAAAATTTTTTACACGAAATCCATAGAAAAGTTATTAATTTTAGCCCATTTTTATAGATTTTTTTGTTAAATTTGAAAATAACGTTCATTATTGAACTTTTTTATATGGTCATAAATATTATCTATAAAAGCCTTATTTTTACCAAAACATTGATTAAGCGGGCGAAGTTTAGAACCCCGCCCGCTATCAAATTTCACTTCTGTAAATATCCGTTTGTTAAACCGTAATCGTGTATAAAATTTCTTACCTCGTTATTGGTCAAACGTGGATTGCCATCTTCCGATATGTTAATTACCGAAGAGAGCCAATAATATCTTTCATCATCTAAAAATCTGATATTTGTATAGTTCTTTTTTTCGTATTTCTCGGCAATTCCTTCAAAAACATTTTCGCCGCTTAATTCTTCAATAATATAATTTATTGCATCTTTATCAGTGATGTCAAAATAAACCATTGCGCCTTCTTCGTATATTTCCGCCGTCTGCCAACCTACTTCAATCTTTACTATTCTGTCAAAATTCGTATCAGGCGCAAGTTCCTTGATACTATAATTTCTTATATCCACAAGCGGCGAGGTGTCTAAACTGTTCTCTATCATATAGTTTTTGATATAATCAAAAACTTCGCCATTAGAGAAACTATAACGACTAACCCCATTATCGTCGCTTATATTGGTATAGCCTATGGTGCCGAGTTCTTTATCTCCAGCATAGAATGTCAACTTATTATTATTCCCTTCATAAAAGCCTTTCTGCTTGATAAAAGCCTTTTTATCGGAAACCTTATCCACTATGAATTTTACGTCATCTTCATCATCCATAGTAAATTTTGTAAATACAGGACCGCCGGTATCACTCCAACTGACACCTATTGCCGTTATATTTTTCGTATCGATACCTTTAAATTGTTGAAAATCAGTAAGCGATCTATATTTACTGATACTGCATCCGCCCGCACCTAACGTAACTATTCCGATAATTAAAACTAAAAGTGCTATCAATTTCTTTTTCATAATATAATCCCCCATTCTCGCACTACTAAAAATTTTAGATTACTTTCTGCCTGACATTATATCAATCGGTTTAGACTTCAAAAGATTGGCAAGCGGTAAAACTATACCTATTAAAACAGAGCAGACCGCAACGGCTGACAAAATTGCAAATTGCTTAATCCCAAATTTTATAAGAATTGCCGATATACCGAAGCTACTTGCCAATATTGAATTTATAACGCTTCCCACAATTATCGTTAAAACGGTAGCCACGATTATCAAGCCTACCACCATTACGGATAAACCCAATGCAAATATCTTATAAATATCCGAGCGCGCCGCGCCTATTGACCTCATAATGCCGATTTTTTTATTGTTTTCAGTTATTATGCCGCTAATGTAATAAAACACATACAAAACCGTAATAATAATAACCACTATCGAAACGTATAAAAATATTTTTGAAAGTACCGCCAAAATACTATCAACCGCTTCCACATCATATCTTGCTTCGTTTTCTATTTCCGTTTTACTTGTATCGTTGAAGCTATAACCGTTGAGTATTTGTAAATCTGTTTTTTCGGCTTTACCGAACGGAGCAATCAAATATTTTAAATGCGTTTCACCGTACTGATAAGAATAATAATCGTTAAAGCCTCGAGACACGAATAGTGCCCTATGCATACCGCAAAGCATCCTGTTTATTGTAGTATCATTACTGTACAACGTAAAATTCTTTGGATCTGTTAAATCGTACATTTTACCGTACAACTCTGTATTGATACCCGTATCTACTACGCCGCTTATCGTCAACTTAATCTCTTTATTGCCGCCCTCATTTATTACTATCGTTTTCCCGATAATATCATCAACATCTGATATTGTAGTGCTTCCATCAGAAAACTTACTTTCACGGTATCCAAATTGTTCAAATGCCTTATAAATATGTAACGGTATCGCGGCTTCGCCGTTATTACGCGGTAAATTACCGTGCAAAATATAACCGTATTTATTTATTAAATTTTCATCAGTATCAATTATTCCGCTAAAAGTAAAGTTTCTATCTAAATACCCATACTGCGCTATTGTATCTTTTTCAACAATAAAATTTATTGAATCAATAAACAGACGTTCAATACCGTCATACAGACAATCAAATTCAACCCCGAATTCTCTATTCAATTCATCAACATCCAATTTATCAAATGAAGTTTTTTGCCAACCATAGTCGTAATAATATTTTGTAACATTAATATGATTGCTTTTATTATTCAGCATTGTGTTATAGATTGCTTCTACTCTGTTATAACTGTTAATTTCCGAAGCTATACCTACCGATACAAATGTTATTAAGCATATCAAAATGCAAACAGCAAATCTGACAGGACGTGATTTCAGCATAGATAATCCAAGAGTCAATGCTCGATTAAACTTAATGCCGCCATTCTTCGTCTTGATTTGGATTTTTGCCGATTGCTGTTCGTTCAACGGCTTTGTATCGGACAATATTACACCGTCTTTTAATTCAATAATTCTATCAGCGTACTTTTCAGCGCTTTCTCTATCGTGTGAAACGACTACCACAAGTGTCGTTCTACTTATTTCTTTTAAAAGATTAAAAATACCCGAACCGGTTTCACTGTCTAATGCACCCGTAGGCTCATCACATAAAAGAATTTTAGGCTGCTTAACAAGCGCGCGAGCTATGGCTACACGTTGTTTTTGTCCGCCTGAAATAGAGTTACATTTTCTTTCTTTAAAGCCTTTAAGGGCAACCCTATCGAGAACCTGCTCGATTTGCTCGTTAATATTTTTTTTATTCTGCAAATCAAGCGCAAGTCCTATATTACGCTTTACCGTATATTCTTCTAAAAGGTTATTCTCTTGAAAGACAAATCCAACATAATGATTTCTGTATCGGTCATAATCGTTTGCTTTGTAGCTTTTAATAGACTGATTATCAATTAGAATATCTCCGCTATCAAAGCCGTCAAGACCGCCCAACAAATTTAACAGCGTTGATTTACCACAACCCGATTTACCGAGTATAAACACCATACCCGTATCTGGAAGCTCGAAAGATATACCATTAAGAGCAGTAACATTCGTTCCGCCCTTAACTTTATATATTTTTGATACGCTTTCTATTTTAACTGACATAAATTTTTATTATACAGGAGCTTCAACAGTATTAGTCGATCTTAAAATTTCCTTTCATAATTTTTCCCCCTAATTATTAATAATTCTTTGGCTTAATTATACATTAATTAGTTCTTTAATTCAAATTGAAAAAATTTTACCACCCATAGAAAACGCTTATAACCCGCAAAACAATCACACCTTGACATTTCATAAAAAATATCTATAATATTAAATAAGGTTATAAAATTTTTTTGGAGTAAAATATGTTCGACAGTAAATTAAATTCTCTGCTCGTTTTAAGTGTAACTAAATCAATCACAAAGACGGCAGAATTTGTAAATCTGACTCAACCCTCCGTTACATCTCAAATAAAGGCGCTTGAAGAAGAATATGGAATAAAAATTATTAAGCGCACCGGTAACGATTTAATCATAACTCCCGAAGGACAGTTGCTGATTAAACACGCCGAGAAAATTAAGTCAGATTACATTACTGCCGCACAAGAGATAAAGGCTTTTAAAACAAAGATTAATACAATTAAAATTGGTATTACGTCAGGAATAGAAAGTACTTTCATATCGTCCGTACTCGCAAAATTGTCTATACAACATAAAACCGACGGAGATAAGTTTGACGTTAAAATTATTTACGATACCGCCTCCGCCCTTTTAAAAATGCTTCAACAAGGCTACATTTCGTTGATTATTACCGACGATAACATTGAAGATGTCGGCATTAAAAAACTCAATCTCGACAGCGATAATCTTGTTTGCGTAACAGCTAAAAACAGCGATATTGCGGGCTACGAAAAAATAACGCTTGATGAACTCAAAGAACGAAATTTAATTATTCGACTTCCTAATTCAAGTACGCAAATCCTTTTTGATGCTATTTTGCGTACACATAATTTGCTTATCAAGGATTTCAAGGTTCTTATGGAACTCAACTCAGTATCCGCTATAAAAAATCTTGTAAAAAACGGAGTTGCCGACGCTGTTCTCGCAAACAACGCCTGCATACCTGAGATAAAGCGCGGAGAACTGATAACTATTCCCATTGAAGGCGTTTCAACTTTGCATAACACCAATATTTTTTACCGTTCGGATTTTTCTCACGAAGAAATACCAGAACAGATTAAAGAACTCTATACAGAAGCAAAAGGGCAATAATGTACGACAGCGAAAAACAAGTTATTACCTCTATTCTCGATTATGCCGATAAAGTGCAACGCGAACACCTGAATAATTTTATTATCGAAACAAAAGACGAGCGCGATGTCGTTACCGACATAGATAAAAAAATAGAGCGATTTTGCATAAAGCTTATTAAAAAGCATTTCCCTAACGACGAAATCATTTCGGAAGAATCTTTTAATAAAAAACCATTACCGCAATCTGGCAGATATTGGGTAATAGACCCATTGGACGGAACTTGGAACTACGCAAACGATATAACTTCATTTGCTATTCAGCTTGCTTTCGTTATCGATAGCGAAGTTACGTTAAGCGCAATAAATATTCCTTTCGGGCTGTCGGGTAGAGAAATATATTTTGCCGAAAAAGACAGCGGCGCATATTTAAACGGTAAACGAATTTACGCAAAACGCCAAAGCCGATCAAATCAGACAATAGTTGCAGTCAGCGATTTCAGTTGGAACAGTAATTCCGCTTCGACGGAAGCGAACATTTTAAATGCCTTAACTCCCAAAATCGGCAGAATAAGAATATTTGGTAGTAGCGCGGTTTCCTTTGCTTATCTTGCCGCAGGGCGCGTTGATGCGTATTTGGGGTTCGACCAAAAAATTTGGGATATTGTACCCGGTCTTTTGCTCGTACAAGAAGCGGGTTGTTCAATGTTTGGAATTGATACTTTCCCTTACATAATAGGCGATAAAAATTTTATAACCGCCTCAAAAAATTCAATGATAGAAAAGACTTTAATAAATCTCTACAAAGGAAATTAGCTATGAATATTTGGCACGATATTGACGAAAGCAGGATTAGTGAAAATGAATTTGAAGCCTTAATAGAAATACCCAAAGGTAGTAAGGCTAAATATGAATTGGACAAAGAAACGGGGCTATTGAGATTAGACCGTATTCTTTATACTTCCACCGTCTATCCCGCAAATTACGGATTTATTCCCAAAACGCTTGCAGAGGACGGCGATCCTTTGGACGTGCTTGTACTTTGTAACGAGCAAATATTTCCAATGACATTAGTCAGATGTACGCCTATCGGAGTTATTCAAATGGTTGACGGCGAGGATCTCGACGAAAAGATAATAGCTGTTCCCGTCAACGATCCGAATTATAAGCACTTTTACGACATTAAAGAGTTGCCGCAACATATCTTTGAAGAGATGATGCACTTCTTTGAAGTTTATAAAGCGCTTGAACACAAAACAACAACGGTTAAGAACATTTGCCATAAATATCAAGCCATTGAAATTATCCGCAAATGTTTGGAGATGTATAAATCAAAATATAATTAATAGTGCGCACGACAACATTATGGTTTGATAATCACAATTTTTAACCCTTGCTTTCGTGCGTATTCTATCGTGGATTTTGTTCCGCCGGATAGACCGTTAAAGAGTGCTATCATTAATGAAGCATTATCAACCATAAACCTATTACGTTCCAACATACACTCCGCACCAATGTACTCATCATAAAGACAACGAATCGCATCCAACTTACTTAACAGATTTCTAAATCGTTCCCTTTCTTTCTCTTGCCATTTTATATCTTGTGTCTTACAAGGCAATGCCCCGATAATCTTAATATCGGGGTATTGTTTTTTCAAATCAAGTATTGTTTCAGTACATATCATATCGAAGCCGAGAGCCATACCACAAAGAAAAGTTCTATACCCTCTTTGTATTGCCTTTACGATTTCCGAACGCAAAGTTACTTTCATAGCTTTACACCGTTCATCTTCTTCGTTAAATCTCCACGATAGCTTTTGACTTCTATGCCCTGTAAAACATACCGTTGTACTTCTATCGGTAATTTCTCGCATAAAATAAGATGTCGCTCCCTTGCGAGAGCGACACCGTAGCATGTACCTCTCGCATAGTTGCGACACTATTGAGAGTCCACCATTTTCATAGCAAAACGAATTCTACTATTTCAACAATCAGACCGCGATACCGTACATTACTACCTAATTAGTATCGTCTGATTAAATTAAAATAATAGAATACGCCCATTAAAATTGATGGACTGTTCTATTCTCAATAATGTCGCATTGCTATTATAGCACAATCAGTAGAGAATATCAAGAATTATCAATGCAGGAAATAAAAAAGCCGCTACACAAAGTAACGGCTTTCTATTTGATTAAAGATATACGTCAACAATAATTTCTTCCCATTGGGATTCGCGCGTTAGCACATTGAGAAATTTGCGACGATACTGCTTGGCTTCTTCAAAGCTAATGGAGAATGACCAAAACGGCTTATTTTTTGTTCTCCTTGCTTTGTTTAATAGCAGCCTGAGCCGCAGCGAGACGCGCGATAGGCACACGATAAGGCGAGCAAGAAACGTAGTTCAAACCTATTTTGTGGCAGAACTCGATTGACGAAGGGTCGCCGCCGTGTTCGCCGCAGATACCGACGTGAAGCTTGCCGTTGCCCGTTTTGCCGAGCTTAACAGCCGTTTCCATAAGCTTGCCTACGCCGACCGTATCAAGACGCGAGAACGGGTCGCTTTCGTAAATTTTGTTTGCGTAGTAAGAAGGCAAGAACTTGCCCGCGTCGTCACGGCTGAAACCGAATGTCATCTGCGTCAAGTCGTTGGTACCGAAACAGAAGAAATCAGCCTCTTTCGCGATTTCGTCGGCGGTGAGCGCCGCACGGGGAATTTCAATCATGGTGCCGACTTCGTAATGAAGGTTTACGCCCGACTTTTTGATTTCTTCGTCCGCGGTCTTGACGACTACGTCCTTGACGAATTTAAGCTCTTTTACTTCGCCCGTCAAAGGTATCATAATTTCGGGAACGACTTTCCAATTCTTGTGCTTTTTCTGAACGCTTATTGCCGCTTTGATAACCGCCTTGGTCTGCATAACGGCGATTTCGGGATAGGTTACCGTAAGACGGCAGCCGCGGTGACCCATCATGGGGTTGAACTCGTGCAAGTCGGAAATAATCTGCTTAATTTGAGCAACGCTCTTACCCTGAGCTTTTGCAAGCGCCGCGATGTCCTCCTCGTCGGTGGGAACGAACTCGTGAAGGGGCGGGTCTAAGAAACGAATGGTTACGGGCTGACCTTCCAAAGCTTCCATTAAGCCTTCGAAGTCTGCTTGCTGCATAGGCTCGATTTTAGCGAGCGCAGCCTCTCTCTCTTCAACGGTATCGGAGCAAATCATTTCTCTGAACGCGCCTATTCTTGCGGGGTCAAAGAACATATGCTCGGTACGGCAAAGACCTATGCCTTGCGCGCCGAACGATGCGGCTTGTTTAGCGTCTGCGGGGGTGTCGGCGTTGGTTCTTACTCCCAAAGCCTTGTATTTATCTGCAAGCTCCATTATTCTGCCGAAGTAGCCGGAGTTGGGGTCTGCGGGAACGGTGGGAATCAAGCAATCGTAAATGTTGCCCGTCGAGCCGTCCAAGGAGATGCTGTCGCCCTCTTTGAACACTTTGCCCGCAAGGGTGAACCGCTTGTTTTCTTCGTCCATTTTGATATCTCCGCAACCGGATACGCAGCAAGTACCCATACCGCGCGCAACTACCGCCGCGTGAGAGGTTTGTCCGCCGCGAACGGTGAGAATTCCTTGCGAATACTTCATACCCTCGATATCTTCGGGGGAAGTTTCAAGACGTACTAAAACTACCTTCTTACCCTTCTTACCTTCGATAACGGCGTCCTCTGCGGTAAACACGATGGAACCCGCGGCAGCGCCGGGGGAAGCTGCGATACCTTTGCCGACAACGTTGTTTTTGTCTGCGTTTTTAAGCGCCTTGGTATCGAATTGAGGGTGCAAAAGCATATCAAGAGATTTAGCGTCGATTTGCATTAACGCCTCTTTCTCGGTAATCATTTTTTCATCGATTAAATCGCAAGCGATTTTGATAGCAGCCGCAGCGGTACGCTTACCGTTACGGGTTTGAAGCATATAAAGCTTTTCGTTTTCGACGGTGAACTCCATATCTTGCATATCGCGATAATGGTTTTCAAGGATATCGCAAACTTTAAGGAATTGCTTGTAAACGTCGGGGAATACTTCCGCCATCTTTGCGATGGGCATAGGAGTACGAACGCCCGCAACGACGTCCTCGCCCTGTGCATTGGTAAGGAATTCGCCCATAAGACCTTTTTCGCCCGTTGCGGGATTACGCGTGAACGCAACGCCCGTGCCGCAGTTGTCGCCCATATTGCCGAACGCCATCATCTGAACGTTTACCGCAGTACCCCAGCTGTAAGGGATATCATGGTCCATACGGTAGATGTTTGCGCGGGGGTTGTCCCACGAACGGAATACGGCTTTTACAGCCTCGAAAAGTTGTTCCTTGGGGTCGTTGGGGAAGTCTTTGCCGAGTTGCTTTTTGTACTCTGCTTTGAATTGATAAGCAAGCTCTTTCAAATCGTTTGCGTCAAGCTCTACGTCTTGGGTAACGCCCTTCTTTTCTTTCATTTCGTCGATGAGCTTTTCAAAGTACTTTTTGCCTACTTCCATAACTACGTCGGAGAACATTTGAATGAAACGGCGATAGCAGTCCCAAGCCCAACGGGGATTGTTCGACTTAGCGGCGATGGTGTTTACCACGTCCTCGTTAAGACCGAGGTTCAAAATGGTATCCATCATACCGGGCATAGAAGCTCTTGCGCCCGAACGGACGGAAACAAGCAAAGGGTTTTCCTTATCGCCGAATTTTTTACCGCAAACCTTTTCCATCTTTTCGATGTAGGTTAAAATTTCTTTCTGAATGCCGTCGTTGATTTTTCTGCCGTCCTCGTAATACTGTGTGCAAGCTTCGGTTGAAATAGTGAAGCCTTGGGGTACGGGAAGACCGATTTTGGTCATCTCGGCAAGGTTTGCACCTTTACCGCCTAACAGTTCGCGCATACTTGCGTCTCCCTCTGTAAAGAGATAGCAATACTTCTTTGCCATTTAAAAATTCCTCCAAGAAATTGATTTTTATTTATCTAATTAATTCTAATATAAAAATGCCGATTAATCAAGCGTTTAGCCAAAATTTGTAAAAAATAAAATATGCGGCGGACTGAATTGCCCGCCGTGCTTTTTATTAATATTCGTCTGTAAGTCCTAAAAAATAATTTGCGGAAATATTGAACGCTTTCGCCATGGCCTTTAACGAATCATAGCCCGGCTTTGCCTTTCCCCTTAGCCATTCGCTAACTTGACTCGGGCGCACTCCTATTTGTCTTGCAAATTCGCTGACCGTCAGTCCGTTTTCTTTAATAAAATCATTCAAAATGCTTTTGAACTCTGTTTCCATATCTTTATAATTAACGAAAATTCTATAAAAAAGCTTGACTTGACGAATTTTCGTTAATACAATATTTGTAGAATATTCTACAAAAACAGAGAAAACGCTAATAATATGGGGCAATTCACGAAAGAACAGCAAAGAGAGCGCAGAATAAAAAGGAAACAAGTCTTTAAAAGATGGTTGAAAAAATATCGTAAAGACATAAATATGTGGGGTTGTATTGCGTATGGTTTTTTTAACATTATCATTGTAAATATTATCCTTTACATAAACAATCCCGAACTTTTTCAATGGTATTTAAAACTATTTTTAATATAGTAATTACACCACAACAACAAAGCCCTCCCCCTTAGACATAGGGGAGGGCTTTATATTAACCTTATATATTCGGATAAGCTTTTTAATTGGCTGTCGGTTTTGTATGCAAAGTATTCGCGCAACAGCCGTAAAGCGCGCTTTTCGCCGTCCTCGGTTATAAAGTCCGCCGCATAAGGTTTGCCGTCGAGTTTTCTTAAAACGTTATAGGTGACTTGGCTTGCGCCTATACCATTGCCGCAGTCGAAACAAGTAAACGCGCCCGCGTCCATATCGAAGCGAAGTTTATCCTTATTTATAAGCTCCGCCCCGCACTCCGCGCAGTTATCGAGGGCTATTCCGTAGCCCGATTTTCTTAGGGCGAAAACCAAAAATTCGATTAAAGGCAACCGCTCTTCGCCCGCGCACATTTCGGAAAGCGTTCTTACGCACGCGGAAAATATTTCTGCGCACTCGTCGCCCTCGTAGGTAAGCGCGCACGCCGCCTCGATTACCGCGCTTGCGGCGTAAAATTTGTTTATGTCCGTGCGGAGGTCGTAAAAGCTTTCGCACTCCGAACAGTTGATTACGGTGTACTTGTCGCCCCGACGCGCCAAAATATACTCTGCAAAGCAAAATGGTTGGGCGGCAAACTTCAATTTTGCGTTGGGCTTTTTAACGCCCTTTATCCCCGCCGTAATTTTGCCGTGCTCGGCGGAAAGCAAAGTTAAAATTTTGTCGTTTTCGTTGTAGTCAACCGCGCGGAGCATAAGCGCGTTTACTTTGATATCCATAAATATTTTTTGTTTTTGCGCACAACCTCTTTTTAAGAGGTGCTAATTATGAAAAGAGATAAAGACGCAGCCGAGCTTGCTTGGAAGATGTTCGAAAAGACGGGCAACGTCAGCTACTATATGCTGTATAAACAGTTGGACGGCAAGGACTAATCCGCAAAGATATCCTTGATAAGCCCGGGGCGGTTGCGCCAATCTTCCTCTACGCGGACGTAGGTTGTTAAAAACACCTTTGCGCCGAGGAATTTTTCCATACCCTCGCGGGCGAAAGAAGAAACTTCTTTAATCGCTCTGCCTTGCTTGCCTATAAGTATGGCTTTATGGTTGGGCTTTTCGCAGACGATATCCAAATTAATATCGTAAGTGCCGTTTTCCTTGCGCTTAAACTCGTTTATGACTATGCCGACGCCGTGCGGGATTTCCTCATCGAATTTAAGCAGAACTTTTTCACGCATAATCTCGGCAACCATAAACTTTTCGCTTTTGTCCGAAACGATGTCCTCGGCAATGATCTTTTCGCCCTCGGGCATCTGCTCTGCAAGGTAAGCTTCAAGCTTTTTGATGTTTCTGTACTTGCGCGCCGATATGGGGAAAATATCGCACTCTATGCCGTTTTCGGCAAGAATTTGCGCGTCCTTTGCAATATTTTCTTTGGGCATTATATCGGTTTTTGTATACGCCACCGCCATAGGTATTTTACCGCTTGAATATTTCTTTATTAAAGAAATATCGTTTTCGGTTATGCCCGCGTGTCCGTCGTGCACGAAAAGAATAAAATCTACGTCCTTTGCCGTGTCGTCGGTAGTTTTC
Organism: uncultured Christensenella sp.; assembly: GCA_910577055.1. Classification (GTDB taxonomy): domain Bacteria; phylum Bacillota; class Clostridia; order Christensenellales; family Borkfalkiaceae; genus Coproplasma. The sequence goes on along the minus strand of CAJTKX010000004.1, from coordinate 97,186 downwards.
ATCATCATATCGGTTAGGCGGTTTGCGCTTTTGTAAATACCGGGCGTATCGACGAACACAAGCTGATACTCCTCACGCGTGAGAACGCCCAAAATAGAATTGCGCGTAGTTTGCGGCTTGGGCGAAACTATTGATACCTTTTCGCCCACCATTACGTTTATTAGCGTGCTTTTGCCCGCGTTTGCCTTGCCGATAACGGCTATAAAACCCGACCTCATATTTTACCTTGTTAACCCTAATTTTTTCATTACGCGCTCTTCTTTTTCGCGCATTTCGGACTTGTCCGTATCCGTCATATGGTCGTAACCCAAAAGGTGAAAAAGTCCGTGCGTCAACAGATAGTTAAGCTCACGCTCGTAGCTGTGACCGTATTCCTCGGCTTGCTCGGCGGCGCGCTGCGTACATATGGCTATACTGCCTAAAAATAGGTTGCCCTCCTCGTCGATATCGGCGGGGAAGGCTTTTTTTTGCAGTTTTTTACCCTTGATTCCGTCAAGCGCGGGAAAGCTTAAAACGTCCGTCACCGCGTCGACTTGACGCATTTCGCGGTTTAACCGCTTGATTTCTTCTCCGTCCACGATAACGACTTCGGCTGCAAGGTCGCAATCGGATAAAACCTCGCCGTCGAACGCGCCCGCCAAAACGGAAAAATTCTGTTCTTCACAATAAATTTTAAGCATAGATTATTTGTTTTTGGAAAGCACCAACTTGGGATACTTTACGCGGGAATGATATACTCCCGCAAGCTGATTTATAACCGTCTGCGTTACGATGTTAAGCTCGTGCAAGGTTATGTTACAGTCAATAAACTGTTCAAGGTTCATACGCTCTTCTACAATAGAACTTACAAGCGAGGCAACCTTTTCGGGGGTGCGGTTCGATAGGGAACGCGCAGCCGCCTCCGACGCGTCGGCAATCATAATAATAGCCGCAATCTTCGTCGTGGGGGTGGGTCCCGAATAAGAATAGTTTGCAACGTTAAGTTCGCCGTCGCTCATCTTCAAAGCTTTTGCATAGAAGTATTTTATAGGCAAAGTGCCGTGATGCTGTACCGCGATATCCGCGAAAAACTCGGGCAGCTTGTATTTTTTGATAAGCTTTGCGCCCTCCCTTGTGTGGGAACGGATAATATCGACAGACAGCTCGGGCGTAAGCTCTTTATGAAGGTCGTATTCGCTTTGGTTTTCGGCGAACATTTCGGGGTTTTTAAGCTTGCCTATATCGTGATAGTAAGCCGCCGCACGGGCAAGCTCGGGGTCTTCGCTAATAGCGCTTGCACAAGCTTCCGCAAGCTGCGCCACCACTACGCAGTGGTTGTATGTGCCGAGGGCTTGCTGCTTCATTTTCTTTATAAGTCTTGCGTTGTCGGAGGTAAGCTCTCTTAATCTGAAAGGCGTAAGCTCGGAGAACATTACCTCGATTATAGGCAGAATGAACAAGAACAACAGCACAGAGAATACGCAATCCAGCATACTGTACAAAACAATTTCCAAAAGCTTATAAAGGTTGTCGTCCACAATAGCGGAAAGCTGCATTACGCTGTTTATTATTGTCGTAGGCAGAAACAGTATAAGCGCGACCATAACGCTGCCCATTCTCGTTTTTATGCCTTTCAAAAGGAATATGCCCAAAACGCCGCTGCAAAACATTACCAAAAGGCTTGAAAAGCCTTCTATCATATTTATGTAATTGCCGGTTATCGTTATCGAGTCGTACGACGCCATTTCACTGTTTAAAAAACGGTTGAAAATGAATATCTGCAAACCGTAGATGAACGTCAAGAAAATTGCTTTTCTGCGTCTGAACAGCATCGCCATCATAAGGGGGAAGAACAACAAAGGACGCGCCGAAGCGCCGATAAAACGGCCGATAACGTCGGTTACAAGCAACGAGATAAATAAAATCAAATAAATTTCTACTATTTTACCGTAGGAAGCGAGCACCTCTTTGTTTTCGACAAACATATAGATGTACACTATTACGGCAAGTATAGCCGAGGCAACCGCTACGGTTATTACGTTATTGGTGTTATCTAAGATAAACGGTATAACGTTTGTGCCGGCGTTGATGACCAGCATAATAAACAAATCCAATATAAGGAATATCTGACAAACCGTAAAAGTCAGAATACTTAACGCAATCTCTTTTTTGCTAAGCTTCGTCTTAGTCAATTTTCTTCCTCCTATTGTCGTCCGCGTCGTAAGCTTTAACAATCCTCTTAACAAGGGGGTTACGGACGACGTCCTTATCCGAAAGTTGAACGACGGATATACCGTCAACCCCTTCCAAAACGGAAACGGCGTGTTCAAGCCCGCTTTTTTTGCCTTCGGGCAAGTCAATTTGGGTTATATCGCCCGTTACGACCATTTTGGAATTGTCGCCTAAACGGGTTAAAAACATTTTCATTTGCTCGCGCGTGGTGTTCTGCGCCTCGTCCAAAATTATAAAGGCGTTGGAAAGCGTCCTACCGCGCATATAAGCAAGGGGCGCAACCTCGATAGTTCCGCGCTCCATAAGCTTTATATAGGTTTCTGTGCCGAGCATCTCTTCCAAAGCATCGTACAGCGGTCTTAAATACGGGTCTACTTTTGTCTGTAAATCGCCGGGAAGAAATCCAAGCTTTTCGCCCGCTTCGACTGCGGGGCGGGTTAAAATAATCTTGTCCGTCTGCTTCTGTTTGTAAGCTTGAACCGCAAGGCACACGGCAAGGTAGGTTTTACCCGTGCCGGCGGGACCCACGCCAAAGGTTATTGAGTCCTTTTTTATGCAATCCACATAAGTTTTTTGTCCGACGGTTTTGCACTTTACTTGTTTGCCACGGAAGGTAAACGCAACCGTGCCCGCCGAAAGCTTGCAAATATCCTTTGCCCTGCCTTCGCGCGCAAGCTCTATACAATATACAACTTTGCCCTTATCTACCGTTTCGCCCTTTAAGACAAGCTCTAAAAGGCTTTCCACTACCGCCGAGGCAATATTCACCGCGCTTTCGGCGCCGCTTATTACCACTTGCACGCCGTCTACGCGGACAACCGCGCCCGTTTCGTGCATAATTAAACTGACGTTCTCGTCAAACGTCCCAACAAATCTTTGAAGTATATCGGCGTTGCCCGCACTGATTTTTCTTATGCTTTTATCCATATTTAAGTTAAGTTGATACTTAGTTTACGCAAATATGTGTATTCTATGAAATAAACCACACCGCCCTCCGTCGGATTGACGGAATGCGAGCGACTTAAAATTTCCTCGCCCTCCAACAGAATTGACGAAAAAGCCTCTTTAAGGCTTTCGTCGTTTTCCGTTTCGGCGAAATACTCCGCGTGACCCGCGCACTCGATTTCGGCAAACCCCGCGGCAAGGCACTCTATCTCTTCCTCGCCCGCAAGCGTGTGCGCGTAAATAAGCGTATCGCCCTTTTTAACACCGTCGCCCACGGATACCGCCGCCGTGCCGCATACCGCCACAATGTTCCTAACAACGCCGTCGCAGTCGCTTATAAGCGGCTTTAAGTTTGCCGAGCCATAGTGCTCGTCGTCTACTTGAACGTCAACAACCAACACGCTGCCGCGCTTTTCGATATTACAGAAAGTAACTTGCGGAAGCGCAAGTATTCTGCCCGTGGCAACAGAAAAATTGAAAGCGGAAATGGGTTGAAACTCTTTCGCGCCTTCGTCGTAAACTATTTTGCGCACCTCCGGCTCCAAATAGCTGCCGCTGCCGCTGACCTTTATTTTCAAGACCAATGAGTTCGCCGCAAACGCCGACAAAATGAACGCCGCCGCGCCCGCGACAAGCCCCGCGCGAACCGCAAGCAACCCCAAAAAGCGGTTTTTGCGGCTTTTTTTAATTACGGTTATATTATAGCACGGCTTGTCAAAAATTGCAAAAACTTTTTGGGTATCTTTGTCTTTAACCTCGAATATAAACGCCGCACCCTCTTTTTTACAATTAAAAACGGCGATATCGGACCGTTTCAGCTTTCTCAAAGCGCTTTCGGCAGTGGAAATTATCGAAATTTCAGTTCTGTTTGTCAACGGTTATTACCTTTATATTTCCCTTTATGAAAATATCTTCCTCGAAATACTTGCCCACTTCCAGCTTTTCACCCTCTAAAATAATCAAAGTTTTCTTTTGCAGAAGAATTATTTTTTCCGAAGTGTATTCGGCAATGCCCTTGATACTGCGGAAATACCCGCCGAACGACGGCACCACCGAAAAGGATTTTAAGGTGTCCGCGCCCAGCTCTTCCATAATCTGTTCTAAAAGTTTCATATAATAAATTATGCCCGCCCGCCCAATGTTATGCAAAAGGCAAATCGTGCGTAAAAGTGTATTAGTTACAAATTACGACCGACTTCGTATTTCGGCTTACTATATAATTCGGCTATGGCTAAGAAGATTTATATGACGAGCTTCAAAGGCGGCACGGGCGTTACCACTTGCGCCGTTGGGCTTGGGGTTGCGCTTGCGAAAATGGGGGAGCGCACTTTAATTGTAGACGGCGACTTTCGGTGCGGCAGCGCGGCTATAATTGGCGAGTGCCGCGATTTGCAGGTTTACACGCTCGGCGATTACGAGAGAGGCGCGTGTCGTGCTAAGCAGACGTTGACCTTTCACCCGTTGAACAGCAACTTGTGTTTTATGCCCTCTATGGGCGTGACCGACCTTACCGTTGCGGCGCAAGCCGTTGACGACGTGGACGGACTTTTCGATTATATTCTTTTGGATAAAATCGCGCCAGAGGCATGCGACGGGGTGTTAATAGTAACCGAACCGTTCACCCCCTCCGTTAAAAGCGCGGACTGTTGCCGCTCCGCACTGTACGACAGCGGCATAAAGGATATAGGGCTTGTGGTAAACAAGATAAACGGCGGACAAATTTTGAACGGCGAGATTTTAACCGCGAACGAAATCGCCACGCTTTTGCATATGCCTTTAAAAGCCGTTATACCCGAGGACTTGAACTTGCCCGCGGGGAATTGGAAGCAAACTACGATGAAAGCCTTTAAAACGGCGGCGGAAACGGTGACGGGCAAGCGAGAGGGCTTTTGCAACGTATTGAAAGGCTACGGCGGAATTAACGGAATTATAAAAAGAAAGATGAGGGCTAAGTTATGAAATCAAACGCAATACTTTTGGATAGGGACGATATGTCGGACTTCGAGCGCGGCTTGTTTTTAAAAGATATACAGCGCGTTAACGAAGAGTATTTCGAGTGCGACGGCGCCCCTTCCTTAGAAGTAACACGGACGGACGAAGGATTTTTGGTTTGCGTGATTTTCCCCGCGCGACGGATAAAATCTTTAAAGCACCCAATTTAAACGTTTTAAAAATAACAGCCGCGCGGCGTTTGCCGCGCGGCTGTTATTTTAATTTATCATCTCTATTATTTTTTTCAGTTCGTCGTCCTCGGGGGTAACTATCCAATCGGTTTTCACCGTTCGGCACCCGTCGGCAGCCGTCAGCCCCACGCCGTGTATGCATTTGCCGTTAGGCCAATAAATCTGCGCGGTGGTCAACTTCAACGCTTCGCCCGTAAAGTAATTGGTAAAGGTGGACTGCATAATTCCCTTACCGTAGCTTTGCGCGGTTTTGACTTCGCCTTGAGACCAACTTAAAAACTCTTCGTTGTAGTCGGAAATAAAAATATTTTCGTAACTTAAAAATCCGTAGCTTATAAGTACGCCGATAAGCGCTTCGGACGCGCTTGCCGTTCCCGAGTTTACAAGAACGTAAACATCGGTGTTCTCGGACACCAAGCCGCTGCCGCTATGGGTTTTGCAGTTGGCTACCTCTTCTCTGCCGCTTCTGTACCGCGCCGTCATTGCGCGGTATGTGCCGCTTCCGAGCGACGAGGTGAAATATCCCGCCATATCTTGCATAACGTCCACATAACCGCCGCCGTTATTGCGCAAGTCGAGTATAAGCGAAGTGCAACGCTCGGCGTTGAACTGCGACATAAGATATCCGAACTCGTCGCCGGCGGAGCCGTAAAATTGCAACATATTTACATAAGCCGCGCCGTCGGGCAGATATTCTATTTCTCTTCCTTCCGCTTGTGCAATTCCGTTCACTTCTCCGTCCTCGCCGAAAGTCGGCGTCCACGCGGAAGAGTTCGTCGCCATAAACATATAGCTTGCATTATATTCTTGTTTGGAAACCGTAAAGCTTTCGCCCGTAGAAACGGTAAAAGTAAATTCTACGTCCACGGATATGCCGTCAACGAAATTTTCCAACGCGCTCGAAGTATCGAAGCGTACCGTCTGCCCGTTATACTCTCCGCTCGTCAAAAGCATACCCGATTTCAACCCCGCTTTTTCAGCGGGCGAGTTGCCGACAACGCTTATCAAAAGACAACCGCCCTCGGGATAGACCGAGCTTTCGCCCTCGGCTATAAAGCTGTATGAAATACCCACGCCCGCCTTTTCGCCGGAGTTGTCCTTTATAAGGGCTTGAAATTCATCGGCGGTGTAGAACGCCGAATAGATATCCAACCGCTTTACTATTTCTTCCACGGACAAATCCTCCAACCCGTCTTTATCCATTTCGTCATAATAATAGTAATTCGATTTAATCGTATTCAGCACCCATTTTTTCGTGTCGGTAGAGCCGAAAATTCCGCAGCTCGGCACGCACCCCGAAAGCAACGCTGCGGCTGCAAGCAAGATGGCGGCAAGCATTGCCGAAACCCCTTTTAAAATAATTTTTATTTCAGTTTTCATTTCTCATTCCTTATTTTATTATATAAAGACAGTGCAACAGCTCGAAAGTGACAGCGTCGCGGAAGGTGCTTAAATCAAGCCCCGTGCGTTTACGGATATTGTTCAACCTATACATAAGCGTGTTGCGGTGCATATACAGCCTACGGGAAGTTTCGGAAATATTCATTCCGCAATCGAGATAAACCCGCACCGTTTGCATCATACTTTGGTCCTCGAAAATTTTTGCGAACTTTTTCATTTCGAAGCCGGTAGTCAGCATCTCGCGCACCGATTTCGGCAATGCGGCAACCACCTCGTAATAATTGACCGTGTGCGGTTCGGCGGCGTCGAAAAATCTGTTTACTTCAAGCATATCAGGCACTCTTTGGAAATTTTTGCCTTCTTTATTATAGTCTTCGTCGGTTAAATTTACACTCATTTTACTTACTCCGCTAAATCACTATATCAAATTTTTACCGCTTTTGCAATATTTTTTCAAAATTTACCTTTCAAACCCGCCTTGCAAGCGCAAATTAAACACAAAAAAGCACAAACTGATAACGTGCGTATCAAATCCCTTTCAAAAGTCAATAAAATCAGCGTTGCCCCCGCAATATGCCCCTTTTTAAAACCGAAAACGCCTCGGGCGCGAACGCAATTAACAATAATAAATCGTCATTTATTAACCGAAAAACACGGGTTATATTGTTGACAACGGAATTTGTTTGGTATAAAATGTTAAATATATAAACCACTGTGAAAACGGAATTTCCGCAAATTCATTGCGGTGTTTACAAATCATAATACGGAGATGTACGATTATGGGAGACAAGAAAAATTCAATTAAGCGTCCCAACAAAATAGTTGCGTTGATAACTTATATCATCGCGCTAATCGCTTTGCTGTTGGGGTTGTTTTTGCCTTACGGCACTAATCCCGAACTGAACGGAACAACCGACGCGATTTGGGCGTTCCAATTACCCGACGCGCTTTCGAAGGCGGTGCCCGTGGAAGCGTTTGTCAATTTGCTTAAAGACGCCGAAGGCAATATTTTGGGCGCACCTTTTGCCTACTCATTGCCTATCACTTTGAACGGCGTTATCGAGGGCGGTTACGACTTGGGCGCGCTTTTCACCGTGCTTTACGCGCTTGTGGTACTTGCAGGAATTATCGCGTTAATACCCGCGATAGTCAGCACGTTCAGCAAAAAATCGAACAAGAACACCGCGCTTAGCGCCGCAAGCTTTATCGAAGTCGTTGCGTTCTTGTTCGTATCGATATTCGTATTCATTCAACTTACGAGCTTTACTTTAACTTCGGCAGACGTGCTTGCTTCGTACTATCAGTGGAGCTATCCTCTGCTCGGCGCGTTCGGCGGCACCTTCCTTATGCTTGTAGTGCAAAGCATTTTCTACAAGAAAGGCAGCGGCGTATTCAAATTTATTTTATTGCTTTTATCTACGCTTGCGCTTATGCTTGTCGTTTACGACGTAGGCGCGATTATCACCGCGCTTAACGACCCGCTCAACGAGTTAATAGGTATAACCGAGGGACTGTTCGACGGCAGACTTTATTACTCGGTAGCGTTAGGAACGTCTGTAATCGGTATACTTCCCGTGCTTATGCTGTTCTGCGGCACAGGCGGATTGGGGCTTCCCACCTTTACCGATACGTTGTACGCTATGCCTACGGCTATTCAGCAGACGCTGTTTACTTGCACGCTTATCCTTGCTTTGTTTGCGCTTATCAACTTCCTTTTGGACGCGATGGGGCTTGGCAAGACGACAAAGCGCTATATGCTTGTTAGCAATATCGTAAGATACACACTTACGTTGGTTGCGGCTGCGCTTGTTATAATTCTTCCGTTCTTTATCGAGAGTGCAACGACGGGACTTATGAGCATAGTAATCGCAGTGCTTGCGCTTGCTTCGCTTCTCCTCAATATTATAAGGCTTGTAAGATTCGACAAGAAGAGAAAGAAGATAAATAAAGCGGTTGCTGCGGAAATGACCGCAAACAAGGCTATCGACGACGAGCAGCCTAAGGAAGAAACGGTTGAAGAAGAAGAAAAGCCTTTCGTATACGTTGCGCCTACCTTTACCGAGGAAGAAACGGTTGAAGAGGAACCGCAAGTTTACAACCCGATTATTTACAACGGACCCGTTGACGAATTTATAAAGACTTTGTCTACCGAGCAGAAAGTCGAGTTTTCGAGAGTGTTCCTCGAAAGACAGTGCGGCAACCTCAGCTATATCCCCGACTACGTTGTGGGCGGCAACAACGACAGATTCTTCAACAACGTATTCATCTACTTCAGCAGATTAAGAAATATCGTTTCCGACGGCTTGTTCAACAAGATGTACGAATACGGCAACTTAATGTAAGCGTTCCGCTTAATCAAGTATCTTAATTGCTGTATGGCAATTCAAACTTAAAGCCTCCGCGCCAAACGGCGCGGGGGCTTATTTGTTTAAAAGTTAATGAAGTTTTATAAATACTTTTACTCCGTCGTCGTTGCGCTCTATTTCGCCAAGGCAAATACTGCGGACAATGTACATTCCCCTACCGCTTTCGGCAAGCACGTCGGGCTTTGGCGGGCATAAGTTTACGTCGTTAAAGCTCGACGAAAGAACCTTTATACAAATTTTGCCGTCTAAAAGCTCGCAATTCAGTTCCGCCGCCTCGCCGCCGTGAATAATAACGTTGGATATAAGCTCGCTTGAAACCAATCTGCTTGCGAAGATGTCCTCTTCCGCCACCCCGAAGCCGCGCAACATTTCGGCAAAAGCTTTAAGGCTTGCGGACATATTTTTTAAATCGTCAATCTTGAAAGTAATCATAAGATGAGCGCTTCCTTCAACTTTTCAACGATTTTCCGCTCTGCGCGGGACACGAACATTTGGGACACGCCCAAAATTTTTCCTACCTCCGCTTGAGATTTCCCTTGAACGTACCTTAAAGTTATAACCCGTCTTTCGGTAGGGTCAAGTTTACCTATTTCGGTCTTTAACGCCTCGGCGTCCTCGAAATTTTCAAACGTGTCCGTTGCGGCGGGGATAGCGTCGTACAAAGCCGCGTCTTGCTCCCCGTCCTCTCCGTTAACGCGGGTATCCAAGCTTACGGGAGTGCGACACTCCAACGCCTCGATAATAAGCTCTTCCGAATAACCCAACTTTTCCGCAAGATACGCGATGGTCGGCTGCGTACCCGTCCTTTTATAATAATCGTTCTTCTCCTCCCGCACCTTCGCGGCAACGGCGTACACTCTGCGCGGCAGACGCACCGACCGCGAAAAATCGCGGAAGTAATTTTTAATCATACCCGTAATAGTCGGGGTTATGTAAGTAGTAAAGCGGTTGCCTAAATCGGGGTCGAATTTTTCCACCCCCGAAATCAGCGCCTCGGACGCAACTTGAAACAAGTCGTCGTACTCCACGCCCCGCCCCGAAAACTTCTTTGCAAGAATTTCGGCGATATTAAGGTAATTTTCAACAAGTCTGTTCCTGATTTTTATATCGTGAGTAAGCTTGTACTGTCGGAACAGCTCGTTTGCCTCGCTTTCGTCCATCATATCTTTAAAGTTACTCTCTCGATAATTTCCCCGCGTTTAACGATATCGCACTCCTTAACAAGCGCGGAAACAAGTGCAAGCGAAAGCTCGTTCTCGCCCGCTTTGGGCGTGCCGCCCTCTCCGTACACGGTGCAACCGACTTCTTCGCCGCCGAAAAACGTTGCGGTTACTTCTTCGAACCCGCAGTTCTTCAAAATAATCGCGCTTTCGGTCACGCAGACTTTAAAGTCCTCCAACTCGTCCAAATTCAGCCCGTGCACACTGCACACCGCGCCGCAGACAAGTCTTAGCGCCGTCATATATTCGCTGTCGGCAAGGTGAAATTTTACGGTAAAATCTTGCATTAGCGTATCTCCATAAGCGTGTTTAAAGAACATATCTCAAACAGTTTTTTCACGTTTGGACGGACGTTTTCCAAAACCGTTTTATAGCCGTCCGCTTTCAACATTTTATAAATTTTCACGAAAGTGCCTATCGTCGTGCTGTCTATAAAAGTCAGCGCTGAGCAGTCGAAAATTATATTCTTTTTGTCGTGTTGGTACGCGGCGCTAACTTGCGCGTAAAAATCTTCGCTTGTTGCCGCGTCAATCTCGCCCGAAAGCGAAAAAATAAGCTCGTTGTCTGCCGACAAAAGTTTAACTTGTTGCATAATTTGTCCTCTTCTATGTATTTATTTATAACCCCGACTCGTCCCGAAAAAACAGCGCACGGGGAATTTTAAGGCTTAAAGCCCGATAAAAATGTTTTTCCGTTTAAATATTCAAACCCGCCGCCCAAGTTAAAACTAAGCTTGTACGCAACAAGACACTGCCGTTTTGCACCGTGTTTTTTATTCAGCGCTGTATCACCGTATTTTTCGTCGCCCAAAACGGGGCAACCGATATGCGCCATATGCGCTCTGATTTGGTGCGTTTTGCCCGTGTGCAACGTTACTTCGACAAGCGCGGTATCGCCGTTTCTTTCCAAAACGCGATACTCGGTTATTATCTTTACGCTGCCGTTTACTTCCCTTTCCGACACGTTAACGGTAGAATTTTCGGCGTTTTTTATCAGATACGCCGTCATAACGGCTTTATCATTTTTAAAGTTGTTTTTGCACCGTGCAAGGTACACCTTTTCAACCCGCCTATCCTTAAAAGCCGCTAAAAGCTCTTTCTCCGCCGCCCTACACTTTGCAAAGACGATAAGCCCTTTGGTGTTTCTGTCAAGGCGGTGCACGGCGTAATATTCGCCGCTGCCGTTCAGCTCATATTCGAGTGCAGAGGTTTCAACTCCGTCGTGCTTGTCCGCTATAAGCACGTTTTCGTCCTCGAAAACGACGTTGTGGCTTTTAAGCCCCTCTTGCTTGGGCGAGGTATAATAAACAACCTCGTCTCCAGCCTTTAAAAAAGCGCTTTGCCCGATGCGCACGCCGTTCACCTTAATATCGCGCTCACGCAAAAGCGCGGCAAAGCAAAACGAACCTTGCGGGTAGGTCGAATCGGTAAACTCTTTTAAGCTTGCGGGGGTTAAAACGGTGAATTTTTTCATAGCCAGATAAATATAAGATGAATTAAATACGCTCCCAAAAACGCCAAAAAGAATTGGAAGGCAACGCACTTTAACGAGAATTTCCACCCCACTTCTTTGCACGACGCCGAAAAAGCCGAGATGCAAGCGGGGCTTAACAAAACAAACGTGCACACGGCAAGGGTTGCGGACAGAGTCAGCCCCGTGCCGAACGGCATCAAAAGGGCTACCGTTGCGGCGATGTTTTCTTTGGCGGCGAACCCGCCCAAAACCGCGTAGGCAATTCGCCAATCGGTCACGCCCATAGGGTAAAATACGGGCAACGTCGCTTTGCTTATCGCAGCTAGCATACTTTCCTCCGCTTCGACATACCGAAACGAAAAAGAAAAGTGCGACATTAGCCACGAAAGCACGCAAAAAAGCATGACGATTCCCGCCACCTTCATTATAAACCCTTTCACATAAAAATACAACTTAATTGCCACGGCTTTAAACTGCGGCAAGCTTATGGGGGTGACCTCCGACAATAAATCCTCTTTGCCGCCTTTCATTAAAAGCGAACATATTAGCGCCACCGCCACGCCCGCGAAGTAAAAGGCGGTAATTGCGGGAAAGGGGTTTTTGAACAGCGGCGATAAAAAAGTGAGGAATACGGGCAGCTTTGCACCGCACGGCACAAACGGTAAAATTGCCACAGTGCGCCGCTGCGCGCTTTTTGTCGAATAGCCGCGTGTGGTTAAAATCGCCGCCGAAGTGCAACCGAAACCCGAGGTCAACGAAAACGCCGCCCTACCCGATAGACGGACTTTTTCAAACAGTCCGTCGGTTGCAAAAGCAAGCGCGGAGGTTATGCCGCTTTCATCGAGTACGGTTAGGAAAAAATACAAAATTATCAGCTGCGGAATGAAAGAAATTACCCCGCCGGCGCCGCCCAAAATTCCCTCCGATACAAGGGAAATGACGGCGGGGCTTTGCATTTGCGAAGTTATCGCATAAGAAAGCTTTACGCAAATTAAATTTTCTACCGCGTCTTTTAAAATAACCCCCGGCATAATGGGGTGAAAGGCAAGAAAGAACATTAAAAGTATTGCCGCAACGAAAAACGCAAGTGCGAAAAAACGGTTGTAAAAGAGTTTATCTATCCTTGAAACTTTTAAATTGCCCCTCGAATATGCCGCGTTTAACGGAATTTGAAGATTCTTTTTTACGTTAAAATCAAAGCCGCCCTCCACAGCCTTTTTCAGCTTTTTGGGCGGACAGTCGAAAACGGGCACGCCGAGGTGTGCGGACAGTTTTTCCACGTCCACTTCCCCGCCCCGCCGCTTTAAAGATGCAGACTTGGTTATATATACAACCGTTTTAACCCCGCTTGCGATAATTTGACGGGTAAGGTTAAGGCTGTTTTCAAGCGTGAGGGCGTCCACAACGTTTATTACCAAATCGGCGGACTTGACCTCGTCTATGGCGGACTGCTCTTCCATAGAGTAGGGTTTAAAAGCGTACATACCGGGCACGTCCGAATAGCTTATCCCGCCCACGGTCTTTCGCGCGGGCGACGTGGTTACGCCGTGGAAGTTGCCCGTGCGCAAATTGCTTTTTGTAAGCGCGTTAAAAAGGGTGGTTTTGCCGGCATTGGGGTTGCCCGCAAGCACTACTTTTTTATCGGCGAGCTTTTCCGCCCCGCGCGATATCTTGCGCGCGGGGCTTTTTTTGAATATAGCCGCCCTCATACCTCTACCTCTATTTTTAGCGCAAGGGGTTTCCTCACCCCGAGGCGCACCGCATTGCAAGACAGCAACACGCTTGACTTAAAAAGAGAATAGCTTAAAACTTCAACCCTTTCCCCCGCCTTAAAACCGAGCGCGGTGAACCTTTCAAGCGCGCCGCCCGAAAGGTCTATTCTTTTAATTGTAGCGAATTCACCCATCTTTAAATCAAAAACGTTCATAGAATAAGTTATGAGCTTGTCTTTGATTTAATGTCGAATTATATCATAAATCGTCGGCTAAAATCTGTTCAATATGCATCAAAGCACTTCGCATACTTTTAAGCGCTTTTTTTATACTTTCTTTGTTCTCTTGTTTTAATTCCGCACTGCTTTCCCATTTTTCACAACAGTTATTGCGCGGCATATTATGCTTTCTGACTTTCCACGGAATGTCTTGATTAGTACAATGCCCATATGCTATAGGCGTAAATTTTGTTTCTGATTTAACGTAATGCAATAAAAAGAACTTGCAGTTTTCACACATTTTCTCTTGTTCCATAATAATATTATAGTAGTACCTTTCTACTAAGTCAAGACTTTTCTACTAAAATATCATAAAATATTTTTAAGGTACATTATGAAAACAAGTGAAATTATAAAAGAGATACTTACCGTCAATAATCTCAGTCAAGAAAAACTTGCTGCAATTCTTAGTGTTTCGCAAAAAGCCGTAAGTAATTGGCTTAACGGTTGCGACACGCCGAAAGCAAGCAGTATGCTTATGATTTACAACAATTTCGGGATAACCCCCAACGAATTATTGGGACTTGAAGAACCTACAAATTTCAAGCAAAAAACAAAATAACAACAAAGCCCCGCGGCATAATGCCGCGGGGCGTTTTGTAAAGTAAAAAGTCCGAATTATTAAATAGACGGTATAATTTCGTTAAGGTTGCGTTTTGAGTACACTATGCGTAATATGTAAATTTTACTTTCGTTATCAAAAACCTTATAAAATACCGTGTAATTATTTACTATAATTCGTCTTACAGATTTATCCGTAAGATACTCGTTTTCAACAAGCCGACCCATATCGGGGAAGCGTGTTAATTCTTCTATATTTTTAAAAATTTCCGAATATAATTCCTTTGCCGCCGTAAGGTTGTTCAGTTCAACAGAAATATAATTTAAAATATCCTCAAAGTCTTTTGCGGCTTTTTGCGTAAAGTAATATTTATACTCCATATTTTTTACTCAGCCTCTCTTTCACCGCCGCACCTTCGATAACGTTTCCGTTTTCCAAGTCTGAAAGCCCTTCGTTTATTAGTTTTGCCTCGTAGATTTTTCCTAACGTTTTCTCATAATATTCGATATCCATTACGACAAGTTTGCCGTAACCGTTCTTTGTTACAAATACGGGTCCGTTCGCCTCTGCGCAACGTTTTTCAATTTCTACCGTGTCTTTTAAATCCCTCATGGGTATTATCGTCATATTTCACCTCTTATATATAATATAAAACTTGTGGCTAAATTATACCCTAAATTTAGCCACAAGTCAATACTTTATTTGTTTTTATTTTTTAATAAGCGTAAGTGTTACGGTTTCGCCGTTGACGTTCTGCTCTTTGGTGAAGCCGTCTGCCGAGCCTTCCTCAACCTTTTGCGCAAGCACGTCGGGGGCGAAGTTCGCCGCCTTTAAAACGCTTAACGCTTTGCCCGAAGCTTTATAGTAAACCTCTATTCTGTCGGTTACTTCGAAGCCCGCCTCTTTGCGCATATTCTGAATTTTTGAAACAAGCTCGCGCTCGATACCCTCGAAAATCAATTCGTCGGTAAGCGCTGAATTTAGGGCTACCGTTATGCCCTTGTCCTCCGCCGCAACAAAGCCGTTCGCGCTTTCGGGGAAGATTTGCAAGTCCTCTTGCAGCAAGGTTACGCCCTCGCCCGCGATTTCGTAACTGCCGCCGTTTTTGACCGCGTTAACAACCTCTTTTGCGTTGCAGTTTGCAAGGAACGCGGAAATTGCGCCAAGCTTTTTGCCGTATTTGGGGCCAAGCGTTTTAAGCTGAGGTTTTAGCTTGTAATTCAAAAACTTTTCCGCATTGTCCGAAACTTTAAAGGTTTTAACGTTCAACTCGTCCAATACGATAGACTTTTCTTCCTCGGACAAGGCAACCTTTTTATCGGTTACGACGTACATTTCCGAAAGGGGTTGGCGGTTCTTCAAATTGCCCGCGTTGCGTGCCGCTCTGCCGAGAATTACTATATCGTAAACCTCTTCCATTCCGTCCTCCAACGTTTTATCGATATAGCGTTTTTCGCTTTCGGGGAAGGTGCAAAGGTGCACGGACTTGGGCGCACTTTTAAAGAATTGCGGCACTAAATTTTGGTACATCATTTCCGCAATGAACGGCGTATACGGCGCGGTTAGCTTTGCAAGCGTTACCAAAACCGTATAAAGCGTAGTGTAAGCCGCCGCCTTATCGTCCGTCATATCCGCGCCCCAATATCTGTCGCGGCAACGGCGAACGTACCAATTTGACAGCACGTCGGAAAAATCTTGTAGCTCGCGTGAGCTTTCGCATATCTCGTAATTAGCAAGCGATTTATCGATAAACTCGACCAAGGAATTTAGCTTTGAAAGTATCCACTTATCCATTAAAGAAAGCTTGCACTTTTTCAAATCGTATTTGGACGGGTCATATTTGTCAATTTCGGCATACAGCGTAAAGAACGCGTATGTGTTCCAAAGCGTGCCTATATACTTGCGCTGAGCCTCTGAAACGGTTTCTTCCGAAAACCTCGACGGCAACCACGGCGCGCTTGAAGAGTAGAAATACCACCTTACCGCGTCCGCACCTTGCTTATCCAAAACCGACCACGGGTCAACCACGTTGCCCTTGTGCTTGGACATTTTTATGCCGTTTTTGTCGTTGACGTGCCCTAAAACTATGCAATTTTTAAAGGGCGCTTTACCGAATAAAATTGTGTTTATGACAAGCAATGTATAGAACCAACCGCGCGTTTGGTCAACAGCCTCGGATATAAAGTCGGCGGGGAAGGTTTCTTTAAACAAGTCCTTGTTTTCGAACGGATAGTGATACTGCGCAAACGGCATCGAGCCGGAATCGAACCAACAGTCGATAACCTCGTGCGTGCGCTTCATTTTGCCGCCGCAGCGGGGGCATTTGCAAGTTAAATTATCAAGGTACGGACGGTGCAGTTCGATATCCTTATCCAAAGGCAAATTGCACTTTTCTTTAAGCTCCGCCTTGCTGCCGATAACTTCTATTTCACCGCAATCGGGGCAGACCCAAACGGGCAACGGCGTGCCCCAATATCTGTCGCGCGAAAGTCCCCAATCGATGACGTTTTCAAGGAAGTTGCCCATTCTGCCCTCTTTTATGTTGTCGGGCATCCAATTTACCGAGCGGTTTGATTTTATAATTTCGTTCTTGACGGCGGTAACTTGTATAAACCAGCTTGACTTTGCGTAGTACAAAAGGGGCGTGTCGCACCGCCAACAGTGCGGGTAGTCGTGCTCGAAAGGAATTACTTTGAATAAAAGCCCCTCGTTTTCGAGTCTGTCAAGTATAGCCTTGTCGGCTTTTTTGGCGAAAGTGCCGTTTAAAGAAGGGAAACGCTCGTCAAAGCACCCCCTTTCGTTTACAAGCTGCACTACGGGCAAGCCGTAGCGTTTGCCGACTTTATAGTCGTCCTCGCCGAAGGCGGGCGCAATGTGAACTACTCCCGTGCCGTCGCCCATAGTGACGTAATTATCGCACACGACGTAGTGCGCTTTTGCGGGCGCGCTTGCGGGGGAAATGCGCTTAATCTCTTCGGTGGTTTCTTTAAATAGGGGTTCGTATTCGAGGCGCTCCCAATCTTTTCCGAGCTTTTTATCAATTACCTTATATTCTTCGAAAAATTTTGCAACCAACGCTTCCGCCAAAATATAGCGCGCGCCGTCCGCCTCTATCTCAACGTAAGGCTCGTCGGGGTTCATACAAAGCGCTACGTTGGAAGGCAACGTCCAAGGGGTTGTCGTCCACGCCAATATATAGCGGTTGTTGCCGTTTTTTACTTTAAAGCGAGCTACTGCGGAATTTTCTTTTACAAGCTTATAGCCTTGCGCAACCTCGTGCGAGGAAAGCGCGGTTCCGCAACGGGGGCAATAAGGTACGATTTTATGACCCTTATATAAAAGCCCTTTTTTGTGCATTTCCTTTAAAGCCCACCACTCGGACTCGATATACTTGTCGTCGTAGGTGACGTAGGGGTTGTCCATATCGGCCCAATAGCCGACCCTATCGGACATTTTCTCCCACTCGCTTTTATACTTCCAAACGGACTCTTTGCACTTTTTTATAAACGGCTCTATGCCGTAGCTTTCGATTTGCTGCTTGCCGTCAAGCCCCAAAAGCTTTTCAACTTCAAGCTCTACGGGAAGACCGTGAGTATCCCAACCCGCCTTTCTTAAAACGTGTTTGCCCTTCATTGTTTGATAGCGCGGTATAAGGTCTTTCATTACGCGCGTTAAAATATGCCCGACGTGGGGCTTGCCGTTAGCCGTGGGCGGACCGTCATAGAAAGAAAACTCTTCCCCACCCTCGTTTGCGGAAACCGTTTCCTCGAAAATTTTGTTATCCTTCCAAAATTTTATGATTTCCTTTTCGCGCTCGATGAAATTTAACGAAGTATCTACTTTTCTGTACATATTGTCTCCTATAAAAAAAGGTATCCGAGATTTTGTCCGGACACCTAAAAATAAGCGTTTTTATATACCACCAAAACAAACTGACATTTGCCGTAACTTGTAACGGGTTACGAATCCGCGCAAAACTACTCGTCTACTTTCGTAATGCGGGCTGAAAGGTGATATCCTGCGCGGGGAGTTTGCTTTCTTACACCAACCGAAAGCTCTCTTTGAAACCCCGTCCGCACGGCATTGTCCTTCGTCATCGCCTTTGAATTATGTTATAGTTAGATTATACCCAACCACCCTAAAAAAGTAAAGCAAATTATTGAAATTTTTTATTTCAATCATCTTTAATAAAATTTAATCGTCTTTAAGAATAAGGGATATTTCAGAAAGCCTTTTGCGTATATCTTTTAAAACCTTTAAACAGTTTTCCCTCTCCGCTTCTATTACGCTCGGCTTTTGTTCCCACTTGTCGCACGGCTTGGGCGCGTACTTGTTTTTATTATGTACCTTATAAACTCTTTTATTGCCGCAAAATCCGCCGCACTTTCTATACCGCGCTTTGTAAATTATAAATAATTCGTTATAGTGTATACAGTTTTCACATTTTTTATCTTGTTCCATAAAGTAATTATAGCTAATACTCATTTTCAATGCTTTTCAGTTCATAAAATACGAACTAATATTTAATTATAATCAATTAAACTGCCGCCCGCGCGCGTTTGACTTGCGCTAAGCAATAATTGCCTTAATGCAATTAAAATACTTAGTCAAGCGGAACGCTTGCGCGGGCGGCTTTAAGTTTGATGTGAGCGTAACGTAACGTTTACTTTAAAGGTATTTGGGCGCGGGCGTTTACATTCATTTTTGCAAAGTTACCCGCTTGGTACTGTATAAGCCCCTCGGCGGCAATCATCGCCGCGTTATCCGTGCAGTACTTCTTTTCGGGTAAAACCAAATTTAAGCCCGCTTTTTTGCACTCTTCTTCAAGCGTTGCGCGCAAATACCCGTTTGCAATAACTCCACCGCCCGCGGTTACGGTATTAACCCCGCGCGCCTTGGCGCACTCCACCGTCTTTTTTACAAGCGGGTCAACCGCCGCGTGTTGGAACGAACAAGCTACGTTCTCTTTATCGACCTCTTCGCCCTTTTGTTGTTTATTGTGGCAATAGTTTATTACCGCAGTTTTTAAGCCGCTGTATGAAAACTGCAAAGCTTGGGTGTTTTTAACTTGACACTTTGGCAGCGGCACGCTGTTTTGCCCGTCCCGTGCAAGCCGCTCTACGTTTACCCCGCCGGGGTAAGAAAGCCCCAAAACCCGCGCTACTTTATCAAACGCTTCGCCCGCGGCGTCGTCCGAAGTGCCGCCCAAAATTTCAAACTCGGTATAGGTTTTGGTATGAAGTATCGCCGTGTGCCCGCCGCTTGCAAGCAAAGTAATAAACGGCGGTTTCAGTTTTTCGTCTACAAGGTACGCCGCCGCCATATGCCCGCGAATATGGTTTACCGCGATAAGCGGCACGTTTAACGTGTACGCAAGCGATTTTGCAAACGACAGTCCGACCAAAAGCGCGCCCAAAAGCCCCGCGCCGTAGGTGACGGCGACAGCGTCAATATCGTCAAGCGTAACGCCGGCCTCGTCCAAAGCGCGGCGAACAACCTCGTCCACTGCCTCGGTATGCGCGCGAGAGGCGATTTCCGGCACAACCCCGCCGAATTTGGCTTGCTCGGTTGCAGATGAAATAATTTGGCTTGAAAGCAATTTTCTGCCCTTTATTATCGCCGCAGCGGTTTCGTCGCAGCTTGATTCCAAGCCCAAAATTACGGGATTATCTTTAATTTTGAATGAATGTATGTCGTACATAATTATTAATGAACGCGCGCACAATGTGCGCGCGTAAGTAAATTTATACAGTCTTTTTCAAATAGTCGATTATAAAGCCTTGGATATCGCCGTCCATAACAGCTTGTACGTTGGTGTTTTCAAAGCCCGTGCGGTGGTCCTTAACTAAGGTGTACGGGCAAAAAACATAGCTGCGGATTTGGCTGCCCCACTCTATTTTTTTAATTTCGCCCTTTATCTCGGCATCGGCAGCTTCGCGCTCGGCTATCTGCCTTTCTACAAGTTTTGCGCGCAGATACTCGAACGCCATAGCCTTGTTTTGAAGTTGGCTTCTCTCGTTTTGGCAAGTTACCACTATGCCCGTGGGAAAGTGCGTAATTCTTATGGCGGTTTCGGTCTTATTGACTTTCTGTCCGCCCGCGCCGGACGAACGGTATACGTCGATGCGGATATCCTCGTCGCGGATTTCAACCGAGTTGTCGTCGTCAACCTCGGGCATAACTTCCAAAGAAGCAAACGATGTGTGTCGGCGCTTGTTGCTGTCGAACGGGGAAATTCTGACCAAGCGGTGCACGCCCTTTTCCGCCTTTAAAAACCCGTAAGCGTTTTCTCCGTCAACCTTGAAAGATACGGATTTCAAGCCCGCCTCGTCGCCGTCCTCGAAGTCAAGCTCGGTAACCTTAAAGCCTTGCTTTTCGCAGTAGCGGCAGTACATTCTGTAAAGCATCTGCGTCCAATCGCAAGCCTCGGTGCCGCCCGCGCCCGCATGCAAGTTAAGTATTGCGTTGTTGCCGTCGTACTTGCCGCGAAGCAGCGCGCGTATGCGCATATTTTCGATGTCCTCTTCGGCAACGGAAATCATACTCTCCAACTCGGGTATAAGGCTTTCGTCGTCCGCCTCTTCGATTAAATCGATAAAAGCGGAAGCGTCCGCAAGCGCGCCCTCTCCGTTTTTGTAGGAGCTGATTTTGCCCTCTACCGAAGAAATTTCACGGCCGATTTTTTTCGATTTTTCCAAATCTTGCCAAACCTCGGGCTTTTCTTGCTCGGCTTTAAGCTCGGCAAGGCGCGCGTCAAGATTATCAATATCCAACGCGTACTTCGCCTCTGCAAGGGTGTCGGCAAGGGACTTAAGTTTTAATCTGTAATCGTCTGCCTTAAACATAAACGTTTCGTATTACTTATTGTCTTTCCAATAGCAGCAATCTTTGTACTTTTTGCCGCTGCCGCAAGGGCAAGGGTCGTTTCTGCCGACCTTTGAATTTTTTGAGGCAACCTTGGGCTGTTGCTTGCCCTCGATATTAGCCGTCAAGTCCTTGGGGGGCTCGGGCGCGTCGCCGATAACGGGACCGCTTGCATTTGCCGCGGGGGTCGCCGCCGCCGAAGGAGTAAGTCCCTCTTTGGGCTGTTCCGCGCTTGCTGTCTTTGCGGCGTTTGCTGCTTGCTCGGCCGCTTCTTGCGCCTTTAATTTCTCTTGCATTATTTCCCTTGCCTTAGCCGCAATCGAAGGATTCATCGGTGCTATGCCGCCGTTAGGGTTCGGGCGGGGCATGGGCACGGGTTGACCGTTCTGTACGCGCACGATGCGTCCCTTCAACAGCCTTGAAATGGTTGTGGTTTGAACGCGCTCAATCATCTCCTCGAACATCTCGTAGCCCTCTTGCTTGTAGGCGATTACGGGGTCTTGCTGAGCGTAGCCGCGAAGTCCTATACCCTTTCTGAGTTGGTCCATAGCGTCGATATGGTCTATCCAATTCTTGTCTACACTGCGCAAAAGCTCGTTTCTTTCAACTTGATGATAGTCTACTTGCCCGTCCGTCATTTCGGAAATGTTTATAATCTTTTGCTCGTAAGCTTTAATAACTTCTTTCGAAATTTTATTTATAGCGCGTTCGTAGTCCCACTTTTCAAGGTTTTCGCGCGTGATTACAAAAGTGCACTCGTCGGGGTAAACCTTTTGCTGTAACGCTTCGTTAAGCGCGACCTCGTCCCACTTTTCGGGCATTTCGTCCGTATTGACTGCCTCTCCTACAACCTTTGCGATATAGTCGGGGATATATTTAAGCATCTGCTCGTGCACGTCGGAGCCTTTTAAAACGTTCAAGCGTTCGCCGTAAATGGTTTTACGCTGTTCGTTCATAACCTCGTCGTATTGCAGCGTGTGCTTTCTTATACCGAAGTTTCTGCCCTCGATTGCGCGTTGCGCGTTCTCGACGCTGCGCGAAAGCATTTTGGACTGTAAGCATTGGTCCTCGTCTATTTTAAAGACGTTGTAAAGCTGTTTCATTCTCTCGCCGCCGAAACGCTTTGCAAGGTCGTCTTCAAGCGAGATAAAGAACACCGACGCGCCGGGGTCGCCTTGACGACCGCTTCGTCCGCGCAGCTGGTTGTCGATACGGCGGGATTCGTGGCGCTCGGTACCCAAAATACACAAGCCGCCCGCCGCGATAACCTCTTGCTTTTCGGCGTCGGTTTCCTTTTTGTAGTTTTCATAAAGCTCTGCGTAGCGGTTGCGCGCGGTCTGCTCTTCCTCGGTGAATTCTCTGTCCGCGTAGGAGATTGCCACTTCAATCATTTCGTGGTCGTAGCCCTCTTCGCGCATACGCTTTTTTGCAAGGTATTCGGGGTTGCCGCCAAGAAGAATATCGGTGCCGCGTCCCGCCATGTTGGTAGCGATTGTAACCGCGTTAAGTCTGCCCGCTTGCGCGACGATTTCCGCCTCGCGCTCGTGGTTTTTGGCGTTCAAAATGTTGTGCTTTACGCCGTTGCGGCGAAGAAGCCTTGAAATTTCCTCAGACTTTTCTACGGTGACGGTACCAATAAGAATGGGTTGACCCTTTGCGTGGCGCTCCACGACTTCGTTGACGATTGCGCGTTTTTTGCCCTCTACCGTGGAATAAATCATATCGGCAAGGTCGATTCTTTGCACGGGTCTGTTGGTGGGAATGGGAACTACGTCCAAAGAGTAGATAGTTCTGAACTCGTCCTCTTCGGTCATAGCCGTACCCGTCATACCCGCAAGCTTATTGTAAAGTCTGAAATAGTTTTGGAACGTGACGGTTGCGTGGGTCTTGTTTTCTTCCTTGACCTTAACCTTTTCTTTCGCCTCGATTGCTTGGTGAAGTCCGTCGGAGTATCTTCTGCCGTTTAAAACACGGCCCGTAAATTCGTCTACTATAAGAATTTCGCCGTCGGGGGAAACGATGTATTCCTCGCCGTTATGGAACAGCTCGTGCGCCTTCAAGGCTTGCTGTATGTGGTGGTTTAAGTCGGCGTTTTCGATATCGCCCAAATTCTTTATGCCGAAGAAACGCTCAGCCTTTTCCGCGCCTTTTTCGGTAATGGTTACGGACTTGTCCTTTCTGTCGATGATATAGTCCCAATTCTCCATTTCTTCGAGCACGCGCGCAAGCTCTTCTTGTGCGGCTCTGTCGGCGTCGGAAAGCTCTTTTTTCTTTTTGGAAGGCGTTCTTTTTTCCGCTTCCTTTTTATCGTCGTCGAAGCCGCCTTGCAAGTTACGAACGAATCTGTCCACGTCCTCGTACAGTTTCGAGCTTTCTCCGCCCCTACCCGAAATGATTAAGGGGGTACGCGCCTCGTCTATTAAGATACTGTCCACCTCGTCGATTATGCAATAGTTAAGCTCGCGCTGAACCATTGCGGGGATAGAGGTTTTCAAGTTGTCGCGTAGGTAGTCGAAGCCTAACTCGTTATTGGTGGCGTAGATTACGTCGCATTGATAAGCTTTTTTCTTTTCGTTATCGTCCATACCGGGAACGACCACGCCGACCGTCATACCCATAAACTTATGGACTTTGCCCATCCACTCCGCGTCGCGTTTTGCAAGGTAGTCGTTGACGGTGACGATATGCACGCCCTTACCCGTCAAAGCGTTGAGGTATGCGGGGAGCGTTGAAACAAGGGTTTTGCCTTCGCCCGTTTTCATTTCGGCGATACGCCCTTGGTGCAAGCAAATACCGCCCACTATCTGAACGTGGAAGTGCTTCATTTTTAAAACGCGCCAACTTGCCTCGCGGAAGGCGGCGAACGCGTCGAACATAATGTCGTCCAAGGTTTCGCCCTTTGCAAGCCTATCCTTTAAAATTTGGGTTTGGCTTTTAAGCTCCTTGTCGTCCATTGCGGCGTATTTAGAATCCAACGCTTCAACCTTGTTCGCAAGTTTGTTAAGCTTTTTTAACGCGCTGCGGCTGTCCGCGCCGAGTATGAATTTGATAAGTCCCATAAGAAATTTACCTTAAAATTTAATATCTTTTTTTATTTTACTATATTTTGGAAAATATGTAAATCTGTTTTTTGTAATTTCTTGTAAAAAACACCCTTATTATTTATAAACAAATAATAAAGTTGTAAAACAGTAAGCCCGAGGGCGCGTTTGCGCCCTCGGGCTTTATTTATTTGCTAATTTCGTGTCCGATAAGCTCGTCCACCGAAATACCGTAAAAATCTGCAAGTTGCACACAGAAATCAATACTTGGAATACCTTGATTTGTTTCACTCCAACTTATTGTCTGTTGCGGAATTCCCGTTGCCTTTGATAATTCTTTTTGACTTAATCCCGCATTCTTTCTTTGGTCTTTAAGTGCTTCTCCGTAATTTAATCTCATAGGAATATTTAACCAAAATTTTGGTTAAATTACTTGACTAACCAATATGTCGGTATTATAATTTTTCTATGGACCAAACAGAAAAATCTTGCGATAACTGTTATTATTTTTACCAACACTATTATAAGAACAAACACGGAAAGCTTGTAAAAGTATATACAGACGGGCACTGCGCCAACGGCAACCTTACAAAAACCGTTTCAAGAAAGCATATTTCAAAATGCCTTGCTTGCGAATTTTGGGAGCCGCAAGAGGCGCAGATTGCCGAGCAGCGCGAAGGCGTTATAAAAGTTATTTTCGAAATACGCAAAAAGCTTGATGATTTAGCGCTTATTTTAAAAGACGATTAAAGCCCGAGGGCGCGAAAAGCGCCCTCGGGCTTGGTTTATTTTTAAGCGAAAAGCTTATGCGTTGATATCGGTGAAAGCGAATTTCTCCACGTCGAAAAGCCCCGTATCCAAAAGCTTTAATTTAGGGATAACCGCAAGCGAGGTGAAAGCCAAGGACATAAACGCCTCGAATTCGCGCTTAACCCCCATTGCGTGGGCGCGCTCGATAAGGGCGCGGCTGTCGCGTTGCAACCCCTCGGCATCGCGTGAAGACATCAGCCCGCCTATATCGAGGGTAAGCGAATGGACTTCGCCGCTGTTTTTATCGACGATTACCATTCCCCCGCCTATCTTTTTCAAATGATTTGCGGCTTTTGCCATACTTTCGTTATCATCGCCGAGGAGTATGATATTGTGAGAGTCGTGCGCGATAGTTATTCCCATTGCGCCGCCCTTAAAGCCGTATCCCTTAAACAGCCCCTTGCCGATATTCCCCGTAAGCTTGTGGCGCTCGACAACCGCCATTTTCAAAAGGTCGGTTCCCTCTACGACCGCGTCGCCGTTTTTGCTTTCGACCTCAACTATTTCGCAGCCCGTGACTACCCCGCCGGGGAGTATCGTCATTGCCTTAGCCTTTGTGCCTTTAAGCGTCAAAACAAAGTCGGCGGCGGTTAAATCTTTAACGCGGACGGTGTTTAAAACGCTTTTAGGAAGATACTTTTTAGAAGTATCGAATAGCGGCTTGCCGTCCTTTGCGACAAGCTTGCCGTTTTTGAAAACGTATTTTGCGTTAAAGTTTTTCAAATTGTCAACCACGACAAGGTCGGCAAGGTAAAACGGAGCGATTGCACCCCTCCACTTCAAGCCGTAACACTCCGCGCAGTTCAAGGTTGCGCATGTTACCGCGGTTACGGGGTCAAGCCCGTCGGCAACAAGCCTACGCAAAGCGTCGTCCAAGTGTCCCTTTTCTTTCAAGTCGGCGGCGTGTCTGTCGTCCGTGCAAAGGATAAATCGGCGCATATTCTCTTTGGTGATGAACTTAGCGTTGCCGAGGTTCTGCGTGGAAGAGCCGTGTCTGATATGCACATACACTCCCTTTGAAATTTTCTCTTCGATTTCCTCGCCCGTAACGCACTCGTGGTCGGTGGATATGCCGCCGCAAAGATAAGCGTTTAAATCGTGTCCGTAAACCGCGGGGGCGTGCCCGTCGATAATTTTGCCCGCGGCATGCGCCGCTTCAAGCTTTTTGACCGTATCGGGGTCGGCGGAAACTACGCCGGGGTAATTCATAAACTCACCCAAGCCGAAAAGATAGTCTTTTACAATATTTTTTTCGATATCCTTGCCGTTTAAAATTGCGCCGCTGGTTTCAAAAGGCGTTGCGGGCACGCACGACGGAAGTTGCAGCTTTACGTCCAAAGGCACGTTTTGCGAAGCTTTGGAAATATACTCGCAACCCGCCAAACCGCAGACGTTGGTTATTTCGTGCGGGTCGGCTATAATCGTCGTAGTGCCGCGCGGAACGATTAAAGACGCGAACTCCTCGGGGGAAAGTTGTGAGCTTTCAATGTGAACGTGACCGTCTATATACGACGGAAGCACAGTAAGACCCGTGCAGTCCACCTCTTCCTTGCCCTCGTATTCGCCCGTACCGACGATTTTTTCGCCCGCAACGGCGATATCGCCCTTTCTGATTTTGCCCGTGAAAACGTCTACAAAGGTCGCGTTTTTTAAAACCAAATCGGCTTTTTCGGCGCGCTTTGCGGCGTTGATATATTTTTCTAACATAGTGTAACCTCGTTTTTTCTTCATAATAGCACAAAGCCGCCGCTTTTTCAAGCGACGGCTGTAAATTTGTATTAGTTGGTAAGAACGAAAGTTGCAATGAACAATATAGTTATTATCCAAGTTACTATGGAAATAGATTTAATCTTGCCCGTGCAAATTCTTACAAGTACGGTAGAAATCATACCTACGCCTATACCGAAGGAAATGCTGTAACCGAACGCCATTATCGCAATCGTCAAGAACGAAGGCAATGCAACGGCGGGGCTAGTCCACTCGATTTTGGTAACCGAGCTAATCATAAGCACGCCGACCCAGATAAGCGCCGTAGCGGTTGCCGCCGAGGGAATAAGCTGAGCGATAGGCGAAAGGAACATAGCGATTAAGAAGCAAACGCCGGTAACAAGCGCAGAGAAACCCGTTTTACCGCCCGCAGCAACGCCCGCCGAAGATTCGACGAAAGTTGTTACGGTAGAAGTGCCCGCGATAGCGCCCGTGCAAGTTGCGATAGCGTCCGAAAGCATACATCTGTTCATATTCATAGGGTTGCCGTCTTTATCGAGAAGGTTGCCCTTTGCGCACGCGCCGTATAGTGTTCCGATTGTATCGAACATATCGAGAACGCAAAGCGATAGCGCGGAAGTTATAAGAATAAGCACAAGCGAACCTACGCCGTGCGCGGCGATATATGTGCTGAAATCAAAGCCCTCGTAGAATACTTTGCCGGCGGACTGCAAGCCCCAATCTTCGAACGCGGAGAAGGGATTGAAGTTGAACTGTTGACCGATAGCGTCGAATATACCGAGGCAAGTAGTATCGCCCCAAGCGCAGCCTATACCCGCCAAAACATAATATACTACGGCAGAACCTAAAATTCCCCAAAGAATGGAGCCTTTTACTTTGTAGTGAGAGAGTATCGCTATTGCGATTACGCCGAGAATTGCAACAAGGGGCGCGATTATTCCGCCGAAAGTTGCCGTGCCCAAGAAGTTGAAAGAAACCAACGAAACAAGCGTTGCGCTGTCTGCGACTATAACGCCCGAGTTTTGGAAGCCTATAAACGCAATGAAGAAACCAAGTCCTACGTTGATAGCCTTTCTTACTTCGTCGGGAATTGCTTTGAAGATGTGCTTTCTTAATCCCGTTACCGTCAATATAACGAAGATAACGCCGTCAAGAAGTGTGAACACCATTGCGTTAGCATAGGTAAGACCGTAATCTAGCACCAAGGTGAATACAACGAACGCGTTTACGCCCATACCAGAAGCTTGCCCCAACGGCATCTTTGCAAGGAAAGCCATAAGCATAGTGCCGACAATTGCGCCGAGTGCGGTAGCTATGTACATTGCGCCGAACGAAAGCCCGGGAATTATCGAAAAGAACTCGCCGGAGCCGGGCGCCGTTTCAAGCTGTGAAGTGAATATTCCGGGGTTTACAAGCAATATGTAAACCATTGCCATAAAGGTGGTTAAGCCCGCTATTATTTCTACCTTGAACTTAGAGCCGCTTTTGGTTATGCCGAAAAAATTATCGACCTTGCCCAAAAAGCCTTTGTGGGGGCTTACTGCTTCTGCGGTCGCCGTTCCGTCTTGCGCGGCGGGGTCGGGGTTTACAGCCGCTTCCGACGCGACGGGTTCGACAACTACTTCTTCTTTCGTTTCTTCACTCATTGAAGATTCCTCCGTTTTTATTTCTTTTAAGTGTCTTTGTTTGCCGTAACACGGCAAACAGCCCCCGCGGGGGACTTACAATTCACTTATATTTCATATTTTATCACACAATAAACAAATTCGGCAAACGATTGAACGCGGTTTGCCGAATTTTGACGAAATTTATCGGTTATATTTTATATAACTTATTTTAATAGGTTGGTGCGCATTGCGTTAAGAACGGCAATTAG
Organism: uncultured Christensenella sp.; assembly: GCA_910577055.1. GTDB lineage: Bacteria > Bacillota > Clostridia > Christensenellales > Borkfalkiaceae > Coproplasma. Next base: position 68,516 of record CAJTKX010000004.1, on the reverse strand, counting down.
CATAACGCCGACGTCCGCCACCACCGCCGCGATAAGCGGAAACGTGGGCAAGGCAACGCTTAAAACCATAATTGCAGCTTTAACTATAAGCGAGCCTACAATGTTTTCTATAACGAGCTTGCGCGTACCCTTGGCTATTCTTCTGCCTTTGGGAAGAAGGCGCAGATTATCCGATACAAGCACGATATCGCTCGCCGCGATTGCCGCGTCCGAGCCGACTTTGCCCATCGACACGGCGCAGTCGGCAGCAGTCATAACGGGCGCGTCGTTTATTCCGTCGCCGACGTAAATCAGCTTGCCATTGCTTTTTAACTCTACCGCGCGGCTTAGCTTTCCGTCGGGAAGGAGTTCGGCTTGAAAGCCGTCCAAACCGAGTCCGTTCGCAATGACCTCCGCACGCCCTCGCCTATCGCCCGTTAGCATTTCGGTATAGGTAACGCCCGATTTTTTCAGTTCCGCCAAGGCTTCCTTTGCGCCGTCCTTTACCTTGTCGTCTATTTCCACTACGCCCGAAAACTTACCCGCAAGCGCGACATAAATTACGGTCGAAAGGCTGACTTTCTCCTCATATTCAACGCCGTTTTCTTGCAAAAGCTTACCGTTGCCGACAAGCAGCAATTCACCGTCAAGCATACACTTTACGCCCTTGCCCGCTATCTCTTCCGCGCCTTGAATTTCGAAGTCGGTCGGGAAATTTTTGAAAGCGGCCGCCACGGGGTGCGAAGAAAATTTTTCCGCAGCTGCGGCAAGGCGCAAAGCTTTTTCGTCCGTGTATGAAACCACTTCGAACTCGCCCTCGGTAAGCGTGCCGGTTTTATCGAAAGCGGCTACCGTTGCCAAAGCCAACTCGTCAAGGCAAGTCGAGCCTTTGACCAAAACACCGAATTTAGCGCATCTGCCTATGCCGCCGAAATACGACAGCGGCACGGAAATGACTAGCGCGCACGGGCAAGAAATAACAAGGAAACTAAGCGCGTTGTATATCCAACTGCGGTAGGTTTCCCAGCCGAAGCTTGCGTTGACGGCGCAAACGACTGTGGGCACAAGCCCCGCAACTATTACGGCGATTAAGCAAACTATCGGCGTATAGTACTTTGCAAATTTTGTAATGAATTTTTCGGGCTTTGATTTTTTTGCGGTGGAGTTTTCCACAAGCTCCAAAATTTTAGCCACGGCGGAGTTCTTGTATTCCCTTAAAACTTGCGCCTCGATTACGCCGGATAAATTTATACTGCCCGACAAAGCCTCGTCCCCCGCCTTCACGTCGCGGGGCAGCGGTTCGCCGTTAAGGCTTTTCATGTCCAACGAGCTTTCGCCTTTGATTACAAGGCAGTCAACGGGCACCTTTTCGCCCGCCTTTATCAATATAGTATCGCCCGCGTGCAACTCCTCGGGAGAAACCACGCGCTGAACGCCGTCCGCAACCAAGGTTGCAATGTCGCTTTTAAGGTTCATCAATGTCGAAATGGAGTTGCGCGACGAGCCGACCGCAACGGCTTGAAGAAGCTCGCCAAGCTGATACAACAGCATAACCGCAACGCCCTCGACAAAGCCGTCGCCCGCGAAAATTCCGAGTAGAATCGCGCCGACCGACGCGACCGTCATTAGAAAGTTTTCGTCGAAAATTTTGCCCTTTGCGATATTCTTTGCGGTATTGATAAGCACGGGGTGTCCGACCGTAAGATAGGACAAGCCGTACAAAATATAAGTGACGATTTCGGCGGCTAAGTCGGTTTTTGCCGTACCCGTCAAATCGAGTACGAGCGCGGGAACAAACAACACCGTTGCAACGATAAGCAGAATTATATCTTTTAAGTGTTCTTTAAAAAGACTTTTCTTTTCCCCGCCGTCCTCTACTATTTTAACTTCCTCGAAATGGGTTATAGTGTAGACGGCGTTATCGTATGCGTCCGCGGTATCCGCCTCCAAGCTGACTTGCATATTCATAAAATCCACTACGGCGGAAACGCCCTCTATTTTATTCAAATCTTCTTCAAGCTCACGCGCGCAGTTGGCGCAATCAAGCCCCTTGATTTTGATTTTATTCATGGCAGTTCAAATGCTCCTTTGCAACCTCAATCATTATCATAACGTGCGCGTCGGATACGGAATAAAGAATTTTTTTACCCTCCCTCCTACACTTGACTATGCGGTTATCTTTAAGGGTTTTGAGTTGATGCGAAACCGCGCTTTGATTGCCCCCGACCGCTTCGGTTATGTGCTCTACGCACAGCTCGCCCGCAGACAAGGCAAGTAAAATTTTTAGGCGGGACGGCTCCGAAAGGGTTTTAAACCTTGCGCCCATTTCGGCGATATCATCGTCGCTCGGCATTTGCGAAAGCGCGGCTTTAACCCGCGCGCAGTGCAGTTCCTCTTGTTGTAAAATTTCGTTTTCCATTATTTCACCTTTATATTATTATATCTTAAATATGAACGAATATTCATATGATAATAACATAATAATACATTCATTCGGGTTTGTCAACGGTTTGAACAAAGTTTTTTACAAAAAAGCCGCGGCGCAAAACTGCGCCGCGGCTTAAAGTTTATTTAACGTTTTTAAGCGTTTAACTGCCACGCTTATTTGGACTTCTTTTTAGGCTTGGTTTCGATTACTTCGTCCAAATCGCCCTTGTTCTTCGGCTTAATAACCAACAGAAGTATTATGCCGATAAGCGACGCGCCCGCGATACAAAGAAGAATTATCGAGGTTACGTTGTCTTGAACCCAAGTGTCCTCGCCCTTTATGGGGGCAACCTTAGGCGCAGCGGCAATCGTCATAATCTTCGATACCGGCTCTGCCGTTTCACTGCTCGATGCTTCGCACTTTATGATATAGAACGCGTTTGCGGTCTGCGGAGTGAAGCTGAGCGAGCTGCCGTTCCAAGCGTAGTCGTTAAACTTATCGTAATCCGCCGTGCCTTCTTTAAGCTCGGATGCGGGTCTTATTCTTGTAAAATATTTTCTGTTTTCTTGCAAAAGCGTTTCGACGTCCGCTTTAAACTTTTCATAAGTCAGCGCCACGCCGTCGTGCTCTTGCGCCCAAAGGTTGTTTTGGAACTCGTAGAGGGTGTACGTCGTGTTTACGGAAACGCCGTTGATTTCGAAGCTGTCGGGGGTGTAGCTGCTGTCTACATACGCCGTGGACTGCTCGTCGGGGTCCTCAATGGAAATTTCGGACTCTTCGACGGTAAACTCGAACCAAGGCAGATACTTCCTCATACCCGCGAATTCGCCGTCCTCTTCTTGCTTGTACATATTCCAAATGTCGCCCGTTTCAATCTCGGTTTCCTCACCGCCGTCGTAATAGAAAACTCCGTTACCAGCCGCGTCTCTTGCGTAAATCGTGAAGATATACTTTCCCGCTTTGGTAAGGTTTATCGAAAGCGCGTTAGCGTTTTTGTTCGTAGAGGACTGTTGCGAACCGTTATTATAATATATTGAAAAAGTCAAATCGGAGTAAGCCGTTGCGTTGTCGGCAAGCAAATTTTCAACCGAGGGAAGATAGAAGTAATTCTTGCTGCCCGCCTTTAAGTCCTTTGCCGCTTCCGCAACAGCCGCCTTATAGTCGGTTACGGCTTTGTTCCAAGCCGCGCTGTTTTCGGGGTCGCTCGTTTTGGTCTTTAAGTCGGTGTAAGCAAACGCTACGCCTTGATTGTCCGTCGCTACGGCAACGTAGGGAACCTTTGCCCCCTCCTCGCCGATTAAAAGAAGGTACTTTTCGTTAACGAACCAATCCAACAAAACATAGGTTGTCTGTCCGCCCGTCGAAGTGGTGTCGGTGAGCTTCAAAACTACTTTAACCGCCGCCTTTACTTCGTCTTGGTTGTAAACGTCGGCGTTGTAGTCGTTAGCAGTGGGCTTATAGTGCTTTGCGTGAGGGAACATATATTGGTCGTCGGAGTCGGAAACCTCTTTATAGTCCCCGCCGCTCGCAGTCTTGTACTCGGGGGTCTTGTTCACGTCCGCCGTAGTAAGCATATAGTACGAGGTCGTAAGGCTGGGCGACGAAGTGAGCACGTCTATTACGGTATAGTCGAAAGCAATTTCGCCGTTGTACTGAATGAAAGGAACTTCCTTGTCAAGGCACAATACGGGGGGCGTGGTGTCGTTAACTTGTCCGTTGGTGATTTTCTTGCCCGTTTCGACCGTATTGGTAAATTCCATGCTTTGACCGTTCATATTGTAGAGGGTCATAAACGCGTTGCCGTGAGCCTCGATATCTCCGTCCTCCTCTTCTTCCGCAAAAAGAGCTTTGAACGAAAGCGGAGTTACGGGCGTGGTAGTAGACGAAGAATATTTTGCGTAAGTTTTGCCTACGTTTTCGAACTTGCCCGTCTTTGCAAGCTCGTTTACTTGTACGGTATAGTTGCCGTCCTTGTATTCCGTAAATTTGACGGCGATATGGTCGTTGTCTACTTCACCCAACAACTCATCGTCGGAAAGTCTGCCCAAAACCGCGTCCAAATCTTTATCTGCTACATCTTTGTGCACGACGTAAACGCTGACTTTGCCGGACTCTGCGGGGGCGAAAACAAGATAGTTTACCGATTTGCCGTCCTTGGTTTGCGAATACTCTTGACTTTCGAAGGTGATTACGAAATGTTCGAATTGAAGGCTGTTCTCGTCGCCGTTTTCGCCCTTGTTGTTTTCGTCGGCAAAGCCGAGTTCCATATTGAACCAACCGTCTTGCTTTTTGAAGGAAACAGCCGTATCGATTTCGTTGCCGTCGGCGTCCTCTTCCACTTCGGTCTTTTCGGTATTTTCAACCCACTTGTAAGCAAGATTTTTTCTGAAATTTACCGAATCCTCGTCGGCGGTGAATGCAAACATCGTGTAGAAGTGGTCCACTTCTTTCTCTTCCTCGTCCACCGTTTCGGTTTTCGTTTCTTTATGCGCCCAAACGGCGGCGTTGGAAGTGGTTACGAAAATGCTTGTGCCGCTGATTGTTACAGAACGGTCTGCGCGAGCCAAAGTTACGCCCAAAAACGCGCCGACCGAAATAAGGAAGGCAAGCGCAAGCGCAACGATTAAACTTAATTTTATTTTAACGGATTTTTGCGAATTCATATTTTGTATATCCACCGTATTATTTTTTATTATACCCGTCTATTTTACACTATTATTTAAAGGGTGTCAAACAGTTTTCGTCGCGTTGGTAATATAAACAAATAATTTTTTATTGCGGAAATAACTTTACTTTACGCCGTTTTTATGTTAAAATTGGCTTGCATTTAGAGGAGCGGACGGCATCAGTAGCCGCGGCAAAGGAGTTGAAAAGGCAATTCCGCTATTTACGCCGCGTCGAAAGGGCACTTCCGCCGAGATGCGGCAAACCCTTTTAGCCGCGTCGGGCGCACGGGCCAATACCCTTGCGACTGTCACTTAAAGTGTTGCGCTAATTGCTTGTAAATGTGATTAACGGCGGCACGGTTGCCGCTTTTTTATTTTTCGGAGTTGTTATGAGGAAATACAAAGTAGGAATTATAGGCGCTACGGGAATGGTCGGGCAAAGGTTTTTGTTATTGCTTGAAAACCACCCCTGGTTCGAGGTGAAACGCCTTGCCGCGTCCGCAAATTCTGCGGGCAAAAAGTACAAAAACGCGTTAAAAAAGTGGCATTTGTCAACGCCTATGCCCGAAAAATACGCGGATATGGAAGTTTTGGACGCGACGGCGGACAAGGAAAAAATCGCAAAAGAAGTAGATTTCTGTTTCTGCGCGGTGAATATGAAAAAGGATGAGCTGAAAGAGCTTGAATATGCGTACGCCAAACTCGAATGTCCGATAGTTTCGAACAACTCGGCGCACCGCGGGACGGGCGACGTGCCTATGATTATTCCCGAAATTAACGCCGACCACCTTGAAATTATTGCGGCGCAAAAGAAACGCTTGGGCACAAAGCGCGGGTTTATAGCGGTAAAAAGCAACTGCTCGTTACAGTCCTATGTGCCCCTATTGCACCCCTTGAAAAAGTTCGGCATTAAAGAGGTTGCCGTGTGCACCTATCAAGCGATTTCGGGCGCGGGCAAGACCTTTGAAACTATGCCCGAAATTTGCGACAACGTTATACCGTATATAGGCGGCGAGGAAGAAAAAAGCGAAACCGAACCCCTTAAAATTTGGGGCGAAATTAAGAACGGAGAAATATTGCCCGCAACTTCGCCGAAAATTACGGCGCAGTGTTTAAGGGTGCCCGTATCCGACGGACACACGGCGGCTTGCTTCGTCAAATTCGAAATTAAGCCCTCTAAGGAAGAAATTATAAAGGCTTGGGCGGAGTTTTCGGGCGAACCGCAACGTCTTGCCCTTCCCTCCGCGCCCAAACGGTTTTTGCACTACTTCGAAGAGGACAACCGTCCCCAACCCTTCCTTGACAGAAATTTAGAGGGCGGAATGGCGGTTAGCGCGGGACGGCTGAGAGAGGACGGTTTGTTCGACTATAAATTTATAGGTTTTTCACACAATACTTTGCGCGGAGCGGCGGGCGGCGCGGTGCTGCTTGCCGAGCTGTTGGCGGCAAAGGGGTATTTTGGTTAAGTTCACAAATTTTTTTGCTATTCTGCGCAAATAAAATTTCGTGATTTACAGCGGCTCTGCCGCTCTTTGCGCAATCTTTAAGCGCACACAAATATATAATTGCGCAAATTCACACCGCTGAGGTCGCATAGCGACAAATTGAGTCGCGGGCGCAAAAGCGTGGTTTTGCTTGCGCCGTAAATACTTTAAAGCAAGTAACTTTTAAAAATTTAAACGATTAGAATGTTTACAGAGGTATTTGAAAAATGGTTGGATTTTGTAACGGAATAATTACGGCTATGATAACGCCCTTTACCGCGGACGGCGTGAATTTCGAAGAGTTCGGCAAGATGATAGAGTATCAAATCGACGGCGGCGCGGACGGGCTTGTTATCTTGGGCACCACCGGTGAGCCGGCAACTATGACCGAGGACGAAAAGACGGAAGTTATCGAATACTCCGTTAAAAAGGCTGCGGGAAGAATAAAGATAATAGTCGGCACGGGCAGCAACGATACGGCGAAAGCCGTTGCGGCAACCAAACGCGCGGAAAGCTTAGGCGCGGACGGAGTGCTTGCCGTTACCCCCTACTACAACAAGTGCACGCAAAAGGGCTTGTATGAGTACTACAAAGCAATTTGCGGTGCGGTAAAAATACCCGTAATCGCGTACAACGTGCCCTCGCGCACGGCGGTGAACATTCTGCCGGAAACGGTTGAAAAGCTTGCCGATATTCCTAATATGGCGGGCATAAAAGAGGCAAGCGGAAATATGGCGCAAGCGTGCGAAACCATGCGCAGAATCCGCGGAAAAATCGACCTTTTTTCGGGCGAGGATTTCTTGAATTTGCCCATGCTTGCAATAGGCGGCGCGGGGCTTATATCGGTAACGTCGAACATCGCGCCCGCGCTTGTCAAAAAAATGTACGACTTGGTCAAAGAAAACAAGCTTGACGAGGCGAACGCCGTTCAAGACTACCTTCTACCCTTGGAGGACGCGTGCTTTTTAGAGGTTAACCCCATACCCGTAAAGGCGGCTTATAATATGATTGGCTTTGACGCGGGCGTGCCGCGCGCGCCTTTGACCGAACTCGAACCCCACAATAAAGAGATTTTACTTAGAGAAATTAAAAGGGTCGGGCTTGCTAAATGAAATGTTTGATTTGCGGAATAAACGGTAAAATGGGCGCTAACCTCGTCGAGCTGTTAAAGGACGACGATACGCTTAGCGTAGCGTGCGGCGTAGATATAAATTGCAACGGGCAAGGCGTGCCCGTGTACCGCGAATTTTCGGCTGTTAAAGAAAAGGTTGACGTTATAATCGACTTCTCCTCTCCCGCCGTGTTAAAGGGCGAGCTTAGTTGGGCGGTTAAAAACAGCTGCCCCGTGGTGCTTGCTTCGACGGGCTATTCCGCCGACGATTTGACTTTGATAGACGAAACGGCGAAAAAAATTGCCGTATTTAAGACGGGAAATTTTTCGTTGGGAATCAACTTACTTGTTAAGCTTGTTAAAAAAGCCGCCGAAACGCTTGGCGAGGGCTTCGATATAGAGATAGTCGAAAAACACCACAACCAAAAAGTTGACGCTCCGTCGGGCACGGCGCTTATGCTTGCCGAAAGCGCAAATTCCGCTTTTGACGGCGGCAAGCCTTTTGTGAACGGCAGAAAGGGAATAGTCGGCAAGCGCGGCAACGAGATAGGTATACACGCAGTGCGCGGCGGAACGATTGTCGGCGAGCACGAAGTTATGTTTGCGGGCGAGGACGAAGTTATAACCCTATCCCACTCGGCGCGTTCCAAAAAGGTATTTGCCGTCGGCGCGATACGCGCGGCAAAGTGGCTTGCGGGCAAGCCCGCGGGCAAATACGATATGAACGACGTTTTGGAAATATAATATTTCGGTAAAAGTAACGCCGCCGACGGGTTCAACCCGTCGGCGGCTATTTTAAGAGAAAAAAGTTTGGGATATTTACATTAAAACCGCATAGTTTCTAAAAACAAACAAATACAACATAACGGATACAAACGCTGCCAACACAATTACAGATACTATAATACCCGCTATTGCAAGCCCTTTGCCGCTTCCGCCCATTTCACGCGATTTTACCAACCCTACAATACTTAAAATCAATCCCATTATGCTGAATTGCGGCATCACAATCGGAAGTATCAAGCCCACTATCGCAAGTCCGTTGGTTTGATTTTGTTGCGGCACGCCGCCGGTATTTGCAACAGCCGCTTCGACTGCCGCGCCGTTTGCTTGGGTTAAATCTTCAAGCCCTTTTGCAAAGGTATGGGAAATTGTCCATTTAAGCGATTTCACTTTAAGCCAAAACGAATATATGCCTACGGTAATTATCGTAAGGAAAGTCCAAAGCACTCTTTTACCGAAGTACTGCGCCGCTTTACCGTCGAAGTAAAGCTCGTACCCGTCAATGGTTTTGTGCTTGCAGAACCACCGCTCTTTATAACAGTGCGCCCAATACGCGCCAAAGGATAAGGTTATAACAGTGACAAAGCCCGCAAGAAGATTTACGCCCAAAAGCTGATACCAACGCCCGTCAAACTTGGAAAGACTTTTACCCTCGCTGTCAACGGTTTGGGCGCTGTCGGCAAAGTGCGTATGCTTAACTTCCCATTTGGCAACGGCAACTTTCATACAAACGATATAGTAAATTCCAATCGTAACTACCGACAGCAACAGCCACAGCATAAATCTGCCGAAAAGCTGATGTCCTTTGCCGTCGAAAGCAAGCTGCTTGCCGTTTATGTAAGTATGCTTGGCTAACCAACGTTTTTTCCAACACATCATCGCGGGGCAAGCAAGCCCTAACGTTATAAGGCTTACAACTGCGGTAAGCCAACCGATAAAAGCGTTTGCGAATGCTCCGCCCGTAAAACGCGATTTGTCGGCAGAAACCGCCGCATTATTTTTAGAACTTGCCGTTACGGCGTATGGCTGAACAAAATTGTTGGTTGCAACTCCGCAATTCGGGCAAATTACCGCTTTATCTTCAATTTGTTTTCCGCAACTTTTACAAAACATACTCTCTTTTATACTCCCTATAAATAAATTTTTGCACGCATAGTAAAAAACAGATTTCATATACTACCCAATATGGGTAGTTATAGTCTACTACTTGTTTTGGGTAGTGTCAACCCATTTTGGGTAGTTTTGGGTTAAAATTTTGCTATGAAGTTCAATGAAATTTTAAGGGAAGTTCGGCGGGAAAGCGGAATGACGCAAAAAGATGTTTATACGGTTTTGCAAGTGTCGCCGAACTGCTACGCCTCGTGGGAGCAAGGCAGAACTCAACCGGACATAGAAAACATAAAAAAGTTATGCAAAATTTTCGAAGTTTCGGCAGATTATCTGCTTGGGCTTGAAGAAAAAATTTAATTTAATATTTTAAAAGCGCCGCCGCGACAGATTGTCGCGGCGGCGCTACGTTTGATTAAAGATTGAAAGTGTCTTGCAAAAACTGTTAAGATACACGGTTAAGCGGTACGCTTACTAAGCCAACGAAATTTTATCCGATATGCTTCTGATGAACAAGCCGAGCTTTACGCCCTCGTCGATACAGCCCGAGATAAAAGACGTAAGTTTATCCGAAGAGCGGGGAACTTTAAGTTCCTTTGCGACGGCGGGGATAAGCTCGTCCGCGTACACGCTTACGCGGTTCAAAAGTATTCCCTTAACCAAAGAAATTACGTCGTAGGGGGTGTAATCCACGTCTGCCGAGCGCAGTGCGGCGCCGTCCTCCACCCTATACCTATCGAACGCGCCGTACCTATCGGTTTTAAAGTAGTACACGTTGCCGAGCATCTCGCTGTTTTCGAATGCACACTTGTCGATAAGCGCACGCAATTTGCTTTCAAGCTTTACCCCGTACTTGGATATTCCGAACGCGGACAAAGTGCGTTTCATTAAAAACTGAGTAGAGATAGGTTCTTCCGCGGCAACAACCGCTTTTATTGCACGAATAACTTCCGCATCGTTTTCTCCGCTTAAAATATAGGCGGGGTCGGTTTCCTTAATTTCGAGCTTGGCGGCGCGGTAAGACTTTTTGAAGTTAATCGCCGCGGGTCTGCCGTCGTCGGTCAGCCTATCCAACAAGTCCTTTATTTTTTTAATTTCGCGCTTGGGATTATTGAAGAAGTTGATTGAATACAGTCTGTAAACGTTCCAATTATTGCGCTTTAAAGTCTGAACTTGCATAACGGCGCGGTCCTTAACGGAGAACTGCTTTGTGCCGTCGCAAAGAATGCCCAATACAAAGTTGTGTTTGTTTTTGGGGTCGAGAACGCCCACGTCGATTTTAAAGTCCGAAACGCCCACGTCGCAGCGGCAATCGTAGCCGTAGCCCGAAAGCTCCTCGGCAATAAACTTGCCTATGCCCTGCTTGTTGATGATTACTTCGTCGCTCTTGACGGAAATACTTGTCCTACCCTTTTCGGCGAACTCCAAAAAGGCTTTAAGCCCCGCAACCCCGCGCGAGGTCGTGCGCGCCAAATCAATCATCGAATAGCGCATAGACGAGAATACAAGCATCTCTTCCCTTGCGCGCGATACCGCCACGTTAAGCCGACGCCAACCGCCGAATTGGTTCAAGGGTCCGAAGTTTAATGAAATTCTGCCCATTCTGTCGGGACCGTAGCAAACGGAAAACAAAATAACGTCGCGCTCGTCGCCTTGAACGTTTTCAAGGTTTTTTATAAACAGCGGCTCCTCGCGCTCGTACGCAGCTTCTTCGAGTCCGTGTCTTGCAAGCGCCTTGCTTAAAAGTTTTTCCACATAAACTTGTTGAGGGGTAGAGAATGTAACTATACCCATACTCGAACGGCGCAGTCTTTCGTCTTTAAGCCGACGTATCACCTCGTTGACAAGCGTTTCCGCCTCTTCGCGGTTACACTTCGTACCGCCGCGCTCGTACACGCCGTTTTCTATATATTGCATCTTTACTCGGCTATCCAACGCGTCGGGCGATGGATATGTGCAAAGCTTGCTTGAATAATAAGTGATATTCGAAAAAGCTATAAGACTTTCATGCTTGGAGCGGTAGTGCCAAATAAGGTGCTTTTCGGGTATGCCGAGCGCAAGGCAATCCTCTAACACGCTTTCCAAATCCTCGGTTTCGGGGTGGTCGTCGTCTTGCCCCGTGCCCATAAAGAACGAGGTGGGCGGCATTTGCTTGGGGTCGCCGACGACAATCGCGCTTTTTGCCCTTGCAAGCGAGGGTACCGCCTCGCAAGTGGGGATTTGCGACGCCTCGTCGAAAATGACGATATCGAAAAGCTCCGGGTCGGCGGGCAGATATTGCGAAACCGTGCCGGGACTCATAAGCATACAAGGCGCAACGACTTTCAACAGCTCGGGAATTTCCGCAAAAAGATTTCTTAAATTAAGCGTGCGCAAGCTGCCCTTAGTTTGGCGTTGGAAAGACATAAGCTCCAACGCAAGGGGACCTTCCGTTTCTTGTGCGGGGAGGCGGGATATAAGGTCGGCGCGAATCTTTTCGCGGGTAAACGCGGTAAATTCCTCTAACAGCCGCGAATAGTTAGCCGCGCTCTCGTCCAAAACGTTTGCCGAGAACGCAGACAAGCACTCGTCCGCGGGGATATTGGTTTGAATAAAGTTCCTATAAACGTTTTTGCGGAAAGACGATAAAATTTGTTTGCCCGTAATTTTTCCGCTTTCCATTGCCGCCGTCATAAACGAAAGTCCGCTGTCGGCAAGCTTTTTGGCTGTAGCTTTATACATACACCACGCGGGCAGCATATCGATATTGTCTATAAGCGAGGTACACTTTGCCGTATAGGTTTCGAAAATATCCGCGTCGGCATAGTCGGACTTGTCGGCTTTTATAATTTTCATAAACGCGTCCGCGCTCTTGGAGAACGCCGTCGCAGAGGAAATAAGCCCCAAAACAAGCGGTTTGAATATTCCGCTTGCAGCCGTACAGCACACGCCGTTGAAAACGTCTGCGTTGTAGTCCATAAAGGTTTGCGCACAAAGACGGTGCAACTCGTTAAACGGTTTTAAAAATTCTTCCCTTTTCTTCTCGTTTATTCCGCCGAAGCCTATAAAGTTTTTGGAAAGGTCGGTATTAGTTAAAATCCTCTCCCTTGCCTTTTCTATCTCCAAAGCGCGCTTAATCCACTCCGATTCGTCCTTTTCCTTGACGGGCTGAGGCGCGCAACGGTTTATTCTTTTTATAACGTTTAAAAGGGTGCGTGAAGAGCGGTAATTCTCGCCCCAATTGTCAAGCTCCTTTTCAATCTCGTCGGCGAACTTCCCGATATCCGGTAACACCTTGAAGTGCTTGAACCAATGCTTGCACTCGCTGTCGTAACGCAAATTGGCGTTGTAGAATTTGTAAAGCGCCTCTTCTTCGCAAGCGAAAAATTCGTTCAGCGTTCCATCACGCAAAACGTCCGCGATATGCAATAAATTGTCAAGCTTTGCGCGGGTGAATTTGCTCGTCTTTTGCTTGAAAGTATCAAGGAACAGCCCAAGGTAATTTTTAAGGTGCTTTATCTCCGCCAAAAGGACTTCGGCGGCACATACTACGGCACGTTTCGTGTTTTCGTCGCATTGGGTAAGCTTAACTTCCGTGAAAGGCGAACGGTATACTCCGCCGCACTCCTTCGCCGCCGCTTGGGCGGTAGTAAGCATATTTTCGTAGTCCTCTAACTTCTGCTTGGTAAGCGCGTCGTAAAAGGTGCTTTCGATATTCATAAGCTCGGGCGCGGACTTGTTTTGAAGATAATAAACAATCCCCTCGTACACGCTCAGTCCAAGTCGCCTTTTTTTATGCAGTGCGTCCAAAGGCGCGCGCAAAGTGTCGCGCGTTTCCTTTATCCTTGCGCCCGCGTCGGAGAACTTCTCCGCATCGGTTTCCGAGCTTAACAATAGCGTAGTTTCGATGTTTTTTATAATTTCGGCTTTATCGGTAGACTTGCCCGAATGAAGTTCGAGGCAAAAATCGCCTATGCCGATATCGCAAAGCCGTTTTTTGACGACTTGCAGCGCGGCTTGCTTTTCGGCGACGAAAAGAACGCGCTTGCCCTTATCCAACGCGTTTGCGATAATATTTGTAATGGTTTGGCTTTTGCCCGTCCCGGGAGGGCCGTGAAGTACGAAGGTGGTGCCTTTTGCCGACTCCGCAACGGCGGCGTACTGCGCGCTGTCGCAAGGCAAGGGCGTTAACACGGCGCACGGGTCGGCGTCGTCCTCGGATACGCCCGTAAGCTTGTTTTCCGCAAGCTTGTTGCTGTTCGTCATAAGCGACGCGATTAACGGATTTTTTGACAGACTTTTTATGTTGTTTTTTACGTCCGCCCACATAGCGTAACGGGCGAAAGTAAATTGGGAAAGATAGACGTCCTCATAGACCATCCACCCCTTCATATTAGCCGTTTTCGCACGGAATACGGCAATAATTTCTTTGGGGGAAAGTCCCTTGCCCTCAACGCCGCGCACGTCTATGCCGAAGTTTTGTTTCAAAAACTCCAAAAGGGTGGTGTTAACCTCGTATTCCTCGCCCGCTTCGAGCGCAACGCCTTGTGTTTTCATTCTTTTCAAGGTTACGGGCAAAAGCGCTATCGGCGCGTACTTATCGTCCCTATCTCCGTCGCCCCGCCACTTCAAAAAGCCGAGGGCAAGGTACAGCGTTTTCGCGCCCGTTTCTTCCTCTGCCGCGCGTGATTTTCTTATAAGCGTTGTGGCGATTTCAGTCAGCACGTCGGGGGAAGAAGCGCAGCGCAATTTTCCGCCCCTCATCTCGATGTCTATTAGCTCAGCCATACTTTTTACGGTTTCGTTTTCGCCGAAGTAAACCGCGTTGGGTATGGGCGTTGCGTTTGCAAGCAAAGTAAATTTGCCCTTTTGGTCAACTTTTTCGCAAAAAGAAAGCAAATCTGCGCAAAGAATGTGCAAGCTGTCGCGCGTGTAGCGGAAGTTTAAAAGGTTGTTTTTTAAGGATAAGTCCAAAAGTCGGCGCTGCCAATTCAGCTCTTTGGAAACGGTTTTGTCGTACTCGTATTTGTCCGCGTCGACGAACTCCGAAGGTTTCTCGTCAAAGGAAAGCTGTCTATCCGCTAAAAGTTCGTAACCGTGCGCCGTTTTCACTTTTAAAGGCAACGGGAAAAGCCCGCCTATTCTGCACCGCTTGATATCTAAGCAGATTTCCATATCGCCGTTTTGAAGCTTTTCGCGGGCGTGCGCTTCGCTTGTTGTGTAGCTTGCGTTTTTGTGCGCGAACAAATCTTCGATATCGAAAAGCGTAAGGTTGTTTACGCCCTCCGTCATATACTTTTCAAGCAGCTGCATGTCGTCCTCTATTGCCGAAGAAAAGCAGCTTTCGTACAGCCATACACCCGCACATATCCTTGATTTACCGATAATTATGACGGGGTTAAGCTTGGTAGCCTCAAAACAGCTTGCAGCGAAAATTGCAAGCTCCAGCGGGGTGGCGATTTTATTTTTTAAAACTTCGGTAACGTCGCCGACCGTATTCAGATTAGACAAATCTATGTCCTCGCCGCGCTCGATATTCAAGCGGCGAATTGCGGAAAATACCGAAGCGACGGCGTTCCTTACGCCGTTTTTATCCGTGCCCGAATAGCCCGCAAACTCCGAAGAATAGCCCCACGTTTTAAGCTGTAAGCCCGCCTCTGCCAAAATCTTTTGGCAGTCCGCAAGCTTAGGGCGGACGAAGGTAGAAAGCGTTTCCGCATTGCCCGAAAGCCCGCACCAACAGTCTATGGGAAGGGCTTGAACTTCGGCTTCGAGCGAACAAACCAACGCTTTGCCGCAAGTAAGCTCTACTTGAACGGTGCAAATTTCCGGCTCCTCTATCTCCGCCAGGTATTTGGGGTTGAGAATGTTTTGCGGGATAACTTCTACACTGCTTTCGTGCGGAATTTCTTCGACGTGCAGCTCGGCGGGAATAATAAGCGGAGTTGAGCCGACGACCTTAACGGTTATATCCGTAGCGTTCTCGGTATCGCGGTTAAAAATTTTAAAAGCCGTAAAAAGCGGCAGCCTACAATAATAGGTTGCGTAACTGACGGAGTTCAAAAGCTCCCCTTCGATTTCGAAAACTTCAACGGGTTTTTTAGTTTTAGTAGCCATATATGCCTCGCTTTCCGCGTTTTTCTTCATTATACCACCTTTGGAAAAAAGTGGCAAGTACCTTTAATAATTATTGCCTTTATGTTTTTGCCTTAATACGCTAATTTTTGATAATTGCAAGCTCTTTTAAAGCGCGCGTGTAGGCAATGTACTTCTCATTATCCGTTAACCCTTCTTCCGCAACCGCGACAGCGGTAAATTCAAGCCCTTTGCTTTCATAAACCGTCATTATATTGATTTTGGTTTTGGATATTTTGCCCGTATCGCGCACACGGTTATAGCTTTTTTTACAGTGCGTTTCAATCGATTGCCCCCCGCATATGACGGCTTTAAGCCCGTTTTTACCCATAAGCCAAGACGTGACCGAGCGGGCGGGAATTTCTTCGATTTCGGCTGCGTCGAACCCGATTGAACTCATCTCTATGCCCAATTTTTCGGATACAAAGTCTACGATTTGCGTAGTATTGCGGTAATTTAGGTTTAAATTGTAAGTTTTAAGCCCCAACTCACCCCAATCTTTTATGCCGCGGTAATCGGTGATATTTTGTTTTAGGTCCCCGAATATATTGAAAACAGCTCGGTCGTTAACGGCTTTTAGCACCTTATATTCCGCAAGCGAAATGTCTTGTGCCTCATCCACGAATACAAAGGAATATTTGGGCGACAAATTGAAGCCGAGCTTGACCAAAATGAAACATAGCGCAAACAAATCGCACTTCGAAAGGGGTTTTGCTCCTACCCCGAACTTGATTTTGGCTTTTTTGACCGTTTCTTTATAGAAAAACCGTAATATATCTATGGCGCTTTCGCACTTGCCTATAGCAACAAGGTAGCTCTCACTGCGCAGCACGTCGGCGAAATCGTGCGTGGTGGAAAAGTCGTTTAAAATACGTTCAACGGCACATATTACGGCGGCAATCTCGTTTTTAAGCTGCTCTCGTTTAGCTATTCCGTCCGAATAAGTCAGTACCTCTCCTTCCGCGGTTTTTATCTTATAACGCTTTAAATCGGATATCTCTTTATCTACCGAAGTTGCCAACTGAGCCAAGTCGTCGAGCGCGGCAAGGCAGATTTTCTGCGAATAACGGCGAAGATATTTTAGCGATTTGTAGAATGATAAAAACTGCTTGTAAAAATAAGCATAACCTTTCATTCTTTCGTCGGACTTTACCAAGTACAAAAATTCTTGCACGTCCAAAACGCAGTTGAACATATATCTGAACTGTTTTGTGTAGTATAAACCGCCGTCCTTCTTTTCTTTTATTTCGCCGAGCACGCAGCGGCGTATTCTTACCGAAGCGTTTTTGATTTTTTCGTATTCTTCAAGCTGATGACTGCAAGACGAGGCAACTTCCTCCGATACTTCTTTGCAATCGTCCGAAGCAAAAAGCCCGTAAACCCCGTCGAAAACTTTGGCAAGCTTTTTATCCAAATCCGCCTCGAACGCGGGCGAATAGATATATTTCAAATACTCCTCGCTGACTTGCAAGTTTAAGTCGATTTTCCCCGTTAAGTCTGCGCCGACGCTTTTTAACAGTTTCAAAAAGTAGCCGTCAAGCGTGCTGGTTTTTACTTTTTCAAGCTCTAAAACCGCCGATAATTCGTCAATAAACGCGTTAAACGAGTCGGACGGCGTCACAACCATTACGTCGGTGGGGCGCACGCTTTCGTTGTTGTACATTATATAGGATAGACGGTGCAAAAGAATCATCGTCTTTCCGCTGCCCGCCACGCCTTGCAAAACGAACTCGTCCCGCTCGGGCAAAGTGATAATTTCAAACTGCTTTTCCTGAATGGTCTGAATAATATCGGTTATTTCGTTTTTTTCCTTTCTGCCCCTTAAAATATCTTTTAAGAATGGGTCGAAGATAAGCGCTTCGTCACGTCCGTCTATCTCTTCCTTGGAAAGATAGTCGGAAAGCGAAAGATATTCGTTTTTAAAGTCGATAACCTTGCCGTTGCCAGTCTTTATGGCGCGGCGCAAAATAAGCTTGTAGTTATAATCGTTTATGGTAAAAAAGGTACGGCTTTTTTGGTAATATTTTTGTGCCAAGGGTGCGCGCCAATCTAAAATTTCAAGCTTTTCGTTGCCGTGCTTGCCTATATAATAGCTGTTGTACCCCTCTTTGTCGTCCGTTAAATCCATACGGGCGAAATAAGGCTCGTCAAAAAACGGCTTATATTCGAGCATCTTTGCTTTTAGCGCGGAAATTTCGGCGTTTAACTCCAAAACGCGGCGGTAGTGCTCGGCGTTGTAGTCCTCCCGTTTTGTCAGACTTTCTTTTTCTTCCCGCGCGGCGCACAGCTTGTTTTTAAGCCGAGCAAGGTACAAAGCGCGGAGCATAGTCATAACCGCCCGAACGTGCTCGGTTTCGTAAGCGAACTGCTTTTCGGCGTCAAGCAAGTCTAAAAAATAATCTTTGGTGGGTTCCTTTTTGGGGTTGATTAAATTTTTAAGAGCTTGAAAATCAGTCATTAAAGTTAAGTATAACATAACTTTTCAAGGCTGTCAAATTCAAAATAAAAAGCGCCCGAGCCGAAAGCGGCTCGGGCGCTTTTATTATATTTAACCATTACGCTTGACGAAATCGCAGATAATTTCGGCGGACGCTTCTACACCCGCCGCGCTGTCTATCGAGAGGTTGTAGTTTGTTGCATCACCCCAATCAAGACCCGTTATATTTTTGTAATACGCAGCTCTTGCGCTGTCCGAACGCTTCATGTGCTTTTTAGCGTCCTCTTCGCTGTCGCCGTACATTTCGGCAATCTTCTTTATGCGGTACTCTTCGGGAGCGTGCACAAACACTTTGACTACGTTAGCGTAATCTTTTAAAACATAGTCCGCGGCCCTGCCGACGATTACGCAGCTGCCGTTGTCAGCAATTTTCTTTATTATCTTATCTTGCGCGGTAACGGCTTGCCGAACGGGCTCACAGCTTAAATATAAATCGTATAAGAAGTTGGAATTTGCGTTCAAGCCGGAGATAAATTCCTTATCGAGTCCGCTTTCTTGTGCGGCAAGGGCTGCCGTTTCTTTATAATAGAACGGAATATTAAGCTTTTCCGCAACGACCTTGCCTATCTGCTTGCCGAGTGAACCGTGCTCTCTGCCAATAGTGACTATAACGCCGGGAACCGAGGGCTTCAACACAGCTTCCTCGCTCTCTTCCTTCGTCGCAGACTTATCGGATTTCAGCGATTTCAAGAATATTATCGTAAGAATGGCGGCAACAATCATAGCCACTACGTCCGCCGCGGGCGATGCCCAAAGAATACCCTCTATTCCGTAGAATATAGGCAGAATACAGATAAGCGGAACAAAACAAACGATATCTCTTATAAGTGACGCCGCGATTGCGAACACGGGCTTACCCGCAGCTTGGAAGAATATCGAGGTCATTTTTATAGTGCAAGTGAAGGTGACGAGCATAAGGAATATGCGGAATACCTTTCTGCCGAACTCCCAATATTTTTCGGGGTTGATTTCGGGGTTGGTTGGCTCGCCGAAGATACCTACGACGGCGTCGGGCGCGGCCTCGAAAAGTATTGTGAACAGCAGACAGATTACGACCGTGCAAAGCAAAGTCGAAAAATACAGCTGTTTGACCCTTTTGTAGTTTTTTGCGCCGATATTGTAACCGATAATGGGCTGACACCCTAAAACAACGCCGACGACGATATTGACTACAACGGTAAAGACTTTACTTTCAATAGCGATAATCGAAATAGGGATATCGACCAAATAATCCGACATTGCGCCGTATTTAACGAGCATCGCATTGCAGACGACGGAAATAAGAACTATCGTCATTTGAGTAATGAACGAGGACATTCCGAGCTTCATCGCGTGAGAAAACTCTTTTAAATCGGGTTTGAAACTTTGCAGAGTAAGCTTGAACGTTTTTGTTTTAAGAATAAAGTATATAAGGCTTATTACGAACGAAACGACTTGACCTATTACGGTTGCCCAAGCCGCGCCCGACATACCCATTTTTAAGCCGATTATGAACACCGCGTCCAACACTATATTGGTAATAGCGCCGGCAAGCATCGATATCATCGACCATGCGGGGCTGCCGTCGGCACGAACTACCGCGTTAAGCATATTCATAACCATAAATACGGGGAAAAAGCCTAAAATTATATTGAAGTACTCAATTGCAAGGGGCAACGAATTTTCAGACGCGCCGAAAAGCGTTAAAATAGGCGTTTGCAGCGGGTAGAAAATCGCCATTAAAACAACGCTTGCAAGAATAGTAAAAAGAATACCCGTCCCTATCGCCTTGTGCGCGTTTTGCGAATTTTTGCGGCCTTGGCAAATGTTCAGATAAGCGGCGCACCCGTCGCCGAACCACCACGCGAACGCTTGTGCAATTATGAAAATGGGGAAAACTATACCCGTTGCCGCGTTGCCGAGCGCAGAAAGCTCGCTATTGCCGATAAATATTTGGTCTACGATATTGTAAAGCGCGCTTACGACAAGCGACAGAACGCAAGGCAACGAAAATTTAAGCATAAGCTTAAAGATTTTTTCGGTACCCAAATAGCGGTTGCTTTGCTCCTCCTTGTTATCGATTGTTAATTTTTCTTCCATAGAACCTCCTTTTTTGCGCAAAAAAAGACACAAGTGCAATCTTTTTACCGTTCCGTAATCAGATTTACGCGGGGTTTAGCCCGCCACTTGTGTCATCGTATTTTAATTAAATTGTAATGATATTTTAACTTTTTTTAATTAAAAAGTCAAATTAAAATTCTTCGCGCTCTACGATAAATTTTAACTTCTCTTAAACCCGCGTCCTCCGCCGTTTCGCCCACTTCGACTTTATCGCCAACCAAATAATAATACGGCGCGTTTTAGTCGTGCATAGCAAGGAGTTTATTACCGTTTATAATCAGCGCCCTAACCCTTACGGAGAATATTCCCTCACCGGTATTGAACTTAATATCCACGGTTACCCCCTATATATGCTTGAAATAACCCATATTTTGCGAGCCGTTTTACTCCCACTCGATTGTTGCGGGGGGTTTGGAAGTTATGTCGTAAACTATGCGGTTAATATGCTTTACCTCGTTAACTATGCGCACGGACACCGTTTCCAAAACGTCGTAAGGAATACGCGAGAAGTCCGCCGTCATAAAGTCGGAAGTCGTTACGCCGCGAAGCGCAAGCGTATAGTCGTAAGTTCTGCCGTCGCCCATAACGCCTACTGAGCGCATATTGGTAAGCACCGCAAAATATTGGTTTATGTCGCGGTCAAGATGCGCTTTGGCTATTTCTTCACGGAAGATTGCGTCTGCGTCTTGAAGAATTGCTATTTTTTCGGGCGTGATATCACCGATAATTCTTATTGCAAGCCCGGGACCCGGGAAGGGTTGGCGCCATACCAATTTTTCGTCAAGCCCCAAAGCAATTCCAAGCGCCCTAACCTCGTCCTTGAATAACATACGAAGGGGTTCGATTATTTCTTTAAAGTCCACATAATCGGGAAGTCCGCCCACGTTGTGATGCGATTTTATAACCGCCGCGTCGCCCGCGCCCGACTCTATCACGTCGGGATAAATCGTGCCTTGAACAAGATAATCTACTTTACCGATTTTCTTTGCCTCGTCCTCGAACACGCGGATAAATTCTTCGCCGATAATCTTTCGCTTTGCTTCGGGCTCGGTCACGTCTTTCAACTTGCCCAAAAACCTCTCGCCCGCGTTTACGCGCACGAAGTTGACGCCGCTGTCGGCAAAAGCCGCTTCCACCTCGTCGCCCTCGTTTTTGCGCATAAGCCCGTGGTCGACGAATATACAAGTAAGCTGACTGCCTATGGCTTTTGCAAGCAATTTGCAAGCAACCGAGCTATCCACCCCGCCCGACAATGCAAGCAGAGCCTTGCCGTTGCCGACTTTTTCGCGTATTTCGCGGATTGCGGTTTGCGCATATTCTTCCATAGTCCAATCGCCTACGCAACCGCAAACTTTGTAAAGGAAGTTACCAAGCATATCGAAGCCTTGTTCGGTGTGGTTGACTTCGGGGTGAAATTGCGTGCCGTAAAATTTCTTTTGCGGGTTTTCAATAGCGCTGTAAGGGCACTTGTCGCTGTGACCCACCGCGCGGAAACCCTCGGGCAAGGTTGCGATGTGGTCGTTATGGCTCATCCAAACTACCGACTTTTTCTTTAAACCCTTAAACAAAAGCGATTTCGTATCGAATACGCAGTCGGTTCTTCCGAACTCCGCAACAGCGGTTTCGTTGGCTTTTTCGATTTTGCCGCCAAGTCCGTATACCATAAACTGCGCGCCATAGCATATGCCCAAAATAGGCACGCCGAGTTCGAAAATCTCCTTATCCATTCGGGGAGAATCGTCAAGATAAACCGAATTGGGTCCGCCCGTAAATATTATCCCCTTAGGGTTCATTTTGCGGATTTCATCAATCGGCGTCTTATACGATTTTACCTCGCAATAAATTTTATGCTCGCGCACTCTGCGCGCAATCAGTTGGTTGTACTGTCCGCCGAAATCAAGAACTAAAACCTTTTGGTGCGTCATAAAAACCTCTCTTGCAAATTAGTTAAGGCGTAAGCTTACTTACGCCTTTTATTTTAACCTTTGGGTGAATAGTTGGGTGCTTCCTTGGTAATGGAAATGTCGTGCGGGTGACTTTCCGCAAGGGAAGCCGCCGTCATCTTGACGAATTTGGCGTTCTTTCTCAGCTCTTCGATAGTGCCGCAACCCGTGTAGCCCATACCCGCGCGAAGTCCGCCGAGAAGTTGGAAAATAATTTCCGCAAGCTGACCGCGGTAAGGCACGCGCCCTTCAACGCCCTCGGGAACGAATTTTTTCGCATCCGATTGGAAGTATCTGTCCTTGCTGCCCTTGGCCATCGCGGGAAGGGAGCCCATTCCGCGGTAGGACTTGAAGCTTCTGCCTTGATAAATTTCAAGCTCGCCGGGGGACTCGGCCGTGCCAGCAAACAGCGAGCCTATCATAACCGCGCTACCACCCGCGGCAAGCGCCTTTACGATATCGCCCGAGTACTTTATGCCGCCGTCCGCAATTACGCGTTTGCCCATTTTGTCGGCTTGCTCCGCGCAGTCCATAACCGCCGTAAGCTGAGGCATACCTATGCCGGCAACGATACGCGTCGTACAAATCGAGCCGGGACCTATGCCGACTTTAACCACGTCCGCGCCCGCGCTCATCAAATCGCGCGTAGCTTCCGCCGTAACAACGTTACCCGCAACAAGGGGCAAGTCGGGGAAAGCTTTTTTAACCTTTTCGACAGCCTTGACTATACCAATGGAATGTCCGTGCGCGCTGTCTAAAACAACTATATCCACTTTTGATTTAACAAGCTCGGCAACTCTTTCCAAAACGTCTGCCGAAGCGCCTATTGCCGCGCCCGCAAGAAGTCTGCCGTTCTTATCGCGCGCGCTGTTGGGGTATTGAATGGACTTTTCTATATCCTTTATCGTGATAAGCCCCTTCAACTTGCCTTGCTTGTCTACTATGGGGAGTTTTTCTATTCTGTGCTTGCCAAGAATTTTAGCCGCGTCCTCCAACGAGGTACCCTCGGGAGCGGTAACCAATCTTTCCTTGGTCATAACGTCCGCTATCGGTTGCGAGAAGTTGGTTTCGAAGCGCAAATCGCGGTTTGTCAAAATGCCGACCAATTTTCCGTCTTTGGTAATGGGCACGCCGCTTATTTTGTATTTAGCCATAAGTTCGCAAGCAGCCGAAACGGGCTGCTCGGGCGAGAGGTGGAACGGGTCGGTTATTACGCCGTGCTCGCTACGTTTAACCTTATCCACTTGCGCCGCTTGCTCTTCTATGGACATATTTTTATGAATAATGCCGATGCCGCCTTCACGCGCCATTGCGATTGCAAGCTTGCTTTCGGTAACGGTATCCATAGCCGCGCTCATCAAAGGGATATTTAAGTTAATTCCCTTGCAAAGCGTAGTTTTCAAGTCTACCGTCGAGGGCAAAACGTCCGATGCGGCGGGAATCAATAACACGTCGTCGAAAGTTAAAGCCTCTTTTACGATTTTGTTCATTACTCTTCTCCTCCAACCTTTGTCAATTCGTTTTTTAAAGCGGTGTAATATTCGCTTTCTAAGTCTTGGTGCTTATCAATCTCGGTAAGAAGCTTGTCCGCCGTATCCTTGTCTCCGCTTTGTATAACTTGCAAGGAAAGAACTGCCAACGCGTTGTTTACGGGGAACCCCGCCACACCGTCCATTGCGGCGGTTGCCACGCTTAACGCTTCCTCTTTGTTGCCTTTTCTGTATTTTGCCAACGCAACGTTGCCGTTGACGTATTGCTTGTAGTCTACTTCTATTTTTGTGCCGTTTGAGGTGATATAAGTTTTACTGTTGTTTTCGCAAACCTCGGCAAACTTTTCGTCGGAAATAAGCTTTTCTCCGAATTTAACAATATTGTTATCGTTTTCGGCGTAAACGCTGTCTAAAAAGCAGCGGTTTAAATCATTAACGTCGCCCGAATAGGTATAACTGAGCGACGCGTAGCCCGTTGCCAACGAGTAGTTACCCGACTTTTCGCAAAAGTCCGCCATACTTGACGGAAAGCCGAGGCTTGCTATGGCAAACGCGACAAGCGCAAGAACCGCCACCACGAATATGGTTTTTATAGCAGTTTTTAAAATTACCTTAAACATTTTTCTTTTGGGTCTAAAAAATTATTTTATCTATTTTATCATAGCGTGTTAAAAAAAGCAACTGTTTGAAATTTAAAATTTAATCATACAAAGCTTGTAAAAAATATATACTTTAATATGAAGAAAACACCGTTTTTTGTCGGCTTAATAGCCGCGCTTTGCGCAGTTTGCGCCTTTACCGCGTGTTCGCGCCAAGTAAATTATCTCGATTACATTTCAGAAAACCGTTCGAACGTATTCCTATATCGGGACGATACGACCGAAATTAAAATTCAGTGCGTTAAAAAGGAACAGCCGTTCTCCGCGGACGGATACAAGGGCGAAGTGTGCGAAATTATTGAAACTTTCGTCACCCTTGAAAAAAACCCGCAAGAGCTTACTATCGGCGTCGAAGGGTTAGGCGGCGAAATGAACTATCAAGCCGTTACGCGACAGTATACTCTATCATTTTCTGCGGCGGCTTTTGAAAAAAGCAGCGTAGAAGTAACCTTGACCGCCGACGGAAACGAAACGACCTACACGGCGCTCTCGGTTAGGCACGACGGAGTTATGAGCTGCGAACAAGCGGTTTTATGCGTAGTAGACTACGCAAGCGAGCTGTTTGACGGGCTTACGCAAAACGGGTTGTTCGACGGAGAAATTTTAGTCAGGCTTTTGTACGACGAGGGCTGTTATTACTACGTCGGCGTGTGCGATAAAGAAAAAAAGATTACCGCTTTTTTAATCGACGGCGAGCGCGGCAAGGTCATTGCCAAAAAGGAAATACAAGGTTAAACGATTAAAAAGCGGGCGGGGCAAAAATGCCCCGCCCGCTTAATTTATTTCGTTCTTAAAAACTCCACTATAACACTGTTTTGAATAAACAAGTTTTCGTCCTTAATTTTTAAAAAATCGCCGTTAACTTCAACATATGCGCCCACCTTTTGAATTGCGGCGGCGTATTCTTCAAGAAAATTTTTATTAAAAATCCGCTTATATTCGTTTAAGTTTATCCCGCGCGACGTACGAAGCGCAAGCATAATGAATTCCTCTTCTTGCCCCGCCAAATCGACCTCTTCCCTATCCTTTACGGCAAGGTGATTTGAAAGTATACACTTGAAATATTCGTCCAAATCGAATGTATTGGTAAACCGAATATTGTTCACGCATGACGAGGCGGCAACGCCGAAACCGATATAATCGCCCCGCCGCCAATAATTTAGGTTGTGGCGGCTTTCAAAACCCTCTTTGCAAAAGTTGGAAACTTCATACCTATTATATCCGAGTTCTTGTAATTTCTTTACCCCAGCCGCATACATTTCGGCGACCTCGTCGCCGTCGGGCAGCTCGCCGTTCAAATAATCGGTGTATATAGGGGTGCCGTCCTCGGGCGACAGCGCATACATTGAAATGTGTTTAGCCCCCGAATATGCCGCAGTTTCGATAGTTTTTTCAATATCGGCAACCGTCTGATTGGCAAGCCCTATCATAACGTCCGCGCTGAAATTTTTGCCTTTCAAAAGCTTAGCGCAAAGTAAAAAATCATTTAAACTGTGTACCCTTCCAAGCTCTACAAGCTGTCTGTCTATGGCAGTTTGCAACCCGACGGAAAATCGGTTTATACCGCACTTTAAATAAGTTTCAATCTTCTTCGCGCTGACGGTGCCGGGGTTCATTTCAATGGTAATTTCGGCGTCCGCCGCAATGTTGAAATTCTTCCTTGCCGCCGCAACAAGCATAGCGATATAGTTTTCATCGACAACGGACGGTGTTCCGCCGCCGATGTAAAGCGTATCGAATTTATAGCCTTTAAGCTCCTCGCTACGCATAGCCATTTCGCGGTAAACGCACGCCATATAGCTTTCTGCAAAGCAAAGCTTATCGGGGAAAGAGGCAAAATCGCAGTATCTGCACTTGGACTTACAAAACGGAATATGCACATAAATACCCGTCATATCTTAACCCTCCCAGCGGTATTTTTTAAGGTCTATTACAAAATTGTTAAATTGAACGCCTTCGGCTTCAAGCAAAGCTTTTTGCACCTCTTTCCCGCCAAACGCAAAGCCGTCCGTCAAGTGTCCGTCGCCGAACACAACCCTATGGCAAGGAATAACGCCGGGCTGCGGATTTGAGTGCAAAGCCCAACCGACTTGCCTTGCCGAACGCGGAGCGCCGACCGCCCGCGCAACGTCACCGTAAGTCAAAACCTTGCCTTTGGGTATTTGTTTTACAACTTCGTAAACGCTCTCAAAAAATCCGCTCCCGTGTTCAATCATATTGCTCTATCTCTATTTCGCCATCGACAAACTCTTTAATAAATTGCAAAAAGTCCATCTAAATAACTTATTCCTTATTGGTCTTCAATATCTGCATAAAAACTTCCGACGGCACTTCCACGCTGCCTATACTGCGCATACGCTTTTTGCCCTCTTTTTGCTTTTCCAAAAGCTTCTTTTTGCGGGTGATGTCGCCGCCGTAGCACTTTGCAAGCACGTCTTTTCTTACGGCTTTAACCGTTTCGCGTGCGATGATTTTACCGCCGATTGCCGCTTGCACGGGCACTTCGAAAAGCTGTCTGGGGATAGCTTCTTTCAGGTTTTCGCAAAGCGTTCTTCCGCGCGCATAGGCGCTGTCCTCGTGCACTATCATAGAAAGCGCGTCGCAAACCTCGCCGTTCAACATAATATCGAGCTTGACAAGCTTGCTTCGTTCGTAACCGATAAGCTCGTAATCGAAGCTTGCGTACCCGCGCGTTCTCGACTTTATCGCGTCGAAAAAGTCGAAAATAATTTCGTTCAGCGGTAAATTGTATTCAAGGCGCACGCGACTCTTATCGAGGTAAGTCATTTGCAAGAAAGCCCCCCTCTTCTCGCGGCACAAGTCCATTATCTGTCCCAAATAGTCGGGCGGTGAATAAATGTCCGCCTTGACAATAGGCTCTTCCATATGCTCTATTTCGGATACGGGCGGCAAGTGCGACGGGTTGTCCACGAAAATTTCCTCTCCGTCCGTCTTTAATACCTTGTAGCTTACCGAGGGCGCGGTGGTAATAATTTCCAACCCGAATTCGCGCTCTATACGCTCTTGAATTATCTCCATATGCAGCAGTCCCAAAAAGCCGCAACGGAACCCGAAACCGAGCGCAACCGAGCTGTCGGGTTCGAAGATTAACGAAGCGTCGTTAAGCTGTAATTTGAGTATCGCGTCCTTTAAATCGTTGAACTTGCTGCCGTCCAAAGGATAGATGCCGCAAAAGACCACGCTTTGAACTTTTTTGTAGCCGGGCAACGGCTCTTTGGCGGGCTTGTCCGCGTTTATCAAGGTATCGCCGACGGCAACGTCTTGAATGGATTTTATTGACGCGGCAACATAGCCTACTTCGCCCGCAAAAAGCCCGTTCTTGGGGGATAGTCCGGGGGCAAACACGCCCGTTTCGACAACCTCGTACACCTTGTCCGAGCGGAAAGTTTTAATTTTATCGCCCGCCTTAACAGCCCCGTCTTTTATGCGGACGAACAAAATTACGCCTTTATAGTTGTCGTAATAACTGTCGAAAATAAGCGCTTTAAGCGGCGCGTTATCGTCGCAGTCCGGCGCGGGAAAAACTTTTACAACAGACTCCAAAACGTCGTCGATATTAAGCCCCTCTTTTGCGGAAATCAAGGGCGCGTCCGAAGCGTCCAACCCTATAACTTCCTCTATTTCTCTTTTAACTTCTTCGGGGCGGGCGGAGGGCAAATCTATTTTGTTAATTACGGGCAAAATTTCAAGGTCGTTTTCAAGCGCAAGATACACGTTTGCAAGAGTCTGAGCCTCTACGCCTTGGGACGCGTCCACAATTAAAATCGCCCCCTCGCATGCGGCAAGAGAACGCGAAACCTCGTAGGTAAAGTCAACGTGCCCCGGGGTATCTATTAAGTTAAACTCGTACTCGACCCCGTCCTTTGCTTTGTAAAACATTCTTACGGGCGTCAATTTTATAGTAATTCCGCGCTCCCGCTCTATATCCATTGAGTCGAGAAGCTGCTCTTCCATATCCCTTTCGGAAACTTGCCCCGTGCGCTCCATAAGCCTATCCGCCAAAGTGGACTTGCCGTGGTCGATATGCGCGATTATACAAAAGTTGCGTATGTTGCTTTTTTTGCCCATAAATTTCCTTAATTAAGCCTTCCCTTTTGGGGAAGGCTTTTTCGTACCTTATTTTACTCAACCACCGCAAGCCTATCCAATAGGTAGTCGTTTGAAAGTATTGTTCCGCCGCCTATTACCGAGGCAAGCTGCGGCTCTTCGGGAGTATTGACGGGTATATTCAGCTTTTCTTCTATATACTCTGCAAGCCCGTCCATTTTCAACGCCCCGCCCGACAGATATACCCCGCCGTGCATGACGCTTGACGCAACCTCTGCGGGCAGATTGGAGAGCACCAACGCCACATATTCCAAAATTTTATCGATATATGTTGTTATAACCCCGTAAATCTGCTCGGAATTGACGGCGATAGACGCGGGCGCGCCCGAGGTTATCTCTCTGCCCTCTATTACGTTCATTTTGTTGTCGTCGTGCAAAAGGCTGCCGACGGAAATTTTCAACCGCTCGGCGGTAAGCGCGCCTATTTTCAAATTGTAATTTTCGGCAAGCTCGTCAATCAAATGCACGTCTATATTCGCCCCGCCGAGGTTCACCGTCAAGCCGTAAATTATCCCGTCTTGCGACAGCGCGGCGATATTTGTTATAGAATGACCTATATCCAAAACGAACATAGGCGTGCTCTCGCTGATAGATACGTTGTGCCCGAGAACGGCGGCGAACGGCGTCACCGTGAAGTAAACCGCAGCAAGTCCGCAATCCTCCGCTATGCGCATATATTTTTGTTTTAACTCGGCTTTAGCCCCGCAAGGCAAAATAAAAACCGCCTCAACCCGCTTTGCCTTTTTGCGGGTTATTTCTATCTTTTCAAGGAAGTACTCCAAAAGCAAAGAAGCAAGATTTTCGTTTACAATATCGCCCTCGAAAACGGGGTTTACGATATGGGTATTTACAGCGGCTCTGCCAGAAAGCGCGCGCGCCTTGTCGCCGCAAGCCTTGACGGTAACGACCTTTTCGCCGCCCTCGAACCCCTCTTCCACGGCTATGCAAGTGGCTTCTTTAAGAACCACTCCGCAGCTTAGCATATAAATTTTAGTAAATCCCGAACCCATATCGATGGATATTCTTTTCATTAGTCTACGCGTACTCCGTCAAGTAATTTTTTGGTTAAAGTCACGGGCAAGCCAACAACGTTCGTATAGCTGCCAAAATATTCTTGCACTATACCGCCGTCTTGTATTCCGTAGCTGCCGGCTTTGTCCAACGGCGAGCCGCTGTCTACATACTGCCGAATAAATTCGTCCGACAATATGTTGAATTTAACCTCTGTTTTATCAAATTCCACAAGCTTTTTAAAAGCGTTTCTTACGCACACGCCCGTTATTACGAAATGTGTTTTCCCCGACAGCATTTTCAAGGTTCTAAACGCGTCGTCCCTATCCTTAGGCTTGCCCAAAACGGCGTTATCGAACACCACCACGGTATCGCAGCCGATTACCGTTTTGTAGGGGTTTTTGGCATAAACCTCGTCGCACTTCCGCTCGGCAAGGGCGCAAGCCATTTGCTCGGGGAAGAGAGAAATATTAACTTTTTCGTCGGTTTTGGCGGGGATAACTTCAAACTTTTGTATGATTTGGGATAAAAGCTCTCTTCTCCTCGGTGACGCACTTGCAAGAATGTATTCCATAGTAAATATAATACTGTTTAAATAAAATATTAATGCCGCTTTCGGGGCGGCACTTTATGTTTATAAAATTTCTAAGTTTTTGTGGAAAGATTTTCTGAACTCGTTTGCCGCCGCCATCGCGTTCTTAATCTCAAGCGTTGCGTCGCCGTCAACTTCGGTTTTCATAATTACCGAGTCGCCCAAAATATCGCAGTTAATACTCTTGATTGTTCCCGAATCCGCCCTATCAAGACTTTCGGCGATACGCAACATAACGCCGAGCTTTTTAACGACTTCCACATCGTCCTCGGAAATTATATCGCGGTATCTTGCCCAATCGTAGGGGTTGATATCCTCTTTTTTGTGGCAACAAGCCGTGAACGCCGCAAGCACTATGTCCCTATGCGAAACGCCGTAAAGCGTAGCGTTCAAAATCATATACCAGCTGTGGCGCTGATGATTGTAGTATTTTATGCGCATACCGCAGTCGTGAAGCATAGCCGCAACCTTCAAAATTTTAAGATATTGGCGGGGGAATTTATGCAAAACCCTAAGCTGCTTGAAAAGCTGTATGCTTAAATTTACGACGTGCTCAACGTGTTTTTCTTCGCAGTCGTAATATTTGACAAGGGTCGTAAGCGAGTAGTTTAAAACGTCCGCAATGGGCTTTTCGACCGTCATAGGCAAAGCTTGGTTGAACATAATGCCCTCCCTAAGACCCGCGCCGGAGAAGGTGAACTCGTTCACGCCGATATATTTAACGAAAGAATTGATAACCGCAAGCGCGGCGGGAAGAATATCCGCCCTTTCCGCGGAAAGCCCTTTAATTTTCTTCTTCTTATCCAAATCGAGGACCTTAATCATATCGTAGACGGGCGTAAAGTCCTCAACGGGCATCTTATAGTTATGCACGGTATCGAGCGGATACTTGTGCACCATTTTGGTAATTTTGAAAAGGTTTCTGAACGAGCCGCCCACGCCTATCATCTGCACGTCGGGGTCAAGCTCTTTCAGCCACTCGACTTGTTTTAACTGTTCGGTGAAAAATTCCTCTATCTTCGCCGCTTGCTCTTCGGGCTTCAAGCCCTCGCTTGAAAAAAGTCCCGTAAGCGTTACCGCGCCGAACGGCAAAGTGACGTAATTTAGCATATTCCTACGGTTATAGTAGATAATCTTAGTCGAACCGCCACCTATTTCAAGCACTATGCCCTTGGGAATATCCATCGTGTTGATAACGCCGCGATATACCAAAACCGCCTCTTCCTCGGCGGAAAGAACGCGGATTTTTATGCCGCAAGTGGCTTGAATTTCGTCCAAAAAGCTGCGTTGGTTTTTAGCGCGGCGAACAGCCTCGGTAGCGACGGCGATTATGCGCGTTACCCCGCTTGCGTCGCAAAGCTTTTTAAACATCTTCAAAGTTTTAATGGTTTCGGCAACGCGGGCGGGCTTCAAGAAGCCGTCCCGCTCCATATCTTGTCCCAAACGAACGCTTTCTTTAAGTTCGTCCACAACCATAAAATAACCTTCCGCAAAAAGGTTGACTATAACTAGTCTTGCGGAATTCGAGCCTAAATCTATGATGCCTATTTTTTCCATAACAACACCTCTGGCGGTAAAAGCCTTGTCCGAAATTAATTATTTCGCTATGTGATTATACCATATTATTTGAAATTTGTACATATTTTGCGAAAATTTTTGTGCACATTGCACAATAAATTTGACTTGATTCCGACAAAAAACGCTAAGCTTGTAAATCCTTTACTTTTTTGTGAAAAACGGGACACACGAACTCGGGCGCAATTTCGTTCAATGGTTTAAGCACAAAAGCGCGTTTTGAATACTCCGGGTGGGGAATTTGCAAGTCGCACTCCTCGATAACTTGCCGCCCGAAAAATACGATATCTATATCGAGCGTCCTATCGCCCCAATGCACGTCGCGCACCCGTCCGCACTCGCCCTCTATGCGGTGAATTTCGTTAAGAAGCTGCCTTGGAGCGAGAACGGTTTCAACCTCTGCCGCGCAATTCAAAAAGCGGTTTTCCGCCGCGCCGCCGTACGGCTCGGTTTCGATATAAGACGAAACGTTTTTTACCTTAACCCCGCGCGTTTCGGAAAGCAGTTTTATCGCCGTATCAAGATATTTCTTTCTATCGCCCATTGACGAGCCGAGTGAGAGATACGCCACCTCTTTTTCGGCTGTAACCGTAACGCCGACGGTACCGAACTTATGCTTTACGGGCGCTTGCGGCTTGTATACCGTTAGACTTATTTTTTTGAAGTTTAAGCCCTCAAAAAGCGCGTACACCCCCGAATATGCCAAAGTTTCGATTAAATTATAGCAATTTTTCGTCGCCGTTTCCACAAGGATATCGCACACTTTCGAATAGTTTACCGTGGCGTTGATATCGTCTTGTTTTGCGGCGGAATAAAATTCCGTATATATATCCGCGTCGAAAATAAACGGCTGAGGATTGACCTTTTCTTCTGCGTGCACGCCGTGGCAAGCGCCGACTTCGAGCCCGCGTATCAAAATTTTATCGTAAGTCACCGCCATACACCTCTTTTATAGCCTCAACGTTCTCTTTTACGTCGTGAACACGCACAAAAAGCACTTTCTTTTTTGCGGCAAGGCGGGTACTTTCAAGGGTTTGCGGCAGTCTGTCCGCAACATTCCCGCCGAACATCGACTTTCTGCTTGTGCCCAAAAGCAGCGGATAGCCAAGGGAAGAAAGTCTGTCGTAACCCTCTAAAAGCTCCCAATTCTGTTCCTTGGACTTGGCAAAACCTATCCCGCCGTCTAAAATTATCCTATCTTTCGGAATACCGCTGTTTATAGCCAAATCGACGCTTTTTTTAAGAAAATTCTCGATTGCCCCCCATATATCCCCCGACAACGGAGTTTTTGCGTTGTGCATAACGCAGACCGACGCGCCGTATTCGGCTATTGTCTGCGCCATATTTCGGTCGTGGGTGAGTCCCCAAACGTCGTTTATCATATCCGCGCCCATCGATAGGGCTGCGCGCGCGCTCTTTTCGAAATAGGTATCGACCGAAACGGGAACATCGAAGTTTTCCTTAATCAGCATCAAAGCGCGCTGAAACCGCGAGATTTCTTCGTCCGCGCTCACTTCGGTATAGTTGGGACGAGTGGACTGCGCGCCAAGGTCGATTACCGCCGCGCCCTCCCTTACGGCGCGCTCGACGGCGAAAAGAATCTTGTCCGAAGCAACTCGGCTTTCTTCCCAAAAGCTGTCGGGCGTCAAATTGATTATTGCCATAACAAAGGTATAATTTTCAAAATTTGATTTTCCGATTTTCATTTTATTTTAACAGCGCCAAAACTTCCTTTCTTTTATCCTCGTCGAAATCGCCCAACGCGCAGTAAGTAGCCGTCTTGCTGCCCGCCTTTTTAACGCCGCGGCAAGTCATACAAGTGTGCTCCGCCTCGCACGCGACGAAAACGCCTTTCGGCTTTAAAACGCGCATAATTTCCTCGGCAATTTGCCTTGTAAGTCTTTCTTGAATTTGCAGTCTGCGGGCGTACACCTCAACCGTGCGCGCAAGCTTGGAAAGCCCCACAACCTTGCCGTCGGGGATATACGCAATCGCAATTTTGCCGAAAAAGGGCATTAGGTGGTGTTCGCAAAGCGACGAAAAGTAAATATCGCTTTCTACAACCATATCGCCGCAGTCCGAATCGAACGTGCGGGAAAGGTGCTCTTCCGCGGTCTGCCCCTCGCCCGATAGAAGTTCCGCATAAGCGTCCGCAACACGGCGCGGGGTGTCTTTAAGTCCCTCTCTTTGTCTATCTTCGCCAAGGGCGTCAAGCAAATCCTCAACAGCCTTTATAACCTTTTCTCTATCCACTGTTTTGCCTCCCTTAAAAGCGTAAACGAGCCGCAAACCGCTATAACCTTTCCGTGAAAATTGTCAAGCGCGGCGGTGATATTTTCAAATTTACCCGCATATATGCCTAAATTAACGCATTCTTTCGTCAATTTTCCGATATCTATATTGCGCGGACTTTCGCACGGCACTACCGCTACTTTTGTTGCAAAAGACGAAATAATTTCAAGATTCTTGCGGATATTTTTGTCCGATAGGCTGCCGTAAATTACCCCGTCCGCCTTACCGAACTTATTTTTAACCAATTCTACAAGCGGAGCAAAAGCCGCGGGGTTGTGCGCGCCGTCAAGAATATAAAAAGCACCGTCATTTGCCGTCAAAACCTCGCATCTGCCGCACAGTTTTGCGCGATTGACCCCCAAATATATTGAAGTTTCGTCTATTTTTAAAAGTTTTGCAGCCGCTATTGCAAGCCCCGCGTTATACTTTTGCGCCTCTCCGTACAAAGGCGGATTTTCGTACATTTCCGCCACAATTGCGCCGAGATTTCTAAAATATTGCAGCACTTCCGGCTCGTTATAGCCGCTGACGACCGCTGGGCAGTCCTTTATTATGCCCGCTTTGTGCCCGCAAATCTCTTTTAAGGTTTCCCCGAGGATTGCGGTATGCTCTAATCCGATTGACGTTATAACCGCGACCTCTTTTTTAAAAATTGCGTTAGTTGCGTCATATGTGCCGCCCAATCCGCATTCCACAACGGCGTACTCGCATTCGGCAAGCGCAAAAGCATACAGCGCGCCCACGGTTTCAACTTCGAATTGGGTTGCGCCGTCAGCAAAGCTTAAAGCCCGCCCAAACGCTTGGGTATACAGCTCTTCACCAATCGGCTTTCCGTCGATTTTGAATTGCTCGGAATAATCGAACACTGCGGGCGAGGTGAAAGTTCCCGTCCTCTTCCCCGCGGCAATTAAAATTTGCGAAATATATTCCGCAGTACTGCCCTTACCGTTAGTTCCGGCAATATGTATAATTTTCAGTTTTTTATCGGGGCTCGACAGCGCGTCCAAAAGCTTTCGGGTGCGCTCGGTACCGAAATCCATACCCCTTCCGCTCAAAGAAAAAACGGCAGACAAAACTTCGCGATAAGTCATAAAATTCATACGGAATTATAGCACATAAGGGCGAATAAAGCAAGAATATTGTAAATTATTTTGAGAATACTAATTTTATGGCATTGATATTTATTCGCACGGCAATAATATTCGTTACTCTGCTTTTTGTGATGAGGTTAATGGGCAAAAGTCAGATTGGCGAGATGCAACCCTTCGAGTTTGTAATAAGCTTGGTTATTGCCGAGTTGGCGTGCATACCTATGGCGGATACTTCGATACCCATACTGTACGGAATTATCGCCATAATAACCATTTTCGTACTGCACCAAATAGTATGGCTTTTGGAGCTTTGGTTCAAGCCCGTAAAGAACATAGTCAGCGGCAAGCCGTCGGTAATTATAAACAAAAACGGCATAGACGAGTACCAATTAAAGAAAAACAATTTGGACGTTGGGGATTTAATAGAGAGTATGCGCGTTGCGGGCTACTTCAACCTTGACGACGTGTATTACGGACTGTATGAGGCGAACGGGTCCTTTTCCGCGCTTGAAAAGGAAAAAACAGCCTCCCCCTCCCTTTCGTATTTGTTGATTGACAGAGGCAAACCCGACGCAAACAATATGTCGGTATGCGGATTCGATAAGGATAGGTTGAACAAGTTTTTAAGCGAACAAAACGTAAAATTGAAAGAGGTTATCGCTATGACGGTGAACGCCGAGGGTAGGTGCTACTTTCAAAAGCGCGGCGAAAAGTATAAAATTTTACAAGTTGAGGTGAACGGAGAATGGTAAAATCGATATGCTACACGCTTGCGGCAATTCTTCTTTGCATAGGGCTGTTCATCTTTGCCGAATGGTATCTTAATAAGCAGTTCGAAGAGTTTTCGGTTGCACTTGACAGCCTTTATACCAAAATAGAGGACGAAACGGCGACTCGCGAGGACGGTTATGCGGTTAAAACGCTTTGGTCCGAAAAAAAATCGAAGTTGCAAGTTTTGATACCTCACGCAGATATATCTTATATTGATTATTGGATAAGCGAGGCGTGCGGGCTGTTGTATAACGAGCAGTACGACTTTGCACTCGGAAAAATAGAAGTATTGAGGGAAATAACCAAAAACTTGCCCGACGCTTACAGATTAAAGCTTGAAAATATCTTCTAATATTATTAAAGCCGCCCGCGCTTTTTAGCGCGGGCGGCTGTTTATTCGTATTCGTCGTAGCTGCGTCGGTTGGGCCGCGGCGGCGGGCAGTTGTTCGGCGGGCACGGCGGCGGACAATCGTTTTTTTGCGGCGGGCACGGCGGTGGCGGCGGGCAGTCGTGCTTTTCTTCGCCTATCTTTACCAAAACCGCGTCCTTACCGATTTTGACGACTTGTTTTATAGGTATAAAAACCTCTTGTTTTGAAAACTTAAAGCCTTTACAGCCCGTAACAGTAAAACCCGATACGTTGTTTTCGGGGAAAGAAAAGCTTAAATCGCACACTTTCCCCATATTCTTGCCGTCGTTTAAATTTATTACGTCCTTTTGTTTCAGAGCGGAAAACGTTACTTCCATAATATAAAAATATGCGCAACGGCACGATAAATTGCCTTTGCGCACAAATTTATGTGTTAATTAAATAAGCGTTTTCAAAACGGAAGCTACCGCCTCGGATTCTTCGACCGGTCTCAAAAACTCGAAAAGTCTGTCAAGTCTTAATGCGCCGCCCGCAAGATATGCGCTGAAATCGTCGGCAGTTTGCCCTCCTACCCAGCCGATTACAAAGAAAACGAAGAACAACAGCAAAAGCAAAATCGCCATAAGGAAAACCGAACCGATAATTCTGTTCATTATTTTAATAACCTTGTTTTCGCTTTGCGAAATCGCTTTGATTATTCTGACTATTATAAACCTTAAAAGCCAAACTATTACGAACATTATAATGTAATATAGAATGACTTGTATATTCAGCTTGCCGAGGAATTGGCAAAACCAATTTTCGTTTGCCATAATGGCTTCTTGAATTTTAATCAACCACGGCTCGCACGGGCCGTAGAAGGCGGTGCCTATTAACAGGCACACAGCTACGGAAATAATTATACCGAAAATTCCCGTCGTAAAAAACTTGAAAATCCCCCCGAAACCGAACAGCGCGCCAAGCACCAACCCGCCGAGAATTATTCCGAGAAATATCCAATCCACTACAATCATAATAATACCTACCGTTTAATTATAACTTATTTTATTAAAAAAGTAAACAAATATGACCAAAAAAAACGGCGCGGCGATACCCAAATCGCCGCGCAGCTTTTTTATTATGATATACAAGCTTTTATTTGTTTTAAAGCAGTTTTTTCCAAACGCGAAACTTGCGCTTGGGAAATCCCCACCTCTCGGGAAATTTCCGTTTGGGTTTTGCCCTCGAAATACCTTAAAAACAGTATTCTTTTTTCTCTGCCCTCTAAGCGGTTAATCGCCTCGTACAGCGCCGCCTTTTCCGTCCACACTTCGTCGTTGTTCTTTTCGTCGAAAATTTGGTCCATTAGAAGAAGCGTATCCCCCGCCTTGTTGAATACCGGCTCATAAAGCGACACGGGGTCGGATATTGCGTCCAAGGCGTACGCGACTTCGGAAACGGCAATGTGCATTTCGGAAGCGATTTTATCATAGGTTACGTCCTCGTCGTCTGCTTCGAGCTTTTCGCGCACCTTTAATATTTGGTATGCGGTGTCTCTTATGGAACGGGACACCCGCAAGCTGTTGCCGTCGCGCAAGTATCTTTTTATTTCGCCGAGTATCATAGGCACGGCGTATGTGGAAAACTTGACGCCCACAGACAAATCAAAGTTATCGATAGCCTTTATAAGCCCCACACAGCCGGCTTGAAAAACGTCGTCGGCATTGGCTTTTTTAGCCCAAAACCGCCTTACAAGCGACAGCACAAGGCGCATATTGCCGACAATGAACCTTTCGCGCGCTTGCTCGTCGCCCGCCTTCAATTTTAACATAAGCTCTTCTTGCTCTTTTGCAGATAAAAGGGGCAAACCAGAAGTATCCACCCCGCAAATAACGACTTTTTGCAACATAAAAATTTCCTCCTTTTTTATGTAGAGAAAATTTTTAAGCCGCCCGCCTTGTTACGGTCAGTTAATCTGCCGAGATATGTCTTTTTTAAGTTTTGAAATTATCTTTTTTTCAAGCCGCGATATGTAGCTTTGGGAAATACCCAACTTATCCGCTACGTCCTTTTGGGTCATACCCTCGCCGCCGTCAAGTCCGAATCGCATCTTCATAATACGCTGTTCGCGCGGGGAAAGCTTATCCAAAGAAGCCTTTAAAAGCTCCTTTTCGACCCCGCCCTCGACGTCCGAATACACGGCGTCGGCGTCGGTGCCCATCACGTCGGACAAAAGCAGCTCGTTACCCTCCCAATCGGTGTTTAACGGTTCGTCGAAACTCACCTCTTGTCTCAGCTTTGCCATTCGCCTAAGATACATTAAAATTTCGTTCTCGATACAGCGCGAAGCGTAAGTGGCAAGCTTAATATTCTTATCCGATTTAAAAGAATTTATAGCCTTGATAAGCCCGATAGTGCCGACAGATACAAGGTCGTCGCCGTCCGCGCCCGTACCGTCGAACTTCTTGGCTATGTATACAACAAGGCGCAAATTGTGCTCTACGAGTTCGGCTTTGGCACGCTCGTCGCCGTTTTCCAAAAGACTGATTTTGTCGCTCTCTTCTTCTTGCGATAGGGGCAGCGGCAAAGCTTCGGTTCCGCAGATATAGTCTAAGGTATTTTTACCGAAAAGCGAAAGTAAAAGTTGCTTGATTTTTTCAAACATTCAAGTCCTCCAAAAGGTCGGGGTGCAAAACCGCGGTATTTATCCGTTGCGGGCTTATCCCTATTTTGACCTTACTATAATTATTTTTCTTTTCGCCGAAGTCTATCTCTATTTTATCAGCCGTGAAGATTTTGATGATTTTACTTCCCGCAACAGTATGTATTTTTACGCCGTCTTTTATGCAGCTTTCGTCAACAATCTTTTCGGCGACCTCTTTCGGGATAATGCTGACGGGCGCGCCGCGGCAGTAAACCTTGTTGCCGCTATCGAAAAAGCCTTTAACTTCCGCGCACTCCCCGCCCACAAAAAGGCGCATCGTTACAGTATCCTTAACGCTCTTTTTTAACCGAGCGGCAAGCTTTTTGGCGCCTATTATAATTAGTAACGCGCCGAAAAGCGGAATACCGATAGGAATTTTAGAAAGTATGAAGCCCTCGCCCGCGGCGTAATCAAGCCCCGCAAGCGAGAAAACGCCAATCATTGCGCCGCCCAAAAGCGCGGTAAAAATAAGGAAAGCGAAAGAAAATTTAAGATAGCTTTTTATCCCCTTAAATCTGCCGGCGGCAAGGCATATTAAAAACCCCGAAGCGACTTTCACTGTCACCGCCCAAACCGCACCCAGCTTAAAAAGCGGGAACGCGACGGCAAACGCCGCGCCCAATACGGCGGCAATCGATATCTGCCAAAACGGGGTCGGATTTTTTGTGGCAACCCTTGCCGAATACAGCAGCGTGAAGTCCATACAGAAGTTTTCAAGAACGGCAAGTTCGATATATACTTGCATTGTAAAAGGTATTATAGCGTTTCCCGAAAGTCGAAAAGTAACAAAAGCCGTCGCTTTTTGTCGATTAATGTAAATAGCGGCTCGGGGCTTTTATAGCCCCGAGCCGCTTAATTAATTAAAAACTCAGTTCGTTCAGTATATCTTCAACATCTTCGGTTGTCTGCGCTTTAAACAGTCTTGCGCGCGTTTCCGCGGCGTTCGGAGCGCCCTTTAAATAAAACGCAATCATTTTCCGCATAAATACGCAAGCGAATTTTTCGCCGTAAATTTGGCGGGTTTTTTGTAATTGCCCCCGTACTATGCCCTTTTTATCGACTTTTTCAATCCCCGTAATCTCCGCAAAAATCCACGGCTTATACATAGCCCCGCGCGCAACCATTACCCCGTCCGCGCCCGTCTTTTCATACAGCTCTTCCGCGTCTTTTTTACAAAATACGCCGCCGTTTGCTATAACGGGGATATTTACGGCGCGCTTTGCCGCTGCAACCTCCGCAAAGTTCACCTCTCCCGCGTAAATTTTGTCGCGCGTTCTGCCGTGAACGGTTATCATATCCGCACCCGCGTCTTCGCACAGCTTTGCAAATTGCCCCCCGCATATGCTTGAACTATCAAGCCCGATGCGGAATTTTACCGAAACGGTTTTGCCGCTTTTTTTACATTCTTCTATAATTTTGGCGGCAAGCGAAAAATTGTCCAAAAGCGCGCTTCCCTCACCGTTTTTATAAATTTTAGGTACGGGGCAGCCCATATTGATATCGATTAAATCGAAAGGTGAAAGCGCCTCGCTTTCGCACGCTTTGCGCATAAAGTTAGGGTCGTTACCGAAAATTTGGCAAGCCCTAATACCGCCGTAATCTTCGGAAACGTACAAAAGCTCTTTCGTCTTTTCGCTGCCGTAGCACAAGCCCTTTGCGCTGACCATTTCGGTAAAGGTCAGACCCGCGCCCAATAAGTAACACATATCGCGGAAGGGCGAATTTGTGTAGCCGGCAAGCGGCGCGAGAAAAATATTGTTTTTGGTAATGAGTTTGCCGATTTTAATTTCTTTTAACTGCATCTTTCGCCAACGCCCAATAATAGTCCCAACGCGAGGGGTCCATTTCCTCTATTTTTTCGCCGTTTGCGGTTGCAAGCCGCTCGAACTCGACAAAACGCTTTGTAAACTTTTCAACTGCGGAGTGCAAAGCAAGCTCGCAGTCCACGCCAGCAAGACGGCAAGTGTTGACCGCGGAATAAAGCACGTCGCCCGCCTCGTCGAAAATTGCGTCCTTGTCCTCGTTTATGCACGCGTTGAGAAGCTCGGCAACCTCTTCGCCGAGTTTTTCGGAAGCAGACACGGGCGAGAGGAAATCCATTCCGCACTTTGCCGAACGTTTACCAACCTTTTGCGCGCGCATACAAGCGGGCATATTTTTAGGCACTGCAAGCACCGTGTCGGAATAGGTATTTTGCCCCTTTTCTTCGCGCTTGTTCTTGTCCCAAACCCCCAACGCCTCTGTTTCGGAAGCCGCCTTGTCGCCGCCGAATATGTGCGAATGGCGGAAAATAAGTTTTTTAATAAGGCGCGTCAGCGCGTCGCCGCTTGTAAACTCTCCCTTTTCTTCCTCCATAACGGCGTGGAAAGCAGCTTGCAAAAGCACGTCGCCCGTTTCCTCTTCCATACCGTCCGCGTCGCCACGCTCGATTGCGTCCACAAGCTCGTACGCTTCCTCAATCATATTTCCTTTAATGCTTTCCGAAGTTTGCACCCTATCCCAAGGGCAACCGCCCGGGGCGCGGAGAAGTCTTAGCATCTCCTCCAAGTCGGCAAAGTCGTAGCGCTCCTTTTTAAGGAACTCACCCTCCTCAACGGCGACTGCGCAAGTGCCGTCGTAGTTTTTTTGTCTGTCTATTTCGTAAATTTTGATTTTTTTGACGCTTTCACCGCGCAAAAAACAGCACGGGGTTTCCTCGCCGAATATGTAAGAAAGCTTTTCCTTAACCGTGCCCGCGACATAATCGCAGTCGATATCGTAGACCGCGACGGCGCGGCAGCTTTTTAAATTTTCGACCGAGTACGCGGAAACACAAGTAACCTCACCGCAGCTTAGGCGTGAGGCGTTAAATGCGTGCGAAGCTTTGGAAACGCTTTCCAAAACCTCGCAATCCTTATGTTTTTTGAGGATAATTTTGCAAGCCTCGTCCTCGCAGACCGCGCCGTCAACGCAGTAGCAGACGGGGCTTGATTTTGCCGCTTCCAAAACGGCGGCAGCTAATTTTTTGTTAAGTGTGTCGAAATTTCGGCATCTTGCGAAGATGTCGTCGAGTGTTTTGACCGTGTACTCAGCCAAGCTGCCAAAACTTTCCGTGTGAGTCGTTCGCACAAGAATTTCGGTTGCATTGTCAAGCGCCTCCTTTGCTCTCAGCGTTATATCGCCTTTGCGTATTCCCAAGCCTATCAGCGTTACTTTCATTTTTATTGCCGCCTTTTGAATTTTTTACTCTTACAATATACCAAAAATTCATAAGCATAGCAACCAAATTCGCGCAATTTGCCGCCCACGCCGCGCCCGAAATGGACAGCGACGTAAAGGCAATTAACGCGGCGGTAATGCCCACCCTCAGTATTGCTGTAGTCCACTGCGTAATAGTGCTTTTCACGGGACTTCCGAGCGCCGTTAAGCAAGCCGAGGACGTTTGCACCAAGCTTTGCGTTACCGAAGATACGGCAAGGATTTTAATTAAAGATATAAGCAAGTCCTTCTCGCCGCCCTCTAACGAGCCGAATATCAGCCGCGTTGCAAGGGGGGCCGAAAAGTACAGCACTACCGCCGCGGGCAAGGACACGGCAAGGGTAATAAGCAATGATTTATACGCCTTCTTTTTTGCGCAAGCGATATCGCCGCTTTCGGCAAGGGGCGAAATTTGCGGTATGCTTGACGCTGCAAGACCGTAGCAAACGGAAACCGGCAAATTGATAATGGTTATGGCGCAGCCCGAAAATATGCCGTAAAGCGAGGTTGCGTTCTCTGCCATACCCCTTAAAAGCCGCACCGCGACTATACTTTCCAAAAGCTGAGATACGGGCAACGCGATTGCCGTCAACGTAAGCGGTACGGTAAAGTGCAAAATGTTTTTGACGGGCACCGACGGCAGAGTATATAGGGGTTTTTTACCGCGCCTTCGATAGTACCAAAAAGCCGCAATGCCAGTGGAAATTACTTCGCTTACAGTGACGGCAAGCAACGTAGACGCGACCGCAAGGGCAAGGTTATCCCTAAAAAACCACGACAGCGCAACGCCGAATGCAACTTTTATCACTTGTTCAAGTATTTCGGTGGCGGCTGTGGGAAGCATATTACCCCGACCTTGGAAGTACCCGCGCACAACCGATAAAAGCGAAACGAAAAACACCGACGGACACAAAAGCTTGCAACAAAGGGAAATTGCCGGCTCGCCTTGAACGGCGGCAAGCGGGTCGGACAGAATGAACATAACGCAAGTTCCAATAAGCCCCACCGCGCTGTAAAGGCGAAAGGCTTGCTTTTCCGCGCCGTAGCCTTTACCGGACGAAATAAGGCGGGAAATACCCGTAGGTATACCCGAGGCGGATACCGTTAAAAGTATGCAGTAAAGAGGATACACCATTTGGTATATCCCCATTCCCTCTCCCCCTAAAATGTTGGTGAGGGGTATGCGGTAAATCGCCCCGAGAATTTTCGAAACGAACCCGCCGATAGAAATTATCGCCGCACCCGCAAGAAACGACTGCCCCGTTTTGTTTGCTTTAACTTTCATCGTTATCCTAATATTTTTTACGGCGCAGATTAGCCGAGATTTTTGTGAACTTTTACTCGAACTGACCCGCCAAAATATTAGCGGATAATTGCGCAAGCTTGCAAGCTGCCGGCTCTATCTTTGCGCCGCGCTCGCACGAAACGAGGGCAACCGCGCCAAGGCAGTCGCCGTTGCAAACTATGGGCACTATGACTTGCGCGGTAACTTCGTTTTGCTGACCCGCACAAATGGGCACTACGTCGCCGCCGTCAACCGAGCTTGCGATATAGCTTTTTCTTTCGCGCAAGATTTTTTCCATATTGTTGGAAAGGTTCTTGCCGTCGAACTCGCGCTGACCGCGTCCCGAAGCGTGCAAAACGCCGTCGGTATCGCAAATAACGGCAATATGCCCCGACAAATCGGATAAAGATTTAGCCGTTCCCTCCGAAAATTTTTCAAGGGAAGCTATGGGCGAATATTTTTTAAGCATAAGCTCGTCCCTATCGGTAAAAATTTCCAATGGGTCGCCCGACTTCAAGCGCAAGGTGCTTCTTATTTCTTTGGGAATGACCACTCTTCCCAATTCGTCTATTCTTCTTACAATTCCTGTAGCTTTCATTAAAAAATACCTCTGCGGGAAAAATTTCCCCGCAAAGGTATTATGTGAAAGTAAAATATAGTTATGCGTTTAAGCGTTAGCTTTTAAACTGTTCTTCTGCTTTTTGAACGTGCTTGTGGTTTCGTCAATCAAAGTTTTGTTGGCGGGCTTAGGCTCGTAGTAGCCGCGCGTATTCATCTGCGTGAAAACAAGATATTGATTTTCCGCAACTCCTAAAAGATTTGTGGAAAAGTTCTTTCTTACAGCCTTGGTACTGCCTTCGAACAACGCCGTGGTGTAAAGCGCCATAAGCTGCTTTTCGCTTTCCAAAACGTCTTGCAAGGAATCTCTTTCGTTCAAAGTAACGTCGCTTTTTGTAAGTTTCATATTTTAACCTCCTATCATCTTCAACAGCGCGTTGTAGCGCATTTCGTGGTCGTCGGCAATCTTGGACATACAATCCGCAAGCTCCACGTCGGTTAGGGTCTTAGAGTACGCCCTTGCCTTTTTGCAAATAAGTCCCTCCGCGGTCAATGCGTCGGAAATAAGTTCAAGTTCCTTAGATGTCAGTTCTTGCATAAAAAAATACCTCCGCATTTGTTTTTGCCAAACGCGAAGGTTTTAATACTTATTTATCGGGCATTATCAGTTTATAAAACGGGTCGGAGGAAAAATCTCTCTCTTTTTTGTACTCTCCGCCCAAGGCTTCTATTGCAAATTTAAGCTCTTGATATTCTACAAAGGTTATTCCGTCCTCGTCGATTTTATCCAACAGATATTCGAGCGCGCGCTCGTCCCCGTATGCGGCAAGATAACTTGCGTGCATAGGCACTTCGTCGGGGTCGGAGCGGAATTCCTTTACGAGAATATCGAACACGCCGTCGTCCTTTTGGGTGACGCGCGACATAATTTCAAGCATATATTCCCGCTCGACGCCATTTTTATAGTTTTCCTTTACAGCGTCCAAAACAGCGTCCGCATTTTCCTTTATGAAGTCCAC
Source organism: uncultured Christensenella sp. (assembly GCA_910577055.1). Classification (GTDB taxonomy): domain Bacteria; phylum Bacillota; class Clostridia; order Christensenellales; family Borkfalkiaceae; genus Coproplasma. Next base: position 23,543 of record CAJTKX010000004.1, on the reverse strand, counting down.
GCAACGGTTTTTCATATCCTCGTTGTCGGAGGAGCAAAGCATTTCCAAGTACTTGCCTATCGCCGCCGGGTTCGCGCCCAAAAGGTTCATAGCGTACTCAACCTCGTCTTGTGTTCCGTCCAAAAGCGGCAAAAGCCCCGCGGTCATATTTCTGCACTCTATTGCGGAGCATAAAAACTCGGATACGGGCACGCCGTTTTTGAGGTGAAGTTTTAAGCACTTAATAAGTTCCCCGTCGGTCATCTCCGCATAATATTCGCGCGGAGTTTTGCCAAGCGACTTTATGGGAGTATCTCCAAACTTTTTGTACAGCTCGGGGATAATATCCTCCCACTCGTTTTCCTTGTACTTTGACGAGTTTTTTGCAATGTATTCGGAAAGTTTTTCGTCGAACATTCCGTCAAAATCGTATAATTTCATTATTCACCCAAAAGGTTGTTTATTTGCTCTGCCGTGACCTCGAAGAAGGAATAAATTTTATCCCCTTCGATACCCGCGGCGTTCACGCCCGAAAATAAATAAATTGCCGCCGAAAGAATATCCACGCTTTTCACTTCGTCAAGCCGCCCCTCGGTTGACAGCTTTTCGTACAGCTTTTCGGCAGCTTCGGCAAACAGCGCGCCGTTTTCATCGTCCAATACCGAAAAGTGCGCCAATAGCCTTGCGTAAGCTTGCACGAAGTGCTTTTTTTTCAGCCGCCCGACGGCAAGCGAGGTAGTTGTTATTCGCTTATAAACGTGGCAAATAACCACGCCGAAACAGTTAAATTCATTGCGCTCCGCAAGGGAATTAAGGACGTCAAGTTTAAGCCTATCGTCGATAAAAGCGTCTAAAAGAATATCTCTTACTATATCGTCAAGCCCCGCCTTTACCGCAACTTGCGCAGCAAGAAGCTGCAACTCGCTGCCGCCGTAGCCCTCGATTTCGTCGAAGCACCACTTGACGCACTCGGACAAGTCAACCTCCGCAGCAAGCTTTTTAGCCGCGGAATTGGAAAGCCGCAAGTATGCCGCCAAAAGCTTTAAAGAAGATTCGCGCACGTCGTTGGGCAAGCGGTAAAAATAACTAAGTTCGGCAATTTCGCCGCTATCCTTCATAGTCTTGGCTTGGCGATAATAATAGCGCGCGGTGACCGCCTCGGGATAAATAGTGCAAAGGTTATCGAACGTGTCGAAGCTTTCCTCGTACTTCCCGCAGTTGAACGCGGCAACCGCCTTAAAATACATAATGTTTAAATCGTATTCAAGCTCGCCGGTAAGCTTTTTAAACAGCCCGTACGCCTCGGCGTGCAGCTTGTTTTCGCAGCAGACAGTAGCTACTTTATATATCGTTTCGGGGTCGGTTAAGTCTACGCTTAAAAGCTTGCGCGCAAGCCCCAACGCCTCGTCGCGTTTGCCCGCCTCCGTCTTTACCGCCGCAAGCGTAGTCAGCGCTTGCACGTCGTCGGGATATCTTTCAAGCACGTTAAGGCACTCTTGCTCGGCTTCGTCCGTTCTATCGGAAATTATCTTGCACATAGCAACGTAGTTGCGCGCGGTAAGATATTTGGGATTGCCCTCCCCGACCTTTTCGAACTCCTCAACGGCTTTGTCGTATTCGCCCGCCTTCATATGCGCTATGCCGTCGTTTATATAATCGGTACAGTCTTCAAGCTCGGGCGGGTAAGAAAATTTCAACGGATTATCTTGTTCGCCTATAAAATCCTTTAAAATCTCTTCGCGCATATCGCCGTCGATATCGTCGCTTTCGGACAGCAATTTGTTGTAATAATAAGCGGAATAGTGCTCGTTGCCGAGGTTCATATAGCTAACCGCCAAGCCCTCGTAGCAATCGGACATATCGGCAAAGTCGGCGCCGTCAACGTACTTAAACCAACCGTTTACGCACTTTTCGTACAGCCCCATATCGTCGAAAATCTCGGCGTAAAGCATCAGAGAATCGTCGTCGTTTTCGTTCAACGCCGCATTCTTGTTGAGAATTTTCAACGCGCCTATATAGTTGTGTTCGTCAACCAAATCCGCGGCAAGCGGTATAAGCCTGTCTCCGCAAAGGTCGATTTTAGAAATTTTCCCCATAACTTATTTAAAAAGGCGTTCGATATCTTCCGCCGTGAATTTATAGTCGGTATTGCAATAGTGGCAGTGCACGCTTACAAGCCCCTCTTCCTCGACAATTTTTTTAAGTTCGTCCTTGCCGAGGGGCACGATAACCCCCTCTATTTTTTTGCGCGAACAGTTGCACTTATATTCGGGGAAAGTGAGATAAACCCCGCTTTTTTCGGTTTCTTCGGAAAAATATTTTTCGATAATTCCGTCCGCGCCCAAGCTTTCGATAACGTCTGCCGCGCACACGAAATTTTGCATAGCGTTCTCGGCTTTTTCCATATTCTCTTCCGCGGTATTCGGCAAAAGCTGCATAACGACCCCGCCCGCAGATACGCATTTCCCGTCGCGAATTTTAACGCCGATTGCAACCGCCGTTTCGACTTGCTCGCTTATATGGAAGTATTGCATCAAATTCTCGGAAACGTCGTCCGATTTAAGGGCGCAAGTGCCGTTAAAGGGTCTGAAAAATCCGTCGTCTTTGATAACCGTCATTACGCCGCCCTTCAAGCCCTTCTGCGCGCCGTCTATATAGCCGCGGATATGTCCGTCCTTATCGCCCGAAACGCTGACGGTCGCGCTGCCGTCGCCCGATTTTACGGTGATTGAAACCGCACCCCTATCGGACTTCAAACAGCCCGCCATATAGGCGCAAGCCGTCAAAAGCCCGCCTAAAAGCTCGGCGGAAACCGCATCGAGGTTATGAATTTTTATCGCGTCGTTCACAAGCTTGGTCGTATCCAAAACGGACAGCGAAACTTGCAAGTCGTATACGAGGGATTTATATAGCTTATTCATATTTTTCTGCAAATAAAATTAATTCGTTTTTCTTTCGTGCCGCCCAAGTGCCCTTCGGTTTCAACCTTAAACCCGATGCTTTCAAGCGCTGAAACCACGTCGTTTTCGCTGTGGATATATTGCGTCTGCCGCTCGTCCGCGCGTGTATATTTACCGTCCGCGCCGCGCGTAAACACTGTTATATCCATATTTATCTTATCGCCCGCAAGCTCGTTAAACCAAAGGTAGGTAACTTCCTCGCCGTCGTCGGCAAAAAGGTTGTTGCCGATATCTCCCCTAAGCTTTTGTTCGGAACTGATATCGAATATAAACAGCCCGCCATTTTTAAGGTTTTGGCAGACCTTTGAAAAAGCCGCGGCAAGCTTGGTTTGGGGGACGTAGTTTAAACAATCGTTGACGGCGACGATAAAGTCCGGCTTTGCGTTCAGTTTTAGTTTGGTTATATCGCCGTATAAAAATTCAGCCCTTACGCCCTCGCGCCGAGCTATTTCGACTGCGGCGGACAGCATTTCCTCGGAAACGTCCATTCCTATAACGGAGTAGCCCGCTCGAATAAGCGCGCGCGTAAAATAGCCGTTGCCGCAGCCCATATCTACGCCGACGCGCCCCGCGTTAAGGCTTTTAAGCTTTTTAATTAAATACTGCGACCATTCGTCATAGCCGCAGTCGTCGTTTAAGTATTCAAATGCGCCGCCCAAGGCGGAATAAGGCTTCCCCGTCATTTTAAAAGGTTGTCCGCACTGATTTTCTTCTTCTTTTTGCCCTTTTTGTCGGTTTGGTCGGCAAGCGCCTTTTCGCGCTCGGCAAAAAGTTTGTTGTATTCTACAAACACCGTGTCGCCCTTGTGCTCGTTTTCGTAAGCCGAAACTTCCGCGCCGAGCTTTTCTCGGTTTGCCGCCGCGGCGGAAATATCTTTACGGGTGAACGTTTTGCCCAATCCCGTAGTAGCCGCCTCCGCAGCTATGGGCATTATGGGGTGAGAGATAAGCTCGCTTTTGCCGGCGGCAAGCAATTCTCTTGCGCGCTGTTTTTCGTCCGCGACGACTTCCTCTTGCGTTCTTGCCGCCTTTTTCTCCTCTTCCGCGGCTTTAAGCGACGGGTTAATGTACGCGTCGAACACCGATTGGGTGAAAGCCGTCCAACACAGAAGAATGAACGAGAAACCTATAAAGATGAACAGAATATAGGAAATAATTCTCACAAACCCGCCTATCATAAACAGCCAAACGGGGATAAGCGAGAAGCCCGCCATTAACACGGTTTTTATAATGGAACCGATGCCCAAAACGAAGGAATTTTTGAAAAGCTGAGCAACAGTTACTTTATAGGTAGTGCCTACGGCGTATACCCAAGCAAGGTACAGCCCGACGAGCACCGTTGCGATTATGATGAACACGAATGCGGTGATTTCGCCCGCCGCGCCGCCGCCCATTGCTTGAGCGAAACGCATTTGGTCGCCGACAAGGAAGGTCGCGTACAAGAAAATCATGAACACGAAAACGGGGAAAACGGTGTTAAAGTAGTTGACTTTTATGCCATGGAAAAAGCCTTTAACAGAAAACTCGCCATGGGTGTTTATAAGCTTTCTTATCGAGTAGCCCGCGCCGGCAATACCTACGGCTGCGATAAAGCCCGAAACGACAAGCGCCGCGTAGAAAAGAATATCCGCAGAAAGCGTAAGCCGTTCGGCAAGCCCCGTCACGTCCGAATAGTACGGGAAAAGTATGCTTGAATTGAAAGGATAAACGTTGCCCAAAAGTTGAATATACGCCGAGCGGAAAAACATAAGCGCAACGGCGGGCGCGAAAGTTATCAAAACGAATATGTTTATTAAAACCAGCTTTAAAAAGTTGGATTTAAAGACATACCAAGTATCGCTCCATCGGCCTTGCGGAACGCTTTTTCTCGTATAGTCGTCGGCAACTTCGTTGCCTTCAAGATTTTTTACATTTAAAGCCATAATAAACCCGAATTAAATTTACTCTGATTTATGATATCATATCCGTAAAAAATTATCAACCTTTTGCAGCTACAAATGAAAAAAATCCCCGCGCCATTGCAATGGCGCGGGGATTTTTAAACCGTTTAAACCATATTAAGCAAAATCATAAACCCGTTGACGGCAATTCCGACGACTACGGAAACAACGTACATAACCAATACCAAAAGGATATTTCTTTTCAGCTTTTTGCCGTTTTTGAAAAGCACGACAAGCCCCAAACCCGCGTTGGAGCAAAGCCCGCCGACAAGGCTCCCGAAAAGAATCGCGCCGTTGGTGTACGCGCCAGTAAGAATTACGCTCGAAGCGCAGTTCGGTATAAGTCCGATAAGCCCCGTAATAAGGGGTTGAACGAACGCCCCGCCCTCCATTGCGTTTGCGGAAATTTTATCTACCCCGCCCGCGATATCTATGATATAGCCGAACACAAGGTTTACTATTAAAAGATACGCCGCGATTTTAAGCGAGTGCAAAAGGGGCGACACGATATAAGTTTTAAAATCCGAGCTTTCCCCAAGCATACCGCCGTCGTGGTCGGAGCAGCAAAAGTGCGCTTGCACGTCTTGCGCGCCAACTCTTGCAAGCTTTTCCTTGGGAAGAATTGCGTTTGCAAGGTAGCCCGCGCCGATAGACACAAGCAGCTTAATAAGCACAAGCGGCATAACCGCGTGCGCTGCGTTTAAATCCGAAATAAGAATTATAAGCGCTTCGTCCGAGGTGGCTATAAACACCGCAAGGATAGTGCCCGTACGGATAAAGCCCTTGTCGTAAAGCTTAGCCGCCATAACGGAAAATCCGCACTGCGGAATTAGCCCCGTAGCAGAGCCTATAAGGGGCGCAAACCCGCCTTGTAAAATTTTTTGGCTTTGGGTCAGCTTGGTTCTGTGCTCCAAAATTTCCATTAAAACGTATATAAGGAAAAGGAACGGAAACAGTTTAAGCGTATCCCAAAACGCGTCTAAAATAATTTCCATAAAAATTTCACTGCCGCCCGCGCTTGTCTTGCGCGGGCGGCGCGTATCCGATTGATTGTTTTATTGACTTGAATAATATTTTTTAAACTTATCTTTTCTTTTTGGTCTGTTTTTTGGGTTTCAAGCTTTCGTGAATGCCGACTTCCTCGTCGTAAGCAAGCGGCACGAAATTCGCGTCCGCATAACCCGTTTCGGCATATCCGCCGTCCCGCTTTAAAAGTGTTAAGCAGCTTGCCGCGTCGAAGATGTAAAGGCGCGTAAGGTCTACGGAAATTCCTACCGTCTTGCCCTTTTCTACCCCCTCGCCCGCTTGCGCGGTTACGCAAATTTCGGAGGTTAAATCTATTTCCGCAAAGCCGTCCTCGACCTTGTCCGCCTTGCCGCTTAAAATTCCGCCGTCGGCAACCTCCGCGTCCTCGGGGCGAATACCCAAAGTGACGTACTTGCCCGTCTTTGCGTATTCTTCGATACCCTCGAACCGAGCAACGACGTTTTCGGGCAGCTCCAATTTATTGCCCGCAAACTCGGCAAAGTACTTGCCGCCCTCCGCCGTTATTTTTACTTTTTTGATAAAGCTTATCGTGGGCGAGCCGATATAAAACGCCACATAGGTGTTAGCGGGATAATCATAAAGATTTGCGGGGGTGTCTATTTGTTGTACAAAGCCGTCCTTTAAAACCACTATGCGCGTGCCTATCGTAAGCGCGTCGGCAATATTCTTCGTCGCATAGACGAACGTTCCCTCAAGCCTTGCTTGCAAGTTCATAATAACGTTAAGCATGTCCGCTTTAAGCTTGTCGTCCAAGCCCGACAACGGCTCGTCGAAAAGGTACAACCTCGGTTCTCTGACAATCGCCCTTGCAATGGCAACGCGCTGTTTTTCGGCGGCGGAAAGCACTTTTGGCTTGCGGTAAAGGATATCGTTAAGCCCAAGGATTTTCGCAACGATTTTAACGCGCTCTTGCACAAGCGCCTCGGGGGCTTTCCTTAAACGCAGACCGAACGCCATATTGTCGAACACGTTAAGCGAGGGGTAAAGCGTGCTGCTTTGGAACACCATTGCTATATCCCTATTCTTCGGCTCCACGTCTACCATATCCTTATCGTCGATAAACACCTCGCCCGAGGTTGCGTCTTCGAGTCCCGCAATTACGCGCAGTAACGACGATTTGCCGCTGCCGTCCGCGCCGATTATAACGAGGAACTCCTTATCCTTAGCCTCCAAGCTGATATTGTATAAGCCCGTTTCGCCCGAAGGGTAAACTTTATTGACCGAACTGAGTTTTAAACTTGCCATAACTTTTCTCCGAAATTATATACCGTATTTTACCATATCCGTTAGAAAAAATCAATTAATATTATTCCACTTCTTCTAAGCCGACAAGATAATCGCAAGAAACGTTAAAATATACCGCAAGCTTTACAAGATAGGAAATTTTGGGTTCATTGATTTCATTTTCCCAATTACTGATTGCACCGTCGGAAGTATTAATAGCTTGCGCCAAAGTTTTCATGGAAATTTTCTTTTCCGTCCTAAGCTCTCTCAGCCGTTTTGCAAAAATCTGCATATGACACCTCCAACAAATTATACTAAGAAAACTTAACAAAATCTTTGACACTTAGATTTCTAAGTGATATAATTTTACTTAGATTACTAAGCGGAGCTAATATATGGATAACTACACATCTTGTGAAAAATGCAAATATTTTGTACAGCATTACCTTAAAGACGAGTTTGGGCGGTTTAAACCCATTTGGGGTGCGGGTCACTGTAAGAATTCGGAATTACCGTATAATTTAAGCAAAAAAATTATTAAATCGGGCACGCCGTGCGGGCATTTCCAACCCGAAGAAGTTAAACCGCAAGAAAATAAAAAAACCGTTCTTGACAAGTTAAAGCACGCAAAACTGCTGCTTTCAGACGTTACCCGTATTTTAACCGAGGACTGAACTTGCATTTATTTTAATTAACAGTTATAATAAAAGTATGAACAAGCAAGACTTTGACAAGCTTATGCAAGCGCAAACAGAAACAAACGGCGGCAAACGGCTGCTTTTGCATTGCTGCTGCGCGCCTTGCTCTTCGGCGTGTCTTGAACGGCTTAAAGACGACTTTAAGATAACCGTACTCTTTTACAACCCCAATATCGAGGACGAGGAATATTCGCGCCGCAAAAACGAACTGTTGCGCCTTATTTCGGAAACGGGTTGGGCAGATTTTATCGATTGCGACCATAATGAGGCGGAGTTTTACGACGCAGTCAAGGGGTTAGAGGACGCGGGCGAGGGTTCTTGCCGCTGTTTAAAGTGTTTCGAGCTGCGGCTTGGGAAAACCAAGGAAATCGCCGATGAACTCGGTTACGATTTTTTTACCACCACCCTTACGATAAGCCCGTTGAAAAACGCGCAAGCTATTAACGAAATAGGAAAGCGGCTTGGCGGCGATAAGTGGCTGTATTCCGATTTTAAAAAACGGAACGGTTATTTAAGGAGCATAAAGCTTTCCAAAGAATACGGGCTTTATAGGCAAAATTATTGCGGTTGCAAGTTTTCAAAGCGCGAAAGCGAACGAAAATAGCTTGAATTACCCGTTTGCAAATGCTATAATGGTTTACGGCTAACGCAATAACCGTTTGACGAGGTTTTCAATGGATATAAACAGGTACACCCCTTCTTACGGCGTAAAGCACAAGCATATGACAAGGCTTGCCGACTACGCCACGGAAGAAATTTTTGAAATTCTTTACGCTACGAAAGCGATGAAAGCGAAGTTCGTCGCACACGAGGATACGCGCATTTTAAAGGGCGTTACCGTAGCCCTTCTTTTCGGCGACACGTCGCTTAGGACGCGCTCCGCGCTTGAAATAGGCGTGCGCCAGCTTGGCGGGGTTTGCGTAAATCTGCCGTATTCCGAAAGAGATATGCGCGCGGGCGAAAATATTAAGGATATAGTAAACGTTATCTCCCGCTACGGCGTGGGCGCGCTGATTACGCGCGATATCAGTCAAAAGGAGCTTGACGAGTTCTGCGCCGTTTCGGAAATTTCGATAATCAACTCTCACAACGAAAACGGCATACCCATTCAAACGCTGTGCGACCTTTTCACCATTTGGGAAAAGCACAAAAAGCTCGAAGGGCTGAAAATCGCATACGTCGGCAAGGGCGCAAGCAACGCAGCCTCGCTTTTGACGGGCGCGATTAAGTGCGGAATGGAAGTTGCCATCGCCACGCCCGAAAAATACGGAGTGAAAAAGTCGGTTTTGGATACGGCAAGGCAGTACGGCAACATTACGGTGACGGAAAACCCCGTTGAGGCGGTAAAAAACGCCGACGTGGTTTATACGGACAATTACAGCTACCACACCACTTGCTCGGAAAAGGAGCTTGAACTTTTGCAACCCTATCAAGTAAACAGCTCGTTAATGTCGCTTGCCGCGCACAATGCGCAATTTATGCACTCTCTGCCGGCAAACCGCGGCATAGAGGTTACGACGGAAATTATAGACGGCAAAAACAGCTTGGTTTTGGAGCAAGGCGAAAATAAGCTGCACACCATAAAAGCGGTGCTTGCGCTTTTGATTTAAAATTAAAAGTAAAAGCCCGACGGCGTACGCCGTCGGGCTATTTTATTTCCGCAACAATTATTTCGGGACGGTTGAAAAGCCTTAAAGGACATTCCGAGTTGCCCAATCCGCGCGAAATTATCATCTTGGTTTTTCCGCGCTCGTGCACGCCCTCGGTAAGCTTAGGGAAAGTCCCTTGCCCGGGTGCGTAGATGCCTTGCCTTGTAAACGGTATTCTCCACTGTCCGCCGTGCGCGTGCCCGCAAAATACAAAGTCGTACCCCGCCGCCGCGTAACGGTCTATGAACTGCGGCATATGCGCAAGCAGAATTTTAACCCCGTCCGTTTGGGGCGTAATTTTGTCCAAAACCTCGTTTTTAAGCGCAGTACAGTTCAGCCCCACCACCGTTAAACCGCATATATCAATGGGGCAATTATCCAAAACAACCGCTCCCGCCTCTTTTAAATCGCGTCTGAAAAAGCGGTAGCCTTTGTTGCGCATCTCGTGATTTCCCGATACATACAAAACGGGCGCAACCCCGCAAAGCGAGGAAACAAGTTCAAGCGCAACGCGTTTGTCCTTTTCCCTATATTTATGAATAATATCGCCCGTAATTACTATAAAATTGGGGCTTTCCTTTACTATTTTCGCAATAAGACGGCTATTTTTACGCCCGAACTCCTTGCCGTGCAAGTCAGAAAGGTGAACTATCTTTACTCCGCTCCGCACACCTACTTCAAAAGAGTGGCGCGTAACCTTTAACCAACTGTTATTGCACCAAATGAATAGCAAAATTAGAGCTACACCCCCTAATATGCCTAAACTAAGCCACAACCAAAGCATATTTAAATCCTTACCGCTACCCTGAAAATCCGTTTACCCATATCCTTAAAACGACGCTCGTGCTCGGTTTCCACGTCCTCTTTTTCGGTTAAAAGGTAGTTTTCGCACGCTGAGAGCTCCTCGAAACCCGCCTCTTTATAGCTTTCAAGCGAAAATTTATAAAAATCTTCGTCGTCGGTCTTTTGTACAATAAGCCCGCCCTTTTTCAATATCCCCCCGTATATGCTTAAAAAACGCGGGTGTGTAAGCCTTTGCTTTTTATATCCCTCCTTAGGGAGAGGGTTGGAAAAGTTAAGGTAGATTCTTTCAACCGAGCCTTGCGGAAAATACTTTGCAAGCACTTCCGCCGCGCAATTCAAGAAGTAAACGTTGTGCAAATTTTCCTTTTTTGCCCGTTCCAAAGCCTCTATAAGCACATTTGAAATCTTTTCGCACGCAACGAAGTTAACTTCGGGCAGCATCTCAGCCATTTCGCAAACGAACTTCCCCTTGCCGCAGCCTATCTCCAAATAAACGGGGTTATCGTTGCCGAAAATCTCATTAAACGGCATATATTCGGGGGTTAACGCGGCGCGCTTCATATTTTTGTCGCTTAAATCGGCAATTTTTACAATATCGCCGCACTCTGCAATCCTCTCTTCGAGGCGGCTTTTTTTATGCATTCTCATAAGTTTATTTTATCACTTATTCGCGCCGTTTGCAACCGTGTGAAACGGTAACAAAACAATTTCGACTTTATTTTTGAGTTAGCCGTTTAAGCCGTAAAATTCGACTTATAAATAACCGTCGGGTGAAAAAATAATTTTTATGGGCGAATGAAGCGTCGGGCTTCGCCTCTCGGGAGGAAAATTTGACAATAATAAAAATTATAGACACTTTCACCTTTTACGGGTTAGACGTGGCGCTGCTTGCGATTTTAACGGCGGTAACCGTGCAGATTTTTAAAATAACTTTTTTGAAAAACATCAAAAAAAAGCTTTTGACCTTTCTGCCCTTTACCGTAGGAGCAATCTTTTACGCAGTGTACGCCGCACTTAAAAATTGGAGCCTTGCCTACCTACTCACGGAGTATGTAAGCATAATCGAACACGGCGTTTCGGTTGGCTCGGTGGCAACTTTATTATACGTTTTGTATGAGCAATTCGTGCGGGAAAAGACAACCTCTTCGGCAACCGAGGGGGTTATTTCCACCCTTATCGAGGGGTTCGTACCGACGGACAAAATAGAGAGCGTGGCAAAACAAATTGCCGAGGCGATTGAACGCGACGTTACCGGCAACGGGGCGTTAAAGGCGGCGGAGATACTTTCGGACAACTCCGACGGGGAAATATCCGAACGCGATTTGCAGCTTTTATCTAAGCTGATAATCGAAACGCTTGCACACGTCAACACAGTCAAACCGTAAAAAAGTTAAGTCGGGGCGCCGCCCCGACTTGATTTTTTAATTGGCGCTGTTTACTTCGATTTCGTATTTTATCTGCATTCTCGAAAGAATATCGTCCTTGAACGCGTCGAAGTATTTGTTTTCGTACTTATATAATTGCTCTCTTATGCCGACAAGGTCGCAATCTTTCTCCTTTAAGGTATCGAACAAATCGTTAAACCGCTTTTCAAGCGCAGCCTCCGCGGCGGATAAAACTTCTTCGGGTACAACGTCGTCAAAGATGATTTGTTCGGGTACAAGCCGCTTTTTTGCGCCGTTGATACGCGCCTTTGCCTTAAATTTAAGGGTAAGCTCGGGCGCGCCCGCGTTCACTTTAAGGTCAACCCCGCAGTTCACGTTTTTCAAGCCCAAGGTATAGTGCACGTCTTTTGTATCACACTGCAATACGGCAAGACGGATATTGTTTCTTATAGCGGCAAGAGCAAAAGACTGTTGGTCGTCTAAAATACCCGTAAACATTCCGTTTGAATAAATAGCCGTTCTGCGGGCGGTAAATTCCATCGCCTTATCTTGCGAGCCGCTACCCCCGCCGGAGCCGCCTCCCTCTCCGCCTTGCGAGCCGCTTTGCGAACCGCTTGAACCGCCTTGCGAACTACCCGAGCCGTCTTGCGACTCGCCTTGGTTTCCGCCCTCTCCGCCGACGTTGTCGCCGTTTCCGCCGTTTTCGGAGGTGCCAGGCTCGTTAACCTCGACGAAGGGCATATAGCAAGCCGCGCTCTTCGAGTACTGCGTAACCGCAATATCTTTCAAGCTCATCGGCGTGCCGTTAGCCGACTTTTCGATTTCGTCCGATAAAATCTTGCGTATCGCATCGCTTGTCATATCGCTTGTTTCCGATTTCAGCGCGAGCATATCCGAAGCCTTCCCCTCACACGCCGCAACAAGGGCGGTCAGCTCGGAAAAGTCTTTTCTGTAAAAGCACGCAAGCAGCCCGAAAAGCTCCTTTTCACGGCAGCTTTCGCCCATTAATATGAGTCTGCAAAATTGCAATTTCGGGAAAAAGCCCGTTTTTGCGTTAATTTCGTTTAGCGCGTCGGCAATGGTTATACCGCTGCCTTGAACAAGCGCGTATTTAATGTTTTCGCCGTTTTGCGAGGGTTGCGGCACCGCAACTTCGGCAGTGACTTGTACTTCTTCCTCCGCGACGTCGATGCCGACCGCCGTTATTATTGCGGTTTTATGAATATCCACAAGCCCGAAGTCGTTAGTAAAGAACAACCCCAAAAGGACGAGAAAAATCAGCCAATAAATAACTACCGACGCGCGCGTGTAATTCCACTTTTTTTTCATCGCTGCCTCCTTTTAAGCGCCCAAGCAAGGCACGGCACAAGCACGGTAAAAATAACAAAGAAAATCCACAGCCAATTCATATACAATTTATATATCTCGTTGTAAAAACCGCCGCAAGTGATAAGCACGACGGCAAGCGCGACGTTAACTATAAGCGAAATTACGGCTCTGTTATCCCAACCCGAGCACTTGGCGATACAGTACACGGCAAGCTGCACGTTTAACACAAGCGCGAAAACCATAACGGTTTCCAAAACGTACAGCATTATAAGGTCTACCCTACCTATCGTTTCTATCGCCGAAAAGTAAAGGGAAGTCCTTGACACGGCAAAAGTCCTTGAAGACGCCAAGCCGCCGTAAATCCCGTAAAACGTTGCAAGAAATAACAATACTATGATTGCGCCCGCGGCGTAAGATATCGTAATTTTAGCCGCATCGCCTTTTTTATACTTGAACCGCCCCATAAACATTAAAAGCCAACACGGCTCAACATAGCGAAAAATCGAGCCCGCCGCCATGAAAAATATTTTGTCCGCGGGGGTTTTTAAAATAGGCAAAAGATTGTCCCACTGCGCCTCGCCGAAGGACATTATAAATATAACGAACATGGTTATTACGAATATCGGCAAGCATAAATCGGCGCATCTGCCTATATTTTCGAAACGCTTACTGCCCGCGTAAATTGCGAAAACAAAAAAAGGCATAAAAACTACAAGCGACGGCACCGTATCGTAAAATATGGTGTGAACGTACAGCTCTTGCTCGCAAATCGGCAACAGCACGGCAAACAAAAACAGCACAGCAAAAAGTCCGTATATAATTCTCGCGAATACGTTGCCGAAAGTCCCCTCTAAAAGACCGAAAAAGGTTTTATCCGTACGGGAGCACAAAAACGCTATGCTCCAAACGATAATCCCTTCAATTAAAAAGTCGATTAACGCGGGAACAAGCAAATCCCGTTCGCAAAAGTAGCTTAGCATAGTGGGATAGGACAAAAGTTTGCCCACTACGGTATAAGCAAGCATAATAAAACATATTTGTCTGACGCTTATTTTACTTATCGTTTTCGTTTTCATTTTTAGTCAGTCTCACCTTTTCTTTTACTTTAAACGCCTTGGGGCGGGTATCGAGCGTGTACATATTCGCCTTTATGAAGCTGTCGTACAAATCGCTTCTAACGAGAGGTGCAAACGGCGCGACGAGGGGCACCCCGTAGGACTGCTCGGACACGAGATAGCAGATAAGATACGCGGACAAAAGCACCATTCCGAAAGGTCCCGCGCTGCCCGCGATGATAAGGTACATCCAGCGCAAGGTAGTCGTGCTTTCGATATTGTTGGGTACGGTGTAAAGGCAAATTGCCGAAAACGCGATAATGATTATCGCGGGGGTGGAAATTATGCCCGCCTTTACCGCGGTATCGCCGAGAACCAACGCGCCCACCACGGACAGCGCAAGCCCGACGTACTTTGGCATTCGTATGGACGCCTCGTTTAAGACTTCCAAGACGAAAAGCGTCAAAAACATTTCTATACTCGGCGAAAGCGGCAGCCCCGCGACCGAGCTTGATATTTTCAACAGCAGTTGAAACGGTATTATCTGAATTTTAAACAGCTGAGCCGAAATATACAGCGCGGGCAAGAAAATTCCCAACAGAATTGCAAGAACGCGCAACACGCGCAGAGTTGTCGAGCGGTAAGAATTTATATAGTAGTCCTCAACCGATTGAAAGTCCTCAACCAGCATATACGGCACAGTAAGGCATATTGGCGAGCCGTCCACGACTATGCCTACCCTACCCTCGCACACCTTTGCGCAGAAAACGTCGGGTTTTTCCGCCGTGCCGCAGCGTTTGAAAAGCGAACGCGGCTTTCTTGTCATAAACTGCGAAATATAGGACGAGTCGGGAACTATGTCGATTTTATTTTCCATAATCTCTTTCTCGATTTTTTCGGGCAGACCCTCTGGGCAGACCCCGTCGATATAAACAATGGAAATCGCCGTATCAGACTTATCGCCGACAAAGATAGTTTTAACTTGCAGTTGCTCGGTCTTGATACGCTTTCTTATAAGCCCCAAATTGATTTTTATATCTTCGATGAACCCCTCGCGCGGGCCGTGCACGGCGACTTGCGTGGGCGGCTCGGCAACGGCGCGCATAGGCGGGCTTTTTACGCCCGCAATCAAAAAGTCCTTTTCGCCGTCGATAAACACCACGGCGTTGCCGTTCAAAATTTCCTTAATCGCGTCCTTTTTCTTGTTGCCCTCTTTCAGCTCGGGCGAGGCAAGCAATAATTTGACGGCTTCGAAGTCCGCATCTTTCTCGGCATAGCGCAACGGCTTTACCACAAGCTCGCCTATTTGCGTCTTGTCTACTATGCCGTCCGCAAAAATCGCGGCGAACCTTTTACCGTTGTCGGACTTGAACTCGAAAACGAGAATATCCTCGCTTGTCAAAACGTCCTTGACGGATTTTATATTCTTTTCCAATGTAACCATATTCTTATAATTTGTAAGTTTAAAAAAATAATGCGCCCCGCGGGTTTCGCGGGGCGCATTATTTAATACATTAATAACCTAAACCTTGCTTATACTTAATATAAAGCTTTGTCCGTTCAGAAAATTTAGTTTTATTCTATTTCCTTTTTGCTGAAAACGACCTATGAAATATTCATTTAAAAGCAACAACAGCTCTTCCGCCACGTTATCGCAGCTGAACCTTTTTTCCGTAACGGCAAGCTGCGCCGCCTTTTTTAGTTCCGGTTTTATGACTTTAATATGCATTCTTAGGTACCTCCTTTAAATTCTTCAAACTGTGCACATCGTTTGTGTAATTATATTTTAACCCCTTGCATATCTAAAAATCAAGCTAAATTTTGTGAAGTACAAGAGATAATTTTGTCGGAGAAGCACTAAGAATGTCAAAATTTGTAGAAACTCTTAAAGACCTTATGCAAGAGGAAAATTTAAACGCCTATAACTTAGCTAAAAACATAGGTGTTGCGCCATCGTCGATTACTTGTTATTTAAACGGTGAATATAGCCCCACGCTAAAATCAATAATTAGAATTGCCGACTACTTCAAATGTACAACGGATTATTTATTGGGGCTTGAAAGCTATAATAGTTCTGAAAAATTTTCGCTTTGCCCTCCTATTGGAAACCGTTTAAAAGAACTCGTTAACAAAAAAGGCTATTCGGGTAGCAGATTTTGCAAAGAAAGCGGTATACCCGAGGGTACTTATTTTGCTTGGACAGCCGGCAGAGTAGAACCGAATATAGAAAGTATAGTTAAAATATCAAAATTTTTAAACTGTTCGGTTGATTACGTTTTAGGCAGAGAAAATTAAAAATATTGCCTTCCCTTTTCGGGAAGGCTTTTTTATTTCAAAAATTTTTTAAAAATTTATCGTAAAACGCTTGTCGCACCGCAAGCGTTTTTCTCATAGCTTGTAAAAAGTTTTCAAAAAATTCTATAAAAACACTTGTCGTACCGCAAGTGTTTTTCTCATAGCCCGTTAAAAAATTAAAAAAAGTCCACAAAAACACTTGACAACGCATACTATGCAATGTATAGTATTAGACAAAGCGGGGTATTCGTATGGAAGTACAACTGAAAAAAGGAATATTGGACGTATGCGTACTTTACGCTGTAAGCAAGGGGGAAAGCTACGGATACAAAATAATAAGCGACTTAGAGGGCATAATAGAGATATCCGAAAGCACCCTATACCCTATTTTAAAGCGGCTTGAAGCGGGCGGTTTCGTTACGACGCGCACGGCGGAATACAGCGGCAGACTTAGGCGGTATTACAAAATAACGAATTTAGGGCTTAAAAAGCTTGTTAGCGGCAGAGAAGATTTTGTTGAAATCAACACTATTTACAGAAAGATTTTCGGAGGAAGAATATGAAATATAACGAATGGCGCGACGAATTGAAAAGCAACCTTTTGTGCGTATCCGAAAGCGAAAGGCGGCGCGTTTTGGACTACTACGCCGAAGCGTACGCCGACAGACGGGACGCGGGCTTTACCGAGCGCGAGATTATAGACGACTTCGGCGCGCCCTACGACGCGGCGCAAAGAATACTTGCGGAAAGCGGCGAGTACTTCGAAGCTTCCGCCCCGCGCGAACCCTCACGCGAGGAGAGAAAGCGCGAGCGCCGCGAGGAAAAACGGTACGAAGAGCGCGAAAGACGGGAAGAAAAACGGCAAGAAGATTATTACTGTCCTCCTCCGCAGCCCGCCCCCGTAAAACAGCGCGGAGATTACACTTGGATATTTGTGCTTTTATGCATAATTTTCGCGGTACCGATATTTATCGTAGTTATTGGAATGATAGGCATAACCGTAGGTTTCTGCGTTGCGCCGTTTGCGGTGCTGATATCGGGCGTTGTATCTATCGGCGCGGGCGTAGGCGCACTGTTCGTGGACGTATACTACGGCGTAACCGCGATAGGCGCGGGGCTGATTGTTTTCGGCGTAAGTCTTATTTTAATGCCCCTCTTCTTCCAACTTGTGAAGTGGATGTGGAAACTGTTCGGAATGTTCTTCGCTTGGCTTAGAAGGCTGTTCAGCGGAAAGGAGAAAAAATAAATGAAAGGGTTTGTTAAAATGATAATTGCGGGCGCGATAATTATAGGCATAGGCATTGCGGTACTCTTAATTGCGTTGGGGCTTAACGGTTGGTCTTTTGCACCTAACTTCGAAATGCGGGAATTTACTTCAACCGAAGTAAACACCTCCGTTTCCGTAAATCTCAGCACGGGCAAGCTGAAAATAGAATATACCGACGAAGAGTATATTCAGATTTCCTACCCCACGGCAAAGGGCTACGAAACCACGGTAAACGAAAACGACGGCAAGCTTACCTTAGAGAGCAACAAGCACAAGTGGTATATCTTCACTTGGGGCGTAACCATTCCCGAAACTGTCGTTAAAATCCCGAGAGATAAAATAAACGAATTTTCAGTTACAATGAACGCGGGCGCTGTTGATATGTGCGACTGTGAGTTCGAAACCGTAAAAATCAAGGTGAACGCGGGCACTTGCAACGTCGGAAACGTTACGGGCTTTGAACTGATGGATATTGACGTAAACGCGGGCACTGTTAACGTTTCCAAAGCAAGCGGAAACAAAATTATATGCGCCGTTAGCGCGGGCGCGGCTAATTTAAAGCAAATAGACTGCGGCACAACCGAAGTTAAAGTAAGCGCGGGCACGGCAAACTTCTCTTTCCTCGGCGAGAAATCGGACTACACCGCTACCGTCAACGTATCCGCGGGAAGCTGCAACGGCTTGTCAACGCAGTCGGGCGGCGAAAAAACGATTAACGTAAAAGTCAGCGCGGGAAGTTGCAACGCAAGCTTCGCCGGTTGACAATATAGGTTTGAAAATGCTAAAATACAGCCGTAAACTTACGGCTGTATTTTTTTACGAGGCACAAATGAAATTCGATTTCGACGCTACTTATTTCAACCCCGAGCAAGTTTTGGACTGCGGGCAGACCTTCCGCTTTACCCCTTTTAAGGAGGGATTTTTCGTAGTATCGGCGGACAAGGCTTGCTACGTTCACACCGACGGCGTAAAGACTGAGGTGGAAAGCGAGGACAGCGAGTATTTTTATAATTATTTCGATTTGGAGCGCGACTATTCTTTGATAATCGACCGCGCCAAGTCACACGGCGTGCCTTTGCTTACGCGCAGCGCGGAAGAGCTGAAAGGCTTGCGGCTTTTAAACCAAAACCGTGAGGAAATGCTATACTCGTTCATCGTATCGCAGAATAACAATATCCCGCGGATAAAGGGCATAATCGGGCGCATATGCGGGGGCTTGGGCGAAAAACGAGAGTTCCTCGGGCAAGAGTATTTCACATTCCCCTCCACCCGAAAACTTGCGGAGGCGGGCAAGGAGTTTTTCAAAAACGCGGGCTGCGGGTATCGGGATACCTTTCTTGCGGAAACCTCGGCGCGAATTTTGAAAGAGGGGCTTGAACACCTTTCTCCCCTATCTACCGCCGAGCTTAAAAAACAGCTTTTGACGTACAAGGGCGTTGGCGCGAAGGTTGCGGACTGCGTTGCGCTGTTCGGATTCGGAAAGCGTGACAGCTTCCCCGTGGACGTGTGGATAGAAAAAATTTATAAAGAAGATTTTTGCGGAGATTTGAACGATAGGAACAAGATAAACGAGTATTTCTGCAATTTGTTCGGCGAGGACGCGGGTTATATTCAGCAGTATTTATTTTACGGAAAACGGCAAAACTTATAATATGCCCGACTATTTTTCGCATATAATCGTCGCAGAAAAAGTTCTTGAACGGCTTAGCGGCGAACAGAAAAAGCAAATCCCCTCAACCACGCTGTATTTTTTAGGCGCGCAAGGGGGCGACGTTTTTTTTGCTTATAACTACAAATTTTCAAAAACGAACTTGGGCCGCGCGCTGCACCGTTTGAGCGCGGAAGAGGTCTTTTCGAAGCTTATGCAAGGCAACCCATCCTATGCGGCGGGCTTTGCCACGCATTACGCGCTTGACGCGACCTTGCACCCCGCCGTCTACGCGTATGAAGCCGCCCACTCCGCCCCGTTCGCTCACCAAAAAATGGAAAGCGATTTAGGGCTGTATATAAGCAAGTTTTACGGTATGCGCCGAAGAATTTTGCCACGCGAAGCCGTGCTGTCGTGCACGGGCGCGGTTTACGACAGCATAAAGCTTTTAGAGCCGGCTGTCACGGTAACGGGAATCGAGCGGTGCTTAAAGCGGCATTTCAGCTACACGCGTTATCTTTTCAAGACGAAAAAGCAAGCCTACAAGTGTAATTGCGACTACGCCTCTTTGGCGGGCGCTATCGAGGACGCCATAGATTTAGGAGTCAAAGCCGTAGGGTGCGTGTTAGATAAAAAAATCGACGCGGAAGTTTTCGAAAAGGAATTTTTACAACACTGAACGCTACTGCAAAATTTTGTCGTAAATACTGCTTGTCAACAGTTTTTCATACAACTCGTCCTCGGTGATTTCATCGAGGAATTTTTCGTTATAAAGCTGCAAAACGAGGTATCGACTGCTGTCCACAAATCGCAGCGCGTCCTTAAAAGTTGCGTTTTCGTCCAAGATGACGTAGCGGATTTCCCGCCCCTTTTTCTTTTTTTTGACGGCGAAGTTTATTTTGACCGCGGGCGGACTTTTGGATAACGCGGAAATAAACAACAATCCCGCCATCGTCAAAAGCGTAACGTTTTTTATGGCAAAAAAGAATGTTAGAACAAGCGCGACAACGACGAGAATATTCACCGCCCTAAGCGCCAAATTCAATATCTTGTCCCGTTTTAAAAAGCCAGATAAAACGCATTTTGCAATTCGTCCGCCATCAAGGGGGTAAGCCGGCAGCAAATTAAGCACAAGCATACCCGCGCTCGAATAGAATATCAAGTCGGTGTAGGCGTAAGTTACGGGGAAAAACCACCATAGTCCCGCCACGGCTACGCACAGCAAAAGATTGACGAGCGGACCCGCCAAAGCGAGCTTAATCTCGTCCGAGGGCGAAATCCCCTCGATGTCGCACACAGCCGCCGCGCCGAACGGCATAAGGCTTATTTTTTTACACTCGAACCCGAGCCGCGCCGCGCAAAAGATATGACCGCACTCGTGCAGGAGTGCGGTCAATGCGCATATAATGAATATCGGCAAACCGCCGAACAGCGCGGACAAAAGCCCCACCGCCAGAAACAACGGGTGAATAGTTATTTTCACGAGTTCCAGACGGGCACTACACCCGAAAGAGTATAGCAGTTTAAAAGCGTACCGTTATCGTACATGGAAACGCGAACCTCGTTCTCGCCGTCGGAGTAAGCAAAAGGTATATTGCCTTGAACGGAAGTTCCCTTAGCGGAATAAACGTCGGTAAGTCCCGTGATAACGCTTGTAAAGGTCGAGGTGTGTGCGATTTCAACCGTAAAGGTGTCCTCGTTCTTGGTTACGGAAGCAACCTTGCCGGCGCAAACGGGGTAAACGCTGCCCTTTGCCGTGAACGAAAGCACGCCGCTTTCGGAAACGTTGACTATTGCGTCCGAGGTATCGCTTACTACGGACGAAAGCTTAATTTCGTTGTAAGTCGGCTCCGGCTCCGCCTTATTGTTGCCCGTAAGCGTGCCAAGGAAAGTATTTATCGCGCTTGTGGGCATAAATATATTGGTAAGAAAAATGGCAAACGCAAGCACGCAAACCGCGATAAGCTCGGTCAAAATGATTTTACTGCCCTTGTCCTTGCCGAAAAATTTACTCTTTTTTTCGGGCTTTTGCGGCTCGGACAAATCCTCGGTATAGGTATATGCGCCGACGCGCTCGTTTACGCTGTCAACGACTAAATCTTTTAATTCATCCGACGCAGCGGGAGCTTCTTGCTGTTGCTCTTTGGGTGCAAAGAAGGGTCTGTGCTTGAAAATGCTCTTCTTCTTTACTACGTTAACGGTGCTGACGGGTATTTCCAGCATCTCGGCATAGTCTAATTCTTCGTTCATATTTTCCTCCGAAAACTTTTATCTACCTTAACATATGCCGACCTTGTACAAGTTAGAACAATTTTTTTAAAAGCCGCATATAATGAAAGCCGCAAACAAAAAGCCGCCCGCCGAAAAAGCGCAATTCCCATAGGGATTAAAAAACTAAATTTTTTAGAGTTGCGTTTTCAAGCGATGAAAAAGAACAGGATTTCAAATCGAAGTCCTGTTTCTTTTTACATATTTATTGCAACTGACTGACTAACTTTGTTACTTCTTCTTGCTATTCTATACTTGTCAAGCGACAGAAATAAAAAATTCAAGGAGAAACAAAAAAATGAAAAAACTGACAAAAATTTTGATGAGTGCATTGTGCATAGCTGCAATCGGTAGCTCTATGGCTGCACTCGGCGGTTGCGGCAGTAAAAAGGAAAGCATTACCGTTTCGGGTTCGTCTTCCGTTACACCCATAATGGAAAAACTTGCGGCGGAATACGAAAAGACGCACGACGTAAGAATTACGGTAAATATGTCTTCGTCCGGCGCGGGTATAAGTGATACGCAAAACGGCTTAAACGATTTCGGTATGTCTTCG
This sequence comes from uncultured Christensenella sp., assembly GCA_910577055.1. Taxonomy (GTDB): domain Bacteria; phylum Bacillota; class Clostridia; order Christensenellales; family Borkfalkiaceae; genus Coproplasma. Next base: position 1,440 of record CAJTKX010000004.1, on the reverse strand, counting down.
CGTGAATTGAAATCGAGCGAAACGGGTGTGAAAGGCTATACGCTTTGTATGGACGGTATTGCCCTTATCGTCAATAAAGATTGTTCTGTTACAGACGTTAGCAAAACTGACGTGAAAGCACTCTATGAAAGCGGTACGGCAATTCCCGACACTTCGATAACGGCGGCAATCGGCAGAGATGCGTCAAGCGGAACGCGCACGGCGTTCGACGAGCTTTTGAAAATCGAAAACGGTTACGCTACGAGCGTTGCCACGCTTGCCGAAACGGGTAACGTAATCGAAGCGATACAAGGCTCGACAAACAGCATAGGCTACATATCTTATGGCAGTTTGCAAAGTACGGTCAAAGCGGTAAGTCTTGACGGAGTTGCGTGTACAACCGAAAATATTATGAACAACACCTATGCGTTGCAACGTCCTTTCGTAATCGTACTCAAAGAAAACGGAACGCTGTCGGCGGCGGCACAAGGCTTTTACGACTATATTATGAGTGCGGAAGCTCAAACAGTTATAACGGGCGCGGGTTATATTTCGGTAAAGTAATATGACTACGCTAACAAAGATAAAAACGGCAAAGTTTTTTTCAAAGGAAAATATCGCAAAGGCAATATTTATAGCCCTTGCGGCATTTTCCATTCTTGCCGTATTTACGATTATCGGTTATTTGCTTTATGCAAGCATACCCGCTTTTCGTGATATATGTTTTTTCAAGTTTATTTTCGGCTCTGAATGGTCGGCAAAATCGGAAACTTTCGGAATATGGCGAATGATTGTCGGCACGTTCTTTCTTACCGTATGCGCCGTTCTGCTCGGCGGTACGCTTGCTGTATTTACGGCGATTTGGCTTGTATTTTATTGTCCTAAACGACTGAAAAAGATATATACGCAGATAGTAAATTTGCTTGCGGGTATTCCGTCTATCGTGTACGGTCTGTTCGGGTATAAATTTTTAATGCCGCTACTCGTCGATATATTCCATCCGAATAATGCGGGTTTCGGACTGTTGGCGTGTACGTTTATTCTCGCGATTATGATATTACCGACAATAACTTCCATAACCAAAAACAGTTTGGAAGCCGTACCTATGCACTATTATGAAGGTGCGCTTGCGCTCGGCTGTTCAAAAAATCAAGCGGTATGGAAAGTTTTGCTGCCCGCCGCAAAGAGCGGAATTATATCGGCAATCATACTCGGTATAGGTCGGGCAATCGGCGAAACAATGGCTGTTCAGATGATAGTGGGTAACGGTTCGGGTTATCCGTTCGGTGCGTTCGTGCCGTTTACCACGCTCACAAGCAATATCGTACAGAATTGGGGTTATGCAACGCCGTCCGAACAGTCTGCGCTTATTGCCGACGGGTTCGTATTGCTTATCTTTATACTCATACTTAATCTTTGCCTTATGGCTGTAAAAAAGGACAGCAAGGGCGTCGGACAGTA
>CAJTKX010000003.1 GCA_910577055.1 uncultured Christensenella sp. | reverse complement strand
ATGAAGTTTTTAGCCGCAATTTAATTTCGGGTTACGGATTTGTTTTGAATTTAATGTAATAAAGCGCCGCTTGCAGATGTCTGCAAGCGGCGCTTTATTATGTTTTCTTTTTTCGACAAAAAATTGCCGAAATTCCCCAAAAACCGCATAAGCGCGAAATTTTCCGAATAAATTATAATACATTAAATTTCGGAGTGTGATATGTGGGATTATATAGCCGAAAGGGTAATTAAAGAGGGGGAATATATCATTGCCTCGAACTGCACGGTTCGTGCGGCGGCAACGTATTTTTCCATAAGCAAATCTACCGTACATAAGGACGTAACGGAGAGGCTTAAAACCGTAGATAAAGAACTTTACGAGCGTGTGCGCAATGTTTTGGATAGGAATCTTTCCGAGCGGCATATCCGCGGCGGTATGGCAACCAAAAAGAAGTATTCAAGCGAACAAAACTGAAACGAAAACCGCCCGCGCGAAATTTTTGCGCGGGCGGTTGCGTTTTATTTGCGGTAAGTAGGCGCAAAAATCGGTAAATAGGACGGGCAGTTAAGCGTAACGTTTAATTTTGTTGAAATTTCATTGAATTTTAACAAAATTTGTATATTCATAAATTTGAAAAAACAATTACTGTTATGTTATAATTACTTTGAATATATTTTTAGCGGAAAACAAATTGAAACTTTTAGGCATAGACGTCGGCTCGACAACCGTCAAAGCGGCGGTAATCGACGAGAACGACAACTTAATATACTCGTCCTACGTCCGTCACTTTGCCAAGGTCAAGGAAACGGTTCTTTCCGAGCTTAAAACCATAAAAGAAAAGTTCGGCGGGGATTACGCAGTTTCTATCACCGGCAGCGCGGGCTTGGGGCTTTCGCAACGTAGCGGCATAAATTTTGTTCAAGAAGTGCAAGCTGCGTTTATTGCTATTCGCAAACTTTATCCGGATATTGACGTAGCTGTCGAGCTTGGCGGCGAGGACGCGAAAATCATATTTGTGACGGGCGGCACCGAGCAGCGTATGAACGGCAGTTGCGCGGGCGGTACGGGCGCGTTTATCGACCAAATGGCAACTCTTTTAAACGTATCCGTCGAAAAAATGGACGAAATGGCTCTTACCGCGGGCAAAACATATCCCATAGCTTCGCGTTGCGGAGTTTTCGCCAAGTCCGACGTGCAACCCCTTTTAAACCAAGGCGCAAGCAAGGCGGATATTGCCGCGTCGATTTTCCAAGCCGTAGTCGACCAAACGGTTTCGGGCTTGGCGCAAGGGCGCAGAATTAAGGGCAAGGTTTTGTTTTTAGGCGGACCGCTGTATTTCTTGCAAGCGTTAAGGCGCGCTTTCGTCACTACATTGAATTTAACTCCCGAAAATGCGGTTTTCCCCGACAACGCACCTTGTTTTATGGCAATTGGCGCGGCGTTATCCTCGGTCGGCGAACACACCGAAAACATTGACGAAGTTATTAAAAAATTAGAAAAAATAACCGAAAACAACTCGGTTACGACGGGTAAACCGCTGTTTGAAAGCAAGGAAGATTACTCCGCATTCGTTAAACGCCATAGAGCGACCGACCTTAAATTCGCAGATATTTCCTCATATTCGGGCGATTGTTACCTCGGCATCGACAGTGGCTCAACCACGACTAAGCTTATGCTTATCACGCCCGATTGCCGAATATTATGGTCGCACTATCAATCAAACAACGGCCAGCCCCTCGATATAGTCGTAAGCAAGCTGAAAGAGCTTTACTCGCTCGGCGGCAACCGTCTTAAAATCCGCGGCAGCGCTGTAACGGGTTATGGCGAAGATTTAATAAAAAACTCGATAAAAGCCGATTTCGGCATCGTGGAAACGGTTGCGCACTTTAAGGCGGCGTTGCACTTTAACCCCAAGGTCGATTTTATTATCGATATCGGCGGGCAAGACATAAAATGCTTTAAAATCAAAAACGGCTGCATAGACAACATTATGCTCAACGAAGCTTGCTCGTCGGGCTGCGGCTCGTTTATTCAGACTTTTGCCCGCGCTATGGGTATGGAAATTAACAAGTTTTCCGAGAAAGGTTTGTACGCAAAGCACCCCGTAGAGCTCGGTTCGCGCTGTACCGTGTTTATGAACAGCGCGGTCAAACAAGCGCAGAAAGAGGGGGCAAGCGTTGAGGATATTTCCGCGGGGCTGTCCTCGTCAATCGTAAAAAACGCAATTTATAAAGTTATTAGGGCGACGAGTGCCGACGAGCTTGGCGAAAATATCGTTGTTCAAGGCGGCACATTTTTAAACGACGCGGTGTTGCGCTCGTTTGAAATGGAAACGGGTAAAGAGGTTGTCCGCCCGGGTATAGCGGGGCTTATGGGCGCGTTCGGCGCGGCGCTGTTCGCAATGGAAAACGCCCCCGAGGAAAGCTCCACCGCAACCGCCAAAGAACTTGACGAGTTTTCTTATTCGCTCCAATCTACCAACTGCCGCGGTTGTACGGCAAACTGTAACTTAAATGTAATACGTTTCAGCGACGGTAGACGTTTTATTTCGGGCAACAAGTGCGAACGCGGTGCGGGCAGAAAACCCGCGCTTGCGGATATGGATATTTACGCATACAAGCAAGTAAGGCTTATCGACTGCGTGCACGGCGTTAACGGGCAAGGCGGTATTCGCGGCAAAGTGGGGCTTGCGATGCAACTCGGTATGTACGAACAGCTCCCCATTTGGGCGGGATTTTTCGAAACGCTCGGGTTCGAGGTTATCCTTTCGGATAAATCTACGCGTCAGCTTTACTTCAAGGGGCAGCACACCGTTGCTAGCGATACGGCTTGCTATCCCGCAAAACTTATTCACGGGCATATCGAAAGCCTTTTGGACGAGGGCGTGGACTTCATATTTATGCCTTGCGAAAGCTACAACTTGGACGAACACTGTTCTACCAACCACTATAATTGCCCCGTCGTAGCGTACTATCCCGAGCTTTTGAAAGCCAATAACGAGAGGTTGACGGATAAGAATTTCCTTATGCCGTACATCGATTTGAATATGAGAAAGCCCACGGTCAAAAAGCTGATGGACGCGCTTAAAAAGTATAACTTTACCAAGCGTGAAATCGAAAACGCGCTTGAAGAGGGCTTTGCAAGACTCGATAAATACCGCGAAGACGTGCGCTCCAAGGCGGACGAAATTCTTTGGAAGGCGGAGATGCAAGGCAAGCAAGTAATAGTGCTTGCCGGCAGACCATATCATTTGGACGGCGAGATTAACCACAGTATAAACAAGCTGTTAACGTCTTTGGGGCTTGCCGTGCTTTCCGAGGACAGCATATTCGAAAAGGGCGACGTGGTTAAAGTTAACGTCTTAAATCAATGGACTTACCACGCAAGGCTTTACCGTGCGGCGGATTTCGTTTCCAAACGCAAAAATTTGAATTTGGTGCAACTTGTTTCGTTCGGTTGCGGGCTTGACGCTATCACCACCGACGAGGTTCGTTCCATTTTGGAAAAGAAAGGCAAGCTTTACACTCAGATTAAAATAGATGAAATAAACAATCTCGGCGTCGTAAAGATACGGCTTAGAAGTATGCTTGCGGCGATTGAAGAGGCGGCGAGAAAATAATGGAAGAGAGGACGTTTACGGACTACACAACTGAATATCCCAAGTGGGACAAGCCTATGAAACGCACCCATAAAATTCTTGTCCCCGATATGCTGCCGTGGCATTTTCTTATTATCGAGAAGGTGTTAAAGCTCGAAGGGTACGACTTGGAGATTTTAAAGAACGAAAGCCGCGCCGTAATAGACGAGGGTTTGAAGCACGTTCACAACGACACTTGTTACCCTTGCCTTTGCGTAGTCGGACAGTTCGTTGACGCATTGAAAAGCGGCAAGTACGATTTAGAGCACACCGCTATTATGATGACGCAGACGGGCGGCGGGTGCAGAGCTTCCAACTATATGCCCCTTATAAGAAAGGCTATAAAAAGCGAGTTTCCCACCGTGCCCGTGGTATCTATTAACTTTTCGGGGCTTGAAAAGGACAGTACTTTCAAAATAACTATTCCGCTGTTTTTAAAGCTTGCGTTTTCCATTCTTTACGGCGACACGGTTATGTGGTGTTATAACCAAACAAAGCCTTACGAGGAGGAGAGCTGCGCCGCGGATAGGGCGCGTGACGAGGCGGTTAATTATATCGTAAGCAAGTTCGAAAAGGGCGGATACAGAAAATATAAAAAGATAAACAAGAAGATAATCGACATCTTTGCCGCCGTAAAAAAGAACGGTAAAAAGAAAATTAAAGTCGGCGTGGTGGGTGAAATTTACGTCAAGTATTCCTCGCTCGGCAATAACGAGTTGGAGCGGTTTTTGCTTAACGAAAATTGCGAGCCGGTTATCCCCGCGCTGTTGGACTTTATTTTATATTGCATAATTAACGTTGTTAACGACTATACCCTATACGGGCACGGACGCGGCAAGGCGTTTGCGTATAAATTGGTGTACAAGTTTGTACACCGTATGCAGCTTAGCGTTATAAAACAGTTTAAAGAGGACGGACACTTCGAACCCGTTCACGATTTCGAGCATCTCCGCGCTTGTGCGGATAAGGTTATAAACCAAGGCGTTAAAATGGGCGAGGGGTGGCTTATCCCCGCCGAGATGGCGGCGCTTGCCGAAACGGGAGTTAAGAATATAGTCTGCACGCAACCTTTCGGGTGCTTGCCAAACCACATTGCGGGCAAGGGTGTTATCCGTACGCTTAAAACACTGTATCAAGACGAAAACATAGTTGCCGTCGATTACGACCCATCGGCAACCAAAGTAAATCAAGAAAACCGCATAAAGCTTATGCTTGCCACCGCAAGGGAAAATAATGGACGAATATAAAACAACGCCAAAGTGATCTGAAATTCTGTAAAATGTAAATCCAAAAGTTCGAGCAAAATATGCTCGGACTTTTTTAATTCTTGATGGAAATTTAGTATTATGTTATTATATAAAATATAAATACCCCCAAGAGGTTATTTAATAAATTTCCCCAAAATAAAGGCCGCCTATCTATTAATTCACATTTATTTTTTTGTAGACATGATAGGAGAAGGCAACAATTTGGTTGCATTGTTTTAATTACCTATTTAACAAATATAGCGATAATTTGATTTTTTATAAATAAAAAAATTCAATGATAGACTAATTAATGGTATGGTAAGTTGATTGTTCAACTAAATCATGGTGTATAAAATGCTTTGTATGGGTGAAAAATATACCGTAGAATGTTGTATATAGCACTTTACGGTATTTTTATGGACAAAAAAATTATTATAGCTCGAATTGATGAGTTAATGAAGGAAAAAGGCATATCTAGTTATGAAATAAAAGAAAATGCAGATATATCTTCCACTATATATCAGTGGAGGAAGAATGCATCAAGAGATAAAGACCGTTGTCCTTCATTACGGTCAATAGAAAAAATTTGTGATTACTTTGATGTTTCTTTATCGTATTTCTTTTCATTTGATAAAGACGAAAGTGTAAAAGTTAGAAATAAGCAACTTATCAAAATAATAAATAATTTAAATGAAGAACAAATTAAAATTTTAGAATTAATTATTAAGCAATTTGATAGAGCCAATAAAGAGTAAACTAAAAGTTTGATTTACTGATGAAACATATTTATGCTACAATATGGTTAATGGGGTATACTAATGTCGAAATTTGGCGATGAAGTCAACAAATTAATAAAAAAGATAAAGGATGGGGCAGTCAATTGTGATGAGCTTTACAATTTGACATTTAACCATTTAGAAGTTGTTGCTTATAATTATTTGTTCGACACCTCGTATATAGAAGATGTTATGAGTGCAGCTTATATCAAAATTTATAGTTATTTAGATAAAGCAGACCCCAATAAAAACTGTTATGGTTGGCTGTGTAAAATAGTTCAACATACCGCATATGAGTTTAATAGAAATCATGGTGTCATAGTTATTTCTTGTAAAGTAGAGGAAGGCGATTTATTTTCTGATATAGAAAATCATATTTCCGAAAAGAATGATTTAATAGCTGTTGTAAAGCAACTGCCAGCAGAAGATAGAAAATTAATTTATTACCGTTTTTGGGAAGATCTTTCTTATGGGGAAATTGCTTTAAAGCTGAAATTGAAAAAGAATCATGTATATAAGAGAATAGTAAAATTGTTAAAAATAATAAAAGAAAAATTATAATTTCGGCAACGAATGTTTTCATAAACTAGTAAATATTTATGGAATGAATACTTATTAATGGGGGGTTTATGAAAAATATTCTCAAAAATAAATTTATAATATTGGCAGTGGCAATTTTACTTATTGCTTGTTGCTTGGTTACCGTTTTCAGTCAAAATGCAAACCTGGCTTTGGCTGAACCGTATAACGAAATACGTTATGCGGATAAGGTAACGGATGAAATGCAAGCTACATATCAAGCTAGTACTGAGGTGGTAACATATACTAATCGTGAAGACGATTATTACGAAACGACGAATAGCGTGCCGTTTTATGAAGCGCGTGGCTATTTGAGTAATTCTTGTGGACCGACCGCCGGAGCAATAGTAGTAGGTTTTTACGATAAATATTATGAAGAATTGATACCAAATTTTAAAGCGTATTATCCCGCAACTGGCAAATATAAATTTGATGATAAGGTGTACGTGCCTAAACTAATGGAAGACTTGTATTCAGCAATGCGTTGCAATATTGACGACGTTGGCGTCAATGAGAGCGATTGCTTAAATGGGTTGCGGTCTTATTGTGAGAGTAAAGGAAGGAAAGTTTCTTATTCATCCGTCGCAACTTCGGGTGGCTTAAATGCTACGGCATATTTAAATGCAATAAATAATAATCAGCCTATCATTCTTTTTAACAAAGCTACCGAACTTTACGATATGAATACTACGGCTACGGAGGAAACATGGGTAAAGTTTTCAATTCCAGCAAACCACGTATACGTTGGCTTTGGTTATTACGTAGTAAGATACTATAACGGTAATAATAATTTTAGGACGGATACTTATCTTAGAGTTGCCTGTGGAAGAGCTGATTATGATTTTGGTTTGATTAGAATTGCTTCAACTGCATCAACGATAACAAATAATTGGTTTGTTAACGGCTACGCAGTTTCTATAACATAAAAGGGATTTATAGTATGTCAAAAGAAAGTAAATTTCACAACTTAATAGAACAACAAGAAAATAAGCATAAGCAAGAAGTCTGGGATATGATAAAATCGGAAGTTGAAGAAAATGCAAGCGTAACGACCGATACCGTTCAAGTAAGTAAAAATACACTTGCTATCAATTCCAAGAAGATATATATCCCCATAGTTTCCGTTCTCGCTGTTCTTGCCGTTGTTCTTATTTTGATATTTACTTTAAAACCGAATTCACCAGTGGATGATATAAGATATTGTTCTAAAACTGAGTACACGACTAATGATACGAAACAAACTTTGAAAGAGTATTCTTTGGAAACAAATAAGGACTTATTGTATTTCGATTGGTATGATGAAACAGAGTTTTGTAAAGATGAAATATTTCAATTGAATTCTACTAATGAAATAATATGTTTTAAAGAAAGTATAGTAGATATAGAAACGGGATGCAAGATAGATATATCTGTTACAGATAACCGAACGGTAATAGACTTTTTAGAAGATTTTGAAAATTCATGTTTGCTTACCCATACTTTTAATGACATCGAAATAAAATGGGGTGGGAATAAGTTTAAGAGTAAAGCAACGTTTGAATATGAGTCAAATATTTACTATATGACACTATCAGACCCGTTTGAAGAAAATTATATAATCACCCTAATAGAACAGCTGTTAGATAGATAAATTAATTAAAACTGCATATAAAAGAAAAAAAGTCAAAAATTATTTTGACTTTTTTTCTTTTTTCGGCAACGATAGCCACATTTTTTAAGTAAATATATGTAGGGAAGGAAGAAATAGCGAATAAAACTATGAGAATTAAAGAAATTTTTATTAGAAATATATCAAATAAGAGATTTAGAATAATTGCTCTATCGTTGATAGGTTTGGCAATTGTAATTACTACAATTTTATTGTTGGTTTTTCTTCTTCAACCGAAAATTTATATAATCAATACATTAGAAATAACTATGAACGGAGAGACGGTTGAAGAATGTGAAATAGAAGTATTTAGCAATAATACTAATTTCGGGGTAAGGGTAAACGGAGAAGAAATTGAGACAGGCGAAAATTTAAAAATTTCTTGGCTAATAGAAGATGAATCTTTTAATGCCACAATAAACGATAACGGTTCGTTTTATTCTGGGAATACATTGGGCACTTTAAATTTATCGGTTAAGGCTCAAAGCGCTAATACAGCAGATAAAACAATAAAAATACATATTATTCCTCAATACGACACAGAGTTACAGTCCATTACGGTTAGCAGTGAAAACAGTCAATCTGAATATATAGAAGGACAAGCAATAGAAAAGAATAAACTTTCGGTTTGGGGAGACTTTTTAACGTATAGCGCAAGAATAACAGATTTCGAAGTTGATGCGAATAAATTAGAGCCCAAAAACACTGAATTAATTATAACAAGTGGTAACTTTTCTACTATTTTGCCTATATCGGTTAAAAGAAAAACATTGCAGAGTATTGAAATCTTAAGTGCGCCATACACAACGCATTATGTAGAGGGACAAGCTTTTAAAAAAGACGGACTTATAGTTCAAGCAAATTTTGAATACATAAGTGAAATTATAGAAGACTACGATCTAGACGAAGAATACGTCTTATCATTTGAAGATGAGTTTATTGAAATCAGATATTCATATGATGATGTAACAAAGGTAGTTACCCAAAACATTGACGTTACTCATAGGGTTTTAAAGTCTATTTCGGTAGATGATTCAAAAGTCCAAAAGCAGTATACACAAGGAGAAAGATTTAATCCTGTAGGTTTGGTTGTTTTTGCTGAATATGAGATTTTGGGGACATTTTTAGTGGAGTCGTTTAAAGTAGACGATGAAGTTTTAAAGTGTTCAGATACATGCGTTGCCGTAAGCTATACTGAAAACGGTGTTACCCAATATGCTCAAGTTGAGGATGTTAAGGTTTTGGCACCATATAGCGATTTATGCCATATTATCATAAGAGATCCGGAAAATGTGGCTTTAAATTGGTACTATTCATACATGACTGATGATGGGGAAATAAAAAACGATAATACAGCGTATGTAGAAAATGAATTATTATTTGATGTTGTAAACGGTATTTACGATGTCCCTATTGGTGCAACATTAAATTTAAAATCTTTAAATCCTGGTGTAATTGACTTTGAATTGGACGGCATTAGACAAAATGTAAAATATCCCAATTGTTTTTTATCTTGGAAAATTACGTCAGGCAATACGCTTAAAATTGCAACAACTCAAATGGCTGGAGAAAGAATACTGATAAGGTTTAATTCGGGTAATGTAAATGAAAGCTTTTTGTACGGTGGCAGCTGGAATTCAGCGCTTAAAAGCGATGACATAAAAAAATTATCACTAGTTTTCAATGACACAAGCGAATATTTTTACATGTACACGGTGGATGGCGTTGATTATTCGTTAAGTCAGCTTCAAAATGTAATTTTCAATAAAAGTACGATAGTTCAAGTTACGAGACAAGAATATGCTAAGGAAGTGATACGTCTTAGTATTAATTATTATGAAAACTATGAAATAGAGTATTTTATTGAATCGGCACAAATTCGCTTTAATGATTTGCCTGTGAAACAGAGAGCAGGATATAGGTTTTTATATTGGAGCTTAATAGAAAACGGTGACGAGCTCAATGAAACCGCTTTTTCTCAGTATTTAATTAGTAATCAAGAAAAGCATATTTTATATGCGTGTTGGGAAAAAGAAAATGTTCTGTATAGCAGTAATTTGATAGGTGCTTGGGAATTAACAGAACAAATTGAAAATGATACCTATCAATGTAATATTACCTTTTTTGAGGACGGTACGTTCAGTTACGAAGTTTATAAGAATCAGCAAATTAATAACGCTTACGAAGGGCTTTATAGATTGAACGAGAGTGTCGTAACGGTTATTGATTTAAACTCCAAAACAGATAAATTACTTGTTTCATTGTCTGATTTCGAGTTTGAAATAAGTGATGACAAATTAGATGCAAGTGTAATACTTTATGATGATTATACTGTTACAAAAGGAATGAAAATTTTCACAAGAAATATTGAAACAGCTATGAAACAGCTACAAGTTTATTAGGAGATGAATTATGAAATCAACTATTAAAAAGGCATTAATTTTTTCGGTATTGGTATTGGCGGCTTTAATGCTTATAATTCTATTTCGACTAACTGGCGAAAGTTATAACATTGCAACAGCAAGTACCGGTAATGGAACTCAGTTTGTAATTGAAAAAAATCCTATTGTGAGTGTAGAAATTGCCTCGGCCAGTAGGACCCAACTAAAACGGGGTGATAACGTAAAGCTTTCCTGTCGTATATTCCCTGAAACTGCAAATGAAACGGTAGAAGATATCTCTTATGAGATAATTGCAGGGGACAGATTCGCTTCTATTCAAGGTGATACTTTAACCGTAAACAGAGATGCCAAAATCGGGGCAAAAATTGAAGTTAAAGCTGTAGTGGATGGTGTTAACAGTCATAATAATCTCATGTTTTATGTTGTGGAAACGCCAATAGAATCAATCGAAATTATCGCACTTAGTGACGTTATATATCAGGGTGGCGTAATGCATTTGGGAACAGATATTTACCCTAATGATGCGACGGACAAAGAAATTACATATTCAATCACGGATGGCAAAGAATACGCTGATATAAATTTCAATGGAACGATAGCTGTTTCAAAGAATTTACCTGCAGGTGATTTAAGTATAACGGTAAGGGCGGAAAGCACTAAACAACCGTCTGTTTTTGCTGAAAAAATATTTAAATTGTATAAGCCTGTTATTGGTATTACTTCGGCAAATTCAGATTTGAAAGAAGTTGAACAAAAGCGCACTTATTCGTTTAAAGCAAATGCGGAACCGTTTAATGCAACCTTTGGTGACCGGCCGGTAACGTACTCGGTTAACGTGCCGGATTATATTGCAACAATCAGTACAGACGGAATGTTATCCGTATTTGAGGGGGCGCCCGTTGGACAAGATATTGTTGTGCGCATTGATGCGGCTGACGGCATCTATTATGAGCAAACCGTAACGGTTGTCCCTGTTTATGCAACGGGTTTTGCTATTAAAGATTATACTGAACCAAATGAGCTTGGGGGATATTTACCCGGCAGCACAATTGATATCGAAGCAGAATTTTTCGGTGCAGACAATATTTCAGAAATCAATAAAGATTATAAACTTCAAATTAGCAACGATAAATATGCACGTGTAGACGGACACTCTATAATTATTAAAAATATTCAAGAAATAACAGACGTTAACCCTAAATTTACTGTTAGGGCGTTTACTATGCAAAACGGCGTGGAACTGAGTGATAAAATCGAAATTTCGATCTTCATTCCGGTTACCAGTATTGAGTTAACCGCAAAAACAGACTGGGTTTATCAAGGCGCTTCTTATTATATAGAAGAATTGCTTTCTACTTCAATATTTCCGCAAAACAGCGCTGTGCGTGTTGCAGAATATGAATTGTTTGTAGCTGGCAATGTTGCATATTTCGACGGCGACAGATTTGTGATAACAGACGATGTGCCTTTGGGTAATATGCAAGTTCAAATTAAAGCAAAAGTTTTTGACGTTGAATCTGATATTATTACGTTCAATATTTATAAGCCTACACATAATTTAGCTGTTAACGTAAGCGAATATGAACCGATAAGTTCAAAAGAGTACGGCGAAAAAGTATATTTAACTACATTTACTGATGAAACGGCAACAGCAAATAACCCCAAAATTAAAATATTAAAAGGTGCTGAAAATATTGTTGGAAATTATAATGATGGGGATTTATTAAGCACTAAAGAATTTGACATCTGTAGCAATCTTGCGTATCAATCAAATTTCAATCCATTAATTGTTTTAGAATTAGAACAAGACGGTATAAGCACTCAAACTACATTGGAAGTATATATACCTAACGAAGATATATTAATTAGCATTAAAAATAATGAATTAAATCGTGGAGAATTGAATGCTTATACGGTAAGCAATACACCAAATGCAAATGAAAAAAGGTTTGAAATAATAGAATTTAGTGAGGAATATATAGAAGAAATTGATACGAAAGGTCAAACAATTAAAATAAGCCAAAAGGCACCTGCTGGAACCAAAATAACTTTAAAATATCGTTCTTTGGATAAACTTCAATCTGATTTTAAAGCAGAGTTCATTGTTAAAAGAATAATTACTTCTGATACTGAGACAGATTTAAAATATTCGGATACTCCCAAAATTTATAAGAGCGGTCATTTATATTTTGAATTTAATAAAGATAGTGAATGGAATAAAATAACTCAAAATTATAGACAATTGCATGTGGGCTATTCTGCAACTTGTACTGTCAATTATGGCGGTTATTCTTTGGCTGATTTCGGAATGTCATTAGAAAATGTTGTGCCTACGAGTGATAATATTGAAATAAAACGTTTTACCAATGATTCATTTACAATTAAGGTAAAAGATGATGCTGATGGCCGATCATTGATCAATGAAATATGGATGGAAATACGTATCAAGGATGGCTCGGTATCTCAACCGTTTAATTTAGAGCCTTTACAAGTATTCCGTCCAATGACGGGCACGCCAACGCTGAAAGGTAGTAGCGTAATCGTTGAAGACAGTACACAACTCGGTTTTTATACTGGTTCGTTTGACACTAGTGCTACGTATTCTTTAAGTAATTTAGAGTTTAGTTGCAGTGAGGTTGGCCAAAACGGGGCTGATACTGGTGTTAATATTACCACCAAAGGCTGGTTGACAATAAACGAAAAATGCTCGTTTAAAGAGCTATCAATTAAAGCTACCTGTGAGCAAATCTATAATGGGAAACCTATCACTTATTCTCGGTCATATGATAAAAAAGTTCGTTGGATAAAACTTAAAGATACCTTGCGTAACGAAGAGAAAGAAGTTTTAGGTGTAGGAAACTTTTCTTCTCATATTAATCCGCCGGAGTGTAAAGGCTATACGTTTGGCGGGTATTATACAAGTACTGGTGGCTGGGGGGCTCAGTATTATGACAATAATGGTGATAAGAAAGTTTCGCATTCTGGCTATAGCGGCTATACCGAATTGTATGCTAAATGGTCGTATACTCTTAAAGACGGTTATCAAACTGGAAGTAAAGTTACCATACAAGAAGAAAAAACAAAAACTGCAGTTTGGGATGTAACTGAATATTGGTATCTACCTGATGATGTGGAAGGCTTTATGTATTGGACTTTAACTGGACAAAATTTAGGTAGTGAAAAACACATATCCTTCAAGAATGCAAATGTGAATGGTGACGGCTATGCACTTTTATTGGCGGTTTACGAAGAAAGTAGTAGTTGCGTAGTGCAAGGCACACTTATAACGTTGGCGGACGGCACTCAAAAAGCGGTGGAAGATTTAGATGGTACGGAACAAGTTCTTGCCTGGGATTTCACGACAAGTAAATTTGTAAGCACACCTTTAATATTTGTTGTAAATCATGGCGAAGATGAGTACGAGGTTATTCATTTGCAGTTTTCCGATGGAACGGAAGTAGGGATAATTTATGAACACGGATTCTTCGATTACGATTTAAACAAATACGTATTTTTAAGAAACGATGCTGAAAAATATATCGGTCATAGTTTTAATAAGCAATCAGTCAATGAGCAAGGGAAGTTAATCAATAAAAAAGTAAAATTAATTAATGTTACAGTCGAAATGGAAACTACAGTTTCTTACAGCCCTCTGGCAAGCGAATATATGTGCTATTATGTCAACGGTATGTTGTCTGCTTCCGCCGAGACTGAGGCTTTTGTAAATATGTTTGACTTTGATTGTGACAATATGGTTTACGCTTCCACGCTTGAAGAAGATATAAAGCAGTACGGATTGTTTACGTACGATGATTTCAAAGATCTTGTATCTGAGGAAATTTTTGAAGCATTTAATGGTAAATACTTAAAAATTGCTATTGGAAAAGGCTTGATTACTTGGGACAAACTGGTTGCGTTAATAAGCCAATATAGTGAATACTTGTCGGAATAATCTAAGGAGTTAGATATGAAGAAAAAATTATTTAAAAATTGTCTGCTTATAATATTACCGTTAATATTTTGCATCTCTGTATTCTTATGTATAACGGATGCATTGGTAAAGAGAAACAATTTGGTTGCAAGCGCAGATAGTACAGTTAATCAAGAAGATAAAAAGTTAACTAGTATAGCTGATTGGAAAAATACTACATTAAATGGCGCTAAGATAATAAATTCAGATAACGAATATCTTCAAACTAACGTATACGAAACAGGGGTGGATAACGGTTTTGATGTTTCTTCGGCAACGAAACATAATGTCTTAAAAAACGGTTTGCCTTTTGCAAGTTTTTATATTGATACGTTAGGTGACGGCGGTGAGGTTTTAAAGGGTGCCAAACGTTACGGTAACGTGGACGCATACGGTTTTGTTGCCGGAAGTGGAGAGAATGTTTATCGTACCAATGAAAATGGCAAAGAAGATTTAGTTGGTAAGAACTCAATTGCTATTAAGTTAAAGTATAACTATACTTCACTAGATAATTTAACTGGCACCGATGGTCGCAGTTGGAGTATAAATGACGATACATGGAAGCAAAGTGTAAATGGGATATCGTCAGTAGGTCCTATCGGGAAAGGTGCGGTCATTGTTCAAAAATTCGTGCCGTCAGCTAATAAAGAATTCCCCACGCAAAAAAGCGATTGGTATCGTTTGAATCAATATTCTGATAGGGAAACTGCCGGACTTCATACGGTAAACTTTTTTCATGAATTTGATCCTGGCAGCGGCAAAGATAGGATACCTGTTTACATCCCCGATGGAGATGATTTAGAAAAAGGTATATTTGTAAAAATAACGGTTGCTTATGAACTTGTACATAGTGAACCGAACAGCTGGATTGAAGGGTTTTTTACTGGTGAATGGGATGATTATACTTATAAGAATGTCGTAGAAGAAACTACATTCTATCTGTGTAACACTAGCGGTGAAATCGTATTCCAAAATTTATATTATGCATCTAATGATAATCCTTCCCAGGAACCGCCTAAGCAAGAAACTGAAAACACTACCGAAGTAACCAAGACGGCAGGCGAAATAGTTGAAAATCAAGGCTCATCCGAAGGTTTTAGGCTTGAAACCAGAGGCGATTCGTATGATATCAAGTATTATTTTAACGACAGCTCAAATGCGCATTCTTGCAAAGATGGCGAAGTCTTTAATATTCCTGGAAAATATGAGTTTGTTGTAACTACAAAAATCGGTGTAGTCCGCAAAAAAACCGTTTACGTCCACGAAGACAGCATTGAAAAGAATGTAGAAGTTTACTTTGGGGATGGGTTGGTTTCAAAGGACAGTAAAACGATATTCAGCCCCAGTGATAATTACCCCGTATATGTAAAAAACACCGTTACTTTAAAAACCGAGGACGAAAACCGAACGTCTACAAAACATGCGCCTTTGATTGGCAAGTTGTTTTTGTTAAACGGCGACTGGGAAAAAATAGAACGTGACGAAAATGAGTTGCCGCTTGTAGAGCTAATAACTGAAAAATCTGCAAGCCAAAAGAATTGGGAATTTTCTAAATTACCAGTTGGAAATTATGAAGCTGTGTTTGCAAATAACGAGGACTTTTTCAATGGTACGGCAACTGGAGATACTTATAAATTTGTTTGGCGTTTTTCGATTGTTGAAGAAGGCTTATTGCCCGTTGTAAACGAGGAACTGCTTTATCAACAAATTGGCGTCAGCGATTATGCAAGTTTACATTATGAAGTGCCCTTGAATACGGAAGGTAATGGTAAAGTTATAGTTTGTTTCTCAAATGAAATAGAAGCATACAATTTTGCTAACGAGTATTTAGTAAGCCAGGTCAAATTTGAAAATGGAGAATACCTATTTAACGATAAAAAATACACTTCCGAACGCGAAATGCTTGCCGATTTACATAAAAGAGCAAAGGAAGTTGTTAAAAAGTCTTATTTTGATTTGACGGATGAAAAAACCTACACAACTTTAAAATACAACAACGTTAGACCGAGCGAGCCTAACGACAACTCTACCCAAGAAGATAAAGATAATTATGCAAATTTTAAGAGCATATTAAAAAGAAATCTTACACAGGATGTCTACATCTTTTCAAACCAATCATATGAAAATTCGGTAATAGGCGAACCGTTTTTAAATGACAGAAAATTTGTATGTTACGATTTGGATACTAACCTTATAGAACCAGGAATAAACAGTTTGCATTTTATCAGTCTTGGCGATTATGAAAGCAAAACAGTAACTTTGTATAATGACCAAAACAAAAAATATTATTCTGTACCTTATGGCGTTGCAGTTGAAAATTATTTGGTTTTACAAAACGCGCCTTCCGGAAGATATAAGATTATTGAAACAAACGAAACCGGTACAACGGAATACGAAGCTGTTTATATTAAAAAAGGGAATATAACCACAACTTTATACGTTGAAAGATTATTAAACGGCGAAGTTACCCCGCACAAATTAAATGTGTTGGATGCTAGTATTCGTTTTAGAGCAAATAACTTCATATTAACAAGTGCTGAAAATCCTTACGACCCTTACGGAATAATCAAAATTAAAAAAGATGGACAAGACTTCGCTATATATCAATTGGACGAGGTTGAAAATATCTGCATCGACGAAGAAGGTCAATACGAAATTATAGCGATTGACCGGCTTGGTAATTCCGTAACGTATTACGTTGATATTTATTCGGCAAGTAAAATCTATACATTTACGTTAATGAATAATGATGCCGTAATCTTTACTGATAACGCATTTGGCGGGAAAAGCTTCAAACTTGACCAGTTGCAATCAGTAGATGAGAATTATGAGTTTGCCGGTTGGCAGGACGAATACGGTAACGTCTATAATGACAGTTATACTTTCAACGTGCCGCACGACGTCGTTTTAACAGCTTTATGGCATAATTCAAACGTAAATATATCTGTTTACGACGGAATAGAGGTAGAAACTTACTCCGATAAAGTTGGTGCAAAACAAGTTTTGCCTAAACTGTACAGACCGGGTTATACTCTCTACGGATATCGTTATACTCAGCCCGACGGAACGATACGTTTTTATAAAGGTCAAATCAATAGTGTCCCCAACGTTGCAAGTGTACGTTTAGATGCTGTCTGGATAAAGAATAGTACATCTATCCAAACGGAAACCGGTACTGAACAGCAAGTTCTTATTTCGCTTGTAAACGGCGATGTCGTCGATACTATAATTTCTCAGAAAAGCGATATAGTTCAATTGCCGCAAATCGCAAACGAAAACGGTATGCGTTTTGCCGGCTGGTTATACCAGTATAAACTTTCAGGAACAATTTTCACTACCGAATTTAATTATAATGAAATTGAAGAAATCGGTATTGAAGATGCCAATACTGTAAAACTTACGGCAATCTGGCTTGCCGATCCGGATAGCCCTAATTTTGCCGTTGCAACAACCGTTTCAGCATCGGGTGGTGCGGGCAGTATTAACTCAATAGGCGGATTTATAGCGGATAACGCTATTGCGTCAATAAGCGTTTTGTTTGCGTTAGTTTTGGTTATCGCATTATTCTTGGCGCGCAAAAAAATATACGCTTTACTTATGAATTTACGCAACAAATTGGCTTTGAATAAACGCGCGGTGGCGTTAGCTGACGGCACGGAAGAAGTGCCCGTTAACTCTCAAAACAGTGTAAAAGTAAAAGCTATAAAAAATTACCGCTTCGGTGGCTTTGCGCCCAAATTCAATAAAAGAAGTCTATCAAAGATTTTGGTGACGGGCATTATCTGTGTTTTGTGCTTCATAATGTTCTTTGAATGGCAAAATCAACTGTTTTCCGGCATTAAAAACGAAATAATGATTTCCAAAGCGGAAAAGACCGTTACCAGACTTTCAAAATTAGACGATGAAAACGAAGAGCGCAGAAATAACGTTATAGATGCTTTTAACGGAATTGAAAGTTCGTACGCCTTCTCGGATAATAGTGAATTGAGCGATAGCGAAACGTTCCTTTACAGTAACGTACTTGTAGATTTAATGTCTATGGGCTATGAGGACGTATTTACCGCCAACGCAATCATAGGCGATAAAGTCGTAAGCGGTTTGGGATACACCGCATACGTAGACGCCTATGAAGAAGATGGTCAATACATATTCGGCGCGGGCTTCGTTTCGCTTTCGGATAAAAACTATATAACCAAAGAGGATGCTGAAAAAGGCGTAAAAATAGTAATTGACGAAAGTGAAATTGACTATTACGAATACACCGAGTTTAAGCTTACGTTTAATCAAGCGTGGGGACCTTTGCATTACGTTGCATATAAGCAATACGTCCAGTACCAGGTTGCCGATTACTTAATTCAATCTACTATTACAGCGGATGACGGCACCTATAATGACGCTTTGGGTAATGTTTACGATTACGATATTGAAGACTTCTGCCACTACGTAAATTATGATACGGATTTCGATTTGAATGCCTACGGGTTGACTTCTGCGGTAGATTATGATACTCTTGTTGCAACCTACGTTGAACGCATTCAGGAGCAACAGCGTAACGCCGTAAATGTAAACGTAGAAAAAGCCGACTTTATATCGGCGCAAGCGTTAAACGATTATCTTGCACACAATCAGGACGAGTCGTTCCTGGGCGTGGACGCAGATACGATACTGTATTACGAAGCAAATACTACCGATACTCAGTACTATACTATTTTTGCTGACGGTAGTATAAAAATCTTGGAACTTCCGCCCGACCCTGTTAAGCAGGCAAGCATATTTGAAAGAATAGCTATAGGTATTCTTGCGATAGGGGGAGCAGTTCTCGGCGTACTTGCGTGCGCTATTCCCGGTGTTGGGCCCATACTCGGCGGGGCAATTCTCAGCGCGTCGATAGACATATTTATGCAGGTTACCGTTTGCGGAACCGCGCCCGAAAACATAGACTGGGTTTCGGTTGCTTGTAGTGCGGCGGTCGGTGCTGTAACCGGCGGCATAGGTATGGCTGCAAACGCGGTAACCAAAGTTGCTGTTGCTACGGCAAAAACCGTAATACAACAAGTACTTGCAAAAGTAGCCATACAAGCGGTAGCCGGTTTATTCTCCGGCGCGGCTTCGTACTTGATATCCGCAGGCATCAAAGGTGAAGAAATAAACTTTGCTGACTGCGTAACGTCAATGTGCGTTGGTAGCGTTACGGGCATGCTGACCTGTTTAAGCGGTGTTGCTCTTGAATGCATTACCACCAAATCAAGTGCTTTGATGACGGTAATGCAGGTATTAAGCGGTGCTTTCTCTGGCGCGGGTTCTTACCTTCTCACGCTGATGATAACAGACGGAGAATTCAACTGGCAAGATTTTACTCTGTCTATGGCAATGGGCGCAACCATGTCTGCTGTCCAGGTTATCGGCGGAAAGCTCCTTAAAGCAGGTAAAACGGCGCTTCAACAGCGTAAGGAAAATGCCGGCAAGACAAAGTTCAAAAATTTTGAAATAGACAGCAAAGACCCTAAAAAGCAAATCATAGAACAAAAGCTGAGTACTAAAGAGGGCTTAGAAGACGTTATGTCTAAGCACCCCGATAAAGCTGCAAAATGGAAACAATCTCTTGCGGAAATTAATGATTTACTTGATAGTGGTTCAGCAGCCGATGTTAAAAAAGCACAACTTAAATTAAGCAATTTGAAAGGACAAGTGTTCGAATACGCGGCGAGAGATACTTTGGCGCAAAGCGGCTTTACTGTTCAGGAAGGGCAAAGTGCAGTTGCTGGACAAAACGGCAAAACATTCCCTGATATAGTGGCGAAAAACAATTCGGGTAAAACTCTAAATTTATTCGGTTATGATGTCGCCCCCGGTGAAACGGTTTACGTTGAATGCAAGTGCGGTAAGGCGCAATATATTAAGCAACAGGTAACAAGCGGTCATTTGCAAAATCAGCTTTCGGGGCATAACGGCGGCAGAAGCTTTTTAGTTTCTACTTCAAATTTGAACCAAGTGGATAAAAACTTTCTTACAGCTAAGCTTCCAGGTGGCACATCAATTGTTCCGGCAAATATAAGCGTTGAAGATGTTAACAATTTATTATTAAGTTATGCGAGGTAATTATGACAAAAATATATCTTACTGATGATAAGCGTCAGGCTGTAATAGTGAGGAACTTGCTGACAATAGATATATTTAATGGTTTGCTTACTATGGGATACATTATGCCAGCAGTGAGTGAGAAAGAAACGGATGCAGTTCAATGTATAAAAAAGTATTGCAAAAAAAATCTCGCCGAGAGATTGAAAACGTGTGAGTTTTTTGCTGTATTACCAAGCAAAGAAGACGATGAAGAAACTGATTCCCATAATGTTTCAATGATAACCAAAGCAACGTTAGGAATGCTTTGCGTATTTGCGGATCAAGCGGAAATGGTTTTAGCTGAATTGCAAAGATTAGGCATATGCAAAACCATACAAGAGGCTTTAAAAACCGGTAAGCACGTCCTTTTGGTGTAATTGTAATAAACTAAGTCATATAACGGCGTAACTTGCCATACCAAGGAAAAAATTTATGTTAAAGGTAATAAAAATAAATAAATATGGGTTTAATGCTCGTAGAAAAGACATAAATAATATTGTTCATATAAATAATGCGTTGGCAGTATCTTTAAATCTTGCGACTATAAACGGTATGCCTAAAAGAAAATCTTTTAGAAATTTTATTATAGATAAAATACAAATAAAACCGAACGAACATAGTGTTTCGAATAAAGATATAATGCGGCTGGAGCGTCCTTGGAAGTTTCAGATTCCTGTTAACATTGTTTCAATATTAGAAACAATAGTGAAGCAAATAGTTATAAATAAAAATACTTTCTTCTATAGGGCAGCCACTAACGATGATAGAACAGTAAGTGCGTATGCATTATTTCATACCATTGGACAAATTCGTGCGCTAATCGCGTATATTGATACACATGATTTACATTCAAGACCGGACATTGCTAAATATCAGGAAGAAATAAAATATGTTTCTGATAGATTTGCAGAGTTTGATAAAGAATATCCTATGATTTTTAATAATTTGTTTTAGGAAAAATAGTATGAGTAAAGTGAGTTTTAAATCTTATGTAAAATCGAATTCTATAGACAAAGTTGCTTCTTTAACTGCAACGGGGCTATCATTTTCCGTATCTATAATAGGGCTATCAAATTTTGAACTGTCTTTATGGTGGCACTACTTATGTGCTTTTGCAATTTTGGTTTGCTCTTATCTTGTTCTGTTTTGTTTTAGCTTATTGGTATTTTATGTATATTTTCATTGTTTTAAGAAGGCTAAAATACAAATTAGTAGTGATAAAGAGTTAAATAGTTTAAAGCGACAAGCGCGTGAATTGTATTTGTCTATTAATGAATATGAAATATCAAAAACAGATGAATATAGGGCAATATTGAAAAATGAAATTAGTAATGTTTATAATCAATACAATGCCCAATTAACATTAGTGGAAAGCTTTGCCTTCAATGAAGAAATATCCAAAGAAAATAAAATTGTAATAAGTGAAACCGAATTTGAAAAATATGCAAAATTTAAAGAATATGTTGAAGATAAAATGAATTATAAGGATTAAATGTGTATTGTACGCCCTCACGGCATGAAAAATTGAATTTTACAAAGGACGTTATATGGATAACGATATTAAACTTAAGCATTTAGATTTTATTCAATTTAATATATTCACCTTGCGAAACTGTTCAATACGCTTTTCAACTTCTTTTTGCATAAATGGAAAAATGCGCTTGTTCTTAAAATCATCAACTGATATATGACAACGGTTAGCAGTTTGGCGAACTTTCTTTATGAAAGCTGTGTTGGCTGGTTTTGTGAATAAGCCTACTTTTCTAAGATTATCTGCACACTTTAACTCTAAAAATATAAACAGTAACTTGAACGGCGCACTCATATTACGGGTGTGCCGTTCATATAATTTTCGGCTATATGAATGAAGTAGCGGCAATAACCTTTCGGGTTTTAGCTTTGCTAATTGTTCGCTTCTGTCATAGCGGTATAGAAATATAAAGCAATAATGAAAGAGTTGATATGTTCCGAACATGCAATACAAATACCGCATAACCATATCTTGGTTGAGATTTGTTAAGAACATAAAGACAAATATATCAATAAAGCTATCCGTTTCGCCAGTGGTTATGTAGTAACGATAATCCGCTTCGGCAAGCAAATGCTTTGGACTGTATTCACCGTTATTCATGTTCTCGGTTAATATTTGTTTGAGTATAACTTTTACTCTGCGACTAACTGTTGCGGGGGATGTGTTTAATGCTTTTGCTACTTTCTTTTGTTTCCATTTGTTCTCTATGGCGAGTATGTAAATGGCAAAATCTCTATCGTCAAAGGTATGAACTAGCTCTGACTTATCCCAACATTCGCATATATATTCGTCTAATATTTCCCATTCGCTTTTTTCTAGTTTAAGTAATTGCTTGTTCGAATAGTATCTACCGTAACCTATATCGTGATCGTAACCGTCTTCATCGTCCTCATAATAATCTTCCCTTAAATCCGTTTTCTTTTCATCGTGTCTGCGGTTGTTACTGTATTCTTTTTTGTCCTCAGCAACAAGCATTTCCCATTGTTCTTCCGTAACTTCAATAGTTTCATAACCGTGTGGACAATCTTCATTATGGTAATGATAAAGAAACTTGCCTTCTGTTTTGGCAGGTTTCTTTTTCTTATTCAAACGATAGGGTGATGTGTGCCCGTACTCTTTCCAATACATAGGTTCATTATACCATAATTAATATGACAGAAATCGTCATATTTAAAATATTTCTAAAAATTTTCTCAGTTCGTGAAATTTTCGGGTAAGTTTAACGGTAATAAGTGGAGGGCGAAGTTTAGATGGTTGCCGAATCGGTAGCAAAAAGCCCCCTGCAAGGGCGAACGGTACCAAACCGCAAAAGCGGTTTGGTATAGTGAGTTATACCTTTTTGCAAAAAAGGTGGCAAAAAAACAAAGTTTAAGGAGGACAATTTAATAAGCTATTTAGTATGTCATATGGACAAATACCAAAGAAACACAATAGTCGGTGTTGAACGGGAAAACGAGCGGGATGAAAACTACAAGTCAACAAAAAATCCGCAGATAGACAACAACCGGACAAGCGCAAATTACCACGTTATGAAAACGGAGGGCTCTTATATAAAGCGCATAAATGCACGAATTAAAGAGCTTGCACCAAAGCGCAAAATCAAGGACGATGCAGTATTGATGTGTTCGTTTATACTCGGCTCGGATAAAGAGTTTTTTGATAGTTTGACCACGCAGCAGATGCACGAGTTTTTTCACGACGTTACCGACTTCTTCGAAAACCGCTACGGTACAGAAAACATTTTATCGGCGGTAGTTCATTTGGACGAAACTACGCCGCATATGCACCTCAATCTTATTCCCGTATTTGAAGGCAGGCTGTGTGCAAAGCGTTTATTCGATAGAGTTGAACTACAAAGTCTGCAATCTGATTTCCACGAAAATGTCGGAAGAAAATGGGGCTTAAAGCGAGGCAAAATAGGAAGCACCGCAAAACATTTGGAAACGACAGAGTTTAAAGCCAAGAAGATAATCGAAGGAGCAGAACAGCAAGCCGAGGAAACGAAAAAACAAGCACGGCAACAAGCCGAAGATTACCTGCAAGGAATTCATTCTTCCGTTGAAGCCGAAAACATAAACCCCGTTCCTAAAAAGCGAAAGCAAACCGAAGAAGAAATCAAGACCCTGCGAACGGAGAACGCCGCTTACAAAGAACATCTAAAAATCAAGAACGAGGATACAAGTAATCTCTTCAAGCTGTTGCAGGAAGCCGAGAAAAAGAACAAACATAACGATATCGCCATAAAAGTGGTAACTGATATGATGGCCGCTTATCCGGACGAATTCAACGCATTACTCGAAAAATCAAGGGAGAAGAAAAAACCGATAATACCTTTTAACAGTAGCCAGAGCGATAAAGGTGGAAAGTAAAAATAATTAATTATATTTGGAGGAAATGATACGAACAATAATAATATTGATAAGGGCAAAACGGCAGTATTAGGTAATACTGCCGTTAAAGTTATAGGGAAGAGAGAATTCGTCGTAAAAAGTTTCTTTACAGGCGAAAAGAATATAGATGAAGTTTTGACAAGAATAGCCGTTTCTAAAGTCTATGAAGAAATGAGAAACGGATTGATATATAAAAATTCTGAAAAATATTCTTTGCCGGACCTTGCCAAAAGGGAGGCAATGTGATAGAATACGATCAACAGAATAAAGGTCGCTTTGATTTGGGAGGTAAAAGATTGAAATCAAAGCGTAACAATTACATAGTAGGTATTTACGTTAGATTGAGTAGAGACGACGAGCGTGCGGGAGAATCATTATCAATCGAAAATCAAAAGGCAATGCTCATCAAATATGTGAGAGAGCAAGGCTGGACGTTACACGACATATATGTTGATGATGGAATATCAGGAACTACTTTTGGGCGTGAAGGCGTACAAAGACTACTTGGCGATGCGAAAAGCGGAATTATAAATACTATCGTAGTAAAAGACTTATCTCGTTTCGGTAGAAATTACATTCAAGTCGGGCAGTACATCGACTACATATTTCCGTCGTTCGGTATTCGTTTTATTGCAGTTAGTGATAATATCGATACAGCGGGTACAAATTCAACGGCTATGGATATGATGCCGATTACGAACGTTTTTAATGAGTGGTATGCTGCTAATACAAGTCGAAAAGTACGAGCGATATTCGCATCAAATGCGAGAAGAGGTAAGAGTAATATGTCTTATCCGCCGTACGGGTACGTGTTTAGCGATGACGGTAAGCGTACTTTCGTAATCAATGACGAAATAAGTGAAAACGTAGTAAGGATTTTCGAAATGAGAGCAAGAGGGATTTCCCCAAGTCAAATTGCCGCAACATTTAACGAAGAGAGTATTCAAACTCCGCAGGACTATAAAGTCGAGAAGTTAGGGAAGTATGCGTCAGTAAACAGTTTTCACTTATGGACGGACGCAACGGTGAGAAAGATTTTGGCGAATCCTGCGTATATAGGTAATCTTGCACTTCAACGCAGAACCACGGTGTCGTACAAAAACCATAAGCAGATATACCGCCCGGAAGATGATTGGATTGTAACGGAAAACGCTCATCCCGCAATTATTCCAAAGGAACTTTGGAATAGGGTAAGGGAAGTCGAACGTTCGGTAAGTCAAGGCAAAAAGACACGCAGAGGTTTTACTCATCCGTTTTCAGGGCTAATGTTTTGTGCCGATTGTGGCGGCAAAATGAAAATGGAGTACTATTCTCTAAAACGCAACGGTCAGGTTAGCAATATAGTTTACAATTTCAATTGCGGTTGCCATAAAAGGTTAGGTAAAGCATATTGCTTTAATCATTATATTAAGGCTGCCGACGTGGAAAGTATATTACTTGACGATATAAAAAGCAAAGCTAACTTTATAGTTGCGAACGAAGATGAAGTAAGGAAGAGCTATTTGCTAAGTCAAATACAAGCAAGCGAAAAGACCGAAGCGGAGAATAGGTACGAACTTGAACGCAAAAAGAAAAGGTTTGAAAAGCTGGACTCGCTTATTGAAGGGGCTTTTGAGGAAAAGCTAGAAGGTAAAATTCCCGAAGAGATTTGCCTAAAGTTGATTGAGAAGTACACGGCGGAAAGACAAGAACTGTCAGATGCAATAAAAAATCTTGAAACTACTGGCAACACTTTTCAACAAGCAAAAACTGACGTAGACGATTTTATCGGAAGAATAAAAAAGCACCTTAACGAAGTTTCTATTACAAGAGAACTCTGTCTGGAACTTATAGATAAAATTGTAATAGGCGGTAGCCCTTCGGTAACTGGTAAACCACAAGAAATAGAAATTTACTATAAAATCGATTTAAAATCGGTAATTTAGCGGTAAAAAAGGCAAAAACGGATCTGTCCATTTCCGCAACTTGCCACCGCAAGGGAAAACGAAGAATTATGATTAAAACCGCCCCGCCGAATTTCGGCGGGACGGTTAGCGTTTTACTTTATCAGTTTATAATTCAGTTCGAAGTCGCGGCGCCGCTTTTCACGAACGGGGTAGCCTTCCGCCTTATAGCCGAGCGCAACGACGAGAGGGAAGGCGGTGCCTTGCGGTAGGCTCAAAAAATCCGCAATACCGTTTTCGTCCCGCAAGCCAATTATGCATGACTGCACGCACAAATCCTCGGCGGCAAGC
This sequence comes from uncultured Christensenella sp., assembly GCA_910577055.1. Lineage (GTDB taxonomy): Bacteria > Bacillota > Clostridia > Christensenellales > Borkfalkiaceae > Coproplasma. The sequence continues at coordinate 219,833 of CAJTKX010000003.1, read as the reverse complement.
GTTAAGTACGCGGTTAAAATTCCAATATCGTTTGGTATAAATTCCTCGTTCGATACCCGTCTTTCCCCGCGCATTATCGCGTGTGCGGGGCGTTGCTTTATTACGATGTACGCTTTCGCTCCGTCCGCCCAACCGTTCGCACCGTTTTTCTGCACGAACTTAGCGAACTCTTTCGCTTTGTCGCCGTTTACCGCGTACATGTCCCAGGGCTGCGCGTTTATCGCCGAGGGGGCAAGCGTCGCAAGTCGGCATATTTTTTCTAAAATTTCGTTCGGTACGGGCTTATCGCAAAACTCACGCGTGCTTTGGCGCGTTAAAAACAATTCTTCCAAATTCATAATACACCTTAATTATATGTATAAAAACAAGCGGCGGTTCAACCGCCGCTTAATTTTATCTGTGTTTTTTAGATTTACCGTCTTCCGCATTAACCTTATCAAGCGAAATTCTTGCTTTTTCGGCTACGTTTTCTTTCGTGAAGCCGTAATGTTCGAACAATACCTTTGCGGGCGCGGACGTGCCGAAGCTGTGCATAGCGATTACTTCGCCGTAATCGCGGCTATATTTATACCAAGCGAAGTGTGAGGCCGCCTCTACGCAGACGCGCGCTTTTACGCTTTTCGGCAGCACGCTTTCCTTGTATTCTTCGGTTTGGTTTTCAAATTCTTCAAGGCACGGCATAGAAACCACGCGCGTTCTTATGCCATCGTTTTCAAGTATTTCTTTTGCACCCGCGCAAATATCAATTTCAGAGCCCGTTCCAATTAAAATTACGTCGGGCGTGCCCTTGCAATCTTGTAAAACATATCCGCCCGTAACAGCCTTTAAGCCCGAGTTTAGGTATTGGTTAAGGTTTTGCCTTGACAGTACCAAAACGGTAGGGGATTGCCCCGTGAGCGCGGAAATATATGCCGCGAGGGTTTCCTTACCGTCGCAAGGACGGAAAACTTTTATGTTGGGTATGGACCTTAAAGCTATAAGCTGCTCCATAGGCTGATGCGTAGGACCGTCCTCGCCGACGCCAATCGAGTCGTGCGTCATTACATAGATAACGGGCACGTTCAAAAGTCCGCTTATTCTTATGCCGCCCTTCATATAATCCGAGAACGAGAAGAAGGTGGAGCAAAGTATTCTGAGTCCGCCGTGAAGCTGTATGCCGTTCGAAATAGCCGCCATTGCGTGCTCGCGGATACCGAATTGAATGTTTCTTCCCGAACGGTTTTCGGGCGAGAAAGCACCCGAACATTTCAAGCCCGTCAAGGTAGAGGGTGCAAGGTCTGCCGAGCCCGACAAAAGGTTGGGGATATTTTTAGCGATTTCATTCAATATTTTACCGCTTGACGCCCTTGTCGCCTCGGGTGAAGAGAAGTCGAATTTACTGAACAGCTCGTTGAAGTCAAGCTCGTAGCCGTTCATATAGTTTTTGTACTTTTCGGCAAGCTCAGGGTAAGCCTCTTCATAGCGGGCGAAAAGCCTATTCCATTCTTGCTCGTATTCTCGCTTTTCCTCCGCGATTGCAAGGCAGTGCTCTTTTACGTCCTCGGGAACTTCGAACGGCTCTTCCGTCCAATTCAAATTTTCCTTTAATTTAGCAAGATTTTCCTCGCCCATGGGCGCGCCGTGAACCTTTTCACTGCCTTCAAGCGGGCAGCCGCAACCTATCTTCGATGTGCAGATGACGATAGAAGGACGGGTCAAATCGCTTTTTGCCCTCTCGATTGCCGACTTTAAAACGTTCAAATCGTTCGCGTTGGGTACGCGGATAACTTGCCAACCTTGCGCGCAGAAACGCGTTGCGATATCCTCGTTGAAGTTGGTTTTTATGTTGCCTTCTATTGTGATGTCGTTCTTATCGTATAATAATATAAGCTTGCCGAGCTTTTGCGTTCCGGCGAACGAGCAAGCCTCGTAGCCCAAACCCTCTTCCAAGCAACCTTCGCCGCACAAAACGTAGGTAAAGTGGTCTACTACGGGGAAATCGGGACGATTGAAAATCGAAGCCAAGTGCGCTTCCGCAAGCGCGAAGCCGACCGCGTTGCCTATACCTTGTCCCAAAGGACCGGTAGAGGTTTCTACTCCGTCGGTTTTGCCGTACTCGGGGTGACCGGGCGTTCTCGAACCGAGCTGACGGAAATTCATCAAGTCCTCTTTGGTTAAGTCGTAGCCGAAAAGGTGTAAAAGCGAGTATAAAAGCATCGAGCCGTGTCCCGCCGAAAGCACAAATCTGTCACGGTTATCCCAATGTGGATTGGCGCTGTTGAACTTCAGGAAGTCTTTGAACACCTCGTAGCCTATCGGCGCCGCGCCAAGGCAGATACCGGGGTGACCCGATTTCGCGCGTTGAATGGCTTCCGCCGAAAGTACTCTTATAGCGTCTACGCATTTCTTATTGATGGACATTGACTTTTTCTCCTTATAAAGTAAAATTTTTCAAGTTTTTCAGTTCAAGGAAGGGGTAAGCTTCCAAAATCTTCAAAAGCGTTTTCGCGGCGCTTTTGTTGCCGCCTTTAAAGTTGCTTTCGAAGTTTATCGGCATAACGGGGTCGTGAACGCTCATTCTGACAAGCAGCCAACCGCCGTCCCGTTCCTTAAAGTTTATTCTAACGCCCTCGTAGTTGACGGGCGATAAAATCATATTTTTATCGTTTGCGGCGATTACCTTTAAATCCTCGATAACCTTCGCGCCCTCTTTTTTAAAGTCAACGCTTTTACTGTTGAATGTTATCCGCACTTCGTCCGCTTCAACGGGTCTTTTAAGGGAGGAAATTAGCGAAGTAAGGTTTTTCCCCTCTTTCGCTTGCAAGGCAAGGCTTATTAATATTTTGGTAATCAGGTATGCGCCGTCGTCAAGATAGTAATTCTCTTTAAAAGCCGCATGCCCGCTCGTTTCTATCGCCAAGGGGGAATACTCGCCGCTATCGTTTAGCTCTTTGCACTTGTCGATAACGTTCTTGTAGCCGCGCATATACCTTAAATGCTTGCCGCCTAAATTTTCTATAAACTCGGTCAGTCCGTCGCTTGTAACGCTGTCGGTGACTATTGTGCCCGCCTTGTCCTTTAACAGTATGGCTGAAACAAGCGCGATTAACGCATTTCTGTTTATTTCGCCGCCGTCGCTGTCAACGCACGCCGCTCTGTCAACGTCGGTGTCGAAAATTATGCCAAGGTCGGCTTTCTCGCGTTTTACCGCCGCGGATATGCTTGCAATGGCAACCTTGTCCTCGGGGTTTGGTATGTGATTGGGGAAGTATCCGTTCGGCTCCAAAAACTGACTGCCGTCCGTGTCCGCGCCAAGTGGAATTAATACTTTTTCCGCGAAGAACCCTCCCGCGCCGTTGCCCGCGTCTACTATAATTTTTTTGCCCTTCAAAGGAAGAGCGCCGCAGGCGCTTTCCACCGTTTTGACAAGGATTCGGGAATACTCGTCCATAAACGGCTTTTCCTCGTAACTGCCGCAGCCGACGATATGTTCGCCGTTTTGGGCTATTTCGAGAATTTCGTCTATATCTTTACCGTCAAGCCCGCCTTCGGGGGTAAAAAACTTCAACCCGTTTCTGTCGTAAGGCATATGAGACGCGGTTACCATAATCGACGCGTCCGCGCCCCAGCCCGAGGTTTTTAACAAAATGAACATCGAGGGGGTGGAAGAAAGCCCCGTGTAAACAACGCTGCAACCGCTTGCAACAAGGGCGTTTTTTGCCGCCGCAACTATTCTTTCGGCGGAAATTCGGCTGTCGTTGCCTATCGCTATTTTAAACGTTTCTTTTCCGTATTTTTCGGAAAGCCACTTCACGAACGCTTTTACAATCAGTTCTACCGCTTCGTCCGTAAGGTTGACTGGCAAGTCGCCCTCAACGGCAACGCCGCGCACGTCCGTTCCGCTTTTAAGTTTTTTCAATTCGTACATACATTCGTATTATATAATATTTAGCTTTGTTTTACAAGTGTTTGAGGCGCGTTGCCCTCAAATTTTTTTGCCGTTTAAGTTTGTTAAATATTGTTAAAATCCTTTATTTTTCGTCTTGCTTATGTTATAATTCATAGGAAATTCAATTTAGAGGTTTGCTTTCTATGGCAAAAGAAAATTTTGTTGAACAAATTGCCGATATCGAAAAAGACTTTCCGCAGTGGTATACGGACGTAGTAATAAAGACTAAACTTGTCGATTACGGACCCGTAAAGGGTACTATGGTTATTCGCCCTTACGGCTATGCTATTTGGGAGAATATACAAGCCGAGTTAAATAAACGTTTTAAGGCGAACGGCTATGAAAACGCTTATTTTCCGTTGCTTATTCCTATGAGCTTTTTCACGAAAGAGGCTGAGCACGTCGAAGGCTTCGCGCCCGAGGTTGCCGTGGTGACCCGCGCCGGCGGCGAAGAACTTGCCGAGCCGTTGGCAATCCGCCCCACCTCCGAAACGATTATAGGCAATATGTACTCGAAATGGCTCCAATCTTACCGCGAGCTGCCCATTTTAATAAATCAGTGGGCGAACGTTATGCGTTGGGAAAAGACTACGCGCCCGTTTTTAAGGACCTCGGAATTTTTGTGGCAAGAGGGGCACTCGGCTCACGCTTGTGAAGAAGAGGCTGAGGCGGAAACCGATAAAATGCTTGCCGTTTACAAAGAATTTGCCGAAAACTGCCTTGCGATACCCGTAATTTGCGGCAAAAAGACCGAAAAGGAGAAGTTTGCCGGCGCTGTTGCAACCTACGGGATGGAAGCGATGATGAAGGACGGAAAAAGCTTGCAAGCGGGTACCACGCACTTTTTGGGGCAGAATTTCGCAAAGGCTTTCGATATAAAATTTCTCGATAAGGACGGCGCGCAAAAGTACGCCTATACGACAAGCTTCGGCGTGTCGACAAGGCTTATAGGCGCTTTGATTATGGCTCACGGCGACCAAAGGGGGCTTGTTTTGCCGCCCGTTGTTGCGCCCGTTCAAGTCGTTATTGTTCCTATCGCCGCAAAAAAAGGCGGTGTTTTGGAAAAGTGCGCCGAAGTTAAGCAAAAGCTTGAAAAGGCGGGCGTGCGCGTTAAACTTGACGATACCGATAATTCCCCGGGTTGGAAGTTCAACGAGTGGGAGATGAAAGGCGTGCCTTTGAGAATAGAATTGGGTCCGCGCGATATCGAAGAGGGGAAGGCGCTTATCTTCCGCCGCGATACTCTCGAAAAGAACGCATATTCTCTCGACGGGCTTGAAAACGTCGTTACCGAATTGCTTGCAACCGTTCAAAAGGATATGTTGGAGGCGGCGAAGGTCCGCCGCGATAACCGCATAGTTTACGCCGATGACCTTGACGGTATATTAAAGGGTGTGGATAGCGGCAACTTTGTAAAAGCGGGTTGGTGCGGCTGCCGTGATTGCGAGGACAAGGTGAAGGCTTATGCGGCGGCAACCGCGCGCGTCTTTGCCGAGGGCGAAAGCGCAAAAACTTGCGCAATTTGCGGTAAAAAGGCAAAGCATGTTGTAATATTTGCAAGGGCGTATTAATTTAAGTATAATAATAGCGGCGGGCGCAATTTTGCGCCCGCCGCTTTGTTTTATTTTAAATATTTTTTCAAGTCTTCGGCTTTGGTCAATCTTTCCCAAGGCAAGCCGTCTTTGCCGAAATGCCCGTATGCCGCCGTTTTGGAAAATATAGGGTTTCTTAAATCAAGGGTTTCGATAATGGAGTAAGGGCGGAGGTCGAATTCTTTTACAACTATATCCGCGATTTCGCCGTCGCTAAGTTTTCCCGTGCCGTAAGTGTCTATAAACACGGAAACGGGTCGCGCAACGCCTATCGCATAAGCAACTTGCAGTTCAACCTCGTCGCAAAGCCCCGCCGCAACAAGATTTTTGCAGACGTATCGCGCCATATACGCCGCAGAGCGGTCAACCTTTGTCGGGTCCTTGCCGGAAAAAGCTCCGCCGCCGTGCGCACATCTGCCGCCGTATGTATCAACTATAATTTTTCTGCCAGTAAGCCCGCTGTCGCCCTCGGGTCCGCCGATTTCGAACCTACCCGTGGGGTTGATAAAAAATATAGTATCCTTATCCAAAAGTTTTTCGGGGATAATAGAGATAACGTGTTTCAAAATATCGGCTTTGAGCTGTTCTTGCGATACCTTCGAATTATGCTGTGCGGAAACAACCACGGCGTCTACTCTTACGGGGGTTTTGCCGTTGTATTCAACGGTGACTTGCGTCTTGCCGTCGGGGCGTAGGTATGGCAATATGCCGCAGTTTCGCACTTCGGTAAGCCTTAACGCAAGCTTGTGCGAAAGGGCAAGGGGTAGGGGCATAAGTTCCTCGGTTTCGCGGCACGCATAGCCGAACATCATTCCTTGGTCGCCCGCGCCGAAGCTGTCGCGTACGTCCTCGGTCGTTCTGTCTACGCCCATTGCGATGTCGGGGCTTTGACGGTGTACGGCAACGTCTATTTTGCACTTATCGAACGCAAACGAGCCGTGCTTGTACCCGATTTTTTCAATTGTTGTCCGTGCGATTTTTTCGTAATCCACGTCGGCTGTTGCAGTCACTTCGCCCATTATAAGAAGTCTATCGTACGCTGCGCAGCACTCTATCGCGCAGCGCGCATTTTTGTCAACCGCCAAAATGGCGTCAAGGCACGCGTCCGAAATTTGGTCGCAAAGCTTGTCGGGGTGCCCTTCGGTTACGCTTTCGCTTGTAAAAAACTTTCTCATAAATTTATCCTCTTTTGTCTAAAAAAACTCCTCTTCAACCGAAGAGGAGTAAATTTACTATTTTTCCCATCGGTTCGGCGTTAGCACCTTGCTCTGCAGGTTGCTGTGTGGTCATCGGGCCGTTCCCTCGCACACTCTTTATAGGTTTAAAATTATTATAACGGTTTGCTAAACCGTTGTCAAACGATTTGCTTTTGTTTATCGTTTAATCTATAATTAAATTATGAATTGCAATCAGTGCCCCGTTTTGTGCGGTGCGGATAGGGATAAATCAAGCGGCGCTTGCGGTGTTAAGGGAATAAAAATAGCAAAATATTATTTGCACCGATTCGAAGAACCGCCGATTTCTTTTAAAAACGGCAGCGGCTCTATATTTTTTTGCGGCTGTTCGATCAAATGCGCGTTTTGTCAAAATTTCGAGCTTTCCCGCAACACACGCGGAAAAGAGATAACGGAAAGGGAGCTTGCCGATATTTTCAAAGTCCTTGAAGATGAGGGGGCAGAGAATATAAATTTAGTCAATCCTACCCATTATTTAAAGCATATTCGGGGGGCAATCGATATTTACCGTCCCAAAATACCCATTGTATACAACACGCACGGGTATGAACGAGAGGAGGCTTTGCGCCTTGCCGACGAGTTCGTGGATATTTGGCTTACCGATTTAAAATTTATCGATAACGCGCTTTCGAAACGCTATACCGCGCGCGCCGATTACGCCGATTACGCTTTGCCGGCCGTTAAGTTTATGGCACATAAAACTCTAAATGTGCGTGAGGACGGAAAAATGCTTTCGGGCTGTATCGTTCGCCATTTGATTCTTCCTCTTGCCGCTTACGACAGTGTAAACGTGGTCAAATTTGTTTCGAGTTTGCCAAAGAGCGTATATTTCAGCTTGATGAGCCAATACACGCCTTTCGGTGAAATAGAACAATTTAAAGAGCTTTCTCGCCGTATAACTAAGCGCGAGTACGAAAAAGTGGTTGCCGCAGTGGAAGAATACGGGCTGAAAAACGTATTTTTGCAAGATTTTGACAGCGCAACCCAAGATTATATACCGAAATGGGATTTTTAAACTATGATAATTTCAGTTGACAACGCCGAATTTTCTTACGGCGACAACTTAATATTCAAAGAAGCTTCGTTTGCCGTAAACGAGGGCGAGAGGATAGGGCTTATCGGAGCGAACGGCGAGGGCAAGACTACACTTATTAAGCTTATCACGGGTGAGCTGTACCCCGACGTCGGAAAAGTAATAAAAAAGAACGGCGCATGCATAGGATACCTTGAGCAAAACGGCGGTTATTCAAGCGGTTGCACCGTTTACGAGGAGATGCAGGCTGTCTTTAAAAACGAGTTTGACGCAGTCGAAAAACTTGAAAGATTATCGCTGAAATTAGCCTCCGTTGACGCGTATACCCCCGAATATGCCGCAGTTTCGGCACAAATCGAGAATTTAAACGCATATATATCCTCCCACGATTGCTACTCGGTAGAGGTGAAAATCAAGACCGTTTTGAACGGTATGGGTTTCATCGACAAGTATAATCAAGTAGTGGATACAATGTCCGGCGGAGAAAAAACGCGCCTAAAACTTGCGCGGCTTTTATTGGAACAGCCCGACCTTTTGATATTGGACGAACCGACAAACCACCTTGATATTTCCACGCTTTTTTGGCTTGAAGAGTATCTTTCCGCATTCAAGGGCGCGATTTTGGTCGTTTCTCACGACAGATATTTCCTCGATAAGCTCACAACGCGCATTTTGGAGATAGAAAATAACAGACTGTTATCCTTTACCGGCAATTATTCGAAATATAAGGTATTAAAGGCGGAGCGGCAAGCTCGGCTTTTAAAGGAATACGAGGCTCAGCAAGAAGAACGGGCAAAGCTGCAAGACTATGTTGACAGAAATATTGTGCGGGCTACCACGGCAAAGTCTGCGCAGAGTCGTGTCAAACAGCTTGAAAAAATGGAGATTTTGGAAAAGCCGTATACGCCGCCCAAAGCTCCGACGTACAAATTTACTTATGAAAATTCCCCTTACGAAAATGTTTTGTCTTTGAACGGGGTGAATCTTGAAATTGGCGGTAAACGGCTGATATGCGGGGGGGAATTGCAAATGAAACGCGGTGAAAAGGTAGCTTTGACGGGTGAGAACGGCACGGGGAAGTCAACCCTCATCAAAGCAATTTTCAATGGCGGAAATCCACAAATCGAAATAGGTCGTTTTGTAAAAACGGCGCTTTACGACCAAGAGGGTGCAAACTTAAACGGTGAAAACACAGTGCTTGCGGAGCTGTGGGAAAGGCACATCGGGCTTACCCAAACCGAGGTCAGAAGCGCGCTTGCAAGGTGCGGACTTTTCGAAGAGGATATGCAAAAGCCCGTAAAAGCGCTTTCGGGCGGGGAACGCGCAAAGCTTGCGCTTTGTATATTGGAGTGCGACCGCGGCAATTTTCTTTTGCTTGACGAGCCGACAAACCACCTTGATTTGCCCGCGCGCGAAAGTCTTGAAAGGGCGCTTCAAAATTTTGACGGCACGATACTTTTCGTTTCGCACGACAGATATTTTATTTCGGCAATAGCGCGGAAAATAGTTGAAATAGAGGGCGGCAAGCTGAACGTTTACGACGGAGATTACGCGTTCTTTACCGAAGAAAAGAAGCGCAAAAAAGAAAAACTTCAACTTGAAGAGAACGAAAAACGGTTTGCGGCAAGAGAGGAAGAGCGGCAAACCTCGTACCGCTCGAAAAAGGAGCGCGCTGAAGAAGAGCGCAGAAAAACCGCAATAAAGCAAATCGAACAGAAAATTTGCGCTTTGGAGGCAGAGGAGGAAAAGCAGAACGAACAGCTTGCTGACCCCGCCGTTGCCGCCGACTATAAAAAGGTGAACGAGATTTTGGAAAAGCTTCAAACCATAAAATTACAGCTTGACGGACTTTACAAAGACTACGAAGCTATGATATAATAGTGATTAGAAATGGATAAGAAACAAGACGAACAGCAAACCGAAGAACAAGTTAATATCCGCCATACCATAACCGCGGAAGAAACTTTCACGCTTGCAAAAGATATCTTCGACATCCGCTGTTTTATAAAAAACGTATATTCAAACCGTGCGGTAATCGCGCGTAGGCTAAATATCCTTACGTTGACCGTAAGCACGGTATTTATGCTTTTATATTCTGCGTACGTTCTTTTTACGGGTCTGACAAAAAAGCTTGATTTGGAATTTCAAACGTTCCAAATAGTTTTGTACGTCATGCTTGCGGCGTATGTGGTTCTTTTCGTCGTCCTAATAACCGTATCCGTTTTGGGAAGTAAAGCGGGAACAAAGGGCGTAATTAAGGTAAAACGCGCTTTAACCGTAATAAAAATTTTGGTGCGGCTGTTATCCGTAGCTATTTCCATAACGGCAATCGTTCTTTCACGTTCCGGCGGGAACGACGCGTCTAACGTTGCGGTTGATATTTTAATAATTATCTTTTCGGTAATAACGATAATCGTTCAGCTTGTGCCGCTTTTGTTCGGCGGAACGGGCAAGTTGGTGCGTTGGCTTTTATCGCCCGTGAGAATAAAATACCGCTTTTCAAAGGTTATTTTAGAGTGGTACGAGCTTGCAGTTTCGGGCAATGCTAAAAGCGGCGCGGTAAAAAAGGTATCTAAAAAGTATTTTGAAAATATCGGCACTCAGATAGATACTTACCTTATTCCCGCGCTGGGCAATAAATATATTAACTCTATCAAGCCCGCCGCCCTTCTAAGCGTTGTTGACAGAGCCGCCGAAGAGGATAAACCCGTTTTGGAAGGAATTTTAAAAAACGTGTTTTCCTATGCGGCGGAGTGTGGTTATGTTACGTTTGACCCTTGCAAGGACTTGAACTTCGAGGGCAGCGTGGAGGAAGAGGAGAAACCGCCCAAACAGACTTTAAAGGGTAGGCTTTTGAATTTCGGCATAAAAAAAGGTAAATCGATGCTCGATAAGTTTATAGCCGAGAATACGGACGAAAACAGTTAAGGGTGAAAGATAATGAATAAAGTAGAAAAAGACGAAATCAGCCAATTACCGTATAAGTACCGCCCGCTTACTATGTGGAGCATAATAGGGTGGAACATTTTGTTTAACTTCTTTTTCGGCGTAAGCTTTATTTTAACGCTTGTTTTTGCGTTCAACCGCGGAAACATCAATAGACGCAGCCTTGCAAGATTTTGGCTTTTATTAAAACTGATAGGCTTGATATTGATAGGCGTAGCAATCGGGATATTGTTCGCCACGGGCTTAATGGACACGATAATAGAATATATTCGGGAAATGCTTTCTCAAATTATCCCTCAATAAGTTTAAACGGAAAGCCCGCCGCGCTAACCTTAGCGCGGCGGGCTTTTTCAATAACTTTAAAATTCCAAAGCTTTTTCGATATGGGCTTTAAGCTCGCTTATTTTCAGCCTTATTTGTTCCATACTGTCCCTATCGCGCACCGTCACGGAGTCGTCGTTTAAGGTGTCGAAGTCAACGGTTACGCAGAATGGGGTGCCTATTTCGTCTTGTCGGCGGTAACGCTTGCCGATGGAACCCGTTTCGTCGTAATCGCACATAAAATACTTTGCAAGTTTGGCGTAAACCTCTTTCGCCTTGTCCGAAAGCTGTTTTTGAAGAGGAAGAATAGCAACCTTATATGGCGCAATAGCGGGGTGAAAGTGCATAACCACTCGCGTGTCGCCGCCTTCCAAAGTCTGTTCCTCGTACGCGGCGCAAAGCAGCGCAAGCGTCAATCTGTCCGCTCCGATAGAGTATTCTATTACGTTCGGCAAGTACTTTTCGCCCGTGAACGGGTCGATATAGGTCATAGCTTTGCCAGAGTATTCTTGATGACGGCTCAAATCCCAAGTGCCGCGGTGGTGGATACCGTTCAGTTCTTGCCAACCCATAGGGAAATTGTATTGGATATCGCACGCCGCCTTTGCATAGTGCGCAAGCTTGTCGTGGTCGTGGAAACGCAAATTTTCGGCTTTCAAACCGAGGTCTGTAACATACGCCAAAGCCTTTTGCTTGTAATCGGTATAAAAGCCCATTGACGTATCTTCTTTGCAGAACATTTGCAGCTCCATTTGCTCGAACTCGACTGTACGGAAAAGGAAGTTGCCGGGGGTAATTTCGTTTCTGAACGATTTACCTATCTGCGCTATTGCAAACGGCACTTTTGCGCGCGCCGTCCTTTGTACGTTTAAGAAGTTAACATACTCGCCTTGGCATGTTTCGGGTCTTAAATACACTTTATCGGAGTCGGCTTCCAACGTCCCGCGCGAAGTGATAAACATAGGGTTAAACTTGCGTATGGGCGTCCAACTTCTAACGCCGCAGTGCGGGCACTTAACGTCGTGCTCTTCGATGTATTTTTCCATTTCCTCGTTTGTCATCGCCTCTGCCGCAACCGTGCCTTTCGAGTGCGCCTCTATCAACGTATCGGCGCGGAAACGCTGTTTGCAGTTTTTGCAGTCCATTTTGGGGTCGCCGAAGCTTGCAACGTGTCCGCTTGCTTCCCAAACGCGCGGGTTCATAAGTATCGCCGCGTCAACGCCGTAGGTAGAGGGGCTTTCTTGTACAAAGCGTTTCCACCACGAACGTTTAACGTTGTTTTTAAGCTCAACGCCCACGGGGCCGAAGTCCCAAGTATTTGCAAATCCGCCGTAAATATCGCTGCCGGGGTAAACAAACCCGCGACTCTTGCAAAGATTTACTATTTTTTCCATTGTCAACTTATTGTCAGCCATAATATTTAACTCCTTTCCCGCACTTGGCAATAATGCGGAATTTAATAATTCAAGTTTAAAATATTTGGCTTTTTAAGTCAAGTAATTGAGGGGAAATTACTTGTCGTACTGCTGCAAAACCGTAACGTAAGTTTCTATAATTTCTCCGTCGCTTGCAAGTTTAAGCTTTTTGTCGATATATTTTTTTATATCATTTAATTTGTCGCAGAAAACTTCATCCTCACTTATGCAGTGGAGATGTGAAATTAAATCAATATATGTGTCTATAAAGTGCCAGTAAAAATCTTGTTTGGTTTTAATTGTTTTTTGTTTCATAATATAATTATGCTGCACGCGCTGCGTGCAAGTCAAGCAAATTGCACTCATTGCGCGCTATAATTTTTTTGGAGGAAAATATGATAACACTTAGCAATATTACGGAAAAGTTAGCAGAGGCAATAAATAGCAGTGAATTATCACAGTCGGAAATCGCACGCAGATTAGGAGTAGCTCATCAACAAGTATCACGGTATGTAAGTGGCAAACAGTTGCCCGCTTTGGATACGCTTGCAAACCTTTGCGTTATTCTCGATTTAGACGCAAACGAAATTCTTTGCGTTAGGTAAATAATTTTATTTACAACGCTTATTTAATTGTGTTACAATTAACGGGTAAGAGGTATTTATGCTCACAGATATTGAAATCGCAGAAAGCTGCAAATTGCAAGATATCAGAAAGATTGCAAAAAAGCTTAACCTTAAAGAACAAAACCTTGAACTTTACGGCAAGTACAAGGCTAAAATAAACCTTGAAAAAGTCAATCCCAAGTCAAAGCTTATTTTGGTTACGGCAATTAACCCCACCGCCAGCGGAGAGGGTAAAACAACCGTTTCGATAGGGCTTGCGGACGGTATGGCAAGATTGAAAAAGAAAGTTTGCCTCGCTTTAAGAGAGCCTTCCCTCGGCCCCGTGTTCGGCATAAAGGGCGGAGCGGCGGGCGGCGGCTACGCTCAAGTCGTGCCAATGGCGGACATAAACTTGCACTTCACGGGTGATTTGCACGCAATTACCGCTGCAAACAATCTTTTGTGCGCCATGATTGACAATCATATTTTACGCGGCAACTCTTTGGGCATAAAGGAAGTGTATTTCCGCCGCTGTATGGATATGAACGACAGAGCATTGCGCGATATCACCATACACAGCCCCGCGGGCAATATGAAAGGCTGCGTAAGCTACGATAGGGCGGAGGGGTTTGAAATAACCGCCGCAAGCGAGGTTATGGCAATTTTATGCCTCGCCACCGACTTAAAAGACTTAAAAAAGAGAATAGGCGATATCGTCGTAGGCGTGAATGCGGAAGGCGGTTTTGTCCGCGCGCGTGAGCTTAAAGCCGACGGCGCTATGACCACGTTATTAAAAGACGCAATAAAGCCCAACTTGGTGCAGACCTTGGAGGGAACCCCCGCAATAGTTCACGGCGGACCTTTTGCCAATATCGCGCACGGGTGCAATTCCGTACGCGCTACATATACGGCTATGTCGCTTGCCGACTACACCGTGACCGAGGCGGGCTTCGGCGCGGACCTCGGCGCGGAAAAATTCCTAGATACGAAGTGCCGAGTTGCGGGCATTCAGCCCGATTGCGTAGTGGTTGTCGCAACGGTCAAGGCTTTAAAGCTTCACGGCGGTGCGGAAAAAGCTACTTTATCCGAAGAAAATTTAACGGCGCTTAAAGCGGGTTTGCCCAACCTTTTGAAGCACGTCGATAATATCAAAACCGTTTACAACAAGCCTTGCGTCGTCGCTATGAACAGATTTGCAACAGACACTTCCGCGGAAATCGAAGCAGTGTTGTCGGCTTGCGAAGCGGCGGGCGCAAAAGCCGTTTTCACCGACGTATTCTTAAAGGGCGGACTCGGCGGCGAAGAGCTTGCAAAAGCCGTCATCGCGGAGTGTGACAAAAAGAGCGAACTGCACTATTCGTACGATTTAAACGACGGAGTTTGCAAAAAGGTTGAAGATATCGTAAAGAACGTTTACGGCGGCGACGGCGCGGAATTTTCCGAAACCGCATTAAAGAAGATTGACCAGATTGAAAAGGCGGGGATTGCGGGCTTGCCCGTGATTATCGCAAAAACGCAGTATTCTTTGTCGGACGACGCGAAAAAACTTGCCGCACCCACGGGCTTTAAAATCAAAGTTAGGGATATAATTTACAAGGGCGGCGCTTCCTTCATAGTTGCCGTTGCGGGCGAAATTATGCTTATGCCCGGGCTTAGCAAAACTCCGTCGGCAGAACATATCGACATTGACGAAAACGGAAATATCGTAGGACTTTCTTAAAGAGGATTATATGAAATTACCCGAAGCAACAAACTTTATAGAACAGATTATAAACGAGGAATTGGAAGCGGGCAAGTTCGAGAGTACGGGCAACGAAATTCACGTTCGTTTTCCGCCGGAGCCTAACGGTTACCCGCACATAGGGCACGTTAAGGCTATGTGCATAAATTTCGGCGTTAAGGAAAAGTATCACGGCACGTTGAACCTTCGCATGGACGACACCAACCCCGCCAAAGAGGATTACGAGTACGTCAATTCAATAGTGGACGCGGTTAAATGGCTTGGTTTCGAGTACGATAAGCTTGTGTTTGCATCCGACTATTACGACAAGCTTTACGAAATTGCCGAAAAGTATATATCAGACGGCAATGCATATGTTTGCGACTTATCCGCCGAAGAAATTACGGCAACCCGCGGCACTTTGACGGAGGCGGGCAAGGAATCGCCATACCGCAATAGGAGCGTTGAAGAAAACTTAAAACTTTTCCGCGAAATGAAGGCGGGTAAATTCCCCGACGGCGCCAAGGTTTTAAGGGCTAAAATAGATATGTCGTCGCCGAACATAAATATGCGCGACCCCATAATTTACCGCATAGCGCGCGTGCCGCACTACCGCACGGGCGATAAGTGGTGCATCTATCCTATGTACGACTTTGCGCACCCCGTATCCGACGCATTAGAGGGGATAACGCACTCATTATGTTCGTTGGAGTTTGAAAATCACCGCCCCTTATATAATTGGTTTGTGGAGAAGGCGGGCTTCCCCGAGCCAAGACCGCGCCAAATAGAGTTTGCAAGGCTTAATATTACCAACACGCTTATGTCCAAGCGCTACCTTAAAAAGCTTGTGGACGAGGGGCTTGTAGACGGTTGGGGCGACCCGCGTATGCCTACTATAATGGGCTTGAAGAACCGCGGCGTACCGCCTACGGCGCTTAAAAAATTCTGCGCCGACGTGGGCGTTGCAAAGGCTTATTCGGTTGTCAGCCAAGCTCAGCTTGACAGCTGTATACGCGATGAACTGAACGCAAATGCTGAGCGTGCTATGGCGGTTATTAACCCCATAAAACTTACGGTAACAAACTATACGGGCGAAGAAGAGCTTGACTTTGAAATCAACCCGACCAAAGAGGACGGCGGTACGCGCCACGTTAAGTTTACGGGTAGCGTATATATCGATAGGGACGATTTTTCTTTGAATCCGCCGCCTAAGTATAAGCGGTTGCAAAAGGGGGGCACGGTTCGTTTAAAGGGCGCGTATATTGTTCGCTGTGACGACGTTAAGCTTAATTCAAACGGAGAGGTCGAAGAAATTTTCTGTACCTATTTTCCCGAAACAAGAAGCGGCAGCAACGTCGTTAGCGATATAAAAGCTAAGGGAGTTGTGCAGTGGGTTGACTGCAAGTACGGCATGGACGCGGAGTTTAGGCAGTACGAGCCGCTTTTAAACGACGAGGAATACCCCGACCAAGATTACGCCGAAAGACTGAACAAAAACAGCTTGAAGAAGTTTTACGGCAAGGCGGAGCCTTATCTTGCGGAAAGCGAGGACGATAAGCCTTTCCAGCTTATGCGCACGGGATATTATAAAAAAGCGACAGATAACGGACTTGTTTTGTCCGAAATCGTTTCGCTTAAAGACAGTTTCAATAAGTAAAACAGACGGCGGAAGAAAAACTTCCGCCGTCTTTTAAGGCTATATGTTAGACCTTTTCGGAATAGCTTTCGCAGCAAGTGCAATCTACTTGATTGCAAGAGCAGCCGACCTTGATGTGCTCAAGCGTGCAGTTGCAACCGCAGTGGTTGTACTTGCAAGTAGCAACGTCGCAAGCTATATCGTAATTTACCTTTTCCATAAAATTACCTCCGTATT
This sequence comes from uncultured Christensenella sp., assembly GCA_910577055.1. Classification (GTDB taxonomy): domain Bacteria; phylum Bacillota; class Clostridia; order Christensenellales; family Borkfalkiaceae; genus Coproplasma. The sequence continues at coordinate 203,165 of CAJTKX010000003.1, read as the reverse complement.
TATTTTGTGCCGAAACGCTTTAAATATTCATCGCTCTTGACAAACTGCCCGCGTAGAGTTAAAATATATAAAAGGAGTATGCATATGAAAGTTATATTGTTGCAAGACGTAAAAGGACAAGGCAAAAAAGGGGAAGTGGTTGACGTTAACGAAGGTTACGCGCGCAACTTCCTAATAAAGAAAGGGCTTGCAGAGATTGCAACCGCCTCCAAATTAAACGATTTAAAGCAAAAGAACTCTGCGGCGGAGTACCACAAGGCGGAGGAAATCAAAGCTACCCGCGCCCTTGCAAAGGAAATCGAGGGTAAGAATTTTACCGTTAAAATCAAAGCGGGGCAAGCGGGCAAGGTGTTCGGTTCGGTTACGGGCGCAAACATAGCCGACGCGTTGAAAGATGCGGGCTATGATATAGATAAAAAGAAAGTTTTACTGCCCGCGCCCATTAAGACCTTGGGCGTATACGATATAGACTTGAAGCTTTTGGAAGGAATTTCCGTAAAAATAAAAGTAACGGTAGAAGCAGAATAGAAATTATTTGCACGCTTGTTTTTTGTGACGTACGGTAAACGAATACAGCGGCAAATTAAATAAATATTTAAGCGGACGGCTTAATTGCCGTCCGCTTTTAAAATGCTTTTATTACGTTTATCTGAATCTGCCGCCGCCACCGCCGTGACCGCCGCCCGAGAAACCGCCGAAGCTTCCGTGTCCGCCGCCGGACGCACCCGACGAAGAGGGGCGGGATACCATATTTGTAGTCATGCTTGACATGGAAACGTGCATAATTCTATTCAAAATATAGAAGTTCAACAGAGTATCCGCGGTAGAGCAAGTAGCCCATTGAGGAGGTTGCACCGTAATATTCTCAAACTTATCTTCCCACTGAGAAGATACTCCCAAAACTTGCGCGTAAGGCAAGATATGGTAAAAGAATTGCGGGTCCTCTTCAAGCAACTTTTCAAGTTTATCCTTTTCTACTTTTTCAATAAACTGCTTAAAGCCTACTATTTCGTTAAGCTGTTCTACATAACTCTTCGTTCTGCTTATTATCATTGTGGAGCAGCACATAGTTGCGCTTGTTATTGCGCACAGCAAAATCTTCGGAATAATTCCTATAAGGAAGGACGGAACGAAAAGAGTATAAAACAAAGTCGTAAATGCGCTTATGCCGATAGCCGCGCAAATAAAACCGATTTTAACGCCTTTCTTGGACTTGAATTTATTGTTTACCAAACCCATACAGAATACATATGGGAAAAACATCGGCACCATAGCCACAAACGGAGCAAGAATGGTAAACGTCAATGAAACCTGCGTCAGCGCAAGTATCAGCGGAGTAAGTCCAAGCATAAGTCCGGCAATAAGAGCAAGCACGAATGAAATTATTATGCTTGACCTTTCGTAAAGCCCCTTGGTACGGCTGTCAACCATATGGGTAACCTTGTCAACCGTGCGGTAAAACTTGTACTTTAAAAAGCTCGGCTTTATCGCGTCTTGTCCGTTGAACAATTCCGCAAACATAATTTGCTCGTAATCGGGCGCATCTTGCGGTAAAGCTTTCACTATGCGAATAATCGCGGGGTCTTTTTGGTCGTCTAAATTTATTTTAAGGTAGCCTTTATCCGCCCAATAAAATATCATCGATGTTATATCTTCTGCGTCTATTTTACCGTCAATCAGCTTACCCATTAACATAGGGCTCATCTTATTGGGAGCTTCGAAGTTGACCACGGGCGTAAGCGTACGCTTATTGAACGCCAAAAATTTAAGCGCAAGCACTATCGCAAGAATAACCGCCGCAACAATAACAAAGTAGTATGGCGTAAAATCGAAGTAAGCGGTAAGCGCGCCCTCTTCGAATTGCAAATCAAACCTTAATGCATAGTTTAAAATAACGTTTTCATCGTCAACGAAGCTGATTACCGTTCTGCCGTCGATTATCTCCGTATCGGTTTCAACTGTTTCGACTTTACCCGATATAGACTGATAGAAGCAACTTACGCTGTCGTCTATGTAGCCTTCGGGTAATTTTATAACTACGGAAATATCGGTAATTTCGCAATCCCAGCCCGTGCCTATAGGGGTAAGGGCAATGGTGTTTTTGCCTTCTTGCGATTTTGTAAGAATATAGTCGTATGTTATGCGATAGGTGTGTTCGTCATTTTTATACCTCATGTCGCCGATATCGATTGACACAAAAGCGCTGTCCTCAACGAAAACGTCGTAATAAACGGACGAAACGGTTCCGCCGGTTACCTCGCACACGGAAACGTTTTTAACTATTTCTCCGCCGTTGACGGGTATATCGCGGATAAAGCCCGTATTGTTATAGTGGTATACGGTTATATCCTCGGTTACGGCTATAGAACGGTCGCTTTTAATGTCCATTTCAACGGCGTAGCGCGATAAATAAGGGTGGCTATAAAGGCGCTGGCTGCGTCTTGTTTCCGCGCTTGCCGTTTTGGTAAATCCGAACCCCGCCGCCAAGCACGTTACCGATAACAGCAAGATAATAAGCGCGATAATACACGGCTGTAATTTTAACTTTTTCATATTTCCCTTTCACGAAGTAACGGCGCAATCGCGCCGTTAACCTTTCCATATAAAATTTAGAATTGTACTTTAACGTTCTGCCTTTCTTCGGGATTTTCCACCGAGAAGAATTCGCGCAGTTCGGCTTTCATGCATTTTGCAATGATGAGGGAGGGGAAGGACTTAATTTTCTTGTTCAGTTCCCTTACGCAAGCGTTGTAATACTTTCTTGCGTTTACAAGCTCGTTTTCGATGTTTCTTAGTTGAGCTTGCAAATCAAGGAAGTTGGTGTTGGCTTTCAGCTCGGGATAGTTTTCGGTTACCCTTCTGAAACCTTGTAAAACGGTTGTCAGCTCTTTATCCGCCGCAATTTTTTCGCTTACGGTGGTAGCGCTCATTGCCTTGGCGCGCGCTTCGGTTACCTTTGCAAAGGTGTCGCTTTCGTGTTTGGCGTAGCCCTTAACCGTTTCTACGAGGTTGGGGATAAGGTCGTATCTCTTTTTAAGATATACGTCTATGCCCGAAAACGCATCGTCGCAGTTTGTGCCCAAGCTTACGAACTTGTTGTAAGTTGCTATCGCCCAAATAACGATAATAAGAACTACGGCAATGGCAACTCCTATGCCAATCCAGCCGCCCGTTGTAACCAATAATTTCATTATTTACCTCACTTAAAGTTTTTTATTTCGGTCAAAGCGCTTTTTAAAAACGCTTCGGCAGTCGAATCTTTTTTTATTGCTTCCAAAGCCTCGTCAAACGAAAACCACTTCACGTCCTCTATTTCCTTTTCGTCAATCACCGGCTCGCCTTCTTCCGCCATAGAAAGGTAGCCGAGCATAAGCACGTTTTTCGGCTCGTGATAGCGGGAGTACATATACTTATATTTAACCGTATTCAGCTTTGTTTCTTCCTTGAACTCGCGCGTTACGGCTTTTTCCGCCGTTTCGCCCTTTTTAATATATCCCGCAAAAAGAATGTAATCTTCTTGCCCCTTGTGTTTTGCAAGCAAAAATTTATCCTTATTTCTGTTTGTTACGACCATGCTCACAGCCGTTGCGAACTGCGCAAATCTGAATTGCCCGCAAGCTTTGCAATAGGGTACAAGCCCTTCGCCGCTGGCAAACATAAGCGTTAATTTTTCTCCGCATTCCGTACAAAACATATTTTTCCCTCCTTATCGGACTATACTTATTTTCATTTATATATTATACAACATTCTTCGGCGATTTTCAATAGATTCACATAAATTTAACAAATTTTCGGCGGCATTTAGGAGCATAATGTCAAATTTGCCAAATATATTGACTTTGATTTTACTATAATATATAATAATTAAAACTTATTTTAACTAAACCGTTATACAATTTTCACATTAAGGTTTTAATATGGATTACAAATTGGCAAAAACTTATTTGGAAGAGCGTGGGCAAGCGCATCTTTTAAAATATTACGACGAACTTTCCGAACCGGATAAATCTCAGCTTTTAACAGATATCGACAATACGAACTTTTCCGTGTTGAAAAAGCTTGATAAGGCGCCGAAAAAAATAGGTAAAATAACGCCTATCGGCGCGGTGACAGTCGAGGATATCAAACGGCGCAGACTTCAATTCGAAAGCGTAGGCTTGAATTTCTTGCGCGAGGGTAAGGTTGCCGCGGTACTGCTTGCGGGCGGGCAAGGCTCACGCTTGGGCTTTAACGGCCCTAAGGGTACTTTCAATATAGGGTTAACGCGTACGCTGTCTATTTTCGAGTTGCAGATGAATAACGTTTTTTCGGTTGTGGAAAAGACGGGAAGATATTTTCATCTGTTCATAATGACGAGCGTTCAAAACAACGAAGAAACCGTTAAGTTTTTCCAAGAAAACAAATATTTCGGTTACCCCGACGGTTTGATTCACTTTTATATTCAAGACGTTGCGCCTACTTGCGACTTTGACGGTAAAGTTTTTCTTGACAGAAAAAACCGAGTTTCGCTTGCCCCGAACGGCAACGGCGGGTGGTACTCGTCGCTTGTCAACAGCGGACTTGCACGGGTTTTGGAGCGCGAAAATATAGAGTGGCTTAACGTTTACAGCGTTGACAACGTGTTGCAGAAAATGTGCGACCCCGCGTTTATCGGCGCGACTATTTTAAAGCAGTGCCGTTGCGGCGCAAAGGTAGTGTCCAAAGTCAGCCCCGACGAAAAAGTCGGCGTTATCTGCAACGAGGACGGCAAGCCCACCGTTTTGGAGTACTTCGAAATTCCCGCCGATTTAAAAAACAAGACCAAAAAGGGAGAGCTTGTTTACCGCTTCGGCGTAACCTTGAACTACCTTTTCAACGTTCACGATTTGAACCTTACCTTATCTGGCAGACTTCCCTATCACCTTGCGGAAAAAGCCATTGCGCATATGGAGGACGGGGAAAGAGTGACGCCTTGTCAGCCTTGCGGTTATAAGTTTGAAACGCTTATCGTGGATATGGTAAAGTATATGGGCAGTTGCCTTGCCTACGAGGTGGAACGCGATAAGGAATTTGCGCCCGTAAAGAATTTGACGGGCAACGACAGCGTCGATACCGCAAGGGAACTTCTCGTCAAAAACGGCGTAAAACTCTGATTAAAGGAACGATATGAAGAAATTTTTTGCTATAATTGCTACAACCTTTTTGTTTACGACAGCGCTGCTTTGCGGCTGTTCGCTACCGCTCGGTACAAGCGGTAGGGACGGCGTAGACGGCAAAAACGCCACCGCGTATGATTATTACGAACTCGCCAAATCTATACACGGCGAGGATTACACCGTAGAACAGTTTTTGCATGATTACCTCGGCTATACTTCGTCGGAATTGGAAGAGGCTTTCAGCTTGCAAGCAAGCATAAACCGTTCGCTTAGGTCAGCGGTTTCGGTTGCGGCTCAGTTTAACAAATCGTATACCTCGCTTGGCTCGGGCGTTATCGTCGAGTTGGATAAAGACAAGGGCGACGCTTACGTTCTTACAAACTGCCATGTAATTTATAACGACGCGGCTTACGGTACGCACTTCGCGGATACCGTTTACCTTTATCTTTACGGTCAAGATTTGGACTATAACGACGAGGATAACAGATTCAACGCAACGGTCGTCGGCGCGTCGATAACTTACGACGTGGCGCTTTTAAAGGTTACCGGCAGCGAGCTTTTGAAAAACAGCGCGGCGGAGGCGGCTGAATTTGTAACCGACGACGATATTTACCTCGGTGAAGAGGTTTACACTATCGGTAACGCGGAAGGTTGCGGAATGTCTGCGACCCGCGGTTTCGTCACAAAGGATAGGGAAGAAGTTCCGCTTAACATTTCCGAAAGATATCCTCAAAGCAATAACTTTGTGCGTTATTATTCGGTTATCCGTACCGACGCAGCCATAAACGAGGGCAACTCGGGCGGGGCTTTGTTTAACCGCGAAGGGAAAATTGTTGCGCTCGTCAATTCGAAAACTGCCGAGGAAGGTATTGAGGGTATGGGCTACGCAATCCCCGCAAGCGTGGTAAGGCGGCTTTTCCCGCTTATGAAGGAAAGCACTTTCAATGCGTCTAACCCGAGATTATCCCGCGCGCACTTCACCGTGGAGGGCGACTTTACGAAAGCCGAGTTGGAAAGCGACAGTTTAAGCAACAATGTAAGCAGTAAAATCGAGGTTGAGTCGAAAGGCAGCTTGTCAACTTGGGACGGCGAAAGGTTAGCTATCAACGAAAAGATAAGCGTAGCAAAAGGCTGCTACGGTTTGGAAAGGGGAGATTTAATCACCCACATAAAAATCACTGACGGCGAAACCGTGATTGAAGATATGGACGTGACCCGTCTTTATCACTTAAACGATACGTTGTTATCGGCACGGGAAGGGAATACGATAGTTGTTACCGTTTGGCGCGGCAACGAAGAGGTTGAGGTTACCTTGCAGATGACATATAAAGATTTCGATTAAATTTTAAAAGCCCTCGGCGCGACCGCGCCGAGGGCTTTTTTTATTTATTGTCGTCTATAGTCGTGATATCGTACGGCGTAACTTGGTAAACGTAATAGTTCAGCCAATTTATGTAGAAAAGATTTGCAGTGGAACTCCAAATCATCTTAACTTCCGTCAAGTCCTTGTCCGCGAAATAGTTTACGGGCGGCTTTGTGCCAAGCCCCGCAGCCTTGTCGCGCTCGTACTCGTTTTTAAGCGTAAACCTATCGTATTCCATGTGCCCCGTAACGAACACTTGGCGGTTGTCCACGCTTTTGATTATCGACGCGCCCGCTTTTTTCGAATAAGCAAGAATTTTCAGTCCGTTTATGTGCAGAATGTCCTTTGCGTAAATTATAGTGTGGCGGGAGTGCGGCATATGGAACTCGTCCGAAATCCCGCGCATAAGCGGCTCTGCCACGCCGTCGCGTATTCGCTGATGCGCAAATATGCCGAAGCATTTTTCCTTTAACGGATGCTTTTTTATCCCGTAAAAATGATACAGCGCCGCTTGCGCACCCCAACAAATAAAAATGGTAGAGGTAACGTTGCTTTTCGTCCAATCGAAAATTTCTTTAAGTTCTTTCCAATACGCAACCTTTTCAAACGGCATATTTTCAAGGGGCGCGCCCGTTATTATCATTCCGTCGAACTTTTGCCCCTTAATCTCATCGTAAGTTTTGTAAAACCTATCCAAATGACTTTTGTCAACGTGCGTCGCATTGTAGGAAGAGGTCTTAATTAGCGTTATGTTCACTTGTAACGGCGAGTTGGACAACAGCCGCATAAACTGCGTTTCCGTCGTTTCTTTCGTAGGCATAAGGTTTAAAATCGCAATCTCAATAGGGCGGATATTCTGCGCAACCGCCCGTTCCTTATCCATAACGAAAATTCTCTCGCCCGTTAAAATTTTATATGCGGGTATGTCCTTGTCAATTACAATAGGCATTAAACTTTCTCCAAAGCTTGCTCTAAGTCGGCGATAATATCGTCGGCGTTTTCGATTCCCACAGAAAGCCTTATTAGGTTGTGCGGCACGCCCGCCGCTTTCAAATCTTCTTCGGAAAGCTGTCTGTGAGTTGTCGAAGCGGGGTGAAGTACGCAGCTTCTTACGTCGGCAATGTGCGTTTCTTGTGTAATCAGCTTTAATGCTTCCATAAATGTCGCGCACTTTTCGGCGCTGCCCTTTATGCCGAAGCTCATCATTCCGCCTTGTCCGTCCGGCATATACTTCATCGCAAGCTTATGGTACTTGTTATCGGGAAGCGAAGGGTGATTTATCCACTCTATTTTCGGGTGGTTTTTAAGGTATAGCGCAACCTTCTTTGCGTTCGCGCTGTGCCTTTCCATTCTAAGCGCAAGCGTGTCGCAGCCTATGTACGAAATAAATCCGTTTTGCGGGCTCATAATCGCGCCGAGGTCTCGTATCATTTGCGCGCGGCACTTTGTTCCGAACGCTACCGGCAAATCCGCATAAACAAGTCCGTGATAGCTTTCGTCCGGCTTGTTGAAAGAGGGGTAACGCTTATTTCCTTTATAGTCGAAATTCCCCAAATCAACGATAACGCCGCCCAAAGCCGCCGCGTGTCCGTCAAGATACTTTGAAGAGGAGTGAATTACAAGATTCGCGCCCCATTCCTTTGGACGGCACAGTATGGGCGTTGCAAGTGTGTTGTCAACCGCAAATAAAACGCTGTGCTTTTTAGCTATTTTCGCAATTTTTTCAAAGTCGAGGACTACGATAGATGGGTTGGCAACCGTTTCGGTAAAAATCATTTTGGTGTTGCCGTCAATCAGTTTTTCAATCTCCTCGGCGGGTGCGTCGGGGTCGAAAAATCTGCACTCTATGCCAAGCTTGGGCAACGTGGTGGAAAACAAATTGTAAGTGCCGCCGTATACCGCCGACGACGACAAAATATTGTCGTCCGCGCCCGCAACGGTGAAAACCGCAAGCGAGGTGGCGGACATTCCCGAGGCACAGCCTATCGCACAAGCGCCGCCCTCTAACGCGGCAACCTTTCCTTCGAACGCGGCGACGGTGGGGTTTGCAAGGCGAGTGTAAAAGTATCCGTCGCTCTTCAAATCAAATAAGTCAGCCATTTCCTGCGTTTTGGGATAAAAGTATGTAGTGGACTGCGTTATCGGCGGTATTCTTGCCTCGCCGGACTTCGGGGAATATCCGGCTTGTACGCAAAGTGTGTCTAATTTATAGTTTTTCATTGTAAAACCTCGTAAGTAACTTTATCTGTAATTCTTTATTTCCCTATCCAAAGCGCCGAAATTGGTTTTGCCGAACTCTTTCGCAATATCGTGCTGTCGCGCGTGCAAAATCAAAAAGCGCGCTTAACTTTATCTGTAATTTTTAATTTCTCTATCCAAAGCGCGCTTTTGGTCCCTTTCGGCAATTGTGCGCTTTTTGTCGTAATTCTGCTTGCCCTTGCAAAGAGCAATCTCAACTTTAACAAGCGCGTCCGAAAAATACAGCGCAAGCGGAACTATGGTGTAGCCTTTTTCGTTAACCTTGCCCGCAAGCCGCGCAATTTCCGCCTTGTGCATCAAAAGCTTTCTGTCGCGCTTGCTGTCCCTCGAAGAAAACGCCCCCGCTTTATCGTAAACGGGAATATGCAAATTTTTCAAGGTCAGCTCTCCCCCGCGAAGAAGGCAAAAGCTGTCCTTTAAATTGCAGTTGCCTTGCCTAAGCTGCTTGACCTCCGCGCCATCCAAAACTATTCCCGCCTCGTATTTTTCCAAAACGAAATATTCGTAAAGGGCGTACTTGTTGTAAGCAATTTGCTTCATAACTTCAATTATATCCTCATTGCCGTAAAAAAGCAAGTTTAAATATCACTCGCATTCTGCCAAGGTCGCAGTCGGCAACCTTAATTCTTACCTTGCCGCCAAGCTTGAACGAGTATTGCGAACCCGCCAAAGTAAACTTTTCCTCATAATAGGCGTAGCTGTCGTTCGGCAAATCTTCAAGCGGTATAAAACCTTCTACGGTGTTGTCAAGTTCGGCAAAAATTCCGAACGCCGTCACGCCCGAAATAACCGCGTCGTATTCCTCGCCAAGCCTTTCGGCCATAAAGTACAGCTTGTACAAATCGTCAACCTTTCTTTCGCACTCGTCGGCTACGCGCTCTCGCGCGGAACAGTCAACGCCCGCGGCACGGGCAAAGCTTTCAAGTTTTGCAAACTTTTCGCCGCTCAAAACAGCCTTTATCGCGCGGTGTACGAATAAATCGGGATAGCGGCGAATGGGGGAAGTGAAGTGGCAATAGCACTCTGAAGCAAGCCCGAAGTGCCCCTTGTTTTCCTCGCAATACCGCGCCTTTTGCATCGACCTAAGCATAACCTTATTCACTACCGAAGAAAACGGCTTGTCCTCGACGGATTTCAAAATGCGTTGAAAGTCGGCGGGCGCCAAATCGTCGCCGGCATATCTTACTTTTACGCCCAAATCGCGTAAAAAGGCGAAAAACGTGCTTGCCTTTTCGGGAGCGGGCTGTTCGTGAATACGGTACAGACAAGGCGCGCCTTTGCTTTGCAAAAACTCGGCAACGGCTTCGTTTGCGGAAATCATAAACTGCTCTATTATCCGCTGCGATATGGAGCGCTCGGCGGGCGGAATAACTATTTCGCCGTTGTCGTTTACATAAATATGCGCCTCTTTAACGTCAATGTTCACGTTGCCAAGCCTTTCGCGCCTCCGCTCCATTGCAATGCAAAGCGCTTTCATGTCGCCCACAACCTCAACCAAGTCGGGATATTTTTCTTTATCGCCCTCGCACACGGCTGTAATCTCCGCGTATGTGGTGCGGTGGCGGCTATTTATAACGCTTTTGCAAATTTTATAATCAAGCCGCTCGCCATCGGGCGTAAAAGTCATAATACAGCTTAAAGCGTATCTGTCTTCGCCCTCGTTTAACGAGCACGCGCCGTTGGAAAGCTCTTTCGGCAGCATAGGCAAAACACGGTCGGGGAAGTATACGCTTGTTCCGCGTCCGTACGCATCGTTATCGAGCGCGGTTCCCGACTTTACGTAATGGCTTACGTCCGCAATGTGCACGCCAAGCACAAAATTTTTACCCTTTCGCTCCAACGAAACGCCGTCGTCTATGTCGCGCGTGTCCTCGCCGTCAATCGTTATTATAAGCTTGTTTCTGAAATCTTCCCGCCCGTTTAAAACAACTTTTTCCGCGGCAACTTTGCGCGCTTCTACAAGCGCGGGTTCGGGAAATTCTTCTTCCAAAGAATAGGAACGGATAATCGAAAGCTCCTCGGCTTCAAGCTCTCCGCTTTCGCCCAAAACTTCCAAAACCTCGCCCCCGGGCGCTTTGTTTTTGGGGTAAGTCGTAATTTTGCAAACAACCTTTTCTCCGTTTCTTGCTCCAAGCGAGGCGGCAAGCGGAATAAAAACTTGAGGCTCGCGCGGGTTGTCGGGATAGACCAAGGCGCGGCTTTTTTCGCGCTCGAAAGTGCCTATTATAAGCTGACTTCCGCGCTCTAAAATTTTCACGATATACGCTTCGTCCTTGGTGCCGTAAACGTGCGCGGCAAGCACTTTGTCGCCGTGGTAAGCCCCGTTTACGGAGTGGCGTGGCACAAAAAAATCGTGCCCGTAATCATAGTCCGGAACAATAAAGGCGTAGCCCTTGTCGCTGCCTTGCACCGTGCCCGTAAACTTTTTGTCTTTTTTGTTTTTAATATATCTATTGTCCATATTTACTAAAAAAATAAAGGCGACTAAAAGCCGCCTTCGTAATTTATTTTGTTACGGTGCTATTATCTGAATGATATAAGCAACCACGGAAAGAACGCCGATAACGCCCAAAACTATCCAGCTCCATTTTTTAAGCTTGCTTTCAATCGAACGGCCCCTATTTTTGCCGTAGAAAGTTTCGCTTGAAGCGGTTATGCCTTGAATACCGTCGGAATTGCTCTTTTGGAACAAAACAAGAATAATTGCGAAGAGTGCAGCAAGAAAAACTACCACAAGGCAGATAATCATTATTGCCCAATAGGCTGCATATGTGGCGTCGTTCATGCCGCCTTCTGCCAATAAATTAGCTAAATACATAATAAACCTCAAATTGAATTTACCGAATAATTATAACACACCGCATAGCGTTTTTCAATCAAAAACGCATAAAAAATCAAATTTTTTATTCCGAATTTTCGTTATTTTTCTCGGTTTGCGGCATTTCGGTAATTTCTTTGCGCTTTCTCTCACCGAATTTATTTATTACGAATATTCCCAAGCAGACAAGGGCAAGCGCGGGCAAGGTAAACCAACTTAAAGATTTATCCGCTTCGTACGGGTTTAAAAGCGAAAACACCGCGCCGAAAATGGGATTTGTGCTTTTAAAAACCGCAACTTTTGAAACGGGGTTATACCTTAATAGCACGCCTTGAAGGGTGAACGCGCACGCGGATAAAAAGGCGAGGTAGATAAGCATAAACGCCGCGCCGACGTCTACATGCGGGATAGAGCCGCCGCAGCTAATGCCTATTATAACGAGAATTATTCCGCCGAAAAAGAACTGATATCCGCACAGTGCCGTGGTGTCTTCGTGTTTTGAAAATATCTTGACAAGCCCCGCCGCAACCGCCGCGCTTAAACCCGAAAATATAACGAACCCCTCGCCCAAAAGCGTAAAGGAAAAGGTGAAATCGCCGCCCAAATTAATTAAAATTACTCCGCCGAAGCCCAAAATACAGCCCAAAAGCTTTATAAGGTTGAACTTTTCCGTGCGGAATAAAAAGCATGCGGCAATTATCGTAAAAAATACGCCCAAGCCGTTTAAAACAGAGGCCTTAACGCCCGCCGTATTTGCAAGCCCTATGTAAAAAAAGGTGTATTGCAAAACGGTTTGAAAAAGACTTACAAGCCCTACGCGCCACAAATTTTTGGCTTTCGGCAAAAGAAACTTGCGCTTTATAACACTGCCGAAAGCAATTACGAACACGCCCGCAAGCGTAAAGCGCGTTCCCGCAAACAGCATAAGCGATGGCACGTTTTTGGTATCTATTTCAAACAGCTTATATCCTATTTTGACGCAAGGGAAAGCGCTACCCCATAAAAGGCAACAAAAAATTGCGCATATGCACACTATATAAGTTTTTGTAAAGAATTTCTCTTTATCTTTTATAAGCACTTTATTATTATATTTCAAATAAAAAAATTAGGCAATTAAAAACGCCTAATCTTTAAGCCCCAATATTTCGTCTGCGGAAGCGTCAAGTATTTTACATAGGTTAGCAAAAGTTTCAATCGAGGGAAAAGTATTCTCGCGCATATACTTATTAACGGATGTCGGGTGAATGTTTAACAGCTCCGCAATTTCCTTTTGTGAATAGTTGCTTGATTTTATGGCTTCCCTAAGTCTTTGTTGTATGTCTTTGCTTGTTATCATATAAAATAATATAGCGTAATACTCTATTTTATGCTTGACAAAAGAGTAACACTCTATTATAATATAATTATTGCTTGCTGCAAAAACAAATATTAAAAAACAGACAACCTTTTCTCTTGTAGACAAGCAAGACGCGGCGGACACAATGTCCGCCGCGTTCTTTTTTACTTTATTAAGCTTTTGCCGGTCATCTCTTTGGGAACGGGCAAGCCCATAACCGTGAGTAGTGTAGGCGCAAGGTCTGCAAGCACGCCGTCCGTGCGGAGCGTAACGTTTTTGTATTCGTTGCTTACCAATACGACGGGAACGGGGCTTGTGGTGTGCGCCGTAAACGGCGCGCCGTCCTCGGTTAAAAGCTTGTCTGCGTTGCCGTGGTCGGCTGTAAGCAGTGCGCTGCCTCCCATTTCAAGTATTTTGTCGCAAACTTTCTTCACACACTCGTCAACGGTGCCTACGGCTTTTACCGCCGCGGGTATAACGCCCGTGTGCCCTACCATATCGCAGTTTGCAAAGTTCAAAATCATCACGTCAAACTCGCCGCTGTCAAGCTCTTCCAAAACCTTATCGGTTACAAGGTACGCGCTCATTTCGGGCTGCAAATCGTAGGTTGCAACCTTGGGCGAGGGGATAAGGTCGCGCTGTTCGCCAACGTTCGGCGTTTCCACGCCGCCGTTGAAGAAGAACGTTACATGCGCGTATTTCTCGGTTTCGGCAATTCTAAGCTGCTTTTTGCCAAGCTTTGCAAGGTATTCGCCCAATGTGTTGTCCAAGCTCGTCTTGGGGAATGCGATATCAAGACCGTTGAACTCGCTGTCGTAAACCGTAAAGCAAACGTAGGTGGGGGCAAGATATCCCGTTTTCCTTTCAAACGCCGTGCCCTTGGGCACTGCAAACTCTTTTTGGGAAATCGCGCGCGTAATCTGTCTTGCTCGGTCGGGGCGGAAGTTAAAGCAAATTATGCTGTCGCCCTTTTCTATAAGTCCTACGGGTTTGCCGTTCTCGTAAATTTTGGTGGGTTTGATAAACTCGTCTGTTACGCCCGCTTTATAGCTCTCTTCGACTGCGGCAACGGGGTCGGTTGTCTTATTGCCCGTACCAAGCGTCAGCATATCGTAAGCAAGCTCTATTCTGTCCCAATTATTGTCGCGGTCCATTGCGTAATATCTTCCGCAGACCGAGGCGATTTTGCCTACGCCGATTTTATCTATTTCGGCTTGAAGCTTGCGGATAAAGTCCGCGCCCGAGGTGGGGGACACGTCTCTGCCGTCCATAAAGCAGTGAACGAATACATCTTTAAGCCCGTGAAGTTTCGCCATTTCCAAAAGGGCATAAATATGCGTCACATGGCTATGTACGCCCCCGTCCGATAAAAGTCCGTAAAGGTGCAGCTTTTTACCGCCTTTTTTTGCGTTGTCCATTGCCTTGATAAGCGCGGGGTTTTCAAAAAAATCACCGTCGGCAATAGCTTTGGTTATCTTTGTCAAGTCTTGGTAAACAATTCTGCCCGCGCCCATATTCAAGTGCCCGACCTCGCTGTTGCCCATCTGCCCGTCGGGAAGCCCGACGCACATTCCGCTCGCGCCGAGGGTGGCGGAGGGGTAGGTCTTTATAAGCGCGTTTACGTTTTTACTGCCGTTTAAGGTAATTGCGTTGCCGTCACCAGCGGGCGCCACACCGTATCCGTCCATAATAATTATCGCATAAGGGGTTTTCTTCATAATAAATTGCCTCTGAAATTTTTTCTTTAATTATAGCTCAGTTAATTCTTTTTAGCAAGTGAAACAACTTATCATATTATAAAAATTCGCCCCGCGCAATTTTTGCGCGGGGCAGTATCGGCTTTATTATTCCGTTAGTCCGAGTAGATAATCAACGCTTTCGTTAAAATATTTTGAAAGGGTAACAAGCGCGGACGCGGTGGGTTCGGCTTTTTCAAGTTCCCAACGGGCAATAGAAGATTGGCTTATCCCCGTTTCTCTCGCAAGTGTCATTTGACTGAACCCTTTTTCTTCCCTAAGTTCCCTCAGTCGTTTCGCAAAATTCATACGAATATTATATGCAAATTAAGTCGAATGTGACTTGACAACCCGTATGTGACTTGATATAATATACTCAATTCAAGTCAAATATGACTTACTTGTTGCTGCGGGAGGAGAATATGAAAGAATATAAAACCTTACAAGTATCGCCCGAAAAGGAGGGTGAGACCATAACGGAGTGCGGCGCTTTCGGCTGGAAACTTGAAGACACGCGCGAAGTTTATAACGAAACTCAGGAGATTTTGGGCGTAGACGAAAAGGTTACGGCTTACGGCAGTTTTATGCGTGGTTTTACCGGTAACGACGGTAAAGTGGAAAGTCGGGTCAGAACGAGGACGAACATAACTCACTATTTATCTATGCGCTTTTCGCGTGATACTTCAATGAAGCGTTACAGTAGATTGGTTCAGCTTGAAAACGAATTTAATAATCCGCCCGCCGAGCCGGAATATATGCCGCTTAAAGAATCGAAGCTTTTGCGACAACCCGTACATCTTAAAAAGCCGATAGGCGGAACGGTAATGAACGTAATCGTATTGATAGCCGCGATTGTTGCGGTAGCTTATCTTTTGATTAACGAATCGACGCGTACCGCCGGTTGGGCGATTGCGGTTGACGTAATCGCTTTGGCTGTCGCCGCTATTTGGACAATTACGATAGTGTGTTCTTGGAGACGTTACGTCAGAATTCACCCGAACGAGGATAAAATAAATGCCGAGATAGAGAAAGAAAACGAAGCAGCGGCAAAAGAGAATGAAATTATCGAGTTTGAAAATAAGCAAATAGAGAAACAAAACGAAATGATTAAACACGAGTTTGAAACTCGCGAAAGTCTTTTAAAAGAAGTCCGCGAAATTTTGGCGGAAAACGGTATTGAAATTTAAGTTATAAAAAGCGGCGGACAATTTGTCCGCCGCGCGTTTTTTTATGTTTTCACTTATTTATCGTAATTGACGATTGTTGCAAAGTCGAGTTTTAACGACGCGCCGCCGATAAGCCCGCCGTCTATGTCGGGCTGAGCCATAAGACCTTTGCAGTTCTTGGCGTTCATACTGCCGCCGTACTGAATGATAACTTTTTTCGAGCTTTTAGCGTCGAAAAGCTTAGCAAGCTTTTTACGGATGAATGCAATTGTTTCTTGCGCTTGCTCGTCGGTGGCGGTTTTGCCCGTGCCTATTGCCCAAACCGGTTCGTAAGCAATAACCACTTTGGTTATATCCTCGATTCCGCTAAGTCCGTCGGTAAGTTGACGGGTAAGCACCTTTTCGGTTTCGCCGCTTTCACGCTCATCAAGCGTTTCGCCAACGCAAACAATGGGGGTAATGCCGTTTGCAAGCGCAGCCAACGCGCGCTTGTTTACGCCCTCGTCGGTTTCGCCGAAGTATTGCCTTCTTTCGCTGTGTCCTATAATTGCGTATTTTACGCCGTACTCTTTAAGTTGCTCGCACGAGATTTCGCCCGTGTACGCGCCCGACTCCGCCCAATGCACATTTTGCGCGCCAAGCTTTATCTTTGAGCCTTTAACGGCTTTCGCCATAGCGGGTATCAAAATTGCGGGAACGCACAGCGCAACTTCGCACTTAGCGCCCTTAACAAGGGGTTTAAGTTCGGTTATTAGCTGCTTGCCGCTCTCTGCGGTCATATTCATTTTCCAATTGCCTGCAATAAAAGGTTTTCTTGACATTTTAATCTCCTAAAAATTCGTTAGACCCCAATATATCCCCCAAATAACGGGGGATATATTGTAAAATTTTGTATTTATTGTTTCTCGTTCAAGCAAGCGATGCCGGGAAGAGTTTTGCCTTCAAACAGTTCAAGCGACGCTCCGCCGCCCGTCGAAATGTGCGTCATCTTGTCTGCGTAGCCAAGCTGCTGAACTGCCGCCGCGCTGTCGCCGCCGCCTATAATGGTGGTGCACTTGCCGTAAACTTTCGCCAAAGCCTCCGCAACGGCTATAGTACCTTGCGCAAGGGTGGGGTTTTCGAACACGCCCATAGGTCCGTTCCAAATAACCGCTTTCGCTTTCTTAATTTTCTTTGCGTAAAGCTTTCTCGTCTTTTTGCCGATATCCATACCCATTTTGTCTGCGGGTATCTTGTTCGCGGGAACTATTTCGGTTTCAATCTCTCCGTCAATAGGCTCGGGGAAGTGCGTCGTTACAACGGTGTCTATGGGAAGAAGAATCTCTTTACCCGCCTTTTCGGCTTTTGCCATCATCTCTTTGCAATACTCTATTTTCTCTTCGTCAAGAAGCGAGGTGCCCACTTCGTAGCCCTTAGCTTTCAAGAACGTGTAAGCCATTCCGCCGCCGATAATCAAAGTATCGCACTTTTCCAAAAGGTTGGAAATAACGTTCAACTTATCCGCAACTTTCGCGCCGCCCAAAATTGCAACAAAGGGGCGCTTGGGGTTTTCAAGCGTGTCGGCCATAACTTCAAGCTCTTTCTCGATAAGGAAGCCGCACACTGCGGTTTTAATTATACCGTACTCAACGATAGCGGCGGTGGAAGCGTGCGAACGGTGCGCCGTGCCGAAAGCGTCGTTAACGTAAATTTCAGCGTTGTATGCAAGCTCTTTGCAGAAGCCCTCGTCTTTCTTTTCTTCTTCCCAATGGAAACGGAGATTTTCCAAAAGAACCGCTTCGCCGTCTTTCAAAGCGTCGCGCTTTGCTTTTGCGTCAGCGCCTATAACGTCGGTCGCAAATACAACCTTGCCGTTTAAAAGCTCGTTAAGTCTTTTTGCAACGGGCGCAAGGGTAAGCTTTTTCGGCTCGTCCTTTTTCGCCTTTTCAATCAAGGCTTCCTTTGTCGTTTCTCCCGCGTCAACTTTCTTCAAATCCTTTTTATTCAGCTTGACTTCCGCAGAAAAAATAGAGTGGGGCTTGCCCATATGCGAACAAAGCGTAACCTTTGCGCCCGCGTCAAGCAGATACTTAATTGTAGGCAGCGCGCCTTGAATTCTGTTTTCATCGGTTATGACGCCGTCTTTCATGGGTACGTTGAAGTCGCAACGCACCAAAACGTTTTTGCCTTTGAGGTCCTTTAAATCCTTAACGGACATTTTGTTCATAAATAGAAAATCTCCTTTCAAATTTCATTCTTAATTATTATAGTAATTTTTTTATCGATTGTCAATGATATGAAGTGAAAATTACTTATCTCGTAAAAACTCTTGTACAAGCTTGCAATTTATGTTATAATCTTTCGTGAATGTTAAAAAAGGTGAAAAAATGAGAATTTGCGTAGCGGGGCTAGGAATAATCGGCGGCTCGATTTGCATGGCTTTAAAGCGGGCGGGTTATGCCGTAGACGGATACGATATTTCGCCGTTGCCCCCGGAATATGCCTTAACTAACGGTATTATCAACGGAATCGCAAGCGGGTTTGACGGGTATGACGTTACGTTCGTTGCCATGCCCTACAAGGCAACGGTAGACTTCATTTTAAGCAATACCTTTAAAAACGGCGCCGTCGTTGCCGATATTTGCGGCGTAAAAAAACCGATTGATGCGGCAATATGCCGCAAATACCGCAATTTCAGCTACGTCGGGTGTCACCCCATGGCGGGAAAAGAGGTCAGCGGAATAGAGAACGCTTGCGCCGACCTTTTCGACGGAAGAAGTATGGTTATTACAAGCAACAACGAAACCAATCAAGGCGCGCTTGATATAATTCGCAAGCTTACTTATGATATGGGCTTTGGGTATATTGTGGAATGTTCCCCCGAAGTGCACGATAGAAAAATAGCTTATACCTCTCAGCTTGCGCACGTTGTTTCAAACGCTTACGTCAAGGACGTTGATTTGGAAAACTGCCTCGGTTTTACCGGCGGCAGCTTTCAAGACATGACGAGAATCGCGGGCGTGGACGAGAATGTTTGGGCTTCTTTGTATCTTGAAAATGCCGAAAATTTATGCGAAAAAATCTCGTCTTTAATCTCTTCGCTTGCCGAAATTAAAGATGCAATCGCGGCAAAAAACGAGAAAGAGCTTAAAAATATACTTGCCCGCGGACGCGAGCTTTTCGACGGCGGTAAAAAAATCAGCGATAAAGATGATATTTTTGTACAAAAATTGAGGTAATTTCTGCGGTTTTGTGTTATAATTGAAAATGGTGAATTCAAATGAAATGTAAAGTTATTTTAAACAACGGCAAAGCGGGCGGGTTTTTTACTGCGAACGGCGAACTGAATATTGGTAGGGACGGGTTTGGAATTTTCTACGATTTGGACGGCGACAAGTGCTTTTTAAGGTATTCTAACGGCGAAATCGTTCAAGAACGCCGCGGCTCCGTGCCTATGCTTATGCGCTTTAAGCAAGGACAAGAAACTTCTTGTACGCTCGGTATGGGCGCGGCTTCGGGCAGCTTCCCCGTATATACTGACAGAATACAAATCAAGAACGACGCAAAGTCTGTTGAAGTTAAGTTAAATTACACTTGCGGCGGTGAAAACGTCACTTTGGAAATCACCGCTAAGGAGAGATAAAATGATTATTGAATACCTCGGTCATTCGTGTTTCAAGCTTACAGAAAGCACGGGAACGTCTATCGTCTGCGACCCGTATTCCGAAGAAATCGTCGGCTACGAAATGCCGAAAGTGGAAGCCGACGTCGTCACGGTTTCCCACCACCATAGCGACCACGACCTTATCGAAAACGTCGGCGGAAAGCCCGTTGTTATCGATAAGGAAAATAATTGTGATTTCGACGGCGTTGAAATTAACTCGATAAAATCGTTTCACGATGCAAGTCGCGGCAAAAAACGCGGCGAAAACTTGATTTTTAAGTTTAGAATGGACGGCATCGATATTTGTCACTTGGGCGATTTGGGCGAAAAATGTTCTTCCGACCTTATAGAAACGCTTTTGCCCGTGAACGTGCTTTTGATTCCCGTCGGCGGCACCTATACAATCGACGCCGAAATGGCAAAAGAATACGTTGACAGAATTATGCCCGACATAGTCATCCCTATGCACTACCGCACCAAGGACTGCAAGCTTGATATCGACAAGGTTGACGAGTTTTTAAATCTTTTCGACGAAGATGCTATCGAAGAGGCGGAAGGGAACTCTATCGAGCTTTCGAGAACGGATTTGAGCGGCGAAACCAAAATCGTCGTTTTAAGGAGAAGCTGATGCAAAGCGTTGAAATGCTCGAAAATATAGAAGCGCGGCTTGACAATATGACGATTTATGAGGTTCGTCAAATCGCGCGCGAAGTAAAAGCCCATGTGACTAGCGGTCAAAAGGGCATAATAATCGACGCAATTTTATCAATCGCGCGTGCGGAAGTCGAGTTTGCACCCGTATCCCGCCGCGGCGCGCCTCCGAAATCTGACAGATATGACGAGAAACTTGTTTCCGATATCTTGGAGCTGCGTGAGTATTTCGTTGCATTAAAGAAAAGCGGTCGTTCCGAGCTTAATATGAGCGTAAACGACAGCGCGTACGAGTACACATTGCTTTCCGAAAAGGAATATTGCGGTTACCTTGATACGGACGGACAAAACTATTTCCTTTATGGCGAAGAGTGGGTGTTCATTTCCGAGTTATTCGTAACGCGCTATTCCCTTCGATTGGGCGATAAAATTTGTTGCAAAGGCAGAAGAAAAAACAGCGCGGATATGGTTGGCGCGTACGAGATTTTAACCGTAAACGGCGTGAGCGTGCAAGACGTTGGCA
Organism: uncultured Christensenella sp.; assembly: GCA_910577055.1. Classification (GTDB taxonomy): domain Bacteria; phylum Bacillota; class Clostridia; order Christensenellales; family Borkfalkiaceae; genus Coproplasma. The sequence continues at coordinate 182,535 of CAJTKX010000003.1, read as the reverse complement.
TAAGAAAAGATTTTTCCGCTTTGACTCACTTATATCCCGCTACGCGCGTTCGCCTTTCGGGTGACGTTTCGCTTAGAATTATCGACCTTTTCGCGCCGTTAGCGCTTGGGCAAAGAGGGGTAATTTCCGCACCCGCAAACAGTGGAAAAACAACTATTATAAAATTGATTGCCCACGGAATATGTGCCAATTACCGTGATTTTGAGGTCATAATTTTAACACTTGGCGCGCGCCCCGAAGAGATAACCGATTTTACTAAATCAAGCGATGATATAACTTATTTTTACACCACGTTCGATAAGTCGGAAGAGGAACATATTTTTCGTGCAAATCTTGCGTTCGAATACGCAAAGCGCCGTGTGGAGCTCAACAAAAACGCTATCATTCTTGCGGAAGGATTGTATGAAAATCTTCCAGCGGAGTATATAAAAAATTATCTTTTCTGCGCAATAAACGCGGAAGAGGGCGGCTCTTTAACCGTCATTGCAGCTATGCCGCAAGAGTTCAATTACGCCGGCGTTGCGAATACGGTTTTAAGTCTTTCGCCTATTTTGGCGGCGGAGCGGATATTTCCCGCGATAGATATTTTAAAAAGCTATTCCGCTCGTGAAGAGTCGCTGTTGTCCGACGAAGAAAGGCAGCTTTCCGTCGCGCTTAGGTCTAAGCTTAACCGAGGCGTTGCGGCAGAGGAGATAATAGAACTTTTCAATGAAACAGCAAATAACGCGGAAATAGCGGAACTTATAAAAAATGGCAGATAAAAATTTATTTACCGACAGAGTAAAAATCACAATTAAATCGGGCGACGGCGGCGACGGAATGAATTCGTTTAAGTCCTTTAAAGGTAAACCCGCGTGCGGACCCGACGGCGGTGACGGCGGCAACGGCGGCAACGTCTATATTCAAGCGGACGGCAGTATGAACGACTTGCTGTCCTTTCGCTATGTTAGCAAATATTTTGCCGGCGACGGCGAGCGTGGCGGCTCTAATAAGTGCTTCGGCAAATTCGGCGCCGACGTGGTAATTAAAGTTCCCCTCGGCACCGTCGTAAAGGATTTCGAAAGCGGCGCAGTCATCGCAGATATGTTCGGGGACGGTGAAAAAAAGCTCATTCAAGAGGGCGGAAGAGGGGGAAAAGGCAACGTTCGCTTTACAACGTCGCGCCGCCATGCGCCCAATTTTGCGCAAAAAGGCGAAAAAACCGAACCGCATGTGCTTGCCTTGGAGCTTAAAGTTATCGCCGACGTGGGCATAATCGGTTTCCCTAACGTAGGTAAGTCAACATTGCTTTCTAAAATTTCCGCCGCAAAGCCAAAGATAGCAAACTACCACTTTACAACGCTTTCTCCCAACCTCGGCGTAGTAAAATATTACGATAATTCTTTTGTCGCGGCGGATATACCCGGGCTTATCGAGGGCGCCGCTGACGGAGCGGGGCTTGGTCACGACTTTTTAAGACATATTGAAAGAACGCGAATGCTTGTTCACGTTGTGGACGTTTCGGGAACGGAAGGGCGCGACCCCGTCGAAGATTTTAAAAAAATAAACGAGGAATTAAAGGGTTATTCCGAAAAATTGGCGGTGCTTCCGCAGATAATTGCGCTTAATAAATGCGATGTATTCGGTGCGGAAGAGAATTTGAAAGCTTTTAAGAAAAAGTACGGTAAAAAATATATAATTTGCCCTATAACCGCTGTCAGCGGAGAGGGCACCGAGGAGCTTATTTCAAGCATATTCGGCACCCTTTCGACTTTGCCGCCTGTATCTAGGGTGGAAATCGACGAGGAATTCACATACCGCAAAAGCGGCAATTTGGGCTTTGAAATTTATATGGACGGGGACGTTTATGTGGTCGTCGGCGACCTTGTGGATATGCTTTGCAGAAACGTTGTTTTAAACGACCCGGACTCTATGGCGTATTTCCAAAAAATCATACGCGAAAAAGGCGTAATTTCAAAGCTTAAAGAAATGGGTATAAAAGAGAGCGACACCGTATCTATCGGCGACGTGGAGTTTGATTTTATACCGTAATCAAAGGAGAAAAAATGTTGACTTCTAAACAGCGCAGTAAATTAAAAAGCCTTGCAGCAAATATCACCCCGATAGGGCAAGTCGGCAAGGACGGGATAGGTGAAAATATGCTTGCAAGCTTTTCCGACTGTCTTGAAAAACGCGAGCTTATAAAAATAAACGTCTTGGAAAACGCAGAGGGCGACCCGAAAGATATCGGGCGAGAGCTTGCCGCAAGGCTTTCCGCAGAGTGTGTGATAGTAATAGGAAGAAAGGCGGTGTTATACCGCCCCTCAAAGCGCAAAGATATCGAGCATATCAAGCTCAATTAAAAACCAACGCCACTGCGGAAAGAATAATCATTATTCCGCCGCTCACAATATAGTATATGGGGAAAAACGTGAAGTAGCTGAGCGCAAGAAGCGCCGCGCCCGACCAAAACAGCGGCGCGCAAAGCTTTCGTGAAAAACGCAGCTTTATTCTTTTGAGTATGTTTGGCTTTTTTGCCTCTTCGTAAACATATTTTTCGGGCAGCATTTCGTTCTTTTTTAAGGTTGAAAACACCTCGTCTATGCCTACAATCTCAATCGAGAAATTGCTTGCGAGAATTGCCGCTTCGGTAGATGATTTTACACAGTAAATCTTCTTTTCGCCGTCGCACTTAAACTTGATTACGCGCGCTACGTCGTCTTCGGTCAAGGGCTGCATTTTAAAACTGAAAAAGTGCGATACCCCCCCGCATATGACCCGTTTACCGCGTATTTTGGCGTCATCGCCCAAACATTTTTTAAATAAGCTTTTTATATCGTCGTCACGGGATAGCGATAGGTGCAAGGCAAGAAGTTTCTTTTGCTTTTCGTCCTTGGAAATTATAAGCGATTTGCTTTGCTTTCCGCTTATGTACAAAAAGGCAAGCGTGCCGAACAGTACCCCGCCCAACGCGCCGAAAATAAGACCTATCGCCGCGCTTTTTGTGTAGAATCTTATAGCGGTAAAAAACAACAAAAACGCGCACGCGGCGGCAAAAAGAGTATCCAATATTAAAGGCAAATTCAATCTTTTCATATCTAAGTTATTGACTGATATTTATAAAATAAACTATGAAGGTAGCACTTTACGGCGGGGCTTTCAATCCCGTTCATTCGGAACATTTGAATATCGTTTTTGCCGCAAAAGAAAAGTTGGGGCTTGATAAAATAATAATTATCCCGACGAATATTTCACCGCACAAAAAAGGAGTTATGACTGCTCGCGGTAAGGATAGGCTTGCAATGTGCCGCCTTGCGTTCGATGGCGTTGGCGGCGTCGAAGTTTCCGACGCAGAGCTTAAACGCGGCGGCGTGAGTTATTCTTATGTAACGTGTCGGCACTTTAAAAAACTTTATAGCGATGACGAGTTGTACTTTATCATCGGTGCGGATATGTTGAAAACCTTTGAACTGTGGAGAGAGCCGGATGAAATTTTGAAGTGCGTGACCATTGCGGTTTGTGCGCGTGAAAGCGCAGACGAGCTTTCGTGCGAAATAAAGAAGTTTCAAAAACGCTTTAAAAAGGATATCGTCAATTTCGGTTATGTCGGGCAGCCCGTCAGCTCAACGCGCATAAGAACGCTTGCCGCTTTGGGCGAGGATACGGTAGGGCTTGTGCCCGAAAGCGTGCGGCTGTTTATCCGAAAGCGTAAGCTTTATGAGCTTACCGAGCTTTTGGGCGTAAAAAAGTATCTTACGGAAGCGCGTTGGCAACACACAGTGCGCGTAGCTGTGCTTGCGGCGGAGTTTTGCCGTGCGGCGGGCGTTTATGAAATAGACGCAATAACGGCGGCGGCGCTGCACGATTGCGCCAAATATCTTCCGTTAAATTCGGAGGAATTGAAGAAGTTCGTTCCGCCAAACGACGTTCCCGAATCAGTCATGCACCAATACAGCGGCGCCTATCTTGCCGAAACGGCGTTCGGAATAAAGGACGAAGGAATTTTGAATGCAATTCGCTACCATTCGAGCGGGAAAGAGAATATGACCAACCTCGAAAAGTTGATTTTTCTTGCTGATTTGTTGGAAGAAGGCAGAGATTTCGAAGGAATAGGCGAACTTAGGGCAAAACTAAAAGTCGGGCTTGATAATTGCTTGCTTGCCGCCCTCGAACATCAGTTAAAGTACTTGAAATCGACGGGGGAACCCGTTTACCCGATGACGGAACGGGCTTATAAATATTTAAAGGAAAATTTGTTATGAATAGTAAGGAAAAAGCTTTATTAATTTGCGAGTACTTGTCCTCGAAGAAAGCGAAGGGCATAGTTTATATCGCGGTGGAACACAAAACCAGCCTTTGCGACTATTTTGTGGTTGCTGGCGGGTCGTCCAAAACGCAAGTTAAGTCCTTGGGCGAAAATTTGGAAGAGCTGTTGGAAAAACAACACTCGCTTACGCCGCGCCGCCGCGAAGGAATACGCGAAGGTAGGTGGGCGGTGCTCGATTACGCCGACGTAATAGTGCATATTTTCGGCGATGAGGAACGCGATTTTTATAACTTGGAGCGCCTTTGGGAGGACGGGGAAAACCTTGTAAGATACGAAGACTAATAAAACCGCACGGGCGCGCGCCTTATCTAAGGCGCGCGCCCGTTTTTTTATTTTTTAAACTCTATTTCTTTGGGTTCGGAATAGTTTGCCTTTCTTGTCCGCTTTTTTTCAACAATATAATATACCGGCTCGGTTTTGGGGGGCGGCGGCTTCTTTTCTTCGACGGCGGGCGGCTTTTTCAAAGTTGTTATACCGAGATACGCAAGTTTAATAACGGCAACGAGAATAAAACAAAACAGAAAGGTCAAAAACAAATACAATATCCCCATAAACATAGTTACATTTTAGCCCTTTCACTGCAAAGGAATTTGTGAAAATATAAGTGTTTATGGCAAAAAAGGAAGAAATTTATGGATACAACGCAAGAAATGAATTCACAAGTATCTCAAAGCGAAAAACTACTCTATTCTCAGTTTAGGCGCAAAATAAACGCCGAGGCAGCCCGTTCGCAGATTAAAAAGCTGGAATACGATTTAGCAACCGTTAAGGCGGGTCTAAATATGCTGAAATCGGCTTGCGCAGACGCAAATTCTTTGGAGCTTGGCGCGGTTTGCGTTCTGCCGTGCTTTGTAAAAAACTGTTCGTCATATTTGGGCGTCGAAAAAAAATGCGGGCTTGTAGCTTGCATAAGCGCGCCCCACGGCGGCGACGCAACACAGATAAAAGTTAAAGCGGTTAAGCGCGCGCTTAGCGACGGCGCAGACGAGGTGGAGGTAACCGCCCCCGTGGCGCATATACGCGACGGAAACTTTTCGTACGTCAAAAAAGAATTTAAAAAGCTTAGACGGGCTGTAAAACACAAGTCGCTGAGAATAGATTTGGAGTGCAACCTTTTATCGACCGAACAAGTTACGCGCGTTTGCAATATTGCGGCTGACTGCGGCGTTAATTCCATTAAAACAAGTTCAAGCGCCATTTCAAGCGGTAACGAAATCGAAAGAATAACCGAAATAAAGTCCGCCGTTAAAGATAAGTGCACCATAAAGGCGGAGGGGGTTGCAACCGTATTGGAAATGTCAAGCGCCATAGATATGGGCGCAAGCGTAATAGGCAGTAAAAACGCTGCGGACGTGGCGCGCGCAATTCTCACTGCAGCCGACTCCGATTTTTAATTGCCCCCAATATATGCCTTAAATAACGTAAAAGTCGCCGCCGTATTAATACGGCGGCGACTTTAATTATCTGACGATAACCAACCGTTTTTTCGCCCTCGTTATCGCGGTGTACAGCCAACGGTTTTTGTCCTCTTTAAAGCAAAAGCTTTCGTCAAACACCACAACGCCGTCAAACTCGCTTCCTTGCGCCTTGTGGCAAGATATACAGTAACCATATTCGAATCTGTTAAGTGTTTCTGCGCCGATAATCTCGCCATTGGCGTTAAATTTAGGCATATAGTCGCCGCGCTTATATCTGAAATTCCCGTCCTCGAAATTTCCTATATCGAACCTAACCACCTCGGGGCAGAGCTCATTCGTAAAGTCGGGTAAAAACTGCATAAAACCAACGTGGTTTTTCAAGTCGTAAAACGGGTCTACTACGGTGCCGATAATCCCGTTTATCAGATTGAACTTCTTGTCTTCGTCGATAAACTTCTCCCAATTATTCTGTATACATATAAGCTTTTCGCCGCTTTTAGGCATATCTTCGAACCCGATAAGCCTACGCACTTCATCGTTAATTTGCGCGCGTGTGCTGTTCGTTCCACAAATAATTTGGTCGGCTTTCAAAAGATAATTCCGCCGCCTTTCGCCCTTAAATTTCCACCTATCGATAACCAACGCGTTTTCGCCGAATTTTCCCAAAGCAAGAGGTAAACCTTCGCGCGCGGCTTGTGAAAGCATAATAATCGGGTTGTCGCGCTCGTGCCGCACTATTGTCCTTAAAGTGAAGTCCGGCTCGGTCAAAAAACCGTTTAAGCCCTCAACGGGCGGAAGCTGTGCATTGTCGCCGCAGATAAGAATTTTCACGCCGAACTCAACCAAATCGTACAAAAGCTCGTCCGAAACCATCGACGCCTCGTCTAAAACAATCAGTTTTATGCCTTTATCTATGCTTTCCCGACGTTGAAATTTCAGCTTTTCGACGGTAAGCTTTTTGCCGTTAATTTCAACTTCTTTCTCTTCCAAAATAGAGCGGTAAATAAGTCTGTGCACGGTTGTCGCGGGTATTCCGTTCTTAACAAGAACGGTCGCCGCCTTGCCCGTCGGGGTTATGAACGCCGCCGTTTTTTCGGGCATTAGCCCCAAAACTTCGGTAACGGCGAATTTTAAAAGCGTGGTTTTGCCCGTCCCCGCATACCCCGCAAGCACAAAACACTGCTTTGTAGAGTGCAAAAACCAATCTTCTATTAATTTGCACGCCGCAATCTGGTCGGCTGTTAATTCTTCAAGCATAAAATTATTGTACCACACAAACAAAAGTTTTGGCAAGCCCGTTTGGCACGATAATTAAAATTCCGCCAAAAAATTCCGAATGACTATTGACTATATTGACGAATTGAGTTATAATTTTTATCGTGGAATAAAATTGAAATTGGAGGAAACCGATGGCATATAAAACCAAAGAATGGCGCAACAGTATGCGCGTAACCGTGGACTATAACTATATGATGGCTAAGTCGCTCGGCGATAAGGGCGTAACCGATACCGAAATCAAAGGTATAAAGGACAAGGCTGAAAAGGCTTTCGACTACGTTATGGCTAACCGCGGCAAGGACGAGCTGTTTATGGGTTGGACGGAGCTTCCGTACAACCAAGACACAATAGTTGCGGATATTCTTGCAACCGCTAAGCAAGTAAGAAAGAAGTTTAAATACTTCGTAGTTTTAGGTATAGGCGGCAGCGCGCTCGGACCCATTATGGCTTTCAACGCGTTAAAGCATCTTCATTATAACGAGCTTCCTCTTAAAAAACGCGGCGGTCCCAAGTTCTACGTTGAGGACAACGTCGACCCCGTAAGAATGCAAGCCCTTCTCGATGTAATAGTTCCCGAAGAAACTTGCTTTAACGTAATTTCAAAGTCGGGCGCTACTTCCGAAACGATGACGCAGTTCTTGATTATTGCGGACATTTTGGAAAAGAAAGGACTTAACCTTCCCGACCATATGATTTTCACCACGGACGAAAGCCGCGGTAATCTTATAAAAATCGACCAAAAATACGGCGGAAAATTCAAAAAATACGTCCTTCCCGACGGCGTAGGCGGAAGATTTTCAGAATTATGCCCGGTAGGTTTATTACCCGCAGCGGTGCTTGGTATCGATATTAAAGGTATGCTTGCGGGCGCGGCGTATATGGACGGGCTTTGCTCTAAACCCTCGGTTTCCAAGAATCCCGCGCTTGCTTGCGCTGCTTTGCAGTATATAACGATGAAACAAGGCAAAAACATCAACGTTTTAATGCCTTATTCGGACAACCTCAAACTTATGGCGGATTGGTATTGTCAGCTTTGGGCTGAGTCGCTCGGCAAGGCGATTGACTACTCGGGTAAAACCGTTAACGCGGGCACGACCCCCGTTAAATCTCTCGGCGTTACCGACCAACACTCGCAAGTTCAACTCTATATCGAAGGACCTTACGACAAGGTTATCACATTTATTTCGGTAACCAATTACGGCTGTCAAATGCCTATTGCGCACGGTTGCGAAGATATTCCCGACGTCGGTTTCCTCGGCGGACACACCATGCAAGAGCTTATTCAAGCCGAAAACAAAGCGACGGCGTACGCGCTTATGAAGGCGGGCAGAATGAACTATACAATCAATCTTCCCGAAGTCAACGCGTTTACTCTCGGTCAGCTTATGTTCCTTTTGGAATTGCAAACGGCTTATACGGGCGCGCTTCTCAATATCAACACCTTTAACCAACCCGGGGTCGAAAACGGCAAAAAGGCGACTTTTGCGCTCCTCGGCAAGAAAGGCTACGAGGGACAGAAGAAGGAAATGGACGACGCCCCCGCGCTTGACAATAAATATATAGTTTAAAAAAATATAAGGATAGGGCGGTCGTTTTCGGTAAACGTCCGCCCTTTGATTTTTATTATGCAACCTTGGTCAATAGCTTTAACGGTTATTTTATGTTTAATTCTAATTCTGTTTATTCTTGCATACGCGGCTTATAGGTTCGCGTTTTGGAAACGAAGCGACAGAAACCCGCTTTTGAAGTATTTCACTGCCGAGGACTTCAATCTTTCGACTGAAAATATTGAAATTGGCAAACTGCGCGGCATAATTTACAGAAAGGACGCGCCTCAAAATGACGCCGTAGTCGTTTTCGTCCACGGAATGGGACCCGGGCATATCGCGTATACGACAGAAATAAATTATTTTTGTGCACACGGCTATACAGTACTCGCGCTTGACAGCAAGGGTTGCAACCTTTCGGGCGGTAAAAATATTAGGGGAATGTACGAGGGTGTAAAAACTGCGATTGCCGCAATAGACTATGCTCGGGCACATTTTCCCGATAAAAAAGTTTACATAGTCGGGCACAGTTGGGGCGGATATTCCGCGCTTTGCGCATCTGCAAAAAGAAAGGTAGAAAAGGTTGTTGCGATAAGCGCGCCGTGCTCGCCCGTAAAAACAATTTACGAGGGAGCCGCGCAATTTGTTTCAAAGCCCGTCGCGGCTGTTTTGTGCCCATTTTGGTGGCTTATAAACTTGTTGCTATTCGGCGCGAACGGTAACGCAAGCGCGATAAAGTACGCGCGCAAAAACGGTACGGAAACTTTGCTTGTGCACGGCGATAAGGATAATATAGTAACTCCGTCAAAGTCCGTATTTTATAAAACTTACGGCGACAACGTAAAGAAATTCCTTGCGCAAGGCAAGGCGCACAACCCGTACAACACGGTTGAAGCCGAAAAGAAGCTTGCCGAGCTTCAAAGCAAGCTTGCAACCGCCTCAAAAATGGCGGCAGACGAAAAAACAGAATATTTTTCGAGCTTTGATTATAAAGCGGCTACCGAAGAGGACGAAGAGGTAATGAAAGTAATTGCGGAATTTTTAAAATAGCGAATCGGCACGCACATAAATAACTACGCAGTTTCTTTAATTAATTTCATGCTATATTTCTTCTTTCCTTACAGATAATTAATTTTTGGTTAAAATATATCCCCCGCGGAATTTCGCGGGGGATTTTTTACGCCTTAACGCGGCAAACGCTTTTAAATTATATTTTTTATAAGTTCAGATTGTAAACAGTAAACGCAGATAAGAAACTTGGTTAAGCGGAACGCTTAGTTTGATTGGAGCTTACCGTGGTTAGCGGTATAGCAATTAAGATACTTGGTTAAGCGGAACGCTTATTCTTTGCCGGCAAGTTTCTTGTAGCCTTCAAGCCTTGCTTTTGCAGACTCTTCCGTTCTCTGGAATAGCTCGTTTGCAACGTCTGCGCCTTGGGTCTTGACAAGCGACGCGTATCTCGTTTCGCCCGCAAGGAACGCTTGATAATCGCCCGTAGGTTCTTTGCTGTCAAGCGTGAATACCTCGCCGTCGGGGTTGTATCTGTAAAGCTGCCAATAACCGCAGTCAACAGCCGCCTTTTGTTCAAGCTGACTCTTCGTCATATTAATGCCGTGGTTGATACAAGGCGCGTATGCGATTATAAGCGAAGGTCCGTGGTAAGCTTCCGCCTCGGTCAATGCTTTCAAAAGCTGAGCGGGGTTAGAGCCCATTGCAACTTGCGCAACATACACATATCCGTAGGATTTAGCAATCATTCCCAAATCCTTTTTCTTAATTCTCTTGCCCGCGGAAGCGAACTTAGCAACCGCGCCGATATTGGTGGATTTGGAAGCTTGACCGCCCGTGTTGGAGTAAACTTCGGTATCGAGCACAAGCACGTTAACGTCCTCGCCACTTGCAAGAACGTGGTCCAAGCCGCCGTAACCTATATCGTAAGCCCAACCGTCGCCGCCGAATATCCAAATTGACTTCTTGGCAAGGCAGTCCTTATTTGCAAGAATTTCTTTAACAAGCGCGTCTGCTTCACAGCCGCAATCGTTGCAGTTTTCAAGCGCTTGCAAAAGCTCCGCGGAAGCCTTCTTTGACGGTTCTCTGTCCTCGAATGCTTTAAGGTAGTTTTCGCAAAGCGTTTTGCCCTCGCCGTTCCAAAGCTCGGCAAGCTTTACAACTTTTTCTTTAACGGCGTTTCTTCTTGCGGAGTAAGCAAGGTTCATACCGTAACCGAATTCCGCGTTATCCTCAAACAGCGAGTTAGCCCAAGCGGGACCGTGACCCTTTCTGTTGGTGGTGTAGGGGCAAGTGGGGGAAGAGCCGCCGTAGATTGACGAGCAGCCCGTTGCGTTTGCAACAACCATATCTTCGCCGAAAAGCTGAGTTATAACCTTAACGTAAGGGGTTTCGCCGCAGCCCGCGCACGCGCCCGAGAACTCGAAGAGCGGAGTTTCGAATTGGCAACCCTTAACGGTTTCTTTCTTGAATTTGGAGGTATCAACCTCGGGAAGGTCAACGGTGTACTCCCAATTCTCAGCCTCGCCTTTTTCAAGCGATTCTGCAAGGGGTATCATCTTGATAGCTCCGCCGTCCTTTACGGGGCAGACGGTAGCGCACACGCCGCAACCCATACAGTCAAGGGGGGAAACTTGCATCTTATAATCGTATCCCGCAAGACCGATAGCCGCCTTGCCGGTGAAAGTAGCGGGTTTTTGCGCGTCGGACGCAACCACCGCGGGTCTAAGGCAAGCGTGAGGGCATACGAACGAGCAAGTGCCGCACTGTATGCACTTATCGATGATAATTTCGGGTACAAGAACGGCAACGCCGCGCTTTTCATACTTGGTCGTGCCCGTGGGAACGTGACCGTCTGCGTTGAATTGTGAAGATTTAAGCTTGTCGCCTTCGAGGTAGAGGATAGGCTTGATAATTTCTTGATAGTATGCGTTATCCGCGCCCTTTACCATTTCCGCGCCCGTCGTAGCTTTCGCCCACGATGCGGGAACGTCTATTTTAATAAGGTTGTCGCCCGCAGCCGCGTCTATTGCGTTATAGTTCATTTGAACGATAGCGTCGCCCTTTCTGCCGAACGATTTCTTAGCCATATATTTCATATATTCGATGGCGGTTTCGTAGGGCATAATTTGAGGATTTACGCGGAAGAACGCCGATTGAAGAATGGTGTTCGTTCTGCCTTTAAGGCCAAGCTCGCCGGCAATCTTAATTGCGTCGATAACGTAAAGATTGATGTGCTTTTTAGCAATATCCTTTTTAACCTTTGCGGGAAGGAACTCTTCCAAAGCCTCAACCGTGGTAGCGTTGGTATTGATAAGGAAGATGCCGCCCTCTTTGATGTCGCCCGTCATATCGTAACGCGTTACATATGAGGGGTTAGAGCACTGCACGAAGTCCGCGCTGTCAATTAAATATTCGGACTGAATGGGGGTATCGCCGAAACGGAGGTGAGAAACGGTGATGCCGCCGGATTTCTTACTGTCGTAGAAGAAGTATGCCTGTGCGTGCTTTTCGGTGTGGTCGCCGATAATTTTAATCGAGTTTTTGTTTGCACCGACGGTACCGTCCGAGCCGAGTCCGTAGAATTTACAGCTTGTCGAACCGGCGGGCGCCGCGTCGAATTTCTCCGAGAAGTTTAACGAGGTGTTTGTTACGTCCTCGTAAATACCTATTGTGAAGTGGTTCTTTGGCTTGTCCTTTTCAAGGTTTTTGTAAACCGCAAGCACCATCGAGGGGGTGAACTCTTTCGAGCCGAGTCCATATCTGCCGCCTACGACTTTAACGCCGTCAACGCCCTTTTCCATAAGTGCGGAGCATACGTCAAGGTACAAAGGCTCGCCAAGGGAGCCGGGCTCTTTCGTTCTGTCGAGTACGGCAATCTTTTTAGCCGTTTTGGGCAGCGCCTTTACAAACGCGCTTGCAACGAAAGGTCTATACAAGCGGACTTTAACAAGACCGTATTTCTTGCCCATCTTGTTAAGCTTGTTAATGCTCTCTTCGATGGTTTCGCAAGCCGAACCCATACAAACAATAACTTGCTCGGCGTCTTTTGCACCGACATAATCGAAAAGGTGATACTTTCTGCCGCAATGCGCCGAAACAACGTCCATCATCTTCTGAACGATTTCGGGTGTAGCTTCATAATAACTGTTTGCCGTTTCTCTGTTCTGGAAGTAGGTGTCGCCGTTTTGCGCAGTACCTTTCTGAATGGGGTGCTCGGGGTTTAACGAGCGGGACTTAAAGTCCGCAATGTCTGCCGCGAGTCCGACTTCTTCGCATATATCTCTGATTTCCTTGTAATCGTCGGTATCGTCCCAAACATCGATTTTCGCAACCTCGTGGCTCGTTCTGAAACCGTCGAAGAAGTTAATGAAAGGAACTTTGGATTTTAAAGTCGAAAGATGCGCAACAAGCGCCAAATCCATAACCTCTTGTACCGAGCTGTCGCAAATCATTGCAAAGCCCGTTTGGCGGCAAGCCATAACGTCCGCATGGTCGCCGAAAATGTTCAAGGAATGAGCGGCAAGCGCGCGCGCCGAAACGTGCATAACCATAGGCATAAGCTCGCCCGAAATCTTGTACATATTGGGAATCATCAATAAAAGCCCTTGCGAAGCGGTGTAAGTCGTCGTCAACGCGCCCGCACACAGCGAACCGTGAACTGCGCCCGCAGCGCCGCCTTCGGATTGCATTTCTGCAATTCTTACCTTCTGACCCCACATGTTGGTTCTGCCCGCCGTCGCCCATTCGTCCGCAACTTCCGCCATAGGGGAAGAGGGGGTTATGGGATAAATCGCGGCTACTTCCGAAAAGGCATACGCAACGTGGCTTGCGGCGGTATTACCGTCGATAGTCAACTTTTTCATCAAAAAACCTCCGTTTTATAAATAATAATTTTAACGCTCTTAGTGTGCCAATCACACTTACACTATTATAATACACTAATTCGGGCTTGTCAATATACGCACCGAAATTTATATGGAAATTCAAGTAAAATAATATCGATTTTTTGTTGTGTAAAACAATAATTTTTGGTATAATTTACCGAAAGTATGTGTAAAGATTACATTATCGAGTGCGAAAACGTAAAATTTTCTTATCCTGATAGCGGGACTTACGCGGTTAACGGCGTGTCCTTTAAGCTGAAAAAAAGTGAGTTTTTATCCGTCATCGGTCACAACGGAAGCGGCAAGTCTACGCTTGCCCGCCTTTTGAACGGTCTTTTGGAGGCGGACGAAGGAAAAATTACCGTGCTCGGTATGGACGTTGCGGAAGGCAAAAACGCGATAGAAATCAGAAAGCACGTCGGCGTAGTCTTTCAAAATCCCGATAACCAAATGGTCGCCTCGATAGTGGAGGACGACGTGGCTTTCGGCCCCGAAAATATCGGCGTTGCGCGGGAAGAAATCGGCAACCGTATCGAGTGGGCTTTGGACGCCGTAGGAATGTCGGAATACCGCACCGCAACCCCTACAAGGCTTTCGGGCGGACAAAAGCAAAGGATAGCCGTTGCGGGAGTGCTTGCCATAAAACCCGACGTTTTGATTTTGGACGAATCGACGGCGATGCTCGACCCCAAGGGCAGGCGCGAAGTTATCGAGGTTGTCAAAAAACTAAACAAAGAAGAGGGAATGACTATAATTCTCATTACCCACTTTATGGAAGAAGCTTTGCTTGCCGACCGCACCATTGTTATGAACAAGGGCGAAATAGCTTTGGAAGGCACGCCCGAAGAAATTTTTACAAGCGGAGAAATGCTTGAAACTTTCAACTTGTCTTTGCCCAGGACAAGCCTTATTTCCGAAAATCTGCGTCAAGCGGGAATGGAAATCAAAAACGTTTTACGCCCCGAAGAGCTTGCGGAAGAAATCTATAAAAACTTCGTTAATCGCGGTATATATGGGGGGCAATCGTCAAATTGTCAAGAAAAAACCGTTGAAGGCGGTCGCGATTGGGATATATCCGTTAAAGACTTGACGTTCACATATTCCAAAAAATCGCCTTTTGCCACTAAGGCGTTAAAGGGCGTCAATCTTTGTATCGACGAGGGTGAGTTTTTCGGTATTATAGGTCACACAGGCAGCGGAAAATCTACGCTTGTGCAGCATTTTAACGCGCTTATTAAACTGCCTCAAGCGCAGAAAAGATATAAAAAGCCAAAGGCTAAAAAAGGGCAGCCCGCCCCCGTTATTTCAAGTATATCCGTGGGGCAATTCGATTTGGGCAGTAAAAAATGCGACTTTAAAGCCCTCCGTGCAAGCGTCGGTATGGTATTTCAATACCCCGAGTATCAGCTTTTTGCGGAAAGCGTTTTTGCGGACGTGGCGTTCGGGCTTAAAAACTTCAAAAAGGGAATTTCCAAAGAGGAAACAGAGGAAGCCGTCAGACAGAGTATCGAAATAGTCGGACTGAACTACGACGAAGTTAAGGACAAATCGCCCTTTGATTTATCGGGCGGGCAGAAGCGCCGCGTAGCAATTGCGGGCGTAATAGTAACCAAGCCGCAAATTTTGATTTTGGACGAGCCGGCTGCCGGCCTTGACCCTAAGGGTAAAAATGAAATTATGGAGCTGTTGCATAAGCTTCACCGCGAGTGGTGCAAAACGGTAATAATAGTTTCTCACGATATGGACGAGGTTGCCGATAATTGCACCAAGGCTTGCGTAATTGCCGACGGACAAGTTTTTGCGTGTGATGCGCCCCGTAAAATATTTAAGCGTGCCGACGAGTTGAAAGCGTTGGGGTTGGATATTCCTTTAACCGCAAAAATCGCCGAAGAGCTTGCAAAGCGAGGCGTCGTTATCGATAGCGATTGCACCGTTAAGGACTTTTCCGATAAGGTCATAGAAGTTTACGGAGGTAAAGCCGATGCTTAACGACGTAACTTTCGGTCAATTTTACCCTACGCAATCTTTTGCTCACAAGCTTGACCCGCGCATAAAGCTTTTGGCGCTTATCGCGTTCATCGTGCTTTTGTTTGTAGCAAACAATTTCTACTCGCTGCTTGCGGTCGCCCTCGTTATTTGCATAGCCATTGCGTCGGCGCACGTTCCGTTCGGGCGGGTGCTGCGTTCCGTCAAAGGAATTTTGGTTATTCTTATATTTACCGCTGTTTTAAACTTGTTTTTCCACGGCGGAGAAATTGTCTATGCCGAGTGGTGGATAATCAAAATCACCCGAGAGGGAATAATATTTACCGTATTTTTTATTTTAAGGCTGTTTTTCCTTGTTATGGCTTCGTCCGTTTTAACTTTAACAACTACCCCCGTTGCGCTTACCGACGGTATCGAAAGCCTCTTAAAACCCTTAAAATATATAAAATTTCCCGTTCACGAGTTGGCGCTTATTATGTCAATCGCATTGCGGTTTATTCCCACGCTGATTGACGAAACAAACCGCATCATCTCTGCGCAAAAGGCGAGGGGGGCGGACTTCGAAAGCGGCAATATCTTTAAAAGAATTAAGGCAATAGTGCCTATTTTAATTCCTCTTTTAATAAGCGCGTTTAGGCGCGCCGACGAACTTGGCGACGCTATGGATGCAAGATGTTATTCAAGCTCCAAGAACCGCACCAAGTACAAAAAACTTAAATTCGGTTGGCGCGACCTTGTCGCATTTTTGGTCTTTGCCGCGCTTATTGCCGCCGTGGTGCTGTTGAATATCTATTGTGCGGATATCTTCCCGCAATTTTACGAGTATATTAAGTTAAGCTGATGAGGTATGCAATTTTGCTTGCCTACGACGGAACGGAATACGGCGGTTGGCAAATTCAGAAAAACTCAATAACCGTTCAAGAAAAACTCGAAGAGGCGTGTGAAAAGGTTTTCGGCAAAAAAACAAACGTCACGGCAAGCGGCAGAACGGACAGCGGCGTGCACGCGGCGGGGCAAGTTTGTCACTTCGACGCGGATACAACTATCCCCGCGGAGAAAATTGCGGACGTTTTAAACCGCTTTCTGCCGCCCGATATTGCTGTTTTGCTTTCTTGCGCCGCACCCGGAAATTTCGACGCAAACCGCAGCGCAAAGAAAAAAACTTATTGTTACAGGTGCTATTTATCGGACAGAAGAAATCCCTTAAAAGATAGGTTTTCCGTATGGGTAAAAAACCCCGTCGATATTGCTAAACTCCAACATATATCGGAGTCTTTCGTCGGGAAGCACGATTTTAAAGCCTATTGCAAAAGCGGCTCGCAAGTAAAGACAACGGTGCGCGAAATTTACTCCGTCAAGGTTACCGTAAAGGAAAGCGCGCTTTGTAAGGACTTGGAAATTTCCGTCTGCGGCGGCGGTTTTTTGTACAATATGGTCCGCACTGTTGCGGGTACTATGCTGAACTATGCCGAGGGTAGTTTGACCGAAGAAGAAATAGCCCGTTCCTTAAACGAGGGCGATCGAGAATCGGTTGGCAGAACTATGCCCGCCAAGGGCTTGACGCTTGAAAAAGTGGAGTATGATATTCCGCTGTTTGATTGAATTTTTTTACAAGGTTTTCACAAACTGATTTTAATTTTAACATTTGGCTCATATATAATGTTATAACCTAAAAAGGTGGTTTATGGATTTTTTCGAATACGCAAACGTTGCGAACATCTTCGTCAATAGCAATACTTGGTACGTTCCGTTCATAGTAGGCGGAATATGCTTTTTGATTGTTTTTGCATTTCAAGCGGTCGGATTGTTCGTAATATCCGGTCGTGAAGGCTACAAGCATAGGTGGATGGCTTTCATACCGTTTTTCAACACCTATTATATAGGCGTTTGCGGGCAGAAAAACCGAACTTTCAAAAGCGTAGATACAAAAATCTTCTCACTTATTGCCGCAATTTTGGAAGCCTTGCTTGTAGTCGGCTACATCATAAACTACGTTGCGCGCTATTTTCTTATTGCTTACAATCTTATAGAATACGTTGACACGACAAACGCCTATGGCTTGATATGGCAAGTTGAAACATTGTCAAGCAATATAAGCGACTATCCCGAGTTGCTGTGGGCTGGTTGGTGCTATGAAATTTTAGACAAATTTATTTTAAGCACAATGGACTTGGCGTTCCTTGTTATGCAAGTGTTCACCCTTTCGGCATTCTTCCAAACTTTCGCCGCAAAAAGGTATATGCTTTTCACCGTTACAAGCATCTTGTTTCCCGTTCAAGGCATTCTCATATTCATTCTACGCAACAACGGCGGAATGAACTACCGCGATTATGTCCGTCGTGAGCAAGAGCGGCAGTACAGAATGTACCAACAGTACCGCCAACAACAAAGCTTTGACCAAAACCCTTACAATCAAAACCCCTATTCGCGCAACCCTTACGAGGGAGAGTTTAACTCAAACGCAGACAGCGGTCCGAAAAGCGATGCTCCCGACGACCCGTTCTCGGAGTTCGGAAACGGCGGCAACAACGACGACCCGTTCGAAAATTAATATCTTAAAAGGGTACCGTATAGGTACTCTTTTTCTTTACATTTTTATATTTGGGTGTTATACTTTTAAAAAAGTGTATAAGTTTAAGTTATACTTTGGGGTTATATGCAAGAAAGTATTGCGGCAATAGCCACCGCCGCGGGCACGGGCGGCGTTGCGATAATAAGAATAAGCGGCGAAAATTGTCTTGAAATCGCCAACAATATTTTTACGCCAAATAAACACTTCGAGCCTAATTATATGTACGCTGGCAATATCGAGGGCGACGGCTTCACCGACTACGGCTTTTTAGTATATTTCAAGGCGCCTAAATCGTTTACGGGTGAGGACGTTATCGAGCTTCACTGCCACGGCGGCGTTCAGATAGCGCGCGGAATTTTAAAAAAGTGCATATCTCTCGGCGCGCGCCTTGCTGAGCGGGGCGAGTTTACAAAACGCGCCTTTTTGAACGGAAAACTTACGCTTGCTTCGGCTGAGGGAATGGCTGATATGATAAACGCCGAAAGTCTTGCGCTTTTGCGTGCGGGAAGTATGATGTACGGCGAAAAGCTTTCAACCGAGGTTAAAAGGCTGCAAAATTCGTTAAAAGACATTTTGGCTGAGGCTGCTGTTGAAATAGACTACCCCGAAGAAGACGAAAGCGGTCTTGATTTGAAAAGAATTGCCGCTGAAATTGCCGGATTAAAGGTAGAAATCGACGGGCTTTTGCAAAGTTACAATTGCGGTAAAAAGATAAAGGAGGGCGTAACCGTTGCCCTCTGCGGCAAGCCCAATACGGGTAAAAGCTCGCTTTTAAACGCGCTGTTGGGCTACGATAAGGCTATTGTTTCGGCGGAAGAGGGCACCACCCGCGACGCGGTGGAAGGCGTAATCGAGATTAACGGAGTAAAATACAATCTTGTAGATACCGCGGGCATTCGTGAACGCGCCGGTTGCGTAGAAAGCATAGGAATAGAGCGCGCAAGACAGATAATAAACTCGGCGGATATAATTCTTTCTGTCAGCGAAGGGGAAGAGGTGGAATTGCCCGACCAACCAAGCGGTGCGGTAATCAAGGTTTTCAATAAATCGGATATCAAGAAGCCCATAGGTAAGTATGATATCGCCGTGTCTGCAAAGACGGGCGAGGGCGTAGATAAATTGAAAAATCTTATTGCGGAAAAGGGCTTCGGCGATACCGCTTTGGATAAAGCTTATATCGTTGAAGAAAGACACTATTCTGCGCTTTTAAGGGCGGCGGAAGCGTTAAAATCCGCAACGGAAAATTTGGAAGTACTCACCTTGGATATAATCTCGGTGGACTTAAAAGACGCGTGGGACGCCCTCGGGGAAATTACGGGCGAAACCGCCAACGAGGAAATTATTTCTACCGTTTTTGCAAAATTCTGCGTAGGAAAATAGTGCCTTATTTGGGACATATATAGGGGTCTATTGAAAATTTATGGTTAATTTGGAACTTTACAAAGTTTTTTATACGGTGGCAAAGTGCGGGTCGCTTACTAAAGCCGCGCAAGAGCTGTTCATTTCTCAGCCCGCGGTGTCGCAAGCGATAAAACAGCTTGAAGGGCAGCTCGGCGTTTCTCTTTTCAACCGCACTCATAAGGGTATGGAACTTTCCGCAAGCGGCGGCAAGCTTATATTCAGTCAAGTTGAAGAAGCGCTTGAACTTTTAGAGGGCGCGGAAAACAAATTGACCGAGCTTAAAACAACCGCAACGGGAACTATCAGAATAGGTGCGACGGACTCTATCTTTTCGCACGTTTTGTCCGATAAGTTGGCGCAGTTTAACGAAAAGTACCCCGCCGTGAAATTGGAACTTATTTCTTCCACTTCCCCGAACACAGTCAATCAGCTTAAAGAGGGGCGGTGCGATATTGCGTTTATCAACCTTCCGTTGGAGGACGACGACGTAAGATTTTACGGCACGGTGACGCATTTATCCGACGTGTTTGTTGCGGGCAAGAAATACGCCGAGCTTCAATTAAACGAAATACCTTTAAAGCACTTGCACGATTATCCCCTTTTAATGATTGAAGCCAACACGGTAGCACGGCGCGCGCTTTCTTCGTCAGAGGAAATTTTGGGCGTGCATTTCAGCCCCGATATCGAGGTTGCGAATTGGGATTTAATGAAAAAGCTTGTAATTAAGGGAATGGGCATCGGCTGTATCCCGCGCGAGTATTGCACGGCGGAATTCGACAGCGGCGAGCTTTTCGAGATTAAAACCACCCCCACGTTGCCCGTTCGCGGTATAGGCGTTGCCATTGCAAAGCATGTAACTTTGTCATTTGCAATGAAAGAATTTTTGGCAATGTTCAACAAGGACGGCGTATGAAATACACGGAATTAAAACAGAGCATAGCGGAGGGCGCTAAGTCAATCTACCTTTTGGAGGGCGATGACGCTTATTTCAGAATGAAAGGAGAAGAGCAGATAAAATCCGCCTTTTTGCAGATGCCCGAACTGAATTTTACGTCTTTCGACGGCGATGCATTAAAGGGTGGCGGGATATCCGCCCTTGTTTCGGCAGTAAAGAACTATCCGTTTATGGCGGAAAAGCGCGTTATAAAGGTCAGCGAATTTTACCCCACCGAGAGCGAGTACGAAAATTATCTGAAAAATCTTTTTGAAAATTTCCCGTCCTCTTCGATTCTTATAATCGTCAATTCGGGCGCGAAAAAGGGCGTAGATTTAAAGCGTAAGCATTCGGTCGCTTTCGTCGATTGCGGCAAAGCCGATACGGACACCGTTTCGAAATGGGTATACATAACGCTTAGGCGCGCGGGCGTGAATACCTCAACCTCGTGTTGCGAAAGCATTGCGGAGTACTGTCTTTGCAATATGGCTCGCGTTGCCGTGGAGGTGCAAAAGCTTATCGACTATAAGCAATCGGGTACGCTTACCCGCGAAGAGGTTGACGAGCTTGTATATAAGGACGCCGATTACAGAATTTACGAGCTTACGGGCGCAGTCGCTCAGCGCAACTTTACAAAGTTTTGCGAAATTGCCGACGAGCTGCAAAAGAAAGCCGGCGACGAGGTTTTTCTTTTAAATGGACTTTTCAACTACTTTAAAAACCTTTTGACAATACTTTCTTCGGGCGAGAGCGATGCGGAGCTTTCAAAGCTTTTGAAAATGAAAGAATACGGAGTAAAAAAGAGCCGTGAGCAAGCCGAAAGAATAGGATTAAAGCGCCTTGAAAAGTGGGTTGAATATATTTATTCTTGCATATCGGATATGAAGTGCGGACGTTTGACCCCTCAAAGCGCCGTTCTAACGGTACAAAATGCGATTTTTTTCGACGTTGGATAAAATTAGCCGGGTGTAAACGCTTTATTTTTTAATATTTTAATTATATAATATAGTTAAACTTCGGTAATTTATTGTTCGGTGAGTGCTATGGGAAATATTGGAGAAAGATTTAAAGAGTTTTTTAATTCGTTCGGGCAGAATTGGTTGGGCTACTTGTTACAGTTCATCTTAATTGCCGTTGTTTTTTATTACGTTTTTAAAATTCTTATAACGAATAAAGGCGGTAAGTTTATCGCCGTCGTAACGGGCGCTATCGTAATCAGCGGTTTGGCGTTCGCCTTAACGGATAACGACAAACTTTCGCAAGAGTTGTTGCTTATAGTCATTTTGATGATTGCGCTTTTGGTCTTTACTATGTTCCATACGGAAATCAAGCGTTCGTTGCTTGACTCGAATGTGAAGAAGAGCAACAAAAAAGACAATTTCACCGGAACGGGCGTTGAGCTTATCATCGAAGAAACGGTGCGCGCTGTGCAAAATATGTCTAAAAAAGATATTGGCGCGCTTATCGTGCTTTCCAACGAAAACTTGCCCGAAGGAATTATTGAAAGCGGAACGGTTGTCAATGCGGATATCACCTCGCAGATGATTGAAGCCGTTTTTTACCCCAAAGCTCCGCTGCATGACGGCGCTATGGTAATAGAGGGAAACAAAATTTATGCCGCGGGTTGCTTTTTACCCCTTGCCCAAAGCGAAAAACTTCCCAAGGATATGGGCAGCCGCCACCGTGCCGCGCTTGGCGTGACCTCGGTTGCAAGCGTAACCGCTATCGTCGTTTCGGAAGAAACGGGAATTATATCGATTGCAAAAAACGGCGCTATCAGAAAGAAATACGCAGACGCTGCGGATATTAAAAACGCTCTTTCGGAATATTATTGGTCTGACCTTACCGCGGAGGGGAAATTATGAAAAAATTCAAAAATTTTTTAGTCGGGCTGTTCACCAAGCACATACCCATTAAAATTCTTGCAATAGTGCTTGCCGTATTCGCTATTTTGGTTTTGAACGTGTGAGGGGTCTATGAACTCTATAAAAATTCCCGATATCCTTTTGCCGGCAGACGGCGTGGATATGAGCGCGTGGGCGGTAAATGCTTGCGACCAATACACTTCCGACTATGCGTATTGGCAAGAGGTTGAAAGAATTTCTGCGGGCAAACCGTCCTCTTATAACTTAATATTTCCAGAGATTTATCTCAACGACCGGCCCGAACAGCGTATCGCGCGCATCAATCGAAACATGCGCGAGTACCTTTCGGGCGGCATTTTTAAAAAGATTTCGGGCGGATTTATTCTTGTCGAGCGCACTACCGCGTCGGGCACGCGCACGGGCGTTGTGATTGCCGTCGATTTGGAATATTATTCTTACGAAGTCGGCGTAAGAACGCCAATCCGCTCAACCGAGGATACTATAAAGGAGCGTATTCCGCCCCGCGTTAAAATAAGGGAAAACGCCCCGTTGGAGCTTCCGCACGTTATGCTTTTGTATAACGACTTGAACAACGTCGTTTTAAATACGGTAAAACGCGGAGAAACGCTTTACGATTTTGATTTATCGTGCGGCGGCGGACATATAAAGGGTACTTACATTAATAACTCTGAGGAAGTTAAAAACGCATTTTATTCGCTTTTAAACGCCGACTCCGACGGGCTGTTGTTTGCGGTAGGGGACGGTAACCATTCCCTTGCCACCGCCAAAAAGTGTTGGGAGAATATTAAGCCCGCCCTTGGCGCAAAGCAATGGGAAAACCACCCCGCGCGTTACGCTTTGGTCGAGGCGGTGAATGTGTTTGACAATGCGTTGAAGTTCGAACCTATTCACAGATTTATAAAAACAGACAATCCCGGTTTATTTTTACGCAAATTGCAACCCTCGGGCAGCGGAAAAGCGTATATTGTAGTGAAGGGGTCAAAATCGCAAATTCCGTTCAACGCAAATACGCCCCAAGGAATACGCGAGCTTGACAAACGCATTTCGTCGTTTATATCCGAACACGGCGGAGAGGTTGACTATATCCACGGCGACGACGATTTAATCAAGTTGACCGAAATCGGCGGCGTTGGCATTTTGTTGCCGGCAATCGGAAAGGGCGACTTTTTTCACCTTATAGAGAACGGCGGCAACTTGCCCCGCAAGACCTTTTCAATGGGCGAGGGCTACGAAAAAAGATATTACGTTGAGGCAAAGGCGATTATTTAAGGAAATTTTATGTCAGTAAAGGTTTGTAAATTCGGCGGCACGTCCATGGCGGATGGCACCGTCATAAACGGCGTAAAAAAAATATTGGACGGCGACGACAAGCGAAAATACATAGTTGTTTCCGCGCCCGGTAAAAGATATTCGGGCGATACTAAGGTTACCGACCTATTGTACGCGTGCCATACACAGCTTTTAAGCTGCGGTACTTGCAAAAAAAGTTTTGCGGCGGTTAGGGCGCGCTTCGTTTCTATCGTCAAAGAGCTTAATATTTCCTATGATATAGACGCGCTTTTGGACGAAACCGAAGCCGCTATCGATAGGGAAAAGAGCGAGGACTTCACCGCATCGCGCGGCGAATATCTCTGCGCGCGCATCGTTGCAGCGGTTTTGGACGCGAAATTTATCGACGCCGAGGACGTTATTTTCTTTAAAGAAAACGGCAGCTTTGACGGCGAAAAGTCCTATAAAGCTATTTCTTTGGCTGTTTCGGGTGCAAAACGCGCAGTTTTTCCCGGCTTTTACGGCAAAGGAGTAGACGGAAAGGTAAAAACTTTTTCCCGCGGCGGCTCGGATATTTCCGGCTCTATCGTGGCGCGGGCAATTAACGCAACCGTTTACGAGAATTGGACGGACGTATCCGGCTTTCTTGCTTGCGACCCGAGGATAGTCGAAAGCCCCGCAAAAATCAAATCGCTATCGTATAAGGAACTGCGCGAACTAAGCTATATGGGCGCGAACGTATTGCATAGCGACAGCATTTTTCCGCTGCGCAAGGCGAATATCCCCATACAGATAAAAAACACATTCCGTCCCGAGGACGCGGGTACGGCGATTCTTCCCAGCATTCGCTACACGCCAAACGGCAACTTGGTAACGGGCATAGCGGGCAAAAAGAATTTTACGGTAATTTTTATCGAAAAATCGCACATGAACGCCGAGGTCGGCTTTATCTGCAAGGTTTTGGGCGTTCTTGCCGATGAAGAAATTTCAGTCGAGCATATTCCCTCGGGCATAGACACAATGTCGCTCGTTGTGGAAAGCGCCAACTTGCCCAAAGAAAAACTTGAACTAATTCTCGAAAAAATCAAAGCCACGGTTGCGCCGGATATTATACGCGTTATCGACGATATCGCCCTAATCGCAACGGTCGGGCACGGAATGTCATCGTCGGTGGGCACTTCCGCAAGGCTTTTTAACGCAATAGCAAACGCAAATATCAACATCAAATTAATCGACCAAGGTTCAAGCGAGCTGAATATAATAGTAGGCGTCAATAACGAAGACTACGAAAAGTGTATACGCGCAATTTATTGCGAATTTTTTAAATAAGTTAAATGCCTCAAAAGAAAAAGCGTAAGTTATCGCGTAGATTTTTATCTGTTATAATCACTGCGGGAATAGCGCTGTTAATTGCCGTAGCATTAATAATCGTCAACGTTTTTATTCCCGTAAAATATTTATCGTCCTACTGCGTATCGAAAAATGTAAACGCGGCGGGTCAAGTACGCGTAAATTTTCTCGACGTCGGCAATAGCGACTGCACCTTGGTGGAATTGCCGGACGGCAAAGTTCTTTTAATCGACGGCGGCGACGGTACATATTCTCATAATTTGAAGATTTTAAAAGAAATTAACCGCCGCGGTATTGATAAAATCGATTATCTTGTTTGTTCGTCGGTACAAAATGACGCTTGCGGCGGGATTTCGGAAATTTTAAAGTACAAAACAGTTGACAAAATTTTTGCGCCTTACTGTCCGCTGACGTCTATAACAGATGGATACAAGTCGTTTTGCGAAGAGCTGAAAAAGCAAAACGCGGAAGTGACCTATTCCGAGTACGGCGTTGGAGTTTTTAATGACGAAGCGGGTTATTCGTTTTGCTTTCTTTCGCCCGACGCACACCTTTTCGACGGAGGGGAATATCAAGCGGTTCTTAATGACCCAAATTCGCAAAACATAAAAAATGCGTCCGCCGTAATTTGGCTTGAATGCGGCGGAATGAAGTTTTTGTTTTTAGGCAGCAGCGGACAAACCGTTCAGCAAAAACTGATTGACTATTACTTTATGACGGGTTTGGATATAGGCGGTCGCACAATCGACATAACCGAGTGCAACGTTGTAAAAATGTCCGACCACGGCTCAACAGAGGGCGCGTTCGCACCGTTTTTAGATTTAATTAAACCGAATACGGCAATAATCTCGGTCGGGGAAAACGGAAAAGGTTGCCCTACTTTGGCGGCGCTTGCAAACGCACAAAACTGTGTCGGCAGCAGCTTGTACAGAACGGACGAGCTTGGTACCGTTACCGTAGAAATCAAGGACGGAATTTACTCGATTTATAAGGAGAAAGAATGAAATTAACGACGGCGGGAGAGTCGCACGGCAAAGCGCTTGTAGGTATTATCGAAGGATTGCCGTCCAACTTGCAAATTGATATAGAAGAAATTAATTATTATTTGGCTCTGCGCCAAAGCGGCTACGGTAGGGGCGGCAGACAGAAGATTGAAAAGGACTCCGTCGAAATTATAAGCGGAGTAAGGAACCGTCTGACTTTGGGCAGTCCGCTTGCGTTCATCGTCAAGAACAACGACTACGAAAATTGGCGCGAAGTTATCGCACCCGAGGGTTGCGATACGGATAAAAGAAAGCTTACTTGCGTTCGCCCCGGGCACGCCGATTTGACGGGTATTTTAAAATACGACCAAACGGACGCGCGCAATATTTTAGAGCGCGCAAGCGCGCGGGAAACCGCTGCAAGGGTTGTCGGCGGCACTATCGCAAGGCAGTATTTAAAGGTTTTGGGCGTGGAAATTTCGGGCTATGTAAAATCGGTCGGAAATATCGTAGACCCCAATATATATGCGTTTGAGCGCCTTTCCGAGGCAAAAAAGCACTCGCTTTTTATGCTTGATGGCGAACGGGAGAAAGAAGCCGAAAAGTTTTTAGACAAGTTAAAGTCCGAGGGCGACACCGCCGGCGGCGTTATCGAAATTCGCGTGAAAGGTTTAAAAAGCGGTTTCGGCAGTTGTATGCAGTATTCGACCAAGCTCGACGCACTCCTATGCGGCGCTATGATGAGCGTGCAAGCTATAAAGGGCGTAGAGGTGGGCTTAGGCTTTGCCGCAGCAACGCTTGCGGGCAGCAAGGTTCACGACGAGATTTATTACGACGGAAATTACTTCCGTAAAACAGACAACGCGGGCGGAATAGAAGGCGGAATGTCTAACGGGGAAGAAATAATTCTTCGAGCGGCAATGAAGCCTATACCTACGTTAATGAAGGGTTTGAACACCGTAGATGTTTCCACAAATAAGCCCGCCAAAGCAGCGGGCGAAAGAAGCGACGTTGCCGCGGTCTGCGCGGCGGAAATCATACTTGAAAGCGTAGTTGCGTTGGTTCTTGCCGACGTGGTTTCGCAAAGACTCGGCGGTGATAACATGCGCGAGGTCGCTAAAAGATACGGCGAGCTGAGGTGATTTATGCAAGATATTACCATAAAAACAGCAACGGTTGAAAGCGTCATTCACTGCGGCGCGGATACGTTTGACAAATACGCGCCTAAGCTTAAAAACAAGCAGTTATTTATAATAACGGACAGTACGGTGAATAAGCTGTACGCCGGCCTTTTAAACCAAACCTTCGGTGAAGATGCCGTAAAATATATCATTCCCGCGGGGGAAAAAAGCAAAAACACTCGCACACTTTTGGCAATTTTAAATAAAATGCTCTGTTCCGATATGCGCAGAAGTTGTTGCGTAATCGCGTTCGGCGGCGGAGTGGTAGGTGACATCGCGGGGCTTGCCGCCGCGCTCTATATGCGGGGGGTCGAAATCGTTCAAATTCCCACAACGCTTTTGGCGCAAGTAGACAGTTCGGTAGGCGGTAAAACCGCCGTCGATATGGCCGGAGTTAAAAACGTTATCGGAACTTTCTACCAACCCCGTGAAGTAATAGTTGACCCACGTTTTTTGTGCACTTTGCCCAAAAGAGAGATAAAGTGCGGACTTGGCGAAATCGTCAAACACGGCGCGCTTAACGCCGAAATTTTTAATAAGCTTACTAAAAACGTTAAAAAGCTGTTTAGTCTTGAATTTCTCGAAGATATCACTTACTACAATATAGCGCACAAGGCAAAGGTTGTAACCGAGGACGAAAAGGAAATAAACGGGTTAAGAAAAACCTTAAATTTGGGACATACAACGGGTCACGCATTCGAGCTTTTGAACGGCAAACGTTCCCATGGCGAATACGTTTTAATCGGCGCCTATTATGAACTGCAAATTGCACGAAAGTACGGCATATGTGGGGGGCAATACGCGCAAAGCTTGGAAAAACTTATACTTTCCGTTATAAAAAGTGCGCCTTACTTCGAAGGCGTTGAAAGGGCTGTACAACTTGCCGCACACGATAAAAAGAACGAAACCGAGCTTATAACCCTCGTCGTTCCTAAGTGCGAGGGCGAAAGCGCGGAAATTAAGCTGAATAGGGAAGAATACGCGCTCTGTTTAAAAGAAATTTCAGATAGTTTGAGGGGGTAAACGATGAAAAAAAGGCTTGCCGTAATAGGAAAAGACGTTTCGAAATCCACAAGTCCGCAGATACACAAATTCATTGCAAGCCGCCTAAATTTGGCGGTGGAATACGATAAATTATCTGTTACAGAGGCTGATTTTGAGCAAGAAATAGATGCGTTACTTGCGGCATATGACGGGGTTAACGTAACTATTCCCTATAAATTGTCGGTAATTCCGCACCTAAAAAACGTCGAGGGCGACGCGAAAGTTTTCGGCGCGGTTAATACCGTAAATTGCAAAACTTTAACGGGCGATAACACCGACGGGTTAGGTTTTATGCTTATGCTTAAAAACGGCGAAGTTAAAGTCTGCGGGAAAGAGATACTCGTCTTGGGCGCGGGCGGCGCGGGCAGAAGCGTTGCCAAAAAGCTTGCGGACGAAGGTGCAAATATTTTCGTGTACGATAAAAATATCGAAAACGCGCAAAGCTTGGAAAAAGAGTTTAATGGCGTGCATGCGCTTTTAGAAATTGCGGACAAACCATATTATTTAATTGTAAATGCAACGGGCGTGGGGATGCACAAGACCGAAGGCGTTTCTCCCGTCGGAGAAAATCTTTTAAGCCTTTGCACGGTTGCCGTAGATTTGATTTATGTTCCCGAAATGAGTGAATTTCTTCGCCTTGCGGAAAAACAAGGCAAAAAAGTTATTAACGGAAAGGCAATGCTTTTCTATCAAGCTTATTACGCCGACTGTATTTTCTTCGGATTGCAGCCCGACGAAGAGCAAGCGAAAAAACTGTTTACCGAATTTTGTGAGGTGGAAAGATGAAATTACTTTTTATAAACGGCGTCAATCTTAATATGACGGGCGTAAGGGAAAAGGGCGTGTACGGAACGGCGACCCTTGACGAGATTAACAAACAAATTGCCGCGCACTTAAAAAACGATAAGTGTGAGTTTTATCAAAGCAATTCCGAAGGCGAAATCTGCTCCAAGTTGCAGCAAGCCGATTGCGACGGAATAATTTTAAACGCGGGCGCGTACACGCATTACAGCTATGCCATTCGCGACGCTATCGCGGCAATAAATATCCCCGTGGTAGAGGTGCATATGTCCAACGTGCACTCACGCGAAGAGTTCCGCCACAAGTCGGTTTTGTCCGAGGTTTGCCGCGGCGTAATTTGCGGTTTCGGTAAAAACAGCTATATTCTCGCCGCCGAAAGCTTCAAACTATGAATAACGTATTTTTGATAGGAATGCCCGGCTGCGGCAAGTCAACCGTTGCTGCTGTTTTCGATTGGAAGTATCACGAGCAAGTTTACGACACCGACGATTGTATCGTTTCAAAACACGGTGAAATTTCGAAAATTTTCGAAGAATACGGCGAGGAGTGCTTCCGCGAAATCGAAACCGAAGTTATAAAGCATCTGAACGACATTGAATACGACTGTTTCATATCGGTCGGCGGCGGGGCGGTTTTGCGGGAAGAAAACGTTAGGATAATGAAGTCGGACGGCAACAAAATAATCTATCTCCGTACCAAGCTTTCAACTCTGGAAGAAAGGCTGAAAAACGACACGACAAGACCCCTTTTAAAGGGCGATTTGAAAAAGCGGCTTAATAAGCTTTTTGCCGAAAGGTCGGCTATATATGAGGGTGTAGCAGATATAATTGTCGATACGGACGGACTTACGCCCGAACAGATTTTCGAAAATATTTCAACTGAATTAAGAGGAATCAAATGAGCGTTAAAACCGCATTGATAACCGGCGGAACCAAAGGCATAGGCAAGGCGATTGCGCTTGCCTTTTTGGAGCGCGGCTACGAGGTTGTTTTGAATTATTGTCACGATGAGCGCTCTGCGCTTGCAACGCAAGAGGAGTTCAATATGCTCGGTTACTGCCCCGTGTTGCTCCGCGCAGACGTTTCCGACGAGGCGCAAGTTCGCGCAATGTTCAAAGAGTTTTTCTCTATATACGAAAGCTTAGACGTACTTGTTAACAACGCGGGGATTTCGCTTATAAAAGTTATTCAAGACACAAAATCGGTCGATTGGGATAAAATTTTCGCCGTAAACGTCAAAGGCACATACCTTTGCTGTCGGGAAGTCGCAGATAAAATGATTTTCGCGGGCGGCGGGGCAATCGTAAATATCGCCTCGATTTGGGGCGAAGTCGGCGCAAGTTGCGAGGTGGCTTATTCCGCAACAAAGGGCGCGGTCATCGCCTTTACAAAAGCCCTTGCGAAAGAGCTCGCGCCATCCTTGGTGCGCGTAAACTGCGTTTCCCCCGGCGTTATAGATACCGAAATGAACGCACATCTTTCAGTCGGGGAAACGGAGGAGCTTATATCGTCAATACCCGTGGGCAGAATCGGCACGCCCGCCGACGTTGCCGAGGCTTGCGTATTTCTTGCCGAAAGCAGTTATATAACGGGCGAGGTGTTGTCCGTGGGCGGCGGTTTCGGCAAATAATCGTATTTTAATTATTTTTTAACTAAAAAAAGTAATTTTCAAAAAAATTTCGTATTACTTTAACGGGGGACGAAATGCAAGATTTAAAAGACAGAACATTTGCCATAGAGGACGCGTTTCTGTCACCCTATGCGTGTAAATCGAAAAACACGCTCGGGCGCGATAGGGAGGAAGAACCTTGCGCAATGCGCACGGAATTTCAGCGCGATAGGGACAGAATTATATATTGCAAGGCGTTCAGACGGCTGAAAAACAAAACGCAAGTATTCTTTTCGCCCGAGGGCGATCATTACATAACTCGCCTTACGCATACTTTGGACGTATCTCAAATTGCAAGAAGTATCGCCCGCGCTCTTTCGTTGAATGAGGACTTGGCGGAGGCAATCGCGCTCGGTCACGATCTCGGGCACACTCCGTTCGGGCACAGCGGTGAAAGAATATTGGACAAGCTTGTGCCTACGGGCTTTAAACATAACGAGCAGTCTGTACGGGTTGTCGAGGTATTGGAAAAGGACGGCAAGGGCTTGAACCTAACCAAAGAGGTGCGGGACGGGATTTTGCACCACCCCAAAAGCGGCACGCCCGCAACTTTGGAAGGGAAGTGCGTTTCTCTTGCCGACAGAGTTGCGTACATAAATCACGATTTGGACGATGCAATCCGCGCGGGGATTTTAACGGCAAAAGTTATTCCGCAAGACATACGGGATATTCTCGGCAATACCTCGCGTGAGAGAATTAACACCGCAATATCCTCCATTTACCGCAATTCCGCCGGTAAAAACTTCGTCGGAATGGAGCCGACGGTAGAGGAGGCGAGCGAACGGCTGCGTTCGTTTATGTTCGAGCGGGTTTACTTTTCCCCGACTGCAAAGGGTGAAGAGGAAAAGGCGGAAAGAATGTTAACCGAAACTTACAGTTTTTTTGTTAAAAACCCCGATAAGCTTCCCGAAAGTTACTTTAAACTTTTAGATAACTTCGGTAAAGAGCAAGTCGTTTGCGATTATCTTTCGTCTATGACGGACAGATACGCCGTATATATTTTCAACAAAATTTTCGTGCCTAAGGGCTGGACTTTCATTGACGAAAGCAATTAATGTTCACTTTGCAATTCGTCGGTCGCACGACGGTGCAATAAAGATACTTGATTAAACGGAACGTTTATGGCGAACGAGTTAAAAGAGTTTTTGACAACTTTAAAAGAAAAACTTAATATAATAGAAGTTGCGGGAAACTATATCGGTCTTGAACGCCGCGGCGGCACATATTGGGCTTGCTGCCCCTTTCACCACGAAAAAACCCCATCGTTTGCGCTGAACGAAGCAGACCAATACTATCACTGTTTCGGTTGCGGCGAGTCCGGCGACGTTATCAAGTTTGTCCAAAACATGGAGAATATCGAGTTTATGGAAGCGGTCAAACTTCTTGCCGACCGTGCCAACCTCAAAGTTCCCCAAACGGGTTTCGACAGTCAACAGACCGTAGAGCTGAAACGCAAAAAGGACGCGATACTCAAAATTTTAAACGATTGCGCGCACTTTTACTTAAACAACCTTAACTCGGGCAAAGCGGACGAACACGTCGCATACATATTAAAACGCCAGATTCCCTCGAATATAGTACGGAAGTTCGGGCTTGGCGCAAGCCTTAACTTTTACGATTTGCCAAAGTATCTCCTTGCAAAGGGCTACAATAGGCAAGATTTGATTGACAGCGGAGCTATCAACGAAGCGGACGGGCGACTTATCGACGCGCAAGGCGGTAGGCTTATCTATCCCATAATCAACGCTATGGACGAGGTAATCGCATTCGGCGGCAGAGTGCTTAAAAAGACCGATTTCGGTAAGTACAAAAATACCAAAGAAACTTTGGTTTTCAACAAAAGCAAGACGCTTTATAACATAAACCTTTTAAAAAAGTTAAAGAAAGAGCAAACTATAAACGAGGTTATAATCGTAGAAGGGTATATGGATACCCTCTCGCTGTATCAAGCGGGTTTCAAAAACGTCGTTGCAAGTATGGGTACTTCGCTTACGCAAGACCAAGCCCGACTGTTAAAACGTTATACAGACAAAGTCTTGATAAGTTACGACGGCGATTCTGCGGGGCAAAAAGCAAATATGCGCGGGCTTGACGTGTTAAAAAGCAACGGGCTTAGCGTAAAAGTCGTGCCGCTGTCGGACGGACTCGACCCCGACGATATGATAAAACAAAAAGGCGCAGCCGCATATCAAAAATGTTTGGACAACGCGATGCCCCTTATCGATTACAAGCTTGCTTCAGTCGGTCGCGGTTTCGATTTATCAAAGACGGACGACAAAAGACAATTTGTGCAAGAGGCAATAAAAATAGTCAAAACTTCCGACAGCGCGGCAGAGCAAGAAGATTTATTGAAATCTTTAAGTGACAAGACGGGAATTTCATACGAAAGTTTAAACCGTGATTTGCGTTCGGTTCCGAAAGTCGAAGCCCCCGCCCCTAAACCTATTGAGCGGAAAGACAATTCTTCGATGCAAGATAGGGCTTCGCGCTTCGTTATAGCGGCGTACCTTTTCGGCTCCAAGATAACGCGCGGGCGGGATATTTCCAAAATCCGCTTTTTGAACGGCGTGCACGACATAATCGCAAAATATATCTTTTCAAAGCAGTTTCTCGAAGAAAAGATACAGCCCGCCGAACTTTTCGAGTTCTTTGACGAGGGTACGGACGAATATACCGAGCTGACAAGAATATTGGACTATTGCGACGGAAACGCACTGCAAGGCGAGGTTGCGGCAAAGTATTTCGACGACTGCGTGCAAAAGCTTAAATTAGCCGAAGTAAACGCCGAAATCACCCGCGTAAAATCGCTTATTGCCGCCGAAGAGGACGGCGATAGGCGCAAAGACTTAACTGCGAAATTACAGCGGCTCATAAACCAACAGAAAAAAATCAAAACCGGAGAGGAAGAATGAATTTAACCGAACAGAAATTAGGCGAAATTTTAAAACATATTATCGACACCTACGGTGCTAAGGGCTCAATCACCACAAACACGCTTTGCGACATAATGGAAAAGTATGAAACGACCCCCGCGCAAATGGACTACGTTTATAAATCCATTGCCGAGGCAAGCATTCAGATAATCGACGAGGCGGAGCGCGATAAAGAGCTTTACGAGCAAGCCCTCTCCGATATAGGGTTAGACGACCCCGTCAAAATGTATTTAAAGGACATAGGCAGAGTATCCCTTCTTTCTTCGGACGATGAGATAGAGCTTGCCCGCAGAATGCAAGAAGAGGGCGACGAGGAGGCGAAAAGACAGCTTTCCGAAGCCAATTTAAGGCTTGTCGTTTCTATCGCCAAAAGGTACGTCGGACGCGGAATGTTGTTCCTCGATTTGATACAAGAGGGCAATTTGGGTCTTATGAAAGCCGTTGAAAAGTTCGACTATCAAAAGGGCTTCAAATTCTCTACCTACGCAACTTGGTGGATAAGGCAAGCCATAACAAGAGCAATCGCAGACCAAGCAAGGACTATCCGTATTCCCGTGCATATGGTTGAAACCATAAACAAACTCACCCGAGTATCGAGAATATTATTGCAAAAACTCGGCAGAGAACCGACCCCCGCGGAAATCGCCAAGGAAATGGGTATAAGTGAAGAGCGCGTTTGCGAAATTCAAAAAATCGCGCAAGACCCCGTGTCTTTGGAAACCCCTATCGGCGAGGAAGAGGATAGCCACCTCGGCGACTTTATCGAGGACGTCACCACTGCAACCCCGTCGGACAGCGTTTCGACAACTATGCTTAAAGAAACGCTTTTGGGCGTTTTAAACAGCTTGACCCCGCGCGAAGAAAAGGTTTTGCGTTTAAGATACGGCGTAGACGACGGCAGACCCCGCACCTTGGAAGAAGTGGGCAAGGAGTTCAACGTCACCCGTGAAAGGATAAGGCAGATTGAAGCCAAGGCTTTAAGAAAGCTTCGTCACCCGTCGCGTTCAAAGCACTTGAAAGATTTCCTCGATACCTAATGGACAGAATAAAAAAGCTTTGCTCTTATCTCGATAAATGCACAACGTTTGCCGACGTGGGCTGCGACCACGGCTATTGCACGCGCTATATGCTTAAAAACGGCTTGTGCGAAAGCGCGGTTATTTCGGATATAAGCGCAAAATGTTTGCAAAAAGCCGAAAGCTTGCTTGCGGAACATATCGAAAGCGGTAAAGTAAAACCCGTATGTTGCAACGGACTTGACGGAATAAGCGCGGATATTGACCAAGTTTTAATTGCCGGAATGGGCGGCGAAGAAATCGTTAACATATTCAAAAATTCGTTTATTCCTAAAAATTTTGTGTTGCAACCCATGAAAAATATCCGCGCCGTGCGTGAGTATCTTTTGTCAAACGGAGCGGAAATTTTCGTGGACGAGCCTTTTGAAAGCGGCGGTAAATATTATTACGTTTTAAAAGGCAAGCGCGGCGGCACAGTCTGTTACGGACAAAAACAGCTTGAATTCGGTTTGAATTTGTCTGGCGAAATTACTAAAAAATATATCAATTCCGAAATAGCGAAAAAACGCGCTTATCTGGAAAGAGATTTAAAAGATAATACGCGTTTAAAGATAAAAGAAGAAATCCGCTTTATGGAGGGCGTTCTTACAGATGAAAGTTGAAGACGTTTTTGCGCTTTTGGAAAAAGAAGTCGCGCCCGTAAGTTTATCCGACGAGTTTTGCGGCAAGTATAAAATGTATGACAACAGCGGCGTAATTATAAATTGCGGAAACGCCGTAACGGGCGTTTTGTTCACGCTCGATTTAACAAAAAAAGCGGTTGAAAAGGCAAAATCACTCGGTTTTAACGTTATTGCAACTCACCACCCCGCAATTTACGGCGGAATTTCCAAGTTCGATTTAACGGCAGACCCTCAGTCACAAGCGCTTGCAGAGTGTATAAAAAACGGAATTTCCGTAATTTCCATGCACCTCAACTTCGACGCTGCGCCCCAAGGCATAGACTATTTTCTGTGCCGCGGTTTGGGCGGGGACAAGGCTGAAATCGCCGCGCCGTTATCAAACGGCGGCTACGGCAGAGTTTACCGCGTTGCGCCGACGACTTTTAAAGATTTTATTCAAAAAGTTAAAAATGAATTCGCCACCGATAGGCTTATCGCTTATGGCGAGGAAAATAAAAAAGTAAATAAAGTCGCGTCGTTTTGCGGTGCGGGGTGCGACGACCATAATATGAATTTCGCGGCAAACGGACAAGCCGACGTTTTCGTTTCGGCGGATATGAAGCATCACGAAATTCTTGCCCTTACGCAAAGGGGAATTGCCGTAATAGTTCTTACGCACTATGCGTCGGAAAATTACGGTTTTCAAAAAATTTATCTTAAAATCAAAGACGGGCTTAAAGTTCAGTCGGCGTATTTCACCGACAACGCATTGCTTTAAACCCCAAGGAGCATATTATGACGCAAGTTGAAAAACTCTTAAAGTATCAGGAAACGGACGAAAAGCTTTTAAAGCTCGAGCGCGATTTGGGTAACTCGGACGAAAGAAAAAACTTCGTGCAAGCCAAGTCGTTTCTTACGAAAGCCCCCGAAAAGCTTGACGCATTGGAGGCAAAGGCGGTTGAACTTTCCGCACTCGTTGCCGAGCTTAACAAAAAGTATCAAGAAATTGCCGAAACCCTTTCGGACTTCGACCATATCGACGAAATGGTAGACGGCGGCGCGGACATTTCTTTCTATAAGAAGAACGTCACGCAAATTTCGGACAGATTAAAGTCGATAAAAGCGGAAGTTGCTTCCCTAACAAAAGCAATTAAGGACGCCGACGAAGAGTATCAATCGATGAAGAAAAAGACTATCGATATGCAAAAGCAGTATACCGAGTCGTCCGAAGCTTACAAAAAGCTGAAAGAGGGTATGCAAGGCGAGGCGCTTGCCGTTAAAAAGGAGTTGGACGCGCTTAAAAAGGGTATCGAGCCGGAAGTTATAAAAAAATACGAAATAAAGCGCAGTGAAAGAATTTTCCCGATACTTTGCGCCGAGAGCGGCGGCAGATGCTCTAAGTGCGGCAGCGAGTTATCCCTTGCGGGCAAGGAAAGTATTTCGTCGGGCGGGGTTGTCGAGTGCGATAACTGCCACAGGATTCTGTATAAAGCATAGTTTTATTGTGCAAAGTGCACAAAAATTGAAAAAATGTGTTGACAAATTTCGACAATCGTGATATCGTAGAATTCCTCTCTTACGAGGGGGCTATTCATACGGCGGTAAAGCTGTTAATAATAGGGGAAAAAGTAAATCCGTCGGAAAGTATTTCCGGCGGATTTTACTATAAACGGAGCGCATATGAATATTAAAGACAAAACGCTTGCCGTATTCGGCGACAGTATTATGTACGGTTCGGGCAACGGCGGTTTCGGCGTGGGCGAATATATTGCAAAAGACTTCGGCGTTCGGCTTATAAAATACTGCGTCGGCGGAGCAAGAGTGGGCTTTTACGAAGGCAAAAATTGGGTTGTAGAGCAAATAACCAAAGCTATAAACGACGGTATCATGCCCGATTTAATTGTGTTTGACGGGTTCACAAACGACTGTTTCAGAACGGACGGCGTGAATTTTGACGTTCCCCTCGGCGAAGCGGGCGTAACCGATTTTTTTGAAATTTCTAAAAATTCAAGCTTTACCGAATGTTTCGAAAGTATCGTCTGTGCTTTTAAAAAGTTTTTCCCGTCGGCGAAAATTATTTTCGTAAGACCGCATAAAATGGGGCGACGCGAGGAGGAAGCCCAACGCATTTACGGCGGGCGCGCCGTAGATATTTGTAAAAAGCATAACGTCGCGGTTGCCGATATCTATGCGGAGAGCGGCTTAAACACTTTCCTTCCCGACCACAGAGATAAATACACTGCGGATACTTACGGGTGGGGTAAGGGCGACAGTACTCACCCCAACACTGACGGATACGAAAAATTTTATATTCCGATTATTGAAAAAATCATAAAGGAGCTTTAAAAAATGAAAGTATTGCTTATTAACGGCAGTCCTCACGAACACGGTTGCACAAATGCTGCGCTGAGCATAATTGCAAACGAGATGAAAATTTTTGGCAGAAAGAAACTAACACTTTTCTTAACATAAAAACTGAAAACTTAACAAAAATGTATGCTCGTGTGGTGGAATAGGCAGACGCAAGGGACTTAAAATACAAGGCGTTGAAAGCGAAATTATATGGCTCGGCAATGGCTTGGTGCGCGGTTGCATAGGTTGCGGCGGCTGTAAAGCCGGCAACGGATGCGTATTTAACGACGACCCTATTAATACAATCGGCGAAAAAATCAAGACGGCGGACGGCTACGTTTTCGGCGCGCCCGTTCATTACGCTTCCCCTAACGGCGCAACGGTTGCCGCTATGGATAGGCTTTTTTACGCATTCGGAAGGTATATGCAGTTTAAACCCGCGGCAAGCGTGGTTTCGGCAAGGCGTGCGGGTACTACCGCTTCTTACGACGTTTTAAATAAGTACATAGGCATAAACAATATGCTGCAAGTTCCGTCAACCTATTGGAATATGGTTCACGGCAACAGCGCGGACGAAGTTTTAAAGGACGAGGAGGGCGTAACTGTTATGCGCGCCGTCGGCAGCAATTTGGCTTGGCTTTTAAAGCTTTTGCAAAACGCAAAGGGAACGGAGCTTGAAAAGCCCGTAATAATTCCCAAAATCAAAACCAATTTTATAAGATAAGCATAACGTTATCAAATGGAACAAAACGACATGCATTTTTATAAACTTAATAAATCAAAACGTTACGGCGTTGAGGGTACTTATTTTAATATAGGCGAAGCTATTCTTTTAGGCGTAGTTCTAACCTTTTTTTGGACTGTCGTAATTGCGCAAATAGTTGTTAATTTTAAAGTATTATTTCACGACGTAAGAATTACCGTTTTTATATTTGTGTTTGTCGTTATACTGTCGGTTATAACTGCTCTTGCTTGCGCAAGATACTCTCCGATTATCAAAAGGCGGAAACATGCGCGAAAAATTCTTAAAAACTGTACGTTGACGGACGGTACGGTCCTTGACGTGCAGAAACAAGAAGCGCTACACCATGGTACGCACCGCACTTTTTCGTATTACAGAGTGTATATAAAATACAGCTTTTACGGTTTGGACGGAGTTTTGCGCTATGGCGAACATAGGTGGAATTACGGCGAAGTTCCGTTTATTGTCGGTCAGAATCTTATGATTGCTTTCAACGATACGGAAAATATAATTTTAAGTAAGTTTACACTGTCGGACGGTGCGGAAGAATTTGCAAAAGCCGAAGCCGAAAGGGAGCAAGTCGATTTTTCGGGATTAACGGGTAATTTAATCAAAGTCGATGTTTCGAAGCCTATTTTTATTGCCGATTACGGGTGGTCGCTTATTATTAACGACAGAAGGAGAAAACGGTTGGAGAAAATTTTGCAAGACTATCCGCGGTTCACTGTAGGCAAATATTTTATAAAGAGGAGCACATATCGATATAAAGCGGGTAATAAAAAGTTTTACTGTTTTATTGAGGAAAATGGCAACAAGCGTGTAGAAGAGTGCGCCGGAATATGTGACCTGAATGACGGAAATGAAGTAATGGTTGCTTACGGCGGGGGCGTATCGGAGATTATATCGCATTATACTGTTAAGAAAAGCGTTAGGAAACCGAGGCGCAAAAAATCAGACTGAATAAAGCGGCGCGGCGATTTTTAATCGCCGCGCCGCACATTGTTTTACCGTAAATTACGGGCTGACTCTGTTTATATCTCTCGGGAACATAGTCGCGTTTCTTACGTTTTTAAAGCCCAAAAGGTGCATAGTCAACCTTTCAAGTCCAAGTCCCAAGCCGCCGTGAGGGGGGGCGCCGTACTTGTGCAACATTAAATACGTTTCGAACTCGTCGGGGTTCATGCCCATTTTCTTCATTTTCGCAACTTGCTCGTTATAGTCGTGTATTCTCTGTCCGCCGCTCGTTATCTCCAAACCTCTGAACAAAAGGTCGAACGAAAGGGTAACTTCGGGGTCCTCGGGGTCGTCCATGGTGTAAAACGGACGCTTTTTCGAAAGGTAGTGGGTTACGAAAAGGAAGTCGGAATTAAACTGTTGTTTCGCCCATTTGCCCAAAAACGCTTCTTCTTCCGGCTCGAAGTCCTTCATATCCGTAATATTTTTCAGCTTTTTCACGCAAAGCTCTTTTGCGTCCTTAAATCGCACGCACGGGATAGAGTTAATTTCGGGAATATCTACTTTAAGAAGGTCAACTTCGGGCGCGTACTCCGTCTTTAAAAGGTTCATAATATATTTAAGGGCGCCCGTTTCCATATTCATTATGTCGGTGAAACTCTCTATAAAGCCCATTTCGAAGTCCATTGAGATATACTCGTTTAAGTGCCTCGAAGTATCGTGGTGCTCGGCGCGGAACACGGGCGCAATTTCAAACACTCTTTCAAACACGGGCACTAACGCTTGCTTGTAAAGCTGCGGGCTTTGCGCAAGATAAACCGTTTTTCCGAAGTAATCGAGTTTGAACACGTTCGTGCCGCCCTCGGCTCCCGCAAAGTTTATTTTTGGGCTGTGAATTTCGGTGAAGTTTTGGCTTTGCAAATATTCGCGGAAGCCCCTTTGAATGCCCTCTTGTATCTTGAAAATTGCGCGCTCCTTGGGGTTGCGTAACGTCACGGGGCGGTTATCGAGGTTAACAGACAAATCGCAAGTCACTTGCTTTTTCGAGATAACCACGGGCGGAATCGCAACGGGAGAGGAGATAACTTCTATATCGTGTATCTGTAATTCGTACCTCTCGCTGCCGTCGCGCGTTTCGCTTTTTACCACTTTTCCGGTGATTTTCGCCGAAGCTTGCTCAACTATGCTATCGTTAAGTCTGAAACTTGAAAATTCGGGCGAATACACGCATTGTATAAGCTCCCGCGCGGTTCTTACAAGGATAAAGGCGAAGTCCGACATTTCACGGATATTGTGTATAACGCCCTTTATTTTTACTACTTTATCTATATTGTTTTTAAATTCGGAGTAGTGGGCATATTCGGATTTTATAACGCCCGTAATTTCTTCCATATTTTTCCTCTTTAAATATATTTATTTAATTTTAAGTCTTTTGGTTGTAAAAATCAAGTAAATGAATTTTAAATTGTAAAAATTTTCCCCTTGCATTTTTTGCCCCGTACGCTTATACTATATAATAGGTCTGCGGTGTTCGTGGTATGGGAAATTCGTAATCCACAAAGTTAATAAGGGAGCGGCTCCGTTTGCGGGAATA
This sequence comes from uncultured Christensenella sp., assembly GCA_910577055.1. Taxonomy (GTDB): domain Bacteria; phylum Bacillota; class Clostridia; order Christensenellales; family Borkfalkiaceae; genus Coproplasma. Next base: position 141,763 of record CAJTKX010000003.1, on the reverse strand, counting down.
GTTGAGGTCTGTTAATTCGGAAAGAACGATGTTCCGCAACGTCGCACCCACCTGCGAGAATGCGGGTTAACACTTTTTCATATCACGGCACAGGCGGATTTTTTCTTAAAAACATTGCGCCCGTTAATATGGGCGCTTTTATTTTAACGATATCCAAAATGTAAATAATTATCAAAAAAAGAAAATTAATTTAAAAATTGTCTTGACATAATTTTATTATAGTGATAATATTTATCCGTGAAATTGCGCGGTTTGCGCTACCTTTTAGGGTTGCGTGCTGTGCTGAAAAGTAGGAGGAAAGAATGAGAAAAATCAAACGTTTAGTGCCCTTTTTGTTGGCGTTTTGTATGGTTTTTTCGTTGTGCTTTTCGCTGCTCGCTTGTGCTACCGACGGGAAGGAGCTTCAATCGATTTCCCTTGACACGACGAACGCAAAAGTTCAATTCAGTATCGGCGAAGAGTACCGCCCGACGGGTCTTGTAGTTACCGCTAACTACAAATCGGGCAAAAGCGAAACCATCAGCCTCGAAAACGTGACTATCAACACTGACAATTACGACGCTTATACAAAGGGAACTTATGAAATTTCGGTTTCATATTCAAGCGAAGGAACTTCGGCTGCCGCGACTTATAACGTAGAAGTTGTGGACGCGCTGTTCGGCGGTCTTGTGGTTACGTTGAAGGACCCCAATAAAGCGTTGTTTACCCTTGCCGACAGAGACGGTTTCAGAACTGCAAGCTTTACGGGCGCGGCGAATTGGATAGAAGTAAGAAAACCCGACGCAAACGGCGAGGTTGACTTCGATTCGGCTGCTCTTGACAGAAGTCTTTACACCGTTTCAATCTATAAAGGCGGCGAAGAAATTACCGAATTGGGCGCTTTGCACCGCGGTATTTATCAAATTTGGGCTACGATGTACGACGAGGTTGAAAATTACACTTACGAAGGTTTTACCCTCATTAACGTATTCGACGACGTTAAAAACATCGAGTTCAGCGGCGGTACGACCACGCAAGCAAAGGGTTTAAGGGAAACAATGACTCCTACTTGGCAGTTTACCGTAACATACAACAGCGGCGATACCGAAGTTGTAACCAAGACCAACCCTTATTTATCAATAAGCTTAATCAATCCCAATATTGCAGCAAACAGCGGCACGGCTACCGTTTCTTACGGCGAACCCAAAACATTCAATACTCCCGCAACGAATGTTAGAACGGTTAACGTACCGTACACTCTTACGGGCGACCAAAAGAACCCCGATTTGGCTGTTTTAACGTTTAATGATTTTACCGCATCCGACGATACATTAGGTAATGTTACGGTTGACGCAGTAAACACCGAGTTCACTATCATAGCGGGCAAAATTGTTTCAAACAAGTCTGCCAACATTCAGTTGCCTACCGGTATTGCAATAAACGGTTCGACGACTTTATCCGCGTCTCAAGCATATCAGTCGGCGGGTGCAAGCTCTGCAACGAACGGAAGATATATAAACTTCACTTTGGACAGAAACTGTGAAATTTATATCTACGCTAAATCTAACGGCGTAGACGATAGAGCAATGTACCTTGAAACGGAAAGCGATTACGCTACTATCAACGGGGTGGAAGGTTACCTCGATATTAACGGCGTTCCTACTGCTTATAGCGGTAATGCATATCCCGCATATTCCGCGCACGCAGTCAGCGTAACCGGACTTGACAGCGACAACCCCGCAGATTTCCAATTATCGTTTGATGCAAGTATTAACGTATTCTGCATTTTAATAATCTTCCCGGAGGATATGCAATAATGAAAAAGATGAATTTAAAGAAATTCCTTTCGGCAACAGCCGTACTTGCAATTTCGGCAACAGCTGCTTTATCGGCAATATCCTTTGTAGGCTGTTCCGATGATAATAGCTCGGCGGTAAAAGGTGGCGATAAGCTTATATCCGCTGACGAAAATCACAGCTCGGACGTCATTTCTACGGCGCTCGGGTCGGTAACAAATCAAACCAGTGGCAAGAAGTATTTCGTAAAACCCGGCGCTTCCGAAGAAACATCCGGCGCATCGTGGGATGATGCGATAAACTTAACTTATCTGTTGCAAAACCCCGATTTGTTGAAGCCCGGCGATACCGTCTATCTTTGGCCGACAACTTATAATGTCACTTCCATGATTACGGTACCCGAAGTTATAAAGGGCGCTTACAACAAATATATCAGAATTATCAATGCAGCTTACGAAAAAGAGGAAAGCGGTTATACCGGTACGGAAACGCTTTGCACCCTCGATTTCAGTGCACAAAGATTTAACAGTACTGCGCGCGGCGTTCAGATTTACGGCGATTATATCTATTGGTACGGCATCGACGTTTGCGGCGCGGGTGATAACGGACTTTATATCGGCGGCAGTTACAACACGATAGAGTTTAGCGAATTCTACAACAACCGCGATACGGGATTACAGCTCGGTAGGTCGGAATCCGCAAAAACTTCATTCTCGCAATGGCCCAGCTACAACCTTATAAAGAACTGCACTTCGCATAACAACTACGATAACGAAACCTACGGCGAAAACGCAGACGGCTTTGCTGCAAAGCTTACGGTTGGATACGGCAACGTGTTCGACGGCTGTATCGCATACCGCAACTCGGACGACGGTTGGGACTTGTATGCAAAAACCGACTCGGGAAATATCGGTTGCGTTATAATTTACAACTGCGTTGCGTTTGAAAACGGTTACCTTGAATACACGCAAGAGCAAATGAATGCGCTGTGGCCCAACTATACTCATAACTACGATGAGCCCGAAACCAATTCTTATACCACGCGCGACGGCGACGGCAACGGATTTAAACTCGGCGGCTCGGTAATGGAAGGCGACGTTAAAATGTACAACAGCCTTTCGTTCAACAACAGAATGCACGGCGTAACCGACAACTCGAACCCCGGCTATCTCTATGTAGAGGGAGTAACCAGCATAGACAACAGCGCGGCTATAGACAACGACCCACAAAGCCCCACTTTCGGTCAGATTATAAGAGCTGAAAACGTAGACACTCACAACAATATAGACGTAGCTCGTCAAACGTACAGCTATAACAGCGTTGTGGATACTCTTTCTGTTTACAGTGATTTGTCGGTGTCGCTCGGCGCGGATAAATACCGCGGCTCGGTTACCGACAGTATCCTCGGCAACGGCTCTAAATCTAAGGTATCAAACATTATCGAGGGCAGCATCGATGCCGACAGCAAGAACGTCGGCGGGCAGACTTACACAAGTCAAGGTACTGCATTAATACCTTCACAAATCTTCGAAAAATTAGCCGTTGACGTTACGTCGTCAACCGAAGGTACGGGCGAAGAAGCCGTAACGAAATATTCTTATAATTATAATTTAACCGGTCTTGAAGATTTGTACGCAACTTCTTATAGCGGCAATGCGGCAATCACCGATAAAACTTTAAGCGCAAGCCGCGTTCACCTCACTTACCGCAATGAAGACAATTCCATTAATATGGGTAAAATCTTTGCGCTAAAAGCGGGCGTTGCGGAAGTGGGCGGAAAACAAATCGGTTCGCACCTTAACGAAACTTCTTGGTCGGATTATACGCACTTCTTCGATAACGATTTTGTAAACGGAGCGGCTGCAAGCGAAAACGAGGCAAGACTTCAACGCGCGGTCGAAACTCTTACAATTAACACAGACCCCAATGCCGTTTATCAAGATTTCGAAGTTCCTTTGAAGATGAACAGCGTCAGCATTTCGTGGTCGTCGTCAAACGAGGACATCGTTAAGATAGGAACGGACGTTGAGCTTTCCGTATCGACTTCCGAATATATCACGATAGCCGTTTATCGTCCCTTGGAACAAGATGCGCACGTTACGCTTACCGCAACCTTGACGGTAGGGGACGCAACCACAACTAAGGATTTCAATCTTACTATAATTCACGGTACGCCTTCTATCGGTAGGATTTACGCGAAAACGCAAGGCGGAGATATTATTGCCAACGGCGGTTCTTACATTGTTGACAGATTTAATATTTTCCGTGAACCCGCCATATTGGTTGAAAACGGTATTGACTATAACGGCAAACTTCTTAGCACCAATCAATACACTTACACATCGGCATACACCTACGCTCCCGACAAGTCCTCTGCGCCGGTTGCAATTAAGGGTTTCACTCCTTCAAACGACGGCGTTTACACCGTAACCGTTACGGTAACCCTTGTAGGCGACAAAACTCAGTCGGCAACAATGTCTTACACGCTTTACGTTTCAAGTCGTACCGCAAACGTTGACTTTATGACTTTGAACGCGGGTACCGAAGACGAGAAAGCGGACAGCTCGATAAGCGTAAACCTTGACGGTTATATGATTTCGGGCAACTTAACTAACGCAACGGGTATTATCTACGCTCTTTCGTCTACCGATGCAATTAACGTTACCAAAGATAATATCAAAACCTTGTCCGGCGTTAAGACTTATTCGTTTAGGTCGGATGCTATAAGCTATCAGTTCGAAAACTCAAATAACGGTTCTTACCACGTTTACTACGCGCTTGCAAACCTCAACAACGAAATCACCTCTCCCGTATACGAGAAAGAGGTAACAGTAGTCAATATTTCCACGGCGGCAGACTTTGTTAAGATGGCCGGCGGCGAAAAAGTAGGAGAAGAGGACCCCTCGACCACGATTTACAGTTTGACTGACGATTTGGTTTTCACCGCGGCGGACAATGCGCTTTGGGCTAACAAAGGCAAATCTTCATTCACGGGTCTTTTCAACGGCAACGGACACACTATTTCCAAAGTCGCTATAACGAAGGGTACTTCGGGCGAAAACGGCACCGCAAGTATATTCTACAAGGTTGAAGGCGGCACTATCAAGAACGTTAAGTTCGATGATATCTCTATCAACGGCGGTTCGCAACAGACGGGTATCGTAGGAACTTGCTACGGCGGTTACTTCTACAACATCGCTATGACAAACATCGAAGTTAGCGGCGTAACCCGTGTAGGCGGACTTATCGGTCATGTGTTCGAGGCAGCGTTGCCTACAAGAATCAGCTATGTCTCTCTTACCGAAAGTTCGATTAAATCCGAAAGCAGTCACAGAATAGGCGGTATAATCGGTTTCATTCAATCGACCGGTTCGCCCGTTGAAGACGTAAACGTATACATTTCTAATTGCTATGTAGTTGCGGATTTAAGCGGTTCGCAGCAAGTCGGCGGTATTGTCGGCGCACTCGACAATGCTAAACCTACGATTAGCTACTATCTTGAAATTACCCGTTGCTACTTCGGCGGAAAGATTTCTTCGACTTACAGCACGCCCCGTATCGGCGGTATCATAGGCTATCAATCGGGTGCGATAGGACATTTCAAGATTTCAAGTTGCTTGTCTATCGGTGAATTGTGGGCATATGACCCTTCTGTTCAAATAACGGTATCGCTTAAATCGGCTTCTTTGATAGTCGGCGGATATTCCACGGTTGCGTTAAACGAAGTAACCAAGTGTATAGCGACGATGGAAGAGTACAACTCCGACTTTGACGTCAACCTTTATACGATGCTTAACCTTTCCAACTACAAGACGCAAATTGTAAGAATACTCGGCATCAACGATAATGACGCGGGTTGGAAGTATGTACCCGACGACGATGACCCTAAATATCTTAAAGCGCCTTTCCTTGTATTGGAATTCCTTCCGGTAGCGTAAACATTTAATTCGAAATAACGGCAGCCCCCAATAACGGGGTTGCCGTTTCATTTTTTTAAATTATAGACAAGTTTTCGCTTGCCAACTGAAAATTTATGTGATATAATCACTAAGCAATTTGCAAGACGGCCTTGTGGTCAAGCGGTTAAGACGGAGCTTTTCAAAGCTCAATCGTTGGTTCGCGCGAGGGCTTAGCCCGACGCTCTGCCGAGGGGTTCCCGCTTGCCGGAAACGGCAGATTCCCGGCAGAGGGAATCAAAAAGCAAAAAATAAATACGGCCCTGTGGTCAAGCGGTTAAGACGGAGCCCTCTCAAGGCTCAATCCCGGGTTCGATTCCCGGCAGGGTCACCAGACGAGGGGTATAAGAACACCCCGAAAGAGAAGTCGATTTATCGGCTTCTTTTTCTTTTGCAATTTTTTCCTCGTCGTTCTCGCTTCCGTCCCAGACGGTAAGCACAAGCGAATACAAAAACTATTTGATACCAACCAAAAATGAAATAATATTTCACGTTGATTTTATAACAAATAGAACACATATTTTTTATTTAATTTGTCGAATAACTACTATTTTAACATTATAAAAGGCGTGAACTTTATAAGCTCACGCCTTTGCTATATAAATAATTATTTTTATTATACAAATTACTTATATTTGCAAATATTGAATAAAGTGATTATACATAGGGGAATTATCTTCAACCTTTTGAGTAGTTCTCGTATCGTCATCGAAAATAATTAAAAAAGTTGTATACGATTTTTCTTGCGCAGTAGCTGTTCCCACAATTGCGCCCGTTGCGCCGAACAGTAATCCACCAACAACACCTCTATTCATTGTATCAGTATTATCTTTTCCAGTATGTGTTTGAATAATTGCAGTTTGCTTAATATGGTATTGAATTTTATTTTGCATATCAGCTATTTGCTGTAATTCAAGATCACGACTAATGCGTTCTCTTTCTTTTTCAAGTTCTTCTTCGTATCGGTCAATTTCGTTTGCCTTATTTACAACAGGCTGCCATAGAACAATATATGTAATGAGTAAAGAGACAGCAAGCACGCCAAATGCAACAAATCCCCAAGGAATTGTAAAAGCTGAAATTAGAATTATTGATGCTATAAATGATAGTGCAACTATGGCACCCATAGGGGTACAAATTTTTTTTATTTTTGCTTTCCTTTTTGAAACTATTTTTTTGTATTCCTGATATTGTTCTACGGAAATTAGCGGCTTATTTTTCATAAGTATTACCTCATTTATAATATTAAAAAGTGTGCAGTTGAAACCACGCAGTGAAAACGCAGTTGCATTCTAATTTAGTACAATGGTATTATAGCATATTGACCAAAATTTATCAAGCATATTTATTGAATCAAAAACAATAGTACAGTTCAAGCAAAACGATAAATTATATGGTATAATAGATATAAATAAATCGATAACTTTGGGAGAACCCAATGAAACAATTTACGCCTACAACCATTGAAAACCAAGAGCGAACTGTATATTTTTATTTATACAAATTTTTTGAAACAGCAGAATATAGAAAATGTTTTTTAGACGGTATGCTTTATTGTAATACAGCAAAATATTTAAGAGAGTGCGAACAAAAATATGATGGTGTGAGAGATGATTTCGAAAATGCAGAAATTATTTCTATCGCTGACGATAATCACTTAGTACAACATAGATTAGCAACATTGCCTGATGGTAATGTAGGAGTATATTTTGACGAGTATAAAGATAAACCAAAAAATTATAAAAATAATCAAATTTTTGTCTCTTTTAATACAGACAATTTAAATTTATTTTGTATGTCGGCAATTTATTTAAATTCAAAAAGCGAGATTATAGGATTTGATAAAGATAATAAAAATAATTTTGGTGAATATGGGGTATTTATCCATAATGTACCTTCATTTATGAAACTAATAGACGATAGCTGTAAATATAACCCAACAATCTGTAATGTTAAACGCGGTTTTGTGCAGTACATTGACTATGAGAAGCGTAGTTCTGTTCAAAATTGGGATATATTGAAAAAATTTAGTTTTTATAAAGCGCAGCAAGAATTTAGATTTGTTTTTGAAAATAACGAAGATAATATTCTACAATATAAACTTTCTCAACCGTTAGACAATTTAGTTAAAATAATTGATAATAAATCTGAATTTTTTAGCAATTCAATAGGCAGTAGAATTAAATTTACTGCAAGCGATATTAAATAACTATTAGTATTACTTTATACGCCACTATGTCACACTTTCACACTTTTGACAAATAACCGCGCCGCAGTGCCTATAAGGTAATAGTAATAGGCGCTGCGGCGCACGGAACATAAACGGCAATGAGTGCGGGCGGCGAAGCCGCCCGCACTGTGGCGTATAGTATTACCACGCCACCCCGTAACGTGTAACACATTTAAGGGCGTTTATTGTAAAATCGGCTATTATCTAATAAAAAATGACAAAATACTCTTTATGCCTTGTTGTACCATTTAGGGCGGGTATGGGTGGGAAAATCAAGGAGTATTTTTATGAGTAATATACCGAACGGCTTAACAGTCATTTATTTCAATGATAAAGACAAAAACATATATGCCGAATTACCGCCAGACAATGAGCAAGCTAAAAAGCTGTCAAAGTTCGTTTATCGCGAGGCAATGACAGCCATTAGCACCGAAAATAAACCCGACAAGCCGCAAGATTAACTTGCGGCTATTTGCTTGCCGTAAAGCGGGTAGTCTGACAGCGGCAATTCCACTTGGCAAAACAATTCTGTGTTGTTCACCTTGAATATTGTTATGTTCTTATTTGCAATAATCCGCTTCACCACAAAAACTTTAAAGGTGAGCAATGGAGAATTTTCTTGTTAAATTAATATAAAATTTACAAGAAAGTTTATCCGTTATTTCACACAACTGCATTATTGAGTTATGAGATTACTTTCTCATAACTCTTTTTTTGCGTTTAAGGAGGAAAATATGTCAGTTATCAAAGTAGAAAATCTCACTTTTTCGTATCCGTCGAGCGAGGGCGTTATTTTCGATAACGTAAGCTTTCAAATCGATACCGATTGGAAACTCGGCTTCGTCGGCAGAAACGGCAGAGGCAAAACAACGTTTTTAAACTTGTTGCAAGGCAAATACGACTACCGTGGAAAAATCGTTTCGCCCGTCAAGTTCGATTATTTTCCATACACCGTGTCCGACAAAAGCAAAATCACGGCGGATATTTTGCGTGAAGTCAGCCCTATGTCGGAGGAGTGGGAGCTTCTGCGCGAGCTTTCTTTCCTCGAAGTCAATCCCGAAGTTTTATATCGCCCGTTCAATACCCTTTCCAACGGAGAGCAAACAAAAGTTATGCTTGCCGCATTGTTTCTTAACGAGGGCCGCTTTTTGCTTATCGACGAGCCGACCAACCACTTGGATGCGCACGCGCGCGAATTGGTTTCTGCGTATCTTCGCAAGAAAAAAGGCTTTATTTTGATATCCCACGACAGAAGTTTTTTGGACGGTTGCGTTGACCACATTTTGTCCTTAAACAGAGCAAATATAGAGGTGCAAAGCGGCAATTTTTCGTCGTTCATTACTAATTTCGAGCGCCAACAAGAATTCGAGCGTAAGCAAAACGAGCGTTTACAAACCGATATAAAACGCTTACAACAGACAGCGCGGCGCACGTCGGCTTGGGCAGACAAGGTTGAAGCTTCCAAAATCGGCGCAGTAGATAAGGGCTACGTCGGGCACAAGTCGGCAAAAATGATGAAACGCGCCAAAGCGGCGGAGGCAAGGCAGCAAAAGGAAATAGAGCAAAAATCAAGCTTGCTCAAAAATACAGAGGTTGATAGCAGTCTTAAAATTTCTCCTCTTGAATACCGCGCTGAAAAGCTTGCACATTTTTCGTCGGTTGTGCCTATTTACGGCGATAAAGCAGTCTGCGCGCCCGTAACGTTCGATATTAATTGCGGCGACAGAATTGCGCTCGACGGTAAAAACGGCTGCGGTAAAAGCAGTATACTCAAACTGTTGTGCGGGCAGAATATAGGACACTTGGGCACAGTTGGTATAGGCCCGAACTTAATAATTTCCGTCGTGCCGCAAGACGCGTCTTTTTTGCGCGGCTCGCTTGCCCAATTAGCCGCCCAATATAGCATTGACGAAGGTCTTTTTAAAGCCGTTTTACACAAAATGGGTATTGACAAAAGCCTATTCGGCAAGGACATAGCAGACTTTTCGGACGGGCAAAAGAAAAAGACGCTTATAGCAAAAAGCTTGTGTCTACGCGCGCATCTGTACGTTTGGGACGAGCCGCTTAACTTTATCGACATATATTCGCGCATACAGATTGAAAACTTGATACTTGAATTTCAACCTACGCTTATTTTCGTAGAGCATGATAAAGCTTTCCGTGAAAAAATCGCAACGCGGGTTATAGAGCTTTGACATGTCAGCCAAAATTTAACACTTGTGCGAAATATGAAATTACTTGACTAATATATACCATATCTATTATAATAATAACGTATAAAAAAACGGGAGGTAAAGAAGTGAAAGCCCAAAGAATTCGTTATTTTTACGGCGTATTTATAAGCGCGTTTACGGCAGTTCTCGGCGTGCTTTTCGTCGCCGTTGCCGTGGGTATATTGTCCGACGGAAATTGGGCGCAAGGCGCATATACAAGAGATTTGGTTGCCGAGCGTCTTTTCCCCGTATCGATAGTATTTTATTTTTGGGTTGCGGCGATAGTCGCGGGTTTCGTTTTGTCGCTTGTCTACCCCGTTAAAGATAAGCCCGTTAAAATCCCACAAGAGGGGGCTACGTTAAAACGGCTTAGCGCGCGTATCCCTCTGGGCAGCGGAGAAAAGTACGACGCGGAAATGAAACTATTGCGCGACGAACGTTGCAATAGGCTTATCGTTTATATCGTCTGCGCGGCAGTCTGTTTTGCTTGCGCAGTTGCAAGCGCGGTCTATCTTTTGCAACCCACAAACTTCAAGGGCTTGGCTGCTAACGAGGCAATGTTCAGAATGATGTTTTGGGTGCTTCCTTGCGTAGCCGTCGCGCTTTTAAGTTGCGTTTGGGCAACCTTGTACCAAAGGGACAGCCAAAAGCGCGAAATAAGTGCAATCAAGCGCCTTATCGCGTCATATAAAGACAACCCCGTAATAATCAAAACACCAAACGCGGTTATTGATGCGGTAAGAAAGTTTTTCACTAACAAATACACGGTAATCGTCGTAAGGGCGGGCGTGGCGGTTATTGCCGTAACCTTTATAATTCTCGGCGTATTTAACGGCGGCGCGCGCGACGTATTTATCAAAGCAATAAACATTTGTACCGAATGTATAGGTCTTGGCTAAAATGAAAGCTAAAAATTTTTTCATAAAAATTAAAGATTGGTTTATACGCCACAAGCCAAGTCGAAGGCGGATAATTCAAGTTTACGCGGCGCTTCTTTGTAACGCCAATATAAAGGGCTTCGTTACGGGCAGAATTTACACGGGCAATACTAAGTTCGCGTGTACCCCGGGCTTGAACTGTTATTCTTGCCCCGGCGCTGTTGCCGCTTGTCCGTTGGGCGCATTACAAAACGCGCTTGCTTCGTCAAAAACGACAACCCCGTACTACATACTCGGTATACTTGCCTTGTTCGGGATAATTCTCGGTAGAACGATTTGCGGATTTTTGTGCCCCGTCGGGCTCGGGCAAGAGCTTCTTTATAAAATAAAAACCCCTAAGATAAAGAAAAACCGAGTTTCAAGGGTATTTACTTATTTAAAATATGTATTGCTTGTAGGGCTTGTAATTATTATTCCGATAATGTTGCAGTCGCCTACGTTCTGTAAATACATTTGCCCCGCGGGAACGTTCGGCGGCGGCGTGGGATTGTTGGTAAACCCGTCGAATGCGGACTTCTTTGCAATGTTAAGCGGGCTGTTTACTTGGAAATTCTTTTTACTTGTTGCAATAATAGTTTTAAGCATTTTCTGTTTCCGCTTTTTTTGTAGGTTTTTGTGCCCGCTCGGCGCGATATACGGCTTTTTCAACAAATTCGCGCTTTTGGGCGTAAGGCTCGATAAATCGAAGTGTATTGACTGCGGACTGTGTGTTGACCACTGTAAAATGGACATAAAGCACGTTGGCGACCATGAATGTATCAACTGCGGTGAATGTATCTCGGTTTGCCCCACTCAAGCGATAAGTTGGAAAGGCTCGCAAATATTCCTTCACTCCAATGCAATCGAGAAAGAAGAAGCGCAAAGTTTAAATTCCATTTTGGAAAGCGGCACCACGGTTCAGCTTGAAACGGACGGGGCGGAAGTAACGCCCGTTAACTCCATAGCGGCAATGGCTGTGGCGGAAGATACTGCTAAAACGGAAAACGCTGAGCAGAACGACTTAAAACAAGCTTCTAAGCCCATTGAAAGTCCCGCAAGGACAGCGCTTAAACGGCGCAACAAATGGCTTGAAATCGCGGCTTGGGCGCTTGCAACGGCGGTTTTGATATCCACGCTTGTTTATTATAATTTCTTTGCACAAGAACAAGATATATTCGTCTACGGAGTCGGCGATAAATGCCCTACGTTTACGGTTCAAACCTACGACGGCGAAACGGGTGGAGAGTATGCGCTAACCCATACCGACGGTAAAGTAAAGGTTATCAACTTCTGGGCAACTTGGTGCGACCCTTGCGTAAAGGAGCTTCCGCACTTCAACGAATTGCAAGAAAATTATTCCGACGAAGTAACGGTTATCGCTTTCCACCAAATCGGGTACGAGTATAACGAAGTACAAGACTTTATAAACGACAAGGGTTGGGGAGATTGGTCCTTAATCTTTGCGCAAGACGATAATATCGTCGGGCAAAGCGCAGCTGCGTTATACAATTCTCTCGGCGGCAAAAACGTATGGCCTATAACCGTAATCGTTGACGCCGACGGCAGAATTACATCAGTCCGTCAAGGCGCGATGGAATACGCGGAACTTGAACAGGCAGTTCTCGAAGCGTTAAATAATTAAAATTATACCGCGGCTGTAAAATTTCAGCCGCGGTATTAAAATGCCCGCCGCTGTATGCCCGCGGCGGGTAAATTGTTTTATTTAATTATTCTGCTGAGTTATCGGAGTTGTCTGAGGTAACAAGCGTAATAGTAATAGTGCAATCTTTATTAATTTTTATCGTCTTAAAATCAGATTCATTCTGAATAGTAACTTCAATAGTGGAACCGGAAATATCGTTGCCCACTCCAATAGTACAAGAGACGGTTGCGTCGTTATCTACGGTTATAGTATACTTTCCAACAGCACCGGGGTCAAAATAATATTCATAATTGCCGCCTTTTCTCTTGTTAGCGCCAACAGAAATGTCTTCATCTCTTGTATACTCGTCGTCATCACCTATTGAAGGACTGTCGTCGCCGTCTACAAATTCCACTTTAACCGAATAATTTAAAGAAGTTGTGCCTTCGGGTGCAATATCGGCGTAATCGCTAATGTTTGTGTCAATTCTGACCATATACTCGGTTTCAGCTTTTTCAAATTCATATGTCAAGAACATTCCGTTTGTCGTATAACCGGAATTAGAGAAGCTTGCATAGTTAGCGCCAGCGTAAGCTGAAATAATTACGTCGTCATTGCTAAGTTCGAAAGTGAAAGTAAATTTATATTTACCCACTTCATTGGTGGTGAATTTAGCGTAGCGGCTGTCATTCCAAGATAAATGGGGGGGGATTTCACCCGTTGTCTCATCGGGTTGACCGTTTCTATCTATGAATTCTTCCAAATTAACGCTGAAATTCTCAGCATTGCCGCCCACGGTAAGGGCAATGGGATCATTTGAAGTATCGGCAACGGTCGCCTTTAAGGTAATTGTAACGGAAGCATTCTTGGTTACGTCGATACGCAAGCCCGAACCCTCGGGGTATTCGGCGCCAAGTCCGTCAACATAGGTGTAACCGTCGGGAACACCTAAAAGATGTATTTCGTATTGCTTTCCGTTTTCCTTGTCGATATCAATGGTAGCCACGCCTTGCTTGTTGGTAGCCACGGGGCTAAGGCATAAGCCAAGCTCGCCGTTATCTTCAACGGCGCACAACTGAACCATTACCGACGCGGGGGTGGTTTTGTCAAGCATAACCGTTACGCTGACGGAAGAAGGGAAGGTGTCGTCGCCGCCTTTATCGCCATCGTCGTTGTTGTTGCACGCTGCCGCGAAAATTCCGAGGCAAACAGTCATACAAACGACTAATCCGGCAATAAGAAGGCTTTTTAAGTATTTACTCATTGTAAACCTCCAAAATTTATTATTTGATTAGATAGTTATATATTATCATAAGTTTGTGCAATTTGCAAACGATTTATTATATTTGATGTAATAAAAATGCACGAGTGTTTGCATAACGGATTGATAAATGTATAATTATTAATAATATTTGTTTCCATTTCATGCCGCTCACGCCGCAAAAAAGCCCGCCCGCGCATACGCGCGGGCGGGCAAGTCTTTATTAGTTATTAATCGGTCGCGTCAGCGCTGCCAGAGTCGGGTGTTGTATAGTAACCGCAACCCAACAGCCAAGGATAAGCGGGTCTAACGGTAGAAGCCGTCAAATCAGTGTACCGTTGGTTCATATATCTTTCAAGGAAAGTGTGCAGTTCGTCGTTAACTTCGTATACGCCGTCGGAGTTTACAAGCGTAGCGTACTTAGCAATAAAGTCCCTATAATTCCAAGCTAAATACTGGTCGTTTCCGTCGGCGACTGTCAGATGCGCCCTTACGGGTGTTGATGATAACGTGCCGTCCTCGTTGAAGTATTCCACGTTAGAGAACGAGAAGTCCCAATCTTCGAAGTTTTTCGTTATTGCCACAACCAAAGGCTTTTCTTCTCCGTTGACGTTAACGTACCATTTGCCGTCGCGCGAATAAGGCACTACCGAGCCGTCGGTAGGCATCCAAGTAAACGTGCTGCCCGCTTGGGGGTCGGCGTACTTTTCGGTAACGTTTGTCGTAACGGGGTTTACGGTAATGGGTTTTTCTTCTTCCGCGTCGCCTAACCTTTCTATTTTAATCTTAATCTGAGTAGTACCGGAGAAATTTTCATCCTTGATTATTATTCTCAATTCTACGGTAGCACCTATATAGCTTTGACTGAATTCCAAATCGAATACAAAGTTTAAGCCGTCGCCCTTACCGTTGTCGTTGCCGGCAAATCCTTCATATTCGCCCGTCAAATCGCTTGTCTCGTCTAACGAGGGGAAGCTGTTAACGTACTCGACTATCATCACGTCGTAATTGGCGGAGTCGGAAGAAATTCTGTAAACGCCTTGACCGAAACCTTGACCGGGTATCGTGGAAGTTTTAAAGTTCAAAATAGAAACGGGGAACTCGTCAAAAGTCAAGTTATATTCGCCCTGTTCAACTGCGGTAATCGTCTTGGCTGCGGGCACCGGCATACAAATAAGAACTTCAACCGTTCCGGCTTCGCGGCTGTAGGACTTAACCGAGAAGGTAAGCGTTTCGTTTTCATTGATGTGCATATAGCGCACATTGTTACCGTTATTGATAGCGCTTGAAATCGTCAAGGAATTGTCTACGTAAGATAAGTCGTTAGAGTAGAACTGAATAACGTAGTCGTTGTTTTTCTTGGAAGCGATAATATATTCGCCCTCTTTCGGCGCTTTCAGAGTAAAGAACACTTCTTGGTTAGCCGCAAAGGTTGCGTTGTATTGGTAGCAGTCTGCATTAGTGTTAAACCTTATAATCGAAATACCGGTATAGCTGTTTAAAGCGTCGTCCCAAACTTTCACGCCGTTTTCGTCAAGCTTATGTTCGTCGTCAAACATAACTGCCGTCGCCGCATAAGTCGTTATGGTTACGGGCGCCCCCGAAATGGAGGTAGTAGCGGTTTTATAGATGTATCCTTCCGGCAAGTTTTCAAGCACTATGTTATAAGTGTTGCGCTCTAACGCCGGAGTCGACGCCGTGCCGCTTTCGTCTGTCGTTGCGGTTGCAACCGTCGTGTTGTCGCTCATAAACTTTACCGTAATGCCCGCCATATGGTCGCCGTTGGGATAATTTACCGTAACCCGGTAGGACGTGGGAGCGGCGGGGAACAAGCTGACCGTGTAGAAAGCCCTATCGGCAGATGTTTTTATGGCCTTATTGTCGAACATGTAGCCCGAGGGATAATCCGTAACTTTAATATAATACTCGCCGGGCACATAATAGCTGATTTGTGCCACGCCCGACGCGTTTACTTCGGAATAAGCGTTTTGGTCTACAATGTTTCCGTCCTCGTCGGTAAGCTCGATGCTCGGAATATCGAATTGACTGTCGCCGTCCTTATTTGTTACGGGCGTGCCGTCGGGGAAAAGAAGAGTAATCTGATACCCGTCGGTTGCGGGGTCGCCGTAATCGATATCGTTCGGTCCGTTGCCTTGGTCTTCGGGGTTACAAGCCGCAATTATCGCGCAAGTTAACGTCACGCAAAAGGTGGCAAGCAAAACAAGAAGTAATTTTAATTTTGTTTTCATTTTTTACCTCAAATTTATTTTAAAATTTTTCCCTCGTAACGAAGATACGAGGGAAATTTTCGGTTACGGTAATAATTTATTTATTATGTCCCACATTCATCGTAAAGCAACAAGCCCTCAACCATTCTTCATCGGCCTCGTAGCCCGTGAATTTAGCGTTAAAAAGTTGAATTATTTCGTAAAGCTCTTGGTTTACGGGCAACAGTCCGTAATATTCTTCGCCGTAACCCGACTTTTCTTCTTTGGACATTCTCAGATATTCTTTCATTATATCCGTGTAGTCCTTAATTTCAAGATCCTTCAAAACTGCGGGAATTTTATCCAAACTACCGTATATCTTCAAAAGGTCTAACGAAATGTCGAATTCTTTGCCGTTGCCGTCAATATACTTCTCTTTTGAAATATCGAACGTAAACTGAGCCGTTTTTTTGTTCGGGTCGAGAATTTGCTCTATCGTGTATTTGTCGAACAAAGCGGACGTTTGGGTAAAATCAAGCCAAATTAATCCACCGGTATTCTTGTCGTACCAAACTTGCTGTTCTTTGCCATCGAAAGAATAGGTGTGGCTATCATCGAGCGCGGGGTCGCAATAGAGGGGCACTGCCATATGATTGTCGTTATCAAGGATGTAAGCACCGGACGCCGCTTGGTGGATATAGCTGTAAGTTTCGCCCAAGTAGTCAATTCTGAATGCAAAGTCGCCCGTGGTTTCAACTACGCGGAAAGCTACGTCGATATAATAGGTTTGACCTTTTTCAAGATAGTAGATAATTTTAAAGCTGTTTGAAACTTCATTTCTATTGTATCTGTCGGAGGTGCTTTCGGAAATGGGTTCAACATAACCCGGCGCTAATTCCAAGCTGCCGTCGTAAAGGTAAGCGTCCGTTTCTTCACCGTCTATAATTGCGTCGTTTTCGTTCGTGTGGTAGTAACAGTCAAGTCCGTTTATGCTGTACGCACCCGATTTCGTCGGAACGAATTTATATAGATATCCGCGCGGCATCAGTATTCTGTCAAAGTGGGCTTCGTTGATTTTAGGGTTAAGGTTAAAGTTGCCCTTATCCTCCCAATCGGTACCCTCTACGTCTACAAACAAGCCTTCGGTTTCTTTCTCGTCCATATAGAACTGACCGGTGCCATCGTCTACGGGGATATAGTTTTCTTCGTTCGTGGTTTCGAAAGCTTCGAAAGCCGAGAAGTACGCCAAGCCTTTAACGGGGTCGGAAAGCTTCTTTTGAACGCCGAATTGTTTGTAGCTTACGCAGAACTGCAACCAACCGTCCGCGCTCCAATAAGATTTATCGGAGGATATATAATGGTTGTAAAGCGTTGTCAGCGTATCTCTGATTTCGTCGGTGACGGGTATCATTCCGTCATATAACGAGTTGCTGGCGTACGAAACGTAAGACGCAAATTCTCTTGTATAATCAACGTTGTCCAAAATCATTCCGCCGTTGCTTACGCTGGATAGGTATAAATTATATAAATTGCTTGAATTGCTGCCGAAGTAAGGAGTGGAGTGGGTTATATCCAACAAAAGGTAGGGGTCTAACTCGTTTGCAGTTGCCTTGGTCCCGATATGGTAATAACCGTCGTCTGCCAAATAAACGCTGTCGATATTCAAGAACTGCTTATCGCGGTTACTGTAATTTCTCGTTGCAAAGTAAGGAATTTCGAACGTTTCATTCTTTGCGGTAAGGTCGGCGTTCATTTCTTCTACTGTAGTGATTCTCAAATTCTTTACATAAGCTTTATCGTCAAGAGCAATGGACGTGGACGCTTGCGACCTATAATAAGAGAATTCTATCTCGTGTCTGCCGTCTTCGAGCGCGACGTAAGCGTAACCCGTCTGCCAATCTTGAATACCCGTCTGCATCGAAATTTGTCTGCCCGTGCCTAGTCTCGAATCAAGCGAAACGTAGAAGTAGTCGTTTTTGGGGTTAGTGGAAAGTTTGTAATCGAAAGCAAATACTTCGCCCTCTTTAAGGTCGACTTGCACATAGATAACCGCAAAAGTAGCTTTGTGTCCGCTGTTTGTGGGGTAAATCGCCGTTCCGTCCTCGGTCAAATCCCAAGGCCAACCGTTACTGCTGTTGGAAGTATCCGCTGCAAATACAACGGGTCTGCCGGTGGCGTTGATGTTTGTGTTAGTGCTAAGCGTCGTAGGCATGCTTGCGTTGAAGTCGCCGGGAACGTCGGGGGTGAATACGTCTTCGCCATTCGAGCCTTGTTCTACGTTTTGCGCATAGTTGTCGGAAGTGTAGGTTTCAAACCAAGTTTCCCAGAAGTTTTGGTCGGTATTGTTGCCTACCATATACTCGCACATTATGCCGTATCTATCAATCATAACGGCAGTGGGGTAACCCGTAAGTATTCCTTTGAACCAAGTGCTTTCGCCCGCTCTGTCCTTGCACATAAGGTAGGGAACTTGTTCGTTTTGCACCTTTGCTTGCAAGTCAGCCGGCGTTTCGTCTTTAAGCGTATCGGGCATATCGTTTATACCCAAAATTTCAAGCTTATCCGAATATTTCTTGTAAGCCGCGCTAAGTGCGGGATACTCGTTGTTGCAAGCCGAGCAAGTGTTATAGAAGAAGTCTATAAGCACCGCTTTCTTTCCTTCCTTGAAAAAGTCGGAAAGCTTCTTGGTTAACGTATTCAGCTTGCCGTCTCTAAACGTGTAGTACGTTTCTTCGAAGTCGTACATAACGTCGCCGCGTTGATAAACGCGTTTGGGCGTGTCGTTTTCTATAACTTGCGAATTGATACGGATATAGGAATTTTCCTCTTCGCCTTTAACCGTATAACTTTCATTGGGTAAAAAACCCGCGGGCAAGTCGGAAACTACTACTGTATAATTCGTACCGCTGTTAAGGTTATAGGTAACCTTGCCTTCGTTATCGGTCTGCTTCTTGCCAAGGCTTGTATCGTCCTTTTTAAGCTCTACGGTAACTTCTTTAAGCGCCATTCCGCCCAAAGAGGTCACATAAATCTTGTTATTTCCGTCTGCGCCTTCTTCGTTGTTACACGCGGCAATCGGCAGAATTAAAGCCGCCGATAATAGCGCAACCACAAATGCGGCTATCAAGGATTTAAACTTCTTCATTTATAATACCTCTCGTGTTTTTTGTCGTATTGGATAAACCCAAATTAATTGATTTTAAATAGATAAATAGAGTATTCTGATTATATATAATATAATAATGTAAGTCAACTAAAACTCGTGTTTTTTGTCGTATTGGGTCGTACGCATATTAGTTGATTTTAAATAGAGTATTTTAATTATATATAATATAATAATATAAGTCAACTAAAAAATGTATTAAAATTGTATTAAACAGCGACAGAACCGTAAAAATCGCGCAAATTATTTAATTTTTATAAATTTATGCAATATTATGAATAAAACCGCGGTATAATTTCACTAAATTTTAACGGTAATTCAATTGACAGAAAAGTCTTAATTTAACTATAATGTCTATTAAAATTGCAGTTGGATTTTAAATTTTAGGAGTGTGTATGATAAAGACTTTACTGAAAAGCGTAAGGGAATATAAACTGCCGTCAATCCTTTGTCCGATAGTAATGGTGGGCGAGGCAGTGATGGAAATTTTAATTCCTTGGCGAATGACTTATATCGTCGGCGCGTTGGAAGCGGCGGCAAAGGCTCCTTATCCGCCCGTAGACACAAACACTATTTTAATTAACGCCGCAATAATGGTCGTTTGCGCTATTATAGCGTTGTTGTGCGGAATTTGGGGAGGTAAATTGGGCGCAAAAGCAAGTTGCGGGTTTGCACATAATTTAAGGGAAGATATGTATAACAACCTTCAAACCTATTCGTTTGCAAACATAGACAACTACTCTACATCAAGTCTGATAACGCGCATAACAACCGACGTAAACAATGTGCAAATGGCTTATCAGATGAGCATAAGAATGCTTGTGCGCGCGCCCGTGCTGTTTATATCGTCAATAGTAATGACATTGTTTATAGAGCCGATGATGGCGCTTATATTCGGCTGCGCGGCTGTTTTTCTTGCGGTAGTAGTATGTATCTGTATGTTTAAGGTTATCCCGTATTTCAGAACAATGTTCAAAAAGTACGATAGTCTTAACGCGGTAGTGCAAGAGGATTTGACGGCTATCCGCGTAGTAAAATCCTATGTTAGGGAAGATAGAGAAATCGAAAAAATGACCCACGCTTCGGGCGAGTTATATAAATACTCCGTCAAGGCGGAAAGAATACTTACCGTAATGATGCCTTGCGTGACTTTGGTAATGTTTATCGTCAATCTTATAATTCTTACGTTAGGTTCCAATATGGCGGTAGGAAATATTTTAGGCGGTATAAGACCTTCCCAAATACAAACGCTTATACAGTATTCGGCGCAAATTCTTTCGGGCGTCATAATGGTTGCAATGTGCCTTAACTTTATATTTCTTTCCAAGGGCAGTATGGACAGAATTTGTGAAGTTTTGAACGAAAAAACTACTCTTCCAAAGCCACAAGACCCCGTTTTCGAAGTAAAAGACGGCTCAATCGAGTTCGAAAACGTAGAATTTGCTTATTCGCAGAAGGCAGACGAAAAAGTGCTTTCCGAAATCAATCTTAAAATCGATGCGGGCGAAATGGTCGGTATAATCGGCGCAACGGGTTCGGGGAAAACCTCTCTTGTTTCGCTTGTTCCAAGACTTTACGACGCAACCCAAGGCTCGGTTAAAGTCGGCGGCGTTGACGTAAAAAATTACGATACGAATACACTGCGCAATAAAGTCGCAATGGTACTTCAAAAGAACGTTTTATTTTCGGGCACTGTTGCCGAAAATCTTCGTTGGGGCGACGAAAACGCCACGGACGAGGACTTGCGCTTTGCTGCAAGACAAGCTTGCGCCGAAGAGTTTATCGACGCGCTTCCGGGCGGTTACGATTACGATTTGGGTCAAGGCGGCGTAAACGTTTCGGGCGGGCAAAAACAAAGGCTGTGCATTGCCCGTGCCCTTCTTAAAAAGCCCAATGTTATAATTTTCGACGACTCGACTTCCGCAGTCGATACCAAAACCGACGCGAGCATAAGGGAGGCGTTGAGAAGATACGCGCCCGAAACAACGAAAATTATAATAGCTCAGCGTATAGCGTCCGTTCAAGACGCGGATAAAATTATCGTTATGGACGAAGGCAAGATAGTAGGCGTAGGAAAGCACGACGAACTTCTTAAAACGAATGAAATTTACCGTGAAGTTTACGAATCCCAAATGAAAGGAGGTGAAGAGAATGAGTAGAGCATTATCGTCCCCTCGCGGCGGCGCAATGGGTAACGGCAAATATGCCAAAGCGCCGATGAAAACCTTGAAAAGGCTGTTGGCTTATGCGTTTTCCAAAAATAAACTCGCCACGGGCTTTGTTGTTTTCTTCGTGCTTTTGGCTTCGGTTGCAAACGTTTTGGCTGCGTCCAGGGTATCCTATATCATCACAGACCTTACGGAAATTCTTGACGGTAAGTCGCCGGATTTATGGGCTGTCGTTTATCCCAACATAATCGCAATGGGGTGTATATATCTTATCGGTTCCGCAGCGTCTTTCGCCTATAACCTCATTATGATGTATATCGCGCAAGGCACCTTGAAGAAGATGAGAATAGAAATGTTTGCGAAGATGCAAAGTTTGCCCTTGAAATATTTCGATTCTCACACTCACGGCGATTTGATGAGCCTTTACACCAACGACGTAGACACTATGCGTCAGCTCCTCACGCAGACTATACCTCAGCTCATCTCGTCGGCAATAACCTTGGTTGCCGTGTTCGTATTTATGCTTTTGTACAGCGCAACCTTGCTTTTGGTCGTTTTGGTTGTTTTGGTCGCCGTAATATTTGCAACTAAATACGTTGCGGGTAAGTCGGCTAAATATTATATTACTCATCAAAAAGCTCTCGGCAGTCTCAACGGATACGTTGAAGAAATGACCGAAGGGCAAAAAGTTATCAAAGTTTTCTGCCACGAGCAAAAAGCGCGTGAAAACTTCAAAAAACTTAACGACGATTTGAACGAAGCGGGCAGAGTAGCAAACTCCTACGCATTCATTTTAGGACCTATCAATAATAACCTCGGCTATTTTTCATACGTCTTGGTTGCGCTTGTCGGCATACTTTTTATGGCTTTCGTAGGCGAAACGGGGCTGTTGTCTATTCAGTGTTCGGTTATCGAAGCCGACAATTCAAATAGGGCAGCGGTCGTTGCCGGTATGCTTGTTTCATTCTTGATGTTCGCGCGTCAATTCAATATGCCGGTTATGCAAGTATCCCAACAATTAAGCGCAATAGTAATGGCTCTTGCGGGCGCCGAGAGAATTTTCGAAATGGTAGATACCGCGCCCGAAGACAATGGCGGCGAAGTTACAATAACTTACGGCGAAATGGAAGAGGGAAAATGGGCTTGGAAAAAGCCCAACCACGACGGCACTTTCGAATTTATCCCTCTTAAAGGCGACATAAGGTTCGAAAACGTAGTCTTCGGTTATACCGACGAAAAAGTCATTTTAAAGAATATCAGCCTTTACGCAAAGCCGGGGCAAAAAATCGCGTTCGTAGGTTCTACGGGCGCGGGCAAAACCACAATAACTAACCTTATCAACCGTTTCTACGACATTCAGTCCGGCTCTATTACCTACGACGGACTCGATATCAAATCGATAAAAAAGGACGATTTAAGGAAGAGTTTGGGCGTAGTTTTACAAGACACGCATCTTTTCACGGGTACGGTTATGGATAATATTCGCTACGGCAGACTTGACGCTACCGACGAGGAGTGCGTAAGCGCCGCGCGTCTTGCCAACGCGCACTCATTTATAAAGCACTTGCCCGAAAAGTACGATACTATGATAACGGGCGACGGCGCAAACCTTTCGCAAGGACAACGTCAGTTGCTTGCAATAGCGCGCGCAATGGTTTCCGAGTGTCCCGTGCTTATATTGGACGAAGCGACCTCGTCAATCGATACGCGTACCGAAAAACTTATCGAGCAAGGTATGGATAAACTTATGGAGGGCAGAACGGTGTTTGTAATCGCCCATAGGCTTTCCACCGTGCGCAACAGCCACGCTATTATGGTATTGGAGCAAGGCGAAATAATCGAGCGCGGCAATCACGAGCAGCTAATCGCCCAAAAGGGTAAATACTATCAGCTTTATACGGGCGCGTTCGAATTAGACTAATTTAAACCAAAAAGCCGCAGCGGTCACCGTGGCGGCTTTTTTATTTCCAAGAGTTAAAGTTGGGTAGTTCTTTCAAAAATAATTTTGCATTTTGCAGAAAATAAGTACAACCTATCGAAGAATAGTACAAACTGTCGAAATCATATGTTATAAAACCGAGATTTAGAGGTGTAGCAAATGTTTTTCGATTTTTTAAGCCTATTGTTCGATAAAATTTTCTTTTTTACGGGTATGGTGCAAGACAAGGGCACTTTTCCCAAACCCCTTTCCCCCGACGAGGAGAAAAAGTACCTTGCCCTTGCCCGTCAAGGCGACGCGGAAGCCAAGGAAGTGCTAATTCGCCACAATATGCGGTTGGTCGCACATATAGTAAAAAAATACGTCGGGTCTGCCGAAACCGACGATTTGCTGTCCGTCGGCTCCATAGGGCTTATTAAAGCGATAAATACTTATCAAGACGGCAAAGGGACTCAGCTTGCAACCTACACGGCTCGGTGCATAGAAAACGAAATTTTAATGCTGTTGCGCTCCGGTAAAAAGCACAAAAACAACGTGTCTTTAACCGACCCCGTCGGCACCGATAAGGACGGGAACGAGCTGACCTTAATCGACCTATTGTCCGAAAAAGAGGACAGTGTTTTTGCGCAAGTTGAAAAGAATATCCAGCGTGAAAAGTTCGTCGCAATCTTAAAAAACTTCCTATCCGAACGTGAGTTCACCATACTTTCAATGCGCTACGGCTTAGAGGACGGCGCGGCGCTCCCTCAGCGCGAGGTTGCGCAAAAACTCGGAATTTCCCGCTCATACATATCCCGCATAGAAAAGCGTGCAATAGAAAAAGCGCGCGACCACCTCGCCAAGGACGATTTTTATTAAGTCTCGTTATTTAATTGCAAAAATCGCAAATCGGTGGTAAAATAGCTCAAAAGGAGTTATTTTATGGCTAACGTAATGGATACCCTCCGCGCAAGGGGGTTTGTAAAGCAAACCGTTTACGAGGAAGATTTATATAAGCTTTTAGGCGAAGGGAGCGTAAGGTTTTATACGGGTTTCGACCCTACGGCGGACAGCTTGCACGTCGGGCACTTTATGCAGCTTATTGCAATGAAGCATATGCAAGACGCGGGTCATCGCCCTATCATTTTGATAGGCGGAGGTACCGCAATGGTGGGCGACCCCACGGGCAAGACCGATATGCGCAAGATGATGACGCGTGAAACCGTAGACTATCACGTTGAGTGCTTTAAAAAGCAAATGTCTAAGTTTATCAGCTTCGAGGGTCAGAACGCCGCAATTATCGTCAACAACGCGGATTGGCTTTTAAAATTGAACTATTTGGACTTTGTTCGCGATATCGGCGTACACTTTTCCGTGAACGAAATGTTGCGCGCAAAGTGCTTTGAAACGCGTTTAGAGCGCGGTCTCTCTTTCCTTGAATTTAACTATATGCCCATGCAAGGCTACGACTTTTTGCACCTATTTAAGGAGTACGGCTGCGTTCTCGAACTCGGCGGCGACGACCAGTGGTCGAATATTCTTGCGGGTGCAAATCTTATTAGGGTAAAAGAAAAGAAGCCCGCTTACGCAATGACCTTTACGCTTTTAACCACAAGCGAAGGCAAAAAAATGGGTAAGACCGAAAAAGGCGCTATTTGGCTTGACGAAAGCAAGACAAGCCCTTACGAGTTTTACCAATATTGGCGCAACGTTGACGACGGCGACGTGGAAAAGTGCTTAAAGCTTTTAACTTTCTTGCCGCTTGACGAAATTGCAGAGCTTGTAAAATACCGTGACGAGCGAATGAACGCCGCCAAACAAGTTTTGGCTTTCGAGCTTACAAAACTTGTTCACGGCGAAGAAAGGGCGGCTAAGGCGCAAGCAGAAGCAAGGGCGGCTTTCGGCGGCGGCGGCGACCTTCCCGAAAAGACCGTAAGCGTGGAAGCTCCAACTGTAATTTCAGTGCTTGTTGCAGCGGGTATTTGCGCAAGCAACGGCGAAGCGAGAAGACTTATTCAGCAAGGCGGCGTTTCCGTAAACGACGATAAAGTAACCGATATCAACTTGCTTATTAAGGACGGCGACGTTGTCCACAAGGGCAAAAAAGTCCACGTCAAAATCAATATCAAGTAATCCTAAAATTTCAATAGACCCCAATATATGCTTTAAATAACGCGTTTTATGCTTGAAAAGTATCTATCCGTTGCGGGCGAAACGCAAACGGAAAAAATTATTGAAAAATCTCGCTTTATAACTATTTCCCGCCATGTGGCAAGCGAAGAGGAAGCGAAAGAATTTATTGCGAAAATCTCCAAAAAATATTCGGACGCAACCCATAACTGTTACGCTTATATTAGCGATAAGCTTTGTAACTTTTTACGTTTTTCGGACGACGGCGAACCGCAAGGAACCGCGGGAATGCCTATTTTGGAAGTTATAAAGTCCAAACAGCTTGCAGAAACGGCGGTAGTGGTTACGCGCTATTTCGGCGGAATCAAGCTCGGGGCTGGCGGACTTCTTCGCGCGTATTCGGGGTGCGCTGCCGAAAACCTCGAAGCTGCGCAAAAGGTACTGTACGAAACTTGCTCGGAACTCAAAATCACGGTTGATTATTCGCTTGTGGACTCCGCGCTGCGCTATTTTAACGAAATGGAAGCAGATTTATTAAATACGGAGTATTTAAACGAAGTCATTTTTACCGTTGCCGTAAAAAAGGCGGAAGAGGGAGAGTTTGTTTCGGCGCTTGTAAACCGACTTAACGGCAAATTAAAGACGGAAAAATTAAAGGAATATTTTTTCCCTTTTAAAATTTAAAAAGCACGGCCTTTAAAGCCGTGCTTTTTATACATAAATTATCGTTTCTTCAAACTTGGTTTTTCTTAAATAAAGTTTCATAATCCGACTCAATTTTACCGTAAGCGCACCGTTAGGGCAGTTATAAACGCACTTCAAACAGCGAACACACTTAAAAGAAATTCTACCGCTTTTTATTGCTCCGATAGGACATTGCCCCCCACATATGCCGCAATTAACATAATTTTCGTTCTTTTTTATCCTTACGCCCAATCTACTGCGCGCTGCCGGAAAGAAACCCGCAAAAGGCGTTTTCCTAAGTTTGGGAATCGTCACGGGTGAGGGCGCGTAGATTTTATTTATTATTTCTTCCGGCACTAACAAAATTTCGCCCTTTTCGTAATAAGTGTGGTTTGATGGCAAATACGCCGCTGCAACAATTTCGCCTTTAATCAGCTTTGCGGCTTCGTATAGGGCGTTGCCGCAGTGCACTCTTCCGTAGGTAGCAATTAAGGTAACGTATTTTGCTTCAAGCGTCGGCAAGAATTTTTTTATGGGAACGGGCAAGCTTTGGCAGTGAACGGGAAAAACCATTGCAACGTTTTCAAAAATTTTGCCCTCGGCGTCGCAAATTTCGTACAAGTCGTAGCAAATTCTTTTTGATAGATTTTCGGCAACGTCCTTGCTGTTTCCGGAACATGAAAAGTATATTACGGCATTCATTTCTTCAAAAAATCCTTCATAATTTCGCACTCCGGCACTTCTTCAAGCGAGAAACCGAGCGTGTTTTCAATTTCGTAAATCGCTTGCTCTCTCGTAATGTTTTTATTACGGCTTGCAAGCGAAATTTCTATCGCACTGAACGGTATTATTGTGCTTTTCATATGATAAAACCTCGAAAATTGCGAAAATTCCTTGCATTTTTCGATTTTACAGCTTGTATGTAAGCCTTTCCCCAAGTCTTCGGGTGCAACCCAACCGCACTCTTCGGTTATAAGTTCTTTAATATTTGTCCATTCGTATTTCCCACCGCTAATCGCGTCGAAATCAACTTGCACAAAGGCGGGTATATTCCCCGACCGAGAAGATTTTCTCACGCTGCATTTAAGCGGCTTCAAAATTTCGGGTACTTCGTTTATTGCTGTAACTACGTTTTCGATTAATTCGTTCCTATAACCCGAAAGCTTCACTATTTTGCTCGTGCCGAAAGCAAGCTGCTTCATCGTTGCAAGCGTGTGGAATTGCCCGCGCCTTAAAGGGGGGTGAAATGTCAGTATTCGGCCTAAATTTACGGCAAAATTCAAAAACTTGCTGTCCGGGAATTTATATGCGATTTTCGGCGACATATTATTATAGAATAGCCCCGTCATTTGCGCCGGCTCGTTCCCCGCAACGAAATAAGGCACTTTTTCCGCAACCAATGTTGGGTAAAAAAGAACGTAAGCAAGCGACGGGCACGCGCAAGTGTTTTCGTTTAAATCGTAAAGCTTGCGGTAAATTTTGCTTAAATCGTCGGGATTTACCGAGCGTGTAATAAATTCTACGTTTTTAAGCTTTTTCCTTGCGTTTTCAATGCTTTTTAACGCGCTTTCCGAGGCGTAAGGAATAACCCACGTCAGCGCAAGCACGCGAAGATGTAAAACCTTTGCAAGGTAATACAAAAGATAGGTCGAATCCTTCCCGCCCGTGTAGAAAACCGCAACATCAAATCTTGACTTTTTCGCGCGGGGGATTTTCTCTATTATTGGCACAACGCTTTTAAAATCGCGCGTCAGATGCTCGCTTGCACACATTGCGCATAGTCCGTCGTTTGTAAATTCAAGCCCCGCAATTATAAAATCGTTCGCGCAGCACCGCGTACAGAACTGCGCCTCGGCAAGCGAGAGGGGTGTTTTTTTTGGCTCACGCGGTAAAACCGCCCCCGAAGAAATAACGTTTTTTAATACGGTTTTTTCTTTTTCGGACAATTCCTTGGGCAGAATCGATATAATTTTTGCCTTTTTTTTCGTAATTTTAACGGTGTTTCGGTTTAAGTTTTTACCCGACCGAATCCCGTAATAAACAAGCTTTTTACCGTCCGTTTTCCAACGGTTTTGCAGATAGTACATAATAAAATTATACCCTTGCCCGCACAGTGTGTCAACTGTGTAAATTTACATAAACGGAAGAGGCACCAAATTATAAAAAGCACGGCTTATTAAAGCCGTGCTTTTTAATTTTCTTTAAAGTAATATTGTGTATAAAGTTTTTTGCCCATAACGGTTATTGCTTGTTTCGGGCAATGACTGAAACAACGGTAACAAGCCGTGCAACGGTCTTTGAAAACCACTTTGTTATCTTCTGTAAAAATATTTTTCATAGGGCATAGACCCACACATATGCCGCAACTAACGCATTTTTTGCTATCAATCTTAACGGTTTTGCAATATTTCAGCGGCTTATTATAGAAGTACAGCCTTTGTCCGAAAAATCCTACTAATCGATGTAAAAAACTTAGCCCGTTCTTTGGATATTTGCCGCTTTTAGCGCCTTTTGCCGCAAGTCGTATTTTTTCTTCCGCTGCGGAAATAATGTTGGCATTTTCTTTTTCGGACTTTTTCAACAGTCTGTTGTCGCCAATACAGTCCGGCATCTTCAAATGTAACCCGCCGATAATTTTTGCCCCATGTTTTTTTAATATCCTTGCCGCGCAACCGGCGCCGTCGCCGCTGAAAAGCCCCATAGTGCAAACAATAATAACTTTCTTGCCGCTAAAAGCGTTTCCGTGTTTTGCAAAAAACTCTCTGACTATTTTCGGTATGTTTGAAAAATAAACGGGATATCCGAAAACAATTTCTTCGCTTTCCGATATTGCGTTAACGGCTGCTTCGTCCTCAATTGAAAAGCTTTTTGCTCCGCTTTCAAGTTCATTTAAAAGCAAGTTAACGCAGTGTTTTGTATTTCCCGTACCGCTGAAATAAATTCCTATCATCGTATCAAAATTATACACTTGCCCGCACAGTGTGTCAACTGCGGGAATTGACAAAAAAACGCGCAAATGATAAAATAGGACTATGGCAGAAATTACCTCTATCGAACCCCAAAAAAAGGACGCAAAACGCTGTAACGTATATGTTGACGGGCGCTTTTATTGCGGAATCAAGCTTGAAGTTGCAATTAAGTATCACCTTAAAGCGGGTATGCATATCGAAAAGGTCAAGCTTGATGAAATTCAGCTTGAAACGGAGAAAAGCGAAGCCCTCGATAAGGCGATGACTCACATATCCGCAACAATGAAAACGCGCAAGCAAATTACCGATTTTCTTGCAAAAAAAGGTTATACCGAAGCCGTTCAAGTCTATGTCTTAGAGCGGTTGGAATACTATAAATTCGTTGACGACTACGCTTATTGCCGCGCCTATGTTCAAAGCGTTACGGGCAAGGGCAAGCGCGCGTTAGAGGCAGACTTAATCAAACGCGGCGCGGATAGGCGGGCTATCGAAGAGGTTTTGGAAGAGGTGGAAGAGGACGACGGCGAAGCTGCGAAAATTTTGCAAAAATATCTGCGCGGCAAGGACTTTTCCAAAGAAAACCTATACAAAGGTTTTAAATATTTGTTGTCCAAAGGTTTCGGCTACGATACGGCAAAATCCGCACTTGAAAGTGTTGGGGGCGGCGATGAAGATTATTGAGCTTGATAAGGTTGACTCCACAAACGAATACTGCAAGCAAAATGACAACGGCGAAGATTTATGCGTTTTTGCAAGAAAGCAGACGGCGGGCAAAGGCACAAAGGGTAGAAGTTTTATCTCGCTTGACGGCGGGTTGTACGTTTCGGTTATGCGCCATTACGAAAATTTTTCTGCCGAAAACGCTTTTAAAATTATGATTAACGGCTGTGTTGCCGTGTGCCGAACGCTTGAAAAATTCGGGATTTCTCCCATAATACGTTGGGCAAACGACGTGCTTGTCGGCGATAAAAAAATTTGCGGTACGCTGATTGAAAACACCTTTTCGAACGGAAAAATCACCCGCTCGATAGTGGGAATAGGTATCAACGTGAATAATGAAATTTCCGCCGAGATAGGGAAAATAGCCGTATCGATGAAAGAGTTAACGGGCAAAAAAGTTGCTTTGGAAGAGGTAAAAAACGCCTTTATACAGAGTTTTGAGGAGAGCTACACGATAGAAGATTACAAAAAATACATTACTTGGTTCGGGCAGCAAGTAACGCTTAAAACCTACACGGAAGAAAGGGTGGTTACGGCTATCGACGTTACCGAAAACGGGAGGCTTTTGGTCGATTGGTGCGGGAATATGCTTGAAATAAGCGCTGCGGAGGTATCTTTAAGGCTGTAATGGAAAAGGTTTTATCAAACGCTGAAATGCGCCTATCCGATGCGTATACAATCAAGCAAAAGCAAGTATCTTCCGCAGAATTAATGCTCCGTGCGGGCGTTGCGCTCGCAGACGAGGCTGAAAAGACGGCAAAAGGCTTAAAAACCGATGAAATTGCAGTAATTTGCGGCACGGGCAACAACGGCGGTGACGGCTATGTCTGCGCACAAGAGCTGTTAACCCGTGGTTTTAACGTTGCAGTGTATGCTTTGGAGGGTAGCTTATCCCCCGATTGCGAAAGGGAAAAACAAGACTATAAAGGTCGTTATTTGCGGCATATGTGGGGGTCAATCGTAATTGACTGCATTTTTGGTACGGGACTTTGCCGCGAAATTACGGGCGAAATTAAAACGCTTATCGAAGAAATCAACTCCTTTGGCGCTTATGTTTTGTCCGCAGATATTCCAAGCGGACTTTCGGGCGATAACGGAAAAGCGCTCGGCATTGCCGTTAAGGCGGATAAAACCGTTGCCATTGCGGAGTACAAGCTCGGTCACTTTTTAAACGACGGGCTTGATTACTGCGGCGAGATAATTAAAAAGGATATCGGTATTTCACTGCCGCAATCGGTGGAGCACTCTTGCGCAATAATTTACGGCGAAAACGATATTTCGGGATTTTTCCCCTCGCGCAAACGCAATTCACATAAAGGCACTTACGGCACGGCGCTAATTGTAGCCGGCTCAAAGAAATACATTGGTGCGGCGGCGCTCAGCTTGCAAGCGGCTTTAAAGTCGGGTTGCGGCATTGTCAAGCTTGCGACGGCGGAGGAAGTTAAATTCGCCCTTGCCGCAAAATACCCGCAAGTAATTTATTCGGACGGGATAGACTTTACCGCCAACGCAATTGCCGTCGGTATGGGTTGCGGAGTAACCGAGGAACTATACGGAAAAATTAAACAAATTTTAAACGAATATACCGGTTCGCTTTTAATAGACGCAGACGGGCTAAACGCGCTTTCTGAGTTCGGCGCGGAAATTCTTAAAAACAAAAAGTGTGAGGTTGTGTTGACCCCGCACTTAAAAGAGTTTTCCCGCCTAACGGGAAAAACCGTTGAGGAAATTTCAAGCGACCCCATAAAAGAGGCAAAAGTTTATGCAAAGGAATATGGCGTAACCGTAGTGTTAAAGTCGGCAACGACCGTTATCACCGACGGCGCAAAAACCGTTATCAACGCGCGCGGCAGTACGGCGCTTGCCAAGGGCGGCAGCGGGGATATTCTTGCGGGTTTTTTATGCGGTACGCTTACACGCGGGCTTAATGCCTTTGACGGCGCAGTTTGCGCAACTTACGTTTTGGGATTATCCGCCGAAATATCTTCGGAAGAAAAAACAGATTTTTGCGCAACTGCATACGATATAATAAACAACGTTCACATTGCGATAAAACGCTTGACACGAAAAACTTAATCTGATAAACTGAAATCCGTTGAAAGGGAGTAGTTACAAGGCTTACGGCAACAGACCCCGATTTATAAAAAATCGTGCCGTCGCCCCTTAACTTTTAAGGAACAAGACTTTCGACTTAAAGAAATTTAAGTCGGAGGTCTTATATTTTTTCTCCGACCCGCTAAATATAATATAGAGGTAAAAAGATGAATTACGACCTTATTCTGGATAACGTTGCGGCAACTTGGATAGTAAATATCATTTTGCTGCTTATCGGTTTTGTGCTTTTGGTCAAAGGCGCGGACTTTTTCGTGGACGGCGCGTCGGGCATTGCAAAAAAGTTGAAGGTTTCCACTTTCATAATCGGCGCAACGGTAGTCGCCCTCGGTACGTCCGCCCCCGAGCTTGCCGTAACCATAGTTGACGCGCTCGGCAGTACGGGAGAGCTTATCGTAGGAAATATTCTCGGCAGCAACGTCTTGAATATCTTCCTCATTCTCGGCATTTCGGCGGCAATTTGCAAATTACCCGTCGAAAGAACCACGCGTTTTATCGATTTACCTTTTTTAATTTTTATAAGCGCACTTTTTGTGCTTATGGGCGCGCTCGGCAACAGCTTTGTTTGGTGGGAAGGTTTAATTCTCATCGTTTTGTACGCCGCGTTTATGGCTTATAATATCGTTCTTGCGAAAAAGCAATCGAAAGTGCTTTTGGAAGAGGCGACCGCCGTCGCGGTGCCTTTCGACGGCGAAAACGCCGCGGCAAACGCAACCCCTCAATCTTGGTGGGCGAAAGTTACGGCAAAGTATGAAGAGCTTAAAGACAAGATTTGGTTTTTAATAGTAATTACCGTCGTCGGGTTGATAATGGTTGTCGGAGGAGCAACGCTTGTCGTAAACTCGGCAAGAACGGTTTCCGTCAACCTCATCGGTATCGACCCGGAAATAGTCGCGCTTACCGTCGTTGCGTTCGGCACTTCCCTTCCCGAGCTTGTAACTTCGGTTTCAGCCGCAAAAAAAGGCGACGTAGGCATAGCCACGGGCAACATTATCGGCAGCAACATCGCAAATATTTTGTTGATAGGCGGCGTGGGCGCGCTTTGTAAAGGCGCAGACGGTTTGCCGTTTACAACCGAAGGGCTTGTGTGTGGATTGGTTTCTCTGTTTGCGGCAGTGCTTATATTCTCGTCTTGCTGGGGCAAAACCAAAAGCATCGGCAGAATCGCGGGCATAATTATGCTTGTCTGCCTTGTGCTGTACTATATTTTCATCTTCCTAAACTTGTATGTAATTCACCTCTATTGAGTATAAAACGTTGCCTTCCCGTCAACAATAATGGTAAGGCAGTACATATAATAGAGTATACCCTGCCGAAAGAGAGGTTAATTATGACGATTAAGCGCGGAGAGCTGTACTATGCAGATTTATCCCCCGTGGTTGGCAGTGAGCAGGGAGGAATAAGACCCGTTCTCGTGGTTCAAAACGACGTGGGCAACAAATACTCCCCCACGGTAATAGCCGCGGCGGTAACAAGCAAAATCAACAAGGCGAAGCTTCCCACCCATATAGAGTTGCCATCGTCAGCCTACGGGCTTGTAAGGGACTCGGTAATATTACTTGAACAAATCCGCACCTTAGACAAGCGCAGATTAAAGGAAAGAATAGGCGAGTTAAACGAACAAACAATGTCTAAAGTGGATAAAGCTATTTTAATCAGCCTTGGGTTTGCAAAATAAAAGATACGCCGAATAACTTCGGCGTATTTCTTTATAATTCCACAGCATTTTCACTTGTTCTTAATTGACTTTGCGGCTATTTTATAATATTATATATAATATGACTAAAAGGAAGATAAAGCCGCACTTCGGCAAATTAAGCATAATATTACTTGTGGTTATCGCCGTGCTTATTGCTGCGGATTTACTTACCAAGCACTTCGAGGTGGCGTGTAATTGGAACGCCGTAATTATCCCGGGCGTAGTCATAATAAAAAGCGGAGTTCCCAACAACGGCATAGCTTTTGGAATATATCTCGGGCAAATTCCCGTTTTGGTAATAACTTTTTTATTGCTTGCGGCAATGATTTTTGCGTTTATAGTTCTGCCCAACCGATTTATAGTGTTAAAGGTTGCAATCTCTATGGTAATAGCGGGCGCAATCGGCAACATTGTGGATAGGCTTGCTTTGGGCTATGTCCGCGATTGGTTCGGGCTTTGGATGTTCGGAAGTATCGCGTACTGCAACTTTGCGGATTTCTTTATAGTGATAGGCGCAATACTTGCCGCTGTGGATATGCTTTTTATAAACGAAATAGCTGTGTTTCCGCTCACAAAAAAGGCAAAAGCCTTTCAAGCCGCAAGAAAGGAAGAGGAAGAGCGTAAAAAGGCGGGCGGCGAAACGGCGGAGCCTAATAACTTGCACGAAAATACGGAAGAAGACAAATGAAAACCGAAACATTGACAGCGCGGGAAGCATATGCCCGCGCCGATATATTTTTAAGCGATAAATTAGAGGGGTTTACACGCTCGGCGGTCAAAAAACTGTTTGAGTTCGGCGTATTAATAAACGGCAAACCCGCAAAGCCGTCCTTGCCGATAAGCGCGGGTGACGTGGCTGAAGTTACCTTGCCCGACGCGGTTGAATACTCCGCCAAGCCCGAGAACATTCCCATCGATATCGTTTACGAGGACGACGACATCGCCGTAGTAAACAAGCCGCAAGGTATGACGGTGCATATTGGTAACGGCAATTTGGAGGGCACGCTTGTAAACGCGCTTTTGTATAAACTTGACAGCCTAAGCGGCATAAACGGCGTTATCCGCCCCGGTATCGTTCACAGAATAGATAAGGATACCTCGGGGCTGCTAGTAGTGGCAAAGAACGATGCGGCTCATCTCAGCCTTTCCAAACAGATTGAGGAAAAGACTTGCAAGCGCACTTACCTCGCGCTGTTGGAAGGTAACTTAAAAGAGGATAGCGGCACAATTACCACCTATATAGGGCGCGACCCCCGCGACAGAGTAAAAATGGCTGTCGTTCCGCCCGAAAAAGGCAAGCTTGCCATAACCGATTTTACAGTTTTAAAAAGGTATAAAGAGGGTTTTACGCTTTGCCGTTTCGATTTGCGGACGGGCAGAACGCACCAAATCCGCGTTCACGCAAAGCACCTTGCTCACCCCGTCGTCGGCGACCCCGTTTACGGAGTTAAAAAACAGAAATTCAACTTAAACGGACAGCTTTTGCACGCGTGGCGCTTGAAACTTACTCACCCGAAAACGGGCGAAGAAATGAGCTTCGAAGCGCCCTTACCCGATTATTTTACGCAAGTTTTAAATAAACTTAAAGAAATTTAATTAAAATCTTTTTATTGGCTTGCAAATGAAATTATAAATTGATATAATTTATTGGAACTAAAATTTAAGGAGTGTTTTATTTATGGCAAAGAAAACCAAAAAAACCACTACGACAAACAGAACTACTTCCATATGGGACGTAGTCAAATTCTGCGCTTACGTCGCAATGGTAATCGCGGCGGTCGCGTCAATGCTTGCGTTCGTATTCGGACTGTTGGCAAAAGTAGACGTTCATATCGGTTGGGCGGGCAGAGTTACGGGTATATGCAGTATGATAGCGCAAGTTGCTCTTATAGTTGCTGTAACTATTCCGGCTTATCACTTTATGCGCACCAAAAGCGCGGTTGTAAGGGCTTTCTTCTGGGTAGCGGTAATCTTCCTGGTGCTCGGACTTGTCGGCATCAATCTTGCATTCTAATTGAAAAAATAAATCCCGCTAATCGGCGGGGTTTTTTCTTTACAAATAATTAAAGTTCGGTTAAAATGTGGTTATTATGGCTAAACCGTTAATAGCAATCGTCGGCAGACCCAACGTGGGCAAAAGCACCTTTTTCAACAAGGTTGTCGGCAAAAAAATTTCAATAACGGAGGACAAGCCCGGGGTCACGCGCGACAGACTTTACGCTGACGGCGAATGGCGGGGCAAAGCCTTTTCTATAGTGGACACCGGCGGCATAGAAATGCGGTCGGAAGATATTATGTGGCGGGAAATTAAAAAACAAGCCGAAGTCGCCATAGAAACGGCTCATGTAATATTGTTTATGGTTGACGGAAGGGAAGGGCTTACCACCTCCGACTACGACGTAGCGGATATGCTGAGAAAGTGCAAAAAGCCCGTCGTCCTCGTCGTAAACAAAATCGACGATTATTCCGAGGATAAGATTTTCGAATTTTATTCCCTCGGCTTGGGCGAACCTTACGCAATTTCCGCCGAGCACTCTACGGGTATAGGCGACGTGCTTGACGAAGCTGTAAGTTGGTTTGAAAAGGGCGCGTTAG
The DNA here is from genome assembly GCA_910577055.1 of uncultured Christensenella sp. Taxonomy (GTDB): domain Bacteria; phylum Bacillota; class Clostridia; order Christensenellales; family Borkfalkiaceae; genus Coproplasma. Next base: position 105,404 of record CAJTKX010000003.1, on the reverse strand, counting down.
AGGAGGACGACAGTATTAAAATCGCCGTCGTCGGAAAGCCCAACGCCGGAAAATCGAGCCTTGTTAACCGCCTTTTGGGATTTGAAAGAACAATAGTTACCGACATTGCCGGCACCACCCGCGACGCAATCGATACGCAGCTCACCTACAATGGCAAAAATTATACGATTATAGACACTGCGGGTATTCGCAAAAAGAGCAGAGTAGAGGACGATATAGAGTATTATTCGCAGTTGCGCGCTTACGACGCCGTGCGCCGTGCCGACGTGTGCCTTTTGGTAGTTGACAGCGCTGAGGGGCTGACCGAGCAAGACACCAAAATAATAGGCTTTGTGCACGAAGAGGGCAAACCGTCCGTAATTGTTATGAACAAGTGGGATTTGATTGAAAAGGACACCAATACCATTAACAAATTCGACGCGAAGCTTAAAGAGGACTTGAAGTTTATGGACTATTTCAAGTCCGTATACATTTCGGCAAAGACGGGTCAGCGCGCAGAAAAGATTTTCTCTATCATCGACGAGGTGTACGCACATTCTCATTTCCGCGTTTCAACGGGCATTTTAAACGATTTAATCGCCGACACCGTGCGCGCCAACGAGCCGCCCAGCTATAACGGCAGAAGATTGAAGGTTTATTTCTCGTCGCAAGTCGCCGTTGCGCCGCCTACATTCGTTTTAAAAGTCAACTCGGCAGAGCTTTTGCACTTTTCATACGAGCGGTTTTTGGAAAACGTTATCAGAAAAAACTTTGATTTTTCGGGCACGCCCATAAAAATAATACCGAGGGAGAATGGCGAGCAATGACGGAAATTGCTTTTGCGGAGTGTTGGTATTGGCTTGTCCTTTGCGCCGTTGTATGCTATCTTATAGGCTGTTTTAACTTCGCCGTCTTGATTTCTCATTTCAAGAAAAAGGATATTCGAGAGGTGGGAAGCGGCAACCCGGGTTCGATGAATATGACCCGCACGTTCGGGCTTAAAATAGGCGTAATAAACTTTACTTGCGACGCGATAAAAGGCGGCTTGCCCGCGCTTATCGGTTGGATAATTTTCAAAGACTATATTTTTGCGGGTACCGATATTCTTGTTTCCGACTTTATCAGATATTTTTGCGGCGTGTTCGTCATTATAGGACATATCTTCCCCGTAACGTTGAAGTTCAAGGGCGGCAAGGGCATCGCCTCTACGCTCGGTCTGTTTCTTTTCGCACTGCCGTGCGAAGAGTGGTGGTTCGCGTTTATCGTTTTAGCGTTCTTTTTGTGTCTTTTCGCATACATTGCAATCACCGAATGGGGAAGCATGGCTTCGCTTATCGGCGTATCGGGGTTGACAATTTGGCAAGCGGCGCTGTTTATCGTAAGGTATGAAAACGAAATTACAAGCCCGTGGGTTGTCGTTTTACTGTTGATATTGCTTGTTATAAATTTGTTAACTTGGGTTGCGCACCGCAAAAATATTTTAAAGCTTCTTGCGGGCGAGGAACACCGTACATCGGTCATAAAACACAAAAAATAATAAAAGCGCGCCGCAATTTTGCGGCGCGCTGACTGTTTATTTTTTCTCTTCGTCAACGTCGTTTTCTTTCGACACTATCGAATATTCTATTTTCGGGTTTGCCTTTAAAAGCTCGCTAATAAAATCTTCGTACCATTCTTCTTTTACTACAACGACTATAAAATTCTTGTCCTCGAAATAAACGCTCAGTTTTTTCGTTTTTCTGTCAAGAACAACGCTTTCAATCTTGGCAATGTCGTACGAACTTTTAATTATCCCGAAGCTCGTTTTGAATTTTGTTTCCGAAATCGAGTAATTGGAAGAGAAAATCAAGCTAATCAAAAGCACGAACGCCGCCACCGAAACGAAATACATCAAAACATATCTCAAAATGGGGTAAAACACGTTTGCCGCGGATGAGATGCCTTCCGCAAACACGAAATAGGTATTCAACACGAACGCTCCGACCGAAAGCGCAATTCCCGCCCAAATAAAAGCCGTAATAAGCTTGGTAAATTTGTATTTATAAGTTTTCATAAGGATATTATAATCCGATACAGCAAAAAAATCAACTTAAACGCCCGCGCAATTTGCGCGGGCGCGTTCAATTAACCGTTTTCATTCCCGATTTCGGGCGGAGCGGGCTTGTGTTTTCCGTGGCGATGCCCGTGGCGCGCGTGGTGCTTATCGTGAAGGGGCGCACCGTCCTCGCCGTTATCTCGGTCGCGCTTGCCCGCGGGTCTGCCGTTTTTAAACTCAAAGTGTACTTTCGGCATACCGCGCTTGCCGCAATCGGGGCAAATTTCCTCGGGCTTTTCCTCGATAGCGTTATCTTCGTCTTCGACGGCGATAATTCTTGCTTGATTGTCCTTAACTGTTTCGCCGTTGCCGTTACGGTCGCACCCCGCGAAACAAAACACGGTGCTTATCGAAAGTAAAGATACTGCTAAAAACAAAGCCTTTTTCATATACACAGTATGTTTATTCGTATAAGTCCTATTCATTTGCTTGTAAAAAAAATATTGCCGTGTTAAAATAAATACGCCTAAACGCAAAGGATTTCTGAGGGTAAAGGTACACTACGGGCATACTTTCGTTATGCCGTTTTGCGCCCGCCTTCACAAGGAGGGTTTTTTTATGCAAGAAAATAGGCTTGCCGTAATAAGCATCATCGTAGAGGACAGAGAGGTAAGCCCTCGCATAAACGCGCTTTTGTCGGAGTTCGGCGAATTCGTACTCGGCAGAATGGGTATACCTTATAAAGAAAAGGGCGTTTCGGTTATAAGTATTGCTTTGGACGCTCTCACAGAGGTTATAAACAAACTTACGGGGAAAATAGGAATGATAAGCGGGGTCACCGCCAAAACGCTAATGCACCGTCAATAATTTTGAGGTAGAAGGGGTTTAACCTAATACCGAAAGGAAATATTATGAAAAAACTTTTAACCGCGCTTTTAAGCACAATAGTGGTCGGAGTATCCGCCCTCGGTTTTGCCGCTTGCAAAGATAACGGAGCCGGCTCGATTTCCGTCTATATGCCCGACGGCGCGCCCGCGCTCGCGCTTGCGCAACTTATGGCGGAAGATATGCAGTTCGGTAAAGAAGTCGATTACAGCGTAGTTGACGCTGAAAGTATAACTTCCACGGTGTCATATGCCGATATGAACAAAAACGCAGATTTATGCGTTTTGCCCGTTAACGACGCAAGCAAGCTTTTGGGCGACGGCGCCGACTATAAAATGCTCGGCACGGTAACACACGGCAACCTTTATATTGTTTCCGCAACCGATAAACCCACGCTTACCGCGGACAACTTCGCCCAAGAAATTTCGGGCAAAAAGTTGGGCGTTGTACAAATGGCAAAATTCCCCGGAGCAATTACCAAAGTTATTTTAAGCGAGTACGGCGTAACCGAAAGCGTCACCGTGCAAGCCGTTCAGCCTACGGAGGTCACGGGTGCGGGGTCTGATTTCGACTATTTCGTAATTCCCGAACCCGCTGCGAGCACGCGGATAGGCAACTCAAACCTTAATTTAAAACAAGCGGGCAGCTTGCAAGAACTTTACGGCGGCTCTAATGGCTACCCCCAAGCGGTGCTTGTCGCAAAAAACAGTCTTATCGACGGCGACCCTCAATTTATAGCCGACTTTACGGAGGCGGTTGCGGCAAGCGCGCAATGGCTTTTAAATTACGAGGTATCTGCCGAAACTATTTTAAACGCAATCAAGTCGCATTATCCCGATCCCGAAAATACAACGCCCGCCTTCAATAACCTTTCAAAAAGCGTAATATCAAACTGCGCCGTCAAGTTCACGTCCGCGGCGGACGGCAAGGCAGAAGTTAAAACTTTTCTTACCAAGCTAAAAGCGGTAAACTCTGATTTTGCCGCAGAGGTCACGGATAATTTCTTTTATATAAATGTTTAAAAAGCTTTTTACTCAACGCACCTTAAATATAATTTGCTCGGTTGCCTCGCTCGTAATAATGTGGCTTGTATGGATAATCGCTTATTACGGCGTGGGCAACAAGCTTATCGTGCCATCTTTTGGCGAAACAATCGTCAGTTTTTGGAACTACCTCGGCGACGGCGCGTTCTGGACTGCGGTAGGCAATTCTCTGTTGCGCACTTTGTTAAGCTTCTTCGTTTCTTTCGTGTTTGCGGCGGCTTTTACGGCTTTCGGCTTGCTCGGCAGTTGGAGCAAGGCGCTTATAAAGCCTATAACCGTCGTTATCCGCACTCTGCCCACTATGGCGGTAATTCTCATAATATTCAAAATGACGAACGGCAACAAAACGCTTTCGCCCGTAATCGTTACGGTGCTCGTGCTGTTTCCTATGATTTATTCGCAACTGACGGCGGCGGTGGAGGGCATTGACGACGGCATACGTCAAATGGCAAGCGTGTACGGCATAAGCAAGCGCGACAGACTTTTCAAAATCTATCTGCCGCTTGTGTCTCCAGCGATTTTTTCGCAGACGGGCGCCAACATTTCCTTAGGTCTGAAAATAATGATTTCTTCGGAGGTCCTCGTCAATACTGCGCGCGGACTCGGCGGAATGATGCAAGAAAACAGTATGGCGGCGGCGGTGGCTAACCTTGCCGCGCTTACGCTTGCGGCGGTGGTTTTGGGGCTTCTTATCGAAATTGCCTTTTCACAGTTCAAAAGAATAAACTCGAAGTGGCTTAAAGGTTTGAAATGAAAATACAAAATTTGACAAAAAGATACGGACACCTTACCGTCTACGAAAATTTCAACCTCGAACTTAGCGAGGGTGAAATTACTTGCATTTTGGGCGAAAGCGGTTGCGGCAAAACCACGCTTTTAAACTGCATAGCGGGGCTGACCGATTACGACGGCGAAATAACAAAGGTCAAGTGCTCGTATATCTTCCAATCTCCGCGGCTTGTTCCCAATTTGACTGTCGGCGGCAACTTGAAGCTTATTTGCAAAGACGAAAAAGCCGTTGACGCTGCGCTTGAAAAAGTTCGTTTATCCGACAAAAAAAACGCTTACCCCGTTTCGCTTTCGGGCGGGCAAGCTCAGCGCGCGTCGATAGCTCGCGCCTTTCTTTTCGGCGGCGAGGTAATTTTAATGGACGAACCGTTTTCGTCCCTAGATTTAAAGCTGAAAAACGAGATATGCGAACTTTTTTTACAAATTCAAAAAGAGAGCGGACGCACCGCGTTGTTCGTTACTCACGACGTGGACGAGGCTGTAAACTTAGCCCACAGAATAATAGTCCTTAATGGAGGGAAAACGGTTTTGGACGCTTCCGCATTCGGTGCGGACAAGGACGAGCTGCGCAAGCGCCTAATAGCCGCATTAATCGCTTGACAAAGCTTTATTTTGCAAATTATAATATTGGCAAAAAAGAACGGAGAGATATATGAAGAAATTTTTCAAGGAATTTAAAGATTTTATTACCCGCGGCAACGTTTTGGATATGGCTGTAGGCATCATTATCGGCGGTGCGTTCACGGCAATCGTAACCGCCTTAACAGGTCAAATTCTGCAACCCCTTATAAATTGGTTGCTTGCCGGAACGGGTTCGGGGCTCGAAGCCGCTGTTACAATTTTAAAACCCGCTTATGTCGAGGGAACGGATATAATCGATTTGGCAAACTCTATCTATATCGATTGGGGCGCGTTCATAACGGCGGTTATTAATTTCATTCTCGTTGCGCTTATACTTTTCTGCATAATCAAGGCTATCAACTCCATTCGCAACGGCGGAAAGAAAGTCAAAGAAAAGTCCAAAAAGAGCAAGGATGAGCCGGCGGCAGAGGAAGCTCCCGCAGCCGAGGTTGCTCCCGTGGCAGAGGAAGCGCCCGTTGCGGCAGCCGTCACCACCGAGGAACTGCTTGCCGAAATCCGCGACCTTTTAAAAGCGCAGAAAGAAGATAAAACCGATAAAGCAGAATAATTTAAAACGCGTCCGCTGCGTAGCGGACGCGTTTTTTAAATAAAAAATAAAATTTTCACCCATTATTTTAAAAAAACTTCTTGCAAACATTTTTATTTTGTCAATATGTTGTGTTATAATTTAATTGTCTTTTGCAAGTGTTGTGGAATTTTAGCGCACGACTATAAACGAAAGCCCCGAAGAATACGCAAGATAGAAAAAGTAGATATTCAAAACGGCAATCACCGGCATTAAAATCATCAATAGGATATTCTTTATTCTGTACCGCATTATAAACATGCTTATATAAATCGAAAGCGCCCCGCCGAGAATTGCGGCTAAAATTATCTTGCCGTCGCCCGTCGGTTTTGCGGGGTTATCGCCGCACTCGTTGCGTTGAGTTATAATCAGCATAACCGAGTAAAAGTTTACGGCGAATATATAAACGGACAAGATTATATACAAAAGTACCATACGCTTAGTATGTCAATTATTTTCAATATTTTACACAGAGAGGTCGTTTATGGCAAAAGTAGCTATACTTATGGGCAGCAAATCCGATTTTAGCGTGGTTAAGCCCGCCGTTTCCGTGCTTAAAAATTTCGGGGTGGAAACCGAAGTGCGCGTAATAAGCGCACACCGCACCCCCGAAGAGTCGCACGACTTTTCTTTGAACGCCGTAAAAAACGGTATCGAGGTTATAATTTGCGCGGCGGGGAAGGCGGCGCACCTCGGCGGTGTAATCGCCGCAAACACGACATTGCCCGTAATTGGTCTGCCCGTAAAGACGGATATGATGGGCGGGCTTGACAGCTTGCTTTCAATCGTGCAGATGCCTTCGGGCATACCCGTTGCGACTGTCGGCGTAAACGCGGGTGAAAACGCGGGGCTTCTTGCCTTGCAGATTTTGGGTATAAAGTATCCCGCACTCGCCGTAAAACTTAAAGATTATAAAGTCAAAATGAAAGAAAAAATCAATTCCGACGACGCAGCTCTTCAAACCGAGATAGAGCAAATTTAAACTATAACCGCGAGGCTACTTGCGGTTATTTATATTGTTTACAATTTTAAATTTTATTTTTTAAGGAGAAATTCCAAAATGGAAAAAACGCAACAGCTTTACGAAGGCAAGGCAAAAAAAGTTTACGCAACCGAAAACCCCGATTACGTCATCGTATCATACAAGGACGACGCAACGGCTTTTAACGGGCTTAAAAAGGGCACCATAGTCGGTAAGGGCGTCATCAACAATAAAATGAGCAACCTTATGATGACTATGCTTGAAAAGAAGGGTATTCCTACTCACCTTGTCGAGCAGATTGACGACAGAAATACCGTCGTTAAAAAAGTTGAAATCGTTCCCCTCGAAGTCATTATAAGAAACGTCGCCGCGGGCAGCTTTTCCAAGAGATACGGCGTTCCCGAAGGTACCGCATTTGCCGCGCCTACAATTGAATTTTCCTATAAAAACGACGATTTGGGCGACCCCCTTATCAACGACTATCACGCGCTTGCTTTGAACCTTGCAACCGCACAAGAGATTGAAACTATAAAGAAAATGGCTTTCGCGGTAAACGAAGCAATGAAAGCTTTCTTCAAAGAACTGAATATCGACCTTATCGACTTCAAACTCGAATTCGGCAGATTCAAAGGACAAATCGTGCTTGCGGACGAAATTTCACCCGATACTTGCCGTTTCTGGGAAATGGGCACTTGGGACACTACCAAGCACGTCAGTCTCGATAAAGACAGATTCCGCCGTGATTTGGGCGGAGTAGAGGACGCTTACGCGGAAATTTTCAAACGCGTTACGGAGAGTAAATAATGGGCGGATTTTTCGGCTCGGTTAAAAAAAGCAGCGCCGTATTCGACGTGTTTATCGGCGCCGATTATCACAGCCACCTCGGCACTAAGCGCGGCGGTATGGCGGCGTACGACCCCGAAGTAGGGTTACAGCGCGAAATACACAATATCGAAAACGCGCCGTTCAGAACCAAGTTCGAACGCGTGTTGAAAGAGATGAAGGGCAATGCGGCAATCGGCTGTATCAGTGATACGGACCCGCAACCATTGCTTACAGTATCGCGCCTCGGCACATACGCAATTTGTACTATCGGCATAATCAACAATGCGGCTGAGCTTGTGCAAAAAGTGCTTTCGGCGGGCGGCGGATATTTCGACGCGATGACGGGCGGCAGAGTAAACGCCAACGAACTTATAGCCGCGCTAATCAACAGTAAAGACAGTTACGTCGACGGTATACGTTATGCACAAGAGCAAGTGGACGGCACGGCTTCCATACTTCTTTTGACTGACAAGGGCACGCTTATCGCCGCAAGAGATAAGGTGGGCAGACTGCCCGTTTTAATCGGAAAGTGCGACGACGGCTACTGCGTTTCTTTTGAAAGTTTCGCATATAAAAAGCTCGGGTATGTGGACGAGCGGGAGCTTGGTCCGGGCGAGATTGTCGAAGTTTCGGCAGACGGCGTAACTCAGCTTGCGCCCGCGGGCAAAAAGATGCGTATTTGCGCGTTCCTTTGGTCGTATTACGGCTATCCTACATCGAGCTACGAGGGCGTTAACGTTGAAATTATGCGCTGCAAAAACGGCGAAATTTTCGCAAAAAACGACGCTAAAACGCACGATATACACGACATCGATTATGTCGGCGGCGTTCCCGATTCGGGCACGCCCCACGCGATAGGTTACGCGAATGCGTGTAAGGTGCCTTTTGCACGCCCCTATATAAAATACACGCCGACTTGGTCGAGAAGCTTTATGCCCGTCAATCAGACGGAGCGCAACAAAGTCGCAAAAATGAAATTAATTCCCGTACACGAGCTTATCGACGGTAAAAAATTGCTGCTTGTGGACGACAGTATCGTGCGCGGAACTCAGCTTAAAGAAACGGTAGATTTCCTCTATTCCCACGGCGCAAAGGCGGTGCATATGCGTTCTGCGTGCCCGCCGATAATGTACGGCTGTAAATATTTGAATTTTTCCCGTTCATCGGGCGATATGGACTTAATCACCCGTCGCACTATGGCGGAGCTTGAAGGTGAGGAAAGCGTCAAGCATATGGAAGAGTACAGCAATTCCGAAACTGAGCGCGGCAAGGCAATGCGCAAGGCTATTTGCGATAAATTCCAATTCGAATCGCTTGAATTTCAATCCTTGGAAGGACTTATCGAAGCTATCGGTTTAGAGCCTTGCAAGCTTTGCACTTATTGTTGGACGGGTAAAGAATAAAGGTAATTATATGGAAGAAAAACACGAGGAGTGCGGCGTTTTCGGCGTATATTCGCAAGAGAGCCGCAACGTTGCGCATACCGTTTATTACGGACTTTACGCCTTGCAACACAGAGGACAAGAGTCGTGCGGTATAGCGGTTTCTTACGCAAATAAAATTTCTTACTATAAGGGAATGGGACTTGTCCCCGACGTGTTTTCGAACGGTATGCTCGATAAGCTTCCCGACGGCGATATAGCAATCGGTCATGTGCGCTATTCGACCACGGGCGCAAGCCAACTTTTAAACGCCCAACCCGTCGTGTTTGCGGGCAAGTGCGGTAAAGTCGCAGTCGCTCACAACGGCAATCTTACCAACACCAAACAGCTCCGCGACGAGCTTATCGCTCAAAACGCGGTTTTTCAAACCTCTATCGACAGCGAAGTTATAGCAATACTTATCAACAGCCTTTCGGACGGAGACATTCTAACGGGAATAAAACGCGCTTGCGCCAAATTTAAAGGCTCGTACGCGCTTGTTATTATGGCTACGGATAAGCTTATCGCCGTGCGCGACCCGCACGGTATCCGCCCGCTTTGCATAGGCACTATTGACGGAGAAGTTGTTGCGGCAAGCGAAACTTGCGCCTTGGATGCGGTCGGCGCGAACTTCTTGCGCGACGTAAAGCCCGGCGAAATTGTCGTTATCGACAGCGACGGTATTCATTCTCATATGATGGCCGGCGTGCCTAAAAAAAGCAGTATGTGCATATTCGAGTATGTCTACTTTGCCCGTCACGATTCGGTTATGGAAGGTTACAGCGTTTACGAGGCGCGCAAGAAAGCGGGCAAATTGCTTGCAAAAAATTACCCCGTGGAAGCAGACCTTGTATCCGGCGTGCCCGATTCGGGCAACGTGGCGGCAAGGGGATATTCCGAGGAGAGCGGTATTCCTTTTGTCGAAGCGCTTGCGCGTAACCGTTACGTCGGCAGAACCTTTATTCAGCCCGACCAAAGTCAGCGCGAAAACAGTTTAAGCGTTAAAATGAACGCCTTGCGCGGCAACGTTCGCGGCAAGCGAATAGTACTTATAGACGACAGTATCGTGCGCGGCACGACTATGCGCAAAATCATTAAAATGCTGCGCGACGCGGGCGCAAAGGAAGTACATATCAGAATATGTTCACCCGTTATAAAGCACCCGTGCCACCTCGGTATCGATATTCAAACTTATTCACAGCTTATCGGCGCATATAAAAATGAGGAGCAAATTTGCGAAAGCCTCGGCGCGGACAGCGTGAAGTATCTGACAGTAGAACAGCTTTTATCCACTTGCGAGGGAGCACAAACGGGCTTCTGCCTCGGCTGTTTTAACGGCGAATACCCGTACCCCATGCAAGACTATGAAGTAGACGAATTAAAAATTAACAAACACGAAGGAGTTTAAAATGGCAATTTCTTATAAAGACAGCGGCGTTGACGTCGAAAGAGGTTACGAAGCGGTAAGGCTTATGAAAGAGCACGTCAAATCCACTTACACAAGCGGCGTTTTGGGTGATATCGGCTCGTTCGGCGGCTTCTTCCAAATGCCCAAGGGAATGAAAGAACCCGTACTTGTCGCGGGAACGGACGGCGTGGGCACCAAATTAAAGTACGCTATAATTTCCGGCAAACACGACTCTATCGGCATCGATGCGGTTGCAATGTGTGTTAACGACATAGTTTGTCAAGGTGCGCAACCGCTGTTTTTCCTTGACTATTTTGCAACGGGCGCTTTAAGCCCCGAAAAGGTTGCAACGGTAGTTTCGGGAATTGCCGAGGGCTGCCGTCAGTCGGGCGCAGCTTTAATCGGCGGCGAAACTGCGGAAATGCCCGGTTTTTATCCCGATGGCGATTACGATATCGCGGGCTTTGCGGTAGGCGTAGTCGATAAGAAAAAGATTATAAACGGCAGCAAAATCAAGTCGGGCGACGTGTTAATCGGTATTAAGTCGAGCGGTATTCACTCCAACGGTTATTCTCTTGTAAGAAAGCTTTGGGGCGAGGACATAAAAGAGCTTGAAAAGTACGACGCGGAACTTGGCGCAAAGCCTATCGACGTACTTTTAACACCCACAAAAATTTACGTCAAATCGATTTTGGAGCTTATCAAAAAAGTCAACGTCAAGGGTATCGCGCATATCACGGGCGGCGGCTTTATCGAAAATATTCCCCGCATCTTTCCCGAAGGTATCGGTTGCAGAATAGATACCAAGTCTTACGAAGTGCCTATTATCTTCCGCCTTATGCAGAAAAAGTCCAAGCTTTCCAAGCAAGAAATTTACAATACATTCAATATGGGTATAGGCATGGTTGTATGCGTCAAAAAGAGCGACGTCGAAGCAACAATCGCTCAGCTTGAAAGCACGGGCGAAGAGTGCGTAATTCTCGGCAAGACCGTTAAGGGCAGCGGAGTTATTTTAAAATGAAAAAAATAGCCGTTTTCGCGTCGGGAGGGGGCACTGATTTTCAGTCGTTAATCGATGCAAACGAAAGTGAAAAATTCTGTGAAATCGCTTTGCTTATTGCCTCTAAGGACGGAATAGGCGCAATCGATAGGGCGAAAAAACACGATATTCCTACGCGTGTTTTTGCAAAAAAAGACTACCCCGACCTTGACAAGCTATACGAGGAATTGACATACATTTTAAATATGCACGGGGTAGATTATATCGTTTTGGCGGGTTGGCTCAAAATAATTCCCGAAAGCTTTATAAAGAATTTCAGCGACAGAATTATCAATATTCACCCGTCGCTTATACCCGCTTTTTGCGGCGCGGGTTACTACGGGCTTAAAGTTCATCAAGCCGTTATCGACTACGGCGCAAAGGTTTCGGGCTGTACCGTTCATTTTGTGAACGAAATCCCCGACGGCGGCGCAATAATCGCACAGCGAGCGGTGGAAGTAAAGGACGACGACACCGCGGAAGCTTTGCAACAGCGCGTTTTAAAGGAAGAGCATTCGTTATTGCCCTATTGCGTTAAAAAGCTTTGCTTGGGGCTAATAGAAAAAACCGACAGAAAAGTTAAGATAAATTGACGGAGGAAAACATATGGAAATGAAGAAAAGAGCGCTTGTCAGCGTATCGGATAAGGCGGGCGTGGTCGAGTTCTGCAAAGGTCTTGTAAAATGCGGCTTTGAAATTATCTCTACGGGCGGCACGGCAAAGGCTTTACAAGAAGCGGGCTTAAAGGTTATCGGAATTTCCGATATTACAGGCTTCCCCGAGTGCCTTGACGGCAGAGTCAAAACGTTGCACCCCAACGTGCACGCGGGGCTTTTGGCAATGCGTTCCAACCCCGAGCATATGGCTCAGCTTGAAAAGCTCAATATTAATACGATAGATATCGTCTGTGTAAATCTTTATCCTTTCAAGGCAACCCTTGCAAAGGGCGCGGATTTTGCCGAGTGCGTTGAAAATATCGATATCGGCGGACCTACTATGATAAGGGCGGCGGCAAAAAACTATCAAGACGTTGCGGTTATAGTAGACCCTAAGGACTACTCAAAAGTCCTTTCGGAGCTTGAAAACGGCGGGGTTACGCTTGAAACCAAAAAGTATCTGCAATACAAAGTTTTTGCGCATACGGCGGTTTACGACAGTCTGATTTCCAATTACCTTGCCGCGCAGCTCGGAATAATTTTCCCCGACGAGGTAACCTTCGCGTACTCCAAGGCACAAGATATGCGCTACGGAGAAAACCCCAACCAGCAAGCGGTTTTCTATAATGAGCAGTTTATTCGCAAAGGCTCGTTATCTTCCGCAAAGCAGCTTTGGGGCAAGGAGCTTTCATACAACAATATTAACGACGCGAACGGCGCGTTAGAGCTTTTGAAGGAATTCGGCGATACCCCCGCGGTAGTAGCTTGCAAACACGCCAATCCTTGCGGCGTAGGCACGGGCAAAACCGTTCACGAAGCTTACTTGCGCGCTTATGAAAGCGACCCCGTGTCCGTTTTCGGCGGAATACTTGCAATCAACGGCACGGTTGATAAGGACACGGCAACCGAGATTAATAAAATATTCATAGAAATAGTTATGGCGCCCGACTACACGGCGGAAGCGCTTGAAATTTTACAGCAAAAGAAAAATATTCGCCTTCTTCAAATCGACGATATTTCCGCAAAGCGCGAAAATACCGCTTTCGATATGAAAAAGGTTTACGGCGGATTGCTCGTTCAACAGTATGACGAGGGACTTATCCGTAACGAGGATATGAGCCTTTTTAAAACCAAGGCGCCCGTCGAAGTCAGCACGCTTCCCAGCGGAAAGGAAAAGACCGTTTACGGGCTTGGCGTAGTCACCGACCGCATGCCCTCTAAGGACGAGGTGGAGGCTATGCTGTTTGCGTGGAAGGTTGTAAAGCACACAAAATCAAACGCAATCGTAATCGGCAAAAAGGGTAGAACCACGGGTATAGGAATGGGTCAAACAAACCGTATTTGGGCGGCTCAACAAGCAATAGCCCACGCCGGTAAAGAAGCGAAAGGCTCGGTTATGGCATCGGATGCTTTCTTTCCTTTTCCCGACTGCGTTGAAGAGTGCGTTAAGGCGGGAATAACCGCAATTATTCAGCCCGGCGGCTCGATACAGGACAAAGCTTCCGTTGAAGCTTGCAATGCCGCGGGAATTGCAATGGTATTCGTCGGCGACAGACACTTTAAACACTGATTTTAACGGCCTAATAGTTCAATAGACCCCCACATATGTGCCAACTAACGAAAAAAGAAGGAAATATGAACGTACTTGTAATAGGAAACGGCGGAAGAGAACACGCCTTGTTACTTGCGCTTAAAAAAAGCAAAAAGGTTGACAAACTCTACTGTATGAAAGGCAACGCGGGCACAGCCGAAATTGCCGAAAACGTAGACGTTAATTATATGAATATCGACGCGGTGAAAAAGTTTGCGTCTGAGCACCCCGAAATCGACTATTATGTGGTCGCGCCCGACGACCCTTTGGCAATAGGGCTTGTGGACGAGTTGGAAGCCTTGGGCAAACGCTGCTTCGGTCCAAAGAAAGACGCTGCGATTATCGAGGCGAGCAAGGCTTTTTCAAAACAGCTTATGAAAAAGTATAATATTCCAACGGCAGAGGCGGAAACGTTCAACGATTACGACAAAGCGCTTGATTATATCCGCAAAAAGGGCGCGCCCATAGTTTTAAAGGCCGACGGGCTTGCTTTAGGCAAAGGCGTGCTTGTATGCGAAGATTTAAAACACGCCGAAGAGGGCTTGAAAGAGATTATGCTTGATAAGTCTTTCGGCACGGCGGGCAACGTAATAGTAATCGAAGAGTGCTTAAAAGGCTTAAAATATACCCCGGGCGAAGAGGTTTCCGTGCTTGCGTTTACCGACGGCAAGACTATCGTTCCTATGATAACTTCTTGCGACCATAAGCGCGCAAACGATAAGGACAAAGGCTTGAATACGGGCGGTATGGGTACTTTTTCGCCTTGCCCGTTTTGGACGAAAGAGCTTGAAAAAGAAGTTCTCGAAACAATAATGATACCCACAATGAACGCAATGAACGCAGAGGGGCGGACTTTTAAAGGCTGTCTTTACTTCGGACTTATGCGCACCGACAAAGGTATGAAGGTTATCGAGTACAATTCGCGTTTCGGCGACCCCGAGACCCAAGTCGTGCTGCCGATGTTAAAGACTGATTTAATGGAAATTTTCGAGGCGATAACCGATGAGCGGCTTGCCGATATAGATATCGAGTGGGACGACGGCGCGTGCGTGTGCGTCGTGCTTGCAAGCGGCGGGTATCCGTTAAGCTACGCCAAGGGTAAAGAAATTACTATCGGCGAAGTACAAGACGTGCAGATTATTCACGCGGGTACTGCTATGAAAGACGGAAAGTTGATAACCAACGGCGGCAGAGTTTTGGGCATTGTCGCCAAGGGGAAAACCGTTGACGATGCTCGCAGAAAAGCGTACAAAGCGGTTGACCAAATCGAGTTCGAAAACAAGCACTATCGTAAAGATATCGGTATCAAATACCGTGAGGGTTAATTAATTGACCCCAACATATGCTTGAAATAACGCACTTTTACATAATAAAGGTTTAAATATGATTTACAGAATTTTCGTTGAAAAAAAGGACAATTTACAAGCAAAAAAAGTTAAGGAAGATATAAAAAATCTTCTTAAAATCAGTGCGGGAGAGGTGCGCAAACTTTTGCGCTACGACGTGGAAGGGCTTACGGATGAAGAGTTTAAAGCCGCCGTTCCTTGCGTTTTTTCCGAGCCGCCCGTAGACAACGTATATTACGAAACCGCGCCGTTCGGTAAGGACGATAAAGTTTTTGCCATAGCTTATTTAACGGGGCAGTACGACCAGCGTGCGGACAGCGCGGCGCAGTGCGTTCAGCTTTTAACCCAAAAGGAGCGCCCCCTTATAAAATGCGCGCAAGTATACGCAGTTTCGGGCGTGGACGAAAAACAGCTTGAAAGAATAAAAAAGCACCTTGTCAACCCCGTTGAAAGCGAGGAAGTTTCACTTGAAAAGCCCACGTCGCTTGCGCACGTTACGGTTGCCGCCGACGACGTGAAAGAGGTGGAAAACTTTATCTCTTTAACCGACGCGCAGATAAAAGAGTATCACGCGCAAATCGGACTTGCAATGTCTGTTGACGACTTGATTTTCGTCCGCGACTATTTTAAAAAAGAAAAAAGAAATCCCACGGAAACGGAAATTAAGGTTATCGACACCTATTGGTCGGATCATTGCCGTCACACTACTTTTTCAACCGAAATCAAAAATATCGAAATCAACGGCAACAACGCGCATGTAAAGGACGCGCTCGAACTTTATAAATCTCTCTTTGCGGAGCTTTATAAGGACAGAAAGGATAAATATCCGTGCCTTATGGATATTGCGACAATCGCCGTCAAAAAGTTGAAGAAAGAGGGTAAGCTTGCAAACCTTGACGAATCGGACGAGATAAACGCTTGCTCGATAAAAATCGACGCTACGCTTGACGGAAAAGAGCAAAAGTACACCGTAATGTTCAAGAATGAAACGCACAATCACCCTACGGAAATAGAGCCTTTCGGCGGTGCGGCAACTTGCCTTGGCGGAGCTATTCGCGACCCGCTTTCGGGTAGAACGTATGTGCTTCAATCTATGCGCGTCACGGGCTGTGCAGACCCTACCGAACCTATTGAAAACACTTTACCGGGTAAGCTTCCGCAAAGGGTTATAACCAAAACGGCAGCGGCGGGTTTTTCTTCCTACGGCAACCAAATAGGTCTTGCGACGGGTCAAGTCGATGAAGTTTATCACCCCGGGTATAAAGCGAAAAGGCTTGAAACGGGCTTTGTCGTCGGCGGCGCGAAATCCGAAATGATTTACCGCGCAAAACCGCAAAAAGGCGACGTAATACTTCTTTTGGGCGGAGAAACGGGGCGTGACGGCTGCGGCGGCGCAACGGGTTCTTCCAAAGCGCACGATAAAAAGTCGGTGCAAACTTGCGGCGCGGAAGTTCAAAAGGGCAATGCGCTTACCGAAAGAAAATTGCAACGTCTTTTCTTAAACGAAGAAGCCACTAAAATGATAAAAAAGTGCAACGACTTCGGCGCGGGCGGCGTATCGGTTGCAATCGGCGAACTTGCAGACGGACTTATCATCGAGCTTGACAAAGTCCCCAAGAAGTACGAGGGGCTTTCGGGCACGGAGCTTGCCATTTCCGAATCGCAAGAGAGAATGGCAGTGGTAGTCGACAAAAAGGACGCCGCAAAGTTTACCGAACTTGCCGCCAAAGAAAATTTAACCGCAACCGTAGTGGCTGCCGTCACCGACGACAGAAGAATGAAAATGCTTCACCGCGGCAAGGCAATCGTCGATATTTCGCGCGATTTCCTCGATACCAACGGCGTTAAACAAATTACCGACGCGGAGATTAATGAAAATGTTACAGACTTTTTCAATATCCCCGAAAAATCGTCTTTCAAAAATAAGCTTTTAAATACGTTATCTCAATTAAACGTTTGCTCTAAAAAGGGACTTGCCGAAACTTTTGACAGCACTATCGGCGCAAAATCCGTCTATATGCCTTTCGGCGGCAAACATCAACTCACGCCCGTTATAGCTATGGCGGCAAAGCTCGTCGGCGGAGAAACCGACGATTGCACCGTTTCGGCATACGGTTACAGCCCCGAGCTTACTTCCTCGTCGCCTTTTACGGGCGCGATATATTCAATCGTTGCCTCGGTTTCGAAAATCGTCGCAAGCGGTGCGAAAGCCGAAGATATCCGACTTTCTTTGCAAGAGTTCTTTATGCGCTTACGCGACGACAAAAAGAGGTGGGGCGTTCCCCTTTCCGCACTGCTCGGCGCGCTTTACGCACAGATTAATTTGGGGCTTGGCGCAATCGGCGGCAAGGACAGTATGAGCGGCACTTTCGAGGACATCGACGTTCCCCCGACAATTATATCTTTTGCCCTCGCACCCGCAAAGGCTTCGTGTCTTATAACCAACGTTCTTAACCGCGCGGGCGAAAAATTGTATCTTTTGCCAATACCCAAGGACGATAAATTCATCCCCGATTTCGAGGGCTTGAAAACGTTGTACAACCGCGTTAATTCAAACATATGCGGGGGGCAATTCAAGTTTGCAACCGTTGTTGAAAAGGGCGGCGCAGCCGCAGCCGTTGCAAAATCGTGCTTCGGTAACGGGCTTGGTTTTAACTTCGAATGCGGCTACGAGGATGCCTTTAAAGAAGGCTACGGCGATTTAATCGTTTCCGCAGAGGACGAAAGAGCTCTCGACGGTTTGAACTACGTTTACCTCGGCACGACTACAAAAAAGGACTTCTCGCTCGGCAAAGAAAAGGTTAAGGATACCGACGCGCTTGCGGCGTACACCGGCAAACTTGAAGGCGTGTTCCCCACGACGGCAAAGGCAGAGGGGAAGGTGCCCAACTGCGATTATAAGAAATCCGTCGTTCACAACGTTGGCGTAAAAACGGCAAAGCCCCGCGTGTTTATTCCCGCTTTCCCCGGAACGAATTGCGAGCTTGATACTGCCCGCGCGTTCAATATGGCGGGCGCGGAAACAGAAATTTTGGTTATAAAGAACCGCACCGCCGCGGATATCGAAGAAAGCGTGCAAGCTATTATCAAGGCAATCGATAGGGCGAACATCATCGCTTTCCCGGGTGGTTTCTCGGGTGGTGACGAACCCGACGGCTCGGGCAAGTTCATTGCGACCACGTTTAAAAATTCCGCCGTTTCGGAGCGCATAATGGAGCTGCTAAACAACCGCGACGGACTTGTGCTCGGCATCTGTAACGGCTTCCAAGCGCTTATAAAGCTCGGGCTTGTGCCTTACGGTAAGGTCAGCCCGCTTACGGAAAATTCGCCTACGCTCACTTACAATAATATTTCCCGCCACGTTTCCACTATGGCAAATATACGCGTTGCGTCCGTATTAAGCCCTTGGCTTTCTGCGTGCAAGGTCGGCGAAGTTTATTCTGTTCCCGTTTCCCACGGCGAAGGCAAAATCGTTGCGCCCGCCAAGGAACTTGAAATTATGAAAAAGAACGGTCAAATCGCAACGCAGTACGTCGATTTAAGCGGTAAACCCACAATGCAAAGCCCCTACAACCCCAACGGCAGTATGTGGGCGATTGAGGGTATAACCTCGCCCGACGGCAGAGTTTTCGGTAAAATGGGACACAGCGAAAGAAAGGGTGAAAATCTTTACAAGAACTTTGCCGGCAACTTCGATATGAAGATATTCGAAAGCGGCGTAAAATACTTTAAATAATAAGAGGAATTATATGAGATGTTTATTTTGCGGCTGTGAAGACAGCAAGGTAATAGACAGTCGTTCCGCGGACGAGGGCAGAACGATAAGGCGGCGTAGGGAGTGTACCAACTGCGGAAAACGCTACACCACATACGAAACGATTGAGGACACGCCCGTACTCGTTGTAAAGACGAGCGGGCTGCGTCAAGCCTTCGACTCCGGCAAAATTAAAAACGGAATTATCAAGGCTTGCGAAAAGCGCCCCGTTTCTTTGAACGTGATTGACGAAATGGTTTCAGCCGTAACGAAGAAAGTTTACAACTCCATGGAGCAAGAAATTTCTTCTAAGCAGATTGGCGAGCTTGTTATGGAAGAGTTGAAAAAAGTCGACGAAGTCGCTTATGTCAGATATGCAAGCGTGTACCGTTCGTTCAAGGATATCCCCAGCTTTATGGACGAATTGCAAAAGCTTATCGATAGCAAAAAACTGTAATAAAAAATTGCGTTATTTGCCGCATATATTGGGGGCAATTATAAAAATGACTAAAAAAATCAATATTGGCGGAGTAAAGATTGGCAGCGGCGCAAGCATTAAAATTCAGTCAATGTGCACGACTAAAACTTGCAACTTAAATGCAACCGTGAACCAAATTTCCGCGCTTGAAACGGCGGGCTGCGATATTATAAGGGTATCTGTCCTTGACGAGGAGGACGCCCGCGCCGTTAAAGCAATTAAAAACCGAATCCGTATCCCGCTTGTTGCGGATATTCATTTTTCGTCTCGCCTTGCCGTGCTTGCGATTGAAAACGGCGCAGATAAGGTGCGCATAAACCCCGGTAATATCGGCGGTGAAAGCGAAATTAAGCTTGTAGCAGACTGCATCAAGGCGCATAAAATTCCCGTCCGCGTAGGTGCAAATACGGGCAGCGTAGAGAAAGAGTTTCTCGAAAAATACGGCAAAAACGAAAATTCGCTTGTGGAAAGCGCGTTAAAAAGCGTTTCCGTACTTGAAAAATTCGGCGTTAACGATATCGTTATTTCCGTAAAAGCTTCGTCTGTGCCGCTCACGGTCAAGGCTTATAGGTTGCTTGCTTCGCGCACTGAGTACCCCTTGCATTTGGGTGTAACGGAAGCCGGCACGGAAGAAATGGCGGTCGTAAAATCGTCGGCGGCGCTCGGAGCGCTTTTGTTGGACGGAATAGGCGACACATTGCGCGTTTCCATTACCGACGACCCCGTTAAAGAGGTTATAGCTGCAAGGCGGCTTCTCCGCGCTGTCGGCTTGGACGAAAATTTCGTCAACGTAATATCTTGCCCGACGTGCGGGCGGTGCCTTTGGAACTCGATGGAGCTTGCAAAAAAAGTAACGGCTTTTGTCGAGAACAGCAACAAAAAATTAAAAATCGCCGTTATGGGCTGCGTTGTTAACGGGCCCGGCGAGGCAAAGGACTGTGACTTGGGAATCGCGGGGGCGCAAGATTATTGCGTCATTTTCAAGAACGGCGAAATTATAAGAAAAGTTTCGGCAAAGACTGCCGAAGAAGAGTTTTTCAAGGAGATAAACGCGCTTTTAAATGACCGCTGAAATTTTAAAAGAAATACGTTCGGTTAGCAAAAATTTAAGCCGCGCCATTTTTCGCGGACTGACCTTAGACAGAATTAGCAATACCGTAACTGCAAACCTCATTACGGACGAGGCGTTCACCCCCGCCGATGAGATGGGGGCGGACGCGATTATAAGAAAATACGTTCCCGACTACTTTGAAAGCAAAATCGTTATTTCCAAGCTTACACCCGACGAAGAAATGGTAAAGCGCAAAATCGAAGAGGCGGTAAGCAAGTTTTCAACCTTGGTTTTCGCTACGCTTTCAAAGGACGATATTAAAGTAGAAAAGTGCGACGGCGGCTTTAATTACACGATATCGGTCGCAAAATCGATTGCTTCGGGCAACTTGTGCGATAGAATTAACGAATATCTGCAAGCCAACTTTTGCGGCAACTTCACGGGTGAATGTCAAGTTGCGGAAAAAACCCTTGAAGATTTGGAAGTGGAGGAACGGCAAGACGAGGTCGAGTTCGAAATGCCCGTCCGTACTTTTAAGATAGAGGACTTCGAGTTTTTGGAGGGCGAAAAAATTCGCACCGCCGCAATCTATATGAGCGATTTGAATTTGGTCAGCGACGAAGTAATTCTTTGCGGCACGATTGAAGAAATTCGCGAAAGGACGTATACCAATAAAAAGGGCGTTGAAAAAACTTATTACAATTTTGTTTTGTCCGACACGACGTCAAGGGCGTACGCAACTTACTTCCCGCGGCTTAAAACTATTGAAAAAATAAAGCAATTAAAGGCGGGCGATAGTATCGTCTGCACGGGCTTAAACGAATCTTTCAACGGCAATTTGCGCTATACAATAAAAACTATCGACTTCGGCAAACCGCCCAAAGGTTTCGTGCCCGAAAAACGTGCGTCGAAGCCCGTTCCAAAATACTATAAAACCGTTACGCCCCAACCCTATACCGACTTCGAGCAGACCTTCCTTTTCACGGACAGAACTTTGCCCGCGTGCCTTAAAGGTCATACTTTCGTCGTATTCGATTTGGAAACTACGGGGCTTAACTCCTCGCCCGTTTCGGGAAATATGGATAAAATAATAGAAATAGGTGCGTACAAGATATGCGACGGCGAAATTATCGAGTGTTTTTCTACTTTTATCAACCCCGAAAGGAAACTGTCCGAAGAAATTATCAACCTTACGGGCATTACCGAGGATATGGTTGCCGACGCACCAAAAACCGAAGAGGTTATGCCCGACTTCTATAAATTCTGTTACGGCAGTATTTTAGTGGGGCACAACATCGCGGGGTTCGATTTTAGGTTTGTCGACCATTACTGCGCAAACTGCGGTTACATATTGGAAAGGAAAATCATCGATACGATACCTCTTTCGCAAGAGCTGTTGTTTCTTTCTAATTATAAACTTAACACCGTTGCGGATAAATTCAACATAACTTTCAACCACCACCGCGCTACGGACGACGCCCTTGCAACGGCAAAAATCTTCATAGAACTTATAAAATTAAAAAAATCTTTGCCTAATTTCCATTAATTTCAAAAAACGCTTGCATTTTCAAGGTCTTGTGTGTTACAATTAGCTCAACCTTAATCGTAAGTTTAAGATTGAGTGCCTTGACTGAGGCACTCAATCCTATTTTAGAGGATTTATGCAAATAAAACCCATAAAGGAAATTACGGAATTTCTTGAAAAAATAGCGACCCCTATGGGCGTTGAAATAGTGGAAGTGGAGTGGAACGATAAAGCGACTTCGTTGACTGTCTATATCGAAACGGCAACGGGCGTAGACCTTGACACTTGCGAAAAATTCCATAACGCTATTTCGGAGCCTATCGATGAGCTTGACCCTACTTACGATAAGCCCTATACACTGAACGTATCCAGCCCGGGGCTTGACCGTCCTTTTAAAACCGCAAGGGACTTTGAACGGAACGTCGGGAAGGAAGTCGAAATCAAACTGTACGCGCCATTGAAAGGGCAAAAGTATATAGAAGGTTTTTTGACCGAGTTCGACGAAAATTCCGTGACCGTAAAAACTGTTAAGGAAGAAATTAAAATTAGCCGCAACAAAATTGCGAAAATAAATAAAGCAATAAAATTTGACTGAATTAAATAAAATTTTCGGGAGAAATAAAATGATTAACAAAGACTTTTTTGCAGCGCTTCAAGATTTGGAAAAGGAAAAGGGAATACCTCAAGAAGTGTTTTTAGAGGCGCTTGAAAACGCGCTTATTTCTGCTTGCAAAAAACAGTACGCGGGTACGGTCGGTACTGTGGATATTAAAATGAACCCCGAAAAGGGCTCCATTGATTTCTATGTGGTCAAAACCGTAGTTAGCGAGGTCGTAGACCCCGAAAACGAAATTACGCTTGAAAAGGCGCGTGAAGCTAAAAAGAGCTATAAACTCGGCGATAGATATACCGAAAAAATAGTACCCAAGGATTTCAGCCGTATCGCCGCTCAAACGGCAAAGCAAGTAATTTTGCAAAAGCTTCACGAAACCGAGCGCGACGCAGCTATGACCGAGTTTTCCGATAAAGAGGGAGAGCTGCTTGTAGGCGTAGTCAGAAAGATTGACGCAAAGAACGTTTATATCGAGCTTGGCAAGGGTCAAGTAGAAGGGCTTATGATGCCCTCCGACCAAGTTCCCGGCGAAACCTACAACGTAAACGATAAATTAAAAGTATTCGTAAAGCGCATTAAAAGCGGTTTCCACGGCGCGCAAGTTTTGGTCAGCCGTTCCGCGCCCGGGCTTGTAAGAAAGCTTTTCGAGGACGAAGTTCCTGAAATTAAGCAAGGTACGGTTGTTATTAAGTCCATTAGCCGCGAGGCGGGCGAAAGAACAAAAATCGCAATCTTTTCCGAGGACGAAAGGGTTGACGCAATCGGCTCGTGTGTGGGCAACAAGGGCGCAAGAGTTAACGCAATCGTGGAAGAACTTAAAGGCGAAAAAATCGACATTATCCCTTGGAGCGAGAACCCGCTCGAATTTATCGCAAAAGCGTTATCGCCCGCAAAGGTTATTTCCGTAACACAGCTTGACGGCGAAAAGACGGCAATGGCTGTCGTTCCCGACGATAAATTATCTCTTGCCATAGGCAAAAACGGACAAAACGCCCGTCTTGCCGTAAGGCTTACCGGTTGGAAAATCGACGTTAAAAGCCAATCCGCTGCGGAAAAGCTCGGCATAGCGACGGGCGTAGAGGAAGGCGAAGAAGCTTTGGAAGAAGAGAACAACTGATGTCGGAAAAGAAAATACCGCTGAGAATGTGCGTCTCTTGCAGAGAGCTTAAAGAAAAGCGGGCTTTGCTCCGCATAGTCAAAACAGCGGAAGGTAAAATATTTATCGATTATTCTTCGAAAGCTTCGGGGCGCGGCGCATATCTTTGCGACAATCCCGAGTGCGTGAAGAAACTTAAAAAACAGAGAATTTTAAACAAAGTGTTTTCTTGTGCGGTGGAGGACGATATCTATGCCGCCATAGAGGAGGAATACTTTGGCGAACGGAAAAATTGAAACGTATATCGGCTTTTGTATAAGGTCGGGCAAAATTTCCATCGGCTCGGGCGCGATATCCACGCTTAGGAGCGGGGTTAAGCTTATTATCTTAGACGGCGCGGCGGCAAAAAACTCCAAAAGGCTTGCGCTTAAATTTCAAAGCCGATTCGGTTGCCCGCTCGTTATATGTAAATCGGGCTTTGAGCGGGTCGTAAACCGCGATGGCGCAAAGATAGCGGCAATTAAGGATGATGAGCTTTCAAAAGCGATTTTGCAGAATTTAGACGATAATTTTGAACTATATGCCGGAGGCAGTATTTAAATATGGCAAAAAAATACGAGAATATTGAAAATATTAGTAAGCTTATTTCGGGGGGCGCGGTTGCGGAACTCAACAAAAAGGTTTCCGCCGCAGAAAAATCAGCTTCCGATATTTTGAAAAAGCTTAACGATATGGAGGCGGCAATCAAGCAGAAAAAGTTTGAAGAAGAGCAAGCCGCCTTAAAAGAGGCTGCCGAGGCGTTAAAGGCGCAAGAAGAGAAACCCGCGCCCGAGGTTAAACCCGTTGAAGAAAAACCCGTTGAACCCGTAGTTGAAGCGCCGGTTGAAAAACCCGCACCCAAGCCGCAAGAAAAACCCGCGGCTCCTCAGCAACCCGTTAAAAATCCCGCAATCGTAGGACATATTAATTTACAAGTCGGACGCGGCGGTTATGGCGTTAAACCCCAAAAACCCGAAAACAAAACTTTTATCAACCGCGACACACGTCCCCCGAAGGACAGAGGCGTTCAGCCCCCTCGTGCGGGTCAAGGACCCCGTCCCGCGGGCGGAATGCGTTTCAATGCGCCGGCTGCGGCGCCCGCGCCGGTTCCCGCTAAAAACAAAAACTTCGGACCCGACAAAAAGAAGGGCTTTGAAAAAACTTATATCGAAAAAGATAAGCACACTATGTCAAAGCGCGCGCTCGTCAAACAACAAGGCGCAAGCATAGAGGATTTCGACGAAAATAAAAGCGGTTACAGAAAGTTAAGGGTTAAAAAGGATAAAACCAAAGCTGCGCCCGCTATCAAAATCGAGCACGCAGTCGTTACAACAAGCGATATTCCCATTAAAACTCTTTCGGAAAAAATCGGTATCACCGCAAGCGTTATCGTCAAGCGCCTTTTTAACGAGGGTGTTATGACTACGGTTAACGGCTCCATCGATTACGACACGGCTGCGTTAATAGCCGCAGATTTCGGCGTAGAACTTGAATACAAGCCCGAAAAGACGGCAGAGGAAGTTCTTTTCGAACAGCAAGCGGATACCGTCGAAGAGATTGAAAAGCTTGTTCCTCGCGCACCCGTCGTTACGGTTATGGGTCACGTCGACCACGGTAAAACCTCGCTTTTGGACTATATCAGAAAAACAAAAGTTACCGCGGGCGAGGCGGGCGGCATAACCCAACACATTGGCGCATATACCGTTAAAGTAGGGGATAAAGGTATAACTTTTATCGATACCCCCGGGCATGAAGCGTTCACCGCAATGCGCGCACGCGGCGCACAAGTAACTGACATAGTTATACTTGTTGTTGCGGCAGACGACGGAATTATGCCCCAAACGGTCGAGGCAATCAACCACGCAAAAGCCGCCGGCGTCGAAATTATTGTCGCAATAAACAAAATCGATAAAACGGGCGCTAACCCCGATAAAATCAAGCAAGAGCTTATGCGCTACGAAATCTTCCCCGAGGACTACGGCGGCAAGACTATCGTATGCCCCATTTCGTGCAAAACGGGCGAGGGTGTTGACAATCTTTTGGAAAGCCTTATCCTTCTTGCGGAAACAAAGGAACTTCTTGCAAACCCCGAAAAGGAAGCAAGGGGCATTGTCATAGAGGCGCGCCTCGATAAAGGCAAGGGTCCCGTTGCAACCATACTCGTTCAAAACGGTACGCTCCACACGGGCGACAATATAATTTGCGGTCTTATAACGGGTAAAGTCCGCGCTATGATTGACGACAACGGCAAAACCGTAAAAGAAGCGGGTCCGTCGGTTGCTGTTAACGTTTTGGGACTTGAAGACGTTCCCAACTCGGGCGATACAATAAACGCCGTGTCTCAAGCGCTTATGAAACAAGTTCAAGGCGAAAGAAAGGACAAAATCAGTATCGAAAAGACAAAAGCCCTCAAAAAGATGGGTTTGGACGAAGCGTTCGGCGCGCTGCCAGACGAGCAGCTTAAAAACCTTAACCTTATTATTAAGGGTGACGTTCAAGGCTCGGTTGAAGCTGTTAAACAGTCGGTTGTCAAGCTTTCCAACGAAGAAGTTCAAGTCAAGGTTATTCACAGCGCCGCGGGCGCGGTTACGGAAACCGACGTTATGCTTGCCGAAAGCGCGGGCGCAATAATTCTTTGCTTTAACGTTCGCCCCGATGCAAAAGCTAAAGTCCTTGCGGAAAGAAGCAAGGTAGACGTAAGAACTTACAGAATTATTTACGAACTTTTAGACGATATGACGGCTGCGCTTAAAGGTATGCGCTCGCCCAAGTATCAAGAAATTCTTTTGGGCAAGTGCGAAGTCCGTCAAACATTCAAAATCACGGGCGCGGGCAATATCGCGGGCTGCTATGTTACCGAGGGCAAAATCGTCCGCGGCGGCAAGCTCAGAATTTACCGCGAGGATATCCTCATAGTCGAGGGAGGCGTAAAACAGCTTAAACGCTTTAAAGACGACGTTAAGGAAGTTGCGCAAGGATTTGAGTGCGGTTGCTCGATTGACGGTTTCAACGATATAAAAATAGGCGATATTATAGAGTGCTACCTTATCGAAGAGGTAGAGCAGAAGTAACGGAGATATACAATGAAAGGAGTACGGGGAGAACGCCTTGCGGGCGAATTTCAAAAGGAAATTTCCCAAATAATTTCTTTAAAACTTAAAAGCGATTATCCCCGCCTTTCGGCTATAATCAGCGTAACGGAGGTAGACGTCGCGCCCGATTTAAAGAGCGCAAGAGTCTATATCAGTGTGTTTGATACCGATAAAGAGCGTGCCGAAGAAAGCTTTTCCGTCGTCAAGGAAAACGCGGGGCTTATTAGGCATGAGCTTTCCAAAGTTATGCATTTAAGAACCGTACCCGAACTCCGTTTTATAAAGGACGGCAGTATGGAATACGGTGAAAAGATTGATAAAATTCTTTTCGACCTCGGGAAAAAAGATGAATAACTCTTTTGAAGAAATAATTTCAAAATTAAACGGCGCAAAAACCGTCGCAATATTCTGTCACGCTCGCCCCGACGGCGACGCTTTGGGCAGCGGACTTGCGCTGTGCCTTGCGCTTAAAGCTATGGGCAAAACGGCGCATATGTGTTGCGACGACCCGCCCCCGCAAAAATTTTCTTTTATTCCCGCAATGCAACAAGTGCGAAACGAGCTGCCGAATATCGAGTACGAACTTATGGTAAGCGTCGATTGCGCGGATTTAGCCCGCCTCGGCAGTTTTGCAAAAAGGTACGCCAAGTTTAAAGGCGATACTATAAATTTAGACCATCACGTTTCAAACGAGGGATACGGCAAACTCAACTATATAGAGGTGTGCCCCGCAAGCTGTGAAATTGTTACTTTGCTTTTCCAAAAAGCAGAGTATACCGTAACCGAGGATATAGCAAACCTTTTAATGCTTGGACTTATAACCGATAGCGGCAATTTTACGCACCTTGACGTAAGCGAAAGAACTTACCTTGTCGCGGCGTTTTTAAGAAGTAGGGGCGCCGACGTTTCCAAAATCAACTACGAAATGTTTTCCCGTCAGCCAAAAGATCGGGCGCTACTCTACGGCAAAGTTATGTCAAAGATGCGCTTCACGTTAGAGGATAAGCTTGCAATAATCGTTATCCCGAACGCCGACCTTCAAAAAGCGGGTTCGGACACGGGGCTTACCGAGGGCTTTGTGGATTTCCCACTAACCGTTGACGGCGTGGAGGTTGCGGCTTCGCTTATGGAGTATAAGCCCAATCTTTACAAAATTTCGTTAAGGAGCAAGGGCAAAGTAAACGTGAACGAGGTTGCCGTAGGCTTCGGAGGCGGCGGGCACGTGCTAGCAAGCGGCTGTCTGTTGGGCGGACCATTGGAAGAAGTTTTGGAAAAACTGACCTACGCAGTATATCAAGCTTTATGACGGGATTTATCAACTTAAACAAATCGGCGGGCGCAAGCTCGGCAAAGGAAGTATCGGTTATAAAGCGGCTTACAAAAACTCCGTGCGGGCATATGGGCACGCTTGACCCTATGGCTTCGGGCGTTCTCCCCGTTGCAATAGGTAACGCGGCGCGGCTTTTCGACTACTTTTTGGATAAACGAAAAAAATATACAGCTACTTTCCGTTTCGGCGCGGACAGCGACACTCTCGACACAACGGGTTGCGTCGTAGAAAACGCGGGACGTATTCCTACAAAACAAGAAATAGAAGAGATTTTACCGCTGTTTTTAGGCGAGGTTTCTCAAATTCCGCCAAGGTACAGCGCGAAAAACGTTTCGGGCAAACGCGGCTACGAATTGGCGCGTGCGGGCGTGGATTTCACGCTTCCCCCCAAAGTCGTAACAATTTATGCATTAAAAGTCTTTGACAATATGCACAATGACTGTTATGATTTTGAAATAGAGTGCGGCGGCGGAACGTATATCCGCTCGATTGCGCGCGATATTGCGGAAAAACTCGGCACGCATGCTATAATGAGTTCGCTTGTTCGAACCCAAAGCGGTGCGTTTTCCATCGAAAATTCGGTTAAAAGCGAAATTTTAACGGAAGACAACATAAAAGATTTTATTATACCTACCGAAAGTTTATTGCCGTTTGGCAGCATTTATCCCGACGAAAAGACGGGCTTTAAGCTGTTTAACGGATTAGCTGTTAGCTGTGAAAAGCAAGACGGCGTTTATAAAATTTATAAAGGCAACTCTTTTTACGGACTTGCAGAAGTTAAACAATCAATTTTAAAGGTGAGGACAAAATTATGTTAGAAGTCATCAAATTCAACGAAGATGAGTATAACTACCCGTGCCTTTTGGTGCTGGGCTGTTTCGACGGACTGCATCTCGGACATTCGGAACTTTTGAAAAAGGCTAAGCTTCAAGCCAAAATCAACGGTCTTGACCTTGGCGTCATGATGTTCACGAACGGAAAAGACGGCAAGGAAGGCAAACAGCTGTACACCTTCGAAGAAAGACTGAAATTTCTTGAAAGCTTCAACGTGAAGTTCGTTTTGAAAATCGACTACACCGAAGAGTTTAAGAAAATTAAGCCCTTGGAATTTCTTACTTTCCTCGAAGAAAAGCTCAACGTTAAGGCTTATATGAGCGGTAAAGACTTCCGCTTCGGTCAAGGCGCAAAGGGCAAGGCGTCCACCTTAAAATCGTTTGCCGAGGACGAGGAAAACGGCGTTTGGTATATGTCCATAAAGGACTATGTCGTTGACGACGAAAAGGTCAGTACCTCGCACATTAAAGTGCTTTTGGACGAAGGTAACGTCAAAAAGGCGGGCGAACTGCTCGGCAGACACTACGCAATCTGCGGCACCGTTATCCACGGTGCGGATAGGGGCGCAAAGGTCGTTGGTTTCCCCACAATGAATATTGCCTATCCCGAAAACAAGCACGAGGTTAAAGAGGGCGTTTACACCGTCAAGTGCGCAATCGGCGAAGATGTTTACTACGGCATCGCAAATTATGGCGGTCGCCCCACTTTCGACGAGCACGCTCCGCTTTTTGAGGTCTATCTCGACGGGCTTGAAGGAACGTTCTACGATGAAATTATTACAGTCGAATTTATAGATTATATCAGAGAAATTCAGAAGTTCGACAGTGCGGAAAGCTTAAACGCGCAGCTTTCGGCGGATATTCTCCACGCCAAGGAAGAGGCGGAAATAGCCGCGTCTTTGGCTGCGGCAGCGGCTGAGGCAGCGCCCTCTGCTCCCGCACGTGCGTCCGAGCCTACGCCCGAGGTTGAGCCCACGGAAGCCGCACCCGAGCCTACGCCCGAGGTTGCGCCTATGGAAGCCGCACCCGAGCAGACGCAAGAGGTCGTTGAAGAAAAGGCGAGCGAGGTGGCAACCGAAACTGTTGAAACCGAACAAACCGAAGACCCCGCCGAAGCCGACGGTACCGAGCAAACCGACGAGGCAATAAGTGATTAAATTCGGACCAAGCGGCAACTGCGAAAAATTCTATGCCGAGGGTCACAAGCACAGCGAAGAGTCGGCTAAATTCGTAAAAGATTTCGGGCTTGACTGTTTCGAATATTCTTTCGGCAAGGGCGTTATGCTGTCCGAAGGCAAAGCGGTAAGCATAGGCGAAGCGTTTAAAGAACAAGGAATAGAAATAAGCGCGCACGCGCCGTACTTTATCAATTTCGCCAATCCCGAGGACGAAGCGGCGCAAAAGTCGTACGGCTATGTTTTAAAAAGCGCGCAGTTTATCCGTCTTATGGGCGGAGAAAGAGTGGTCTTTCATCCCGCCGCCCAAGGCAAGGCAACCCGTGAAGAGGCTGTCGCCCGCACTGCGGACAGATTGAAAGTTCTGCGCGATTATATCTATCTCAACGGCTTTGAAAATATAAAATTCTGCCCCGAAACTATGGGCAAGCTTGCGCAAATCGGCACACTTGAAGAAATAGTGGAATTTTGTAAAATAGATAAATGTTTTACCCCCGCGATCGATTTCGGACATATCAACGCGCGCGAGCAAGGCAGTTTAAAGACAGTTGCGGACTACAAAACCCGCCTCGAATATATGATTGCGGAGCTCGGGTTCGATAGAGTTAAAAATTTCCACGTTCATTTTTCGAAGATTATGTACGGCGGCAAAGGGGAGATAAAGCACCTTACGTTCGAAGATACAGAGTACGGTCCCGAATTCGAGCCGTTGGCTGTCGCTTTAAAGGAACTGAAATTAGAGCCGTACATCGTAAGCGAAAGCGCGGGCACCCAAGCCGACGATGCGCTGACGATGAAACGGATTTACAATAACCTTGACATTTAATTAAATTTTTGGTAAAATTATGACGAACGCACAAACAATTTACGGCTCGGTCGGCGCGGAAGCCGTTTTAACCGAACAGCCCGATTTAAGACAGTATCTTACGGGGATTTCGACATCGTTCGGGTATGTTTTAAGCGACAAAAACGGCAATACTTTTTATACTGACACCCGCTATTTAGAGGCTGCGACAGCCGCGCTTAAAGGCACGGATATTGCGGTTAAAAAGTTCGAAGGTCCGCTTGAAAACCTTTTAAAGGGCTATAAAGAGGTCGCGGTTCCGTTATCGCGGACAACCTATCCCGAATATAAACGACTTAAAGACGCCGGCTTGAAAATAGTTGACAGCGACAAAGCGTTTGTCAATGCTATGTCGATTAAACAAACTTACGAGCTTGAATTAATTCAAACGGCTTGCGATATCACCGATAAAGCGTTTGTAACCTTGCTTGACAAAATTCAAGAGGGCATGAGTGAAAACGCGGTCGCGGCAGAGCTTGAATATCTTATGCGCAAACTCGGCGCAAGCGGAACAAGCTTCGATACTATTGTCGCATTCGGCAAAAATTCAAGCGTTCCACATCACGAAACGGGCAAAGATAAACTAAAATTCGGCGATATCGTTTTGATAGATTTCGGCTGCAAGGTCGGCGGATACTGTTCAGACTGCACACGCACATTTCTTTTCGGAAACGACGGGAAACACGGCGAGTTCGTCAAAGCGTACGGGCATGTGTTAAATGCGCATATGGTTGTAAAAGAAAAGGTTACCGACGGCACGACGGGACGCGAAGCAGACGCGTTTGCGCGCGATTATCTTAAAAATTACGGCTTGGACAAGTATTTTACCCATTCTTTGGGGCACGGTATAGGCGTAAACGTTCACGAGCATCCCTATCTTTCCCCGAAAAGCGAGCATAGTTTGAAAAACGGAATGGTCTTTTCGGACGAGCCCGGGGTATATTTCGAAGGCGATTTCGGAATAAGAATAGAGGACACCGTAACCTTAAAAGACGGACAAGTTTTAAGTTTAACTAATTCAAATAAAAATCTAACAGTAATATAAAGGGAGTTAAATTATGGCATCAATTTTAGCAGGCGACATCAGAAAGGGTTCCACTTTCGAGTACAACGGCAAGGGCGTATACACCGTAACCGAATTCCAACACGTTAAACCGGGCAAGGGCGCGGCTTTCGTAAGGGCTACTATCAAAAACGTAGTTACGGGACAAGTTCTTTCGGATATCACGTTCAACCCCACCGCAAAGCTCGAAACCGCGCAAGTCGAAACAAGAAAGATGTCTTATTCGTATACCGATGGCGAGTTCTATTATTTCATGGACCCCGACACGTTCGATATGATTACTTTGAACCTCTCGCAAGTTGAGGACGCGCTCAAATATATCAAAGAGAACGATATGGTAACCGTTAAGTCTTTGAACGGCTCGGCTTTCTCTGTCGAACCCGAAAACTTCGTCGAGCTTAAAATTACCGAGTGCGAGCCGGGCGTAAAAGGCAACACTGCAACCAACGCAATGAAGAACGCGGTAGTTGAAACGGGCGCCACCGTGCAAGTTCCTATGTTCGTCGAAGAGGGCGAAATTATAAGGATAGACACCCGCACGGGCGAGTATATGTCAAGAGTAGGAAAATAATGCGCGCTGTTATACAGCGGGTTAAGGAAACCGCGCTGTCTGTTGACGGCGAGCTGATTTCTTCAATTCCGTTCGGACTTGCCGTTTACCTTGGTGTAAAGGTCGGCGACGAAGAAAAGAACGCGCAAGCAATGGCTAAAAAAATTGCGGCTTTGCGTGTTTTCGAGGACGAGAACGGCAAAATGAACAAATCCGTAAAGGAAGTAGGCGGCGAAATTCTGCTGATTTCGCAGTTTACGCTTTTAGGCGATTGCTCTCACGGCAACCGTCCGAGCTTTATAGAAGCCGAGCGACCCGAAAGGGCAAACGGACTGTACGAATACACCGCCGAGCTGTTGCGCGGCTACGGTATTCCCATTAAGCAAGGCGTGTTCGGTGCGGATATGAAAATTCGGCAGTTCAACGACGGACCGGTAACAATAATTTACGAAACTTAAATTATAGGGCGCACAAGTCGCCCTATTTTTACAACTATGAATTTCTTCAAACATCTTAAAACCGTAACACGCCACCGCCGCGAGGTCAGAAAGCTGTGCTTTAAGTGCGGATTAATCCGCCAAGGCTTAACGCACGACTTATCAAAATTCAGTCGCGCGGAATTTAAAGCGGGCGTAAAATATTATCAAGGCTACAGAAGCCCTCAAGCCAAGGAAAGGGAGGTTTTGGGATATTCGGCAGCATGGCTTCACCACAAGGGACGAAACAAGCATCACGCCGAATATTGGACTGATAGTGGCGGGGTCGGAGCAATCAGTCCCGTAGCAATGCCGCCAAGGTATCTTGCCGAAATGGTCTGCGACCGTATCGCGGCTAGTAAAATTTATAAAGGCGAAAACTATCACGACGGTTGCCCGTTAGAATATTTTGAGGAGCGAAAGGGAAGAGTAGTTATGCACCCGAAAACCGCTGAAAAGCTTGAATACTTTCTCACTATGCTCAAAGACGAGGGCGAGAAAAAGACTTTAAAGGAATTAAAAAAATTCGTCAAAGAAAATAAATAGCCGCGCGGCAGTTGCCGCGCGGCTTTGCGTTTGATATGAGTTTAGTTTGTGATACGAAATAGAAATTAAGATACGCGATTAAACGTAACGTTTATTATTTCGTTCTTGCAACATGCACGTTGTCGTCCTTGCGGTTTCTAAGCTCCTTTACGGGGTGCTCTTTGTCTTGATAGCGGTAGTCTTGCCCAAGCCTTTCTATAGCCTTTTTTATAACAAGGTGCGAAGGGTTTCTGTCGGGGTCGCCGGACATATAATTCTGATAATCGAAATATCTGTGGTCGTCGGGTATTTTCTTAATATCCTTGTAGGTGTCAATCTTTACGGTGTTGTCCGCTGTAAGATTAATCGTGTCGGCAAGTACTTTTCTTATATATTCCTTATTGCCGCCAAGCTTTAACAGCTGAGGGAACTCCCCCGTGCCGCATACACTTTCGAAAGTCTTGTTTTCATATTTTTTCAAAAGCTTGACCGCAGACTTTAAGTGAGAAACTTCCATTTTAAAATGCTCAGTCCAAATCTTCTTTATATACTCGTCGCTTTCGTCTTGCATAGCGGAGTAGTACAGCCAGCACTCGGTGTATTCGTGCATAACCCACTGTTCAAGCCAAGACATATTGGGGTCCTTCAAGCTTTCGTACTGCGTAACGTGCGCTTCTTCAATCATAGCAATTTCGGCGTAAAGTTTTCTGCCCAAATCGTTCTTGTACCACTGCGCAATGTTCATATAATAGTTCATCGTTTGCTGCTCGGCGGCGGTAATCGTGCTTGCAACAAGCTTTGAATATAAGTCGGCTTTTTGCGCAACCATATGCTTTTTCACGTCGTCCGCGGGGTAGCGGTGCTCGGCAACGGTGGGGCGGCCGGGCATAATTTCGGTATACTTGCCAACAAGCATATCCGCGTCCTCGTCCTTGTCGGTCTTTAAAAGGTTGGCAAAACGGTATAGGTGGTCAAAGTCCTCTAAAAGCGCAAAGTTCAGCGCTTTTATATTCGTTTCGTCGGTGTCGTGCCTTGCAAGCACAGCCGTCAAATCGATTGCAAGCTGTTCGTACGCAATAGTGGTTTCAAGAATACTTTCGTTCAAAGGCTTTAAGCAGCTTATGCGTTTTTGCTGTTGCTGTTCTTGTCTGCGCACTACGGCAAGCGCCGACAAAATTTCGGGTTCGTCGCAGTGGCGCGCAAATTGGTGCATAAACCACGCCGATTCGAATTCTGTGCCGTTCATAAGGATAACTCGCGTTTTCGTGTATGGGGAAGTTTTAGCCTTGTTATAACTTTTGGGGTACATCTTTTTCAAAGGTAGAAAGTTGTTTTCAAGAGTTTTGCATTTTTCTTTTATAGGGTTCATAATATCCTCCAAAAAGGTTTTTCCCTTTTAAGCATATTTCTAATCACTAAAATAAAAATTTCGCTTTCTTATTGATTTTTTGCTCCTAAACCCGTAAAATATAGATATGAAAAGCAGTTACAATACGGTAATTATCGGCGCGGGACCTTCGGGGCTGTCTACTGCGTTGCATTTAAAAAAGGGCGGGGTAGACGTGCTCGTAGTCGAGCGTTTCGAGTTCCCTCGCTATAAATGTTGCGCGGGGTACATAACGGGTAAAACCAAGACCGCATTCGAAAAATTGGGCTTAAATATTTCCGATTGCAGCTATTCGCTTATAAAAGATTTCAATATAGTTTACAAATTCAAAAACCGTCTGAAAATAGACAATAAATTTTTATATACAAACAGAAATATCGACCGTGTCGAGCTTGATAACGCATTTTACGAACTTGCCAAATCTTGCAGCGTAGATATTGAAGAAAACACGAAAATTATTACTCACGATATCCAAAACAAAACGGTTACGCTTTCAAACGGCAAAACCGTCGGTTATAAAAACTTGGTTTTTGCCGACGGAACGGTTGGTTTCGGAAGTAAATATCAAAAGTTAAAAAAGAAAAATATTGCAATGCAACTCACATTTAAAAGCAATTTTAAAGAGGAGATTGCCATTCATTTCGGCGTAACAAAGCGCGGTTACGGGTGGGTAAGCTCGTTTTGCGGAATTACCAACGTTGGTCTGACCGACGTTTATAACGCTAAAATCAATTACCGCGAGGTGTTTCAAAAGTTTCTTAAAAGTTTAGATATTTCTGCCGATATAAACGAATTGAAGGCGGCGTTCACGCCCATAGGCACAGTAAAGCCCGTAATAGGGGATAACATATTTTTTGTCGGCGACGCCGTTGGCGCGTGCGACCCGTTGACTTTATCCGGTTTAAGATACGGGCTTGCAAGCGGAGAGGCGTGCGCGCTTGCCATAAAAGTGGGTAAGGCAAGCGTTTACAAAAGGCATATAAAAAAACTGAAAACAAAATTTAAATTGATGTCTGCATTACAAGTAGTTTTTTACTTAAAAACTTCGCTGTTTTGTATCTTTAACGTCGGTTGCCGCGTGTTCGGTAGGTTTATTTCTTACGTTTTCAACAACTTTTTCGTCAATAAAAAATAAATTTTTAATTAAATCTGTATTTTATTGCTTTTCTTTTCTTGGTGAATATGGTATAGTTATCGTGTACTTGGATTATAGGCGTTGTTTACACCGTGCAACACGGTAACGTCACCACGGGAGAAAAACTAAATAATGCAGGTGTCGCCTAGCGGTATGGCGTCAGCTTCCCAAGCTGATTTCGGCGGGTCCGTGCAAATGCCGCCGTGTGTAACACGGCACTACCGTCACCACGGGAGAAAAAACTAAATAATGCAGGTGTCGCCTAGCGGTATGGCGTCAGCTTCCCAAGCTGATTTCGGCGGGTCCGTGCAAATGCCGCCGTGTGCAACACGGCACTACCGTCACCACGGGAGAAAAACTAAATAATGCAGGTGTCGCCTAGCGGTATGGCGTCAGCTTCCCAAGCTGATTTCGGCGGGTCCGACTCCCGTCACCTGCTCCAACAGCAGCTGCCGTCAAAACAAGACGGCAGCTGTTTTTCGTCTAAACAAAGAAATAACCCGAGGAATGACTTTTGTCATTCCTCGGGTTATGGTTGAGGCGACGGGACTTGCGCCTTGGGCGGCGCGCACGGTTGACAGCAAAAATCAATTGCTGTCAAGTCTGCGGTGGAGTCCGCAGACCAAAGCAAAACAAGTTTTGCTTGCCTCCCCTCAAGCCTCGTAACGCCAAACCAAGAAATAAAAAAAGAAGTAACATAAGTTACTTCCTTTTTTATGGTTGAGGCGACGGGACTTGAACCCACGACCTTCTGGTCCCTAACCAGACGCGCTACCAAACTGCGCTACGCCTCAATTAATCTGTACCGACAGTTATTCGTGCCCTAATAGGACATGACAAACTGCGTACATCTTAATACCTCATTAATTATACTGAAAATGTTAAAAAATGCAACTGTTTTTAAGAGGTTTACAAAAAAATTAAATTTTCATTATGTATTATTATTTTACTTTAAGTTTTAGCGTATGATATAATACGCTTATGTTGTGGGGAATATTGGTTTCAGTTATATTATCGGGTATATCTCTTGCAATGGACGCCTTTGCCGTGTCAATTTGCGACGGAATGGTTTACAGAAATTTAACCAAGGGCAAAGCCGTTGTAATTCCCATAACTTTCGGCGTATTCCAAGCCATAATGCCCATTATCGGTTTTTTCGTCGGAATGGCGTTCAGTCAAATTGACGCTTTCGACGCGGTAGACCATTGGATAGCTTTTGCGCTGCTGTTTGTTATCGGCGGTAAAATGATTTACGACGGTATAAAAGAACTCCGCGCAAAGGAGGAAGAGCTTAAACCCAAGCAGTTCTCCTTGCCCGAAGTTCTCGTTCAAGGCGTGGCAACAAGTATTGACGCGCTTTTCGTGGGGTTCAGTCTTAACACATTGCTTGCGGGCGTGGAGAATTTGCAAGCTTGGGCGTGGCTTAGCGTTGGAATAATCGGCGTAATTACTTTTATTATCTCTTTGATTGGCGTAATAATCGGCGTAAAGGTGGGGCAGCTTTTCCGCAAAAAGGCAAGCATTGCCGAGATTGTGGGTGGTTTGGTGCTTATCGGAATAGCCCTAAAAATTCTTATCGAAGGCTTGCTGTAATTTCCTTTATAATTTTGTCGTTTCCGCACTTGATTTGGCAACAGTCAAGTGCTTTTTTTAAGTTTTTGTCGCCAAAAAGTCGATAAATTCCCTCTAAAAGCTTCAAATCGGTCAACTCTTTTTCGCTAAGAACCCGACAAAGCCCTTGCTCTTGAAAATATTCCGCGTTTTTAAGTTGGTCGCCGCGGCTGCGCCTATTTTCAAGCGGAATAAAAAGCGAGGGTATTTTCAGCGCTATAAGCTCGTTGGCAGTATTAGAGCCGCACCGCGACACTGCCCCGTCCGCGCACGCGTAAACAAGCCCCATATCGTTTGTAAATTCAACTTGCTTATAACCGTAAATGTTTGTGTCTTTCATATTGCCCTTGCCGCAGATATGCAAAATATTGAAATCTTTACACACTTTCGGCGCAATATTTCTTATGTGCGCGTTAATTTTTTTGGAACCGCTTCCGCCGCCCAAAACAACGAGGGTGGGGCGCATATCAAGCCCGAAGTAAGCGTGCGCTTCGCTGCGGCTCCGTCCGAAAAGACAACCCCTCATCGGCGTGCCCGTAC
The DNA here is from genome assembly GCA_910577055.1 of uncultured Christensenella sp. Taxonomy (GTDB): domain Bacteria; phylum Bacillota; class Clostridia; order Christensenellales; family Borkfalkiaceae; genus Coproplasma. The sequence goes on along the minus strand of CAJTKX010000003.1, from coordinate 67,081 downwards.
AAATGCCTCTGTCAAACTTTTTCGCCGTGGCGGGGAAGGTAGTCAATACCTTGTCGCATCTTTTGGCAATAAATTTATTTGCAAGTCCCGCGCTAACGTCCGATTCGTGAGTTATTACGGGAATATTTCTTTTTTTCGCCGCAAGCGCGGGCGGAACGCACGCATAACCGCCCTTACAAAAAACCAAGTCGGGCTTTACGTCGTCGATAATTTTACCCGCTTGTTTAATGCTTTTGAAAAGTTTAAACGGAAGGGTAAGGTTACAAAGAATTTTCCCTCGCACCAATTTCACTGCGGAGCACTCGTAATATTGCACATGGTTTTCCGCACAAATTCTTTTTTCTATGCCGTCCGTACCGAGATAGCAAAGGTCGTAAATGCCGTTTAAAACTTCCATAACGGCAATGTTCGGTATCACATGACCCGCGCTTCCGCCGCCGCAAAACATAATTTTTTTCATATCATTAATATATTATTTATAATTTTAGTGATTTATGTAAGCGGAAGAACCTTTCCGTCATTAAATCAAATAAACTTGACATAATATAAACGGGGAAGTATAATAAAGCTATGGAAGTAAAGTATATCGTGGCGATAGTGGCGGGCGCGCTGTTTTTATTGCTACTTTTGATTTTCATAATTTTGTCTGCGGATAGGAAGAAAAAACTGAAATTGCAGCGTCAGCGGTTAGAACAAATGTACGGCGACAAAAACCTTGTTAAAATGTATTACGATTTTCTTGTATACGACGAAGAAACGGAAAAGATTTTTGCAGCGCAGTCCGAGCATCACAGTCAAATGACTTTTAGCGACATCGACCCGTCGGCAATTCCCGAGTCGAACGACGTAATTTTCCAAACGGTGGACACGGACGGACTTGAAGAAATAGTCGGCACTTATAAACCGGAACAATAAAAACTCACGGTAACCCGTGAGTTTTTTTATTTCATTTTGAAATTCATAACAAGCGGCATAGAGAAAATTACTTTCGTCAATGTGAACTTGCCGTTTTCTATTTTAGTCGCTTCTTTGAATTTAACGCCCAAAATTCCAACCTCGCCGGTAAACTCACGCGTGTCGGGATTAACTTCGTACGCGCCCTCAAAGGTTTTCTTTTTCCCGTTTTTAGGCTTATAGCTGACTTCCATCTTCTTGTCGTCCAAAAGCGAAATGGTTATGAACTCGTATTTCTCCATTAGGTCGTTTTCGCCGAACCGCGCCGAAGTGCACTCGTACTCGCCTATATAAGGCTTTGTAATCGACTTTAACGAGCCGCTTTTGTCGCTTGTTGCGCTTGCTTCCGTCGCGGAGCACGCGGGTAGCAGTATAAGTAGTAGAGTAAGAATAACCGTAATCAATAAAATTCGTTTTTTCATATCCGAAACAGTATGTGCGTTTTCGACAAAAATTAAACGGTTGACACGTCTTTAAAAATTTAATATAATTTTTCGGAGGTTTTGTAATGGTCTATTATGTTTTTGCGGGTTTAATATACGCTTGTATTCTTGCGATACTTTTGCTCGCGCTCGTATTCGGCTTGCGCGCAAAAACGTATGTAAAAAGAGAGAAAATTACTTGCCTTGCAACCGGCTTTTCGCCGTTGGACGTTCAGCGCGTTTTTATAGGCAAAACTTACCCGAGAAGGCTCACCCGCGCCCTAATAGTGCATTGGGCGCAAGTCGGCTATATACGCGTAAAACATGTTGACAAAACTCGCGTTCGACTCACATTGGTTAAAAAGCCGCCTACGCACGCAGATAAAAGTGCGGTTTTTTTCGATAGAGGTACTTATGTCCGAGAGCGCGACTTGTTCAATCGGCTTTTCGGCAAAGAAAACGCGGTAGTAGTGAACCTTAACCGCGCAATGTTTTCCCGCAGCGCGGTCAAACAAGCAAATTCCGGCTACGCCGTGCGCGAGGACGAGGGGGTCTATTCTTCCACACACTACGCGCTGAAAGTGCTGACCACCGTGCTGTCCGTAGCGCCGTTCTTTTTGGCGAGTATATATCTTTGCATTTCGTTAAATAGCGGCATGGGGACCGTTTTTCCGTTTATAATGTGTATGGGCTTATTCTTTTTCAGATTCGTGCGCGACGTGCCGTTATTTCCCCGATGCGCCATCGGATTATCTTTCGGCGGAGGAGGCGTGGGACTGTTTATATGGTGGTACACTCAAATATCGGACCCGTTCGGAATTGGTTACACTGCAGTGGCTACTCTTTTTATCGGCTCGTTGCTTTTGATAAGGTTCGTGGACTACCGTGAAAAAAACAACCTTGCCGATTATTCCGACCTTGTAAATTACCGTAAATACCTGCTATTTGCGCGCAAGTCCGAGCTTTTCACCCTTGACTACTACGCCGCACTGCCGTATCTGTATGCGTTCAATATTAAGCCTTTGGTCAAGCGAAAATTCAATACCCGACAACTGCCCGAATGGTACATAAGCGAAAGCGGTCAAAGGGGGAAACTGCTGTGAGTTTACAAGGCGTAATAATATGCGCAGTAATAATCGCCGTCGCTTTAATAATTTCGCTAATCCCCATATTTATGGGTGCAAGCCTAAAACGTAAAACCGTAAAGCCCGCAGAGCTGTTTCCGCCCCGCGGCGCGTCGCCGATAGACGTTCTTATCTGCTACTGCGGCAGAATTGCCGACCCTCGTTCGCTTTTTAATCCGTTAATGCTGTATTGGGCGGAGCGAGGATTTATAACGATAGAAGAGGACTGCAAGCGCGGGCTTAAACTGACAAAGTTAAAGGATATCGAACGTCCCGACAGTGACGACGGGTTTAATCCTTGCACATTCGAGCTTGAAAAAAGCCTATTCGAACGCATATTTTCAAGAAGAAAAGTATTTTATACTCTCGGAGCAAGCAAGTATTTCGCCGATTTTTACGCCAAAATTATGGACGGCTGCAAAATGGAAGCGGCGGAATTAGTCGACCGTAAAACCAAAATATTTTCGATAATGACAATTATTTTGCCGTTCGTTATGTTGTTTGCGGTTGCGCTGTCAGTGGGAATTTCAACGGGGGAAGTATTAACGGTTATCTTGATTTTTCCAACGGCGGCAATAGCTTTTATACGCGGAATCCCTCATTTCGAGCTTGAAAAAGGCTCGGCTATGACGTATTTTATGTATACGTTTTTCGGCACTGCGGGGTGCGTTCCGTTTTTTGCAACCGTTTGTTTAATGCCTTGGCAAGCCGGGGTGTTGATTTCGGCAGCGCTTGTCGTTGCCTTGCTGATTTTGTTTGTAATCAATAAAAAAATCGATTTGAGAACGCCCGAACAGCTTAAAACCTACGCAAGAATTTGCGGGTTTAAAAGCTTTCTTCTGCTTGCCGAGCGCGCCAAGCTCGAAACGTTAGTGGAGGAGAACCCGGAATACTTCTACGAAGTTTTGCCATATTGCTACATTTTGGGCATAACGGAAAAATTGAAGAAGAGATACGACCGTATCATTATGGACGGACCGGGTTGGTACTTGGGCGAATTGAGAGATAAGTTGATGTTTTAAAATTTAAAGCCGCCCGCGGGTTTCAACCCGCGGGCGGCTATGTTGTGCTTGATTTTTTCAACCGATTAAATCGCCTTAATTAAACGGAACGTTTAAGCTTTGCCGATGCTTCCGAAAATCTCCATTTTCTCTCTTACGGTCGCCTTAATCGCCTCGCAACCGGGTGCAAGCAATTTGCGGGGGTCAAAGCCTTTTCCGACTAAATCCTTGCCTTCTTCTATATACTTTCTTGTCGCTTCTTGGAACGAAAGCTGGCATTCGGTATTTACATTTATCTTAGCAACGCCGAGGGAAATCGCCTTTTTAATCATATCGGTGGGAATACCCGTGCCGCCGTGGAGAACGAGTGGCATATCGCCGACCTTTTCCTTAACCGCAGCAAGCGTTTCGAATGAAAGTCCTTCCCAGTTCTCGGGATACTTGCCGTGTATGTTGCCTATGCCCGCAGCAAGCATAGTGACGCCCAAGTCCGCAATTTTTTTGCACTCGTCGGGGTTTGCACACTCGCCTTTACCGATAACGCCGTCCTCTTCGCCGCCTATTGCTCCAACCTCGGCTTCAAGGCTCATTTTATGTTTTTTGCATACTTTTACAAGCTCTTTCGTCTTTTCTATATTTTCGTCGATGGGGAAGTGCGAACCGTCGAACATAATAGAGGAAAATCCGGCTTCTATGCACTTATAGCAGCCTTCGTAGGTACCGTGGTCAAGGTGAAGCGCTACGGGAACGGTTATTTTAAGTTCCTCAATCATCGCTTTAACCATAGCCGCAACCGTCTTGAAGCCCGTCATATACTTTCCCGCGCCTTCCGATACGCCGAGGATAACGGGGGAGCGCAACTCCTCCGCAGTCTGTAAAATGGATTTCGTCCATTCCAAATTGTTGATATTAAACTGACCTACGGCATATTTACCGTCTCTTGCCTTTTCCAGCATTTCTTTTGCCGAAACCAACGCCATATAAAAACCTCCGATTAAAGAATAATTAACATATTCAAGTATAATTCATATAAATGTAAATATCAAGCGTAAAAATAAATTTTTTTAAAAAATATGTCAAAAACATTGCCTTTGAAAAAGTAATGCTGTATAATGATTGGGCAAGGGATATGTTGCGTTTAACGTAATTTTTTCACAAAAATTTTGTTGACTAAAACAAAGTAGTTTGTTATAATTGTTTTGTTTTGAAACAAACTGAAATTTAAAACGATAACTTTTAATTCGGAGGAATTTATTTATATGGCAAATGTAAAAGTTGCAATCAACGGATTCGGTCGTATCGGTCGTCTTGCGTTCAGACAGATGTTTGACGCGGAAGGCTATGAAATCGTAGCTATCAACGATTTGACAAGCCCTAAAATGCTTGCGCACCTTTTGAAGTACGATTCGGCACAAGGCAGATACAAGTATTCTGATACCGTAGTGGCGGGTGAAGACAGCATAACCGTTAACGGTAAAACTATCAAGATTTACGCCGAAAAGGACGCAGCAAATCTTCCTTGGAAAAAACTCGACGTTGACGTCGTATTAGAATGCACCGGTTTCTATTGCTCGAAGGAAAAAGCATCGGCTCACATTATAGCCGGCGCAAAGAAGTGCGTTATTTCCGCACCCGCGGGCAACGACCTTCCTACGGTTGTATTCAGCGTAAACGAAAATACTCTTAAAGCAAGCGATACAGTTATTTCGGCTGCAAGCTGCACCACGAATTGCCTTGCGCCTATGGCTAACAGCCTTAATAAACTTTGCAAAATCAAGAAAGGCTACATGACTACCATTCACGCTTATACGGGCGACCAAATGGTTCTTGACGGACCCCACCGCAAAGGCGATTTAAGAAGAGCAAGAGCGGCTGCCGTCAACATCGTTCCCAACTCCACGGGCGCGGCAAAGGCAATTGGTCTTGTTATTCCCGAGCTTAACGGCGTGCTTGACGGTTGCGCACAGCGCGTACCCGTACCCACCGGTTCGTTGACTCAACTTATCGCAGTATGCGAAGGCGAAGTTGACGCAAAGGCGGTTAACGATGCAATGAAGGCTGCGGCTTCCGCATCTTACGGCTACACCGAAGAAGAAATAGTTTCTTCCGACGTTATCGGTATGACCTACGGTTCGCTTTTCGACGCAACCCAAACTAAGTGCATGCCCCTCGGCGACGGCACGACCCTTGTAAAGGTTGTATCGTGGTACGATAACGAGAATTCTTACACCTCTCAAATGGTAAGAACTATCAAATACTTCTCTGAATTGAAGTAATTTAAAACAGATAAACAAAAAAGCCCGACGCTACCGTCGGGCTTTTTTAAGTGTCTATATAAAAAAATTAAGCCCCGCGGCAGTTACCGCATTCTCCATAAGGAATTTAATAAAGCGCAAATAAAAAGATTTAGGCATAGCGTTAAGCTGTGCCTTTTCTGTACTTTTTTTGTGGACGAACTCGGCTACTCGTAGCCTAGTGAGATATAGATATGTTTTATATTTCCCGCAAAATTCAATCGGTTGCGTTCTTCCATTTTTCGTGATATAATGATTGTACGATAAACAGTAATTTAACGGAGAACATCATGCAAGAAATTGCCGAAATGTTTAGTCAATACAATTATAATACTTTGAAATGGATAGACTCCTTAAAAAAGTTAAAGCAATTAGAAGATGAGGGGAAAATCGTTTTATATGCTGGTACTTATTCTTTTGAAGAAGCATTAAGGCATTTTGATAGTGACGTGGCGGATTTTTATTTTTATACTTTGCCCGATAGGCAGGGATATCACTTTTTCACTAATGCATTTGGAAGTGAAGCAGCAATAATGATAGATAACGAAATCTTTGCGTACAAACATAGAAGACTGTATAACAAAAGACATTTGACTAACCGATACTTTGGTGAAAAAGATTTTAGAAGCGGCGAATATTTTAATCGTAAAAAGCAAAGATAAATTTCAATTTGTCTTTCTAAAAGGCTCTCGAACGAAATGTCCGAGAGCCTTTTGTCATCACTTGAAAGTGCAACTCTTAAAAATTTAGTTTTTATTCCCTACGGGAAGTACGCTTTGCCGCGGGGCTTTTACTTGTTATGCTTTATCAAAGAAATTTTTTATGGCAGTCATCGTATCTTCGTTTATGCCGTTGAATTTGTCTTTTTCTATTTTACTGAAAAATTCAACGTCAACTTCGCGCGGAATATTGTCGTTATATTTTTCTCTTATCGTTTTATACTCATTAATGATATTTTCACGGTATTTCAAGATTTCGCTGTCATCAGAAGATAAAACGCCGTTGTGCGTGCCGCCTTCGATAAGCTTAAATTCGAATTTGTCGTTTGTTATCTCGTCACGGTGGTTGTAGATGCTGTCTTGCCAAACTATGTCGTCGCAGTCGCCTTGAACGGCAAGCACGGGTATGTCGGAGCCGTTAATACCGCCCACGGCGGTGTAGTTGTAGGTTGTGCCCGCCTCCGCATATGAACAAATAGCGGCAAATGGGAACACAAGGTATGAAAACCCGCCCATTCCCATTGAACCTTTCATCCATTCCAACATTATTCCGCCGTTAGAGTTGTATCCCGCAACCGACGCAACCGCTTTGATATTCTTATGTTCGTAGTTCAGAACGGTTGCTACCGCGTGCCCGCCCCAACTGTGTCCGAAGAGGTATACGGGCAAATCTTTCAATTCGGTGTTGCTTTCAACAAACAAAAGCGCGTTATGTAAATCTGTTGCCGACTGCGAAAGCCCCGTTGTGCCTTTACCGTCGCTTGTACAAGTCCCGGTACAATCGTAAGTAAGAACGCGATATCCGTCGTCAACAAAGTACATCATTTCATTGTAGTAGCCGTTGGCGTGCCCGCCAATGCCGTGTGATATAATTACAAGCTTTTCTTTATCGGCATCACCCCAAATATTTCCGTGGAGGGTATTGCCGTTGCTGTCAAACTCTATCGCAAATCTTTTTATATCGGGTCTGAGATTTTCAATATCTTCATCGGTGAAGTCTGTTGTCAGCTCATAGTCGCAATCAGCCCGCCCGAACATTTGGTCCAAAAGCACTTTACTAACGATAAAGGCGCAGACCATGTAAAGAAGGATAAGCGAAGCTATAATAATTCCGACAATGCTTAACGCGTACTTAACTTTATTTTTCATCTTTCTCCTTATGTTAAACGTTGAAACGGAAGAGGACGACGTCGCCGTCTTTTATAACGTATTCCTTTCCCTCGGAGCGAACCTTGCCCTTTTCGCGCGCGCCGTTATAGCCGCCGCAGTCCAAAAGCGTCTGCCATTCCACGACTTCTGCGCGGATAAAGCCCTTTTCGAAGTCGCTGTGAATTTTTCCCGCCGCTTGCGGCGCTTTCGTGCCGTTAACGATAGTCCAAGCTCGCGTTTCTTTTTCGCCCGCTGTAAGGTAGGAGATAAGCCCAAGCAAAGCGTAACTTTTTTTAATCAGTCTGTTTAAACCGCTTTCTTCAAGTCCCAACTCTTCCAAAAATACCGCGCTTTCTTCGGCGGGCATCATTGAAAGCTCTTCCTCGGTTTTGGCGCAAATTACAAGCACTTCGCTGCCCTCTTTTGCCGCGTAGTCCTTAACTTTGCACACAAGGGGTATTTCATTCTCGTTCCTGCCCATATCGAACTCCGAAATGTTCGCCGCATAAATTACCGGCTTTGCCGTAAGCAAGAATAGGTTTTCCAAAAGCGGCTTTTCCTCGTCAGAGCACTCGAAAAGCCGAGCGGGCTTTTCGCCCGACAAGAACTTTTCCAACTTTTCCAAAAACGCGTATTCCGCCGCCGCTTCCTTGTTGGAACCGCCGCGCGCTACGTTTCTTATTCTGTCTTGACGCTTGTTCACAGCCTCGATATCGGCAAGAATAAGTTCAAGAGTAATTGTTTGAATGTCTGCAAGCGGGTCGATTTTATTGTTGACGTGTGTTATGTTTTCGTCCTCGAAACAGCGCACCACATGCACAATCGCGTCGCACTCACGCACATGCGAAAGAAACTTGTTGCCCAAGCCCTCGCCGCGAGACGCGCCCTTTACAAGCCCAGCTATGTCAACGAACTCTACAATAGCGGGGGTTATTTTTTTGCTTTGGTACAGCGCGGCAAGCTTGTCCAACCTTTCGTCCGGTACGGCAACCACGCCGACGTTCGGTTCAATCGTGCAGAAAGGGTAGTTTGCGGCCTCCGCGCCCGCGTGCGTTATTGCATTGAATAAAGTGGACTTACCTACGTTGGGCAGCCCCACAACGCCTAATTTCATTTTATAAACCTCGAGAAGTCTTTTTTCAATTATAGTATAATTGAAAAAAATAATCAAAACAAATGACGGTGAAGTTGCCAAAATTTTACGCGTATGTTAAAATTAACTTATGGATTATCGCGATTATATTGCTAAAAAACTTAATACCGAAGGCGTTGCGGCCTCCGATATCGCTTTGCCGCCAAATTCCGAAATGGGCGACTACGCGCTGCCGTGCTTCAAGCTTGCAAAGCTTTTCCGCAAAAGCCCCGTTCAAATAGCCGAAGAACTTAAAAATTCTTTCCACCGCGACGAGGTAATTTCCGAAGTTTCGGCAGTAAACGGATACCTCAATTTCAAGGTAAATAAAGCGGGACTTGCCGCTGAAGTTTTGTCGGAAATAGAGAACGCGGGCGACGCTTACGGTTCTTCTGCCGTAGGCAACGGCAAAACCGTTTGCATAGATTTTTCTTCGGTAAATATCGCAAAGCCTTTTCATATCGGGCATCTTTCAACCACCGTTTTGGGCGGTTCGCTTTATAAAATTTATAAATTTTTGGGCTATAAAGTCATTGGTATAAACCACCTCGGCGATTACGGCACGCAGTTCGGTAAACTTATTTGCGCCTATAAAAAATGGGGCAATAAAGACGAAGTGGAAAAGGGCGGCATACACGCTATTAACGCGCTGTACGTTCGCTTTAACGAAGAGGCGGACGAGCAAATGGAGGCGGAAGCGCGCGAGTATTTCCGTCTAATAGAAAGCGGCGACAAGGAAGCCAACGACCTTTTCGAATGGTTTAAAAAGCTCACTCTCGATTACGTTCAGAGCATTTACGAAAAACTGAATATAACTTTCGACAGCTACGCGGGCGAACGTTTCTATACGGACAAGATGCAACCCGTCGTTGACGAGTTGAAAAAGAAAAATCTGTTAAAAGAGAGCGAGGGGGCAAGCATAGTCGATTTGGAACCCTACGGTATGCCGCCTTGCCTTATATTGCGCTCGGACGGAGCATCGCTTTACGCCACGCGCGACCTTGCGGCGGCAATCTACCGCAAAAACACTTATGATTTTTATAAGTGCCTTTACGTTGTAGCCTATCAGCAAAATTTGCACTTTAAACAAGTTTTTAAGGTGTTGGAGCTTATGGGCAAGGAGTGGGCTAAGGATTTGGTGCACGTCGCCTACGGAATGGTTTCGTTAGAGGACGGAGCAATGTCCACAAGAAAGGGCAAGGTCGTTTGGCTTGAAGACGTAATTTCGAAATGTGTCGAAAAGGCGTACGCTGTCATCAACGAAAAGAATTCTGCGCTTGATAATAAGGAAGAAATCGCAAAAACCGTAGGTTTGGGCGCGGTTATATTCGGTGCGCTGTATAATAACAAAATAAAGGACATAGTGTTCTCTTACGACAAGGTTTTGAGTTTCGAAGGCGAAACAAGCGTCTACGTTCAGTACACTTGTGCAAGGGCTAACTCTGTGCTTGCAAAAAACGGCGTAAAAGTAAAACTGCCCAAGGGATATGAGCCGAACGCGCAAGAGTTCGAAGTTGTAAAATCGCTTGCCGCATTCCCTCAAACCGTTTTGGACGCGGCGGAAAAGTACGAGCCGTCTTTGATTGCGCGTTACGCCGTAGATCTTTCGCAAAAATACAATAAATTTTATATAGATTGCAAAATACTAACGGCAGAGGGCAGTGCAAAGGATTTTCGCCTTGCACTCACAAAAGCGGCATTGCAGACCTTGAAAAATTCTCTTTCGCTGCTCGGAATAGGCGTGCCCGAAAAGATGTGATTTTTTGGTAAAAATTTCCAAAATAGTATTGTAATTTTTTAAATAAAGTGTTACAATTCTATAAGCTGATATAAAAATTATAAAAAATAAAGGAGTATGTATTATGAAAAAATGTCCCGTTTGCGGTGAAATCGTAGAGGACGACGTACAAGTTTGCCCCGTTTGCGGCGCAAAGAAGTTTGTTCCCGTTACCAACGATACCAAATACGCATGCGAACATGTAGTCGGAGACGGTAAAGTTGAAGACGAAGAAATTATGGAAGGACTTCGTGCGCACTTCAACGGCGAGTGCACCGAGGTAGGTATGTATCTTGCAATGGCAAGAGTAGCTGAGCGCGAGGGTTATCCCGAAATCGCCGAAGCGTACAAGCGTTACGCTTACGAAGAGGCTGAGCACGCAGCAAAATTCGCAGAGCTTTTGGGCGAAGTGGTTACCCCTTCGACAAAGAAAAACCTTGAACTTCGCGCAGCGGCGGAAGCGGGCGCGTGCGAGGGTAAATTTGCTATCGCTAAGCGCGCAAAGCAACTCGGCTATGACGCCATTCACGACACCGTTCACGAAATGGCTAAGGACGAAGCAAGACACGGCGCAGGCTTTGCGGGACTTCTTAAAAGATATTTCGGCAAATAATTTGGCTAATTACTTGCGGTATAATTAATAATAAATATTAAGCCTTATGGGCAGATAATAAGCCAAGAGCGAGAGTAAGCGTAAAAGTTTACTCTCTTTTTTGTTGTTATAAAGTGTGAATTGTTTGTGAATCGTATTTTAAGCTTTTTGAAAAAATGTCAAATTGTGTGAATTAAATTTTGTGTGAATTTTTTATTGCTATATCAATAAATTTTTGCCTAAGCTAAGGTGGGTTGATAAGATGTTCGTATATAAGTAGATTATTCATTTTTTTTCTCCTGTTATTGTAAATAAAAAAGGGCTTTTATTAAGCCCTTTAATTTTTAATGTTTATACTGTTTTTTATATATTCAGTACGCAATTTTCTGTATATGTTTATATATTGTTCCATAGGTAAATTATAGCCATAATCTTTTTTTAGTTCTTCATAAATTTCATTATAGCCATTTACTGCAACAATACCAGCAAATTCATTAATATTATCTTCATTATTAGATATTATGCGTTCCATAATTTTATCATTAACTACTTTACGATTAATATCCAACATTGAAATAATATCTTCTTGGGGCATATCGCCAAATAATTTTTTATACTTCATTTGAATATTTTCACGCTCGACTTCTGTCAGCTTTGTTAGGCTTTTATATTTGCGTGCTAATGAAATTCTAATAGCTGTTGATTCATATTCATAACCATATTGGTTAAGGTATTCATTAAGCCTATTTTTAAACTCTTGTTCTCTATGGAGAAAATGTACTGATTGAATATTTTTAAGCCCCATTTCAAAGACAACTAAATCCATATTACATTTAATAATATTAGTTTCTAATTTATTTGACAACCGAGTAGTAGAATAAGGAGTATTACTATCGGAATCAATATCTTTAATGTTATAGCATTCGTTGTTTGTTATTGAATAATTTTTTTCTATATTTTCAAGTGTTCGAGTAAAATATTGATTTATCACATTAAAACAATCTTCATAGGCTTTTCTAAAAATTAATTTATTGCTATTATAATCTATTAATTGAAAGGGAAAGTTTTTTAAGTTATCGGAAAAGCCAAATATACGAAACAAATTAAGTCTATAATCAACCCAAGGCTGAAAAAAGTTTCCACTTTCTAAGAATACTTTATGTAGATAGTAAATAATAATAGGATAAATTTCCTCTGCATAGAATGATAGTTTTTTACGGTAGTGTTCTACATATTGCTCAGGAAATTCATTTATTTCTATTATCTTATATTGTCGATTAATTCGTTCCCAGTCAAAGTATAATTTCCACATTTTAAGCTGTGCAATTTTTGAATCAGATGTTTTGTAAGGTTCACCAAGAACTTCACAAATAGTTTTGTAATCTTTGTAAATCTTTCCTTTTTCTAAATTTTTTACATTCATATATTTAAGATACTCCATATAATTTTTAGGATAAATAGGGATAATTATATGATTATAAACGGGCACAAAACTAATACATTATATAATATTTACAATAATTATATATCAGATAAATATCCTTAATTATCTTAAACTAATTATATCACAAAATTGTTATAAGTCAAGAAAATCATACTTTTATTTTTTAATAGTAGGAAATGGCGCTGTTCGCTTCGCTCACCGCTACACCGCTCCGCTGCCATAGATGTATTAGTAAAGTGCTGTCGCACTTTCTAATATATCTTGACCGAAAGCAAGGGGTGAGTTTACATTTTTTCAGGTGGATTTTGTTTTCATAGCAAGTAGTTTTAAGGTACTTAAAGACTTAACCCAAATTTTGAATTATGGAAGCCGTAAATATAGTTTTGAAGCTTAAAGGGGGGAATAGGTAATATCTATACATATATAAAAACTGTGTTTCAAAAAGTTTATTTTCTTGTTAGTGCTATTAGTTTGCGAAAATCGGGAAGCTGTTACAGCTTCCCGATTTTCTCATCAATACATTGACAAAAATTTGAATATTTGATATTATAATTGTGCTACACAATTTTATACTGCTGATAGGAGTATCATAGCCAATTGATACTTCCACTTTATCCTATTAGCAGGAATTGTGTAGCAACAAATGTGGAATGTGCTTTTGGGGTGCGTTCCTCTGGGGCGCACTTTTTTATTGCCCCGAATTATTTACAAGGTTAATGCCGTAGGCGTTAATAATAAAATTTTGGAGGTTTTACAAATGTTTCAAAGGAATGACAAGGCACTATTAACAACAAGAATAATTGTTATGGTTATTATAGGTATTTTTGCTGTTCTTTCGCTTGTTATTGGTATTGTGCTGGCGGTATTGGTTCACGGAGCTATGTTCATAATAGCTTTTGTGGGTTGGTTTTTCTGCTGGTTGCTGTGGGTATTTGCGAGGCTTTATTTATCGTATCTATGCGATATAAAATTAATTCGCAACAAACTCTATGGGGAAAGTAATGAGGACTTGGAAGTGTTCTTAAAAGCAAAGGAAGAACGCAGTAATAGCCCTGTAATGCAAGAGAAAAAGGAAGCGGTAAATGCTGAATTAGAGCATTTGCAACAGCTTTTGAATTCGGGAGTTATAACTAACGAAGAATACGAAAAGCGCAAAAGCGAATTGACAAAGGGGGAATAAGCTATGCCCGAAAATTTACAAGATAAACTTATTTCGGATTATGTTTATAAAGAATATGATATTGCTTACCCTGTGATAATAACTCGTTGGGAAATAATGCAGGTAAACGGACTTGATAAGCGGTATCTTAAAGTATATTTTCAAAAGATAAGTGATACTGTAAAAGCGTTTAAATTTAATGTAAAGTGCTATTCTGATTTTGGGGAAGTAGAAAACCTTTCTGATATTTCATTGCTGGAAGTAGATAAAATTGATTTGGAATTTTTCAAAGTAGTGCCGTTAAAATCAGAAGTTAATAGGGTTGAAATAAATATATATCAGTGCTTATTGATAGATAATTCAATGGTAGAGCCGAAAGGTAAGCAAATGGTAGTTAATACTTTTAAGCCTTTTAAAAAAGATGATTTAGAGACGGGTAAAAGGTTATTGCCTAATGCAAAAGGTTATCCTATTGATAATTTAACTCATTGGTATTGCGCTTGCGGTACATTACATAGTTCTATTATGCAAAAGTGTGGAAAATGTAATAAGAGTAAAAAAGAAATTTTTTCTACACTTACACCTGACAGAATGCAGGAAGAAAATGCAAAAATTCAGAAAGATGAACAAGCTAACAGTAAAAAAGATAAAAGAAAGATAATAATTCTTGCCTGTATTACTTTTGTAGCTCTCCTTTTTACGATGATTCCTAATATAGTTTATACGGTATTGTTCCCCAAATTTTATATACAATTTGGTGATTATTCCGATTTCTTGCAATGTATGACACTGTTAATAATAATGTCATCGGTGCTACTAATAGCAAATGCAATTGGTCTAATATTTAAAGGTAAAATATTAAAAATTATTGAACTTATTGCAATCATTGCTTGTTTAATAATAAACATAATTAGTGTAGTAATAAGTATTGAATTTGGTGTACATACTGTTGGGAATTATAAGGACTATGGCGATTTGCTTATGTTCTGTTTTGCTTTATCAATACTGAATGTTCCACTTGCAGTTACTTATTTTTTGTGCAATAATGAAAAAGTATTTGATAAAATATATAAATTGTTTAAAGTTAAGAAATATAAAAATTGAGCATAACAAACAGCGGCTGTTTGACAGCCGCTGTTTGTTGCCTTTTTAAATATGTATGTCGTGGATAGCGAAGAAGAATATAATTAGTAAAATAATTATTCCGATAATCATAATGTAAACTCCTTTTATTATTTATAATTTTTAATAATCCAAACAATGGAATAAATGCCTGCAAGCCATAATAACAAGAAAATCATAATAAATACTCCTTTTATAAGTTGTCGATTTTGTCTTTCAGAATTTCTATGCCGTTTTTTGATACAGCAAGATAATATTGCTCTGTAACACGCCCTGAACCGTGTCCCATTTGTTTGCATAGTAGATGAGTAGGGGTATTTAGCTCTGCAAGCCGTGTGCCGTATGTATGCCTTAAATAGTGGTATTTAAAGCTGATACCCAAAGTCTGTTTAATCATTCGTGAGTGATACTTCATAGAGTTTACAGTTTGAATTTTGCCGTTAGAAAGCGTATTTACAAGAATAGTGGAAGCGGTTAAGTTGCCGTTTGTATTTACAATCATAGTTTGATTTTGTTGCCTTTGGGCTATAAGCGTTTTCTCTGCCTGTTGATATTGCTCATAGGCTTTGAGTAGATACTCTTTCAATTTTTCGTTCATAAAAATTGTGCGCTTTGCATTTCGTGTTTTAAGTGGTACTAATTTAATAAGCCCGTCTTGATAAGCCATTTGCCTTTCAATTCTTATGGAATTGTTTTCAAAGTCTATATCATTCCATTTAAGCCCATAGCACTCGTTTATACGCAGTCCGCAGTATCTTCCAAGCATATAAGCTGTTTCAGCATTAGTGCCTTTAAAATAGCTGTCAAGGCTGTCTAATTCACTCTGATTGAAAACTACAATATCAGTATCTTCGTCAATCTTCATTTTAGGCATAGAAATTTTAGTGCTTTTGTTTACGCAAAGTGTATTATAGATTTCAATATCAAGATAATTTCTTGAATAGGCTTGCCCGAAGATTAGGTAAAACATTTTCAAAAAGCTTTCTACATACTTAAAGGCTCTGCCCTCGTCATAATAGAGGTGGGAAAGGTAGTCGGTAATTTCCGATACGCATATATCGTCTATGTAGCGTTTCCCGAATTTACTTTCTAAATGGTTTTTCCATAGGCTGTCTTGCTTTTTGATAGTAGCGTAGGCTTTGCCCGTTCTGCCTGATTGACAGTATTCTTTATAGATTTCTTTAACTGTCATTCGGGGTTTTTCTTTCTTGTTGCTGTTCAGGTGTGCTGTGCGTATTGCTGTTTCCCTTGCTTTGGTTGCGCTCTGTTTTGTTTTGAGAAGATTACCGAATTCGTCTTTTGTTTTTCTCGTATCAATTATTCTGCCGTTTACGGTAATTCTGAAACGGAAAGCCCAAAAGCCATTAGGTAACTGAAATACACCTGAATTATTGATTTTTGACATAAAAATGCACTCCTTTTTGTGATTTTACTGTGAATTTTAAAAATTGTAATTTTGATAGGTTTTAAATACTGTGAAATCGATTACACAAAAAAATAACAAAACAAGGCAAAATTATTGATTTTACCTTGTTTTAATGCTGATTTTATTAAGTTTTTACTATACTATAAATTTTTTAGTACACGATACAACGCACGACGAACAAGTCACGGCGCGGGCTTTGCGGGAATGTTGAAGAGATACTTCGGCAAATAATTTTTCTGAATAAAAAACGCGGGCGAACTAATCGCCCGCGTTTTTCATATAATGGAATATAAGGCAAGGGGGAAAACCTTTGCCCCGACTTCAGAAAAAGGAATTATATACAAATGTGTAATAATTGTAATTGCGGTTGCAACGGACTTTTTAACTTGCTTTTCGGTACATCGCGTAACGGCTGCGGTTGTAACAACAACTGCGGCTGCCAAAACAACAATAACTGCGGTTGTTTCGACGCCTATTACGCGGCTCAGTACGGTTTGAATACAAATTGCTGCGGTTGCAGCGATTGGTTCACTTGCCAGCAAAATAACAGTTGCAACTCTTGCGGTAATAACCGTAGCGTCAATAATCGCTGGGGCTGCAATTCTTGCGGCAATAACCGTAGCGGTTGCGGTTGTAATAACGGCTGTAACTCATGCAATAACGGTTGCGGTTGTAACTGACGCGGATTTTTAGGGGTAGTCCTTACGGATTACCCTTATTTTTTTATAATTTTTGCAGAAAATATCTGTATGGAAAAGTCCGTATCCCGCCTTGTCGCAGTCAAAAACAAAGTGGCGGCAACTATAAAATTTTATTCCGATAAAAAATTTTCCACAGTAGCGGGAACGCTAGTTTACTTTTTGTTGATGTCTATTGCGCCGTTTACTTTATGGCTTACGCTTGTTTTTGGCAACGTTGATGCGGAACGCTTTCTCTCGCATGAACTTTTCAACAGCGTCAGTCCCGTTTTAAGATATATGAAGCAATCGGCAGAGAGCGCCGTCGGCGGCGCGGGAATTGTTTTTTTATTGACCTCGCTATACTCGTCTACAAACTTTTTTTACCATTTAAGAAGAAGCGGAGAAATTATTTACGGCAGTAGAAGAATAAAGGGGGGAATAAAGCTTAGGATAGTTTCCCTATTAATGATTGCGGCAACGATAGTCCTTGTTGCGATGACTGCGGCTATTTCCGTGACTGGAACGGTATTTTTAAACACTTTTCTTCCCGAAATCGTATCCGAAATAATCTCTGTCTTATTTATTGCGGCGTTGGCGTTCGGCGTAGCCATAGTGCTGAATTTGGTCGCTTGCCCGTATAAACTTAAAGTTTCGCAAGCGCTGACGGGCAGTTTATTGACAACATTGCTTTGGCTTGTATTTTCAGTTGGTTTCGGCGTATATACTCAATTCGCCAATCCCGAGCGGCTGTATGGCAAAATTGCCGCCCTAATAATTTTTTTATTATGGAGCTATGCAATGATGAGTTGTTTCGTCATAGGAATGATAAAAAACGGCTCGCTTATTCCCAAAAATATGAAAGTTAAATCACTGTTTTAAAAACGTCCTCCGCGCAAGTGCGGAGGACGTTCGGTTTAATATTTAACTGCACAAGCTACGGCAAGCGCGCCCGGACCTATATGGCAAGAAACGCTGAGCGAAAGCGGATTGACAAAAGTAAATTCAACGGTAGGGAACTCGGTTTGCAGTTCCTCTTTGAATTTTTCCGCTTCTGCAAAGTTTTCGGTATGTGCAACGCAAAGCGTCATTTTGCCGGCCGCAACCATATCCTTAAACCTTGTTTCAAGGTCTTTCTTTATCGCGGTTATCATCGTTGTTTTTGCGTCAATCAGTTTTCTGACTTTCGCGTATTGGTCAAGCTTTTCGCCTTGAATTTGCAACACGGGCTTAATCTTCAAAAGGGTGCCTATCGCGGCAACGGCGGGGGTAAGTCTGCCGCCCTTTTTAAGATATTTCAAAGTGTCAACCATAATATAGATGCTCGACTGCATCTTCGTTTCCATAAGGTGTTTATAAATTTCTTTGGCAGTCTTGCCCTCGTTAGCCATTTTCAACGCGTCCATAACGCTTTGGCGCTGAGTAATAGAAATTCTTTGGTTGTCCGCTACAAAAACCTTGCCCTTAAATTCAGCTTCGGTTTCTGCGTAGTGTTGCAAAGTGTGGCAAGTTTCCGAAAGCCCGCTTGACATAGGTATATAAATAACCGCGTCGTTGTCTTTCAACGCCTTAGCCCAAATTTCGCCTACGTCCAAAGGGTTGGGCTGAGAAGTGGATACGTTGGCGTCAGATTTTAATTTTTCATAGAACTGTTCTTGACTTAAAGTTAAATCTTCAAAATACAACTCACCGTCGATAAGTACGGGCATAGGCACCACATATATGCCAAGTTCTTTTGCTTCGCTTTGGGTTATGCCGCTGTTGCTGTCCGTTATAATTGCTGTTTTCATAAAATTATCTCCTAAGTTCGATTACCGTTTATAAAAACTTGTTGATTTGTCAACAAATTCGATTGACAAACATAATAATTTAAGTGTAACATAGAGTTGTTGAAAAATCAACTGATTAAGGTAGAAAGTTTATGGAAAAGATTTTCGAACATTTCACTATATCGATTTTAAAGCTTAACAGATTAGTGCAGCGTATAAAGCAGTTTGAAATGCGGGAGTATAGGCTTAAAAGCATACATGTCATGTGCATATATTACCTTAACGAGCACCACTCGGGCTTAACCGCAAGCGAGCTTATGCGCCTTACTTATGAGGACAAGGCTGCAATTTCGCGTGCGCTTAGGCAGCTTCTTGACGACGGCTATGTGAAGTACGATGTAAAAAAATATAATTCGGTCATAACGCTTACCGATTACGGCGTACAGATAGCAGAGCGTATCAATCAAAAAGCAGATAAAGCCGTCAAAGCGGGCAGTGCGGATTTTTCTGAAGAGGAGCGGCAATTTTTCTATAAATCGCTTGCGCAGATAACTGAAAACCTTAAAAATTATTATGAGGAGCTTATAAATGATTAAAATATTAATTGACAGCGCGTCGGATTTGACGCAGAGCGAGGCGGACGCGCTGGGCGTTGCGCTTATACCGATGACGATAAAGTTTGATTCGGAGGAGTTTTATGACGGAGTTAACATCACTCCCCGAGAATTTTTCGAAAAACTTCCATTATGTGAAGAGCTTCCGTCAACCAGCCAAATAAACGAATACCGATGGGAAGAGGCGTTTTCCAACCTCACAAAAGACGGTAGCGAGGTTCTTGCCATAACAATTTCGTCGGGGCTTTCGGGTACTTTTGCTTGCGCAAAAAAGGCAGCGGAAAAGTTTAGCGATGTGCGCGTAGTTGACAGCTTCAACGCGAGCTTGGGCGAAAGAATTTTGCTCGATTATGCGCTTAAACTTGTTAAGGAGGGGAAGTCGATTGACGAAATTGCTAAACTACTTGAAGAAAAGCGTAGTAAAATTCAAGTTCTTGCCCTTTTGGATACTTTGAAATATTTGAAGAAGGGCGGGCGAATTTCGTCGGTTGTCGCTTTTACGGGCGAGTTGCTTTCTATAAAACCCGTTATTTCTATCGTTGACGGAGAGGTGCGGCTCGTAGGAAAGGCGATAGGCTCTAAAAAAGGCAATAATTTATTAATGCAGCTTGTCGATAAGTGCGGCGGTATTGATTTTGATATGCCTTACACGCTTGCGTATTCGGGACTGTCAGACGAAAATCTTCAACGCTATTTAAATGATAGCGAAAAATTATGGTCGGGCAAAACGGAAAATATCCCATCGCATATGATAGGCAGCACGATAGGCACGCACATAGGGCCCGGAGCAATAGCGGTTGCCTTTTTTGCGAAATAAGTTAAACAAAATCAAATAAATAAAAAAGCAACATATTTTTATATGTTGCTTTTTTTGGCGCAGAGAGAGGGATTCGAACCCCCGTACAGTTGCCCGTAACACGATTTCGAGTCGTGCGCGTTCGACCACTCCGCCATCTCTGCGTGATTAGAATATTAAGTTAGAGAGTGGGCGGACGCGCAGCATTCGTCGTACCGAAGCACGACGTGCTTTCGCACCGAAAGCGTAAGCCTTACCACTCCGCCACAATTAAGTGCTTATTAATTTTATAACATAACCCGATAAATTACAAGCGTTTTTGAGTTATAATTCGATTTTTTCAACTTTAAAATCGCAATAATATTCTGCGGATTTACAAGTGAATTTTAATACGCAGTAGTCGGGGTCGGTAACTCCTTGTTTGTAAAAAAGGCTGTCGCCGAATTTCCAAATCATATCTTTGGTGGCTTGGTCTGTGCATATTTGCATGTTTCCGATTATCGAAACACCTTGATACTTAAATCTTCCGCGTTTATAAAAATAAACGCAGGCTTTATCGTTTGCCGAAAACTGCTTAATTTTATTCGAGGAGGTATTCGTTGAAAAATAAATATCGCTTCCGTCTATTTTTCGGGGCGAAAGCATAGCGCGTATTACCGGATAGCCTTGTTCGTCAACGGAGGCAATAAACGCTGTTTTTTGTTCGGATATAAAGTCGAAAATTTGCTTTCTGTCCATCTAAATTTTTAACCCCGCTATAAAGTTTTTCATGCATATGCAAGGACTGCCCGATTTATCGTAACCCGTGTCGTTGCAGATTGTACAAGCATAGTGCGGCGTAAAATCGTCTTTGCTTATGGCAAGCTCTGAAAGACGTTCGTCGCCCTTTTCTTCAAGCTCTTTTATAATTGCGGAAATTTTTTCGGCTTCGTTTTTATCTCGTATCTCGGCAAAAGCGAGCTTAATCGAAAGCTCGTTCAATTCCTTTCTTATGCTGCCGTAAACTTCATCCGCAGTCGCCTTTTTAAGCGTGCGCTCCGCATTTTCTTCTGCGGTATGCCGCAAATCGTAATAGTGCCGCTCAACCTCAACGCGCATATCTTTTTCGGCGTTTTGCGCGGGGTGTACGGACGAAGTAGCAATAGACGGTATTTTGTCTATAGAGAATATCCCGTTTGCTTTCCACGACGAAAGCACTCCGTTCATATAAGCGGTGGGGTTGGATTTTCCGGAAGATATTTTTGCTGCCTCAAAAAGCATATTGTTGTCAAACCCCCAATCGCGCCACCTTGTTAGACTATCTCTGTCCCAAGGAATAATTTTGCGTTGAAGCCCGCACGCAGACAAAATCTCCTTGATAAGCTTGTCATCGGCACGCTGTTTTTCTAAATAATCCGTAACCGCGTTTTCGGCAACTACGCCGTCATCGTACAGTTTTTTTACAAAAACATCCATATCCTCAAATGATTTTATGCTGTGCATAAAGCAATATGCGGAAATTTCCCTTAATGAATTCAGCGTAAACCCATAATTGCACCAAATGTTTACATAATTTTCAACGTAGGGCGCAGAGGTCTGCATATATACGCCGAGGTTCTTTGCAATATCGAGAGTAAGCGCATAAACCGAGTTCTTGTTTTTGCAGTAATCTTCGATTTCTTTAACATCGAATTTTCTGTTTTTATACAGTTCGGCAAGCGCGTCGTCAAGCTTTTCGCAATTCTTCGCCTTAAACTGCTTTGCCGCGCAAATAATTGCCGCATCGTCAAAGCCGAAATCGTTTATCCACTTTTTGTAAAGCTTGTCGTCGTCCAAATCGGGTTGCTTTTTAATGCCCGCAGCCGTAAAAAGCTTAATAAGCGTGGGCGTGGAAGAGGTGTAAGCCGATAGCTTCTCGTCAACCTTTTTCGCGGTGGTCGCGCCGTCTTCGGCAAAGCTTTTCGCTACTTTTTTTATATATGCCGCGCGTATGCTGTCCCCGTGCATATTTACGCAATAGTTAATAATCATAATAAGCGCGTTCTGCTCGAAGCCGTATTCTTCCAAAAGGTAAAAATAATCCCTAAACTCGTTCGTGGAAATCATTCTGCCCTTTAAAACGTTTTGTGCGTTTTTGGTAAAGTCGGAATATTTTTCGGGCTTGAACTTCTTCGGCGTGCCGGCAATGTTCTCCGCTTCGAGAATTTTCACCTCGAACGGGCTTTCGGAAACGATAGAAACAAGCTCCAACTCCTCCAAATACACAAAGTATTCCTTAACTTTGTCCTCGTCAAGTTCAAGGCTGTGCGCCAAATCCGCCAAATTATATAAGGAACCGCTTTGCAAAAGATACAAAGAGTATAGGTAAACCTTTGCCGCAACAGCGTCAAGGGCGGGCAAATACTTCGATATGAACTTGTTTTCAACGCTCGTCGTCGATTTTTTAATAAAACCGTCGCTTGCCGAAAGAAAAGCCATTTTACCTAAACTTCCTTATTTACTTGATTTCTTAATTAAAATGAACTATAATCTAGAATAGCGGTGAATTACATTATAACTGTAAACGGTTTAAAAATCAACACACTTCGCCGCATTTTGTCATAAATTTTTTAAGTCGTAAATGAAAATCTTGCACACGTCCGATTTGCATATCGGTAAAAAACTTATGGGTAGAGAGCGGTTTTCGGAGTATCGGGCAATCTTTTTTGAGCTTGCCGAGGTCTGCGAACGCGAGGGGGTTGAACTCGTTCTTATTGCGGGCGACGTGTTCGATACCTACACGCCGTCTGCCGAAGCCGAAGAGATTTTCTATCGCGGCGTAAAAATTCTTTCCAAGCGGTGCGCGGTGCTCGTTATAAGCGGCAACCACGACGATTATGTGCGTCTTACCGCCGCTTCTGTGCTTGCCGAAGAGCAAAACGTGTATATCATCGGAAACAACCTTGCACCCATAAATTGTGCCAAGCGCGGCGCGGTTTCTCCCGTAAAATCGGGCAACGGTTGGGTTATTTTTGAGGGCAACGGCGAAAAGGTTTACATCAACGCCTTGCCGTACCCTAACGAAGCACGCTTCAAAGAGGGGCGCACGGACGAAACTTTTGAAGAAAAAATGACTCGTTGGATAACTTGCGGCGAAGAGGGCAAGACGGAAAAGATACCTTCTGTATTTCTTTCGCATATCTTTGTTGCGGGCGGCAAGGTGAGCGATAGCGAGAGAGAAATAGATTTGGGCGGCGCGCGCGTAGTGCCGTTAAGCCTACTGCCCGACAGCGATTATTGCGCTTTGGGGCATCTCCACAGACGACAACGCCTTGGCGAAAATACTTATTATAGCGGCGCGCCTATGCAATTTTCTTTTGACGAGTGCGGGGCGGTTAAGTCTGTAAACGTTTTTGATTTAACTTTAAACGGAGTGGAAAATTTCAAGCAGGTTGAGCTAACCAGCGCGAGGAAATTAATTCGCTTACAAGCCAACGGCGTGGAAGAGGGGGTAGCGCTTCTTGCCGCCAATAAAGAGTGCTTTGTCGAACTGACGTTAAATTTAAACGCGCCGATGACTCCGCAAGAAAGCGGACTTTTGCACGAAAACGAAAATTTGGTTTCGCTTCGTGCCGAAGTACAAAGCGTTGAAAATACTTTCGAAACGTTTTCAAATAAAGATAAAAGTTCTTCGCAGCTTTTTTCCGATTACTATAAACTGAGATACGGCGCGGACGTGCCTAAGGAGCTTTTGGCACTCTTTCTCTCGTTGACGGAGGAAGAATGAAACCGTTAAAACTTGAATTCGAAGGAATAAACAGCTTTTCCGAGCATACAATAATAGACTTCGAGGCTTTGACCAAAAACGGTATTTTCGGAATTTTCGGCGATACCGGCAGCGGCAAAAGCACCATTTTGGACTGTATAAATTTCGCCCTTTACGGCAACGTGGAAAGGAGTAAGGTGATGACCGACGTTATCAATTACCGCTCCGAAACGGCAAAAGTCAAATTTGTTTTTAACATTTTGAACGAGGGTAAGCGCAAAACTTATACCGTTGAAAGGTCTATAAAAAAAGATAAGTACGGCACGCATAAAGCCGCCCTTTACGAAAAAACTGACGTGGCGGAGGTATGCATAGCCGACAAGGCGAGCGCCGTTGAAAAAAAGGTTGTCGAGATATTGGGGGTTGAGGCTGAGGATTTCAGAAAGTGCATTGCACTTCCCCAAGGTGAGTTTGCTCAGTTTGTCAAGTCCGCCCCGAGGGAGCGGCTTTCGCTGATAGAAAGACTGTTTTCATTATCGAAGTACGGCGACAGATTAAAGGAAAAATTGAACGCCCGAGAAAAGGAAACAGAGGGCGCATATCAAAATTTGAGCGGTAGGCTAATCGGCTATGAAGAAGTGACCGAAAGTGCGTTAAATCGGGCATATATGGGGGTCAATTCGAAAAAACAGCTATTAGCCGAGCAAGAAAAAGCGGCTAAAAAGGCATCTGAACGGTGCGAAAAACTTAAAGCCTTGAACGAAAAGCGGTTGGAACTTGAAGAAGTTGAAAATAAGCTTGCTAAAATGCAATCCGAAAAGGCTGGAATAGAGGAACTGAGAAAGAGTTTTGCGGTTCTTCCCGCTTGCCGCGAAGCAGTCCGAATTGACGACGAAATATGCGAGAAACTCAATGATATTCGGGGGGTAATTGAAAAAAACAAGGATTTGGAAGCTCAAATTGCTGAAAACTTGCGTGAAATAGAAATTCTTGAAAAGCAATTAAACGACGGCAATTTCGATGCGAATATTACCGATTGCGTAAAACTTCAAGCACTGTACAATTCAAACAGTAACGCTACGGAAAAGCTTGCCGCGCTGTCGTTGAGGCTGGCTGAAAAACGTAAAGACTATCGCAAAAAAGAGGAGGAAAAATTCCGCCTCGAAGAGGAAAGAAAATATATCGAAGCCGATTTGCAACGGGCGGAAAAAGAACTTAAAGATTGCTCGGGCAAGGACATCGACAAAATAGTCAACGTGCAGTTTAAAGGTGCGGTTTTAAAAGAAGAATACGCCTATAATCTCGACTATTTTGCTAACCTAAAAAGCGGTGTTAAGGTGTTTAAAGAGGATTCGCCGCTGTATAACTATGTCGTCGGAGAAATCGACGGGAAGATAAGCGAGTACTCCGAGCGCGTGCGCGACGTAAAAGATTTTTCCCTTGAAAACGTTAACAAGCAGCTTGAAAAATTGCAGCAGCTCGACAAAGAACGCGAGCAAAAGCAGAAAGATGTAAACTTGATAAGCGATAAGCTCCAAAAAATTAATGCCTCTATAGAGATAAAAACGAACGAACTAAACGCTTTAAAGAAAGAGGGGGCAGAAGTTAAAGCTCAAACAGACGAATTGAACTCGGAGCTTGTGAAAATTTTCGGTAAAAATTGCACGGATTTTTCCGCCGTTGTAAGATATAACGACGAAAAGTTAAATTTTTTAAAGCGGCAAAAGGAAGAGTTGCACTCTAAAATCGAAAACGCAAAAATCAAAAAAACCGAACTTGCCATATCCGTTGAAAGGTTAAAAACCACCAAAGCCGCATGGGACGGCGAAGTGGCAAAATCAAGGCAGAAGCTTGAAGAATTTATTAAGCTTTCGGGACTAGAAAATATAGAGGGTTGTCGCGCCTTAGTCGCCAAATTTGCGAAAATACCGAATGCGGAGCAAGTTTTGAAGGACTTCGACGGTAATCTTACACTATTGATAAACACTTGCGAACAGCTTAAAAAAATAGACGGAATTTCAAGCTTTTCAACCGAAGAATACGAGGCTGCCGAATGTGAAAAGTCCAACATATACGGGGGTGTATCGGTTTTAACGGGTGAAATAGCCGTTTTTGAAAAAGAGTGCGCAAGTTTAGAAAAGCGGCTTAAAGAAAAGGAAGAAATTTTAAAAGAATATTCGAAAATAGAAAACGAGAGGAACTTGATTGCGCGGCTTAAAGAAACGACAAAAAACAACAAGTTTATGGAGTTTATAGCAAACGAATATCTTTACGATATTTCCCGCCTTGCGTCTGCCACGCTTTTAAAACTCAAAGACGGAAGATATTTTTTAACTTATAAAGATAATAATTTTTATGTAGGCGACAACTTCGATTGCGGCAATCTTCGCGGAGTGAATACGCTGTCCGGCGGAGAAACTTTTCTTGTTTCTCTATCGCTTGCGCTTGCGCTTTCGCAAACAATTTGCGCGCGGTCGATGAAAAATATCGAGTTTTTCTTTTTGGACGAGGGCTTCGGCACTTTGGACAGTTCGCTTGTAGATACTGTTATGAATGCGCTTGAAAAGTTGAAAAGCTCTGACTTTACTATCGGCGTTATAAGCCACGTTGAAGAACTAAAACACAGAATCGACAGTAAAATAACGGTTAATAAAGCTACGGAAAGCCACGGCTCGTCCGTAACGGTTAACTGCTGAGGAGTACGGTATGCCTAAAATTTTGACACCGTTATCGCTTTTTAATAATTTTGACGTTTCGTTGCCCACGTTCCCCGTTAAGCTTTCGTCAACGCAAGTCGACGATATGCGGATAGAACACTTGAACATTTCGGGAAGAGAAACTGGTTGCGGCAGAGTTCAAATAGCCGCAGCTTTCGCATATGACGTGCAGTCGCCCGCTGCGGGAACGGTTCTTATTTTTCCCGACAGCACGGAAACAATCGATGAAGAAATTTTAAAGTTTTTCGTAACCCAAGGCTACACCGCATTAATGGTCGATTACCGCGGCGAGTGGAAGGACGCGACTTTTGCAACCCGTTATCCAAGCAACGTTTCCTACGCGAATACCGCAAAATGCGGGCGGCAGAAGGACTACGTTGACGACAGCGCGGACAAAACAAGTTGGTATGAGTGGGTCGGGATTGGTCTTTATGCACGCAAATACATTAAAGAGCGCACCGGCAGCGACAATATCGCGGTAGTCGGGCTTCGCGACGGCGGAGAAATAGCTTGGAAACTTGGCGTTGCGGGCGATTTTTCATGTATAATTCCCGTATGTGCGGCTGGTTGGAAAGCGTACGCGGGCATAAGCAAATATATGAACGAGGACCCCGTTTTGGACGAAGAAAGATATCGCTTCATCGCGGGTATCGATTCGCAAGCATACGCGCCGCATGTAAAGTGCCCCGTTTTGATGCTTTGTTCAACAAACGACCCGCGCTTTGACTACGACCGCGCTTACGATACTTTTTCGCGTATCAATCAAGAATACATCAAGGACAGCGCAATCGCGTTTTCTGTTAAAAGCAGCGCAAACATCAGCGCAAAAAGCATCGCGGATATGTTTTTGATGCTTGACAAAAATTTGAAGAAAAGGCAAGTTTTTATACCTAATCCGCCCGAAGTCACCGTTTGCGTTGACGAAAAATCGAATTTGGTTGCAAGGGCAACTTTCGATAACAAAGGTATTGCCGAAAGCTGCAAGCTATATCTTGCGGAGGATTGTATCGACGCAACGCTTAGAGAATGGTGCGTTTGCCCCGAAAAATCGAGAAAGGCGGAGAATGTTTTCGAGTATTATTTGAACGTGTACGAGAAAACGACTACGATTTTCGTTTTATGTCGCGTCAGATACTTGAACGGCTTTACCGTTTGGTCGAAAATGATTGTGAAAAAAATAAGCGGGCTTTTCCGTAACACGCAAAACAAGTGCCGCGTTATGTACAACGACAAAGACGTCGCCGATGATTTTTCCGTTGCAGATACGGGCGACCTCTCGGTGGGCGGTATTTTCTTCCCGAACGAGTCTGTGCTTCCCAAGCTTGTAACTAAAACGCGCGGAGTAAAAGGACTTTATTCGCCTTGCGGGTTATCGACTTTCAGAATGAGTAACCCTCGGTTTGCTCCTTCTAAAAACAGCGTATTGTCCATTGATTTTTTCAGCGACGAAACGTCAACGCTTAATCTGATTTTCAAGGATATAGCGTCGGGAGAAGAATATGTTAACGAAGTTAACGTTGTCGGCGGCGCGTGGCAGACGATTATTGCCGAAAGCAAGAACTTCAAGACGGCAAGCGGTGTTCCCCTTGCGGACTTTACGGGGGATTTGAAGTTCACTTTAAAATGCTCGGTCGGATACGCAGTTAATAATATTATGTGGCTATAAGGTGGTTCGGTGAGCATAGAACTTGAAACTTCCCGCATTTTTGACGTTCGGGACAGTTTGTATAAAAGAGATAGGCGTTCGCCTTTAAATATTCTTTTAAACGTCGTCATTGTCTTTTTTTGCGCCGTATTAATTTTGGAGTTGTCTTTCAACTTACTTTTTACGGGGATTTATGTGATAGACAAATCGATGACGCCGACGTTAATTGGCGCGCCGTCGGCAAACAAGGCGGGCGGTGAGTTTATTTACGTTGACAAGTATGCTAAGCCCGATTATGGCGACATAGTCGTTGTGTATAGGGAAACTCCCGACGGAGTTAAAGGCAACATAATAAAGCGCGTGGTTGCGTTTGCGGGCGATACGGTTGAAATTGTAAAGGGCGTTCTTTTCGTGAACGGCGAGGAAAAAGAGGAAGCTTACCTTGACGGTTATTACAACTCGCCGGAAAACGATTGCAATACTTTTGCGGAGCATGTAGTGGAGGAAGGGTGCATGTTTCTTATCGGCGATAACAGAAATGTTAGCAGCGACAGCCGTCAAAACGGGGATTATCCGATAGAAAACCTTGTCGGGGTTGTGCCTGCATGGTCAATGACATTGAAAGGGTTTACGACGGGTTTTTATACGTTTTTTAACTTCACGCTTTGGGGAAAATAATTAAGGCAAATTTTAATTGCCCCCAATATATGCCTTAAATAACGGGCTTTTGACTTAAAATTTTGAAGAGGTAAAAGATGAAAAGAGAGCAAGTAAAAGAGCGATACAAATGGAAAATCGAAGACATCTTTTTAAGCGACGACGAGTGGGAAAAGTGCTTTGAAAATGCGGAGAAAGACCTTAGCCTTTCTAAATATGCGGGCAAGCTTTCGTCCAAGGCAACGCTTTTAAAGTTTTTGAAGGAAAACGATGCTTTCGGCATTACGCTTGAAAGGCTTGCCGTATACGCGCATATGCGTAACGACGAGGATAGAAGCGTTGCAAAGTACAATTCCTATAAGTCTAAAATTGGCGCGCTTTGGGCAAAATATGCAACCGAGCTTTCGTTTTTCGAGCCGGAAATGGCAAAGCTTGACGACGGTTACCTAAATTCTTTAATCTCGGACAAGGACTTTTCCGATTACGATTACGAGCTTAAAAGAATACAAAAGAACAAACCGCATGTCGTTTCCGAGGCTGAGGAGCGCCTTATCGGTATGGCGGGGGAGATATTCGATACTTTCTACGAAAGTTTCGGTATGATTGATAACCTCGACTTGCCGTTGCCCGAAATCGAGTGGGAAGGCACTAAAACCAAGCTCACCCACGGACTTTACGGCATAATTCTTCATAGCGACGCCCGCGAAAAGAGGAAAGAGGCTTATGAAAAGTATTACTCGGCTTACACGGGGTTGATAAATACCATAACTTCTATTTATCACGGCAATGTAAGAAAGGACGTCTATTTAAGTAAGGTTTATAAGTTTTCTTCTTGTCTCGAACAAGCGTTGTTTGCAGAGGACGTGGATAAAAAGGTTTACGAAAATCTGATAAAAGCGGTGAAAGGGGCTTTGCCTTCTATGCATCGCTATATTAAAGACAGAAAAACCATATTGGGCTTGGATAAGCAGTATTTTTACGATATCTACGCGCCGCTTGTTGACGGCGTCAACGTAAAATACACTTACGACGAAGCTTTTGAAATCGTTATAAAAGGTCTTGCGCCCCTCGGCAAAGATTATCAAGCCCTTCTTAAAAAGGGTTACGACGAAAGATGGATTGACGTTGAAGAAACCGAGGGCAAGGGCGGTGGCGCATATAGTATTGGCTGCCCTGGCACTCACCCGTACGTCTTATTGAACTATCAGCCCACCATGCACGAGGTGTTTACCATAGCCCACGAAATGGGGCACGCGCTGCACACTTACTTCTCGCAGAAAAATCAGCCGTTTGCAAAGTCGGAATATAAAATTTTCGTTGCCGAGGTCGCAAGCACTGTAAACGAAGTCTTGCTTCTTAAACATATGTTAAAGGAAGCCAAGGACGAGAATTTAAAGAAATATCTGTTAAATTACTACCTCGATTCTATCCGCGCAACGCTGCATAGACAGACCATGTTTGCGGAGTTTGAAAGCGAAGCGCACGCAATGGAAGAGAGAGGCGAGCATCTTAACAAAGAGAACCTTTGTACGCTTTACGACGGCATAGGTAAAAAGTATTACGGCGACGGTATCGAGTACGACTATAACGTTTCTTGCGAGTGGGCAAGAATACCTCATTTTTACCGTTCGTTCTACGTTTACAAATACGCAACGGGAATAACCGCGGCTATCAATATAGTTAAGCGTATTTTATCCGAAGGCGAAAGCGCTGTTAAAGATTATTTCAAGTTCCTTTCGGGCGGCTCCTCTACGGACCCCGTATCGTTGTTGAAGCTTGCGGGCGTGGACCTTTCTAAAACCCAACCGTTTGAGGTGGCTATGCGCGAATTCGACGAAACGCTTACCGAATTTGAAAAATTAATGAATATTCGATAAAACACAAAAAACCCGCAAAATCGGGCCAAAATCAATATTAAATAGGATTTGCGAAGTACTATGTCAGACAAAACTAACGTTATGCCCAATAATTTGGACGCCGAACAAGCGCTTTTGGGCTGTATGCTAATAGACAACGAAATATTACCCGAGGTTTTGGACACGCTAACGAATAACGACTTTTATCAAGATTCCCATAAGTTTATTATCAACGCGATAAAGCTTACTTTTGCGGACAGAAAGCCCGTCGATATTGTAACCCTTTCGGACAGATTGGAGGGCGAGGGCAATTTGCAAAAAGCCGGCGGAATAAGTTATTTAACCGAGCTGGTGCAAGTGACGCCGTCAGCGGCAAACTATAAATTTTATCTTGATATCGTTAAGCGCGACAGTATAAACAGAAACCTTATTCGCGCGGCAAGGGACATTGCCGATTTCTCGAAATCGAGCGACGATTCGATAAAAAGCATTCAGTACGCCGAAGAAAAGATTTATTCCGTTTCGCAAGTGAACGACACGTCAACCGTCAAGGACATTCGGGAAACCGAAGCAATCGATTTGGTTTTGGACAAGTTCCAAAAACTTTCCGAGGATAAAGACGCTTACCGCGGCGTTCCTACGGGCTTTATTAGGCTTGATAGACTCACCAACGGACTTCAAAAATCGGACTTAATCGTTCTTGCAGCCCGTCCCGGTATGGGTAAAACTTCGCTTGCAATGAACATTGTCGAGCACGCCGCCATAAACGAAGGCAAAGTGTGCGCGGTGTTCTCTTTGGAAATGCCCGAAGTACAAATAATTCAAAGACTTTTATGCGCAAATGCGGAAGTCAGTATGTCGGACGCGCTTTCGGGCAAACTCGATAAGGATAAAAGCAATGAGTGGAAGCGCCTTGCCATTGCAAGCGAGCGTTTAAGAAAGAGCAGAATAAGTATTGACGACAGTTCAAGGGTAACCCCCGCCGAAATACTTTCAAAATGCCGAAGAATCAAAGCAAGAAACAACGGCGAGCTTGACTTGGTTATGATAGACTATATTCAGCTTATGTCAAGCGGCAAGAAGGGGGGCGACGAAAACAGAGTGCAAGAAGTTGCCTCGATTACCCGCGATTTGAAGATTATGGCAAAAGAGCTTGACGTACCCGTAATTGCGCTTTCACAGCTTCGCCGAATACAGACGGGCGAGCCGCAGTTAACCGATTTAAGAGAATCGGGCGCGATAGAGCAAGACGCGGATATGGTTTTGTTCATTTCCCGTCCCGACGTTACCGCAAGCGAAGAGGATTTGAAAAACGGCAAAGTCAAAAAGGGTGAAGCTTACCTCAACGTCGCAAAGAACAGAAACGGCGGGCTTGACAGAATACCGCTGCGCTTTAAAGGCGAGCTTACAAAATTCGTCAACCCCGAGCTTAACGAGTCGATGGAAGAAAGGGCGGCGTCCAGTCGTCCAAATAAAGACAGTTACGAAAAACACAATAATTATAAGGACGAAGTCGCTCCGCTAACCGAAGACGACGCGCCCCCGCTCGACGAAGAGCCTCCGTTTTAATCTATGGATACAAAAGTTTTAAAAATTGACGAAAATTCCCTTGCGCTTTCAAAAGAAATTATTGAAAGGGGCGGCGCGGTTGCAATTCCTACCGAAACAGTCTATGGCTTGGGTGCAAACGCTTTCGATACCGCTGCCGTTGAGAGAATTTTTGAAATTAAGGGGCGCCCTAACGACAACCCGTTAATAGTTCACATACATAAAGATTACGACATTTCGACATTGGTCGAAGATATCCCCGAATACGCAAAGCTGCTTGCACGGGCTTTTTTGCCCGGACCGCTTACAATGGTCTATAAAAGCAAAGGTACGGTTTCAAAAGCCGTTTCTTGCGGGCTGAATACGCTTGCTATAAGAATACCGGCACACGAGGGCGCTCAAAGGTTTTTAAAGTTTGTAAATCTGCCCATTGCGGCGCCGTCCGCTAACGTTTCCAAGCACGTCAGCCCGACCACGGCAGAGCACGTTTTTGCCGATTTAAACGGCAAAGTCGAGCTTATTTTGGACGGCGGCAAGTCCGTCGGCGGGATAGAAAGCACCGTGTTGGACTGTACGGGTTCGACTCCCGTAGTATTGAGAAGCGGTCTAATCACGCGTGAGATGATTGCAAAAGTCGCGGGCGAGTGCGGAGAGTACGTTTACAAAGACGGTATGCGCGCAATATCTCCCGGAATGAAGTATAAGCACTATTCACCGAATTGCAGAACTTGTCTTTTTAACTTTGACGAGCTTGATAAAGCCGTTAAATTATATAATTACGAGCGTGCAAACGGGGTAAACGCGTATTTTTTATGCGACGACGAAACCGCGCAAAAAGCAAAGGTTGAGTATGTTTTGAACCTCGGTAAAGACGAAAACGAAGTTGCCGCAAACCTCTATTCGAAGCTGAGGGAAGGCGAGAAAAAGTCCGACCTTATAATTGCCGTAGCGCCCGAAAAGCAAGACGGCGTAATGGTCGGAGTTATGAACAGATTATCAAAAGCGTGTAGGTAAATATGAAAAGGAAAAAGATTTTGTTCGTCTGCACGGGCAACACTTGCCGCAGCCCTATGGCGGAGGCGTTGCTTAGGACTAAAATAAAACGCAATAAAATACGGTGGTGGGACGTTTCCTCTTGCGGTATTCACGCAGAAGTGGGCGGAACAATCAGTGAAAACAGTAAAACTGCGCTCCAAGACGTCGGGATTACGGTCGAAAACTTCAAGCCTCGCCAACTCACGCAAAAAATTATAGAAAACAGCACCATAGTGGTGTGTATGACCGAAAGTCAAAAAAAGATGCTTGAATCGTGCGGCAACGTTTTCTGCATAAAGGATATGTGCGGCTACGACGTGCCCGACCCGTACGGCTGCAATTTAGACGCTTATAAAGTAACGCGCGACGCGCTTTCGCGTGCGTGCGATATCATTATAAAAAACTATATAACTACTTACAAGGACGGTGAATAAAATGAAAATTGCTATTGCTTGCGACCACGGCGGACTTAATTTAAAGAACAAAATAATCGCCCACATAAAAGGGGCGGGACACGAAGTTGTAGACTTCGGTACGAACACTGCGGACAGTTGCGACTATCCCGATTTTGCTTTACCAGCGGCGGAAGCCGTTGCAAGCGGCAAATGTGATAGGGGCGTAGTAGTTTGCTCTACGGGGATAGGCGTTTCTATCGTCGCTAACAAAGTGCCCGGGGTGCGTTGTGCGCACTGCCACGACAGCTACTGTGCGGAATTTACCCGTTTGCACAACGACAGCAACATGTTGGCACTTGGCGAAAAGGTGGTAGGCGAGGGTTATGCGCTTAAAATAGTTGATACTTTCTTAAATACAGAATTCGAGGGCGGCAGACATCAACGCCGCGTTGATAAAATTACCGAAATAGAAAAGAAATATTGCAAATAAAACGGCGCGGGCAATTGCCCGCGCCTTATTTTTAAATATCGATAACGCCGTTTTTTATATAAAACGAAAAATCTCCTTTGTCATACGCGTTATATTCGGTTAGTGGAATATTGAAATAAACCGTGTATTCCGCTTTGCAAGGCGTTAAGTTCAAATCTTCTATATAGTTTTCGTGCAACGATATTAACATATCGCAGCTTTTAAACGGCAAGGTTTCTGCGTCGCTCAATAAAATGTTTATTCCGTCGACCTCTGCAAAGATGCTGTGACTGTCGATATATTTAAAGTCAATTCCGCATATGGAAAAGTCATTTTCGTAATGCACTTCTATGAAACGGTAGGGTTGAACGGGAATGTTCAATGAACAAACGAAAACGTCGCTGCAATTCAAACTAGAATCATAGGCGGAAACACACTCATCGTCGCCGAGAATTATCACACCGTCCAACTCCGAGCAGTATTCTTTATTCATACAGTTCATTATTCTTGAAACCGAAGCGTTTTCCGTCATAATAAGAACGGTGCCTTGTGGCGACTTCACCAATACGCTGCCGCCGTAGTTGTATGCGGAAACCGTAACTTTATATCCGCTTGCGGGTGCATATGTTTGAACAAGCACGCAAACCGTAAGTACGGCAACTCCGCAAGTCGCTAAAACGCTTTTGGAAACTAACTTTAAATTGATTTTATCGGACAACCCCACCAAAACCGCGAAGTATATCGGAACGAAAATTCCCGCGCCGAAGCCCGTAATTAGCGCTTTTTCAAAGTTGGCCGACAGTAGGAAAGAAAGCAATGCTTTCAACGGCAATGCGGCGTACTGCATAATAAAGCCGGCTGCGGGCGGTATTATTATCGATACAACCGTGCCCGCAAAAAGTACGGCAAAAAGCACAGACACAATAGGAATTACCAACAAATTAAGCAACAAACCGGCGCCGCTTATATAGCCGAATTTTGCCATCATTACGGGAAGAGTCCCCGTTTGGGCGCCAAATGAAACGCCCACGCCCGAAGAAATTTTGTCGGGTATTCTTATTTTTTTAAGGTTTCTTTTAATTCCGTCGGAAATCAGCAATATTCCGCCGATTGCGCATACGGACAACTGAAATCCCACCGAAAACAAACTTAACGGGGAAACAAACAGAATAATTATCGTTGCAAAACCGAGATTGTTAAAACCGTCGCTCTTAACGTGTAAAAGCTTAGTAAAGACGGTTGCCGAGCACATCACAACTGCGCGTATGGAAGATACGGAAAAACCGCAAACGCCGGCATAAAAGATAATTGCAAACATTCGGATAACTGCAGACAGATATTTGTTTGCGCGCAGTTTATTCAAAATAGAAGAAAGAATGCCATATACCAGCCCGATATGTAAACCCGAAACTGCAAAGATATGCGCAATTCCGCCGTAACGGAAATTGTCCAAAGCTTCATCATCGACGTTTTTGGTGTCGCCAAGCATCATACCGTAGCATACGGAAGCGGTGTCATAACTCAAATTATCGTAAAGAACTTCCGTAATCTTGGCTCGTATACTCCCGAATAAAGAAAAGTGGTAGACGGAGGTAATTTCGGAATATGGGAAACAAGTATATTTTACATTGTCCTCGGCGTAGTAATTCAACTCGCCATAGGGGAAAGCGTCGTTGAAATTCAGTTTCGCATTAAATTTTACGGTATATCCAACGTCGCAAAAATCGCCGTAAGCTTCGTCAAGATACACCCGCACTTTGCCGCTTAGCTTTTCACCGTTCGCCGCCGCGCCGTCTATAATTATATATTCTCCATAAGAGGTTACGCCCTTTTCCTTAACAGTACCCGTAACAAGGTAAAGGCTTTCGGTTTCAATATCGCAAACTTGATAATTCCGCAAAGTGTAAAAGCTGTTTAATACTCCGCTTGTCAAAAATATCGCAAACACAAGGGTAAGATAGGCAAGCTTTTTCTTTTTCCGCAAAAAGCTTGATATAAAAATAATTGCGGTACAAGGCACGACCGCAATCAAGTAAAGAATATTCGTCTTACAGAAACTGAACAATAAACCCAGAAAAACGCCTAACGCAAGAAAGCAAGCAATTATCACGGGTATTCTCGCGTTGAATAGTTGCTTCATACCGCTCAAATATAACATAATACGACAAATTT
Source organism: uncultured Christensenella sp. (assembly GCA_910577055.1). Taxonomy (GTDB): domain Bacteria; phylum Bacillota; class Clostridia; order Christensenellales; family Borkfalkiaceae; genus Coproplasma. The sequence goes on along the minus strand of CAJTKX010000003.1, from coordinate 30,692 downwards.
GTAAACTTATTTTCCACCCCCGTTTTAAAATATATATTTAAGTCTATAACTAATACTATGAAATTCGAAAGCGTATGGAAAGGCGAAAAAAGAAATTATCCCGCGCTTGACGGCGACGCCGAGCGGGATATAGTAGTTATAGGCGGCGGAATTGCGGGGTATCTTACGGCGTACAAGCTTGCCGAGGCGGGGCTGTTCGTGACGCTAATTGAGGCGGACGAGCTGTTCGGCGGCACCACGGGCAAAACGACCGCAAAGATAACTTACAACCAAGGCGGCATATATTACGATTTATATTTCAATTACAACGGCTTAAAAATTCCCCAATCATACTATAAGGCCCAAATAGAGGGTATGCGCGGCTTTAAAGACCTGAAAGACAAGCTTTGCATAGAGTGCGATTGGGCGGAAACCAACGGCTATATCTTTTCCCGCAATTCGGAAACGCGCCTTAAAAGAACTTTCAGCGTTATGACGGATATTGGCGCAGAGTGCGAGTGGGAGAGCGCGCTCGACCGTTTCGACGCGATAGCGGTTATAAAAAGCAAAAGACAGTATCTTTTCGACCCGCTTAAATTTCTTTGCGCCTTGCCCGTTAGGTTTGAAATTTTCGAGCACACCCGCGCCCTCGATATAGACGTTTCCTCTAAAACCGTTTTAACCGACAAGGGTAAAATAAAAGCAAAAAATATAGTAGTTGCAACGCACTTCCCGATAATCAACTCACATGGGGCGTATTTTTTGAAACTTAGGCAATCTACTTCTTACACGGTTGCGGTGAATAAGCGTTTGACCGGCGAAATGTTTTTGGAAGAGAAAGCGGACGGGATATCCGTTCGTCCGTATGCCGGCGGCACGCTGTTCGGAGGCGGAGACCACCGCACGGGCAGAATAAAGGACTTGGGACATTTTTTGAACCTTAAAGAAAATGCCGAAAAACTGTACGGGGCGGATACCGTCACAAATTGTTGGAGTGCAGAGGACGTTATGACCTTTGACGGTATGCCTATGGCGGGTTTATACGCTAAGGGCACGGACGGAGTATATGTCGTGACGGGTTTTAATAAGTGGGGAATGGCTAATTCGATGACTTGCGCAAACCTTATCCGCGACCTTATTTTGGGCAAAGAAAACGAGTTTGCCGAACTTTTTTCACCGCAACGCAAAGTGCGCGGCAGTATGGGCGCTTTCGTATCTAACGCCTTGACTAACGTTAAAGAGATAACTATGGGTTATTTTCGCTTAACTACAAAAACAGAGGCTGACGTGGCAAGGGGAACGGGCGCGGTAGTAAAATATAACGGTAAAAAGCGTGCTGTCTACCGTGACGAAAAGGACAATTTGCATATAATAGGCAGTATGTGTCCGCATATGCACGGCGAGCTTAAATGGAACGCCGACACCCACACATGGGACTGTCCGTGCCACGGCTCGCGCTTTGATATCCACGGCAACATTCTCTCCGAACCGTCCGCAAAGAGTTGCAAATACGAACAAACAAAGGGTAAAACCCAATAAAAAAGCTCGCTTCTATGTCGAGCAAACTGTTGTAGTAAAACTATAAAAAAGAGAGAGGCATTGTCCTCTCTCTTTTTTTGGTGCGGACGAAGGGACTTGAACCCCCATGGTTGCCCACAGGAACCTGAAACCTGCGCGTCTGCCAATTTCGCCACGTCCGCAAAAACTATTGTGATTATAATAAAAATAGCTTTGGTTGTCAAGCCAAACCCGCAACAATTTCAAATTCGTTATATAACCGTGTTGTATATTAACTTAAAAGTTTGCAAATTAACAAAATTACGATTTTTAAAAAAGTTTTTTTATATCGTTGATATTAATATTGTTATTTGATAATATTGTATCGATTTAGAAATATCTAATTAATCGTTATTCAATTTCACATAATCAATATATAGGAGTACGAAATGGATTTTAAGTTAAACTATGAAATTTGTGACGGCGTTGAAAAACTTGAAAGCGAAATCGCGAGGGTAAGAAAAGCCCAAGAAGAGTTTGCAAAGTTTTCACAAGAGCAAGTCGATAAAATCTTTCTTGCTTGCGCCACGGCGGCGAACAAAGAAAGAATTTCGCTTGCAAAACTTGCCGTAAGCGAAACGGGCATGGGTGTAGTGGAAGATAAGGTTATCAAAAACCATTATGCGGCGGAGTACATCTACAACAAGTATCGCAGCGTAAAAACTTGCGGAATAATCGAAGAGGATAAGGCTTACGGGCTTACCAAGATTGCAGAGCCTATCGGCGTTATAGGCGCGGTTATTCCCACTACCAACCCCACGTCAACCGCAATTTTTAAAACGTTACTTTGCTTAAAGACGAGGAACGGTTGCATCATCAGCCCTCACCCCCGCGCAAAAAATTCAACCATTGCCGCGGCTAAGGTTGTCTATGAAGCGGCAGTTGCTGCGGGTGCGCCCGAAGGTATAATAAGTTGGATAGACGTTCCCAGCCTCGATATGACCAATCTTTTAATGAAAGAAGTTGATACCATTCTTGCAACGGGCGGTCCCGGAATGGTTAGAGCGGCTTATTCAAGCGGTAAACCCGCAATAGGCGTAGGCGCGGGCAATACCCCCGCAGTCATTGACGAAAGCGCGGATATTCTTCTTGCCGTTAACTCGATAATTCACTCTAAAACGTTCGATAACGGTATGATTTGCGCATCCGAACAATCGGTTGTCGTCGCAGAAAAAATCTACAATAAAGTCAAAAAAGAATTTGCAGCCCGCGGGTGTCATTTCCTTGAAGGCGACGAGCTTGACAAAGTTAGAAAGACAATAATAATCAATGGCTCGCTCAATGCAAAAATAGTAGGTCAACCCGCGCACAAAATTGCGCAGCTTGCGGGCGTTGAGGTTCCCGAAACTACAAAAATTTTAATCGGCGAAGTCGAAAGCGTAGAGCTTTCCGAAGAGTTCGCACACGAAAAGCTTTCCCCCGTGCTTGCTATGTACAAGGCGAAAGATTTTTCGGACGCGCTCGATAAGGCGGAAAGGCTTGTAAACGACGGCGGTATTGGTCATACATCGTCGCTTTACGTCAACGTAATTACGGGTCAAGACAAAATTCACGAGTTTTCCGAAAGAATGAAAACTTGCCGTATTCTTTTAAACACTCCTTCGTCGCAAGGCGGCATAGGCGATTTATACAACTTCAAGCTTGCGCCGTCATTGACCCTCGGCTGCGGCAGCTGGGGCGGCAACTCCGTCTCGGAAAACGTCGGAGTTAAACACCTATTAAATATAAAAACCGTCGCGGAGAGGAGAGAGAATATGTTGTGGTTCAGAGCACCCCAAAAAGTATATATTAAGAAAGGTTGTTTGCCCGTTGCGCTTGACGAGCTTAAAAACGTTATGGGCAAGAAAAAGGCGTTCATAGTAACGGACTCGTTCTTGTATCACAACGGCTTTACAAAGTGCATAACCGACAAGCTTGACGAAATGGGTATAGCGCACAGCACTTTCTTCGACGTTGCGCCCGACCCCACGCTTGCTTGCGCTATCGAAGGCACCAAGCAGATGAAAGCGTTTGCACCCGACGCCATTATCGCGCTCGGCGGCGGCAGTGCAATGGACGCGGCAAAGATTATGTGGGTTATGTATGAGCACCCCGAAGTTGACTTTATGGATATGGCGATGCGCTTCGTAGATATAAGAAAGCGTATTTATACCTTCCCTAAAATGGGCGAAAAAGCTTACTTTATCGCAATACCCACCTCGGCGGGAACGGGTTCGGAAGTTACGCCGTTTGCCGTAATTACCGATGAAAAGACGGGCGTTAAATATCCCCTTGCCGATTACGAGCTTATGCCCAATATGGCAATCATCGATACCGACTTGCATATGTCTGCGCCTAAGGGCTTAACCGCAGCTTCTGGCATAGACGCGGTAACGCACGCTTTGGAAGCTTACGCGTCCGTAATGGCAACCGACTACACTGACGGGCTTGCAATTCAAGCATTGAAAGTAATATTCAAATATCTTCCCGAGGCTTACGAAAACGGTCAGACGGCAGTAGAGGCAAGGGAAAAAATGGCGAACGCGGCAACAATGGCGGGTATGGCTTTTGCAAACGCCTTTCTCGGCGTGTGCCACTCGATGGCGCACAAGCTCGGCGCGTTCCATCATTTGCCCCACGGCGTTGCAAACGCGCTTATGATTGACGAAGTTATTAAATTCAACTCCGCGGAAGCTCCCTCAAAAATGGGCACTTTCAGTCAATACGCTTACCCCAAAACCCTTGCAAGATACGCAGAGGTTGCCGATGCGCTCGGCTTGGGCGGCAAAAACGATACTGAAAAGGTCAACAACCTTATTAAGGCAATCGATAAATTAAAAGCTCAAATAGGCATAAAGAAAACCATTAAAGAATACAACATTGACGAGAAGGACTTCTTAGACAGACTTGACGAAATGGTTGAGCAAGCGTTCGACGACCAATGCACGGGCGCAAACCCCAGATATCCTTTGATGAGCGAAATCAAAGAAATGTATCTTAAAGCATACTACGGAAAATAAGGAGGAAATTATGAATAAACAGATTATCTTTTCAAGGGCGGATAAAGCCATTTACCGTGACGGCGACAAACTTATTAAGGAGTTTGACGCAAGCTATTCCAAAGCCGAAATTTTAAACGAAGCTTTAAACCACGCAAGGGTTGAGGCAACCGATTTAAGCGTGCCCAAGCTTCAAGCCGTGCAAGTAGTTGACGGCAAGTGGGCGATAATTCTCGACCATATCGAGGGCAAAACGTTGCAAACTCTTATGGACGAAAACCCCGATAAAGAGGACGAGTACTTGAACCTTTTCGTGGACTTGCAGAGAACGGTTTTTTCAAAGAAAGTTCCTAACCTTATTAAGCTTAAAGACAAAATGCAAGCAAGAATTTCCCTAACGAACTCCGTTTTGGAAGCAACCACCCGTTACGACTTGCATACACGTTTGGACTCTATGCCCAAGCACACACACCTCTGCCACGGCGACTTTAACCCCACAAACATTATTATCACTAAGGACGGCACGCCCTATATTATCGACTGGGCGCACGCAACGCAAGGCAACTCGTCTGCTGACGTCGCACAAAGCTATCTTCTTTTCTATCTTGCCGGCAAAAAAGAGATAGCCGATAAATACTTAAAACTTTACTGCAAAAAAAGCGATACGGCAATTCAGTACGTTCAGCGCTGGATACCGATAGTTGCGGCTTCCCGCCTTACCAAAGCAAAAGCCGATGAAAAAGAATTTTTGCAAAGCTGGATAGACGTAGTAGATTACGAATAAAAATAACCCCTCGCATTAGCGGGGGGTTAATAATTTGTAATTCCAAGAAGATAGTCGGCTGAAACATTAAAGTATGTTGCAAGCTTGAAAATTGCTTCTGCGCTTGGTTCTTGCTTTCCCGTTTCCCAATAACTAATTGAAGCATTGCTCAAATTTAATTCTTTGGCGAGAAAATTTTGTCCAATACCTTTTTCATTTCGTAAATATTTAATTCTTTCTCCAACAAGTTTTTTATCAAATTCAATCATTAAAATAATTCTAACAATAATTAGCAATAAACACTTGACTTCTAATTATAATTAGAATACAATTATTATTGTAAAAAAATCACGGAGATACGAAATGAAAAAAGTTTTAGCAATGTTGCTTTTGAGTTGTTGCGTTGCATTTACTTGCGCTTGCTCTTTTGGTAGTAACAATGGTTCATCGAGTAATAATAGTTCAACCTATAAAGTAGTAGTCGTCTATGATGAAACCAGCGTTGACTATACTTTTAACGACGCTAACAGCATAAAGATTAAACCGTCATACAAGGAAGGTTATATTCTTAACGGGTTCTACTCCGAGCAAGGTGGCGGAGGAACTAAGTATTTAAATTATTGCGGTGAAAATGTAACGAGCAGTTGGATAGAGAATAGTACGACAACATTGTATCCTTACTATGAAGAAATTAATTATAGTTATGTATACAAATCAAGTGTTTCGCAAGAAGAGAAGCCTACTAGTTATTCGTATAATGTATATAAGGAACCGCGTTGTGCTAAATGGACCATTAAAACGAACGCTAACTTAGATTATATATATAACGTTGCGCTTAACAATCCGTTTATAAAGATAAAATTTACCGGATATGCTGATTTTTACGGAGTTGAAACAGTGCTTAGCATTGGCATAGGCGATGATATGTCAAAGGGTAAACTTGCGCAAAAAACTTTCAGTAAAACCAATTCCTACAAAACTCAAAGCGTTAGCTATGAAATAACGGGTAAGACAATAACAGAAAATTTAGGTAATTGCTTTATTGTAGGATTATTTTGTAATAATATCTGGTCAAACGGTACTTTAAAAAACGTATATTTTGAATTAAGTTTGATGCAATAACATAATTTCATTTCTCTCGCCGCTATTCATTGAATATGCGGCGATATTTTTCATTTGAGTTTTCCTTAATGAAGTGTGTAAACTTTTTCTTGCAATTTCGCGAGGTTGTGATATAATTAAAAATATGAATAATTTACTTTGTTTTGTATCGGTGGAGTTCCCCGACGACCCCAACGTTGCGGGTTGGACGTATTGGTACTTGTGCGAATACGACGGCGCGGAAGAGGGGGATAAGGTAACTGCCCCGCTCGGCAGACACAACAGATTGCAAGAGGGCGTTATACGGTCTGTAAAGTATACCGAAGAGGAAAATGCGCCGTATCCTATGCACAGCATAAAGAAAATTCAAGTTATTAAAAAACAAAGTATAAATAAGGAGTAAAGGCACAAACTGCCTATATATGGTAATTATGGAAGAAATAACGGAAGCATTCGGTGAAACCGAAACAATACTTGTCTATAACAACGGTGCGCAAACTGCGTATTCGGCGGGTGAAGAACAATATAATAAAATTCTTGCATGCTGGAACGAAATGATAGGCGGCGCGCACGATATGCCCGCTTTCGGTGTTAGTCTTGACCGCTACACCAAAGAAGAAATGAAGAAAGGCCTTTGGGTGGAGTTCGACTTTAAAAAGGTTTTGGAGTGCAACGGTATGCCCTTTGAAAGGCTGCTTGTAGAAGTGCAAAAGAACTTCCAAGGATTCAATATAATAAGATATAACGCAGATTACGGTTATGACGGCAGATGCTTCTATTTGGACCTTGTAGGTAAAAATATGGACAAATTTCACGATTTATTGCTAAATTTATAGTGTTTAAATAGTACTATGTCACACATAAAAGGCTAAAAACACAAAAAAAGCGGGTCTGTATTGACCCGCTTTTAAATTATTCCACAGATTTTTTATACGCCGCAATCGCCTTTGAAAGTTGGTCGGGGCAAGAAGTGCCGTTTCTGCAAAGCACGCCCGACAGAAGGCTTTCAATCTCGTCAATGTTTTTGCCCTCGCAAAGGCGGGCAACGCCTTGTAAATTGCCGTTACAGCCGCCGATAAATTTAAGATTGTGTAATTTGTTTTCATTATCGACTTCGAATATAATTTGGCGTGAGCAAGTGCCGCTTGTAGAGTATGTGAACATATTGCCTCCTAATCGCAAAGATTTTCGTAAATAACCGAATAGACGTCCGCCGCTTTTTCTTCCCATTTTTTATATATGGCTTTTGCGGTCTTTTTATCCGGCACGACGAATTTTAACTCTAAAAGGGGTTGAACGGGCGCAAGAATTTTTAAAGAAACGGTAAAAGTTCCGTCAACGTTTTGGTAGTAGTCGGAGCGGCACTCTTGCCTATTTCTGTATCTTGCGCTATTCTTTTTTACGAATTGAGAAATTTCTTCCCTAACGCTTTTGGGGATATTTATATAGAAGTTGGCAAGTGTTTCTCTTCCGTCGGGCGTTATTGTATAAAGGGTGTCGTCGTCCTCGTTCACCACGCAGATAAAATTGTCGTCTATAAGTTTATGAATTATGTTGACGCAGTCCATATACCCCATCCAGCTGTTAGAGGTGGAGCACATATCCACGATAGTCCGCTCGGATAGCGCGCTTTCCATTTTATCGAAAACGAAAAGAATTATTAACTTGTTTGTGGAAGTTTCGCCTATGTTCAACATAATTAATCAATAAATTTTAAAAAATTGCTTATTTATTATACATAATATTTAAAATAAAATCAAGATTATTTGTTTAAAAATAATACAATTTTATAATTAACTGTGTTATAATAAAAAAAATGTTGCAACAGCGGTGTTTTTAATATTTACGAGAGGCTGAAAAATGTCAGATACGAAAGAACAGATTTTATCATTTCTTGACAAGTGTGAAGAGCTGAAAAGCTGCAAATTCATTATGGCAACGACGAAAATTAAAGATTTATTGAAGTGTATCGTCAACTGCCCCGATTTATACCGTCTTTTTGAAGCGGTAACCAAAGACTTTAACTATCTTGCCGCCAAATCAAAGTGTCTTGTTACCGTAAATGACGGGATTTTTACAAGAAATTACGTTGTTTTGCCGGATACTGTAGGGCAAAGGCTTGCCTTCATTTTCTGTCTATTGGTAGAGTTTGACAAGGACAATATCAACTTAAACGACTTTTTAAGGCAATATTTCCCCGAGGACGGCAGTTATTTTGCAAGTTACCAAGCGTTTTGCAACACTATCGTGAAAGGCTTGCAAGACTGTATTTCACAAGTATTCCGCGAAGAAATTGCGATAATCGAGCAAGAGGTGGAAAAAAACTCCCGTGCGGGTGAAATTTCTTCTGCGTTAAGCGTTGCGCTGTCGCAAGAAACGGATTTTATAACGAACTGTAAAATTGCGGACGAAGAGAAGGAGAACGGCTTAAAAATGCTGACCGCGCTTGCAAAAAATTTAAAGTCGGGCAGTATAGATAATATTGACGCATTGCTTTGCGGTTACAGTTATTTCGTATTAAACAATAAGTGTGTATCCGAGGGCGTTGCCGAGCTTATCGAACTTATCGAGGCTTACGAAAAGACTTTATGAATTTTTTTGAAAAGAAATTATCGGGCGAAACGGTTTACGACGGAAAAATTTTAAAACTCGAAGTCGATAAAATAGAATTGCCCGACGGAACTGCAGCAAAAAGAGAGTGCGTACGTCATTCGGGCGGAGCGGCGGTTTTGTGCGTGGTTGACGGTAAAGTTTTGCTTGTCAAACAGTACCGCTATTTGTATGGTAAAGAAATTTATGAAATTCCGGCGGGAAAGCTTGAAAAGGGAGAGGACCCCCAAGTTGCCGCCGCAAGAGAGCTTAGCGAGGAAACGGGAATCTCGGCAACTCTAAAACCGTATTTGAAAATTTATCCGACCCCGGGATATACAGACGAAATTATTCATATTTTTATTGCAAGCGATTATAGGTGCGGCGAACAGAAACTTGATGACAAAGAGTTTCTATCGGTAATATTCAAGCCGCTAAGCGAAGTGTTGGAAATGATTGAATACGGTGAAATTTGCGACGCTAAAACCGTTGCGGCAGTATATAAGTATTTATCTGAAAATAATTGAATTTAAAGCCCCCGCACAAATTGGTGCGGGGGCTTTATTTGTGCCATATTATGGGGGCAATCGTGAAACGCGTTTCACGATTGCCCCCATAATATGCTGCAATTACAAAAAAATAGAGGGTGATTGCCGTTCGGCAATCACCCTCGTAAAAATTAGTTACAACCGCAACCGCAGCCGCAACTGTTGCTGCCGCCGCCGCAGAGAAGGCTGGACAGCGTGCCGTTCTTCCACATACTGTATATAAGAGCGATAAGTATGGGGGTGCAGCTACCGGAAAGTACGCCTTCGAGACCGTTACAGCTGCAGCTGCTTGCCGCAAGCAATAAAAGTATCAAAATCCAAAGGCAGCTATTGTTGCCGCAGTTAGAAAATAAGTTCATAAATGACCTCCTTAACTTTACTGCGTGGCGGTATGTAAAGTTTTTTGGTTTTTATCCACGCAGTGTTTCGTCCGTAAAGGTTCTAAGACTTTCACGGGTTTCGTATATTAAATAATATTTAATTTTCCTTAAAAATGTTACAGCGGTTTTTATTTGCTTGAAAAATAATTTTAAATATGTTAAAATCAATAAAAATCACGGTACTTTCAGCCGCTATATTCAAGCGGACTGTTTAATAAGTATAATAAATTTTTTGCTGCCGATATTCTATAATGGAAATCGGACGGAGGTTTTTTATGAAGAAAGACAAAGCTCACTTTGTCGCGTTTATGGGCGTTATGTTTGCGCTTATATTCGTATTGTTCCTTTTGGAGGGCGCAGTGCTCTCGGGCTTGGGTATGACTGCTTGTATATTGTCGTTACCCGTTGCAATTGCGCTCAGTATTTATGACGATTGGAAGAAGAGTTTCGTCGGCGGTACTCTTTTGGGGCTTGCAAGTTGCATTTTTTGCCTTATTTTTGCATCATTGTTTATTTTTTACGCAAACCCTTTAATAAGCGTGCTACCTCGTTGCTTTATAGGTATAACAGCTTATTGGACGTATTTCGGGCTTTCGAAGCTGTTCAAAAAAGCTAAAAGCGTATTCGTTAGGGAAAGTATCCCCGCCGCGATAGCCGGCGTTGTGGGGTCGCTTACAAATACAGTTTTATATCTTTTTGCGATTAATATTTGGAGCGGAGATTTTATGGGCTCGTTTACAGCCATAATGAGCGTTGCCGTTTCGATTTATTTCCCTATTGAACTTGTTGCGTGTCTTGTGCTTGTGCCCGTTTACGTTGCGGTGCTTAAAAAAGTTAACCACACGCTTATTCACAAACCTCAAAAACTTATCGAAAATGCGGAGAGCGTTTCTGAAAATGATAATCTGTCTTGACGTTGGCAACACCAACATAAAATTTGCCGTGTTCGACGGCGATGCGCTGAAACTCAGTTTCCGCGTTGCGACCGAGCATAAAAAGACTTCCGACGAGTACGGCGGTCAGCTTATAAGTATACTCGGCAACAACGGTATATCACCCAACGATATTACGGGCGGGATAATTTCGTCCGTCGTTCCGCAACTTGACTATACTTTGGACAGAATGTGCAGAACTTACCTTAAAATAAAGCCGATGATGCTTGCGCCGGGTTTGAAAACGGGGTTAAACTTAAAGGTAGACAACGCAAAGGAAGTCGGCGCGGATAGGGTTGTTAACAACGTTGCCGCAGTCAAAAAATACGGTTACCCTCTTATAGTCATTGATTTCGGTACGGCGACGACTTTCAACGTAATTAATGAAAAGGGCGATTTTATCGGCGGCGTCATTGCGCCCGGAATAAAGGGTTCTTTGGATAGCCTTGTCAACGGCACGGCTAAGCTGCCGAGGGTAGAGATAGAGCGCCCTTCGAGTGTAATCGGGAAAAACACAGTAACCAATATGCAATCGGGTATATTTTACGGGTTTGCGGGGCTTGTCGAGTTTATCGTTAAAAAGATTAAGCGCGAAATGAAGTGCGAAAAGGTGACCGTTATAGCAACGGGCGGTTTTTCCGAGATTATCGCAAAGGAAATAACTTGCATTGACGAGGTTGACAAATTGTTGACGCTTGACGGGCTGAAATATTTGTATAACCTTAACTACACGGAGGAATAGAATGAAAAAAGTCGGGGTGGCAATTCTCGGGCTTGGAGTTGTCGGTAGCGGAACTTATAAAATTTTGACCGAGCACAGAGAATTTTACAAGAAAAACCACTGCTTGGATATAACCGTCGAGGGGGTAATGGAGCTTAACCGTGAGCGCGCGCTTTCCCTCGGCGTCGAGGAGAGTAAAATTGCATCCAATATTGCGGAAATCTGCTCGAATTCGGAAATAGATATCGTCGTTGAGGCAATGGGCGGTATCGAACCCGCTAAAACATTCGTGCTTGCCGCGCTTAATTCGGGTAAATCAATAGTTACTTCCAATAAAGAACTGTACTGCAAGTACGGTCACGAGCTTGAAAAAGTAGCTAAAAAGAATGATTGCGGTCTTTACTATGAAGCGACTTGCGTTGGCGGCGTGCCCGTTATTCGCGCGCTTCTCGACAACTTGCAAGGCAACAAAATAATCTCTTTGACGGGCATTATAAACGGCACCACTAATTACATTCTTACAAAAATGGCGGACTGCGGCGCGCCTTACGGCGAAGTGTTGAAGGAGGCGCAAAAGCTCGGTTATGCAGAGGCAAATCCTACTTCCGACGTGGAGGGTTACGACGCGGTCTACAAGCTTTCGATACTTTCAAGCCTTTCTTTTCACACAAAAGTGCCGTATACTGAAATTTACCGTGAGGGTATTACTGACGTTGACCCGGTAGATATTCAATACGGCAAACATTTCGGTTATGCTATGAAGCTGCTTGCAATAGGCAAAAACGGCGAGCACGGCATCGAAGTTCGCGTTCATCCCGCGTTTATTAAATCTACACACCCCCTTGCAAGCGTCAACGACAGTTACAACGCAGTGTATATCACGGGCGACGGGGTAGAGGACGTTATGCTTTACGGCCGCGGCGCGGGCGCGTTGCCTACGGGCAGCGCAATCGTGGGCGATATAATCTATTGCGCTACGCATCAAGGCAATAATTATTCGACGTTCAATAATACCGAAAAAGCCGACCTGACCACTAAATTTATTAAAAATTTTGAAAGCGAGTACTATTTAAGACTGTCTGCAAAGGATAAGGCGGGCGTGCTTTCCAAAATCACCTCGCACTTTACAAAGCGCGGCATAAGTATTTCGCAAGTTATTCAAGAGAAAGCGGAGGACGGACAAGTGCCTCTTATAATACTTACCCACACGACTTTCGAAAACGACGTTAAAAAGACGGTTGACGAATTAAACGCGTCGGAAGGGGTTGCAAAAGTCCTTTCCGTAGTAAGAGTAATATCATAAATTATAAAACAAGCCCCGCCGATTCATCGGCGGGGCTTGTTCTTATTCGTCTACTTTTTTAAATCCCTTTTTGGGTTTGTGTTTAATAAACAGCTTGTATCTGAACCCGTACAAAACGCCCGCTATAGCAATAAATCCAACGGCTCCGCAAATAATTCCAATCGTTACGGGTGATATATCCATAACGTCCAAACACCTTACGTTAATCCACATTTGGTTTATTTCGGTAAGTTTGTCCTCGAAGTCGCGCATAACTACGCTGCGGCTTTTAATGTTTTCGGGCGGGTACTGCGCAAACAGTTGTCTGCCGCGATTGATTTCATCGTTTTCGTCCATTTCGAAGTCGTTCGCGTCGGCGTAAATAACATATTCGCCGTCGTCCCCAAAGAAATAACTTACATTGTACTCGATAGTTTCAACGCCGTCCTCCGCACCGTAGTTCCAATCGAGATATTCGAACACGGTTTCGTCGGCAATGGCGGAGGTGTATCCTATGTAATACATATTTCTTATGGCATTGTCGGGGCGGGATAGGAAGTTTACAAACGCCTCCGCGGCGGTCTTTCTTTGTTCGTTGCCGTCGATTCCGTTCTTTAACATAACCCAACCGTCGAACCAAAGGTTTGCGCACTCGTCGGGTACCGAATACCATAGCTCGGTGCCGTCTGCGTCGGCTTCGTCCAAAATGGTTATTGCGTCGCCCGACCACTGATAGTTGGCAATGACCTTGCCCGTAACCATATCCGCCTTGCCCGCGTCCGTTTCGAAAGAATATACGTTGTCCTTAATTTGTTTTAAAACATCTTCGGCTTTCGCAATCGTTTCGCTGTCGGTAGCGTTCATAATGTCGCTTAAAGCGTCGGTATCAAACTGCTGCGTTGTCAAAAGTTCGCTGTTAATTATGCCCAAAGCGGCAAAATACGCGTCGCGCACGTTGTCCTTTATCGTCACTTGCCGATTATAATTATCGTTTAAAAGAATATTCCAACTTGAAACGTCTGCAACGTCATCGATTTTTTCGGGGTTGTAAACTATACCCGTAGTTCCCCACATATAACAAGCAGCGTACTTATCCCAACCGTATTGCGTAAATACACCGTCAATATAAGGCGAAACGTTCGCCGAGTATTCTCCGCTTGCAAATTCTTCCGAGTATTCTTCCAATTTATCCTCTGCAAGCAATTTCATTATCATATAGTCGGAGGGGCAGACAACGTCGTAAACGTCGCCAAGGCTTAAACGGTTGTATAAGTCCTCGTTCGTGCCGAAAGTGGAGTACTCGACCTTAACTTTAAAATCGTGCGTTTCGTTGAACCATTCCGCGAAGTCGTCGTATATCGTGTTTACGCCGAAGATGTCGCCGCTATCAAGGTCTATGCGTTCTTCCTCGTCCCAACCGCCGAGGTCAATATATTCTTCCCAATTGCACACGCGCAATGTTATAATTTCTTCGTTGTTAGCACAACCCGCAAACGTCAAGATTGACGCCCCGAAAAGGCTTACGGCTGAGGCGACGGATAAAATCATTTTAAATCTTTTCACGCTTGGCCTCCTTTTTTCTGCCGGCCATAACGTTCATAACTACAACAGCGGCTATAACAATCAAGAAAATCAAAGTCGATAGTGCCCAAAGTGCGGTTTTTACTTCGGTCTGGCTGCCCTTTGTTGCGTTTACGACATAGGTACTTATTGTATCGAAAGCAGAGGGCTTGGTGTAAGTGGTTACAAAATAATCATCCAAAGAAAGGGTAACCGCAAGCATAAAACCCGAAAGTATGCCGGGGATAAGTTGTGGCAGTACTACTTTAAACAGAGCTTGCGCGGGCGTTGCGCCCAAGTCCAAAGCCGCCTCGTATAAGCTGTTATCCATTTGCTTCAACTTAGGCAGTATCGAAAGATAGACGAAAGGAGTGGTCAAAACAACGTGTCCGATACCCAAAGGAATATAGGTATCCTTGCTTATTTTAAGCATAACTATAAGCAGAATACAAAGCGAAAAACCCGTTACTATATCCGCATTGACTACTGGTATCTGATTCGCCGTATTTATCAACGTTTTAGGTAATTTTTTGGAATAAAAAGTTCCAATCGCGCCGAACGTTGCAAGCACAGTAGAAATGCACGCGCAGACAAACGCAAGAAGAACCGTGCCGAAAATCATACTTCTCAGCTCTTCGTTTTTAAACAGATTAATATAGTTATCAAAAGTAAATCCGCCCATTCCCGCGCCAACGACGGTGGCTTGTGAAAAGCTGTAAACCGCAAGTACCAAAATCGGAATGTATATAAACAGAAGAACGAGGGCGAGCCAAATTACGGGTAAGTACTTTTTCATAAAATCGCCCCCTTTGTGTCGGTGTCTTTATCGCTGAACCTATTTGTAACAAGCGTTACTATAAATATAATTATAAGAAGGACTAAGGATATCAATGAACCGTTGTTCCAATCGTATGCGCTGAAATAGCTTCCGATAAGGCTGCCCATTATATAAGTGTTATTGTACATCATATCCAAGACGACATAGTTCGTCATCGAGGGCAAAAGTACCATTGTAATACCCGAAACAATTCCGGGTATAGAAAGGGGCAAGGTAACCCTTAAAAATACCGTTGCTTTGTTTGCGCCGAGGTCTGAAGCCGCCTCTAAAAGGCTGTTGTCAAGTTTAAGCAATGAAGTGTATAAGGGCAAAATCATAAACGGCAAAAAGTCATAAGTCATACCTATTACGGAGTTTAAAAATGGGTAGACGGAGATGTTGCCCTCTATGACGGATAAAACCTCTTTCAAAGCGGTAATTCTCAGCGTAAAGTTTATCCACATAGGTAGGATAAACAAAAGTAAAAGCACATGTTTTTTTTTCAATTTACTTCTCGCAAGAATGTATGCGGTGGGGTAGGCTATCACAAGGCAAACGGCGGTCGTAACAATCGCCACCGAAAAGCTGTACAAAAGCGTGCCCAAGGTTTTCGTGCTTGTGAAAAAGTTCACGAAGTTATCAAAAGTGAAGTGCCCTTGTCCGTTGGTAAACGCATAGTAAACTATAACGATAAGCGGTGCAATTACAAACAAAATCAAAAACACTGCGTAGGGTATACATAGGTGTTTTCGGTTAAAACGCAGACCTTTCATTTTATTTGTCATCTCCTACGGGCTTTAACGTAAGCTTGATTTTATCTTTCGGGATAATAACTCCTACCAAGTCGCCCGTGTTCCAAGTATCGGGGCAAGACAGAACGTAATCTTCCTCGTTTTCTTCGGTACGGACGATATAGCGGTAGTGGTCGCCCTTATATATCATAGAAATAATGTTGCCTTGCGCGCCGCCCGCGTCCTTATCGTCGCTCATCTGAATATCGTGGGTGTCTACTTCAACGTCAACTTCTACGCCCGTAAGGTCAAGCTTTTCGCCGCTTGCGGTGATAAGATATCCCTCTTCGTCCAAATGTGAAGCCGGATAAAGCCGGGTCACGTCGCACTCGAATTCGCCGTCGCCGAACTTGACCGTATTGTTTTTGGTTATTTCGCCGTCATATTTGTTGACGGTGTAAACCTTTTCCATAAGGTGAATGCCGTCCGGCTCTATTCTAAGCCCTATAACGCTGCCGACGGGGGCGGTGGAGGTGCTTTGAATGACAAGTTCGAACTTTCCGATAGCTACGGTAATTTCGTAATGCACGCCCTTGAAAACCGAAGAAATGACCGTGCCTTTAAGCTGTCCCTCGCCGGGTTTGCAAATTTTAATGTCCTCGGGGCGGACTACTACGTCCACAAGCTGATTTATCTCATAATCGTCAAGGCAGTCGAAAGTCGCTCCGCAAAACTTGACTTTCAAGTTGCCAACGACCGTGCCGTTAAATATGTTGCTTTCGCCTATAAAGTCTGCAACGAATGTGTTAATAGGCTCGTTATAAATCTCGGTAGGGGTGCCCGTCTGCTGAATGTCGCCGTCGTTTATAACCACTATTTTATCGGACATGGTAAGGGCTTCTTCTTGGTCGTGAGTAACGTAAATAAACGTTATGCCAAGCTTTTTATGCATATTTTTAAGTTCTGTCTGCATTTCCTTGCGCATCTTCAAATCAAGCGCGCCCAACGGCTCGTCCAAAAGAAGTATTTCGGGTTCGTTTACGATAGCGCGCGCAATGGCGATACGCTGCTGCTGCCCGCCCGAAAGCGTGGAAACGCTGCGCTTTTCAAACCCTTCGAGGTCAACTATTTCCAGCGCCTTTTTCACTTTTTTGTCTATTTCGGCTTTAGTCAGCTTTTCTTTTTTTGTATATTTTTCGCCCTTGTCGTTCGCGTAGGTGTTTTCAATTCTTTTAAGTCGCAGCCCAAATGCGATATTTTCATACACGTTCAAGTGGGGGAAGAGGGCATATTTTTGGAAAACCGTATTTACGGGACGCTTATTGGGCGGTAAACGGCTTATGTCCTCGCCGTTCAATAAAATTCTACCCGAGGTCGGCAGTTCGAATCCCGCAATCATTCTAAGGGTCGTTGTCTTGCCGCAGCCCGAAGGACCCAAGAAAGTTACAAATTCACCTTTTTTTATTTCAAGATTGAAGTTGTCAACCGCTATGGTGTCATCGTCGAATACCTTTCTCACGTCGATAAGCTCGATAATGTTTTCGCTTTTGCTCATTTCGGTTCTCCTAATAAAAAAATAAAGACGGCTTGAAAAGTCGTCTAACAAAATATGCAGTCGTGCACATATATCTATCGTGTTTTGGATTTTTAGAGTCTATATAGCAAATACTTTTACTACTCTTATTGACCGTTTCACAAGTGACGCCTTTCAAGGCTTTGATTATAAAGTAATCAACTTATAAAATTTGAGCTTTTAACTCAATCAATAATGCGGTTTTAACCGCGTGGGTATTTGCGTGAACTCCAAAAGTCCTATACCATAAAACGAGTATAAAGTAAAAAAAAACAATTGTCAAATAAAAATTAATAATAATTTCATTAAATGAGTTGATTTTTTGACAATTATCATATAAAATTATTAAGGCAATGCGGAGATGGCTGAGCGGTTTAAGGCGCACGATTGGAAATCGTGTGACGGCTAATACCCGTCCGGAGGTTCAAATCCTCTTCTCCGCGCCAAAACAAATGGCAAGGATAAATCCTTGCCATTTGTTTTAAACTTTTTTAAGAGGGCGTTTTTTATCTCATGGACAAAGTTGAATTCACTATAAAAAACAAGCCGATAACTTTTAAAATATCCGTTGCGTTTACCGTAACTTCGGTTGCAATTGCGCTTATGATGATTTTAATTATCGTTGCCTTCAAAATCTACTTAAAAGTGAATTTAATTTGGTTTATAGAAGTTTTTCCCACGGCTGCGTTAACCGCATCGGTTTTAGGACTTTTCGCTTATTATAAAGAGGAGTTTTCCTTAAAAGACGGAGAATTCAGATATATTAAGCTATTCAAAAAGGCGGTAGTCATTAAGGCGGAAACGGTAGCTTGCGTGTATATGCGTCCGTTTGGGCAAAAAACAAAAATAGAATTTATACATAAAAACGGAAGAAGCATAGCAACCGTTTTCGACGACGGCACTATGCTGCAAGACGGAATATTTTTGAACGCGCTTGGAAAACTTGAAATACCTACGGAGAGGAACGGTTATGGCGACGAGTAAAGATTTTATAAATTATATTTCGGAACAATTTAATGCCGAGGGACTGATTTTTCGCCCTATGATGGGGGAATATCTTGTTTATTACAAGGGCAAATTGGTTGGCGATATTTGCGACAACCGCCTTTTGATTAAGCCTATAGACAGCTCAAAAAGGCTTTTACCCGACGCGGAATATCAGCCGCCTTACGACGGCGCAAAGCCATTGATTTTGGTCGAAAACATAGATGACGGCGAATTTTTGAGGAAATTGTTTGAAGAAATGTACTCGGAGCTTCCCGAACCGAAACCCAAAAAGAAGGTGCAAAAATGAAAATTATAGACGCGCACGCGCACATTGCGCAATATGTTGCGGGTTTCACTTCCCGCGGTGAGTTGAGGGCTGTCGGCGGAGGGCAAGCTCAGTACTCCACGGGTGAAATATTTCAAATGTTCCCGCCCTATATGGGTGATATTGGCGTTTCGCCCGAGGCGCTTTTGCGCGTTATGGACGAACACGGCGTTGAAAAAGCCGTACTTTTGCAAAGCAATTGGTTGGGCTTCCATAACGAATACACTTATGCGGCGGTAAAAAAATACCCCGTCCGTTTCGTGGGCGCGGCAACCTATGACCCGTTTTGCGTTAAGGCGGACGAAATCCGAAAACATCTTTTCGCTGACTTGGGCTTTAAAATAGTTAAGTTCGAGCTTTCCACCGGCTCGGGACTAATGGCGAATCGTCCGCCCGTCGATATTGACGGAGAAGTTATGAACGCTTGCTATGCTCACGCTCAAGAAAAAGGTTTGACGGTAGTGCTCGATATAGGCAGACCGTCCGAGCCGAGTTGGCAAGTGGACGCGGTTGCGGCGGTTGCGGAAAAATATCCGAAACTGACATTTGTGTTATGTCATTTGTTGGCGCCGCAAAGGGGTGACGCCGAATTGTTGCAAGCGGCGCTTAAAAAGTTAAAAAAACCAAATATTTATTTCGATATTTCCTCGCTTCCGAGCAATCAGAAACCCGAAACCTATCCATACAAGAGTGCGGTAGAACACTTAAAAATCGCAAAAGCAACAGTTGGCGCGGACAAAATTATGTTCGGTAGCGATATGCCGTCGACGCTTGCCCGCGACAGCTATTCTCATCTTGTAAACTACATCGTTAACGGCGGAGTGTTTATCGATAGTGAGATGCAAGATATTTTTTATAACACTGCGCAAAAGATTTATTTCAAATAAAACACGGCGGGGCTTAATGCCCCGTTTTCTTTTATAATTTACGCTTATACCTCTGTTAAGTAATTTAAAATTGATAACTTATGAAAGCAGTGATATAATTAAGGCGATAATCTAAACGGAGTTTAAGGAGAATTATGAATTACGTCGAAAAAGTTTTAAAAAACCTTAAAAAGCTGAACCCTAACGAGCCGGAATTTCATCAAGCGGCAACGGAAATTTTAACTACGCTTGCGCCCGTGGTTGACAAGCACCCCGAGTACGAGGCTGCGGGACTTTTGGAAAGGTTTGTTGAGCCCGAAAGAGTTGTTATGTTCCGCGTGCCTTGGATAGACGATAAAGGCAAGGTGCATGTAAACAAAGGTTACCGCGTGCAATTCAACAGCGCGATAGGACCTTATAAGGGCGGGCTTAGATTTCACCCGTCGGTGAATCTTTCGATTATCAAGTTCTTGGGCTTGGAGCAAATTTTAAAAAACAGTTTAACGGGCTTGCCGATAGGTGGCGGAAAAGGCGGCTCCGACTTTGACCCCAAGGGCAAATCGGATAGGGAAATCATGGCATTCTGCCAAAGCTTTATGACCGAGCTTTACCGTCATGTAGGTGCCGATACCGACGTTCCCGCGGGCGATATAGGCGTTGGCGGCAGAGAAATCGGCTATCTTTTCGGACAGTATAAGAGAATACGCAACGAACACGTTGGCGTATTGACGGGCAGAGGGCTTGCTTACGGCGGCAGCCTTGTAAGAACCGAGGCTACGGGATACGGGCTTGTGTATATCACTGCCGAGGCAATGAAAGCGCGCGGCGACAGCTTTAAAGGCAAAACCGTAATTATTTCCGGCTCGGGTAACGTTGCAATTTACGCGTGCGAAAAGGCGCAAAGTCTCGGCGCAAAAGTAGTTGCAATGTATGACAGCAACGGATATATTTACGACCCCGTCGGCATCAAGCTCGATATTATTAAAGATATAAAGGAAGTAAAGCGCGGGCGCATAAAGGAATATGCCGAAAGAGTTGCGGGCGCAACTTATAAAGAGGGGTGCAGCGGTATTTGGACTATCCCTTGCGACGTCGCTCTGCCTTGCGCTACCCAAAACGAAATTGATGAAAATTCCGCTAAAATCCTTGTCAAAAACGGCGTAAAATACGTTGCCGAGGGCGCAAATATGCCTTCCACGCTCGAAGCAATATCCGTTTTCCAAAACGGCGGCGTAGTATTCTTACCGGCAAAGGCGGCGAATGCCGGCGGTGTAGCAACTTCCGCTTTGGAAATGGCTCAATCGTCGGGTAGAATGTTCTGGTCGTTCGAAGAGGTTGACGAAAAGTTGAAAAATATTATGGTCAATATTTATCACAATATCGATAAAGCAGCAAAAGAGTACGGCTACGACGGCAACTATGTAATGGGCGCAAATATCGCGGGTTTTATCAAAGTTGCAACCGCAATGATGGCTCACGGCATAGTATAAAATAATATTATCAATTATATAAACCCGCAGTTTTGTGCGGGTTTTTTTATTTCCGTTCGCTATAATTGACAAAATATTATCGGTTTGGTAAAATTAGGCGGATAAATATGATAGATGTATTAGTAACTTCAATAAACGCCGTAGTGCCTATAATTTTGCTTATTCTTTTGGGCTATCTTTTAAAACGTTTCAAATTTTTAAACGATAGCTTCGTTAAAATCGGCAACAAGTTTGTCTTTAAAGTTTGTCTGCCGTGTATGTTGTTTATCAATGTATACGACGGAATGAGCAGCTTTTCGGATATCCGTTGGGACGTTGTGATTTATGCTGTAATCGCAATTTTGGTGATATTCGGCTTGGGGCTTATAACGGCTATTTTAAGCACAAAAAAGAAGAATAGGCGCGGCGTAATTCTGCAATGTTCGTTCAGAAGCAACTTTGCCATTATCGGGCTTGCGTTGGTCGGAAGCTTAGGCGGCGACGAGGGGCTTGCAAGTATTGTTTCGGCATTTTCTATACCGATATTTAATATTTTAGCAGTGATTGCTTTGTCTATTTTCGCAGAAGAAGAACCCGCCGAACCCGTGCAAAACACGGCAATGGAAGCTGGCGCGCTGTCGTCACCGGGGGTGGTAGCGACCAAGTCCAAACACAGCATTAAGAATATTCTTTTAAATATAGTTAAAAATCCGCTTATTATCGGCGTCGTGGTCGGGCTTGTTTTCGTAGCCGTAAGGGAAATAGAAAGGGCTTGTTGCGGCGGTGAAATAGTTTTCAGTTTCAAAGTACATTTAAAATTTCTTTACACTTGCACAAGCAATTTAAAGGCGATAGCTTCGCCTCTTGCGCTGATAGTTTTAGGCGGTCAGTTCGAGTTTAAAGCCGTAAAGGGTATGACTAAGGAAATTATCGTCGGCACGGTTTGGCGGGTGCTTTTAGCTCCGCTAATCGGTATAGGCGTTGCAATTCTTTTAAGCGCATACACCGACCTTTTCACTTTCGGCGCAGACGTTTACCCGACGCTTATCGCTCTATTCGGCACGCCCGTTGCCGTTTCAAGCGCGATTATGGCGGGCGAGATGAAAAACGATGAGCAGCTTGCTACACAACTTGTCGTGTGGACGAGCTTATGCTCGATAGTAACCATTTTCGTTACTGTATTTATAATCGGAGTGATAACGGTATAATTTATGAGAATACTTGCATTGACGCCAAAAAGCGCAACGTTCGAACTTGACGGGAATTTATCTCCGTATTTCGGCGGCAGCAACTTTTTAATCGAATTAAACGACAAACTCGTTCGGCAAGAGAACCGCAACGTTTTTTCGGTGTTCGGACTTGCGCCGAATACCGACTATGTTTGCAAGGTGAACAGCGAAAGCGTAAAATTCAGAACTACTCAGCCGAACGTTGAAATGAGCGTTTTAAAGTTCGGAGCCGTAGGCGACGGAATACACGACGACACGGGCGCGTTTACCGCTGCAATGAATTGCTTGCCCGAAAATTCCGTTTTAACCGTGCCCGCGGGGCAATACTCTTTAAAACCCGTATTTTTGAAAAGCGGTATCACTGTTTATCTTGAAAAAGGCGCAAAAATTTGCGCAGCTGCGGCGCGCGGCGATTATCCTATATTGCCCGGAGTGATAGAGGGTATTAACAGCCGCCGCAATATCGGTGCGTGGCAAGGCGAAGAGGACGACTGCTTTGCATCTGTCTTTACCGCGTATGCGCAAAACGATATCGCTATTATAGGTGAGGGCGAAATCGACTGCGGCGCAGCCCAAGGCGATTGGTACTTCAACCATAGAATAAAAAGGGGCGCTTGGCGTCCGCGCGGTCTGTTTTTCAACCGCTGCGACGGCGTTACGGTGCTAGGAATTACTGTAAGAAACACCCCGAGTTGGAATATCCACCCCTATTTTTGCAATAACGTAAAGCTGTACGATTTAGTTTTGGAAAATTCGCCCGATATGCCAACGACGGACGGCATCGACCCCGACTGTTGCACGAGCGTTGAGATAGTGGGCGTTAAAATTTCCGTCGGCGACGACTGTATTGCGCTTAAATCGGGTACTTTCGAGCTGGCAAAACGATATAAAACGCCTTGCAAGGGCGTAACAATAAGAAACTGCCTTATGCGCGAGGGGCACGGCGGAGTCGTGTTCGGCAGCGAGCTTTCGGGAGGCATAGAGGAAGTAAGCGTTTCCAAGTGCCTTTTCGAGGGCACCGATAGGGGGCTTAGAATTAAGACTCGCCGCGGCAGAGGACGAATAGGCAAGTGTGACGGCGTAACTTTTTCGGACATAGTGATGAAAAACGTCAAAGTGCCGTTCGTCATTAATATGTACTACAATATGGGCGACGAAACGGGTCACACGGAATACGTTTGGTCAACCGAAAAGCTTCCCGTAGACGAAAGAACGCCGCTTATAGGCTCTTTTGTGTTTAAAGATATGGTTTGTACGGGCGTTGCCTACGCCGCGGCTGTTTTCTACGGTTTACCCGAAGCGCCCATAAAAAGTATAACTTTCGACCACGTCAGCTTCACATACGACGAGAATGCGGGAGAGGGTTATCCGGCAATGCGAGAACAAAACATTGCGGTGAAAAATCAAGGTCTTGATTTTAGATGCGTTGAAAAAGTAGTACTTAAAAACGTCGTAATAAGCGGTCAAACCGGCGAACCGGTGTTAACCGACGACGTCAAAAAAATAACTATCCTATAATCAGAGAAAAAAATTTAAAAAAGTTTTATAAACCCAAGTTAATTTTCTTGACATATTTATTAACCAAGGTTAATATATAAACGTTATTTAAATAATTCTCGGAAAAACGGGGCAGAAAAAGGGACCGTATCTCTTGTATATTCTGTGATACAAGCGGTGCGGTTTAATTTTACAAAATAACTTAACTGTGGTTAATTTATTAGGGTAATTTGTAATGAAAAAATTCTTTATGAACCATTTGTCAACGATAGTGCTTGCTGTGTTGCTTGTAGGTATATCGTTAGGCTCGCTGTTTATCGGGGCGGTGGATTTGGATATTACTAAAATATTCAGCGACGAAGTGCAGCGCATAGTGTTTCTCGACTCACGGCTTCCGCGGCTTCTTGCAATTCTTTGTACGGGCGTGGGTATGAGCGTAGCGGGATTAATTATGCAACAGCTCTGTATGAATAAGTTCGTTTCTCCGACAACGGGCGCTACAATACAGTCCTCCCAGCTTGGCTTGGTAGTGGCGGCGCTCATAATTCCGAACGCAACGCTGTGGAGCTTCGCGGCAATAGCCTTCGTATTCGCAATGGGCGGCACTTGGATTTTCGTTGCATTTATTCAGCGCGTTAAGTTTAAAGATGTTATTATGGTGCCGCTTATTGGTATTATGCTCGGTTACGTTATAACGGGTGTCACCAATTTTATTGCGTACAGTTTCGATATGACGCAACAGCTTTCGAGCTGGATGACGGGTAACTTTTCGCTTATAATGACGGGAAGATACGAAATAGTTTACTTGGTTGTGCCTATGGTTATTCTTGCGATAATCTTCGCAAATTACTTCAACATTGTGGGAATGGGCAAGGACTTTGCAACCAACCTCGGCGTAAAGTATAACTTGGTTTTATTTTTCGGTATATCGATTTCGGCAATGATAACTGCTTCTGTCGTAGTCATTGTCGGGCAAATTTCCTACATCGGTCTTATTATTCCGAACATAATAGCAATGTTCAAGGGCGACAGAATAAAGGGCACTATTACCGATACTGCGCTCTTAGGCGCACTGTTTGTGCTTGTCTGCGATATCATTGCACGCACGGTTACTCGCCCGTTCGAAGTCCCCATAGAAATGATAGTCGGCATTGTCGGCAGCATTTTGTATATTCTAACGATAATTTACAGAATGAAGTTCGGCAACAAATCGGTAGGGTTAATAGTGGGTAAACTCAAAGAGAGGAGGGGCGCAATCAATGGATAAAGCGGCAGCTGCGATAAAACCCGTAAAAGAAAAACGCCAAAGGTTGGTAGTTGATAAAAAAGCCGCTCGCCACAACGCAATAAAGCTTATCGTTTTAGCTTCAATTGTGGCTGTGTGTATAATATTGTTTTTACTTATCGGGCTAAATTTTTCAAAATTAAAATTCATTGAGTATTCAATGAGAATAAGAATACCCAAGTTAATTGCCATGGCGCTTGCAGCGTTTGCAATAGGCGCGGCGTCGGTGGTTTTTCAAACCATAAACAATAACCGTATTATCACCCCGTGCTTATTGGGCATAGACACCCTATATACAGTTACGCATACGGCAATAGTATTCATCGCTGGTATAGGTAGTATTTTAGTTGTAAACGCTAACCTTTCCTTTGCGGTCGGGCTTGTCGTAATGGCGGTAATTGCGACAGTTGTTTACAATTTTATGTTCAAGCTTACACACCATAACGTGCTTTACATATTGCTTATAGGCACGGTGCTTACTTCGCTTTTCGGCAGTATTCAAAGCACCGTCGTAATGGTAATGGACCCCACCGATTACGAAGTTCTGTTAACCCAAATAGTTGCAAGCTTCGATAACGTAAATGCGGAAATTCTTATTTTTTCCGCTGCGCTTTTGGCGGGGGTCGCCTTGCTTGCGTGGCGCGATATCCGTGTTCTCGACGTAATGAACCTCGGCAAACAGCACTCTATAAATTTAGGAGTAAATTACGATAAAAGCGTTAGGCATCTGCTTCTTGCCACAACTCTTTATATTGCAATCGCAACCGCAATGGTAGGACCGCTATCGTTCCTTGGACTTATTATAGCAAATTTATCACGGGAATTTTTAAAAACCTATAAGCATTGGCAGCTTATTCTCGCTTCAACGCTTTTCGGTATGTTGGTGCTTATCGGCGGGCAAGTGCTTGTAGAGCATGTATTTAACAATATGGTGCCCGTAAGCGTTTTCGTTTCGCTTATCGGCGGAGTTTATTTCTTGTTCTTATTACTCAGAAAGAAGAAGGCTTAAAGGTATAGATATGGAAGTCAGTAAATTAATAAAAAAATACGACGGAAAAGCGGTAGTCGATAATATCGATTTTAAGGTTGAAAAGGGCAAGGTAACTTCGCTTATCGGTCCGAACGGCGCGGGCAAATCCACCGTTATGGGCATAATTTCAAGGCTAATTGCAAGGGACGAGGGCATAGTTGATTTCGATGGCGAAGATATAGCTAAATGGAAGAGTAAGGAGCTTGCAAAGCGCCTTGCGATTTTGACGCAGACAAACAACATTCAAATGAAGTTGACAGTACGCGAGTTGGTAGCATTCGGGCGGTTTCCGTATTCGTCGGGTAGGCTCACAAAAGAAGATATCGCGCAAATAGATAAAGCCATAGATTATATGGAATTAAAGGAAATGGAGGGTAAGTACATTGACGAGCTGTCCGGCGGACAGCGGCAACGCGCGCTTATTGCAATGGTTATTGCGCAAGACACCGATTATGTACTTTTAGACGAGCCAACCAATAATTTAGACATCTATCACGCACGGAACTTGATGCGTACTGTAAGAAAGCTCTGTGACGAATTGGGTAAAACCGTAATTTTAGTGCTTCACGAGCTGAATTATGCGGCTTTCTACTCGGACTATGTATGTGCGATGAAGGACGGGAAAATAGCAAGATACGGAACAGTTAAGGAGGTGATGACCAAGGAAAACTTAACCGAAATTTACGGCGTTGATTTCGAAATTATCGAAATAGAAGGTAAACCGCTGTCAATATATTTTTGACGGCAAAAATATATTCAAAAACTTAACCTGAATTAATTTTTATAAAAAAGGAGAATAAAAATGAAAAAACTTATTGCAACTTTAATTACTGCAACCGTAGCGCTTGGCGCGTGCAGCGCGTTTGCGGCATGCTCTGCCGAAGATGACGGTTGGGACGGCGAATTGATAGAAATAACTTGCCTTAACGAAAATGCTCAAAAGGAAACAAAAAAAGTGCCTTTAAACCCCAATCGCGTGGCAATATTGGACTATGCCGTTCTCGACATGATGGACTTGTACGGCGTGGGGGATAAAGTGGTCAGTTCTTGTTCGGGTACGCTCGACTACCTTCAAGACTATTGGGATAAAATGTCCTCGGGTGAGATTGTCGACCTTGGCAACCTCAAACAGTATAGTATGGAAAAATTACAGCAGAGTGAGCCGGATATTATATTTATCGGCGGCAGACAATCGGCAAACTATGCGGCAATGGAAGAAATCGCCCCCGTAGTATACCTTGCCGCGACCGAGGGCAATCTTGTAGAAACCACCCTTGAAAACGCCGAAACGGTCAGAAAAATCTTCGGCAAAACGGACGCGGAGGTGCAAGCAATTTTCGGCGATTACGACTTTGACGGAAGAATAGCCGCCCTAAAAGAGGTATCGGGCGCAAACACAGCTACTCCTCAAAACGCAATGGTGCTTATGTACAACAGCTCAGAATCGATAACCGCAATCGGTTCAAACGGCAGATGCTCTTTAATTTCAACCGAAGTAGGTTTTAAGCTTCAAGAGGTCGCGGACAGCGGCAGTCAGCACGGTTCTCAATTCAATTGGGAAACCATAATGGAACTGAATCCCGATTATATTTTCGTACTTAACAGAGGCTTTATCACCGAAAGCACGGATAACAACAGCGTTTTAAACGATATAGTTAACAAGCTTACCAAGCCCACAACCGCAGCTCAAAACAACCACATAATAGTTTTGAACAGCCCCGACGCTTGGTATACCGCTTCGGGCGGCTTGCAAGCTCTTAACACAATGTTTGAAGACCTCGAAGCCGCGCTTTTAAGCAACAACTAAAACTTTTAAGAATTTACGCCGTTTAGTTGACGGCGTAATTTTTTTATGGTATAATTTAAAACAAGTGTTGCAAAACATTAGTTTTAAATAGGAGAGCAATATGCCGCCAAAAGCAAAATTCACCAAAGAGGAAGTAATAAACAGCGCGTTCGGCATTGTTAAACGCGAAGGCTTCGACGCGCTGACCGCGCGCTCGCTTGCCGCAGAACTCGGCAGCTCGCCCCGCCCGATTTTCACTGTATTTGAAAGTATGCGCGAGGTAGAAGAAGAAGTCATTATAGCCGCAAGAAATTTGTACGAGAAGTACGAGGACGAAGAAATGAGCGGTCCGCAAGCCTTTAAAGGTTCGGGTATGGGATATATTCGTTTCGCCGCCGAGCAGCCTAAGCTGTTTCAGCTTCTGTTTATGACGGAAAACGACGTTATCCCGAATTTGGATACGGTTTTAAGCTGTATCGACAACTACTACGAAAAGATAATTTGCACGATACAGTCGGAGTACGGCTTTACTCGGGAAACGGCAAAGGAAATTTATTTGCATATGTGGATATATTCGCACGGGATAGCTACGCTGCTTGCAACTAAGGTTTGCGGCTTTACCCAAGACGAAATTTCGTCAATGTTGACGGACGTATGTTCGAGCATAATAAGAAAATACAAAGCGGAGGGAAAGAAATGATTAAAGCTGAAAATATTAAAAAAACATACAACGGCGGCGCGGTCGAAGTGCTTAAAGGCGTTTCGCTTGATATCGAGGACGGCGAGCGCGTTGTCATTCTCGGCGCTTCGGGTTCGGGTAAGTCCACCCTTTTAAGCGTCCTTTCGGGGCTTGAACGCGCCGACGGCGGCAAAGTTTTTTACGGTGAAAAGGACTTGTCCGCAATGACCGAAAAGCAGCTTACCGAGTTCAGAAGAAATACCGTCGGTTTTATATTTCAGCAGTACTATTTGTTGCCCCATTTAAGCGTTGAAAACAACGTAAAAATGGGTGCGGAGCTTGCCCGCAACAAAAACTATAAAGACGTAATAAAGGCGGTAGGGCTTCAAGACAAATTAAAAAACAAGCCGTCCGAGCTTTCGGGCGGCGAGCAGCAACGCGTATGTATAGCCCGCGCGCTTGCAAAAAGTCCGCAAGTGCTTTTTCTTGACGAACCCACGGGAGCATTAGACGAAAAGACGGGCAGAGAAATTCTCGATTATATTTTAAAAATGCAAAAAGAGCGTGGCATAACGTTGGTTATGGTAACGCACAACGTTAACATTGCCGAAACCGCAGATACGGTTATAAAAATGAACAGCGGCGTTATTACAGAAGTTACACGCAATTCCGCACCTAAAACTGCGTATGAGATAGGGTGGTAATATGGTTATAAGTATTAAGGACGGCTTGAAGCTTTTCGGCATAATGATTGTTGCGTTCTGCGCCGTTTTCGTTTGTACGTTTTTTCTTAATTTCTATTTGGACGCAATCGCCATAAAGGACGCCGTTACCGAGGCGCAGCAGCCCCTTTACGACGCGCAGCTTGCCACGGCAAAACTCGTTTGTGCGATAAGCGGCTGTTTCCTTGCGCTTATTGCCGTCGTTATGACGGTTTTCTATGTAAAACTTTTTGTGGACGGGCATATGCGGCAACTCGGCATACTCAAAGCAATGGGATGGGCATCGGGAAAAATCGCTCTTCGTTTTTGGGTATTCGGCCTTAGCGTATTAATAGGCGCGGGGCTCGGCTACGGGGCGGGGCAAATTGCAATGCCTTACATTTACGATAGCTTGACAATCGATACGCTTATAATCGATATTCACTTTTATCCGTCGCTGCTTGTTCTGCTTGTATTCGTGCCGACTGTAATATATTCGCTGCTCGCTTGTGGTTACGCTTACTTTGCGCTCCGCCGCCCCACAAGCGATATGTTAAAGGGAAGGATAGACCGCAAGCCGAAAAGGCATAAAGAAAAACCCGCGCGTGCGGGCAAAGAAAGACCTTTCCTTGTAGAAAGTTGCTTTAAAACGCTATCAAGCAAAAAGCTTTTAACGTTTTTCGTTGCCTTTGCTTGTTTCTGTTTTTCCTCAATGGTTCAAATGGGCGCGTCAATGTGGCAACTGTCAACCGAAGTTATGGGCGCCATGATTTTATGCATCGGCATAGTGCTTGCCGTAACCACCATGTTTATGGCAGTTACCTCGCTTGTAAAAAGCAATATTAAAACCGTATCAATGATGAAGGTTTTCGGCTATTCGGTTAAGGAGTGCACCTTGTCCGTGTTCGGCGGATTTGTTCCGTTCGCCTTTTTGGGCTTTGCCGTCGGTACGGGTTATCAATTCGGGCTTTTAAGCCTTATGGTTAATATCGTCTATAAAGACATAAACGCAATGCCAGAATACAATTTTAACGTTCCCGTTTTATTTATTACTCTTGCGTGCTTTATAGCTCTTTACTGCGCGCTTATGGTTGCTTATTCGTTCAAACTTAATAAAATTTCCGTTAAAGAAGTAATGCTTGAAAACTAAAAAAACGCCCTAAAAAAGGGCGTAAAAAAAATACACCTATTATTATATTAGGTGAACTTTTTCTGTCTGTATAGTATCACTAAATTTTAGCTAAGTCAAGTATATGAGGGGGTTAATTTTTAATTTTTTATTTTTAGTATATGCAAAAAGCGGAAAAAACTGCCAAAAACGCCCAAA
>CAJTKX010000002.1 GCA_910577055.1 uncultured Christensenella sp. | reverse complement strand
GTTTCCAACTGTTATCCCCCAGATATGGGCAGATTGCTCACGCGTTACTCACCCGTCCGCCATGTAGTAAACTACATTCGACTTGCATGTGTTAAGCACGCCGCCAGCGTTCATCCTGAGCCAGAATCAAACTCTTAAGTTTAATTGTATAAAACCGAACTATAAGTTCGTGGCTCTATCTCGACTATTTATAGTCATTATCTATGCTGACTTTGCTTTGTGGTACTATTTGTACTTCAAAGTTAATTGACAGAAACTTTTTTTATATTCGTTTCCTTCTATTCAATTTTTAAACTGCGTTTACCGACAAAAAGTCGGGCTGCCCTTTCGGTGAGCTTGTCTATAATATCATATTAATTATTACAGTGTCAAGCGAATTTCAAAACTTTTTTAAAAAATTTTTCACGAATTTTTTATCGAATTTTGAATTTTTTTGAAAAGCTGCGCGGTTTTATCACCCCGCCCCTTTTGCGACAGCCTAAATAAAATAACACACGGTAATTTTAAAGTCAAATTCTTTTTTGATTTTTTTAAAAAAGTTCGGGCAAGTTAATTTTTGACATTTTTAGATAATTTTATTCATTTTCTTGTATAATCATATGACGATATGAATTTCGTACGCGCGCACGCGCGCGCGTATTATATATTGAATAAAAAGGGTTGATTATTTGAAAAATCCGTGTTATACTGAGATTGCCAAACAATCTAATAATAAGCGGTATTTTTTGCGCAAATTTTCACAGTATTACTATAGGCATAGTGGTACCTATTTTTCTGTGATTTTTTTGTGCAACACTTTAATACCGCAAAAACAGAAAAGATTGTTTGGCGACTGTTAGGGTACTTTATGCGGGCGACCTTGACGGTCGCCCTTATTTTTTGTTTTTGCCCGCAGATAAATTTTCGGAGCGGAAATATGAGAAACAACTATGCGGGCGTAATATACGAAGATTGTTATGAAGATTTAAACCTTATCTTCCACCTAAATAGCGGCAACGACGGTTACACCGTTGCAAGCACGAATAAGTTCTGCGGCAGAAAGCTTACCGTTCCCTCCACCCATAACGGGCTGCCGGTTACGGCTATCGGCGAATACGCGTTCCGCTTTTGCTCCACTTTGGAAAGCGTTGAAATAGACGGGCGCATAACCTCGATAGGCTCGCTTGCGTTTTACGAGTGTCCTATAAAACACATAACGATAGGCAGCCGCGTTAATTACATAGGCAAAAACGCCTTCCATAAATGCCCGCAAATAGAAAGTATTAAAGTTGCAAGCGACAACAAGAAATATCACAGTAACGGCAACTGCTTGATAGAAACCGAAAGCAAAACCTTGATTTTAGGCTGCAAAAACAGCGTTATACCCGCTGACGGCAGCGTTACAAAAATTGGATTGGGAGCTTTCAGAAATTGCGCGGGGCTAAGCAGCTTGACCGTTCCGAACGGAGTCATCGATATTGCCGACTACGCTTTTTGTAGCTGTACCGACCTTGCCGCGGTTACTTTTACCGATAGCCTGCGCCATGTAGGAGGTAAAGTATTTTTTAATTGCGCGTTGTTGAAATACGTTACTTTTAACGGAACGACAGACAAATGGAAAAACGTTGAAAAAGATGAAGCGTGGAATATCGGAACGGGCGGCGTTACGGTTAGCTGCTTAGGCGGAAAGTTGGATAAAAACGGAAACCGCATTTAAATTATACGGTGGGGCAAAAACTCGCCCCGCCGTTTTTGCTTGCCATTAGCCGTAAAATGTTATATTATATTGCTATGTTTAAGAATTTAAGAATTTTGTTTTGCATTCTTTCGGTAGCGTGCGTTGCAGTAACCGTATTTATTTTCGTGTACTTTTTATGGTGGGGATTTTTGCCCCTTGCGGGAGCTTGCGGATTTGCCGCGCTTATGTTCCTTTGCAAACGCATGCAAGAGCGCGACGAAAAAGCCGCAAATCCCCCTCCCCCCACGGGCGACTTTATTACGGGCAAAGTTGAAGATAAAGAAAAAAACGACGGCGAATAATTCACCGTCGTTTTTTGTAAAGTTATTGCTCCAAAAAATTTTTGGCAGCGCTGTAATTTTTTTGATATTCCTTATTATCGTTCAGTTTTATTTTTTCGGCACAATAATAAGCGTTGTGTGCAAGCTCCGATATCATAGATTTATTCATTTGTTCACATAGCGGGTTTTCCGCCAAGTCAACCGTTTTGGCGGAAAATCCGCTAAAATGTTTAGGTGTATGAAAACAGTAGCGGAAAACATTAAAAATTTAAGAAAAAGTAAGAATATTACACAAGGCGAGTTGGGAAAAATACTCGGATATTCTGCACGCACGGTTTCGGATTGGGGAAAAGGTAATACCGAACCGAATATTACAGCAATAAAGAATATAATAAAATATTTCGATATCACTTATGAAGAATTTTTCGGTGACGAATAAATTAAAAGCCGCCCGCGCTATAAAAGCGCGGGCGGCTTCTGTTTTACATTACAGTATCCGCTGTCCTTGTATGAAGTAGCTCCACCGTTTTGCGGAAATTTGTTCTATTTTAGCGTAGTCGCTTGCAGTATGCAATATCCAATTTTCACCGAGATATAGAGCGACGTGACCCACGCGTTCAACGCCCGTCAGATTTTTACGCGACTCGTTGGTAAAGAACATTAAGTCGCCGCGTTTAAGCTCCGACTTGGAAACCGTCTTCCCTTGATAAATCTGAGTGCGGGTATTTACTTGCAAATTCACATGCGCTCCCATATAGAATATGTATTGCATAAGCGACGAACAGTCAAACGAATTTATGTTGAATCCGCTCAGTTTTCTGCCGCTGCCGTCGTGATATCTTACCGCGCCGTACACATACGCCGTACCTAAAAGCTTCGCGCCCTCCGCAACTATCGCTTCTATACGCTCGTCATCACTCGCCGCCAGTTCCACGATGTTGCAATACTTTGACGAAATGTATGCGGAATTGTTTTTATAACCCGTTTTGTACCATCCGTTAGTTTCTCCGTCCAAAGCGTACATGGTTGACTGTTCCGCTGAGCCGCGTACAGCGTATCCCGTGCCCGCACCCGAACGGATATTTACCCCGTTCGACGTTACGTTGACGTATGAAACCGTCAGCACCTTGGGCACTACCACGGGCGTTTCGGGTTCGATAATCTCCCCGGGCTGCCCGATTTCGGGCGGAATTTCTTCACCCGTTTCGGGGTCGCGTACATCTATTTCTATATCTACCTCTTCATCGAGCGGCTCGTTCGCCGCCGCGCAACCGCTTAAAGTAACGGCGGTTGCAAGTGCAGCCGCTATTGCGGCAAATCTCTTGGTTTTGTTTTTCATCTTATACCTCCGTTGATTTAAGTATAGCAGAAAAACATACGAGACCGCAATGCAAAGATTTTGCCAAAACTTCCAGCTTTTACTAAACTTAAAGCCCCGCCTGCGGACAAACCGCGGGCGGGGCTGAATTTATGCCGAAATATCAAATTATGTAACATTTATCGGACTTGTCCGAATAGGCTACGTTTACGTTGTTACCGTATATGGGTAATACGAAATATGAAAACGCTATCATCCCCGCGACCGCGATAAAGAGCGGCAGTATCGCCGCAATTAACACGGGTTTGGAAGGGGGCTTTCTCCCGCTCATTTTCAGTCGGATACGCCTTCGTTCAATTTTGCAAGCACCTTGTCCAAATCATTGCCGTGAACGTAAACGGCTTGTTCGATAGTTTCGCCGTGCGCCATTGCGCAACCCAAGCAGTGCATACCCACAGCTTGTAAGATTTCCGCGCTGTTGGGGTTTATTTTAAGGCAGTCCGAAATTAATGTGTCCTTGGTTATCTTTGCCATAATATATCTCCGTTTATTTTTTTATTATTAACAGTATACCACCGTTTGCGGTCTTTTACAAGTATTTTTACTTAACGCGGCAAAACTTTCCATTGACACGAAACGCCGGTTACATTATAATATAGCTATGAATTTCAAAAGAATAAACGACGTGACATTGCAAGTCTGTACGGGGCTATACCTTGCCGTATCGTTGGTACTGACCTTTACGGTGTCCGATTACTACATATTTAACCGAATAGGGGAATTTAACTTCATCTTTGTTTTATGCCATTGGCTGAAAAAATGCGGGCTGTTGCTGCTGCCGTTGGCGGTTTGGTATAAAAAGAAATGTTGCGCCGATATAGCCAAGTACTTTTTGCCCGTATTCGTAATAGTAGGCTGTTGCACGTTCGGTTCCTTCTTCGATATCACGATGATGACGCCCGACGCGTCGCCCGCGCAAAAGGTTTTTGCAAGCATAAACGAATTTATGCCGAAAGAAGCGAATATGGCTTTGTTCTTTATTGCTGCGGCGTTGGAGCTTATTTGTTGCGCCTCGCTATTTATACGGGACGGCTGGAAAGTAAGCGCAAAAAGCTTTATTTATCTTCCGTTTGCAATAGTCGCGGTTATGCCGCTGAACATATTCGAAAACTTCTTTGACATTAATTCTATTCCGCAAGATAGCTTTTTAAGGTTCAGAAACTTCACGCTTTGGCACTTTTTGGCGCTTGCTATACTCGTCGGGTTCACCGTCGGTTGCTATTATATTTTAAAAAGGTTTGACCGCAAAAAACAGCAAGACTATTTGGTTGCGGGCGCGATAGTTCTTCTTATTCAGTATCACTGTAAGGACTCGATGTTGCTTGGCGACGGGTACAACGTTTACAACACTGTGTTCGGCGCAATACCGCTTTTTATTTGCAATATGGGCGTGTATGTGGCAAGCCTTTCGGTAATTTTGAAAAAGCGCGTGCTGTACGCAATTTCTTTCTTTGTGCATGCCGTGGGCGCGCTGACCGTATTTATATACTTCGGCAAGGACGAAATGTCCAACTACGGCATATTTTGCAGCTACTCCATTTTGTACTTCTGCTTAACCCATTGTTTATTGTTCGGACTGTGCGTTCTGCCGTCCGCTTTGGGGCACTATAAGTTCAGAATTAAAGATTGCATTATCCCCATAATTTATTACTGTTTCGTAATTATTTTCGCAACGGTGACAAGCGGGCTTGTAAGCACTTTCCTAACCACTTACAGCTATGACGGCTACACCATTGTAATAGGCGATTACGGCACGGCGGATATGTCCCCGCCGAACTACGCGTTTACGCAAGTAAACCCTTTACCGCTGCCGTTCGACTACATACCTTTTGTTATCGGCAACTGTACCTTCTACCTTTCGTACCTTATTGCGCTGTACGCCGTTTATGTGGGTCTGTTTTGGGCGTTTACGGGCGCATATTACGCCTTTCTTGCCGTTCGTCGGCGCATATTCGGGGGGCAATCGCAAAAAATCAAGGAAATTCCCATTCCGCTCACCATTTCGGAGACTGCCGCTACGGATAGCGACGGGTCGGACGCGGAAAATGCGTTAAAAAACGAAGAAAACAACGAAGAAAAAGTACATTGACCCCCATATATGCCTTAAATAACCAAAATTAAAGCCCCCGCCGCGTATTCCGCGGCGGGGGCTTATTTTATTCTATTAATTGTGTGAGTGATAAGACTTTGTTGAATTTGCGATATTGTGCATATGGTCGGCAATTCTTTCCATATTTATAGCAAGCTGTAAATATATCGCGCCCGCCTCGGGGTCGCATCCGTCCTCGGTAGCGCGTTTTAGATGCGCCTCTTGCATCTTCACGCAGCAATCGTCGGTGGCGCTCTCCTCTCGCTCGACGGCGGGGAAATAAGTTGCATCCAACTCGCCGAAAACCTTGTCTACGCATTTGTAAAGCTCGGTAATGTGCGCGTCCATTTCAAGAATTTCCGCCTTGGCTGCCTCGGAAAACTGCGTTTTGTCCTCCGCCATTTTCACTGCGTACTCCACTATATTTTCGGCGTAGTCGCCTATTCTCTCGGTATCGGAAGCAACGTGGTAGAACGAACTGACCTTTTTCTCGTCCGTTTCGGCCAAATCCTCCAAAGACA
Source organism: uncultured Christensenella sp. (assembly GCA_910577055.1). Lineage (GTDB taxonomy): Bacteria > Bacillota > Clostridia > Christensenellales > Borkfalkiaceae > Coproplasma. Next base: position 364,153 of record CAJTKX010000002.1, on the reverse strand, counting down.
GTTTGACGAGGAACGAAGAGATAAGGCTGTTATAATCGTTAATGTTTTTCTCGACTGCGGCGAACTCGTCCAAATTCGCCAAATTGCCGCTAAGCAGCATTTCAAGCGAGCGTTTATAATTTTCAAAGGCAAGCTTGCTCATATGGGTAAGTTCCTTTCTGACTTGCCCCACGGCGATTGCGGGGGTCTTTAACAGACGCTTATCCAAAACGCCGTGCTCTTCCGCGCCGTCCGCCTTGGACTTTTTATCGGGAACGATAATGCAAGCAAGCTTTACAAGCAAGCTTATAAACGGAAGTAAAATCGCCGTAGTCAGCAAGTTAAATGCCATATGGAATATTGCAATTTGCCAAGAAATGCCGGGGATAAAGGAATTTAAGAAATCGGCTAAATATCCGCTTATGAAGGCAAGCGGTATTATAAAAATTATGCTGCCTATTACGTTAAACAAAAGGTGAACCATTGCCGTTCTTCTTGCGTTTACGCTTGCGCCCAAGGACGAGAAAAGCGCGGTAACGCAAGTTCCGACGTTGGTGCCGAGTATTATAAACATTGCCATTGGCAGCGAAATAAGTCCCGAGCTTGCAAGCGAAATGGCAATTGCCGTTATAGCCGCAGACGACTGCACCAAACCCGTTAAAGCCGCGCCCAAAAGGAAAAGTACTATAATTTCCCAAGTTAAAACGTCTTTTCCGTAACCTATGGAAATAAATACGTTTTCTACCGCGCCTTTGATACCGTCGTCGGCAAGCATACTGCTCATCGATGAGGACATAACGTTCATACCTATGAATATCAGTCCCAATCCTTGCAAAATTGCGCCGATGCGCTTGATTTTGTCCTTTTTGCCGAGCATCGACATCAAAACGCCCACAAACGCGACGAAAGCGAACAGCGCGGTTATTTCGAACTCTGCGCCCGCCGTGGAAATTGCGGTTATAAACGCCGTTACCGTCGTACCTATGTTCGCTCCCATAATGACAGAAGCGGCTTGGGTAAGGGTCATAAGCCCGACGTTAACGAAACCGACAATCATGACGGTCGTCGCCGAAGAGCTTGTGACTATCGCCGTAACCGCCGCGCCGGTGCCGACGCCCAAAAAGCGGTTTTTTGTGGCTTTTGCCATTAGTCTGCGCATGGATTTGCCCGCCGCCGTTTCAAGGTTGCCGCCCATCATATTCATACCGATGATGAACGCCGCCACGCCGCCGAACAAAAGCAACATGCTGTTTAAAATTGTCAGTATCTCGGACGAGCCAAGCGCCAGAATAGAACTTGTCATAAAATACTCTCTTGTTTATTTTGCGTGTTTCTTCGTTTTCGTAACTTTTACCGATTAATATTGTAACTTATCCAATTAGGCGTTGTCAAATGAAATTTTAGCTTTGCGCGGGCGATAACGGTTTGCAAATCGGCTTGAATTGTATTACAATACGGGTATGTTCAATATAGTTTTGGTCGAGCCCGAAATTCCGCAAAATACGGGCAACATAGTAAGAACTTGCGCCGCCACGGGCTGCAAGCTGCATTTGGTACGCCCGCTCGGGTTCGAGGTGACGGACAAGTATTTAAAGCGCGCGGGTTTGGATTATTGGAAGGACGCCGAAATTTTTTATTACGACGGCTTTGACGAGGTTTTGAAAAAATTCCCCGCCTCGTCCTTTTACTTTTTTACGACGAAAGCGCGTAAAAACTATTCATCCGTACCCTTAAACGAGGGCGATTTTTTGGTGTTCGGGAAGGAAACGCGTGGACTTCCCGAAGAGCTGTTGAAAGCCCACGCGGAAAGTTGCGTAAGAATACCGATGCTTAACGACACAAGGAGTTTAAATCTTTCCAACTCGGTTGCGATTGCCGTTTACGAGGGGTTGCGCCAACAAAACTTTAAGGGATTTAACTGCACGGGCGAGCTGCACCGCCTAAGTTGGGATTGACTTTTCATTTTATATATAATATAATTTGTATATGGAACTTACGAAAATCGTGGTTGCGAGCAGCAACGAGGGAAAAATTGCAGAAATAAAGTCTATTTTTACGGGCATAGAGATAGTTTCTATGCAAGAATTGGGCTTTACGGACGAAATTGAGGAAACGGGCAAAACTTTTAAAGAAAACGCCAAAATAAAGGCACATACTATTGCAAAGGCGTTTTCCCTACCCGCGCTTTCGGATGACTCGGGGCTGTGCGTCGAGGGGCTGAACGGTGCGCCGGGGATATATTCCGCAAGGTTTTCTGGCGAAGGACCCGCGGAAAACAGAAAGCTTTTGTTGAAGCGAATGGAACACGTTTACGATAGGCGGGCGTACTTCGAAAGCGCGGTTTGCTTGTGTTTGCCGAACGGCAAAACCTACTTCGGTCAAGGCAGAACCTACGGCAAGATTTTATACGAAGAAATAGGCACTAACGGCTTCGGCTACGACTGCTTGTTTTATTCCGATGATTTGAAAAAGTCGTTCGGGCTTGCCACCGACGAGGAAAAGAACGGGGTTTCCCACCGTTTCCGCGCGCTTGCCGATTTGCGGTCAAAACTGTGAAAACGGCGGTTGTAATTTCCGATTCGCACGGTAATATGCGCCAAATAACGGCGCTTGACGGTATTTTTAAGGAGTGCGACTATATTATCCATTTGGGAGACACGTCGGGCGACGGAGCGCGGATAAAAAGCCAATTCGGGAACAAAACAATTCTTGTAAACGGTAATTGCGACCCCGTAAAGCTTGGGCAAGACGAAGTTGTTTTGAATATCGAGGGCGTTAAAATTTTCGCCACTCACGGACATCTTTACTCCGCAAAAACCACGTTAAATCGGATATATATGCGGGGCAATGAGGAAAATTGCCGATTAGTGCTGTACGGGCACACGCACCGCGCATGCGAGGACGAAATGAACGGCGTTACGCTGATAAACCCGGGGAATTTATCAAGATATTCCCAAAACAGCTATTGCTATTTGGTTATAAACGGCGATAAAGTCGTAAGCAAAATAGTCGTTATTTAAGGCATATATAGCCACCAATCGGATTTTTAAGGTAAAAATATGAAGTTTAAGCATTCTTTCCACGTTTTTGTGGACAACTTTTCGGTAATATACAAGCAGCTTTTATATAGGCTGGTCGTGCTTATAGTTTCGGGCGCGATTTGCGCGGCGGGCGTTTATCCGTTTATTAAAACGCTGATAGACTCAGCGCAGTTCAATACGCTTGTCGAGGGCGTAAAAGGCTTTGTATCCAACCTTTTGAACGGACAAGTAACCGAGCTTGCCTCTCTGTCCGAAAAGGTGCAAACGGCTTATTCCGAGCTTATCGAGCTTTTGAATACCAAGCTCACCCAAGCGGTTTTAAGCGGGCTTTTGCTTCTTCTTATAGTAATAATTTCGAAATGGTTTACGGGGCTTGGCAACTATGCTACGGCTTCGGTCATTAACGACAAAATGGCGCTTAGGGCAAAGCAACCCTTCCTTGGCACGCTTATAAGGAATTTGAAAACCGCATCGATATACAATGCGATTTATGTGCCCTTATCGGTGCTGTACGACCTTTTAATAGTTGTTGCGATGTTCTTCCTTTTCTTCACCCTTTTAAACAGCGTTTTGTACTTCTTTATCTGTCTGTTCCTATTCGTGCTTGCGGTGGTATTCGCAATTACGGTGAAAATGACGTTTACTTCCGATTGGCTGCCCGCGCTTATCCGCGGCAAGATGCCCCAAGGTGCGGCAATGAAGTACACGTTCTCCCGCAAAAACAAAAACACATTTAACGTTATGTCCAACTTCGCGGTAATAGTGCTTATCGTATTTGCGTTGAACTCGGCGGCGCTTTTGCTGACGTTCGGCGTCGGGCTTTTGCTGACTATACCGTCAAGCTACGCGATTATCATTTGTTTCGAGTTTGTGAACTATTACGACCGCGAAGAGATAAAATACTCGGTTGACAGAAACACGATTATTTCGCCGGAAAGAGAGCAACCCCTCTCGCGTGAGGAGTTTTTCCGCGGCGAGGACAATTAAGCATATTAAGGGCTTTAAAAGGCGCGGCAAAAACAATTTGCCCGCCTTTTTTTATGAAATTATTAACTTTTTTCACAATCAACCCTTTACAACGTGAAGATTTTTTTATATAATCAAATGGTGAAACCACGTTGTAATACGGCATATTCCGCCGTAATATGATATTTAAGGAGGAAATTATGAATTATAAGGAAGCTTTCGAAAGCTGGCTTAACGACGAAAGGCTGTCAACGGACGCAAAAGCCGAGCTGGAAGGAATTAGAGATAATAAAGAAGATATAGAATACCGCTTCGGCGCGGAGCTGGAATTCGGCACCGCCGGCATGCGCGGAATTATAGGTTACGGAACGAATATGATGAATATTTACACCGTAAAGCGCGCGACGCAAGGACTTGCCGAATTTATTAAAACCAAGGGTGCGGAGGCGATGAAAAGGGGCGTGGCAATCTCCTACGATACCCGCCTTAAAAGCGAGGAGTTTGCAACCGCCGCCGCGGAAGTGCTTGCCGCAAACGGCATAAACGCGTATAAGTTCGACGAAGTTCACCCCGTGCCGATGCTCTCCTTTGCAGTGCGCGAGTTGAACGCCTTTGCGGGAATTATGGTCACGGCGTCGCACAACCCCAAGCAGTACAACGGCTACAAGGTTTACGGCGAGGACGGCGCGCAGATGTCGCCCGACGATACGGCTGTCGTTGTAGATTATATAAAGAAAATAACCGACTACCTCGGCGCGCCCGCACCCACTGCGGAGCAAGCCAAAAAGCATATAAAAACTATTCCCTCCAAGGTTGACAAAAAGTATTATAAGGAGCTTAAAAAGCTTACCATATCCAAAAAAGCGATTAAAGCTTGCGGAAAGAATTTGAAGCTTGTTTACACCCCCGTACACGGCTCGGGCTATATCCCCGTTACGACTATTCTCAAAAAGATAGGCGTAAACGCCACGGTGGTTGAAGAGCAGATTAAAAAAGACACCGATTTCTCGACGGTCGAAGTTCCCAACCCCGAATTTAAGGAAACCCTTTCCCTCGGCATAAAGCTTGCGCAAAAAATCGACGCGACGGTAGTTTTCGGCACAGACCCCGACAGCGACCGCCTTGGCGTTGCGGTTAAAAACAAAGAGGGCGAGTTTGAGGCGCTTTCGGGCAACCAAGTGGGTATACTTCTTCTCGACTATATTTTGACAAGGCTTAAAGACGAAGGCAACTTACCCAAAAACGCCGCGGTAGTTAAGTCGTTCGTGACGACGGGCATGGCAAGACCTATCTGCCAAAAGTACGGCGTAACTTTATTCGAGGTGCCCGTAGGGTTTAAGTTCATCGGCGAAAAAATCAAGGAATGGGAAAAAGACCACTCCCACACCTACGTTTTCGGATTCGAAGAAAGCTGCGGATACCTTCGCGGCACGCACGCGCGCGACAAGGACGCGGTGGTTGCGTCTATGCTGTGCGCCGAAATGGTTTGCTATTACGAATACGTCGGCAAGACGGTTTATCAGCGTTTGCAAGAAATTTACAGCGAGTACGGCTACGTCCTCGACTGCAATATTTCGATTCCTTTTAAGGGCTTAAACGCAATGAAAGAAATGAACGCCGTGGTTGACGGACTTAAAGAAAAGCCCGCTACGATGTTTGACATTTACAAGGTGACGACGGTCAGAGATTATTCCAAGAATATAAAGACCGATATCGAAACGGGCGCAACGAGCGAGATAGGCTCTCCCCTCACCAACTGCGTTTATTACGAGCTTGAAAACGGCAGCTTTATCTGCGTGCGTCCTTCGGGCACGGAGCCGAAGTTGAAAATATACTTCTCCGTAAAGGCGAACAATAAGCCCGACGCGGAAACCGCGCTTGAAAAGATGCAAGCGGCTGTAAAAAAACTCTTAAAAGTATAATTTTTGATATAGACAAAAACGCCGCGCACTTGAAGTGCGCGGCGTTTTTGCTTATATTTCTATTTCGCCTATTTTATTTGCTTTTAATTGTGCGTTCCAAATACCTTCGTTTGCAAATTGCACGGCGTATAGCGGCTGCCCCTCCGCTTCGTCGCCGTATATACATAAATAAACTTCGTACTTGCCGCTTCCCAAGTCCAAATTTACCGAATAGCTTACGCTTGCCGCGCCGGTAAAATCTTCGACTTGCCTTGTAAGCTTAACTCCCCCGCCCTCATCCAAAAATAAAAGCTTTGCGCGTTTATGCTTGTTGAGGTTGCCGAACCCGACGTTCGATACCGTCAAATCGATTTTCAGCTTGTCGCGCTTGCATCGAAAGGTCGAGTCCGTCGCCACAAACCTATACCCCATTCGGTTTTGAATATAATCGAACGCGGACGCGCCGTAATATATTTCGTCGTCGCCGCACTCGGCCGTGTAAACCGAATTTTTCCATTTGGCAATCACGGCGTCGTTCCACTCTACATTCAGATAGCTTAAATTTATTTTAAACATTTCGGGCAAGCAAACGTCGATATCGTGCAAACCGCTGCTCGGGATAACCACCTCTCCGCCGTAGGGCAAACGGGCGGTCTGCTTGCTTAAAAATTCGATTTCACGCGCCCTATCGGTATATGTCCCGAGGTCGTTGCCCGAGCCGAGATACCCGTCGTTAAAAATTCCGAGCCTATAAGCCTTATCGTTTTCGCCTATAACATAATCGTCGATATCGTTCACGGTTATACCCAAATAATTATAAATCATTTTGGGGGTTCTTACAAGCAAGGGCAGCTTTACGGTGTTGTGTATAAACGCGTCAATTATGGGCGATATATGCTCCGCATTGGCAATTGCGCTGCTGTGCATTTCACCGTAAGGGCCTATCAAGCCCGCCTCTATCGCGGTTATCGTTGTTTCGTAGTCGTTCAGTATGGGGCAGACTTGTTCGATATGCCTTAAAATCATCGAAATGTCCGGCTCCTTATCCTTTGCCCCGTTATAACTCGGGTCGTACGCAAAGCGCACAACCGCGTTTTTGTCATTTCCTTTAAGGTAAGCAAGCAATTCGTCCAAGCCGTCCAAAACCGCCTCCGTTAAAGGTTTGTCCGCCGCGCCGTTCACCGCCTTAGAAAACGCGCTTATATCTATGCGCAAATGATAAAGTCGGGTAGAATCGGTCACGATATTTTTGTTGTAGGTTACACCCGCTTCCGTCGCTTTGACGTAAACGGGACGGTAAAAGCCTTGGTCGGGGTTGTTTATTTGCGCTGTGCTTTCCGTATATGAAATATTTTGCCGAAGCTTGCTTTCGGGCAGCATATATATAAGAATTATAAGGGCTATAACCGCGGCAACAAAAACGCTTACCGCCGCAATGGTAATTTTTCTAAGCATAATTACATTATAAATAAACGGAATAAGTTTTTCAAGCTTTTAAAAGCGGTCTACCCATTGATTTAAGCTTTTAACCATGCTATAATTTACATTATAAGGAGCAACACATATGACAAACGGTTCAGACCCGAACGGAATAACCAAAATCAAACAAGAGGGGTTCGATACGTTCAAGACTGTTAAAAGCAAACGCAATATTATAAATAAAGGAGATATATATGTTAGGAAATTTTACTTACTGCAACCCCACTAAACTGTATTTCGGTAAAGCAGCCTTAGACGGCTTAAAGCAAGAATTGCCCAAATACGGCAAAAACGTATTGCTTGTTTACGGCGGCGGCTCGATTAAGAAAAACGGTATATACGACAAAGTTATAAAAATTTTAAAAGAATGCAACAAAAGCGTTTACGAGGACGCGGGCGTAATGCCCAACCCCACCGTTGAAAAGTTGAACGAGGGCGTCGAACGCGCAAGAAAGGCAAAAGCCGATTTGATTCTTGCCGTAGGCGGCGGCTCGGTGTGCGATTACGCCAAAGCCGTTTCCATAAGCGTGAACTGTAAGGATAAAGACGTTTGGGATAAATATTTTATCCGCTTCGAAGAGCCGGATTGCAAAATTGTACCCGTAGGGTGCGTTTTGACTATGGTCGGCACGGGCAGCGAAATGAACGGCGGCTCGGTTATAACCAACCGCGAGCAAAAGCTTAAAATAGGACACGTTTTCGGAGAGAACGTATACCCTAAGTTTTCCATACTAAACCCCGAATACACCTATACTTTGCCGAAGTATCAAATGGTATCCGGAATTTACGATATAATGTCGCACATTTTAGAGCAGTATTTTTCGGGCACGGACGACAACACAAGCGATTATATTATGGAAGGTCTTTTGCGTTCGTTAATTCACAGCGCGAATATCGCGGTGGAAAACCCCGCAGACTACGAAGCGCGCAGCAACATTATGTGGACGGCAACTTGGGCTTTAAATACGCTTGTTGCAAAAGGCAAAACTACCGATTGGATGGTGCATATGCTCGGTCAGTCGGTCGGCGCTTTTACCGACGCTACGCACGGTATGACGCTTGCCGCGGTTTCTATGCCCTACTACAAATTTATCCTTCCTTACGGCGCGGCTAAGTTCGCGCGCTATGCGGTAAACGTGTGGAACGTAAACCCCGACGGCAAAACGGAAACGCAAATCGCACACGAGGGTTTGTCCGCAATGAAAGCGTGGATGAAACAAATAGGGCTTGTAATGAATATTACCGAACTCGGCGCAACAAAAGATATGCTTGACGGAATGGTAAAAAGCACCCTTGTTATGGACGGCGGATATAAAATTTTAAATAAAGACGATATCCGCGCCGTTTTACGGGCAAGTTTTTAAATGTAAATTAACGAAAATCCGAACTCGGCGAGTTCGGATTTTTTATATTTAAGAAATTATTAAAGATTTACCCCTTAAAAAAAGGTATAATTTATATTGAGGTGCTTTATGAAATACAACTGCCTTATTATCGATGACGAAAAAGTGCTTGCGGACAGCACTGCCGAATATTTTAACCTATTCGGCGTGAATACGGTCGCCGTTTACGGTGCGGACGATTGCCGTAAATTTTTAAATGACAATACAGCCGAGCTGATATTGTTGGATATAAACTTGGGCGACGGAAGCGGTTTCGACTTATGTAAAGAACTTAGGGAAACAACGAACATTCCCATACTGTTCATTTCGGCGCGGACAAGCGACGACGATAAAATAATCGCGCTGAATATCGGCGGCGACGATTACGTTCAAAAGCCATACTCTCTCGGCGTGTTGCTTGCAAAGGTTAAAGTAGTTTTAAAGCGCTATGGGCAAGCCGCCGAATATTCGGACGGTTATCTGTCCGTAAATTTCGAAGCCAAACAAGTTAAGGTAAACGGCAATGCGGTAAAGCTTACTACGCTTGAATTTAAGTTGCTTGCCTATCTTATTGAAAACAAGGGCAAAGTTATATCCAAAAAAGAGTTGTTCGAAAAAGTTTGGGAAGATAAATTCATAGGCGACGGAACGTTGAACGTGCATATAAGAAGGTTGCGGGAAGCGATAGAAACCAACCCCAACGCGCCGAAATACATTGTTACCGTTTGGGGCGACGGTTACAAATTTACGGGGGCGGGCTTATGAAAAAGCAACTTTTTTTAATAGCTATTCTTCTTGTATTAGGTGCCGAAGTTACCGCGCTTATCCTCTTCGCCGTGCAAACGCCCGACTTTTCACAAGATACGGTTGCGGTAAACGAAGTCGTTCAAACGGTAACGCAAGACTTTGATTTTATTGAAGCGCATAAAAAAACCACCGCTTTGGACTACGTTGTGTTGGACAAAAACGGCAAAACGATTTACAAAACGAAATCCGGACTGTCCGAAAGCGTAAATACGGCAATAGCGCATAGGGATACTGTGCTTGATATCACAATCGATAATGACGTAGTCGGCAAAGTGATAATTTATAACGACGGGGCGCAGACTTTGCAAGCGCAAAAGCAAACGGCGATTATCGTTCTTACGATTGCAACGGCAATTCAAGGCGGCGTGTGTATCTGGTACGCAATATATATTTACTTAACGATGATAAAACCGTTTAAAAAGCTTAAATGCTTTGCCGAGCGGGTTGCGGGCGGCAATTTGGATATTCCGCTTGAAATGGACAGACAAAATCTATTCGGCGCCTTTACGGAAAGCTTCGATATTATGCGTTCGGAGCTTAAAAAAGCCCGCCTTGCCGAAGCGCAAGCGAACGCAAGCAAGAAAGAGCTTGTCGCAAAACTTTCGCACGATATAAAAACGCCGATTGCAAGCATAAAAGCCGTATCCGAAGTAGGGTTTACCGTAACTAGAAATGCAAAAGACAAAACAAACTACGACCAAATCATAGGCAAAGCCGAACAGATTGATACGCTTGTAACAAATCTGTTTACGGCAACGCTTGAAGAATTGGAACAGCTTACCGTTACCCCTACGAATATAGAAAGCAAGCAAATAAAAGCTATGCTTGAAAACTCCGACTATTTGCACCGCGCCGCCATTGCGGACGTTCCCGAATGTTTGACGTATGCCGACGGACTGCGCTTGCAACAAGTTTTCGATAATATTTTTGCCAACTCTTACAAATACGCCAAAACCGATATTGCCGTAACGTCGGAAAAAGACGCAAATTATCTACACATAACAATAGAAGATTTCGGAGGCGGCGTTATCCAAGAAGAATTACCGATGTTAAAGGAAAAGTTTAAACGCGGCAGCAATTCTTTAAATACCGAGGGCGCGGGTTTGGGGTTGTATATTTCGGACTACTTTATGAAAGAGATGAACGGCAAGCTGAATATAAAAAACGGCGCACACGGTTTGAAAGCGACCGTGTCCTTGCTTTTAAGCGGCAAAATTTAAGAATTACTTAAGAAACCTTTAAAGACCTTTAAGAATTATAAAATGTAAAATGGACGTGTAATAAGGAGGTTTTATATGCAACGGCAAACTCTACTTAAAACCGAAAATTTGAGCAAGACTTTCTCTAACGGGGGTCAACAACAGCACGTTCTTAAAAATATCGATTTGGAACTATATAAGGGCGATTTTACCGTAATTATGGGTGCAAGCGGCGCGGGCAAGTCCACCCTTTTGTACGCCCTTTCGGGAATGGATACCCCAACTCTCGGTAAAATTACGTTCGGAGATAAGGTTATTTCCGACTTATCTCAAGACGGGCTTGCCGTTTTTAGACGCGACCATTGCGGTTTTGTGTTTCAGCAAATCTATCTTATCGACGGAATGTCCGTGTTAGACAACGTGCTTGCGGCGGGGCTGCTTGTAAATAAAGATAAAAAGGCGCTTGCGGCAAGGGCAAAGGAGCTTTTTGCGGCGGTCGGTATTTCCGAAGATACGCAAAAAAAGTTCCCCACGCAGATATCGGGCGGCGAGGCGCAGCGCGTGGGCATAGTCCGCGCGCTTATAAACGGTCCCGAAATTTTATTTGCAGACGAGCCTACGGGCGCGCTGAATTCCAAAACGGGGCTTGACGTTTTAGACACGCTTACAAAATTCAACGAACAAGGTCAAAGCGTGGTAATGGTTACTCACGATATGCGTTCGGCGCGTCGCGGCAACCGTATTCTTTATCTGAAAGACGGCGTTATTTTGGGCGAGTGCGACCTCGGCAAGTATTCGCACGGAGATGCGGCAAGGCACGAAAAACTTTCCGCCTTTTTGAAAGATATGGGGTGGTAAAATGAGAAAACTGTTTCTTATCGCCCGCTCTAATATGCGGAAAGGCAAGGGTCAGACCGTTGCTATAGTGGTGCTTATTTTGCTTGCGGCAATACTTCTCAATCTTTGGCTTATGCTGTCAATGGACTATAAAGCCAACTTTGACAGATACCACGATAAATTAAATGCCGAACACGTTACGCTTTTAGTGGACGATACGGACAATGTGCCGAAATTCTTATCGCAAACGCTTGAAAACGATACCGAAGTAAAAGAATACCGTTTGGACAGCTGTATGTACATGGTCGGCACGTTCCCCTATAACGGCGGACAAATGAACGGACAGTTTATCTTTATGGATAAGCAAACGGCTCTGTCGCGCTCAATCGGCAAAGCAGAAATTGTCGAGGAAGGCAATTTAACGAGCGGAGTATATTTGCCTATGCTGTATAAGTCGGACGATTACCGCATAGGCAAAACGATTGAATTAACTATCGGAAGCCACCCCGTAACGTACACTGTATGCGGCTTCTTCAACAGCGTAATGATGGGTTCGCATAATTGCGCGTTAACGCAAATTATACTTACACAAGATAAACACGCAGAACTCGAGGAATCGAATTACGCATTTCAAACGACGCTGTGCTCGGTGCGTTTGAACGAAAAATCAACTAATCTTACCTATGAGGCTAAGATAAAGGCAGTTGTTTCGGAGAATTTCCCCAATACGCAAATGGCGAGCAACTGTTACGACATAGTGGCACAATCGCGGTATATTTCGCAAGGAATTTGCTCGGCAATTATGAGCGTTATGGCGTTTTTCGTACTTTTAATTGCGCTTGTCGTTATCGTATCGAATATCATCAACTATATACAAGTCAACATTAAGAATTTAGGCGCTCTCAAAGCCGCGGGATATACTTCAGGACAGCTCGTCTTATCTCTCTTGTTGCAGTTTTTAGGGCTTACCTTTATTGCGGCTATTATAGGCGCGGCGCTATCTTACGCGCTTTTTCCCGCGATAAATATAATGATGATTGCGCAGACGGGCATACCGTATGCAATTCGCTTTTTACCGTTGCCCGTTATAATCTCGCTTATAATATTGGGAGGTACGGTTGCACTCTCCGTTTGGCTTTCTGCCCGTAGGATAAAAAAGATAGAGCCTATCGTTGCGTTGCGCTCTGGCGTGCAAACACACAATTTTAAGAAAAACCGCGTTCCGCTTGAAAAAACGAAAGCCCCTTTAAATCTTGCGCTTGCGCTCAAAACTACGCTCTCGGGCGTTAAGCATAATATAACGGTTTGTATAACAATGCTCGTCCTCTCGCTCGTGGTTGTGTTCTCGGGACTTATGACTGAAAACATAATTGTCGATATGACGCCTTTTCTGAATTTAATCGTCGGAGAAACGGCGGACAGCGCAATAAACGTGCAGGTTGAAGCCGAAGACGATTTTCTTGAAGTATTGAATTCCGACAGCCGCACTGAAAAGGTATATTTGTATAATTCTTTGAACGTATCGCACGTCGGCGGAGCGGAGCTTATGGCAACGCTGTGCGACGATTTTTCAAAAGTAAATAATCAAAGCGTGGTATTCAAAGGCAGATTCCCCAAATTCGATAACGAAATCGCAATCGCTGCAAAATACGCAAAAGAGAAAGGCTTTGAAGTAGGCAATGAAATAGAAATAACGGCGAACGGCAACACCGAAAAATATCTTATAAGCGGTTTTACGCAAATTACAAACAATCTGGGGCGCGACTGTTTATTGACAAGGCAAGGTTATGAGCGGCTCGGCGAGCTTACAAGCGTTACCTATTATATCAATCTCACGGAAGGTACCGATATAGACGCTTTCAACGAAGAAATGAAAGGAAATTTTTCGGGTAGCGTAAACGGCATAATAAACGTTGTGGCTACGGTCGATGCTGCGGGAAGCGTTTATGTTTCACTTATTACTATAATAGTAATTGCAATACTGGTGCTTTCGGCGATTATCATAGCGTTTGTGCTGTATTTGTTGGTGCGCACGTTGCTCAATAATAAAAAGCGTGATTACGGAATACTGAAATCGTTCGGTTTTACTACCAAGCAACTAATATTGCAAACGGCGCTATCGTTTATGCCCGCTATTATCCTATCAACCGTGGTCGGCATTATTGTAAGCTGTCTTGTTATAAATCCGCTTATGTCGCTATTTTTAAGCTCTATGGGCATTGTAAAGTGTACGTTCGACATTCCCGTCGTGTTCAGTGCGGTTGCGGGAATAGGGCTTATTCTCCTCTCGTTCGGCATCGCGTGTCTCCTATCCCTCAAAATCAAAAAAATAGCGCCCCGCAACCTACTTGTCGGGGAATAAATAAATACGCCACGGGGGCACAAAATGTGCCCCCGTGGCTCGTTTGGCGCGCCACAAGCAACAGCGTTTGAACCAAACGGAAAACGTATTACAATATGTATTCTTGAATGGAATTGCGGGCGTAGTTGCAGAAAGACAATACACGCCGAGAAGTTACGCGAACAATTACAACGTTCACGGCGCGAACGGGCAGTTTGTCAGAAAGTAAAAGAAAAAAGGCAATGAGATTTTACTCGTTGCCTTTTTTCTATCTTCCCACCCAAGAACCCGCCCTATGAGGCGTAAATCAAATTAAATACTTTTCGCCAAAGATTTACATTTTTCTATCTTTTATACGCCAAAAGTGTGACAGTGTTACATAGTGGCGTATAGGTAATACTATATACGCCACTGCGGGCGGCTTCGCCGCCCGCACATTGTCGTTTGCCTAAAATTGCGTTACACGTTAAGGGGTGGCGTATAAAGTAACACTAATAGTTATTTAGTATTCTACGATAAATTGAAATTTATCATATCAAGATTGCTTGTTGTTCACTATATATTCCATATTTCATTTTACTTGTTTTCTTGTGTAAAATTCGGCTTAAAAAGTCCGAAAGATAGTTTACGCAAAATTTCTTTATAAGTAACCTCGTCAAAATCTTTCTTGGTTGACAGCACCAAAAAGTCGTATTTCTTAAACTTAATTATCTTCTCGGTATTCAAAAAACCATTGCGCGCGTAAAAAGCAATTCTCTTTACGCGCTGCTCGTAATTATCCGCAGTTGTATATAACGGCTCTACGTTTAACGTGATTTCACAGCCCGCATATTTTTCTTTAACGTCGTTTAATATCGCCGAGCCATACCCACATGAACGCATTTTGTCATTTACGGCAAGATACCAAATAAACACCGTTTTTTTGTTTATAACTGCAAAACAAATGCCGCAAAAATCTTCTCCGTCATAGTAAGACCAAAAATCATAACCGTCTTTTTTTGCCCAATAATTGAGCAACCACATAGGCATACGTTCGTTTTTAGGAAACGCTCGCTTCATCAAATCTTTTACTTCTTTATAATTTGAGGACTTTTTAATTACCGCTATTCTTCTCAATTCCATAATTTTTCTCCGTTTTAATTACGATTTTGCTATTGATAACAATTCTCCGCTAAATTATTGTTTATTGTACAATCATTATAGCATAAAACAACCTTATTTGCAAGTATCTACGATATATGCTATAATTCGCGCTATTATAATCATTTCTCTTATTCTATTCGTGATAAAATCAACGTGCGGTTTTATATCTTTTTTGTAAATGTTTAATAGTTTTTGTGTTCGCTTGTGCTTACCGTCCGAGGACGGAATACGCCCGCTTGAAAAATGGTAAAGGGCGGCGATTTATTTCCCGTAGGGCATAAAACCGCCGACCCCTTTGGGGCAAACCCTTGACAATT
The DNA here is from genome assembly GCA_910577055.1 of uncultured Christensenella sp. Classification (GTDB taxonomy): domain Bacteria; phylum Bacillota; class Clostridia; order Christensenellales; family Borkfalkiaceae; genus Coproplasma. The sequence goes on along the minus strand of CAJTKX010000002.1, from coordinate 348,761 downwards.
TTCCAAACGGTCATTTTTTCGCTGGGTAAGACGGTAAGCACCAAAGCGAACAACAAAATTTTTAAGCCGCCGTCCGCACACACGAAGACCGCGCAAAGGAGTTGACTATGTATCTTAATCTTGACACCAAAATGCCCGCATTTTCAAGAGCCGATTATTTGGCGAGAAAAACGGCGGTTATTTATGCCCGTTACAGCTCACAAGGGCAGAACGAACAAAGCATTGAGGGGCAAATTCGCATTTGCACGGAATACGCCGAAAACAACGGCTTTACAGTCGTTAATGTCTATAAGGACAAAGCAAGGACGGGAACGAACGACAGCCGCCCAGACTTTCAGCGTATGATTAAAGACGCGCACAGCGGAAAATTCGAGTATATCATTGTTTATATGTTTGACCGCTTCGCCCGCAACCGCCGCGACAGTATTATGTACAAAGAAATGTTAAGGCAAGATTACGGCATACGGGTAATATCGGCAACCCAGCCCATCAGCGACGACGAGGGCGGCGAGTTCTATGAAATGTTTCTTGAATGGAACGACGAGAAATACAGCAAGCGACTGTCAAAGCGAGTGAAAAACGGGCTTGATATGAGCGTAGAAAACGGCACGTTCTGCGGCGGGTATCTTGTTTACGGGTACAAGCTACGCCAAGAGCCTGTAACGGGTAAACGTAATAAGTTTATGAAATACGTTGAAATAGACGAGGAACAAGCGGAAATTATCCGTTATGCCTTTACCGAGTACGACAAAGGCACGGACAAGAAAGACATTGCCGCCGCACTCAACGCACGGGGTGCGCGTTATAACGGCAAGCCGTTCAAAGGTCGGACATTTGACAAGTGGTTGACTAATGCCAAGTACACGGGCGAATTTTGTTTCGGCGGCAGACTTTGCGACAATACATACCCCGCCATTATTGACAAAGCACTGTTCGAGCGCGTGCAAAAGCGACTGTCGGCAAACCGCTATTTTGCGGGCGGCACGGCAACGGCGCGCGTGCCGTACCTTTTGACGGGCAAGGCATTTTGTGCGCATTGCGAAACGCCTATGATTTCAGACGGCGGCACGAGCCGAACGGGGCAACAACACCATTATTACGTTTGCAAGGGCAAGAAAAAAGGCGTCTGCGAGAAACGCCGCGAGGACAAAGACACTTTGGAAACGTTTGTTACACAAATTGTTTACGACTTTTTAAGCGACGAAAACAACGCGCGAAAAGCTGTCAAAGACACTTTGGCATACTATGAAAAGCGAACGGGTGCAGACAACATTAAAAGCATTGAGGGCAAAATTGCCAAAGTTCAGCGCGATATTGACGAAATGACGACGGCGTTTATCGAGGCGAAAAACGCACTTTTGCGGGCTAACATTGAAAAGCGTATGAACGACTACCAAAAACTCATTGAGGACTTACAGAGCCAAAAGGCGCAGTTAGAGCGTGAGCGCGGCAGACAGTTCACGGAAAAGGACTTTTTAACGTTCATTGCCGACCTACTGAAAGGCGACCCCGCCGACAAGGACTACCAGCAAAAAATCATTGATAATCTTGTCATAAAAGTTTTTGTTGGCGACAACTTTTTATCGGCACATTTGAAAATAGGAAACGCAACCGAGGTTGAGGACATAAGACTGGCAGACGTGAAAAAAGCGCTTGAACACATTTTCTGCGTTCAAACGCTATCACCACTGGCGCAGAGAGAGGGATTCGAACCCCCGGATAGTTGCCCATCAACGGTTTTCAAGACCGCCGCATTCGACCGCTCTGCCATCTCTGCAATTAATTTATTAAGTTTTATAGAAGCGGGAGAATGCGGAGCATTCGTCGTACCTAAGGCGTAGCCTTACCGGTCAATCTTCCACTTGAAAAGCATACTAATTTTATCAAACTTGACCGCAAGTGTCAATTCGTTTTCGGCTGTTGCTTTTGAATTTCCTCGCTGCGGAGATTAATTTGATTGTCGATAACTTTTTTGAATGAAAACATCTGACGAATCTCGTCGATTTTGCCCGTGGCGAAATAGCTGTAAACGTTGGTATCCGACGCGTAAATACAGTGGTCGTACAAAACAACGTTGTTTATACTGCACAGCAGCTGCATTTCGGCGGTAAATCTGTCATCGTTGGAAGAAGGTGCGGAGTTGCCGCTTAAATGATTGTGCGCAACCAAAATTCCGTAAGGTTTTTCCGTGGCAATAACGTAAGATATTTTATCCGCGCTCACCTCCACCTTACTGCGCTCGAAATCGGTGAAAGAGAATATCCTTTTCACCTTTCCGTTATTTTCAAGGCAGTAAACCTCGATGGCTTCATCTATTCTTCCGCGCATTCTTACGGCGGTGAATTTTTTAAAATCGTTAAATGTTTTAAGCACGGCAATACCCACATTGACGGGTTGTATGCGGCGCATGCACTCGCTTGCGCATTTAATATAAAGCGCGACGCTATCGCCTACTCCGTGAACCGAAGTAAGCTGTTTCACATCCGCCTCGAACACGCCCGCAAGCGAGCCGAAAGCGTCAATTAGCGCATGAGCAATATTATTGGTGTTTATACGCGGCAAGGCGTTAAAAAGAAACATTTCAAGAATTTCGTGGTCCAAAAGACAACTGTCATTTTTCAACTTTTCGTACATTCTTTGTCTGTGTCCTTCGTGCATAAACCACCTCGTGCTTATTGCTTTATTTTAGCATACGGCGGCGACTTTTGTAAAGAAAATAAGCGTCAAAGCAAAAATAGCTTGCAATTTTACGGCTTATACCTTAAAATATCCCTACTATATTACAAAAAAGTAAAGAGCGATGAAATTAAAATTACCCAAAAGCATACCGTTTTACCTATTCGGCGCTTTCGTGCTTATCGAAGCCGCAATATATATCACTTTTATGGTTTACGACCTTGCGCTGGGCGAAAGCTTGATTTATCTTAAATATGCGGGCATTTTGACTTGCCTTGCCTTTGCCGCTGCGGGAATTTTCTTTTACGGCAAGGACGGCATAGTAGTGACGGCTGCACTTGTTTTTACTGCTGTAAGCGATTTGTTTATTCTTGTTATGAACACTTATTACGAGGTTGGAATAAGCACTTTTATAGTCGTACAGCTTGTACATTGGGCAAGAATTTATCTTATAAACGGCAAAAAACCGTGGATTTCCATAGGCGTGCGCGTAGGCGTGGTTGCAGTGCTTTTAGCGGTGTTGGGCGGGCTTGGAATGCTTAATTCCGCCGTAGTGGTACTTTCCGCAATCTACTTCCCTCAACTTTTTATTAACGCCGTTGAAAGCGCGTTGCTTATTAAAATAGATAAACGGTACATACTTTTATTTGCGGGGCTTGTGCTTTTCACCGTATGCGATATTTGCGTGGGGCTTGACAATATGAGCGCCCTCGGAATGAATATCCCCGCAGACATTCAATATGTAGTAAATAAAACCATTTGGACGGTATACCTACCCGCCCAAGTGTGCATAGTACTTTCCGAGAAAAAGACGGAGTATAACCCCTTCTTTAAGCAAAAGGAGCGCGTTTGAATATTCAAAGATTGAACTTGCAAAAACTGAATAACACGCGTGATTTGGGCGGCTTCCCCGTAGCGGACGGGCGGCACATAAAATACGGCAAGCTGATAAGAAGCGGCAAGCTGTACAAATTGCCTAAATCGACCCTTATGCACTTGGAAGAAATAGGGGTTACGACGGTTGTGGATATGCGCAACGAGCGTGAGCGTCTTGACTACCCCGACAGCAAAATCGACGGGGCAAGGCAAGTAAATTTGCCGATAGAGTTATCGGGCGCGGAGGGCATAACCTACACCAAAAGCCTTGCAAAGGTTTGGCGGGAAGAGAGCAAGCTTATTAAAAGCGAGTTCGGCACGGCGGACGCGTATATGTACGACCTGTACGAGCGAATGTTGTTTGACAATAGGTCGCAGTATACGTTTAGAGAGTTTTTCTCGCTTGTTGCGGCTGACGAGAACTGTATATTGTGGCATTGCAGTGCGGGCAAGGACAGAACGGGCGTTGCGGCTATGCTGTTGGAAGCGGTGTTAGGCGTTGACGAAGAGTTGATTATAAAGGATTATGAGATATCCAACTATTTTCAACACAGAAAGCGGACGTTGCAGAAGTTCGGGCTGTTCGTAGTGCCGGCGGCGCGGGACTTTAAAAGGATATTGTACGCGCTTATGATGGCCAAGCCCGAGTATATTAACCACGCGATTGGAAAGATAAAAGAGCATTACGGCAGCATAGTTGAATATTGCAAGCAAGCCTTGGGTTTAACCGACGAAAACATAGAACTTTTGAAAACCAAATACCTTGAATAATAAAAAGCCGCCCGCGGGTTAGCCCGCGGGCGGCTTTTTATTCTACCGTTACGCTTTTTGCCAAGTTGCGGGGCTTATCTATTTCCCGTCCCAAAACCGCCGCGGCTTTGTACGCAAGCATTTGCACCGCGACAGCCGACAATAAAGGCGACAAAAATTTGTCGCAAGGGGGCAAATCGACAAGCGGCAGCTTGCCGGTAAACCTCTTCTTTACCCCCTCTATGTTCGTTATGACGGCAACCTTACCGCCGCGCGACAGCACTTGCTCGACCGCGTTTTCGCTTTTGCCGGCAAGCGCCTCGTCACAGATGATTACGACCGAGGTAGTGTTATAGTCGATAAGCGCAAGGGTGCCGTGCTTCAACTCGCCCGAGGGATACCCCTCGCCCGACACATAAGATACTTCTTTAAGTTTAAGGCTGCCCTCTAACGCTACGGCGTAGTCCAAATCTCTGCCCAAAAAGTATACGCTGCTGCTTGACGCGCAAATGTGCGCAAGTGAACGCATATCCAAGCTTTCAAACGTATACGTCAAAAGCTTTGGAATCGACTTCAATTTTTCTGCGCACTCCAAGTAAAACTTTTCGCCCGCAAGCGCCGCCGCGGCAAGATACAGCGCGGCAATTTGCCCCGTGTAGCTTTTGGTGGCGGCAACGCATATTTCGGGCCCCGCCGCAACGGGCACGACGACGGTGGCAAGCCTTGTCAATTCCGAACGGTGAGAGTTTGTAACGGCGACGACCTTCCCCCCCAAGGACAACGCAAGCCGCGCCGCCTCGACGGTATCGGCGGTTTCTCCGCTTTGACTGACTGCAAATACCGCGGTTTTTTCGTCTATGATAGGATTTTTATAGCGGAACTCTCCCGCCGTTTCGCACTCTGCCGGAATACGCGCAAAGCACTCTATGTACCGTTTTCCTATAAGTGCGGCGTGGTACGCTGTGCCGCAGCCCGTAAGTATAACCCGCTCCACCCCCGCAAGCGCGGCGGAAAGCGTATTTTTTACTTTTTCGAACGCCCGCGCCGTCGCCTCAACCGATAGGGGCGTTTCACGCAGTTCTTTAAGCATATAGTGTGGGTAGCCATCCAAACCGAGACTTGCGGAAACCGCTAAATTAGGTTCTTTCAAGCGGGCGACGGGCTTAAAAAATTTGTCGAATATTTTTATGTTTTTTTGCGTAATTTCTGCTATATCGCCGTCTTCGAGAATAGTAATAGTATCACACAGTCCCGCAAGGGCGGGCTCGTCGCTGGCGCAGTAATTTCCGTCATCGCCGTAACCGATTATAAGCGGGCTTTTGCAGCGTGCCGCAACTATTTTTTGCTCGGTTTCGCATATCGCCATAAGTGCATATGACCCTTTAAGCAATTTAACGGTTTTTTGCATCGCCTCGGTTAAATCGCCGCGATAGTTTTTATTTAGAAGGTGGGCAACGACTTCGCTGTCCGTATCCGACAAAAATTTGGCGCCGCCCGATATAAGTTCGGCTTTAAGCTCGGCGTAGTTTTCGATAATGCCGTTATGCACTACGGCGATTCCGCCCGCGCGGTGGGGATGAGCGTTTGCATCCGACGGTACGCCGTGGGTTGCCCAACGGGTGTGACCTATGCCTATGCGGGCGGAAATTTCTTTTAAGTAAGGCTCCAACGTTTCTACTCTGCCTTGCTTTTTAACGACCCGCAACCCGTCCGCGACAAAAGCCGCCCCGGCCGAGTCGTAGCCGCGGTATTCCAACCGTTTAAGTCCGCCCAAAACAATTTCGGCGGCATTCCCGCCGCCAATATATCCGATAATTCCGCACATAAAAATCACCTCATACTTATTTAAAAGCGTAACCGCGCGCAGCAGTTGCCCGTCAAAATACCCAAGGTTTAACGGTTTTCTTGAATTTTGCTTTGTATAATTTTACAAGCAAGCGCGCAAAGCTCTTCGCTTTCGCCCTCGGCGGTAACGCGGATAACCCGCTCCGTTCCGGAGGGACGAACGATTAGGCGAACCTTTAATTCTTGTCTTAGTTTTTCGGCAAGGAATTCCACGCCCGTCATCGCGCGCGATTTATCGACTACGGGAATATTGACGGCAACCTGCGGCAAATTTTTATAGCCCTTTAAAAGTCCGTCAAAGCCGCGGTTTTCGACAATGGCTTCCATAAGCATAACCGCCGTCACAAGCCCGTCGCCCGTGGTTTCGTATTTGGAAAAAACAATATGCCCGCTGCGCTCGCCGCCCAAAACCGCGCCCGTTTTCGCCATAGTGTCGCACACGGTTTTATCGCCTACGTCGCAGACCTCGCAGCTTATCTTGCGCGCGGCAAGGCTTTCGATAAACCCGCCGTTGGATAGGACGGTGCAAACGACTTTGTTATGCGCAAGCTCGCCGCGAGCTTTTAAGTAATTTGCCAATACAAACAGCTCCTCGTCGCCCGTGACGATATCCCCGTTCGCATCAACCGCAATGCATCTGTCCGCGTCGCCGTCGAACGCAAACCCGATATCGAGAGACTTGTTTTTGACCAAATCGCAAAGCGCGCCGATATGAGTGGAGCCAACGCCGTCGTTAACGTTAGTGCCGTCGGGTGCGTCGCCAATCATATAAGTTTTCGCGCCGAGCGCTTCGAACACGCTGCGCGCAATTTGAAAGGCGCTGCCGTTAGCGCCGTCCAAGCCTATTCTAAACCCCTTATAGGAACAAGTTGCAAGGGATATAAGATGACCTATGTAGCGGTTTCTTGCCGCGATATAATCTACCGTTCGTCCGATATCCCGCCCTCGCGCAGACGGAATGTCTTTACCGCCAAAGGCGGTAAAATCGCCGTCGAGATAGCTTTCTATAACCGAAATCACGTCGTCGTCCATCTTTTCGCCGCGGTCGTTTAAAAGCTTTATACCGTTGTCGTAGTAGGGGTTGTGGCTTGCGGAAACCATAATTCCGCAGTCGAAGCCGTCGCACCGCGTCACGAACGAAACGGAGGGGGTGGTCGTAACGTGCATAATATGCGCGTCCGCGCCCGCCGACGTGAGCCCCGATGCAAGTGAATATTCAAGCATATAAGAGGACAGCCGCGTATCCTTGCCGATAACCGCGCGGCACTTGCGACCCAAGCGCGCGCCGTAATACCAACCTAAAACTTTGCCGACTTTAAACGCCCGTTCGGCAGTGACGGTAACACCCGCCTCGCCCCTGAAACCGTCCGTTCCGAAGTATTTACCCGTAAAAAGCCTCCTTCCCGCATATCGGCGGCTCTTCATTTGTGCGGAAAAACAAGTCAATCAAAATACATTTCAGCGGAGGCGCATATAAAAAAGGCAACAACTCTCCTCCGCTATCGACGGAAAATCGGTAAAACCGGCTGATTTCTGTTCGACATATTTCGCCGTTTTACCTCTTATTCCCCCTCCGCTCGACTTTTTTTCGCCGTAAAAACGCATATGTTTTAAATTTTATATGTATTTTACTTCAAGTGCGGTAAAACGCTTGTATCGGCTGTAATATCAGCCGCAGCAAATATGCGCGTCGCCGCAAAATATGTAATAAAGCATATGCGTTGCAATTTATTTGTGTTACGCCGCATACGACCCCCTCCACCGCCGTTTTGCCGCCGCTGCGCACATATCGAAACCGCGGTTATTTATGGCATATATGGCGCTCAATTATATTGACAACATAATTTTCATATGCTAAAATCAAGTGGATTTCGGAAAATATAAATGAAGAAAAAATTCAAGTTTAAACTTTCCGTTTGGCAGATACTTGCCCTTGCGTATCTTGCGGGCACAGTTATAGGCAGTATATTTTTAATTCTGCCGGCCGCCACACGGGAAGGTCAGCAAACTTCATATATAAACGCTTTATTCACGGCAGTTTCGGCGGTGTGCATAACGGGGCTATCCCCTTACGACGTTGCAACGCATTGGTCGCTTTTCGGGCAGATTGTAATTCTGTTTTTGGTGCAAGCGAGCGGTTTGGGATTTATGACCCTTGTATCGGCGGCGTTCCTTATTTTTAAGCACGGAATGGGCTTTGACAGCCGCAACGCGTTTATGCTTGACTCCCGAGGGAAGTTTACGGGTTTCAAGACCTTATTAAAACGCATTGTTATAGGCACCGCCGTTTGCGAAGTTATAGGCGCGCTTCTTTTAATGATAAGGTTTATCCCGCAGTTCGGCGTGGGCAACGGTATTTATTTTTCCGTTTGGCACTCTGTTTCGGCGTTCTGCAACGCGGGGTTCGACTTAATGGGCACCGTAGAAAACGGCGGTTTCGTGTCGTTGACGGGCTATGCAACCGACCCGCTTGTGTCATTAACCTTAATTGCGCTTATTATTTTGGGCGGAATGGGCTTTGCCGTATGGAGCGACGTAATAGATTGCAAGTGCAATTTTAAAAAGTTTCAGTTCAACACCAAAGTTGTGCTTATAGTCAACGCGATACTTATAGTATCGGGGACGGCATTGTTTCTTTTGTTCGAGCGCAACACTTATTCCGATTATAATTTCGGCGAAAAGCTGCTTGCATCGCTTTTCAACGCGGTAACGCCCCGTACAGCGGGCTTTGCAACCACGGACATGACAGCATTTTCGCAAAGCGGATACCTTTTGACGCTACTTTTAATGTTTATAGGCGGCGGTTCGGGCAGTACCGCGGGCGGCATAAGGGTTGGCACCTTTGCGGTGATTATAATGGGTATGTTCGCGGCGTTCCGCGGCAAGCGGGATATCGATATAGGCAAAAAACGGATAGATTACTCGCTTTTGTCGCAAGCGCTTGCAATATTTGCGGCTTGTCTTATGATGGTAGTACTATCCACCCTTATTATTTGCACTATCGAGCCGGAAACAATGATGTTCAAGGCGATTTTGTTCGAGTGCGTTTCGGCGCTTAGCAACGCGGGGCTGAGTATGAATCTTACGTCTGAGCTTTCCGTCGGGTCTGAAATTGTAATAATTATTTTGATGTACGCGGGCAGAGTGGGAATTTTAACGCTAGCGCTTGCCCTCGGTAAAAAGCGGAACGCGGCGGAAATTCGAAAACCGATTGATACGCTTTTAATAGGTTAAAATTATAGAGGAAATATATGAAATCAGTATTATTGATAGGAATGGGTCAGTTCGGTCAGCTTTTAGGCGAAAAGCTTATGAACTTAGGCAACGAGGTTATGATTGTTGACAAGGACGAGGGCATTATCAACGCACTTGCGCCCAAGTACACAAACGCGGTTATAACCAACTGTATGCACTCGGACAATGTCAAAAGCCTTGACGTGCCCTCTTACGACGCGTGCGTGGTGACTATTGCGGACGATTTCCAAAGCTCGTTGGAGATAACATCTATCTTAAAGGATTTGGGCGCGAAATACGTTGTTTCCAAGGCGAACACGGACATACAGCGAAAGTTCCTTTTCCGCGTGGGCGCAGACCAAGTTATATACCCCAACCGCGACGTTGCGGAAAAGCTTGCCGTAAGGCTGAACGCGCAAAAAGTTTACGACTATATCGAATTGGACGAAACGCACGCCATATTCGAGCTTGCCGTGCCCGACAAGTGGATAGGCAAAACCATACGGGAAGCTAACCCGCGCGCCGTTTACGAGCTGAACATTTTGACAATGAAAAAGAACAACAAGATTATGCCCGCCCCCACCCCCGACACCGTTTTCGAGGAAGGCGACAAAATGGTTGTGTTCGGCAATACGGAAAAGATTATAGCGTTTACAAACAGCAAGAAAAAATAAGCGGCAAATAGCCGAATAAAAAGCCCCGCGCACAGTGTGCGCGGGGCTTTTTATTTAGCTTTATATTCCACCGAGGCTACGGTTGCAAGATAAACAGTCTTTGCACCCGCTTTTAAAAGTACTTTCGCCATTTCATCGGCGGTCGCACCCGTTGTCAAAACGTCGTCTACCACCAACACCCGTTTCCCTTTTATCCTTTCTTTTTTAACTGTTTGGAAACAACCGTATAAGTTTCTTATCCGCTCTTGTCGGTTAAGTTTTTTCTGTTCGCGCGTTTTCTTGCGCTTTACCACCGCCCTTTTTATATGCGGCGCGCCGCATCTTTCTGACAATGCGTTTGCCAAAAGCTCGCTTGGATTATACCCGCGTTTCGTCTTTGCGCGGGGACTAAACGGCACGCTAACTATACAATCGACCTCGGGCAAAGTCTTTTCGCAAATTTTATCCGCAAAATATTCTTTCAAATAGCCCGCGCCCGTTTTAAATTTCTTCACAAGAATAACCGCTCCGCCTTCGTACACAAAAGCGGATACCGCTTTTTTATACAAGGGCGGTCGTTCTTTACACTCTATACAAACCTCGGCACGCTCTGTTTTTCTGCCGCAAACGGGGCAAACCTCCCTATCGTTAAACATAATTGTTTTGACGCAGCGCTCACAGATATTCGCGCCGAAGGTCTCCCTTCCGCAAATATCGCAAGTAAAATCCGTCGGAAAGAGCACGGACCTCACTACCTTCAAAATTTTTTTCACATCAATAGTCGCGCCTACCGATTAAAACATCCACGTCTTCGCCGAAATAGTCCGCAATTCTACAAAGATATTCCAAAGAAACCTCTCGCTTGCACTTAATATAGCGCCAAAGGGTCTGCTGCGGAATATCCACTGCCAAGGAAAGCTCGCGCTGAGTAATTCCACGCTCTCGCATCAAAGAAATTAAGTTTTGCGCAAACGCTTCCGTATATTGACTAACCATAAGCAAATTTTACACCGATAGGCTTAAAAAATCAAGCAATACTAATATTTAAAGCTTCTATTTGTTAGCGAGTTATGAAACAAAATCAAATAAAACTACTTGTTTTTGTTTCCCAATCGTGCTATACTTTTTATATGAACGTAAATCACTTAAAAACAATCGAACTGCTACACTTGAAAAAATTATATGAGGAACAACTAAATTCTTTACTTTGGGGCACGGTTGAAGTGCGTGACGTAAAGGGCGGAAAATATATTTATCTGCACAAACGCATAAGCGGCTTTGTACGCACATTCTATGCCGGTGAGTATAGCAATGAGCTTTATTCTGCAATTCAACAAAACAATATAACCGCAAAAGAAATTAAACGCAATTTGCGCATAGTTGCAAAACAACTTAAAGAAAGCGGCTATGTTGTGGGAGAATTGAACGACGCTATTCACTTAAATATCGATTTTGCCAAGCGAAATCTTGTAGATACTATTTACAAGCAAGCTATGTTGGAAGGCGTTGCCGTTACTTTTCTTGACACGGAAACGATAATTGCAGGAGGCAAAATCAGCAATGTTTCTGCTGACGATATTCAAAAAATCAATAATTTAAAACACGCTTGGCAGTTTGTTCTTGAAGACGGTGTTATTACGACAAAATCAGACTTTTCGTTACTGTGTTTAATTAACAAGTTAGTTGAGGAAGGTTTCTACTACAATGCCGGAAAACTTCGCAGCGTACCGGTTTCTATCGGCGGAACCAAATGGAAACCCGAACTTCCTATAGAGAGTATAGTTATTGAACAGTTAACCGATATACTTAATGAATCGGATATTTATGAACGCGCTGTCAACGCTTTACTGTATGTAACAAAGAAACAGCTTTTTATTGACGGAAATAAACGCACTTCAGTCATATTTGCCAACCACATCTTAATCTCTGACGGCGCGGGTTTGATTGTAATCCCCGAAGAAAATGTTCTTGAATATAAAAGCCTTCTTATCTCCTACTACGAAACCGACAGAAGCGATGAAATTAAACAGTTCTTATACAAAAAATGTTTGACTAAATTACGATAACAAAACGAAACACCGAAATATTTGCCGTCATATCGAGATAATACAAGCGTCAGAGCATATTGACTCTGACGCTTTTTTATGGGATGCGTTGTAAAATCGGTTTAAATCCGTCAAAACGCGGAAAAACAGAGAAAAAAGGAGAAAAAGGGAGAAAAAATCGTGATAAGAACGGAGATTATTTTTTGTTAGCAGATGTTATAGTATTGTCGAAGATGCGCGAAAAATGTAAAACGCAACACTTACGAGGAGGATGAAAATGCACAAAAAAATGTCTGCAACGGGAGTACTGTCATACTTAATTTACATATTGGAAACAAACTTGACAGAGCTATCTGCCGTCAAGCATAAAGACGCATATACTTTGGGCAGTTGGGAAGCTTGCATAGAATGCATCGAAGTTATCAAATGTTGGACGAGAGCGAAAGCATACGGTTTGGATTACGACCCCGAAACCAAATATGAATTATTCAATAGAGAAACGGCGCAATGTTTATGCCCGCCGACAAAAACACTGCGCCGTAAAAAATAAAGTTTTAGCCGTTTGTTCCGTCGCGCAAAGTTTCTTCTTCCGAAATTATTAGTTCAACGGTTATCCCTTTGCGCGCGGCGCACACCGCAACAACGCTTTCACGGTAAGTGCGCACGCAAACCGAACGCCGCTTATCAAAGGCAATTTCAATAAACTTTGTGAACCCGAAACTTTGCGGAGCTTCGTCAAGCGCAAAGCTTGCGCCGTACTTTGCCAAAATTTTAAAAACCGTAAAAAGCCCTATCCCGTTTCCGCCGTCGAACGCGCGAGTAGTAACTTGTTCCAAGCCGAGTTTAGCAAGCACCTCTTCGGCGAACTGTTCGCCGCTGTCGTAAATACGGATAAGCGGCTCTTGGTTTGCCGTTGCTCCAAGCTCCACGCGCACTTTTGCGTTAGGCAAGCCGAGGGCGGAAATAACAGCGTTATCGCAAAGATAGTTAAGCAAAGTGTGAATATCGTCTATATCTATCTCATTTTCGGAAAACCAACTTTTAACGTCCACATAAAAATCTGCGCTTACGTTAAAGTTTTTACGTTCCGCCGCGGCAAACAATTGAATTATGGGCGCGTCAACTAACCTAATGCCCGTTTGCGGAATATTTTGTAACCCGCACTTTTCGTATGCAAGTTTCAACTTGCGCATAATGATTTGCAACATATCCCGAACGGCGCACGCGTCTTGACAATTTGTTTTAGCCGCCGCGCTTTCCGCAAGAAGAGCGCAGTTTGGCACGGCTTTATTAAGGTAATGAAAAAGATTAGCGAGCACGGCAAGCCGCAACTCGTTTTCAACGGAGTTAATTTCATACTCCTCTATCGTATCTTCCATACGGTTGAAGTTTTGCTGATTTACCGCCTCGCGGTAGTTGTATGTAATATGTCTACGCCACCATAAAATTATCAATAATGCAAATAGAACTGAAATTATTAGAGAAATTTCAAGCATAGATTGCGTTATATTTTTTATATATAACAACATCATTGCAATTATAGTACCAACACTTAAATGCAACATAATTTCAAAGGTGGGGTTTGTGATTTTTGGGTCTATTCCGCTTTTAAATCTTTTAATTTTAAAAACAAGAAACACACAAGCAATTTGAAAAATACTAACAATTACTTGCGAAAGCATATATTTTTTTATTTCATCTTGTATATTATTAAACACCATTGAAAACATTGATGCAAAAAAGAATGATACAAGATATAGCACGATTGATATACCTAATGCAATAGTGCCAACAGTAACGGTTTTATAAAAAGTTTCTCTAAACCGCAAAAATAAAAACGCAACGCCGAAAATAAGTAAACCTATTGGCACAAGTATCTTTATGTATACCGTTAAAAAATATAAAACTGCGGATATCGCTATAAATAGCGGAATATCCAATAAGTCCCAAGCTTTCAGCTTTATATGTAACAGTCGGGTAAAAGCGTACAAAAAGCACGCAAAAATGGTGGTGTATTTAATTAAACAGACAATCAATTCATTCATAGATGTATTATATAACATTTTTAGTTAAAATTCGATAAAAGCTCTTAAAATTTAACAAGCATTCCTTTTTTATACTCAAAAGAAAAAGGAGGCGCTTACATATGTGGAATTTTCTTAAAAGTTTTTGGAGCTGGTACATATACTTGTTGACTTTCTAATCAAAAACAAAAAGCGGGTTGCAATTTTGCAACCCGCTTTCACTTTAATTATTAAGGTAACTTAGCAGCTTTTGTTTGTAGAACAATATAAACTCGTATGTGGTCGGCGCATATTTGTCTTTACGCAACGGCGCAGTGTAATAATTCCGTAGGTTATTTATATCTGCGTGATTCCAAGTATGGTTTATAGCATATTGCATTGCGTGGGTAATACAATTATCGCTTTTGTCAACCCTTTCGCCTATTATCTTTCCCAAATTTTGATTTTCGCCCTTGGCTGCCAAAATGACTGCGTCAACCAAGTAATTGTATCCCGAATTTTTTACGCTTACGCCAAGTTTATTGAACTCACTATGCACAAAATCGCGCATTTTGTTTTCCAACTGCTGTTCGGTAAGCAGCGCGGGCGCGTCCTCTTCATAACCCATAATCGCCGGCATAACTCTAAGCAGTTGTTCGATTACCATTTTCGGCGAATATCCTTTTTGCCATTTTGCAAATTCGTAATCGGCGCCCATCTTCTTTGCGCTGCTGCGCGTAATTTTACTTGCGCTATTGGTGTTAACAACTATATACGGCTTAGGGCAAATATGGACCGAGCGCAATTTGTCTAAAAGGTCCATTCCGTCGCCGCTGCCTTCTTGAAGTTCTAAATCCAATATCACTGCGTGCGGGGTATGGGTGCGAATAAAGGCGAACGCCTCGTTTGAAGATTTCGAAACTCCCGCAAGACAAAGCTTGTCCGAGTTTGCGTTAACCTCTGCAACCAAGGCTTTGCAGTCGTTTTCATCGTCCTCAACAATAAATACGCTAAGTTTATTTGTCATAAATGCTCCAATTTTTTTTATTATAATACAAAAACCGCTTTACCGCAACATATTACGCCCGCGATACGGATTTTAAATAACAAAAAAAGCACGGCAAATTGTCGTGCTTTTGGCTGGGGCGAAGTGATTCGAACACCCGAATGACGGAGTCAGAGGAATTAATCAAAACGACAACCACAATATATAGTGGTTATAAGAAATAAAAATACACAATATATTGCGCTCCCAAACGATTTTCAAAACTTTACTCCCAAAAACCTCCCTAATTTTTGGGAGTGACGGACTAATTGTCCTTTTCGTTCAACTTTTCTGCTAAAAATTGAGCATTTAAGATGCAAAAAACACACACAAAAATAGTAAACAAAATCGGGGCATTTGCCCCGATTTTGTTTCACAATAATGTTTATTTGAATGTTAATTTGTCTGATAGCAATTTGCTAATGATATAAAAATTTATAGGATTTACGAATCGCTATCACATACTCTATAAGCCAACAAGTCGATAATCTGAATAATCTTATCTACGATTTGGTCTCCGGTAATCTCAGGTAAATTTAATTCTAAAAATAGTTGCTCAACCTCTTTTGAAGTATTATTATACGATGAATAGTTGGCTAAGACTTTATCCGCCAATACTTCTGCCGCCCACCCTGTTGAGCCAATAGGAAAAACATACTTCCCTTGTTTATGAGCTATTTCAAATTCTTTTATAAGTCCGTCGGCAATAACGATATTGCCATTTTTATCTTTTTTGTTGCCAAATAAGAAGAAAGCTACACCACACTTATCTATCATTTTACTACGATAGTTTTTAAAATGCTCTTCTAATTCTGGAGTTCTTTCTTCTGAAGGGATACTGTAATACATCTTGGGAAAAGGATAAATTAACACTCTTTTACCGAAATCTAAATTGTTAGTTGCCACCGCTTCTGCAGCACCTTCTACAAGACTAGGACCAACACCTAATCCATATCCCGAAACAATGCTCACATCTTGATCTTTAAACTCATTAATTAATCTATAGCCTAAATTATAAAAAATTCTATGCGCTTCATCTGCTGTGAATTTTCCGTATTCGCCACAACTGCTTCCAGATACAAAAACTTTTCTTGCCATATATAATTGATAAATCCCCTGAAGTATTTCTTCTACTTCATCATATTCGTCAATTAAACAAGTAATTATACCTTCTTTATGTAATTCATCAATCCAATATTGCTGTTTTTTTGCCTGTTGTGATTTTTTTAAGACCATATAATGTGTTACTTTAGTATCGCTATCGAGATTGAGTTCGTTTAAGATATTTAAAATATCTGGGTCGCCCAAAGCGTAGCCCAAAAAAAGCATAGTATTTGTTGCAAATTCATTTTTTAATGCTGTTACAAAATGATTGTGTGTTTTATTATATGCATAGTAATCATCCTTTAAGATTACTATGCTTTCGGGGCTATTAATATCTCCATGTAATTTGTAAACAATGTTATCTCTGCGTTCTGCCGCCGAAATAAATGAATCATTTGAGTTCATTATATCTCTGGATTCGTGAGTATCGGTTAACGCATCTTCAATTAGTGCGTCGAAATTTGTCGTCCAATAGTTTCTAATTGGAAGTTTAGATAAGATAATATGTCTATAATCATATTTCAAATTGGAGAACTTTTGAGCTATTTCTTTCTTTAATTCAATTTTATCAATATTCTTTTGGGTTACAAAATATTGTAACCCTAAAATAGGATCGTCTGTATTTTCTTCTAATTGCTGTATGTAAGGTTTAACTAATCCATTCCAATCAAGTCCTGAAGCGTCATAAGATAGTCCTGCCCCTATGAATGCTGAAGCACATCGATCTTCCAAGCTTTCTACATACTTTCTGATTAATACTTCTTTGGATATAGTGTGCATGGTATATTAATTATTGTTTTTCCGTAAAGGTTCTGAATGATCATAATTATTAGTTTTACGACGATTAAATGCGTTATCTACTAATTCTATAAGTTTATTAGCATCATTAGCAATAACGTCCCAATCAACTATAGAGATGCTTACATCATCTCTTGCAATATTTGTGATAATTCTATTAGGAAGATAGCTATAATGAGATTGCAAATAAGATTTGTCTTTATTTAACGTTGTCCAATGTATCTGGCTTCCCATAATTTGTTCTTCGTTATTTCCGCAGGCAATCATTGATTGGTTAATATTTGGAAGATTAATAACGAGTATCCCCATTTTAGGATTGGTATCGCTATCATACATTGCTGTGTGAATTTCCCAATCTATATGCTTTCTACGCTTGGTATTTTGTCCACATAGAAGAACCAGAACGGTTGCTTCTTGCATGTATTTATCTCTAATAATTCGTCTGATTTGTTCTGATGTCAATCCTTCGTCATTTATTTCATCCTCATGAACCGAATAATCGTCGAACAGATTGAAATCTTCGTTTGCTTCTAATAAGGCATTTTTAAAATCTTGATCGTCTTCATGATAATAGCTTATGAATACCTTATGCTTTTGTACAGGCATATGTTAAATCTCCTTTGTTATATTATATTTCCAACTATCTTGACATTTCTCAAAGGTCTTATCTATGTAATAATTAGGATACTTTAAAAACTCATCTTCCGTAACAATAGATATGTAGGATTGATCTCCCGAATAATTACTTTTAAGATTGTTTTGATTTTGAGCGACGATGGGGGATATTACGTTTTTATTTAGAATTCTTTGTCCAAAATATCCAGTTTGATATAACCAATTATAACTACCCCAAACATCCTTTTGCACTACAGCTATGACTCCATTAGTTTTAGATGTTCTGCCATTGCGTGACATTTCTTTAAGGCTATAAGAAATTTCCCAATCTATCCAGTTACTTTGATTCATATTAGGTGAAAGTATAACAATAGTAACTGAAGAATCATAAATCATATCTTTCAATTTGCTTTTAATATATTCTGTTGTTCTATCCGAATAGTTAGGGGACTGACTTGTTTCACCCTGATAATAAGTTGCATCACTTCCTAAACGGCTTATAATTCGATCTCTTAACTCACGAGCTTCAGAATATTTATAAGAAATAAAAGTTTTATGTGCCATTTTCACATTTCCTCCTATAATTACTTATAACCTGATATAGGAATTAGTAAACGAATATTTCGACAAATTAAAACAATTTAGTTACAGCTTGTATATGAAGTTATTAGATATAATGGATTTGTTAGTATTTGCCCCTATGCGATAGGAAGTCAATAGAATTTCAAGATCGGCTAATATATTTTGTATATATAGTTTTAACTATTAAGAAAAAGTTAAATTCTACAGAACTTTAGTTTCGTCATTCACAGGCAAAATCAAAAACCACTCTTAAATTTTGGAGTGGTTTTTGATTTTGCCTGTGAATAGCTTACTCATTTGAATGACGAACTTGCCACTTTATCATTAATTCTAAATGCTTCTTTAATTTTACGTTTCAACCTTTTAATTACATTGATTAAATTTCCACTAATCAGTTGCAGACAGTACACAATAATCATACCCGTAATCATACCCGTTAGTTGCAAAGAGTACATACCATTCAAATAAATTAGTGGTACAATGGTACTATAAAATGATGGATATAAATTAAGATGAAAAATGAGTCAAAGAAGTTGTTTATGGTTAATTTGCAGAAAATTTGTAAACAGCGGAATTACAATTCACTTTCTGATATGGCACTGGAACTATGTATACCTGTTGGTACCTTGAAATGTTGGCTTACCGGAAACAGAATTCCAAAATTGAAAAGCTTAGATAAATTAGCTAATAAGCTTGGATGTTTAAGTTTTAACCTCATATGCCCCAATAGCGATTTTACAGATATGGGGATTTACGATAACGATATTCACAAGATATTTTCTATAAATATGAAAATTGTATTTATCAACAATCAAGCAAAAACATATTCAGAAAAACTTAAATTATTAGACTATGTTATTTCTTACGATGTGCTTATTTCTTATTTAAGACAAAATAAATATCGTCTGCCAACTTTACAAACACTTGATAAGATTGCAAATGCGCTTAATATGCATTCTTACGATCTTATCCGGGAGGGAATTCTAAATGAAGAAAGTTACAACTAAAAATAAATTACTTAACAAACTCGTTTCTGAACTTGATGGCACAAATAACACTGTTCCTTATAGTATGAAGACAGTATTAAATTTCAAGGGCAGGAAGTCTCCAGACATTGCTCAAAAAGCCATAAGCGTATTAACAGATGAAAATAGTGTTATTTACGATCCATTTGCAGGTTCTGCGTCTTTTTTAATTGCTGCTGTTAAAGCTAAGAGAAAAATTGTAACAACTGAAATTGATAATTACACTTATTCAGCTACATATTCACTTCTATATAATTCTGATTTAAAAAAACTACAATCACTTTTTGAAATTATAAAAAATACAGCAAAATCAGAAATAATGAAACTATATGCAACATCTTGCTGTGGTGTTAAAAATTATATCTCTAAATTGTTTTTTGATCCAGAAAATGGTGAGTATTTCAATCCTACTCCAAATCGTGATATTGTTAATGGGGAAAATATCAGATTAATATCCAAATGCCCTATTTGCAACAAGAGCAGAAAGAAATTTAAAGAGTGCGATAAAGAACTGCTTGACAAAATAGCTAATCTTGACACATCCTTATTCCCACACGATAAATATATTGAAAATAGTCGCATTAATATAACGAGTTCTACTGGTGCAAATTACTATGATAGGATCTTTACAAAACGTAGTCAAAAGACTCTTTTGATCCTTCAAGAAGCAATTTTAAATCTTCCAGATTCACCAGAGCGGGATATTTTAGAACACGCTCTGGTATCCTCATTATCATTAGCACGAATATCTATGTACGGTTCTAGCACCGATATTTTGTACCATGTGGTACCTTATGGGGCACAGGAATCAAACATATGGGAATTATTTGAAAGCAAATTTAATAGTTTTATTGATTTTAAAAAAGAATACGCAGATGTGCTTTCAAAAAATCCCCAAAAAAATGATAAATATGAGATGTATTTATCTTCATATCAAGACTTTTGTAAAAATAAATCGTTGCATGAGCATTTCGATCTAATATACACAGATTTCCCTTATACTGATCAAGTTCCATATTTAGAAAGGAATCAGTTATATAGGGTATGGTTAAATACATTCTATAAAAAGGGCAGTTATAAGCTTACGCCTAAAATGTTACAAGACGAAATCGTGCAGACAAATGCCCCAGAACGTCCTATTAAGCAAAAGATTTCTAATTATTATTCAGATCTTGATAAAATGTTTGCAACATTTTATCAAATTTTGAAGCCAACCACCCTTTTAGTATTTACTGTTAAGTTAGGCAAAAGCAAATACTTCACAACTCTTTTAGAAATAATTAACCTTGCGAGGAAAAATGGCTTTGAATATGTTATGCGTTTGGGAATTGATAAGAATGATCCCACTATTAGAAAACAAGCTGCTTATAAAAATACATTATCCAATGAGATGATTATCGCTTTTGAAAAGCTTGATAAATCAAATCAATATTGGTATGTTGGAAATAAAAACTATGAATTTGAAACGACTAAAATAGTTTACAATCTTATTCAAAAAAGTAAAGATGATATTACCATAAGTACAGCAGTAAAAGCAGTAAAGCAAAAATTATTTAAAGAACTCACATATACAGCAACTGAACATGATCTCAATAAAATACAATCAATAATTAAAGAAAATTTTTTGGTTGAACGCGATACCGCAATAGTGCGAATTGATTGTAATAAATTGTACTTAGATATTGAAGATCACACTGATCTGTTTACAAAAATATATGAATATGTTCCCGTGATAATAAGAACATTACTTGAAGAAAAGGGCAGATTTACTCTTGATGACTTATATTTTGAAATCGCTAATGCACTATGTAACGGTGACCCAGAAACTATCAATCAATTTTTAAGCAGCTCTTCTTATAGTAATGATATTGCAAAACTAATTGCAAATTATTGTAACACGACAGATAGAGTATATACTAAAAAATCTTATTCTGAATTAATACCTGATAATGCAATTGATATTTCTACTCTTGAGGGCACTGCATTTGAGTTAGTGATTAAAAGATTACTTGAGGCTCAGGGATATACTGATGTTATTAACACAGGGGGCGCTGGTGATTTAGGCGTGGACTTATTGGCAAAAAAACTTGATTATACTGGAAAGCAGAAGCTTTATTTGTTTCAATGTAAGCGGTGGGCCTCTGATGTCGGTAGCGAACCGATGCAGCGTTTAGTCGCAGAAAAAGCTCGCAGAAAAGCTGATGTGGCAATTTGTGTCACAACATCGGATTTTACAAAAGACGGTAAGTTAATATCTAGGGAACAAGATATTGAAATGTGGAATGGCGAATTTGTAATTAGAGAATTAAATCTTTATTTCCCTGATCAATATTATAATGGTATACTTTAAAGATGAGGTGTAAAAATGTCTTATACATTTATGAACTTGGCTATAGATTCAATCAAGTGCGCAGGAATGCCACTCTCTGTTTCTGAAATATGGAATATGGCAAAAGAAAAAGGATTTGACAAAAGCCTAAAAAGCAGTGGAAAAACCCCTGAAAAAACTCTATGCGCACGAATTTATGTTGATTTAAAAAATAATGCAAGTGATAGTATTTTTATACAAGTTTCTAAAAGACCCGCTAAATTTTATTTGAAAGATTTACCGTCATCCGGTAATGATCACATTTTAGAAAGCGAATCCAAATCAACGTATAAAGAAAAGGATCTACATAAAATTTTGTCTTCATTTCTATTTTCCGATACTCATTTTAACTGTTATACTAAAACAATTCCGCATGAACAATCTAAAAGAAGAAATAAAGGACAAAATAGCTGGCTACATCCTGATGTCGTAGGGGTTAGATACCCATTTGATGATTTTTGTCCTGATACCAGAAGGTTAATGAAAACTCTAGAAGTTAATAAATGTAAATTTTTCTCTTATGAAATAAAAATTGCTGTTAATTTCAGCAATTTAAGAGAATATTTCTTCCAAGCATTATCTAATTCAAGTTGGGCAAATGAAGGTTATTTAGTTGCAGCCGAATACGAGCAAAGCCCAGATTTCTTCGATGAATTATTGCGTTTAAATCAGTCCTTTGGTATAGGCTTCATTAAATTAGATGTTCATGATTATATGCAGAGTGAAATTTTATTAAGTGCAAAGTCCAATACTGATTTGGATTGGGCTACCGTCGATAGGCTCTGTCAAGAAAATGAAGTTTTCAGAAGTTTTATGAATTCAGTAAGAAAAGAATTAAGCCAATCAGAATTAAATGCAAATGAAGATTATCAACCTACAGAAAAGTACGATCAAGTATTTAAAACTGATGAAGAATTTCAAAAATACATAAAAGAAAAAAACATTAAGTAAAAAATTCCCGTTGACATATTGAAAAGTCAACGGGAATTTTTTTTAATCACCCATTTTGAAATATCATAGTCCCAAATTAAATGTTTTTCGAAAATTTCAACTAAAGATTTATATTTATTACATAAAATAGATAGCCAACCATTTTGAATAAGTACTTCCATAAGACCGTTATCATATAACTCCGGAGTTGATAATGCTCCATATTGCCTTACCAGAAACTTTGTTTGTCTAATAATATTTTTCTCAATTTCCTCTATTGATTCAGTACCTTGATTAAGAATTGCACCTTCATCCTTAATAAAGAATAATATACAATCGCCATTTAATGATTTTTTAGGACTAATTATATTCTTTAACGTATTTGATTTAGAAATATGTATTTGGCTAACATATCTTAAATGATGCGCAGCAAGGCTAGTAACAAGTTTATCCCAAACTTTTAAATTACTATCATGAAAATACATACAGAAATATGCTTCATTTTTTAATTTATTTGAACAGATTTCAAAAACATGATCGAGTAAATCAAAATAAATTTCTTCTGTCTTATTCCTTGACGGCGCCGAAGAAACTACAATCTCATCTTCGAGATTGTAATCGAGATTTAAAAAAGGGCGATATAATTGCATATATTCCGAATATGCCACTTGACCTAGATATGGTGGATCAGTAATAATAAGTTGAACTGAGTGATTAGCAATATCGTAATTAGAAATATATTGGCAGCCTTTTTGTAATAGTGTATATTTTGGATCAGAATAATTTGATGAAACGTATTTTATAGTTGATTCAAACTTCTTAATTTTCTTTTCATAAAGATCGATTATATTTTTTTCAACACAATCCATTTTAGGTATCCATAATGGCCATTGTGAATTTGAATGCTTATCCGTAATTTTACATAAATGTAAAATCGACATTAATATGTATTTAAATATTTGACTATATTTTGTTTGCTCAATTAATCCCACAATTTCGTCAAGGACTTTAAAGTTTCGATTTGTAAATATTTGGCTTATTTGTTGGTTTTCATAAACTGCTAACTTTGTATCAGGGACAAGTATTTCATCTTTAATATTATAAATTTGATATTGTCGGTTCATTTTATCGTAAACATAGTTATCAACTGGTTTATTACATTTTGCAGAGCAAGAACAACGATAATTTACGACTTTTATACTAGGTTGAGATCTCCTGTCAACTTTATCAAAAATAATTGATGTGATAACACCTTCTTTGCCACACTGCGGACAATATGTACTATAATATTTTTGTAGAGAGCGAATATCAGTAATTAGCTTTGCGGAAACTGATTTGTATTCGTTAAGATCTATCTCTGAAAGAAGTGTTTTAATTATAAATAATGGTGCATCATTTATTTCACAGCCGATGCCTACTCTTTTGTATTTATTATTTATTGCTTCTAAAATTGTTACTCCAGAACCAAGAAACGGATCAAAAACAATATCACCTTCTTTACTTAAATCCTCTATAAGAATATCGCAAATATTATATGGCTTTTGAGACCAATAAATATGTGAATCATACAATGGATTTTTGTTTGTTGCGGCAACAGAACGAATTCTATTTTTTATTTGTTCTATATTTATTGGCACAAAGTTTACCTCATTTTCCTTTGCATATTATTAAATATTCCAAAACTTTTTTTTGTTCGCTGTTTCTATTATTAGAATGTTGATAGTTTTGCGATATTACTTTAACATTTTTTGATTTAAATTCATTTTTACAAGAATTAATAATGCCATTTATATCCATTACATATCTATCAGTTTTTTGTTTATCTATATCTATTGGATATGCAAAGCTGATGGCGATGTTCTTCCTGGTTTCTTGCGTGAACTTAATTAATTTTGAAAACTCTTGTAAACAAGAACTTTTTTTGCTCAATTTAGATTGATATCGCCCTTCAACATATAAGCCCTTTGTATAATTCCCATTATTTATACTAGGTTTTAAATAATTATAAGCGGATACAACATTTAATAAATGATAGTATCGAGAATATTGCATATCTGTATATGGAGGATCTGCATATATGAAGTCCACTTCTTGAGCTATCACAGGCTGTTTAATTAAATCCTCAAAATCTAAATTAAAAATTCTATTATCTTTTGTTGAATTTATAAATGATTCATTAAAAAACTCTGAAAATTTATCAATAAACAATTTAAATATATTCTTTTGACGTAAAACTAAAAGCTTTCTTGAGTTTTTTAAAGGATCAAGAGGTTGAGCCATATGTCCATCTTTTGAAAAAACACATTCTTTCATTGCATAGAATAAAGAGGTTAATAAAGCATAGAAAATATTCGTTCCTCTAAACTCCTCAATAGCAAATCTAATTGAATCAATATCAATTGATTGAGCTATTCCAAAATAAGTACCAGAATAGTATGTAGTAAAAAGTTCATAACATTTATGTTGCTCTAAAAAATCAACTTTTCCATTCCAAATAGTCGGTAATATTTGATACAACTCAATTAAACCTTGGATATTTTGTGAAGCAATTAATAAATATTCTTGTTTATTCAACTCACTATATATTTCTCGTTGTTTAGATATATTTTTTAAATAAAAATATTCTATTTTATTAACAATATCTGAGAATCCTATATAATTAGAAGACAGTAGTGCTTTGGCAATAATAAATGAATAATATTCGCTATCATTTGCGAATATTCTATTTGTCGATTTTAAACTATATCCAACACTACATGTTCCTGAAAAAATGTCCAATATAGTTGAATTTTCGTCAATTATTCCACTTATATTTTTGTGTATAAAATTTAAAAGTGCCTTTTTACTTCCTTGATAGTTTAAAACTGAAAATGTATCCAAACTCTTTACCGCCGATACTTTAATTGACTTTAACATTATAACACACTTATCTCATAAACCGCAAGCACAAATAAAAAATTATATGATTTTTCTTTGCATCGATAATATTAGAAATACAAAAAATCAAGGGGAATTCTATTTGTTGTTAAATAATTTAGTTTACGTATATTATTTTAAATTTCATTGAGTAAATTGGAACTGTGTTTTGAAGATTTTATTATCGAAAAAATATTTAGTGAAAAGAATAAAGGAAGTTCTTATTACGGAACTTCCTTTTCTATATGAAAAATGAACGTTTCCCAAAAACCGTCAACTTTTACAAATTTATATCTTAGAGAATAGATTCTTGTTCCAACTTGCAATTATTATCTAACATAAATTTGACTGTTTCTTTATATGGACTTTCAAGTAGTTTATGTAATCGTAATTTATCATTGTCAGTTAAAGATTCCCAGTTTCGTTTATATTTCTTTAAAGTAGGTACATCCATAAAATAAGGGATAAAGGCGATCCCCGTTTTTTCTTTGAGATGATTTAAAATATAGAAGCCTCCAGCATCAATATCTCCAAAATGCATGTATTTTTTGTTTGGATTATTAAGATATATAGTTTTGAGAAATGATCGTCTACAGTGATTTGAAAACCCTCCCAAATATATAACGCAAAAATCATTATTTTGAAAAGTATAGTAATTGGTGAGATTTTCTATTGTCAATATTTTATTGTTATTGACGACAATTTTATTTATAAATTTTATATCTATAGTTGATAAACCAATTCCGCCGAATAAACTAGTGGTATTAATGATAGTTCCATTTTTAAAAGTAATCTGCACGTTCCCTTTGATATTAATGCAAGAAGGAGTTTTAATCAGATTAAATTCTTCTAAAATTTTATCTTTGTCTTCAAAATCGCCATACTTCCAAAGAAAGTTCTCTATTTTGAGTTTTACATGTTTTTCAAAATATTTTGAATTATTATAAACACTCATTGAGAAATTACGGTAAAAGGTTTCCTCTTCTATAAGTTGAACTTCATATATACCTTTTAATATATTTATGTATTCAGTGAAATCGTCGTTAAAAAATTCTATTGATAGATTATTTTTTAATCTTAAAAGTTGCTTTTCAGCATAAGATTCTAAAATGGCATTTCCAGACTGCTTACAAACCGAGAGAATATTCTCCAATCGGTTTCTTACAGTTGTCTTAGTTTCTTTCCCTATCAAAGAATAACTTGTTGAAATTGCCATCTCATCAAGAACCAGATTTAGTTGTTCATAGGTATTGTTTCTCAATAGGTTAGCACCAATCAACCCTTGTGAAACGAGATAAGCAATAGCTTCATTTATTTTTTGTCGAAGCTCATATTCAGTAGGCTCTAAGTATTTAGGATAAGTTTTTGATAGAAATAGAACTATCTTTCTGGATATTTTATTTTGTCCGATAGAGGTCTTGCTTTTATCGTATTTCGCTAATAATTTTTTTAATATATCTAATTGATAATTCATATTAATCCTCATAGATAATATTGTTCTACAGTACTTTTGTCGTCATCTCGTATAGTAAGAAAAATAGAATTAACCTGTTCTCCAATCACACTCATTTTCCCAGGAGGAGTGGCTAAAATCATTTGAAAATCAAGCTTGATAAAAAATTCCATCATTGATTGCATGCGTATCTCGTCCATTTTGTCAAAAGCTTCATCTAACATAATTAATTTGATTGTATCGTTAGAATAAATTTGATTAAATGAGGCAGCAATAATTACATAGTAAGGTACTTGAGTTTCGCCACCGCTTTTTTCTGCAACGTTTTTTGAAAGAAGGAACTTACGGTCGCCTTCGCATACCTCAATATCGTAATCCATATAATTTCGGTAATCGGTATATTCATTTAGGACTTTAGAATCCTCATCAGCCATTAGCTTACCAAACAAATCATTAATTTCTGCTTGATAAGAGCTTTCAAAGGATTGTGTAAATAAAGTATATCCGCCGATATTTTTATCGTCTGTAATCATATTGTATAATGCTTTTTTATCCCTACTAGCAGAGATTTTAAATTGATAACGAGTGCCATTATAATCAATTAATGCAAGCTTTTTATTTAATTCCTTGAAATCCATTTGAGCGATCTCTATATGCTCTTTCATTTTTGCCAAAAAAGAGGTTTTAAACTCTTCTTCGCATTCTTCGCGTCTTTTAATTAACTTTCCTTCATATTCAACCAATTTAGACTTCTCAAGATTAAATAATCGCTCAGAGTATTGCTGAATAATTAGAATTTCAGCACCAACAGGGAAATCGTTATTATTCATTTGGTTATATTTGAATTGAAGATTCATTAGACAATTTTTTATACGTTCTTGTTCATTACAAAGAGTATTTTTTCTTGGAGTGTAGTTAGCATAAATAACTGCACTATTGTTTTTCTTTTCTGCTCCTTCATATTTACTTTTTGCTTTTAGATAGCATTCATCGTCTAGTTGCCTTTTAATTTTTATTAAATCATCAAGCTTGTTTATATTGTCCTGCGCTGTATCAATTTTCTCTTTGATATATTTATTCTTTTCCTTATATTCAGCAAGCTGTTGTTGCAATTTTTTCAAATTTTCATTATGTTCATACAAGAGATGTTCAACTTTATTGAGTTTTTCTTGGAACAATATCAAACTCTTGTCGCTTTTTGCTTTTTCTATTTCGGATTTTAACTTCCCGATTTCCATCCTACAAATTTTCAATTCATGATTTGAATTGAAATAGTCACTAAGGTCATTTGTAGAAATTTTTTCAAACTGAAAACGAATCGCACTAATATTTTTTAAGTGCTCATCTATAATTTTTTGCTTTTCACGTAGCTGTTTTTGCTCTTCCAAACGTTGATTTAGTTGTACTCGTATGGCATCACGGCCAATAAAAGGAGGGTCATAGGAGGAACGATCTTGTCTTTTTATAACAAAATTTTTGTACAACATACAATCTCGAGTGATTGCGATTTTATGTCCTGTCAGGTCGTGATGGTTATCGCAAGCGTAAACTTTTGCTAATAGGTATTGAATATAGCGTTTTACATATGGATTATTACTGTCAACATAGCATGCCAAAGTATCATCCGATACATCAAAATCTCTTTTAAATTTTGTAGTGTCTACTAATCCAATCCCGCTTATATTTTTTCCAAGAGATTTATAAGCGTTAAAAGCAATTTCAAAGTTTTCAGGTTTGACAATCAAATAAAATTTTTGAGTATTTAAATAACTCTCAATAGCATTTCTCCATGTGGAATCGGTTATTTCCAATTCTTCGCATACAATCACAACTCGATCTTTAACATTCCGTTTAAGAAAAACTCTCTCTATTTCGCGCTTAACTGTTATTAAATTGTATGGATAATCAAATTTATTTTGTTTTAAATGTTCTATTTGATTATTAAGTTTTTGTAAATCAGCCTCTGTTTCTTTTGATTGCCTTTGTATCTCGATTTCATCGTTATGATTTTGCTCACGAAGTTCTTTTAATTTTAGTTTAATTTTTTCAATGATAATTAATTTTTCGTTTATATTTTTGTTGTATTCTAATTCGTCAAACCAAGAATTGTTGATATTTAACTGTGTAAGCAATTTTTGTATGGCTAATCGACATACGTTAAATTTATCTGCCTCACTCTTTAATTGGAGTTCTTTATGTTCTTCGGAGTGAAGGCTAATGCTTAAAGAATCTACAAGTTTTTGAGCATCAGTGGTTGCCAATGCGGCAAGAATTTGTGACCTTTGATTTTCTTGTTCCCTAATTTTTAAATTTAAATCTTCAATATCTTTATCTGTTTTATTTGTTAGCGCATCAAATATGGATAGCTGAGATTGTTGCGTTTGCAATTCGTATTGGGAACGATAATAATCAGCTAATAGTAGGAGTATATCTATAACGAGAATTTCTTTCTCTTTTAGTTCGTATTCATGATAGGTATTAAGTATATTGTTTAAGGCAAATATTTCTTCTTTTGTTGTTTTAATTAACTCGTCCATTTCTTTAACGGAATGCAAATCCTGTTTTAAC
Source organism: uncultured Christensenella sp. (assembly GCA_910577055.1). Classification (GTDB taxonomy): domain Bacteria; phylum Bacillota; class Clostridia; order Christensenellales; family Borkfalkiaceae; genus Coproplasma. The sequence goes on along the minus strand of CAJTKX010000002.1, from coordinate 319,275 downwards.
CTAGTAACATCTATTTTCTTTTCGGATAGCAAAATTTGATAGAAGAAAGATTTTATATCGTTTTCTGGCTTAAAAGCAAGGGAGCGAGGGATTAAATCTAAAAATCTGTAGTCTAAATTTCCCAGTCGTTGAAGGATTCTTGTTCGACCTTCTTCATCTGACTTTTTCGTGTTTATTTTTCGTCCTTTTGCTGTAAATTCAGATAATGAAACTGCTTTATTATCTTCAAGAAATATTATATCGTTTATTTTACATTCTTCAACAAACCAATATCTTTTAACTGAATCTTCTTCATTTGGAGATTCCAATCTTACACCAATAACAAAATGACTTTTCTTTTTTTCTTCGTAGAACTCCAAAGCGATATATGATACTATCATTCCGATACGTTTGTAAGTTTTTTCCATTTCTCCCGTTTTGCATCTTATATAACCTTTTAAATCACGCTTACTTTTTTCGTTGGCAGCTTTATTAAAATTTTTGCCACCGCCGGTCAAAACATATTGCATTGCATCAAGAATGGTTGATTTGCCCGAGCCGCTATCACCACAAAAAAGCACGGAGTTTTCTACTTCAATTGTTTCATTATCAAAATAATGCCAATTGATTAATTTGATTTTAGTCAGAATCTTCTTCTCCATCAGTATCTCCTCCTTGTAAATTGCGGATTTTCTCTTCTGTCATAGAAAAAATGGTCTCTATATCGGAACTCGGTAAAGCAAATAGAATTGTTGGAAAGATTTCTATTTGAGTTTCATCAAGTTTGTCTGCCCCGAAAACATCGATTAAATTATATCGGCGTAACATTTTTAAAGTTGAGGATCGTAACTGCCTATCAATATTTGGCTTTTGAGCAATTTTTAGCATAGCATATTGTTCGGCTAGATCTTCCCATGTAATACGGATATCGATATTTTCACTTAACTCTTTTTTCTTTTTAATGTATAATTTTCGTAAGAGTAATAGTATTATGCTTTCATATTTGCTTAATCTTTGCCTACCTATGCCATTCGCATTGTATAAATGGATTACATTATTGGTTTCATATATTCGAAGTTCAAATCCAATCACATCAAAATATTCAGAGAATTTATCCAAATTCATTTTAACGAAAAGATAATCATCTTGATCTCTTGATTTTATCAAAAAACAATTATTTAAAAGTTTATTTGCAACATCTTTAAAACGCCTGTTTTTTGTTTCGTTTTCAAATAACAACATAACTATCTCCTAATAATTTTAAAATCTCTGTACCGAAAGCCTTGCTGTACTATGACTTTGTCAGTCTTTATAATTTTGTATTTTTTACTTTTTGTCCCATAGAAAGAAATAAAAATGAGTTTTATAAATGCTTTTCTATCGTTTAAAGGGAGTTGTGAAGCAAAAGTGGAAGACTCCGTTTTTAATAATCCATCAACGTATTGATTTACTTTATCCAAAGTAATGATGTTTTTTAACCGCTCAGCCATTTGTATTCTTGCTTGCTCGATTTTTTCGATATCAAATTCATCATCTGAAATTTTCTGTATTTGTCCATTATTTCTAATTTGCGGCATTGTGTAAAAGGATTCACCATCGATAAATCTAATTGGTAATATAGAGAATATGCTACTTAGATATGTATCATCATCAAAAAGTGAGGCGCCTTGATTCAATTCTTTAGTCATAATAGAAAGAATTTTGTTTATCTTGCCTTCTATATTTTTATCCGTAGATAACAAGAACTTGGCTCTTTCTATGGCACTAGAAGTATATCTTAAATTTTTATTTTCGATATCTTCAATAATATCGTCATATTCATGTAAACTTTTTTGAAGTTTATTAACAAGTTGCTTGATTTCACTTTCTGCTTGATCTTGATCTTTGACATCTTTTATCTCCATGTAGCCGGATACAGCTTTTTCAAAAGTTGATTTATCTTCCAAAATGTATTTTAATTTTGCAATGATTATAGGACGGAAACGCGAAATATTATTGCTCGTCTTTAACCTGTGATAGGCTTTTGACCCGATCTCTTTATGGTAAGTAAAATAATCGTCAATTATTTCTGCGGCATCTTTGCCGGCAGTGGACTTATCAATATATTTTTTGATGTTAGTACTTAATTTTTTTAATTCTTTGGTTAGTTTCTCAACATTTTCTTCGACACCTATAAGAATATTTTCATAAGGTTTATTCTGATAAGCTTCCGCATTGATGACAATACTGTAAATCGTTTGTATCACATTTTGATATTCAGTTTCTTCATCTTTTACAATCGAACGAAAACAATCTAAAATGGATACAGCATAGTCATTAAGCGAAATTTTAAGAATATAGTTTCTTCCAATATCTTCATATACCCAACCAAATTGTTTTAACTTGAGTAAAAAGGTGCTTGCCTTTGATTTTGGATCATGAAGCTTTTCGTTTAAATTATCATCTAAATCAATATCTTGATTGCCTTTATCATCGAAATAATCAACTAGACAATCTATGATAACTGAACGATCTTCACTGTTTGAGGTTTTTTGTCCGCAGCAATCATAGATTATATTTAAACAATCTAAATAAATTTCTTTAAATGAACTTGTTAATGGACGGAATAAATCTTCGCCTACAATATGAAATAAATTCACTTCAAGCTCCTAATTTTTTATATATTTTAACATAATAAATATGACACATATAGTCATATTTAAAAAATTTTTTATTATTTTTTGGATATAATTCTTCTGCTTCTATTATTTTTCATTATTCTGATAATACTTCATTGTTATAAATGAAATGTAAGGTGCCCTGTACAGTATGAATTAACCCCGACAATTACTGTACAAATAAGCAAACTAATGAATTTCCTTGTATGCTATTTTTTAGAGTGTCAAGTCCGCGACAAACTTTATTCCGTTTTCTTCGCAGAACTTTTCAAAACGGTATAAGGTCAGTTTCTGGGGAAGGGCTTTGCCGTTCTCCCAGCGGTTGACTGTTGCAAAAGAAACATCGAGCTTTCTCGCCAACATTTCCTGACTTAAATTGAGTTTTAGCCTTGTTTCAAGGCAGAATTTTGAGAATTCCATAATATACCTATCAAATTATAACATATTATAGCATAATTAGAGCCTATTGTCAATAAAGGCAGAAAAACATCTTCTTTGGAAATGCGTTTGATCAGATTGCAATAATCTATTTTTTGTGGTAGAATAGATAAAAAGCGCACGGATTGAATTACAATGATAAAGACGTCAATCAGATTTTTTGAAGATATTCCCGTGAGGGCCGTTTGGGATGACGATACTTCCAAATGGTGGTTTTGTGCTATGGATATTGCCGAAGCCTTGACGAAAAGCAGTAATCCACGTGTTTATTGGGCAACGATGAAACGCCGAAATACTCAGTTGATTGCAATTTGCAAACAACTGAAATTGAAGGCAAACGACGGGAAGTCTTACCTTACAGACGTCGTGGACGAAAACGGCGTTACCCTTATTACTGCGCTCATACCTGCAAAAAACAAAGAGAACTTTTCCAGATGGGTAAAAGGAATCGGAAGCACATTAGACGAAAAGAGCAAACAAAAGGCTTACGAACTCTTTGAAAACGGTTTGATAGACGAAATCGAAGTAGGTACTACCAAAGGTTTACAACAAATTCACGGATATATTTTCGGCGGACTTTACGATTTTGCGGGTAAAATTCGCGGCTTGAACATTGCAAAAGGCGGATTTGCGTTTGCTCCTTCAATGTACCTTAAAGAAAATCTTGCAATCATTGACAAGATGCCGGAAGATAATATTGAAAACATCGTTAAGAAGTATGTAGAAATGAATATCGCTCATCCCTTTATGGAAGGCAACGGTAGAAGTACGAGAATTTGGCTTGACCTGATTCTGAAAAAGAATTTGCGAAAGTGCGTTGATTGGAGCAAGATAGACAAGCGGGCGTATCTTACAGCAATGCAGAAAAGCCCTGTGGATTATACCGATATTCTTGCGCTTATCAGCGGTGCGCTTACAGACGAAATTGATAACCGTGAAATGTTTATGAAAGGCATAGACTATTCCTACTACTACGAAACAGAAGATTAAAATCAATAAATAGCATACGCCGCCGACGGAATACCGTCGGCGGTTTACTTATTTGAAATTCGACATTTTAATTATAAAATAGACAATATAACACAAAAAAATAATATAAACAAATGTTTGTTTTCTCTTGACATCTATAAAATTTATGATATAATAAACTTATACGATAAAGTTCGTATGATACCCTTTGAAAAGGGTTAGAGTTCTGCGGTGGACGTTAGGGGCATTGTCCATTAAGCGCAGAAAGTTTTTTTGAACGGAAAGAGACCGTTCCTGCCTTAGCTTGCGATTTTGAACGCAGGTGTTTTTGTTGTACGCCTCTTAGGGCTCCCAAAAAGTATCATAGAACTTTTTGGGAAAAGGAAAAACAACGTAGCAAGATTACAGTTTGCGCTTGCACAAACTGTTGTAAGCGAAGTTTGTTTTGACGCGCCGTGATAGGCTTTTGTTGTTGTACAATTTTTTACGACAACGGTATTAAGGACTTCCAAAAAGTATCGAAGAACTTTTTGGAAAAAGGAGCAACAAACATTTAGCTAAGCAATGAATGAAATTTATTGCGTGCACATTATGTTTGATTGCGACGCGCAGCCGGAGTTATCCGAGATTCCCGTGAGGATGCGAAAGTCGGATAATGTTGAGGGTTAATTTCAGCGTACAAAAAATTTCATAGAATGGCTAACCACCATAGAGCAATTTGTAGTTGCTAAACACGGTTGAGTCGGTGATTACGTTGAGCGTATCAGCGGCTTTTTTGTACCTTTTTTTCGGCTATCGCACTGCCGTTTTGTGTGGACAAAGATATAAATTTTATTGGAGGTTAATATGGATACAAGCTAACAAACAATTAGAAAGACTTATGCCGCAAGTCGGTAAACAAGCGGAAAAATAAAAATTATCGGAGGAAATTATTTGATTAAACAATTCAACTTTTACAAGTCCTATATGGACAACATCAGCAACTTAACCCACACCGAAGCAGGACAATATCTTAAAAAGCTGCTTGAATTTATGTTCCGCGACAAGGATTTTGACGAGCTTGCAACCGACAAAATTACGAGTATGTTATTACTACTCTCGGACGATTTGAAAGCCGATAAAGAACGTGAACTTTCGGGCAATCATTCGCCAACAAGCAATGAGCGTCGCTTTGCTTTCCGTTCAATTTACGCAAACATTTTCTTCTGTCTGAAAGACGCCGACGCAGGTATTTTAATAAAGCAAATCTGCGACTATATGTTCGGCGGAAGTCTTGTTACCGCAGAAGAAACGAAGTCAGTTAAAAGCTATTTTTCGGCAATTAAGATACCGCTTTCAAAAAGCAAATCGCAATCCGAAAGGGCAAAAAAGAACAATAAAAAGCCGACAAACGAGCCTGTTACTCTTGATAAAATCCGTACGGATTTTCCGTATATAACTGGTTATTTACGGGCGGAGAACTCGGTATTGGAAGGCGTAAATCTTAACGAACTTTACGCTTACATTAAAGACAAACAGTCAGAGCTTCAAGGGCAAAATATGTATTCGGTAGTTTTAAAATTCAAGGAACATTGTAACGCCGAAGTTGCACCGAATTAATACCGATTCTCGAACGGCGCAAGGAGAACGCCGTTCTCGGTCATCGCTCGCGCGGACGTGCGCTCACTCATTTCGTTTCGCCCAAACAGCGCACTGTGCTGTTTGGAGAACGCGAAACTCATCCCGCAGGGCGAACGGAACTTTTGAAAAAAGTGTAGTGAGCTACACTTTCGCAGAAAGTTAGCTAAAATAAAATCTATAATTTATGGAGGAAAAATTATTTATATTATTTGTAATTTAAAGAAATTTCACAAGAACGATGTTGCCGACATCGAAAAGGAAAACGAACGAGACGAAACCTATGTCGGCGACAACAAGAACATCGACCACGAAAGAACCAATCTGAACTATCATGTAGTTAAGCCCGAAACGAATTATTGGGACAAAATCAACAAGGAACTTGCCACTCTTCAAACTAACAGAAAGATACGGAAGGACGCCGTTTATATTTGCAGTTGCGTTCTCGGCGCAAGCTCCGAATTCTTTGAGGGCAAAACACTTTGTGAACAGCGGCAATTCTTTATTGACTATGCAAAGTTCTTTGCAGATAAGTACGGCGAAGATAATATTGTTTCGGCTGTCGTTCATATGGACGAAACAACGCCGCACATGCATCTGAATTTTATTCCCATAACGGAAGGTCGGCTGTGCGCAAAAGAGTTATGCAACAGAAAGCTTTCTCAGTTGCAGACGGAAGTCTGGAAGAAAGTCGGGGAAAAATACGGTCTTGACAGAGGCAAGCCAAACAGTCAGGCGGTACATATTGATACGGCAGAATACAAGGCAAAAAAGATTGTTGAAGACGCCAAACGGCGCGGTGCGGAAATTGACGAACAGACAGAGCGCAAGCAAGCCGAACTTACAGAACTTACGCAAGCGGTTGAGCAAGCAACGGACAAGCCTATTCCCAAAAAGAAAAAGGACGTCGAAAAAGAGATTACCGCTTTACGTACTAAGACCGCTATGCAGGAACAGGAAATTAAAATTAGGGGGCGCGACCAGTCAGACCTGTTCAAACAGTTGCAGGAAGCTAAAAAGGCAGACAGCAGAAAAGAAACGGCGTATAAGGTCGTTGTAGATATGATGTCTGCCTATCCCGACGAGTTTGACGAGTTGCTTAAAAAATCGCGCGATAAGAAAGCCGGCATAAACCATACTCCCGTCCGTAAAAATAATAGCGGTTGGAGTAAATAAATTTTAATGAATCACTTGCAATTTACAAAGAATTGTGGTAGCATTTTACGCACAATTGAATATAAGGAGGACAATGACCCAAGACAAACTAATCGAAGTACTTAATTTTATTACAAATGTAGATTGTTCAGACGAACAAAAGCGCTTGATGCTTGAAATGGCGGCTAACACCATTACCATTGACAAGTTGAACGAACTTGTTATAGCTGACAGTCAAACAAAAAAGAGTAAAGTTGAAAATCGTCGGGGTGTGCTGAAATTTTCAAAAAAGGAGATTTTACAGATGCCGACTAATTACAGAAACGTTTTTGCGACGAATGATATGATTGTTCACTACCGTTTAAGAAAAGACGGTGTGTACGAAGCAAGATTCCACAGACAGGGAATTGATATTGAAGTTTCGTCCAAAGATTTAACTAAACTCAAACAGAAATTCATTGAAAAACTGAATAACTATGACGGAAGCCCGAAGCGCAAGAAACGCAATCAAAACGAAAAGACGTTTGGCGAGTATGCCGAAGAATGGCTCAACATTAAAAGAGTTACGACAAAGCAATCGACTTATAACGAATACGTACGATTGTTAAATCACGACATTCTTCCCACATTAGGTGAAATGGGTGCAACTGAGATTGACAGAAGCACGTTACAGAACTTCCTGTTGACTTTTGTTGATAAAGGCACATTAAGAACAGCGCACAAGCTGTTCTTGATACTCAGATGTATCTTTGATATGATTGCGGACGATTACAACATTTCTTCACCTATGAAAAAGGTTGTTGTACCCAACTACCAAAGCAAGAGCGGAACGGTGTTCACTTATGAAGAAGAAAAAAAGCTGGTCAATCATTGCCTTGCAAATCTCAAAAAAGATACTTCTCACGCATTTCTTGTGCTTTTGTACGCTGGACTAAGGCGAAGCGAGCTTGAAAGCCTGAAAATCATTGACGGAACGTGGCTTGAATGCGAAACAAGCAAAGAGCGTATGGGGAAAAACGTTGTCAAACGTAAAATACCGTTTACACCTATGATGAAGCGAATGTTGCCGTATATCGACTTTAAAAAGGCAAAGAACGTAAATCTGAACACTTTGCAAACGACTATGAAGCGGTTATTCCCAAATCATCACTCACACGAATTAAGGCATACGTTTATCAGCAGGTGCAAAGAGAGCGGCGTTACGGGCGAAGTTGTAAGCATTTGGGCAGGGCATTCATTGACAGGAACGATAACGACAACCGTATATACGCATTATTCAGATGAATTTCACTTAAAGGAAGCTCAAAAAGTTGATTACTTGCAGTTTGATTTAAATACATAAATCCACTGACAATTCCCAAATAACTCCCAAATCGGGGTAAAAATGACCTAAAATCGGGCATTTTTGAGGCTCAGCCAAAACTCGGACAAAAAATAAAACACTATATATTGTGTTCTTGTTTTTAGAACCTACAATATATAGTGTCGATGGCTGGGGCGAAGTGATTCGAACACCCGAATGACGGAGTCAGAGTCCGTTGCCTTACCGCTTGGCGACGCCCCAATAATATGCGTTTGCTTAATTATTATATATTTATCTTGAAAAAATGACAAGCTTTTTTTATTGCGATTTTGTTTTTTTTAAAATTTAAGGCGGGAGCTTTGAAAAGCCCCCGCCTTTACTCGTTAAGATAATTTATGCGCCTTGCGCGTCGCCGGTAATTTCAAACTGTACGTTTGTAAATTCAGCCGTAATATTTCTATTTGCGAACAAGCATAAATACATATATCCGTTATCTACCGCAACAAAGTCGAAATCAGTATACGTCTTCGTATATGAATTAACTTTAACAGTTACCGCTTGCCCCAATCTAACTATTTCGAGTTGATAAGTATCGTTTGCCGCAACCGCCGTCGAAATAGTGTTTGCCGCACCGCTGAGAGTGCCGTTTTCTCGCGAGAAGATAGCGCCCTTTGTGTTCAAAATGCCTGCTGCAACGAAGTTGCTTGTTAAACTCGATTGAACCGTGTTAACAAGAATATCGTCACGGAGCATCATACCGAAGCCCGACTGATTGCTTGCTTCGCCCGAAACAGATTTAACTTTTACCGTTGCGCTTGCCGTAAAGTTTTTACTTGCGTCTATTTGAATAAACGCCGCAGCAAATCCGTCACCGCCGGAGGCAAATTTACCCTTGCCGTCCGTGTTCCCTACGGTAAAAGTACTTTCGCTTTCAGAAATCGTAAAACTGTTCGCATTGGTTATATCACCCATAGCCGTAGCGTACCAATCCGCGGAAGTATCATTTGTCATTATCGTCGTCAATTTTCTTGCCGTCGTCGTTGTAGGATTGAATGAATCATATTCGGGGCGCACGTAATCATCTTTTATAGCCGCGGGATAATCGATATCGAAATTAGGCGCAATGGAATTGGTTTTTATACTGTTTTTAAGCGTGCAATCAGATGAAAGCAATCTTTGCGTCAAATAGAAAGCTACGGTTTTTGCGCCGTACTTATTCAAGTGAGTATTATCTCTGCCATTGGGGGTTTCGTCGGGTTTTTCGCCTTTATAGGTTGTAAAAGCGTGATAATATTGAGCTTTTTCGTTATCTTGCTTGTATAAATCTTTGGTTATCGCGGTTAAATCGATAACCGTAGTGTCGGTGTCTTCACCGAGATTCTTTATCGCTTGGACATAGTCGCCGTTAGAGGTGACATGCACGACGGAACCGGTGTAAGCGCCCGTTGAATCGTATCTTACTACGGGCGTACAGAGAATAGGCGTTGCGCCTTTATCTTTAGCAAGTTTCACATAATTATCGTACAAAACTTTTTGAAACGAGCCTTCCGTTTGTTTATCGCCCGTGGGGCTGGTATAACGTTCCGCGTCGTCATTCTTCTCGTCGTTGTGTCCGAAGCCTATTATAAGATAGTCCCCCGCCTTTATGCTGTTTTTTAAGGTGGCATAATTGCCCTCGGTTAAATAGCTTTTGGAGCTTCTTCCCGAAAGGGCAAGGTTTTTGATTTGCGTAGGCTCGCAGTTGATATAGTTATAAAGCTGCGTACCGTAGCCGTAACGGGGCAAATAGTAATTATCGCTGAACGCGCATACCGTTGAGTCGCCTACAAGATAAATGTTGCCCGACAATAACGTCGAAGTATCGGGCGCAATAGTATAGGTAACGGTTATAGACCTACCGCTTTTGATGTTAAGCGTAGAGTTTTGCGCGACAACGTAATAATTGTATTCGCCTACGTCGGTTTTGGGGATATTGTAAGTTAAGCCCGTTTGTTCGGAAACCAATTTGTTTTGGTTGTTTTCAACCAAATAAACGCTGTAACTGTCGGCGTTTTCAACCGCAGCCCAAGAAAGGACGTTCCCGTCCAAAGTTACTTGCGGGGCGGTAAGAGTATTCCCCGTCGGTTTAGTTCCGTCGCCGCCCTCTCCGTCGCCGTCGTTATTACAAGCTGCAAACCCAAAAGGGACGACCATTGCGGCAGACATCAAAAGTGCAATCCATTTTTTGTTTAGCATCATTTTTTCTCCTTATCAATTAAAGTTTTATATGCGTTACACCGTAACGCATAAGGGGACGCCCCCTTAACTTTTGTCGGTCAATATTATACAACCGAAATCCGAGGTTGTCAATAGTCGATTTGCCCGTAAAAGGCTTGACAACGCATATTAAACTTTATATAATTAATTAAAAATTGACGGTTGCCACCGGGTAACCGTGCAATGCACTCGACGGCGCCGTTAGGTCTTAGAAGGCGTTCGTGCGGGTGTATTTTTTTGGATTTGATATGAAGAAGTTACGCAATCCGTTTAAATCGTTAAATACATTCGAGTGGATACTTTGGACGTGCTCGCTTGCGGCGATAATCGCTTCGTTTTTCTCCGTGGGCAGTACCGATTATGCCAATCTTGCCGCGTCCATGCTTGGGGTGACCTCGCTGATTTTCGCAGCAAAAGGCGATGCGTTCGGACTGATGATTATGCTTGTTTTCAGCCTGACTTACTCCTTTGTTTCGTTCACCTTCAAGTATTACGGAGAAATGATAATTTATCTATGTATGCAGTTGCCGTGCTGTATAGTTTCGCTTGTAAGTTGGCTTAAACACCCGTCCGACAAGGGCAGCGCGGAAGTTAAAATAGGTAAATTCAAAAAGAAATACCTTGCTGTTTTAATACCCCTTGCCGTTGCAGTGACCACGTCGTTTTACTTTATATTGCAAGCGTTTGACACGGCGAACCTAATTGTAAGTACGGTTTCGGTGGCAACAAGCTTTGTAGCGTTGTTTTTAATGGCGCTTAGGATACCCGCCTACGCGATAGCTTTTATTTTTAACGATATAGTTCTTGTAGTTTTGTGGTCGTTGGCGTGCGTTGAGAATTTGGGGTATCTGCCGCTTGTGGTATCATTCGGAATATTTTTAATAAACGACAGCTATACGTTTATATGTTGGACAAAACGGAAAAGACAATCAGAAAACAAAGACGGTGAAAGTCCCGTAGCGCAATAAAGCGCTGCGGGACTTTTATAATGGTGTATGGTGGTCTAAATTAATAAGCTGTTTTTACTAAGTTTCCGTCCGAGCAGTTAACGGTATATTCGCCGGTATCCCAATTCCAACCGTCGCCTTTAACTATTGCGTTCCATTCGTCGACGGTACCGTCGAAGTTGATTTCCGTCAAAGCATAGCACCCGTAAAACGCTTGACTGCCGATTTCGGTAACCGTAGAAGGTATTGTTATGCTTTGAAGTTGCGCACAGTATTGGAACAGTGTATCGGGTATTGCCGTTAAATTTTCGGGCAAAGTAACCGACGTAAGGTTTTCACAGAAGGCAAATGCGGATTCTTCGATAGTTGCGCCGTTGCCGCTGAATAAGACTGTGGAAAGATTTACACAGTCGAGAAACGCTCCCATGCTCACTTTTTCAACGTTTTCGGGGATAATTATGTTTTTGAGAGCGACACAGTCCTTAAACGCATATGCGCCGATTGTATTAAGATTTTGCGATAACGTAACGCTTTCAAGCTTTTGACAACCCTCAAATGCGTACTCATTGATATACTCTACATTATCCGGAATTGTAATGCTTGTAAGATTACTGTCTGCAAAAGCAAAACTCATTATTTCCACCAAAGACGATGGCAATACTATTTGTGAAAATTCGTAGTCTGCAAACGCCATTTCGCCTATTCTGAAAATTCTGCCGTCGTTGGGAATAACGCTTGTTTTACAGCCCAAGACAACGGTTCCGTTTCTATCTATCAAGCAGTTGTTTTCGCTGCGGAAATTTGTGTTGCCGGCGGCTACCGTTATGCTTTCCAAGGAAACACAGCCTTCGAAAACGTTATTGCCTAAGGTCTTTAAGCTTGCGGGGAAATTCAACGAGGTAAGCTTAGCGCATCCCGTTAATGCGTTATAATCTATAGCGGTCAGCGTATCCGAGAAACGGATATCGGTTACATCGGAATCTGAAAAAGCAGAGCCGCCAATCTTTTCCACGCCAAGCATTTCTATATTTCTTATAGAACTTTTACCAAACGCCAATGAGCCGATTTCTTTTATGTTTGCGGGCAATACCAAATCGGTAAAATGCGTGCAAGAATAAAATGCATAGTCGCCTATTGCGGTTGCATCGTCGGGAATATTAAAACCTACCGTACCGCCCCAAACAGTTTTGGTAGCTTTGTCTAATAGGCAGCCTCCATCGGCGTAATAATACTGATTTGCGCTGTCAACGACTAAATTTTCCACTGCCGTTCCGCAGAAAATACCTTCATCTATCTTTTTTACGCTTGCGGAAATCGTAACGCTTTTAAGGTTGTCGCAAGACATAAACATTTCTCTTCCCAAGGTTTCAACTTTGTCGGGCAATACAACTTTTTCAAGACTGCGACAATTATAAAATACTTGATTGCCTAAGCTTATAAGATTTTTAGGCAATCCAATCGACTTTAAAGCTGTACAATCGCCGAAAGCACCATACTCTATCTCCGTCAACGATTCGGGTAAAACTATTTCAGTAATGTTTGCGCAACTATCAAAAGCATAGCCGCCAATCGAAGTGACGCCTTCGGGCACCACCACCCTTTGTAAAGCCACGCATTCTCTGAACGCGCTTGAGGTTATCTTAACTACTTTTTTACCGTCGAACTCGGCGGGAAGAATAAGCTCGGCGGGAAGAATTTTAGTTTTATCGTAACCCGAAATGCTTAAAGTGCCGTTGCCCAAATCGGTATAAACCAAGCCGTCGGGGGCAAGTACTTTTTCAAGCTTGCTTGCCGTTCTGTACACATTGAACTGACTTTTAAGCATACCGATTTCGTAGCCTACAGTAAAGCTGTCCCAACCGTCTTGGGGACGGTTTACCGTAAATTTACCGCCTTTTTCGCCTTCGTCGCCGTTAAATTCAAGGACGTAAGCGGTATCGCCGTCAGCCGTTTCGGGAAAGGTAAGCACGCTTTCGCTAACCGTTTCACCCTCCTTTACAACGTTAAAGGCATACTTTTTGACCGCACCGCTTCCACTGTACTCGACGGACATTTCAACACGGCTGTTTGCGGCATGGTTTATGGGATACGCCGTCAAGGCTACGCTTTTTTCTTTATCCTTGGTTGCGTCAGTATAAACGCGCTCGCCCACAATAGAGTAATCTTTATTGTTCAAGGAAAGCAAGCCTTCAAGATAATATTTTACCTCGTCGCCCGAAACGGTCGCATCTTCGTACACGCGGGCTTCGGAATAGTACATTGCGTAGCGCGCCTCGTCACCGTTGGAGAATTTGCCCGTAATAATTATACTGTTGTCGTATTTTAAGTCGTGATTTTCGACGTACTCGACAACAGCGGGTTTTTCGCCGAAAAACGAATTGCAAGCATAGAAGTAATTGTCGAATTCCGAAATATAACGCTCGATACCCCACTCGTCGGGGTTAACTACCAAGCTTGCGGTGCTTGCGTTTTTGCGCGCGGAAGCTTCGCCGCCATCGTCTTCGAGGTATATTTCGGCAAGCTTAGTCGCAGCGACTGCTCCGACGGCGTAATCGCTACCCAAGGAATTATCGCCTAACGGGGGGATACCTTTATCGAATTTACCGCTTAAAGCTATAGGTAAAGCGATTGCAAGGCACACCGCCGCAGTTGCGGCAAGCGTGGTGATTGCTATCGCCTTTCGGTTAGCGCCGCCAAGCGCTACCGTTTCGCCGTCCGAATACGCCTCTTCGGCGGCAGTTTTTTGATTAAAAAGCCCTTGTTCGTTTGCTGCGGTTACTACCTTTTTGTAAACGTCGGGAATCTTTTTCTCGCTTTCTTCGTTTAACTTTTTAAATAAATCTTTCTCTTCCATAATTTCACCTTGAATTTTGCAACGCCCTTATCATTTTTTCCGTTGCGCTGTTCAGCTTATAGGTTGCCGTTGAAAGGGGTATATTCATCAGCTCCGCAACCTCGCGGCGCTTATACCCCACTACGGCGACGAGAATCAGAACCTCGAACTCGTCTTGCGGCAACGTTCGCCGCGCAAGGTCGATAAGCAAGCCGTAATCGTCAGTCTGTTCCGCGCCGAATACGGCCTCGTTCTCCCGTTCGTCCAAGTAAACTTCACGTCCGCGTTTCTTTTTTAAGTTCAACGCTTCGTTGCGACAAATACGGACTATCCACGCATTCGCATCGGTGCCTTCACGGTAAGTACGCGCGCTTTTTATCACCTTTAAATAGGTGGTTTGCATAACGTCCTCCGCCAAAGAGCGGTCGCGCAATATGGACAGCGCCGTATAGTACACTGCCTTTTGAGTCTTTTTGTAAATGCTTTCAAACGCCGACGAGTCACCGTCTGAAAGTTTTTTCATCTGCTTGTCAAGCGACATTAGGTTTCTCCGATATATCGTAATTTGGTACCCTACACTATTATTAACAATTCAAATCGCCATTTTTTCAGTAAAAAAGAAAAATTTTTTTTATAAAATAAGCGCCCGCCGTTTTTTGCGGCGGGCGCAGTGCTTTATATCTCTATAAGAAACCCGCGCGCCCGCAAGATTTCTTCTATTTTATCCAACACCTCGTCGCTGTCCGCGGAAACGGTGTGATAGTGGTAACCGTCGGTTACGCTCATAAGCGGCTTTGACGCGCCCGACACGAGAGAGCGGTAAAGTTCCTCGACGTGAGTCCGGTTAATAAGGTCGAGCCGCGCGGAAATTCTGCCGTAAACACGGTGATTGACGAAGATATCCTCAACCTTGCCGCCCGCCTCGATAATGAGGACGCCCTCGTCCACGATTTCGTCAAAGGAGTGTCTGCACTTAAACACGCGCGAGGCTTGAATTTTCGCGTTTAAAACGTAACCGCGGTTGGTCGCAGTGACGTCATAACCGTTGGCGCGCAAAATGGCAACGTCTTGCACGATGACTTGACGCGATACCGCAAACTTTTCCGCAAGCACGTTTGCGGGAATGGGAGTTTCCGCGTTGCCGATAAGGCTTAAAATCTCTTCCCTCCGTTTTGCGGCTTTCATACTTCCTCCACGGGGTGAAGATTTTTAAGCGACAAATCGAGAATGGGCGCGGAATGGGTCAGCGCGCCGCTCGAAACAAAATCGACCCCCGTAGAAATTATATTTTTAATATTGTCCTTGGTAACGTTACCGCTGCACTCGGTAATCGCCCTGCCGCCGATATATTTTACTGCGGCGGTCATTTCCTCGACAGTCATATTATCAAGCATAATTATGTCCGCGCCCGCTTCGACCGCTTCTTTTACTCCGTCAAGCGTTTCCACTTCCACCTCGATTTTTCTTACGAACGAGGAATACTGTTTTGCGGCTTGTATTGCGTTTTTAATTCCGCCCGCCGCGCCTATGTGGTTGTCCTTTAAAAGCACCCCGTCCGATAGATTATAACGGTGGTTGTTGCCCCCGCCCACCTTTACGGCGTACTTTTCGAAAATGCGCATATTGGGCGTGGTTTTGCGCGTATCCAAAAGCTTGGTTTTCCCACCCTTTAAAAGTTCGACGACTTGCGCGGTGTAGGTTGCTATACCGCTCATTCTTTGAAGATAGTTCAAAGCAGTTCTTTCGCCTTGCAAAATAATGCGCATATCCCCCGTTATTTCGGCTATATGTTGGGACTTACGCACTTTTTCGCCCTCTTTTACCGAAAACTTTATTTCGGTGTTTTTATCGAGAATTTTAAAAACTCTTTCAAAAACGTTAAGTCCGCAAATAACGCCGTCTTGCTTGCAAATTAAGTCGGCCTTGCCCTTTTTATACTCCTTTAAAACAGCATTGGTGCTTACGTCCTCGTTGGAAATATCCTCTTTAAGCGCCATTTTGATAAGCTCGTCTGCGTTCAGCTTTAAAGAAACGGTTTCTAACATTGTTTTTTTGCCTCCTCGATTGCTTTAAGCAAATCTTCTTTATAACACTTTAAAAGCCCCTCGGGGTCGGAATATTGCGCGGTATTTACGGCATATTCGGGGGGGAATTCGGAAATAGGTTCATAATTTGCCGCAATATCGAGCGCGGCGCGCTTCGCGAATAAGATGCTTTCCAACAGCGAATTGGACGCAAGCCTATTCGCCCCGTGTACGCCGTTGCAACAAGTTTCGCCGACGGCGTAAAGACGGTTTAAAGTGGTTTTGCCCGTTAAGTCGCTTCTTACGCCGCCCATAAAATAGTGCTGCGCGGGAACTACGGGGATTGGCTCTTTGAAAACGTCGTACCCCTCCTCTGCGCACCGTTTTACTATGGCGGGGAAATGAGATAACAGCTCTTCCTTGCCGACGGGGCGCATATCCAACCTTACATACGGCGCGCCGTCCTTTTTCATCTGCTTTAAGATTGCGGCGGTAACCACGTCGCGGGGCTGCAACTCGTCGCAGAAACGCTTACCGTTTTTATCGAGAAGATGCGCGCCCTCGCCGCGGACGGATTCGGAAATCAAAAAGCTTCTTTTACCGCCGACGGACGTATACAGCGTTGTGGGGTGAATTTGGATATAGTCCACATTGTCAACGGCAACGCCGTGTTTCATACAGATTGCAACGCCGTCGCCCGTTAAAAGCCGAAAGTTGGTAGAGTGCTTAAATATACCGCCCACGCCGCCCGTCGCAAGCACCGCATAGTCGGAAAAAATTTGTACGACCTTGCCCGTAGCGTTATCGAGCGCGACCGCGCCTTTACACTCGTTTTCACTGCAAATCAAGTCCAAAAGCGTGGTTTGGGGGCGAATTTCTACGTTTTTAAGCGCGGAAACGGCTTCCATAAGCTTAGTGGTAATCTCTTTGCCGGTGCAATCTTCGTGAAAACAAATGCGGTTTTTGGAATGCCCGCCCTCACGCGTTGCGGCAAGCGAACCGTCCGCCTCACGCGCGAAATCCACGCCGATGGAGATTAGTTCGTCGATTATTTCGGGCGAGGACTTTATCATACATTCTACGGCGGCGGGATTATTCTCGTTATGCCCCGCGCGCATAGTGTCGTCGTAATAACTTTCGTAATCCTCTTCGCCTTGCAAACGGCAAATTCCGCCTTGCGCCAAGTAGCTGTCGCTTTCTTCGGGCTTACCTTTACAAATTATAAGAATTTTTTTATCCTTGGGCAGATGCAACGCACAGTTAAGCCCCGCAACGCCCGCGCCAACGATTATAACGTCGTATTTTTCAAACAAAATGAGCCTTCTTTAATGGTTTTAGAAAAGTTTACACCAAAACTTTACATGTGTCAAGTCATATGTAAAGAAATATTCCGTTTCGACAAAAATATATAAATTTAGTTGTGGTAACGGCGCGAAACGAAAAATAAGATAGAGCGTAAGGAGAAAGCTATGAACGTTTCATTATTGTACGGTAAAAAGGTTATCAGCACCGAGGGCAGAGAGGGATATGTAATTTCCGTTAACGCGGCGGCGGGAAAAATCGAGTGCCTAACTTGCGCCGACGAGGACGAAAACGAATTTTCGGTGGATATGAAAAACGTATTAAAAATAAGCGATAAGATTCTTTTCGAGGATAGGGAAAGAGTGATTAAGGCTGCAAAGCCCGTTCGCCTAGGTAGGGCGAGCTACGACGACGAGGGCAAATATCTTGGAAATTTAGAGGATATGACCTATACGGGCAGAAAAATTTTGCGGGCAAAAATAGGCAAAAAAAGCTATCAGGCAAGCGAGCTTACTTGCGGCGACGTGGTAATTGCGAAAAAGACCAAGCGCCTTAAAAGCGACGTTATAAAGGACGGCGTAATAATTATAAAAAAAGGAACGCCGTTGACGGGCGGGGTGCTTTCCGCCGCCGAAAAAGAGGGCGAATACATACAAACGAACTTGAAATCGCTATAACCTTGTTTTTATTGACAAAAACAGCGTTATTTCGAACATATTCGGCACCCTTTGCAGAAATTTACGGCTATAATTAAACTGATGTTTTCAGATTTTTTCAATAATTTTTACGGCTGGTTCGACAGCCTTCCCTTCGACGCTTTAATCTACTTTATATGGGGCTCTTACCTCGGGATATTTTTGATTGCCTTAATTTCGTCCGTATGTTCGGCGAAAGTAAAAGGCGCGTCCAAAAAGCCGTTTTTGTGCCTTACGAACGCGTATGCGGCAGTTACGCTTGCGGCGTTTATGCTTAAATGCAGCTTCGGGCAATCGTTAACGGCAACAGTTACGTTTTGGGTTGTGGGGTATATCCTATACGGGGCGCTTTGTGCGTTTAACAAGCAGTACACGAACAGAAAGGCGCGTATTGCGCAATCGGCAATAGCGGCAACTCCCGTGCCCGTTCAACCGGTTAGGGCTATGAGGGCGGACGCGCACGCGCAAGTACCCGCCGCAAAAAACGGGGTAAGGCTTGAACACGCCGTCGCGGTTACCGACAAACTTTTGACGAAAAATCTTGCCAAATCCGACCGACAGGAGTTGGAAAAACTGAAAAACACTTTGGCGGTGTTGAAAATTAAAGGCACGCTGAACCCAACAGAAGCGGATATCTTGAACGATAACTTTAACGCGCTGTTAAAGCTTATGGCAAAGTATAACGTATAAATTAAGCCCCGCGGCGTTGCCGCGGGGCTTAACTAATCTAAATCGATTTGACGGCGAGTGTGGATGTTGACTATCGTCGTCTTTATTTTTTCGGGCGAAACCCGCAAAATCGCCGCAGTGGCTTTTTTGTAAAGGCTTAGCTGCGCCGAATAGGTTTGTATAAGCTGTTCGTCGGATTTGTGGGAATACTTATAATCGATAATTTTAACGCCGAAATCACCGACGGCAAGAAGGTCAATCGCGCCTTGCACCAAAACATAGTCCCCCGCGCCCGTTTCCAAAATTTCTTTGGCTTTAAGGCGGCACAAAAATTCGCGCTCGCGGTATAGCGTAGCGCCGCCGAGGTCGGCAAACACGGGCATATTCAAAATCTGCGACAACTCTTCGGAGTTTAAAAGGTCGAATTGCGCCGCCGTGATTCTTTGGGAATTTAAAAAGTTCAGTTTTTCGCCCTCTATTTCTTCCACGGATTTTTTGGAAAAATCGCAAAGCTCCAAAAACCTATGGTAAGCGCTGCCCCTATCAGTTCCCGTTTCTCCCTCTCCGCCAAATAGCGTATGGGTTGCCTCGTAAGCCTCGCCGTCACGAAGCCGCAGTATTGCCGAGGCCGAGCTTTTGACGGGCAAATCGATACTGTCCGAATGGGCGTAAGGGCGCATAAATTGCTCTTCTATACTGTTTACCAGCTCCTCGTCGGGAGAGTAAAGCATTGCGCCGCCGTACTCCGCCGCGGAAAAATCGGTTAAACCGCTCTTTTCTTCGTGCAAGAACGCAGAAATATCGAATAGGTCTGCGTAACACTTAGCGTCCGAAAAATTCCCGTCGAATGGCTTGACGGTTTCGGCAAGTATGTGCAAATTGCACATTGCGCGGGTGCACGCAACATAGAAAAGGTTCAGCTCGTTGCAAAGCTCTTCCCCGTCTTGCTTGGATTTTATAAATCTGCGAAGTACCGTTTTGTGCGCAAGCATATTCTCTCTATCGAATGCTTTGGGCGTAAAGCCGAAATTTTCGTCAAACGGCACCTCGGCGTAGTCTTGCCCCTTGAAGGTCTTGCAGATATCCGCAATTATGACAACGGGAAATTCAAGCCCCTTCGACGCGTGCATAGACATAATTTTTATACTGTCCGACGGAGCGGGCGAGGGTGCGGAAACGTCATAGCCGCCGGACTTGATTTTTTGTAAAAACGCCGCAAGCGGCAAGTCGGCGCCCTCTTCCCTAAGACGCAGCACGTTTTTA
The DNA here is from genome assembly GCA_910577055.1 of uncultured Christensenella sp. GTDB lineage: Bacteria > Bacillota > Clostridia > Christensenellales > Borkfalkiaceae > Coproplasma. Next base: position 299,168 of record CAJTKX010000002.1, on the reverse strand, counting down.
ACCTTTATATCGCCGTACGCGCCGTAGCCGCTTTCCAACCCGAAAGTTTCCAACAGCTCGTCTATCAGTTCGCCCGCAGTCAAAACTTCGGCTAAATCCCTCAATTTTTGTAATTGCCCCCCGAATATGTGCAACTTTTGCGATATTTTACCCGGAAGCTTGGCGTATTTTTCACAACACTTTCTGAACGGGAACGGCTGCTTTTCGCTTTGGCAAGCAATTCTTATTTCGGCAAGCTCGTCATCTATAAAACCGCCCAAAGGAGATAAAAGCGCGGTCACAAGCGGAATGTCTTGCTCGGCGTTGTCTATAAGCGAAAGAATATCGAGCATCTGCTTAACTTCGGAAAGTTCGCATATGTTTGCCTCTTGCGCGCCCGAAACGGCGTAGCCTTGGTCGGTCAGCGCGCGAACTATACCCTCGACGGAGTCGCCCTTGTTTTTGCGCGTCAAAATGCAGATATCGCCGCGCTGCGTGGGTACAAATTCTCCCTTTTTTAGGTCGAAATGGGTATTTTTAAGCTCATGCTCGACAATTTCGAGTACGGCAAGCCCCTCGCGCGAGTGACGGGTTTCTTGCCCGCCGTTTAATACGGAATAAACTTCAAGCTCGCTATCAACGTCCTCATCTTTGCCGAAAATATGTATTTTCGCCTCGCCGTAGCCCGCGGGATACTGCCCGCCCGCGCGCATAACCGAAGATTTTGCATAGTTTATGCCGCAAGTATCGGGGCGCATAATGTTTGAAAAAAGCTCGTTAACAAAATCAATTACGCCATCCGAGCTTCTGAAATTGCTTGAAAGCTTTAAAGCGCTGCCGAAACCTTTTTCAAAATTTTCGAATTTTTTGGTGAAAAACACGGATTTGCTGCCGCGGAAACCGTAAATGGACTGCTTTACGTCGCCGACAAGAAATGTTTCGCCCGCTAGCGCGGAAATTATCTCTTCTTGAACGGGGTTAACGTCTTGATACTCGTCCACAAAGATATGCTTAAAGTCGGAATTTATCTCTTCCCTTACCCCTTCGTCGCTTAAAAGCTGCAAAGTTAAATGCTCTAAATCGTTATAATCAAGCTTGTTCTCATCCGCCTTAATTGCGGCATATTCCCTATCTAATTGTAAAAGCACGCTTGAAAAAGCAACGGCGACTTCTCCGCTTTTAAAGAATCTTTCCCGCTCTTTTTCCTCTGTTTCCACGTCGGGGCATAGCGCGGCGTATTTTTTTCCGATTCCGTCCTTAAAAGCCTTGAAAAGCGCGCCCGTTTCCTTGTCCTCGGGGGCGTCGACGGGTTTCCTTGTGACCGTTAGGGCGGGTTTTGCGCCGAACAGCCCGACTTTTTCAAAAGTCTTTAAGGCGCACTCCATTTCCGAAAACATTTGGTTGTAAATTGCCGCCTTTTTTGTTGACGGAAATTCGCTTTTAAAGCGTTCAACGGCACATATTAGGGGGGGGATTTTGTTTTTAAGGGTGGAAAAGTATCCTTCGCAAGCCGCCTTAAAGCCCTCTTCGGTATATAAATTTTCAGCGGATTTTAGAATGTCCGAATAGTGCGCGACCGAACGCACTTCGGCGTACGCCTCCCATAAAAGACGCTTTAAGGACGCGTCGTTGCGCTTTTTCATAAAGCAAGACAAAAGCAGCTTAAACTGCTTATCGTCCTCTTCGTACAGTCTGTCGAAAAGGCTGTCTGCGGCACGGGCTTTCAAGTCGCGCGCGACAGCGTCGTCCGAAGAAATAATATCGAAACTTGCGTCAACGCCGTCGAGGGCGTAAAAGTACGTTCGTATAAGCCTTGCGCAAAACGAGTGAATGGTTGAAATGTTTGCCGAAGAAACTTTGGAAAGCTGAGCTTTAAGGCGAGTCTTTTCCTCGCCGGCGTTCTCAACGCGCTTAATTAAAGCCGCGCGCAATTTTTCCTTCATTTGCGCCGCCGCCTTTTTGGTGAACGTAACCGCAAGGACTTCGTCCAAGTCTACGCCGTCCGATACGGCGTTAACGAGTTTTTCAATCATTACGAAAGTTTTGCCGCTGCCCGCCGAGGCGGAAACGATAGTTTTGCCGCGCGAAGCTATGGCGGCGGCTTGCTCGTCAGTAAGTTTCATTTCCGTCCCCCTTTACTTTTCTTACAAGCTCGGCAATTTGCGCACACTTGACGGACTTTGCCTTGCGCTCTTCCCCGTCCTTGCCGAGGTTGACGCCGCAGCTTCCGCCGGCCTTGCAGTACTTGCAAGTCCCCTCTGCGGGGGACGGGGCGATATTGCCGTCAAACATTTCCGCCGCGCCTACGCTTGCAACGAGTTTAGAGTACTCCAAAAAGTCGGCAAAGTCGGTTTGGGACATTGCGCTTTCCGAACGTCCGCCGCTTAAATAGGCGTTGACGTAATCGCTTTTTATTTTGGGCTGAACGGTGCTGTCCGACGCGACGACGACCTCTTCGCTGCCGTCCATAAAGCCTTGCAAGCGGAAAACTCCGTCCTTTTTGTCGCGATATTCAAGCGAGGCGGGGAAGTAATACGCCCCCGCCGCGCGCTTGCCTTTGGATACGGCAAGCAAATACAACGGTAGCTGCAATTTTGCGCCCGTGTAGTACTTCGAGGCAGTTGCGTCGATGCTACCCGTTTTATAGTCTATAATTCTGACCAAATCGCCGCTTTCGTCCACACGGTCGATTTTGCCGTTTATTTTTACGCCCGTAAGCTGCACCTCGCACCAGCTTTCCTCGCGGGTGGGTTTGAACGACGAATTTTTAATTTGCCTATACATTCCGTCCGAAATTTTGACTGCCTCATTTAAAAGCTCGGCAGAAATATACTTGCCGCTTTTACTGTCCACAAGCGACGAATACGGAGGCTTGGAAAGCTTGTCCTCTGCAACCTTGCGCGAGATGGCGGCAAACTCTTCCGCCGTGTCGATTTTAACGGCTTCCTTTGCCAAATCTTGCAACACGGCGTGAATAAAATTGCCGGTGTCCACGGCGCGGATTACGCCCTCTTCACGCTCTTGCACTTTAAGACCTTGGCGAATAAAACCGAGATAGGGGCAAGAAAAATATGTTTCCAATGTGGTTGGCGAAAGACTGCTTTTACCGCTTAAATACAGCCGTTGCCCGCAAGATATGGCGCGTTTAACGGGTATTCTGAGCGCGGCGGAAGCCGAATTTTCAAAGCCGTGATTTTTTAAAACTTCATACACGGACGGGGCATATTCGGTTGCTGCGTATTTTCTTAAATATTTGATTGCGGGCAGCTTTTCACTGCAATAATAGGGTATCGCCCGATAAAGAGTTTCCACCTTTTTTACGGGAACCGCCTCTATTTTTGCGCCCTTGACCGTAGTAAACGCCGCCGCGGCGTAGGAAATAAGTTCGCTTGCGCCGCTTTCCTCGCCGTTTTTCCTTACGGGGTACGAAAGATACAAACGGTTTCTGAAAGCGCAGATATTCAGCGCGCACGTTTCCCGTTTACGAGCGTTTACTTGGCTTATCCTTGGGGATATGTTGAGGTTAACCGCAGAAAGCGCGGAAATTTCCCTATCGGTTAAAAGGGAAGTATCCGAGCTTGCGGAGGGCACTTCGCCCGTTAAATGGGCGGCAAAAACCACGTTACTGCCCGTGTTGGCGGTTGCCGCCAAGTCACCGACGAAAACTGCATCCGATTTAGGGGGGATAAGCGAAATTTTCATAGCGGAAAAGCCGCTTTTTAAGATTTTTACGAACTCCTTTACGCTTACGTTTTCGCCGGAGATACTCTCCGCCTCGTCCAAAACGGTCAAAAGGCTTTCATACGCGCGGGAAGAAAACTGCGCCGCGATAGGTCGTTCGTCACGGTATTTTTCGGTAAGGTCTTTAAGCGTGTTTTCAACCTTAAAATGGGTTAAAAGCGCGCGTATCCCCCCGCATATGCTTGAAATACCGCCTTTTGCGGTTAAAAAATCAAGTCCGTTTAAAAATACTTTTCTGACGTTTTCCACCGCCTTCAAGTCGAAGCCGAGATTTTTCAAAACCTCTTCGTTGGGGGTGCGTTTAACGCCGCCGCGGTAAGAAGCAAGCCTTAAAAGGTAGTTGCGGAAAATATCCTTATCCGCGCGCTCGGCGGGGAAGTAGGGCGAGGCAACTATTGCGTCAACCTCGGCAAAAGGGCAGCCCGTAACGGCGCAAATCAAGTAATTAACGACAAATGCGCAGAGGGAATGCTCGGAAAGGGAAAGTTGCTTATCCGCGTAGTAAGGTATTTTATAGCGCGAAAATACGCGGGCAAGGGCGCGTTCGCCCCCCTCCAAGTCCGGCAACATAACCGAAATTTTTGCATATCTTTCGCCAAGCGAAACGTGCTTTTTAATATTGACGGCGATAAACTCCAACTCTTCTTCGATATCCGCCGCCTCGAAAATATTGACTTTATCCGTGGGCAGCGGCTCGGCGTAAAAACTTTCGGCGTTATATACGGCGCGGCATAGGGTCTTTGCCTCGACTATGCGCCCGTCCGCCGCAGTAGAAATTTCCGCGCCGCCGAACTCGTTTGCAATTCCGATAAAGGTAGCGGACGCCTCGTTGACGTACAAATCTTCCGCGCCGCCGATGAACAGCCCGTAAACGCTTTCAGCCGCGGAAAAAGCCGAGCGAATACACTCTTGGGAGGTGCAAGTGAAAGCTTGAAAGCCCAAGAATATTACGCAACTTCCGCAAATTTTAGGGCTTTGGGATATGACCTCGCCAAGCTGCCTTAGATAGGCGTTTCTGTCTTGCTTGCCGCTGTCTTTAAGGTACTTTTCATACTCGGCGTAGATTATGGCAAGGTCGTGCAGCTTACCGCCGAGAAGCCCGCCCCCTTCCGCCGCTTTTGACGCGTCTTGCGCGGACACGCGTGAAGAATATAAAAGGGCGATAGTATCGTAAACCGACTGCGCCGCGCCCGCAACGGACAGTTTTTTGAACAAAGTCAGCTCGCTTTTTTTATCCTCGATAATTTTGCGAACAGCCATAGCCGAGCCTTGGCTTGACAGAACGTTTTCCGCCTTGCCCTTTTCCGAGGATAGAAAACGCGCAAAAGTAAAAACCGAGGTAGAGAAAGTGCCCTCAACTGCCGCGCAGACGGTGCGCTCGGCGGCGAGAGAAAGCCTATCCTCACAGAAAACGACGGTTTTTTGACCCTTTTCCTCGTTTTGGGCGACGATTTTTTTAAGTTGTTCAAGCGCGACGGACAGCGCCGCGCAGTTTACAGCGTAAATCATCTTAATTATTATAACATAAACCTTAAAGCAATTTAAAGATTTTGGGCATAAAAGTTTTTACAAAATCAAAATTATATGGTATAATGTGCGTAATTCTATTTTAAAAGGTATTTTATGAAGAAACGTTTCGGGGTTGCGGCGGTTGCCGTCGCGGCGGGCTGTGCGGTTATATTTGCGGGCTGTAACGGTTGCGGTGCAAACGGTAAAGCCAACGAAGCCGCGTTTAGTTCAAATTGGTATGCGGATACGAATTTCAGATATATTCAACCCACTTTTACCCAAGGCAATACGGAGTATAAGGACAGCGAGGAAGTTACTTACACCGTAAAACACGATAGGGAAGGCGCAGCAAACAGCACCTATTCCGTCGAATATGGGGACGGCACGTATAAAACAAGCTTTTACGCGACGACCTTCGACAAAACTTTGATAGACGAAGAATTTAGGGGCGAATACGCCGATAACCTTACGGTTTATTATTATGAAACCGCGCTGTCGTTCCCCTCGGTTACCTTTAAAATGAAGAACGACGAAAGCAAAGTTGCGGAATTTAAGGACGGCGAGAACACCGTTACTAAATGCTATTTTACCAACGTTGACAGCCACTTGCGCCCCTTGTATTCGGAAATAACTACCCAATGCCACCTCCCCAAGGAATTTCAGACGAACGTTTTAGAGGAAACGTACGAGTACGTTAACCAAACCGTTAAGACGAGTTATAAGTACGACGGCTCGGCGGCAAAATCGGTAATTTCCGAGGGCGACGAAACGACGGTAAAAACCGCAGACAAGCTTAACGATACGGACAACTCTTTGATAGACGTTTGCGGGCTGAATATCGCGGTTAGGGCGATGCAGCTTAGTACAAGCTTTACGCAAGTTATAAGCGTTTACTCCCCCGCCGGCAAAATGCAAAACTACGCCTTCACCGGTTCTTCCGCGGCGCTTGGCGACGACGAGAGAAAGACTGTTGAGGGAATTTTGGCAGCCGACGATTTGAAACTGTACACCCCCGCGGAAGATAAGACGCTTAGCACGGTTTGCGTGACGGCTACGCTTAACGCGGATATGAAAGGCGTATCGCAACAGTATTGGTTTGCGGCGGTCGATAACGCGAAAAACAACACCGGCAGAGCGACTATGGTTAAAATGTCGGTACCCCTTACTTTCGGCTTGGGAACATTGAATTATTCGCTTAAAAGCATAGATAGCACCGTATATTGATAAATATTCCGTTTAATTAAGGCAAATTAATTACAGACGACGAAAAAAGCTCTCGAACAAAAATGTTCGAGAGCTTTTTGTCTACACATAATAAAGTTAATCTTGATAAAAACAAAGCCCAAAGTTCTTACGAATTTTGGGCTTTTTATGTTAATCGTCGTCCTCTAAATCGTTAAAATAATCTCTATCGAAAAATTCTGACAAAGTAATACCGGCTCCCTCGCAAAAACTTTTAATAGTTGTTACTTTCGGGCATTTTGTCCGTCCCTTCATTAAGTCATAAAGAGCCGACGGCGACTTGCCGCCATTTAAGCACACATTACAGATATTCTTACCTTTTTCTTCGCATATTTCCTCAATACGCTTCAAAATTGCTTCGTTTGTTCTCATATAAATCGTGAAATTTCTTATCGTTGTTCCACGATTATTATATGGAATTTAAATAAATATCTCTCGTGGAACTCCACGAAATTGACTTTGTTACTTGCTTTTGCTATAATATTTTACGGAACTTCACGAAAATTAAGCCTACTTTTGTAGGGCAAAGAAAAATATTATGAAAAAAACTTGTTGTTGTACGGGACACCGACCGAAAGGATTTCCTTTTAAGTACGGAATTGACAAACAAAAGCACGACCGCTATTTAAAGACGCTTGAAGAAAAAATAAAGCTTGCTATCACCGAGTACGGGATAACAAACTTTATTTCGGGTATGGCTTTGGGCGTTGATTTGGACTTTGCGGAAACGGTGTTAAAACTGAGGAATGATTTCCACATTACGTTAGAGTGCGCTATCCCTTGCCCCAACCAAACCTTGAATTGGAACGATTTAGACATATTCCGCTATGGAAGTATTTTAAAACAAGCCGACGCCGTTAACTTTGTTTCGGAGCGGTACTCTTCCGAATGTATGTTAAAGCGCAACCGCTATATGGTTGATAAATGCGAGCTTGTAATTGCGGTATTCAACGGTATTAAAAAAGGCGGAACGTGGTACACGGTTAACTACGCTAAAAAAGAAAGTAAAGATATCGTACTTATTGACCTATGCAAGGGTGAATAATGAAAAAAAAGATATTAATATTTATAATAATCGGCATAGTGATATATTTTACGATAGCGGCAATAGAATTTTGTTGCATATACGCCGTGCAAGGCGACAATATTTGGAATTATATTAATGATTTTTGGAATTGGTACAAAAAATTATTTTAATCAAGCGCTGAAAGCAGCCGCTAAAAAAGACGCGATTGAAAGTCGCGTCCTTTTTAATTCCCTATCAAAAGTATTTTATGAAACAACGTTGCGGGGGGCACCGTTTATGTAAGCTTTTAGATTGCCCGCCGCAATATGCAACAGCCGACGGCGCGTTTCCGCGGGCACCCAACCGATATGCGGGGTTATAAGGCAGTTTTTTGCGCCGTATAGCGGGTTATCCGCACGCATAGGCTCAACCGCCACGGTATCGAGGCACGCGCCCGCAATTTTTCCGCCGTTTAACGCCTCGGCAAGGGCCGCTTCGTCCACAAGCCCGCCGCGCGCGGTGTTTATCAGAACGGCGGTCGGCTTCATAAGGCTTAACGCCTTTGCGTCGATAATTTTAGCGGTTTTTTCGGTTAAAGGGCAGTGCAAAGAAACTATGTCGCAAGTTTTAAGCAACTCTTCGAATCCGACTTGCTTATAGGGGCAATCTCGGGCGGGCGTGCGTGTGGAAACGACCACGTTCGCGCCGAAAGCCGAGGCAATTTTTGCAACCGTCTTGCCTATGTTGCCGTAGCCGAATACGCCGAAAGTTTTGCCGTATAATTCGTAAGTAGGGTACGGAAAATAGCTGAAAGTTTTACTGCGTATCCAATCCCCCGCCGCAACCGACGAAGTGTACTCGGTTACTTTGCCGTAGAAATTCAAAAGCAGCGCAAACACATGCTGACTGACCGAGTGCGTGGAATAGTCGGGCGCGTTGCAGACGGTTACGCCGCGCTTGCGGCAAGCGTCGATATCGACCACGTTATAACCCGTGGCAAAAGTGCCGACGTACTTCAAATTGGGACAAGCGGCAAGCAAAGCTTCGTCCACCTCGACTTTGTTGACTATAAGCGCTTCCCTATCGGCACAGAGGGCGAATAGCTCTTCCCTGGAAATTTCGCCGAAAAATTTCACGTCGCCGAAGGTTTCGAACTCCGAAAAATCAATGTCGTCGGTAAAGGATATTGCGCTTGTGTTGATTGCTATTTTCATCTTAAACTCCGTATATTTTAATAAGTATAACAATTTTCACATAAAAAAGCAAAAGAATTTTACCATAAGAGTATGTACAAATAAAAATTCGGGTGATATAATTGAAAAAAGAGGGAAAAATTATGGCAGATACAAGCAAAATTAAATTTATAACCTTGGGGGAGCTTTTATTAAGGCTTTCGCCACCGAACTATGAAAAAATACGCACCACCGACGAATTTAAAGTAACGTACGGCGGCGCGGAAGCGAACGTGGCGGCGTCCCTTTCCAACCTTGGAATAGACGCGTCGTATTTCACGGTTGTGCCCGACAGCTCTATCGGCAAGGCGGCGATAAGGTATTTGCGCTCTAACGACGTGCACTGCTCGCCGTGCATTTATTCGGACGAGGGCAGAATGGGCATTTACTTTTTGGAAGAGGGCTTCGGCGTGCGTTCGTCAAAGGTGACTTACGACAGAAAGGACAGCGCGTTTGCAAAGTTCGACTATTCCAAAATAGATTTTAAAGAAAAGCTGAAAGGCTTTACTTGGCTGCATACTTCGGGTATCACCCCCGCGCTTTCGGAAAACTGCCGTAAGCTTGTATTTTACGCGCTGAAAGCGGCAAAAGAGTTAGGCATGACCGTGAGCTTTGATTGCAACTTCCGCTCGGCGTTATGGGGTTGGCAAGAGGCGCGCGATTGCATAACGGAGTATTTGCCCTACGTTGACGTGCTGTTCGGCATAGAGCCGATTAACCTACGCGACGAAAGCGGCAAAGATTTAAAAGACGGGCTGTCAATGAACCCTTCCTATAAAGAACAAGACAGAATTTTCCGCGAGCTGCACAAACGGTATAACTTTAAGGCAATTGGGCGGCACGTTAGATATGTGCACTCCGGCAGTGAAAACAGCCTTAAAGCGTTTATGTGGTACGACGGGGAAACCTATGAAAGCCGCACCTTCCGCTTTAATATTTTGGACAGAGTGGGCGGCGGCGACGCATTTGCAAGCGGTATGATTTACGCGATTATGCGCGGAATGAAGCCCGACGAGATTGTGAACTTCGCGGTTGCCTCCTCCGTTATAAAACATACGATGCACGGCGATTTTAACATAACGGACGACGAAGAATCGATTATAAAACTTATGAACCAAGAATTTGAAATAAGAAGATAAAATCAGGCAAATTCGTTCAAGCTAAAAGCTGAATTCCCGCGCCGAAATCTTATGCGCGTTACGTATAACGGCGTATCTGAGCGCGACAAATGCTTTATCCATATTAGAATTATATACTACGTAGCAGCGCATTTTAAATATTAAAATTAATTATTGCTTGACATAAATATTAATGCTCTGTAAAATTAGATTATCTATTTTTAAGGTAATATTTGTTCGAAAGCAATATGAAGAAGATACTTATTTTAACGGTTACGGCGGGGAACGGACACAACGCTTGCGCCAACGCAATGAAGAACGAGCTTTTAAAAAGCGGTAACGCGGAAGTTAAGGTTGTGGATTTGCTTAAAAGCTATTCCACCAAGCTAAACGTTTGGGTTGCCGACAAGGGCTACGGGCTTGCGGTAAGCAAGCTTCCCCGCACTTACGATTATTTTTACAACAAATATTTGAGGTTTCCGCCCGAAAAACGGTACTTTTGCCCTTCGCAAAATACAGTTATTTCAACGTTAAAAGGGCTTTTGGCTGAAATTTTAAACTTTAAACCGGACGTTATCTACTGTACGCATTTTTACGCTTCCATTGCGATAACCGACCTTAAACTTGCGTATGAACTGCCTTGCAAGTGCGTTGCGGCTATTCTCGATTATGTAAACTCGCCTTTCTGGGAGTCGGGAATCGGGGTTGACTACTTAGCCATTCCTAACGAAGATTTTATCGAAGAATTTTTGTCAGAGGGTTACGAACGCCGTCAACTTTTGCCCATAGGCTTGCCCGTAGACGGGCGCACGCTTGAACCGGCCGACAAAAAAGAGGCGCGCAAAAAACTCGGACTTGATACCGAAACGTTTACGGTACTTGTTATGTTCGGCGGTGGCTTTTGGAGCGGCTGTTTTGAGATTTTTAAAGAGCTTTTAAAAGCTTTGAAAGGAAAAACCGCGCAGATTATAGTTATTAACGGCAAGGACAAAAAAGGATTTAAAAAAATCGAACGGCTTAAACGGCGCATTGCAAAGCTTGCCCCCGAATGCGGTATAAAAATACTAAACGTAGGCTTTACAAACGAGGTGCATTTATACGTTTCAGCCGTTGATTTGGCAATTTGCAAGTGCGGCGGAACCGGCGCGACCGAAATTATTAATAAAGGCGTGCCTATGCTTGTAACCGAAAGCGTGCCCGCACAAGAAAAGCACAACTTAACTTATCTTAAAAGAAAAGGAGTTGCGCTTTCGTTTAAAGATACTTGCGAACTGAGAAAACATATTGAACGCATAACCGAAAACCCTCAAATTTTAAGCGAAATGTCAAAAAATACGCTTTCGCTTAAAAGGAACGCGATTTTAGATTTGGCGGAATTTATTTTGTCGCAGCCGCAAGCCGACTATAATGATTTCAGACCAAAGTGCGGCGGTAAAATTAATAAAAGAGCGTTTAAGCGCCTTTTAAGATACGCCGAGCAAGCTGAACTTTCCGAAATATAAATATACGCCGCCCGCGCAAAAAGTGCGCGGGCGGCTTTCATTTTAAAGTCCCAACAGATTGAATAGGTTGTATTCGCTGAATACTACTACCGCAACGAGGGATATCGTTGACATTATCTTTATTAGTATATCGAGCGACGGTCCGACGGTGTCCTTTAACGGGTCGCCTACGGTATCGCCGACGACTGCCGCGTCATGCGCGGGCGAGCCTTTGCCCACGTTTTCGACGGGCGCGGTTTCAGCCGCAACTTCGGCAGCTTTTTCGGCGTTTTCTTTTTCGATTTTTTCGATTTCGGCTTTTATTTCGTTCAAGCCGCCCGCCTCGATATATTTCTTTGCGTTATCCCACGCGCCGCCGGAGTTGCCGCAGAACAGCGCAAGCATTATAGCGGTTATAGTTGCGCCGATAAGCACGCCGCCGACAAACTCGGGACCGAATACAAAGCCCGTTACAAGCGGGAACAGTATGCAGAATATGCACGGCACGCGCATTTCTTTAAGCGCGCCTTGGGAAGAAATTTCGATGCAAGTTTTATAGTCGGGCTTTTCGGTGCCGCCGAGTATACCGGGGTACTCCCTAAACTGTCTGCGGACTTCTTCTACCATTTTTCTTGCAGCTTTGGCAACCGCCTTTATCAAAAGCCCCGAGAAGAAGAACGGCAACGCCGCGCCGCAAAGCGCGCCGCATAGGGTTAACGGCTCGATAAGATTTAACAGAAGGTCGCCGCCCGTGAACGCGTAGAGATACGAAGTCATAAGCGAAAGCGCCGCAAACGCAGCCGAGCCTATTGCAAAGCCCTTGCCTATTGCCGCCGTGGTGTTGCCCACGCTGTCCAATTTGTCGGTAATTTCCCGCACTTCGGGGTCGAGCTCGCTCATTTCAGCTATGCCGCCCGCGTTGTCGGAGATAGGTCCGTATGTATCGACGGAAACGGTTGCCGCCACGAACGAAAGCATTCCGAGCGCGGCGCAAGCCACGCCGTACATACCCGCAAGCTCGTAAGAGCCGAAAATTGCAAGCGCAAGCACTACGACGGGAAGCATACAGCTTATCATACCCGTTGCAAGTCCTTGGGTTACGGTAAGCGCGGGTCCCTCCTTAGAAGACTGCGCGATGCCCTTTGTGGGCTTATAGTCGTAGCTGGTGTAATATTCGGATATAACGCCGATGATTATGCCCGCGACAATTCCGCAAACGGCTGCAAGCCAAGGCGAAAACTCGCCGACGTTAAAGCCTACCCACAGCTTCATTTCGTCCCAAGAAACGTCCTTGAACATAAAGTAGCTTAAAACCGCGCCGACGGCAACCGTTACGCCCGCCGCTATCCAAGTGGCGATATTCAGCTCCATATGTACGTTTTTGGACAGTCTTGGCCTTATTACTATGTAGGATATGCCGATTATACAAGCCAACAAGCCGCAGCCGGCAAAGACTATGGGGAAAAGCATAAGGCTGTTTAAAAACGCCGCGTCCGTAAACGCTACGGTATGTGTGTACAGCTCGCACGCAAGCATAACCGCAGCAAGAATTGCGCCGACGTAGCTTTCCAAAAGGTCGCTGCCCAAGCCCGCCACGTCGCCTACGTTATCGCCGACGTTGTCCGCTATGGTTGCGGGGTTGCGGGGGTCGTCCTCGGGAATGTGCGCCTCGGTTTTGCCGACGAGGTCTGCGCCCATATCCGCGGCTTTGGTGTATATGCCGCCGCCCACGCGGTTGAACATTGCGATTATGGAACAGCCCAACGCATAGCCCGATAAAGTCATTGTGAACGACGCGGGCAGACCCGTGATGAAGTTTTTAGAGATTTCGCCCGCGATAATTTCGTCAATCTGCTTTGCTGCAAGCCCGAATATGAGATATACGATGACCACGCCCAAAAGCGCAAAGCCCGCAACGCAAAGCCCCATAACCGAGCCGCCTTTGAACGCGACTTTAAGGGTTTTGCCTACGTCCTTGGTTTGGCGGGCGGTGTTGGTAACGCGTACGTTGGAATATGTAGCGATTTTCATACCGACCCAACCGGCGGACGCGCTCATTACCGCGCCGATTACGAACGCGATTGCCGCTTGCCAGCTTATGACGATGAAAACAAGAACGGCTATGACCGCGCCGATTATGCCGACGAGCTTATATTCGTACTTGATGAAAGCGTTTGCGCCTATTCTGATTGCGCCCGCGATTTCACCCATTTTCTCGGTGCCCTCTTCAAGCTTTTTGACGCAGAAGTAGTTAAACACCGCGTAAGCAATGGCAAGTACTATTGCAACGCCGGCAATTATGAGTAATAAATTTTCCATAACTCCCCCTTTTGTGTATTATATGATTAATCTTTGGGTAAAGATTTTAAATAAGCGTCCATAGCGAAGGCAACGCGCTTGGCGGTATCCACCGCCTCTACAACGGTTTTTGCGCCCCGCACAACGTCGCCCGCGGCGAACAAGCCCGCGCGGGTAGTCGAGCCGTCGGGGTTGATTTTTGCAAGTCCGCGTTCGTTTATTTCAAGCCCTTCCGTCTGAGTAAGAATGAGGTTGGACGGGCGTTGGGAAATACATATCATAACGCTGTCCGCCTCCATAAGCGAGGTCGTTTCCGAAACGCTTAAAATTCTGCCGTCCTCGTCGCAGACGGTATCGGCGAAAAGCACGCCCTTATCGGTGATTTCCACGGGCTGTTTGTTGAATACGAATTCCGCGCCCTCGATTTCGGCGTACTCCCTCTCTTCGTCGCTTGCCGAAACCTTGTCGCTTCTGACGGTGATTTTTACGTCCTTGACGCCCTTCCTTAAAGCGGTGCGCGCCACGTCCATTGCGACGTTGCCCGCGCCGATAATTACCATTTTTTCGCCGAGTTTATAAACGTCGGGACGCTCCAAGAAATGCACGCCGTAGTGAACGTGCCCGAGCGTTTCGCCCTTAATGTTGAGGGCGATTGGCCAAGTTACGCCCGTGCCTATGGATATGGCTTTGAACCCGTCGCGGAAAAGCTCCTCGATGCCGAACGCTTTTCCGATTGTGACGTTGTATTTTATTTTTACGCCGAGCTTATTCAAAATCCCCTCGTACTTATCTACGATTGATTTTGGCAAGCGGAACTCGGGAATGCCGTAGCGCAGCACTCCGCCTATTTCGGTTTTGCTTTCGAATATCGTTACGTCGTAACCGAGCTGAGCCATCTTTATAGAAATGGTTATGCCCGCGGGCCCCGCGCCGACGACGGCAACTTTTATGCCGTTAGGTTCTGCCTTGTCAAGCTGTAAACTGTCGATATAGTGCGAAGATACGAAGTTTTCGATAGTGCTTACCTCAACCGGCTCGCCCTTGATGCCGCGAATACAGTGACCTTGACATTGGTTGCCGTGGTTGCATACGATTGAGCAAACCACCGACAGCGGGTTGTTTTCGAATACCATTTTGCCCGCTTTTTTGATATCGCCGTTTAAAAACGAGGAAATCATTTCGGGAATAGGCGTGTTGACGGGACAGCCCTGCCTACATAACGGTTTTTTACAGTTTAAACATCTTTTAGCTTCGGCAATTACGTTGTGTGCCATAAAATCTCCTCCCTCACGAAAAATCTTTGCTATTCTGCGCAAATCTTTTTCCGTGAATTTTAAGGGCTTCTCGCCCCTTGTGCCGCAATTTCTCGGGGCACACAAATATATAATTGCGGCACTTCACCCTCGGTGAGTCGCAAGTATGCGCAAATTGAGTGCGGCGGCAAAAAGCGTAGTTTTTACCGCCGCCGTCTATTTATTTTAAAAAATTACAGCGCAGCTTTAATTTCTTCTATCATTTGCGCGTACTCTTCTTCGGTAAGATAAACCTTTTGCGGGTTCATAGCGAACGTACCGCCCCACTCGTCGCCGCCCGCGTACTTGGGGCAAAGATGCATATGAAGATGACAGCCCGTGTCGCCGTAAGCGCCGTAGTTGAGCTTGTCCGGCTTAAACACCTTGTGTATTGCCTTTGCGGCGCGGTTGACGTCCGCGAAGAAAGCGTTGCGCTCCTCGTCCGAAATATCGACGATTTCGCTTACATGGTCCTTGTAGGCGACTATGCATCTGCCGCGCTTGGACTGCTCCTTAAACAGAATAAGTTGACTTACGGACAAATCACAGATTTTTATGCCGAATTTGGCAAGCGGTTCGCCGCCGACGCAATAACCGCAATTACAGTCTTTCATATAGTATTCCCCCTTTTAACAGTAATATTTTAACACACGATTTTTCAATATTCAAGGGGGGAATTTAAATTTAATCGGTTCTGCCGATTAAATAATCTACCGTCGTATCGAACAGATTTGCGATTTTTATAAGCATATCGAAGCTACATTCGCGCTTACCGCTCTCCCAATAGTAGACAAGCCTTACCGTTACCCCAAGCTTTTCCGCCAATGTAGTTGTTGAATATCCGCTTTCAGTGCGGAGTTCTTTAATTCTTTTACCGAAACAATTCATATTTATATTTTAGAACAAAATGTTCATAAAAGCTTGACATTGAACATAATGTTCAATATAATTTTAATCGGAGGTGTTAAATGAATAAATCTATGATATTGGAGCTTGCACACAACGCTTATTATTGTTCCGAGAAATTAAGGCTGAACAATAATAAGGAATACCAAAAAAATTACAGCGCTTTATTTGAGATTTTTGAGGAGCTTTGCAAAGATATGCCCGATGAAGAAAAGCGGGAAATTTCAAACAAAATTTTCGACGCGCACTGCGGGGCGGAAGTTATTGCCGCAGACGAAAACTTTAAAGAGGGGTTTAAGCTTGGGCTGATTATCGGCGCGCAGAATTTTTTGGACTGAAAAGCCCGCCCGCGAATATTTCGCGGGCGGGCTTAAATTCATGCGTTTAAATTAGTACTTTTCTCTCTTTGCGTAGGTAGTATGCAACAGCTCGTGAGCTTTGTGAGAGTTCGGCTCGCCGAAGAATTCTTTATACAACACCTCTACTGCGGGGGTATCGTGCGAGCAACGCAGCTTGCTGTCCTTGTCGTAGTCGTACAACGCTTGCGCACGGACTGCCTTTAAGTCGATATTGTTGCGAATTTCGTCGTGAACGTAGGGCTGTCCGCCGCCGTTTATACAGCCGCCCGGGCAAGCCATAATTTCGACAAAGGTATAGTTCTTTTCGCCGTTTTTGATAGCTTCGAGCACCTCTCTTGCGTTGCCGAGTCCGCTTGCAACAGCCACCTTTACGGTGGTTTTGCCGACGGTGTACTCCGCCTCTTTTACGCCCGCGGTGCCGCGAACTTCTTTAAACTCCAAAGGCGCGCCCTTGCCGCCGAGCTTCATTGCCGCAGTTCTTAAAGCCGCTTCCATTACGCCGCCCGTTGCGCCGAAAATCGCGCCCGCGCCCGAAGCCGTGCCGAAAGGCTCGTCAAAGTCGCTGTCGGGAAGGTTGGCGAAGTCTACGCCCGCCTCTTTAATCATTTTGGCAAGCTCACGCGTGGTAAGCGCCGCGTCCGTATAGTGACCCAATTCGTCGCGCGAAACTTCGAACTTTTTAGCCGTACAAGGAATTACGGAAATTACATAAAGGTTTTTGGGGTCTATGCCGTGCTTTTGGCAGTAATAGGTTTTAAGCAATGCCGAAAACATTTCTTGCGGGGATTTGCAAGTTGATATGTTGGGCAAAAATTCGGGGTAGTAGTGCTCGGCAAACTTGACCCACCCGGGGCAGCAACTTGTGAACATAGGCGTGGGCTTGCCCGTCTTTAAGCGGGTTAAAAGCTCGGTAGCCTCCTCCATAATGGTGAGGTCGGCGGTAATATCCATATTGAAACACTTTACGTCGCCAAGCTGCTTAATTGCGGTGACCATTTTGCCTTCTACATTGGTGCCCGCGGGCAAGCCGAAAGCTTCGCCCAAGGTTGCGCGTACGGAAGGCGCGGTAAAAAATACCACTTCCTTTTCGGGGTCTACTATTGCGCCCCAAACGTCTGCTACGGCGGACTTTTCATAAAGCGCGCCGACGGGGCAAGCAACTACGCACTGTCCGCAGTTTACGCAAGGCGTAAAGGCAAGCGAAACGTCGTACGGCGAACCTATAACCTTTGCATAGCCGCGGTTTTTGGGACCTATTGCGCCGATTGTTTGATTTGCGCAAGCGGCAACGCAGCGGGTGCACATTATGCACTTGGAGTTGTCGCGCACAACCGATGCGGATAAGTCGTCAATGGGCTTTAAGTCGTGGTCGGTGCCGAACCTGTCCTCTTCTGCGTTGTATTCGAGGGCGAGCTTTTGCAACTCGCAATTCATCGAACGCACGCACGATAGGCACTTCTTTTTGTGCGTGGAAAGGATAAGCTCGATTGTGGTTTTTCTCGATTTTCTTACGCGCGGGGTGTTTGTGCGGACTTCCATACCCTCGGAAACGGGATATACGCACGCCGCTACAAGCCCTCTTGCGCCCGTTGCTTCGACAAGGCAGAGCCGGCACGAGCCTACGCACTGCACGTCCTTCAAATAGCATAGGGTGGGAATTCTTACGTTGGCAAGTTTAGCCGCTTGTAAAATAGTGGACCCTTCGGGCACGCTTACGGATATGCCGTTAATTTTTAAATTTACCATAATTCCCTCCTCCTATTTTTTAATTATAGCGTTAAATCTGCAATGCGCTATGCACTGACCGCACTTTATGCACTTTGACGTGTCGATATCGTGAACGCTTTTGACCGCGCCCGAAATTGCGTTTGCGGGGCAGTTCCTTGCGCACAGCGTACAGCCGCGGCACTTGTCGGGTTCTATGTAGTAATTAAGCAGTGATTTGCACACGCCCGCGGGGCACTTCTTTTCGTAAATGTGGGCGTGATACTCGTCGCCGAAATGCTCCATTGCCGAAAGTATGGGGTTGGGGGCGGATTGTCCCAAGGCGCATAGCGACGAGGACTTCATATGTTCCGCTACTTCCTTGATTTTGTCGAGGTCGGCCGGTTCGCCCTTGCCGCTGCAAATTTTATCGAGGATTTCCAACAACCGTTTGGTACCTATGCGGCACGGGGTGCACTTGCCGCAGCTTTCGTCCGCGGTAAATTCAAGGTAGAACTTGGCGATATCCACCATACAAGTGTCCTCGTCCATAACGATAAGCCCGCCCGAGCCCATCATCGAGCCGATTGCAACAAGGTTATCGAAGTCCATACCGATATCGATATGAGAGGCGGGTATACAACCGCCCGAAGGTCCGCCCGTTTGCGCGGCTTTGAACTTTTTGCCGTGGGGAATTCCGCCGCCGATATCGTAGACGATGGTTTTTAAGGGAGTGCCCATAGGAACTTCTACCAAGCCGACGTTGTTAATTTTGCCGCCGACTGCAAACACCTTGGTGCCCTTACTGCGCTCGGTGCCGATATTTGCAAACCAAGCGTAGCCGTTGTTTATAATGGGCGCGATATTCGCCCAAGTTTCTACGTTGTTTAATACGGTGGGCTTTTTGAAAAGTCCGCACTGTGCCGAGAACGGCGGACGGGGACGGGGTTCGCCCCTATGACCTTCGATGCTTGCCATAAGCGCGGTTTCTTCGCCGCAAACGAACGCGCCCGCGCCAAGACGGATATGTATATCGAAGTTAAAGCCGCTGCCCAATATGTTTTTGCCCAAAAGTCCGTACTCGCGCGCTTGTTTAATAGCGATATTGAGTCTTTCGACGGCGATAGGATACTCCGCGCGGACGTAGATGTAACCCTCTTCCGCGCCTACTGCGTAGCCCGCGATTGCCATTGCCTCTAAAACGCAATGGGGGTCGCCTTCCAATACAGACCTATCCATAAAGGCGCCGGGGTCGCCCTCGTCGGCGTTACAACAAACGTATTTTTTGTCGCCCTTTGCATCGCGCGTGAACTGCCACTTGCGACCCGTAGGGAAGCCCGCGCCGCCTCTGCCGCGCAAGCCGGATTTTAAAATTTCGTCGATAACGCTGTCGGGGGTCATCTCGAACAATGCCCTTGCAAGCGCGGAATAGTCGCCCGCGCCTATCGCTTCGTCGATATTTTCAGCCGCGATAACGCCGCAGTTGCGCAAAGCGATACGCATTTGGTGTTTATAGAAAGGTATTTCCGAAAAAGGAATGACGCCGCCGTCGGGGCGAACGGTTTCGGCATATAAAAGCTCTTTTACAATTTGCCCGCCCTTGATAAGGTGCTTTTCGGCAACGGTTTTGGCGTGCTCGGGGGTCATTTGCGAATAGAACGCGCCCTCGGGATAGACAATCATTATAGGACCGAGCGCGCATAAGCCGAAACAACCCGTTTTGACGATTAACACGTCGTCTATGCCGAGTTGTTTAAAAGATTCTTCAAGCTGCTCGATAACTTGACGCGAGTGCGACGAGGTACAGCCCGTGCCGCCGCAGACCAAAACTTGCTTTCTGTAACCCGTTTTGGGCGCAAGCTTTTCGGCTTGTTCGCGGACTATTCTTCTAACGTTTATCAACGCCGCGTTGTCGGCGGCAATTCGCCTTAATTCTTCAACCGTCATTTTACACCTCAATCTTGAATATACTTGTCCAACACGCCCTTTACGTCTGCGGGGCTAAGCTTGCCGTAAACTTCGCCGTCGATTATCATAACGGGGGCAAGCCCGCACGCGCCGACGCAACGGCAGCTTTCAATGGAGAATTTTTTATCGGGAGTGCATTCGCCGCATTTAATTCTAAGCTCGTGCTCGACGGCTTCGAGAATTTTATCCGAACCCTTGACGTAGCAAGCCGTGCCCAAGCATATGCTTATTTTGTGCTTGCCCTTGGGGTTTAGGGAAAACTGCGAATAGAACGTCGCAACGCCGTAAACTTCCGCAAGCGGGATATTCAGCTCTTCGGCGATAACAGTTTGCACCTCCGCGGGAAGATATCCGTAGATATCCTGTGCGGCGTGAAGCACGGACATAAGCGCGCCCGCCTCGCCGCGGTGCTCTTCGATGCACGACAAAAGCTCGGACATCTGCTCCTTTGTTCCTTCAAATACGTTTTGTGCCATTTTTCACTCCTCGGAAATTGTGAATTGATAAACCGATACTTATTATATCATCGATTGGTTACAAAATAAAACAATTTTCGCGAGGAATTTGGAAATTTATAAGTAAAATTTTAGCAATTAAGTTAAAAAGCCCCGCGGCTTAAAGCCGCGGGGCTTTTACTTGTTGTGTTATATTTTAAGCGTTTTCGTCGGGGTCGGTGCCGTCCTCGTCCTCTTCGCCG
This sequence comes from uncultured Christensenella sp., assembly GCA_910577055.1. Classification (GTDB taxonomy): domain Bacteria; phylum Bacillota; class Clostridia; order Christensenellales; family Borkfalkiaceae; genus Coproplasma. The sequence goes on along the minus strand of CAJTKX010000002.1, from coordinate 278,636 downwards.
TCGTTCTTGCTGCCCGCATTGGGGTCGGTAGCGGTGTTATCGCCGTCCGCGGGGTCGGGGGTGGGCGTTTCGGGTTCGGTGGGTGTGCTGCCCTCTCCTTCGCCGCTTCCGCCGTCGCCGCCCTCGCTACCGTTGCCGTCGCCGCTTGCGGGAGGGTTGGTGGGGTTGGTTTCATCGCCGCCATTACTGCCGCCTTCGCCGTCGCCCTCGTCGGGGTCGGTTGGAGGCGTTACGGGAGGAACTTCGGGGGTTTGGTTGCCGTCGCCCCCGTCGGGGTCGGTTTCTTCGTTAACGGCTTGCCATTTGCCTACGCCGTCCTCGCCCCATACCCAAACGTATTCGGTAGACGTGTCCTTAACGATATTGAATGTAACTTCCTTATCGCCGGTTAACTCGTAATTTGCAAATTCCGAAGTTACGGTTGCGGTGTACTCGTCAACTTCGACGCCCGCGCCCTCGACGGTAAGCCCGATTTTTTGACCGGTTACGTCCACAAACCAAGCTTCGGGAGCTTGCGCCGCACCGTTTTCTGTTAAGGTTTTGTTGCCCCACTGAATTTTAACTTTTTTAGGTTCAACGATAACCGTTACGGTTACTTCGCCCTCGGTTAACTTGTAGTTTTTATCGGAAGGGGTTACGGTTACGGTATAAGTGCCCGCGTCGATTATAACGGTTGCCTTGCCGCTTGCGTCCTTAATAACGTACGTCAATGCAATTTCGGCGTTGTCGCCGTCCTTTGCGGTTGCTACGGGGTAGTGCGCTTTGCCGTTATATTCGTATGTGAAGGTTATAGAGCCGTCCTCGCCCTCTACGCCGTCCGTCCACTCGACGGAAGCGTTGATTTCGGTAATGCTGAAAGGCTGTTCCGCCTTAGCTTCAACGAAATCGTAGTTTTCGAAAACGTCCATAAGCTTTGCAACGTGCTGTCCGCCGCTTGCCGTACCGCCGATGACGGGGATAGAAACCTCTTCGCCGTTAACGTCGGTAAACACTGCCGTAGGAGCGTGCACTTTGCCGTCGTGCGCCCAATTAAAGTTTGTTAGGCTGCCGTCTACGCCCTTCCAAGTTACGTTGACCGTGCGGGCGTGAATTGTAAACTCGATAGTGGACTCAACGCCCTCTGCAAATTCGTAGTTTTCGGAATTCGCAAGCACTGCCGTAGCTGTGTACTTCGCATCCTTGCCGCTTACGTTGACCGCCGCGCCGAGCACGGTGAGAACTTCGCCCGTGGACCTGATTTGAGCTTGGGGCGCGTGGTATTTGCCGTCGTACTCCCAATCGAAGTTTTCGTCGCTGCCGTCTACGCCCGTCCAAATGATGCCGTAAACGACTTTCTTGGAAATGGTAAACGCGTGCTCGCCCGTTTCGTCGTCAGACCAGCTGCAATTTGCGGGGAGAATCGCCTTTACCGTGTATTCGCCGGCGTATATGCCTATGCCGACCACGTTAAGCTTGCCGCCCCTGCTGCCGTCTTCAAGCGCGATATACGCTTCGGGCGCGTGCTCGTTGCCGTCGTATTCCCAAGTAAATTCGCCGTCCTCGTTGCCTACCCAAATTATGCTTATTGCATTGCCCTTGATAGTGAACTCGCACTCGGGGTTGTTTATAGTGTAGTTGTCGTTGTCGAGAATAGCTACCGCCGTATAGGTGCCTACTTGCGTTTCGGCGCCCCTAATTATAATTTCAAGACCCGATACGCTTGCTTCGAAAGTGGGAACGTGCTTTTCGCCGTCGTAATTCCAAGCGAAGTCTTCCTCGCTGCCGTCAACGCCGTACCAAATAATTGTTACCGATTTTTTGGTTATGGTGAAGGCGTGCGTTGCGCCGTCGGTAAGCTCGTAGTTGCCGTTAATAAGCGTGATTTCGGAAGTGTAGCTGCCCGCGTTGGTGTAGCCCGAAACGGTGTAATCTTCGCCGAGTTTCAAGGTAACCGCAACGGGGTTGCCATCTTCGTCGGTTTCTACCGAGTAGAAAGTCACCGTGGGGGTGCGCTCTTCGCCAGAGTAGCTTAATTCGGTTCTATCCCATTCGGCGGTGAGCTGTTGCGCCTTAATGGTGAACACCTTTGTCGCGCCGTTAGTGATGTCTATATCGTCGGTTATGAACGCAACGTACTTGCCCGCGTCTGTACCGCTGCCGACAACGTTGAGCTCGACGCGCTCGCCTTTGTCGTCAAGATAGTACGCGGTAGGAGTATGCGCCTCGCCGTCGTAAGTGTAGACGATTTCGCCGTTCTCCTCGTCATCCCAAACGACGGTAATTGATTTTTGAACGATATCGAACCTAATCCTTGCAACGTCCATTGCGAAGTTGGCGTTTGCGGGGTCGCTGCTTTCAAGCGTAGCGTATGCGTAGTGTGTGCCGCCCGCCGACGCGCCGCCCGTTACGGCAAGGGTGATTTCTATTTCTTCGCCTTCTTCGTCAAGCTTGATTTTTAAGGTAGCCGTAGGGATATGAGTTGCGCCGTCGTACTGCCAAACGAAGTATATCGCACCGTCGCTGCCCGTTCTCTCTTCCGCGCCCTCGCCTTCCCAAGCTATATCGCTTGTGGAAATCTTGTACTGTGCGATTACGAACGCAATTGTGTTGTCGCCTTTAACCGTGAAGTTGTTGCCGACTTCCGCCTTAGCCGTGTAGGAGCCGGACTCCACAAAGCCACCAACGGTGATTTCGCACTCTAATTCGTTATCGCCGACAACGTTTGCTATGGGAGCTTGCATTTCGCCGTTGTAGGTGAAAACAATCTCGCCGTCGTCGTTCACGCCCTCCCACTCTATTTCGACTTCGAGGGGCGCGATTACGAATTTACACTCGCTGTCCTCGTCCTTAATCTCGTAGTTGCCTTCGGGGATAATGTATGCGTAATGAGTGCCCGCGTTTGTTTGCGCCCCGCCGACGGTAAGGAACTCGAACGTTTCCTCGTCGGGGTCATAGGGGTCGTAAGAATTGCTTAAAATTCTTATTGCAACGGGGGTTTGCGCTTCACCGTTGTAGATAAACTTGTAATCTTTTGCGGGAACGTGTTTGCCGTCTACTACGACCACCCACAAAATTTGCGCGACGCTTGCGCTGTGGGTTATGTTGGTAACCTCGAATTCGAGAGTGTCGTTTATGCCGAGAGGCATATAGCACGAATAACCCGCCTTATCCGCGCTTGATAAGCTTGCATATGCGGAGTAAGTGCCGATTTCCGTCCAGAAGCCCTCGGAGAACTTATCGTAAGTTACGTTGAGCTTGATAAGCGATTGTTCGCCGCTGCTCCAAACGATATTTTCGTCCGCCGCGGTAAGCACGCCGTAAGCCGAAAGCCTTGCGCCGTCTTCTTGACCGAATACCGAAATGTACTCGTAGCTGGGGGTTACGCCCTCTTCGAGGGGTTCGGTTGCGCCGTATTCGTACCAAAGCACGCTTACGACTTTACTTTTTATAATATTGAAAGTAACTTCGAGCTCGCCGTCAAGCACATAGTTTGCGTTGCCGATAGACGCAACCGCTTTATAGCCGTTGCCGACGCTTTTGCCCGTGCCCGTTACGGTGAGTTGCATACCCTCTGCCGTTGCCTTGGGCTGTTGCGCCGTGCCGTTGTACAGATAGGTGTATACGCCGTCTATTTCCATTGCGTTGTCGCCGAAATTCCAACTGACGGTTATCGTCTTTGCGGTGATTTCGAACTCTGCCTTGTAGCTTGCTTGGTCAACGTTGGCGTCGTCCACTTCAACGGTAAGAACGTACTTGCCCGCATTTACGGGAAGGGTTGCGCCCAAGTTTTCAAGCACGTTGCCGCTTGCGTCAACCTTTGCGTAAGTTACGGTGTAGTCGAGCGCGGTGCCGTACTCGTCCTCTACGCTTACCAACGGCGATTTGCCCGTGCCGTCGTATTCGCCGTTAAAGTCTTCGTTTAAGGTAACGACGAGTTCGGCTTTGGTAATAACGAAGGTATCTTCCGTTTTGCCGACAAGCTTGTAATTGTTGTTGGAGTAAGCAATTACAACAGTGTAAACGCCCGCGTCAACGGGGGTGACTTCATTGCCGTCCGCGTCGTAATAAGTATAAGTTACGGCTCCCGACAAATCTTCGTCGTTAAGTCCATTTAAGGTAACTTCTATTTCCTTTGCGTCGCCGTCGTATTTAAACTCGTATTCGCTCCATTCAGCCTCCACTTCCGCTTGCGCGATTGTATAGGTTACGGAAACGGTATTGTCGGTAAGCACATAATTTTCGTAGCCGCTTTCGGGAAGCGCCGCCGTTGCGGTGCCTTTGCCGGCGTTGGTAAGGTCGCCCGCCGTTACGGTCAACTCAACCTCGTTGCCCTCGCTATCCACGAAATATGCGGTAAGCTCTTGCTCTTCGCCGTTGTAAACGAATTCCGTGTTGCTCCAAACTACGTCTACTTTTTTTGCCTCGATAAAGAAATATGTTTCGTAAGGCATAGTAAATTCGTAGTTGTCGTCCTCGATAGAAACGACTGCTTTGTACTTACCGATGTCTACGGGTTGACACTCGTTGCCGTCAAGGTCGTAATAAGTGACGTTAAGCGTTACCTCGTCGCTGCCTTTAAGCCCTTCGGGGTAAACCGTAAGACCCTGCGCCTCGCCGCTGTATGTGAGCGTAGTTACGCCCCAACGCACGCCGAGTTTTGCCTTTTCGATTGCGAACGTGCCGCTATAAGTACCCGTATAGTTACCCATTGCGGTTATAACAACCGTGCCTTCGCCCGCGGCTACGTTATTTTCATAGCTTACGGTGTAGTCCTTGTTCAGCTCCAACATAGTTCCGCTAAGGAAAACTTTTACGCTTGTAGAAAGCGCGCTGCCCGTGTAAACAACGGGGTCTGCCTTGACGGTTACGTCGGCTGTGCCGAAATCTGCGGGAAGAATTTCGAACGTGAAGAAAGGATTTACATAATTGCCCGCGTTCTGATATTTAACGTTTAAATAATATTTGCCGACGTTTACGAAGTTGGTGACCGTTCTGCCGCTTTCGTCGGTTGCGGTCGCCGTGCCGTTAGTTATCGCTTCGAATACGAACGGTCCGCCCGTGTACGTTGCAGTCGCCTCGAAAACGTTCTCGCCGATTTCGACCTCTTCGATTACGCCGAACGACGCGTTATGCGAAACGTAAGACCAATCTACCGTGCTTCTTTCATCCGAGGAAGAAGCCGCAACTAAAGTAACTTCCGTGCCGTTGTTGGATATAACGTAATCATCGTTATCGCTAATAAAGTAGCTTGCCTCTCTACCGATTTTGTTTCCGCTTGACGTGTAGCCGCTTGTAAGCGTCTTAGCAGACTCGCCATTAATACCTATGTGCGTAGATGAGGGAAGTCTTCCGGTAATATTTATTAATGCGGAGGATGTAAGGCAAAGGTTGCTTGTATCTCCCGCTGAGTTAGAGTTGCCGAAAATAACGCCGCCCGACAAATTCAGAATAGCGTTTTCGCTAACGGACACACCGCTTGCAGTGTTACCGCTGATTTCTCCGCCGTTCAAATTAAAAGTGCTGTTATCATTAATAGATACACCCGCGCCACCGGAACCGCCGATAATTTTGCCGCCGTTCATTGTGAACATTGCGTAATTATATTGACCTTGGCCTACATATACAGTCTCAATGCTGACATTTCCGTTGCTGTTTTCAGAAACCATGCCGCCATTCATTACAAACGTGCCGCCTGAGATGTAAACGTAGTCATTATTTGTTGATATCGTGCCGCCGTTCAACGTAAAAACGCTGTTGTCACTGATGAATATACAACCTCTATCGTGGTCGACTGTGTTTCCGGAAATTGTACCGTCGGATATTGTAACCACCGTATTGTTACAAGCATATATAGCAGAGCCGCCGCCTTCGACACTGTTGCCCGTTATATCGCCGCCCGACATATTGAACGTACTGTTGGAATCAATGTAAATACCGCCGCCGTAAATGCCATAGTTGTTACTTACCGTACCGCCTAACATATTGAACGTGCCGCCGGAAACATAGACGCCGCCGCCGTCGTCGTTTGATATGTTGCCGGTAATTTTACCGCTGCTTAATGTTAACATTCCTCCGCCGTCCACATAAATACCGCCGCCATTAACGGTCGTGTTGCCGCCCGTAATAACGCCGTTTGACGACGAACCGTCGGTAATTTCAAGCGTGCCCGCAACCGAAATAACGCCGCCGTTTTCTACCGCGGTTTTGCCATTAAGCCCGCGGTCTACCGTGTGACCGTTTAGGTCGAGAATAATGTTTGCGCCCTCGGGAACGAGAATTCTTCCGTTTGAAAAGCCAGTGCCCGTACCGAACGAAGTAGAACTGCCGTTTGCGGGTGCCGTCCAATTGTCTTCAAGGGTGAAGGTGACTTGTTTGTTCGCGCTGATACTCTCTTCCACGGCGGAATTCCAAGCCGCCGCGATTTGTTCAGCCGTCATCGAACGAGCGGAAACCTCGGTATTTGTTTCTGCCGCAGCGATAACCACTCCGTTATCCGCCTTTGAGCAGATTCCCGAAACGGCTACTGCGGAACCGCACGATAGCGCCGCGGCAAGGGCTAAAATTATACCGACTTTGCCTTTATTTGCTTTTTTCATAATTTATACCTCACTTTTTCCCCTACCCTCCCGACGGTTCGGGAGGGCGGAGAGAATTGTGTTTCCTTAAAAAGCCTTATAAATCACTTTCTGCAACGTCATCATAGAAGCCGTCGTCGTCAGAAGATTTTCTGCGTTTGACGAGTATGATTACGAGTGCAATGATGATTGCCGCCAAAACTATCGCCGCAGCGATAATTAACCAAAGCTTCCAATCTTCTATGCTTGCGCCGACCGTTGTGCCGGGAACTTCACCCTCGTTAGCGGGTTCGTTAATGGATACCGAACGGAGCGCGTTTTCTTCCGAGATTGCGAAGTTTTCGCCCTCAACCGTAACGAGTAAGCTGTGTCCGCCCGCTGAGGTGAAGTCGCCGTCAACCGTTACGGTAACTTTGACTTTTTCGCCGTTAACGGTGATTTCGTAAACACCGTCGGATACTTTGCAACCGTCGTCAAGCGTTATGCCCTCTACCTTGACTACGGGCATATGAGCCGCGCCGTCATAGGTGTAGTTGAGGTTGCTTTCGTCGCCCCAATCGATATCGAGAACGTACTTGGTGATTTCGATAGCCACCGTGCGCGTGCTTGCTTTGTAGATGCTGTATCTTTGGTCTGCGTTTTCGTTAAGCGCGAAGATTACTTTGTAGTTGCCTACGGGAAGTCTGCCGCTTACTTCGTTGCCGTTTTCGTCAATGACTTTCGCCGTTACCCATTCAAGGAAGGTTTCCTTGGAAATTACGCGGTTAAGGTCTTCGTCGTAATTTGCATAGCCGCTTTCCAAAAGCGTCTTTGCAAAGTCTTCTGCGGTTTCGAAGCCGTAGGTTTCGGTTAAGGTCTTGCTGCCGTCAACCGTTACATAGAGGTAATATTCCGCGTAGCTTACCTTGACAAGCAAGCGGCCGTAAAGCGTTTCGTGGTTGTCAACTCTTATCATAAAGTTGAACAAGTACTCGCCTTCTTCGGTCAAGCCTTCGGGGATATCGCCCGTGTATTGGTCGCTATCGGGAGCGTGGTCGTTTTCGTCAACAAGCTTGAAGTAAGCAGTAACCGCCGCGTCTTGATAGCCCGCAAGCTTCAAGAAGTCCTTGGTGTTGGTTACGAAATCGCTTACATAGCCGTCCGTTGAACCGAGTACGCCGTACGCGTCGTAAACATAGCCGTCTTTCTCGTCGTAGTCGACGATGATTTCCGCTTTTTCTACGACAAGTTCGCCGTCGCCCTCGTTTACAACTTTAAGCGTATAGTTATCGTTGAAGTCTTCTTCGTTCCAGCCGACGTTCAAAGCGTATACGCCGTTTGCAAGATAGTTGCCGTCGTCGTAGCTGCCTTCGATGGTGAGCTTAATATTCAAGTCGTCGCCGTCTACGGGCTTATTGTCGCCGTAAGTCCAACCGTTGCCGAGGCCGAGAATTGCTTCAAGCTCGTCAAGGTTAACGTCGCCGTAAGTAAACTGCAAGTCTTTAACGTTTACGGTAATTTCAAGCTTGTTAATCTTGAATGCTGTACCGTAGTTTTCGAACGTGTAGTTGCCGTCCGCCTTGATTACGTTGCCGTTTGCGTCAACGATTACCGCGAAGTAGCTGCCCGCGTTTACAGCCTCGCCGTCGATTACGGAGTATTCGCCGCTCTCTTCGTCGTAGGTTGCAAGCTTAACTGTAAGCTCGTGCTTTCTGCCGGTTGAGTCGTAGTAGTACGCTTCGGGCAAGTTCGCGTTGCCGTTGTATGTGAAGTCCGCACCGCTTTCGCCGTCGCCGACCCAAACAAGCGCGCCTTCCGCGGGATTAACGGTAAGCTTACCGTTTACGCCCGTTACTTCGTAGTTGTTAAGATACTCGTTCAACCACGCCGCGTCGATATAAATTTTATATTCGCCGGGTACGGTGGTGTTGACGTACGCGCATCTGAACCACTGACTGATAACGTCTGCCAAAGCCGCCTTAACTTCGTCCGCTTCGTCCGCCAAAAGTCCTTCGAACGTTGCGAAGTCGGTGGTGAACTCGGGCGCGTCGGCGCCGTAGTCGAAGGTTTGGTCCTTCGCCGTTACTGTGAGCGCAACTTTGTTGATATTGAACTCGTATTCTGCGTTAACGAGCTTATAGTTGCCCGCCGCCGTGCCTTCGAGGCTGACTTTGATTACATATTCGCCCGCTTCGGTGACTTTTTCGCCGTCGCCCGCTACCTTTACGCCGTTCTTGGTGATTTCGTAAACAACGGTAAGTCCGTCCTTTTCGGAAGCCGAAACGGTTATTTCGGGCTTAGGCGCGTGCTTGTTGCGGTCGTATGTTACGTCCTCCCAAGTGTATTTGACTTCGATTTCCTTTTGAGCGATTTCGAACTCGTAAGTCTTGGTTTCCTCGTCAAGCTCGTAGTTGGTTGTGTCAAGCGACGCCGTTGCTTGGTACTTCGTACCCGCGTTTGCGCTGTCGCCGTCTACGGTTACTTCAAGCTCTATTTTGTTGCCCGCAACGTCGGTGTAGTACGCCTTGGGTTGCTGATTTTCGCCGTTGTAGACAAGGGGTGTTTCATCCCACTCGACTGCGACTTTCTTAGCCGTTACTATTACCGTCACCGTCTTCATATCTTCGGGAACGGTGTAATTTTCATCACGGCAAGTTACGGTTACTTTGTAGGTGCCGACTTCGGTGATGACCGAAACGGGTTCGCCCGCCGCGTTTGTAATTGTAACGTTGAATTCAAGGTCCTTAACGTTCGAAGTAGGCGTGGGCATTATTTCGCCGCCGCTGTATTCGTAAGTAAAGGTCAAGCCGTCTTCGGACACTTGCGCGTTCTCGTCGGTCCACTTGAAGCCGCTTTCGGCAAGGTCTTTTGCAAGCACCTTGTAGTTTTTGGTAAATTCTTCCGCGAAGTCGTAGTTAACAAACGTATCCACTGCTTGCGCGGTGTGTTCGCCCACTTCTGCTAAACCGCCGCTTACTTCTACGGGGATTGCATTGCCGTCCTTATCGAGGAGAAGCTGCAATTCGCCGTTTTCGTCCTTATAAGCAAGGTATGCGGTAGGAGCGATTGCCGTATCGTAGTCTACATAATCCCACTCGAAGTTTTCGGTGTCGTTCTCTTCGTATCCGCCTACGCCGTACCAAATTACATATACCGTCATAGGTTTGATAACGTAAGTTTTTGCCGAATCGTTCGCGTTTGCGAATTCGTAGTTACCGTCGCTTTGCATAAGCGTTAAGGTATGCGTACCCGCGTCGTTTTCGAAGCCCGTAACGGTAAGCTCTGCGCCGTTTTCGCCGTTCTCGTTTCTGATATAAGCCTTGGGGGTTATATCGTCGCCGTAAGTCCAAGTGTAAACGCCGTTCTCGTCAGCTTCCAATTCGCCGAAGTCCCAATTAACTTCTATGGTTGCTTTATTGATGTAATACTGCTGTGTTGCGCTTGCGCCGTCAGCCAAAACGTAGTCCTCGGACAACTCTGCCGTAGCAGTGTACGCTTTGTCGCGGGCATTCGTTTCCGCGCCGTAAACGGTAAGCTCTATATCGTTGCCGTCTTCGTCCTTGAAGCGCTGCACTTCGTCGTTTTCATCGATGTACGCAAGGTAAGCCTTGGGGGCGTGCTTGCTTCCGTCGTAAGTCCAGAAGTAAATATCCTTTTCTTCGTCGTGCTTAGCGTCGCCGAAATCCCAATCGATTGTTACGGTTTGCGCAGTGATAACGTATTCCATATCGGCGCTGAACGCGAAGCTGTCCGTCACGTCAAGCTCGCCGATTTTCGCCGACTTGATATAAGCCGTTACCGTGTGCGTGCCTACGGTTGAGGTTACGCCCGTATAGCCTACTTCGAACGTAACTTCGACAGCGTCGCCGCCTTCGCCAATCGTGTAGCTTATCGTAAGCGTAGGTGCGTGCGGGTTACCGTCGAATAACCAGAAGTATCCGTCCTTTTCCGCGTCGTAACCCGTATCGGACCATTCGAAGTCGTTCTCGGTAATGGTTATCTTTTCGATGACGAACTCGCACGATGCGTTTTCTTCCGGAACCGTATAGTTAGCGTTGATGAATTTGATTGTAACTTTGTAAACGCCCGCCTTAACGTAACCGGTCACAACGTAGTCCTCGCCCTCGGTGAGTTCTGCGCCGGTGAGAGTAACTTCGGGTTTCTGCTCGGAGCCGTTGAATGTGACATTCAAGTTGCTCCACTCGGCTTCGAGCTCCTTTGCGTTAATACTAAAGGTGCAAGAAGGTACGGATTCGATATCGACGTATGCAGAGTAGTTGCCCGCGTTGATTGCCGTACCGCCGATTACCGTTACGGTGAGGTAAACTTTGTCGCCGTTTTCGTCTAAGTAGTAAGCCTTGGGCGCTTGACCGTTCTCGTCGCCGTTATAGGTGAACACAAGACCCGTGTTGCCGCCCTTGCCGTCCTCGTAAACGTGACCGTCGTCGTCCTCCCAATAAACTTGACCTATCTTGACTTGAACGATTTCAAACGTTGTGGAAGCCGTTCCCGTGAGATAGAAGTTGTTGTGCGCCGTAAGGCTGCTGTTGAGAACCGCGTAAGCCGTGTGAACGCCGATTTCGGACGTTTTACCCGTTACAAGGAGTTCGAGAGTAATGAAGTCGAGAGTTATCTTCGCTGCGGGAGAGTGCTCTTTTCCGTCGTATACCCAATACCAACCGTTGTCTGCGTCGCCCGAAGCTCCCGCGCCGATGAAATCCCAAACGATTTTGCCGGCGTCTATTCCGAGCTTGGAAACGGTGTATCTTTGGGTTGCGCCGTCAACGATATTGAAGTTATCGCCGACTATTGCTTTTGCAAGGTAATCGCCCGCGTTTACGTTGCCCTCTACGGTAACGTTTACGGTAGTGAAGTCAAACTCGCCTTCGCCCGTTGCGTAAGCGTAAGGCGCTTGGGCTTCACCGCTGTACACATAGGAGTACGTAGTGTTGCTGTCATACTGGCCGTCTTGCCAATTAATAACCACATCGAGTTTCTTTATCTCGTATGCGCAAGCAAAGTCCTCTTCCTTAATCTCATAGACGGAGGAAGGTTTTACCCTTGCCGTGTACTTGCCCGCATCTGCGCCGATGCTGTTTGCGTTGAGCGCAAGGATTTCGTAATCGCCGTTTTCCCTAAGATATATAGGCGTAGGCGACTGAACGTTGCCGTTATACACGAAACCGCCGTCGGTGAGATATTGTTCAAGCGCAACGTATTCGTATTCGTTTATAAACACTACCCACGTTACATCGATAGGGGTCTTGAATCCGCCGACCGACTTAATGAAGAAGGTGAGCGATTCATATTCCGCTCCGTCTGCGAATTCGTAGTTTGCCGCGTCCGCCGTAGAAAGTCTTGCGTATGCGGTGTAGCCGATTTGCTCGTCTACTACCCATTCGCCTTCGTAGCTCTTGGAGTAGCTAACCACAAGTTCAAGCGTTCCGTTTGCAATCGCTACAAATCCGGGACCCTCTGCGCCGACTACTTTACCGAAGTCGAACTCTGCCGTGTCGCCCGTTTCGTATGAGTTCTTGAACGCATCGGTCCAAACTACGGAAGTTATCACAGCCTTTCTGACTTCGTAAACTTGCGAAGCGCTGCCGTCGATATAGAAGTTTGCGTTGAACGCGGTATTCGCAAGCTCAACCGCAGCCGTTGCGGAGTTAACGCCCGTAAGCGCCGTCTGCGCGTCGGTGCGCACGAGGTCGAGCGAGGAGATTATAACGCCGTCTTTGTAAACGTCGCCGTTCAATTCAACCTTCGCTTCAACCGAGTGCTCTTCGCCGTCGTAATACCAGAAGTAAACGTCCTTATCTTGGTCGTAGTTGAAGTTCTTTCCGCCCGTCCAAGTTATGTTTACGCCAAGCTTTTCGATGGTGAAACGCTGCGTTGTGGTAGTTTCGTCAAGAATGAAGTTACCGTCGTTGTTGGTAAGCGTCAAACGCACGATGTATTTGCCCGCGTTGACGGGTTGTTGCTTGCTGTAAACGCCTATGTTGCCGTTTTCCGCAACCGGAGCGTATTCAACGGTGTACGCCTCGTTAAGCACTTCGCCCGTGATAGGGTTGATTATGCTTGCAACGGGCGCTTTGCCTTGACCGTTGAACGTCCAAGCGTAGGTGCCGTCGTCGTTGCCTATCCAATCGACCGCAACGGTCTTTTGGGTTATAACGATTTGGCAAGTATAAGTTTTGTCAAGTACATAGTTGTAGCAGTTTGCGGGAAGTTTTACGGTTGCGGTGTAATAGCCGACTGCCGTAGGAGCTTCCGCAAGCTCCTTGCCCGAACGGGACGCGTAGGTGACGTAAGGTTCTACGGTGTCGCCCGTGATTACGCCGCTGAGCACAAAGTTCACGCCGTGCTTTTCGCTGTCGTATTCGAACGTGAATTCGTCGCCCTCGTTGCCGTCCTCGTCCGTCCATACAAGCGAGAGGGTTATGCCGTTAATCTTATACTGTACGGAGGTGTTCGAAAGCACGATGTTTTTATCCGCCGTCTTTAACCCTACCGTCAATGTATAAGCGCCCGCATAGGACTGTGCCGCCGCGTAGCTTGAACCGCCGCTCCATGCATAGCCGTACGAAAGGTCAACGCCCGCAAGCTCGTTGCTAACGCCGCCGAGTACCGCTACGGGTGCATGAACAAGCCCGTCGTAGTTCCAATAATAACCGTCCGTCGCGTTACCGAGAGCGTCGCCGAAGTTCCACTCTACATCTATGTATCGCGTTGTGATTGAGAAGTTCAATACGGGGTTCTCGTAAAGGTCCTCGTCAACCGTGAATTCGTAGTCGCCTACGTCTTTCATAGTTTCGGTGAATACCTTAACGGGAACGTATCCGTCATCGTATACGCAAGCGCGGATATTGTAAGTTGCTCCCGTATAGATAAGGGTGTTTACCGTCAAATCGAACCAAGTTCTGCCTTCGTCCGTCGAGTACTGCCAATAAAGCGTTGCCGGCAATACCTCGAATGTGAGCGAAGGATTGATATATTCTTCGCTGTTAATAACGAACTTGTAAGAGCCTATTCCTTTGAAATTCAACGCGTCGATAGTTTCGCCTGCGCCGTTGGTTGCCCAAGTGAATGCAACGGGGTTGAATTCGCTGTTAAGCGCGCGGATAGCGTAGCTTTCACCCGCCTTGTATCTAAGCGAATAGTAAGGCGCGTCAATGCTTACCCAAGTTTTTCCGCCGTCCTTGCTGAGCTGCCAAATAAGAGAAGTTTGCGAATAGTCGTTATCCTTCAAAACCGCTTCGCCGTCTTCAAGTCCTACCATATAATCGGTATCGTCAGAGAAGAATACCGTTTCGGGACGAAGGTTGGGGTTGTAGGCGGTGTTCTTTTCCGCAAAGCCCAACGTGAATTTCTTTTTGGAGGGGTCTGCCATAGTTACGCCGAGCCAAGCAATCATACCGTTGACGGCAAGCATACCCGTTACGGTAATAACTTGGTCTGCCGCGAGGTAAATATTGTTTTCCACTCCGTTTGCGGTGTTGCCCGAAACTATGGGCGAGCCGCTTACGTTTAAGGTTGCCCCCTCAACGTTAGAAACATAGATGCCGCCGCCATCCACCGCAGCCCTATTGCCGGTAATTTTACCGCCGCTAAGGTTCATTGTGGATTTGGTGTAGATATACACGCCGCCGCCGTTGGATTCAGTAGAGTTGCCCGAAATTTCGCCGCCCGTCATGTTGAACACAACTTCGTCACCCGCTAAATAAACACCGCCGCCAAAACCGGCTGAGGTATTGTTCGAAATTTTTCCGCCGGTCAAAGTGATTGTACTTGCATAAGCGCGAAGACCGCCACCCGACTCTGTTGCGTTGTTATCGGTAATCTCGCCGCCGCTCATTTCAAACGTTCCGCCGTTAACATATACGCCGCCACCGTAGCTTGCTGTGTTAGCGCTGATAACACCGCCCGTAATTATGACCGTATTTGCTGCGGTATGAGAGTACACACCGCCGCCGAGAGTATCAGCCTTGTTTGCGGTAATTACACCGCCGTTCATGGTAAAGGAGCCGCCGTTGGCAAGCATAATACCCGCACCATCGCCGTTTTTAGTATTATCTGAAAGCTGAGTGCCGTCGTAAACAGCGATATTACCACTTATTATGCCGTCGTTCATTTGAACAGTGCCGCCGTTGTTATAAATACCGCCGCCGTTTACTGTTTCATTGCCGCTGATTGCGCCGTCGTTGATAATTAACTCGCCGCCGTTTTCGACATGAACGCCGCCGCCGTTTACCGCAGTGTTGCCGCTTATTTCGCCGCCGTTCATTATGAATTTGCTGTAAGATACGGATGCTGAAGAAACATAATTAATGTGCACACCGCCGCCGTTTGCGGTTGCAGTGTTACCCGTAATTTTACCGCCGTTCATGGTGAAGATACCGCCGTTGACGTTTACACCCGCGCCGCCTGCCGCTTTGTTGCCCGAAATTTCACCGTCGTTCATGGTGAATTTAGCGTCATCGCTGGTTGCTATGAACACGCCGCCGCCGTAGTTGGTTGCAATGTTGCCGGTAATTTTACCGCCGTTCATTTCGGCAGTGCCGGCAACGAGAACACCCGCATAGTTTGCAGCTTCGTTGTTGGTAATTTCGCCGCCGTTCATTACCAACTTACCAACAATGCCCACGCACACACCGGCTGCTCCGTCGGTTGCGGTATTGTTAGATATCTTACCGCTTTCGATAGATGTAAGTCCGCCGTTGACGAACAATGCAGCCCTATTGCTTGCGCTGTTGTAAGCTACGGTTGCGCCGTCAAGCGTAAATTCACCGTCTGCTACATACACGCCCGCGCCGTTTACCGCAGTGTTGGCAAAGGTTGTAGCCGTGCCGCCGATGTAACCGCCTTTTGCGATAAACTCGCCGCCCGCCACATACGCGCCGCCGCCGTTTTCGGTTGCGGTGTTGTTGCGGATATAGCCGCCGCTTAACTTAACCGTACCGTTGCTGTAAACGCCCGCGCCGTTAGTTGCTTCGTTTGCGTAGCCCGTACCGCCGATTGCGCCGCCCGTCATATTTAACGTGCCGCCTTCTTCAACGTAGACGCCCGCGCCCTCGTCGGCAGAGTTGCCGCGGATTGCGCCCTCCGCAAGTTCGAAGCGTGCTCCGCTTTCAACGTACACGCCGCCGCCTTGGGTAGCTTCATTCTGTTGAATGTACGCAACTTCCATCTTGAACAAGCCGCCTTCTTCAATATGAACGCCGCCGCCTTGTTCGGATTTACCGCCCGTAATAATACCCGTGGTACCGGAAATTTCCAGCGTGCCTTTAACGTAGAACACGCTGCCCGTTGCCGTTATGGTACTGAGGTTACGGTCGATTGAATAGTTATTGAGGTTTAATACGATGTACGCGCCCGAAGGAAGATAAAGCGCACCGTCATCGGTGAAGCCTACGCCCTCGCCGAACGAGCCGTTTTCTGCGCGCCAAGCTTCAGCCAAAACGAACGTTATGGGGTTGCCGTTATTGTCCAAGCTTGCTTGAACCGCAGCGTTCCATGCGTCTTTAAGGCTGACTTGAAGATAAATTTCGCCGTTGACGATTGCAACCACGGTACCTAATACGTCGCCGAAGAAATATGCTTTTTCGGTTTCGCCGTTGCCGTTTGTCGTATAGTCTTCGGTAATTTTATCTTTACCCGTTAAACCTATGCTTGCTCCGTCGGTTAATTTTCCGACGATTTTGATTGTTTTACCGTTATATAAATAGAGGTTACTGTCGGAATCGTTTAGCTTATTGCCGCTGATTATGGGGTTGCCCTTTACCGAGAAAGTACCCGCATTGAGGTATACGCCGCCGCCGTTTACGGTTGCGGTATTGCCCGAAATAGAGCCCGAAGAAATGGTAACCGCACCGCCCGCAACGTACATACCGCCGCCGCGCGCAGACGTGTTCGTAAACGTATCCTCGCCGCCGATTGCGCCGCCCGACATCGTAAATACGCTGGTGCTGCCCGCAGCAACGTAGATTGCGCCGCCGTATTCAACTGCGCTGTTGCCGATAATTTCGCCGTCTTCGAGATTGAACGTACCGCCGTTGACGTATACCGCGCCGCCGCTTGTCGAGGCTTCGTTGTAAGCAAGCGAACCGTCAGCCATGGTAAACGCGCCGCTTGCAGTTACATAAACCGCGCCGCCGTAATTAGCGGAGTTGTGCGTAAGCGCGCCTTTTTCCGATACGGTCAGTGCACTGCCCGCGCCGGTCACATACGCCGCGCCGCCGTTTGCCGAAGCAGTGTTATAAGTTAAGAACGCATCGCCCGAAACTTCTACCTTTGCACCGCCGTATATTGCAACTGCGCCGCCGGAAGTCGTTGCGGTATTTTCCGATACCATTACAGAGCCGTTCAAGCTCAAATGCGCAAAGCTGCCCGTCAAGTACGCGCCGCCGCCGATTGTTGCGCCGTTTTCGCTAATCGACCCGCCCGAAATCTCTACGGTCGAAGTATCGGTGCTTCCGTCAATGCGAAGTCCGCCGCCGTATCTTGCGGAAGTATTTTTTGTTATTTTTGCCGTGCCGGACACGGTTAAATTACCGTTAACTACGAATAATCCGCCGCCGCCCGCTGTTTCGGTTGCATCGGTTGCACGGTTTTCGGAAATGTTACCGCCCGAAATTTCAACCGTGCTTGCGTTAACGTACACGCCCGCACCGCTGCCCGCAGTATTTTCAACGATGTTACCGTCGGTCATTGCAAAGGTGCCGTTGCCGATATTGTATACGCCGCCGCCCAAAGTTGCGGTGTTGTTGGAAAGTTTGCCGCCCGAAAGGGTAAACTCGCCGATACTGTATACGCCGCCGCCGTTTGCCGCGGTGTTAGTTACGATTTCACCGTCGCTAACGATGAACTTATTGTTGTTGTATACGCCGCCGCCGTTATTTGTTGCGGTGTTGCCCGAAATGCTGCCGCCGTTTAATTCGAAGGTGCCGCTTAAATTATATACGCCACCGCCATAACCCGCTTCGTTGCCGCTTATTTCGCCGCCGGACATCGTATATTTGCCTTCTTCGAATAAGTATACGCCGCCGCCGTTTTCCGCAGTGTTATTGTTAATTTTACCGCTAATAATGCGGGCTGTGCCCATATTAGCAACGCCGCCGCCGTTGGTTGCCGTGTTGTGGGAGATTTCGCCGCCGCTCATTTCAAACGTACCGGCCGTCCAAATGCCGCCGCCACGATTTGCCGTGTTGTAGCTGATTTCGCCGCCGGACATTTCAAAGATACCGCCCGCTACCGCAGCAACGCCGCCGCCGTCGTATGTTGAAGTGTTTTTGTTGGCTTCGGAACCGCCGATAGTGCCGCCCGTCATTCTTAACGTTGCGCCGTCGGCAACGAATACGCCGCCCGCGCCGTTAGCTTGATTCCTACCGATTAAGCCCGCGGAAACGGTCATAGTACCGCCGGCAATGTAAGCCGCGCCGCCGCCGTAATAGCCCGAGTTGTCGGTGATTTCGCCGCCCGCAACAGCCGCCGTACCGCCCGTCATATACAGTGCGCCGCCGTTTTCCGTTGCCGTGTTGTTTTTAATAGAACCGTCGGTAATTTTGAAGTTACCGCCCGTCATATACAGTGCGCCGCCGTTTGCAAACGTGCTACCGGATATTTCGCCGCCCGTCATGTTGAACGTGCCGCCCGCCAAATATACGTTGCCGACTGCGTCGCTTTCCTCTTTGGGAATATTGGTCGAAATCACGCCGTCACCCGTAAGAGTGAACGTACCGCCGTCCACATAGACGCTTGCGCCCTTGCCGCTTGCAACGTTGGGCACGCTGTCCCCATTAAACGAACCGCCGATAGTGCCGCCCGCAACAGTGAGCTGAGTAGCCGCGCCCGTCATATAGATGCCCGCGCCGTTTACCGCTTCGTTCGAAGCAACCAAACCGCTTTGCATTACAAGTCTGCCGCCGGACATATACACGCCGCCGCCGCTATTTGTTGCGGTGTTGTATCCGATTGCAATACTGTCGCTGCCGTCCATAGTTACCGCGCCGCCGGCAATGTACACGCCGCCGCCGTTTTCCGCAGTATTGTATCCGATTCCGCCGTTGACAAAATCAACGTTACCGCTTTCGACGTACAAACCGCCGCCGTTGCCGCTTGCAGTATTATTACTTATTAAGTTTTCAATATCGGAGGTGAAATCAAGCGTAATTCTGCCGCCACGCACATATACGCCCGCGCCGTTTAATGCTGTGTTGTAGGAGATTATGCCGCCGTTCATTTCGAAGTTGCCGCTGTTGTCAATGTATACGCCGCCGCCGTACGATTGAGCGGTGTTCCCGCTATCTTCGGCGCCGATAATACCGCTTTCGAACACAAACGTGCCGTCCGAGATGAACACGCCGCCGCCGTTTTCGGCTTCGTTCAAAGTAATGCGGCTTTCGCTGTCTCGAAGCACAAACTCGCCGTTGCCGTCGATATATACGCCGCCGCCGTAGCTTGCCGTATTTTCGGTTATTACGGTATTTTTCTTTATGGTCAAGGAACCGCCCGCAACATACACGCCGCCGCCGTTTTCCGCGTTACCGCCCTTAATGGTAGACGTTACGCGAGAGTCGAACACAAGGGCTCCTTCCACACGCATTACGCTTCCCGAAGTTCCGCTTCTGTCCAAAGTAAAGCCGTTACCGTCGAATAAGATATCCGCGCTTACGGGCACAAGAATGGTTCCGTCGTTCGTAAAGCCTATGCCTTCGCCGAAAGAGCTGTTTTTAACCGTCCAATCGAAGTAAAGGACGAAAAGTTCTTGCGTGCCGTTGTTCAAGCTGGCTTGAACTGTTTCGTTCCAAGCCAAAGCAACGTTGAATCTTAAAACGATTTCTTCGTTAATGTAGTTTAACGTAAGTCCGCGATTGTCGGACACAAAGTATTTCGCAATGTCCGCTTCGCTATGTCCCGCGGTTGTGAAACCGTCGGTAAGCACGAAATCTTCTTGGGTAATACAACCGCTTATACCTATCTTCGCGCCGTCGCTGAGCTTAGCGGAGAAAGTAATTGCGCCTTCGACGTCCACATAAACGTTATTTTCGAATTCGCGGTAAGTATTACCGTATATATAAGCCGTGCCGCCGAGTTTGAACTCGCCGTCTCTGACCCAAACACCGTTGCCGTAGGGGGATGTGGCAGAGTTTTCGGTAATTCTACCCGCAGTCATTTCGAAAGTGCCGCCGCCTAAATAGACGCCGCCGCCTTTATTGGTAGAAGTGTTGCCGCTTATCACGCCGCCCGTCATTTTAAACGTTTTGCCGGTAAATACGGCGCCGCCGTTTGAAGTTGCCTTGTTATTGACAATTTCGCCGCCCGCCATAATAAACGTGCCGCCATTGTGCACGCCGCCCGCAACGTCCGAAGCGGTATTATCGGATATAGTGCCGTCGTTCAATATATACGTTCCGTTAGTCTGAATAAGAACGCCGCCGCCGCTTACGCCCTTGTTATGGACAATTTCGCCGCCGGTTTGGGTAAAGGTTCCGCTGGAAACGCATAAGCCGCCGCCGGTTTGCGCCGTATTGTATGATATGGTACCCGCCGACATAGTACCCGTGCCGGTACCGTCTATAAGTACCGCGCCGTGACTTTGGGCTGTGTTGCCGTTACCCTCTCCGCCGATGACGCCGCCGGACATCTCGAATGAGCCCGCACACACGGCAACCGCAGCGCCGTGGGTAGCGCTGTTGCTTGTTATTGCGCCGTCGGACATAACGAATTTACCGCCGCTCACATATACGCCGCCGCCGTAGCTAGCGGAGTTGTTGGTAATTATAACGTTATTGCTGTTTAAAGTGAACGTACCGCCGGCAACCGCAACTGCACCGCCGCCGTAAACGCCGCTTGTAGCCGCTTTGTTGTAGGAGATGGCGCCGCTCGTGGGTGTAAACGTGCCGCCGTCCATATATACGCCGCCGCCATTGCGCAATGCGGTGTTTGCAGCAGCAGCGCTGCCGCCTATCGTACCGCCCGTCATATTAAATGTACCGCTGTGATAAGCCACCCCGCCGCCGTTTGACGCAGAGTTATTTGTAATAGTACCCGCGGAGAAGTTGAACGTGCCCGTCCATAAAAACACACCGCCGCCGATACCGGTACTTGAATTGTACTTGATAGCCGCGTTTGCATTATTCATTGTAAACGTGCCGTTTGAGCTTATTTCAACGCCGGCGCCGCTTGACGAAGTGTTTGCATAGGAAGCGTTCGGTCCGCCTACCGTACCGCCCGACATAGTTACGGTACTGTTATGATATACGAATATGCCCGCGCCGCCCACGCTTGTAGTTGTTGTAACGTTTTTGTTGGCGTAAATCTGTCCGCCCGATATATTTACCTTTACCGCCGCCGTAGTTGCGGTTGAACTTGCCGCACAGATACCGCCGCCGTAAACGGCCGTATTGTATGCAACGATGGCCGCACCGGACATGTTAAGGGTTGAACCGGTGTATGCGTATATACCGCCGCCCCAACTTGTCGCCGTATTATAAGAAATAATACCGCCCGAGAATGTTGCCGCGGTAGTGCTTATCAAGAATAAGCCCGCGCCGCTGTTTGCCGTGTTGCCCGTGCCGCTGCCGCCTATGGTGCCGCCCGTCATTTTGAACGTTGCAGTGCCGACCACATACACGCCGCCGCCGTTGGTTCTTACAGAGTTTCCTCTGATTACGCCGGCGTTCATATTGAAGGCGCCGCCGCCCACATACACACCGCCGCCGTTGGTTCCAACGGTGGTGCTGCCGGTATTGGTTGCGGTATTATACTGAATGGCGCCGCCATTCATATTCAACGTGCCGCCGTCCATATGTATGCCGCCGCCGTTTGTTACTGTTGTTGCCGTTGCCGATGTTGCTTGGTTCCTTGAAACGTAACCGTTGGCGCCGATAGTCATGGTACCGGCAGCCATATACACGCCGCCGCCGAGGGGCGCCTTGTTTGCGTAAGCGTTATCGCTTGCACCGCCTATATAACCGCTTGTAAGATTAAAAGTTCCGCCATTATTAAATACGCCGCCGCCGTAGCTTGCCGCAGCGCATGCGTATACACATGTTGCGGCCGGACTGGTTCCGCCGTTTATTGTATATGTTGCGCCGCTGTTTACAAATACGCCTCCACCGTTTACGGTTGCCGTATTATAAAGAATTCCGCCCAAGGTGTGGGTGAGCGTACCGGTCCATACACATACGCCGCCGCCGTTTTTGGCTTGGTTATAAGTGACAGCCGTAGACATAGTGCAAGTGCCCGTAGTCTGAATAAGAACGCCGCCGCCGTATTCCGACGCCGTATTTTTATTGGCTGCGCTGCCTCCGATATTACCGCCCGTAAGCGCAAATTGTGCAGAGCCCATAACAGCTACGCCCGCACCGTGGGTTGATGTGTTTGCACCAATAGTGCCGGCAGACATCGCCAGCTTCGAGCTGTTGGTAAGATACACGCCGCCGCCGTAGCCGCCCGTTGCCTTGTTGCCTAAAATTTGAACGTTTGCGTTATTGACGGTAAACGTACCGGCGTTTACAAACACGCCGCCGCCGTTACCGTTATTGGTTGTTTCATTGTAGTTAATTTTAACCGCAGAGGTGGTCCACCCAACGTTTAAGTACAAACCGCCGCCGTACTTTGCCTTATTGGGATTGCCGGATAGACCGATATAACTGTTGACAGTAGTATTTAGCTTACCGCCGGTGCCATACACGCCGCCGCCGTTTGTCGTTGCGGTGTTGGAATATATTCTACCGTTAGTAAAGTTAAATGTACCCAAAGATAAGTACACGCCGCCGCCGTTGGTTGCCGTGTTGCTGTAAATGTTTGCAGTGGTGCCGTTTAAACTGAACGTACCGTTGGATAAATACACACCGCCGCCGGAGCCGGTTGCAGAGTTTGAATATATGTTGGTATAAGCGCCTATAGTGCACATGCCGCTCGAAATATAAATACCGCCGCCGCTTGTCGTTGCGGTGTTGGAATCGATTTTTGAAAGAGCCGTAGTTGAAGTGCCGGATACTGAAAGCGTACCGCTGAATAAATACACGCCGCCGCCAGAGCTTGATGAACTGTTATTGTTAATTTCTCCGCCGGTCATTGTGAATGAGCTTGCACTGCTACTGATGTACACGCCGCCGCCGTTTGACGTTGCGGAGTTGAAACTTACAAAACCGCCGCTCATTTTATATGTACCGCCCGCAACATACACGCCGCCGCCGTAGACGTTTGCCTTGTTGCCATATCCCGACTTATAACCGATATCGCCGGCGGTCTGATTGACCGTGCCGCCCGCAACATACACGCCGCCGCCATTTTTTGCAGTGTTGTTAATAATCCTTGAATAACTACTAGAGCCTCCCAAATTGAACGTACCGTTGGATAAATACACACCGCCGCCGTTATTTGTTGCAGTGTTGTATCGTATATCACTGAAAGAACTTGATGTACATTTAAAATTAAACGTGCCGGCGTTTATATACACACCGCCGCCGTTGCTTGCTTTATTTGCTGCAGAAGTACCGTTACCGCCTATGGTTCCGCCCGTCATTGTAAACGTGCCGCTATTAGAAACATACACACCGCCGCCGTGGTTTGCAGTGTTGCCCCATATAGTGCCGCTTGTCATGGTGAATTTGCTGCTATTAGAAACATACACACCGCCGCCGTCGTTAGTTGTAGTGTTACCCGATATGGTGCCGCCATTCATATTAAACGTGCCGCCACTAGCAACATACACACCGGTATCCCTATTGCCGTCAATCTTACTACTGTTTGACATAGTGAACGTCGCACCGCCTGAAACATACATGCCCTCACTCGCATTGTTTGTTATGCTGCCGCCCGTCATTGTGAAGGTTCCGGGTCCGGAATAATCGGTTGATGTATTATTTTTAAGAAAAACTCCTCGCGCCGAACTATTTGTTATGTTGCCGCCCGACATAGTTACTATGCCGCCGTTTACCCCAATACCGTAATAACTGCCCGAAATCGTACCGCTAGACATATTCAATGACGCCTTACCGCTTTGTAGGTAAATTGCGCCCCAATTGCCGGTATTGTTCGATATAGTGCCGCCGCGCAAATTGACGGTACCTTCAAAAATGCCTATGGCTGAACCATAGGGGGCAGTATTCCCACTAATGGAACCGCCCGTCATAGTAAATGTTCCACCTTGTACATAGACCGGACCCCAAGAGGTTGTGTTTGCACCCGTAATGGTTCCGCCGGACATTGTTGCGGTTCCGACGGAAACGCGTATGGCGGTGCCGTAACTGTAAGTCCCCCCTCTGATTGTAGGTCCGTTAAAGTTAAGAACATTATAACATCTAAGTGCTCCGTTGGATCCCGCAACTATTGTACCCGCACCGGTAACGTTGAGCGTTCCGTAAGTATAAATATAATAGCTGCCCATTGTTACCGTAACGCCGGAAGGAATTACAAGGTTAAGCGTAATACCCTCAGGAATGTAATAAGTTTGTGTAAGAGTGCAAGTTTGCAAGGTAAGCGTATTGCCGCTTGTTGCAGTCGCCGTACTCCAGTTCGCAATGCCGGTATAGCTTGCCGTTGCCGTGGCTTCGATTTCGGGGTTTTCTATTGTGCCGTCCCCGTCAGAATTGCCGCCGACTATTGCGGAGGACGCGTCTTTTTCGGGCGCGGTAATTTCCGCGGACGAGTTCGCCCCCGTTAAGTCGTTTGTAGAAAGTCCAAATAACGCTATTGCTGCGCTTATAAAAAGCGTTGCTATTAGTATAATTAATATACTCAGCTTACCGTATCGTGACTTTTTCATAATTCATACCTCACTTGACCCGCCGCATTTTTTGCGTGGGCTTTTGTTTTTTGAATTTTGATTTTTGTTTTGTTTTTGCCGCCTTTTGCACACAAGGAAGCGTTTTACCACCATTATTTCACCACCCCGCGCTTGCGGGACAAAACAAAAAGGTGTGCACCTTTTCGGTCCACACCATTTCAAAAAAAAGCATATGAAAAAATTATTACAAAATTGTACACCTCGCCCGTTTGGGCTGTGTATATTCCGCAATATGGCTATGTAAATGAAATAATGTGGTATGCTAAGTATATCACTTGAATTTCGGAATTACAACTATATAAACGGAATTTTTTTAAATTTTTATGAAAAAATTATTAGTTTATTAAGCCATATTTGGGCACTTTTGCCAAAAATGTTAACCGTTAACAGCGTTTTGTGAAAAATTTTCACTC
The DNA here is from genome assembly GCA_910577055.1 of uncultured Christensenella sp. GTDB lineage: Bacteria > Bacillota > Clostridia > Christensenellales > Borkfalkiaceae > Coproplasma. The sequence goes on along the minus strand of CAJTKX010000002.1, from coordinate 253,896 downwards.
GATTTTTGACCGAAATTGACGAAAAATGGGCTAAAAATGCGCCGTTTTGGGCTTGGTTACCGCATATTGCGGGGGGAACCGAAACCCCGCCCCCAAACCGCAACGTTTGGGGGCGGGGTTTTGCAAAAAAATTTAAAATAAGGCATATTACGGGTTCAATTTTTTTCGCCGCCATATATTGCGGGGGGTAATTTTCGTGACCAAAAGCAAGGGCAACGTAAATACGGAAAAACTTAATCCCCACCCGAAAGCTATCTGCAACCACAGCGGGTAACATAGCCCTTGCGTTGCTAAACGGAAAATTTCGTACAGCGTTAAAGAGATTAGCACGGCGGGGCTTAAAAATTTTATTGAAGCCCCGAACGCGCGCTTGGGCATTTTCAATTTTTTTGTAAACTTGTTTATTTCGTCGGCAAGCGCGCACGTCTGTTTGCTTGTGCCGATAATAAGGCACTCCGCAATTCCCAAAAGCAGCACGTTGTAAAAGTTTATAAATCTGTCGCTTATGTCCACAACCGTCGGCGCGGCAGTGGTTGCGAAAATCAAAGTTATAGGCGCGCCGCATAGGCACACGATTGCCGCAATACGCTTTTTCGGTTTGCCGCGCTGCTCGGAAAAGGGGTTTAAAAAAGCTTCCAACATTGAAACGGCTGACTGCACAGCCATCATTGCCAAGGACGAATAGAACAGCGCGCCCACAACCCCGTTTAGCGCGGTTGCCCCGCCGAACAGCCGACTTATCGCCACGGGATAGACGGCAAACGCCGTTATTATGCCGCTTGCGCCTATTTGGCTTTGAAGTCCGCAGCCGTAAAGCGTGGTGAACAGAACAACCGAAGCAAGCACCGAAACAAAAAAGTCGGCGGCGGCAATGGCAAGCGAACATTTGAAAATATTTGTGCCTTCGGGCAAGTACGAGCCGTATGCGGGCATAATTCCGACCACTATCGAAAGCGAAAAAAACACTTGCCCGAGCGCCGTAAGCCATAGCTCGGGGCTGGAAAGCTTGGAAAAATCGGGCACGAACAGCGCGGCAAGGGCTTGGCTTGAATTATTATATAAAAGCCCGCGCACCGCCAAAAACATAAGTAAGGTTATGGGAATTGCTACGGTGAATTTGGCGGCTTTTGACAGCGATTTTGCCCCGCCTTTCAAGCAAAGGAACATTAAAACCCACGCGGCGATTATGCACCCCGCAACAAGTAAGGAAAACCCGCTTATAACTCCGTCGTTCCGCGCCGAAAGAATATCGTTAAAGAAAAACCCGCTTATTTCCGTATCGGTAAGCGCGGGCGCGGTAAGGCAAAGCGGAACGGCAGTGACCGCCGTGGCGATTATCCAACCCGCAAGCCCCGCGTAAATAAGCGCAGTAAAAACCGAGTTGATGCACGAAGCCCAACCGAAAGCTTCGCCCTTACGTTTAAGGCTTAGCATACACTTCGGCGCGCCGCCCTTTATTTTTCTGCCGAGGGCGATTTCTGCGTTTAAAAGCGGCAAGCCCAAAACGACGAGGGCAACCGAATAGATTAGCAGAAAAGCTCCGCCGCCGTACTTGGCGCAAAGCCCCGGGAAGCGCAACGCGTTGCCAAGCCCGACCGCCGCGCCTATACTTGCGAGAATGAACCCGCTTTTGGATTGAAATTTTTCAGCCATATATTATATATATTGTTACGCGCGCGTGCGTATGATAACTAAAAAACCCGCCCGCAAACGTAAAGTTTGCGGGCGGGTTTTATAAAATTGACCCCGTAATATGCCTTAAATAACGCATTTTTCGGGTTTTTAAATCATACTTGAAAGAATAGCAAGGTTTGCCGCCACGTCGATATTTCTTACTATTACGCCGTCGGGAACCCGCAACAAAACGGGCGCAAAATTCAAAATTTTCTTCACTCCGCACGCGATAAGCGTATCCGCTACCGCTTGCGCACCGTGCGCGGGCACGCAAATTACGCCGAGGCGCGCGTCTATTTCCGTTAACTTTTGTGTGGAGGTTTCGGCGTCGAAAATAGGTTTCCCCCCCACATATGTGCCGGTTTTTGCGCTATCGTTGTCGAAAGCGGCAACTACTTCTATACCGTAATTGGAAAAACCGCCGTAAGATAAAAGCGCTTTGCCAAGCTCGCCCGCGCCGAATATAACCGCTTTCTTTTTGTCGTTGCAGCCAAGGTAGTCTTCAAGCGCGGATATCAGCTCCGTACGGGAATAGCCGACGCGTGTTTTACCTTGCGCGGAAGTGAAAGCCAAATCTTTTCTGACCAACACTTCGCCCATTCCGAGCGCGCGGGCAATCGCCCCCGAAGAGATGAACCCGTCCGAAGCGAGCGATTTCAAATAATTCAAATATACGGGCAGCCGTTGTAAGCTGGTTACGGGTATATCGCTTTTCATATTTTCACCTATCTATTCCATTACGGCAGCCGCCGCGCCGTAGCCGCCCGCCCTATTGCCGAGCGACGCGCACTCGACTTTTACGGGGGCGTAATCTATACCGCCGAAAAGTTCGGCGTTTACAAGTTTTTGCAAAGGTATGGTAAGTCTGGAACCTTGCGCCGCAACGCCGCCGCCGATTAAAATTACTTCGGGGCGGAAAACGTTTGCAACGTTTGCAAGCCCGCAAGCAAGATATTTAAGGTACCATTCAACGACAAGCCGTGCCGTTCTGTCGCAGTCCATATACTCGAACGGGGTTCTGCCGTCCGCCGTAGAAAGGTTGTAAGTCTTCCACATTTCGGAAGAGGTGTCCTCCTCCATTGCCCATTTCGTTCTTGCGGTAAGCGCGCGTGCCGAGCAGTACACCTCGAAACATCCGCGTCTGCCGCAAGTGCAGCTTACGCCGCCGCGCTCGATAACCATATGACCGATTTCCGTGCCCGCGCCCTTGTTGCCGACAAAAAGCTTGCCGTCTATTACGACTCCGCCGCCTACGCCCGTGCCGAGGGTTATTAAAACGCTGTCCTTATAGCCCTTGCTTGCGCCGAACTTCGCCTCGCCGAACGCCGCCGCGTTTGCGTCGTTCAAAACCTTGACGGGAACGCCGAGGTGCTTTTCAAGCAACTCTCTAAGCGGGTAATTTTTCAACTTTATATTGCCGGCAAACACGACCGAACCGTTTGAATCAACTAAGCCCGGGCAGCAGACCCCTATTCCGCCCAACTGCGAATACGTCTTGCCCGTGCGACTAATCAGTCTGTCGGAAAGTTCTTCAATACAGCCCAAAAGCTCATCTCCGACGAGGGTGGGAACGTTATCTTCACAGACGATTTTTCCGTTTTCGTCAATAATCATTCCTTTTACCGTCGTGCCGCCAACGTCCAGCCCCATATAAAGCATCGTGTTACCTCGTTAAATTTGATAAAACCATTATAACTTACAAAACCTTGCCCGTCAAGAGCAATAGTAAAAATTGTATCGATTAAACGAATAAAATAGGCACGCTTTGTAGCGTGCCTTGATTACTTTGTTCCCGTTGAGCCGAACCCGCCGCCGCCGCGAACGGTATCGGAAAGCTCGGACTTTTCAATGAACTCCGCCGTAAGATAGGGCGTTATGACAAGCTGCGCAATCCTTTCGCCGACGGCTACGGTTTGGGCGACTTCCGAATGATTGTGCAAAGCGACCTTAACCTCGCCGCGGTAGTCGCAGTCAACCACGCCGACTTTGTTTGCGGGCGCAAGCCCTTTTTTAGTTGCAAGCCCGCTTCTTGCATAAATAAGTCCCGCATATCCTAGGGGCAATTCCATCGCAAGCCCCGTAGGGACGAGTACCGTTTCGTGCGGGTTTACGGTCAAATCTTCCTCGATACAAGCGTACAAGTCTGCGCCGGCGGCAAATTCGCTGCCGTAAGTGGGCAAAATCGCCTTATCGTTCAGTTTTTTTATGCTAACTTGCATTTTTTTAATTTTAGAGCCGTAAATTTTTACACCGTTTTTCATTGGTATTTCCTTGTTAAATTGCGTTAGTTGCGGCATATGTGGCGGTTAAACCACGGTTTCCTCGTCCCACAGAACGGTTTTGTCCGTCTGTAAAGAGGGCTTTAAAAGTATTATTTTTTGGTTTGAAGAGCCGCGGAATTTAAGGTTTAAATCTTTTAACTCTTCGACGAATTTACCGTCTACAAGCACGTCGAGGCAGTTAAGCATTCGCAAAACCGTTTCCGCGTCGCCGAGCTTGCCCGTAAGCAAATCGCGCTCGTAATCATAGCCCGTAAACGCCCAAAACGACTTTTCGGGATATGCTTTTCTAAGTTTCTCCAAAAAAGGCGCCAAAACTTTTTGATTTTCCGGCTCGAACGGGTCGCCGCCGAGAAGAGTAAAGCCTTTTATATAATCGGGTTTAAGCCCGTCTATTATTTTCTTTTCAACGTCTTTTGTGAAAGGCTCGCCGTAGTTAAAGTCCCAAGTTTCGGGGTTGAAACAGTTCTTGCAATGGTTGCGGCAACCGCTTACATACAAGGACACTCTCACCCCGGGTCCGTTGGAAATATCGTAAAATTTTATCGTGGCATAGTTCATAAACGTGACCGTTTAATCCTTGTATATTAATTACCCGCGCTTCGCCGCTTTGCTTGCTTAAATCAAGCAAAAAACACTGTTATTTAAGGCTGCTATGGGCATCAATCGTCTAATTAAAGGTGTAAAACGCGCGACTTGATTTCCTTGGTCTTGCCCACGTTCCAAAAGTTTTCGCCCAAATATCCGCAAGTACGGCGGGTTACGTTCATCTTCCTTTGGTCCTTATTGTGGCAGACGGGGCACTCCCATTCGTTGTCGTCGTTGATGACGATTTCGCCGTCGAAACCGCAAACGTGGCAGTAGTCCGACTTGGTGTTAAACTCCGCATACTGAATGTTGTCGTAGATGAAACGAACTACATCCTCCATTGCGGTCAAGTTTTGGCGCATATTGGGGATTTCGACGTAGGATATCGCTCCGCCGGAGGAAATCTTTTGGAATTGGCTTTCAAACTTGAATTTGGAGAACGCGTCGATATTCTCGCGCACGTCAACGTGATAGCTGTTGGTGTAATAGCCCTTGTCCGTTACGTCCTCGATAGTGCCGAAACGTTCTTTATCGATTCTCGCAAAGCGGTAGCAAAGCGACTCTGCGGGGGTGCCGTAAAGTCCGAAGCCAAGCCCCGTTTCCTTCTTCCATTTTTCGCAGTGCTCACGCAAAGTGTTCATAACTTTAAGCGCGAATTTCAAGCCCTCTTCGGTTGTATGCGAAACGCCTTTTACAAGCTTTGTAGCCTCATAGACCCCTATATATCCCAAAGATATCGTGGAATACCCGTTCAAAAGGTACTTGTCGATTTTCTCTCCGCTTTGAAGCCTTGCAATCGCGCCGTACTGCCAATGCACGGGCGATACGTCGCTTGTTACGCCCATAAGCGCGTTGTGGCGACACATTAAAGCCTCGAAACAAAGGTTAAGCCTTTCTTCCAAAATTTCCCAGAATTTCTTTTCGTCGCCCTTTGCAAGGATGCCGCACTGCGGCAAATTTATGGAAACGACGCCTTGGTTAAATCTGCCCTCGAACTTGTAGTTACCGTTCTCGTCCTTCCAAGGGGAAAGGAACGACCGACAGCCCATGGGCGAGAATACGTTGCCCTCGTAATACTCGCGCATTTTCTTTGCGGAGATGTAGTCGGGGTAAAGCCGCTTAGACGAGCACTTAACCGCAAGCTTGGTGATATAATCGTACTTGCCGCCTTTTAAGCAGTTGTTCTCGTCTAAGACGTAAATAAGCTTGGGGAAAGCGGGTGTGACGTAAACGCCCTTTTCGTTCTTGATGCCTTGATAACGCTGTTCGAGAATTTCTTGAATAATCATCGCGTTTTCTTCGATGTACTCGTCCTTTTCGTCAAGGTACAGAAAAAGCGTTACAAACGGCGACTGACCGTTGGTAGTCATAAGTGTGTTGATTTGATACTGAATGGTTTGTACGCCCGCTTTAAGCGCTTCCTTTACGCGCATATCGACGAAATGCTTTTTGGTTTCTTCCGAAAGGGTTGCACCGAACTCTTCCTCGCACTGCCGAACGTACTTGTTTTTTGTGCGCCTTAAATACTTGCCGAGGTGCGCAATGTTTACGGACTGTCCGCCGTACTGCGACGACGCGACCGAAGCGATAATTTGAGTGGTTATCGTGCAAGCCGTTTGGAAGGACTTGGGGCTTTCAATCATCTTACCGTTCATTACGGTGCCGTTTTCAAGCATATCCTTAATATTAATAAGGCAGCAGTTGAAAATGGGCTGCAAGAAATAGTCCGCGTCGTGGAAGTGAATTGCACCCTCATCGTGAGCTTTGGAAATATGTTCGGGAAGAAGAATTCTCTTCGTCAAGTCCTTAGACACCTCGCCCGCGATAAGGTCGCGCTGCGTGGACGCCGTGCGGGCGTTCTTGTTGGAATTCTCTTCCATAACGTCTTTATTGGAGTTTCTTATAAGCGAAAGTATGCTCTCGTCCGTGGTGTTTGCCTTACGGATTAAAGCGCGCTCGTAACGGTAGAGGATGTAAGCCTTCATAAGTTGATACTTTTGAAGCTCCATAAGCTTCTCTTCCACCATATCTTGAATGTCTTCGACGAGCACTCTCATTCTGTGACGAGACGCGATATCGTCAACGATAGATTGAATCTGCGCGTCGGTAATTCTGTCCTCGAAATCTACGGCAGAGTTCGCCTTACCGATTGCAACCGATATTTTTTTTCTGTCGAATTCGCACGTCGTGCCGTCACGTTTGATAACTTTCATCTCTGTTTCCTCCGAAAAGTGCAAGTAAAACAATTCTATCATATATTTAGTGGCTTGTCAATACTTGCTTATACAATATATTGTGTAAAAAATAAAAAAATAACTTGTCTTTGCCAAACCTTTTCTCAAGCGCAGCAAGGAAAAGTATAATACTTAAATAAAGCAATGTCAAGTGTTGGGGCACAATATCTTGTGTGAAAATTTTTAACGAACTTACTATATATTGTGTACAAATTTTTTCAAATACGACAAGTCCAGCTTCCACTCCGGAATTCGGTTCCGGCGGCGGTGTTCCTCGTTCGCCTCGCCCAACGCTTTGCGGTACTCGGCGTAGTTACAGCCGTTAACTTTCATAAAATGGGCGCTCGCCCGCTCTTCGCCGCCCGTCAACGTTGTTCTGCCGATATGGATAGCCTCATGACAGTTTTTGCAAACCGCAATAACGTTTTTAAGCCTTTGAACGGCGTTCTTTTCGTCGTATTCCCACTGTTCATGAGCCTCCAATCGTGGCGATACACCCCCGCATATGCTGCATTTACCGCCGGCGCGGGCGTACGCTTCCTTGCGGACTACGTCCCACTGTGCGGGGCTTAGGATACTTCTTAAATTGCTGTACCAACAGCTGTCGGGCACTAATTCAAAATTAAGCTTCATACCGCCATTATACCGCAATTTGCAATTATTTTCAAGAAAAACTTGACGGAGCGGACGGTGTGTTTTAAAATATAGTTATGGCGAATTTAAACACCGAAGAAATTAAAAAACTTAAAAAGGGCGAGCTTTGCGGGCTGATAGCGCTGATTTGCGCGGGGATTTCATGCGTTGCGCTTATAGTCTTATTTGCGATTGCAATAGCGAAAGCCGATAACGATTTGCGGGTTTATGCGTCACTGACGTGTTTGCCCGTTGGCGTTTTTTCGTTGGCGGCGGCGATTTGTAACCTTAAATTCGGTAAAACGCTTGACCGCTTAATTAAAAATTATGTGCAAGAGGTTTTTATTGAAAACGCCGCGCTAATGCACCCCGAAAAGGACGGACTTACATATTATATTTCTTATGACGGTAGCGAATTTTTTGTAAAAGCAAACAACTTTAAAGAGCAAGTAGTATTCGATTTTTCATCTTTCGGCAAGCTTTCGGCGGCTAAAAAATCGAATATTTTCAACGCGATAGTTGAAAGGTTAGAGGCGACGTTCTGCAAGCTTGCTGAGCGGGGCGGAAAGTATAAATCGGTAGCGTATTGCGCCATTAAGGGCGGAAAACAAAGTAAGGCAGTAAGCATTATAGAGAACGGCACGCCCGATAAAAAAACTTACAAAAATTATTTAAAACAACAGTGAAACGCGGAATTATTCTTACAAACGCATATTCGACTTTGCCTACGGGGCTGAACCAAGCCGAACGGCTTAAAACCGAATTCGCGCGCTTAGGCGTGAGGGCGGATATAAGGCGGAACGGCTTTTTTGCATACCTTGACGGCGGCAAGCTTTTTAGCAAACTACCCGAATACGATTTTTGCGTGTATTTGGACAAGGACAAGTACGCCTCCGAAATGTTGGAAAAGACGGGCTTGCGGTTGTTTAACAGTCACGCCGCGGTGCGTGTGTGCGACGATAAAATGGAAACTCACCTTGCCCTTTCGGGGCGGGGAATACCTATGCCGACGACGGTTGCGGGGCTTTTGTGCTACGACGCGGGTGCGACGGTGCGCGCAGACGATATTCTATTTTTGGAAAAAACCTTGGGCTATCCCGTCATAGTAAAGGAAAGCTACGGGTCGCTTGGCAAGGGGGTTTACAAGGCGGACGACCGCAACGAGCTTGAAAGCCTTTGCGAAAAGCTTAAATGCACCCCTCACCTCTTTCAGAAGTTTATTTCTTCGAGCGCGGGCAAGGACGTACGCGTAATAGTCATCGGCGGCAAGGCGGTTGCCGCTATGCAGAGAAAATCGGATAAAGATTTCCGCTCCAATTTAGAACTTGGCGGAACGGCAAAACCCGTTGAAATTGATGATTGCCTATGTAATATATGCGAATTAACGGCAAAAACGCTTAACCTCGAATATTGCGGAATTGACGTTTTATACGGCAAAAACGGGAACTATTTCGTGTGCGAAGTGAACTCAAACGCGTTTTTCGGAGGCATAGAAAGGGTTACGGGCGCAAATATAGCGCGGCTTTACGCCGAGCATATTTATAGAGAAATTTACCGTTAACCCCCGAATATGCCTTAAATAACGCATATTTTTTGCGATAACGGCGCAAAATAAGAATATGAGCAATCGCAAACAGAATAAATTGATTGAGGATATTTTTGAACATTGCGCCAGCGCGAACGAATGCACGGGTTTGTTTCAAAAGGTTTCTCTCGACCCCGACGAGGTCAAAAAATTTCACGAAATGTATAATAACATCGACGGCAAAAACAGTATCGAGTAAACGTTCCGTTTAATCGCGTATTTTTTGCGAAAGCGTAACACCAACCAAACTCTGATTAAGCTCAGCCGCCCGCGGAAAAATTCCGCGGGCGGCTGATTTTTTAATTTTATAACATAGCTTTTTTTACGGCTTCGCGCCAACCGTTTAAAAAAGCTATCCTCTCCCCTTCGCACATAGTCGGCGTAAAGGTTCGCTCGACTTCGAAATTCTTGCCTATTTCTTCAAGCCCGCTCCAATAGCCCGCGTTCAGCCCCGCAAGGTACGCTGCGCCAAGCGCGGTAGTTTCGGCAACTTTGGGTCGGACGGCGGTACAGTTGAGAAGGTCGGATTGGAACTGCATAAGAAAATTGTTTTTGCACGCGCCGCCGTCTACGGCAAGACGAGTAATTTTTACGCCCGCGTCCTTTTCCATTGCTTGAACCAAATCGCACACCTCGTAGGCGATACCCTCCAAAGCGGCGCGAATAAGATGCGCGCGAGTGGTGCCGCGGGTTATTCCCGTTACGGTGCCGCGCGCCGCAGCGTTCCAATACGGCGCGCCAAGCCCCGTAAAAGCGGGTACAACGTAAACCCCGCCGCTGTCCTTAACTTTTATAGCTTGCGTTTCGCTGTCGTCGGAAGAAGATATTAACTTCATCTCGTCCCGCAGCCATTGCACGACCGCCCCGCCGACGAAAACCGAACCTTCGAGCACATAGCACGGCTTGCCTTCCGCAGTCGCGCCGAGGGTGGTTATAAGCCCGTGTTGGCTTTTAACGGCCTTGTCGCCCGTGTTCATAAGAAGAAAACAACCCGTGCCGTAAGTGTTCTTCACTTCCCCCTTTCGGGTGCATAGCTGCCCGAAAAGCGCAGCTTGTTGGTCGCCTACTACTCCGCAAACGGGTATGGGCGAACCGAACAAACTTGCGTCGGTGTAACCGTAAAGGCAGCTTGACGGACGCACTTCCGGCAACATGCTTGCGGGCACGTCGAACAGCCGCAACAGCTCGGAGTCCCATTTAAGCTTGTGAATATTGAACAGCATTGTGCGGCTTGCGTTGGTGTAGTCGGTTGCGAATATTTTACCCTTGGAAAGCTGCCATAAAACAAAAGTATCCACCGTGCCGAAGGCAAGCACGCCGCGCTCGGCGCGCTCACGCGCGCCTTCCACGTTATCCAAAATCCATTTTATCTTGGTTGCGGAAAAATATGCGTCGAGCACAAGCCCCGTTTTGTTATAAATCTTTTCGGCAAAGCCTTCCTTTTTAAGTGCGTCGCAAAAGCCCGCCGTTCTTCTGCACTGCCACACGATTGCGTTATAAATTGGCTTGCCCGTTTTCTTATCCCATACGAGGGTGGTTTCGCGCTGATTGGTAATTCCTATGGCGGCGACGTCTTGCGCAGAAAGCCCCGCGCGCACAAGTGCTTCGCCTATAACAGCCACCGTAGACCCCATAATATCTTGCGGCGAATGCTCTACCCAGCCCGCTTGGGGATATATTTGAGGGAACTCTTGTTGGGCGCGGGAAATAACGTTTCCGCACCTATCGAATACGATTGCGCGCGTGCTTGTGGTGCCTTGGTCGAGGGCAAGCACGAACTTCCCGTCAGAAGACAGTTGCTTTAACATTTCCGTTATTCGCGCATCGGTTAAATCCTCGCTTGTCTTTTGAAGCCGCCCGTATGCAAGCTTGTCGTGATGTATCGTCATTTTTATTCTCCGACTTTAATATTACCACAAACGTTTTTATTTTTCAATATAAAAAATCCGACGGGTCATTCCGTCGGATTTTCATTCTGTTTTTCTTTTTTAATTCTTAAATATTCGCCTACAAGCAGCGCAACCGTTCTAACGAGCATTACCGCAGACAGAATTATAAGCGGTAAAATATTCAAAGCGGTGCCGGCCAAGAAAAACCCGCAAACAAATACGGCAAGCGCGGAGATAAGCGCAGCTACCGCAATGTAAGAGAATTCTATTTTAAGGCAAGTTATGTACTTCTTGTATTTTTCGTCCTTTAAATACGTCAACACAAGCTTTGCAACGAGCGCCAAAATCAATGGGATGACGGCAATGAAAGGTATAAATCTGATAACGTTCATCAAGTAGACGGTGGCCGTAGCAGACAGCGTAGAACCGAACGCATTTTTAATAAAAGCGTCTGCGTTATCCGCCGTTAACGCGCCGTCGTCCATATTGCGGTACGAGCCGTAGAAATTTACGCTTATTCCGCCGTCCGTTGCATTGTCCGGAGTTACCGTTGCGGTAACGGTTACACGGGAAATATAATCGTCCTGCGAAGCCTACAATCCGAGAAGTTATGAACGAAAAAAACATCAAGTATAAGGACTTTCGCTATAATTTTAATATCAATAGCGGTTCTCTTGCTAATGCGTTAAAAGGTAAGAACGTTAGCCTCGAATACGCACAGGGTATGGCAGATATTCTTGGCGTCAAGGTGGAATCTGTGTTCTTTATAGAAAAAACCACGAAACTTTATGCGGCTGCCACCATTGAAAAAGTTAAAAGGGCTACTCAATGTATATTTGCTATGGCAAAACGTCAACGTTTAGTCGAATATAACTTCGCCTCTACCGAATACATTTCTTTCGGCAGACGCGCAAAAAGAAGTATTAAATTCCTTGACGACAAACAGGCAAAGCAGTTTTACAGTATTGTTATGAACTGCGAAGATATACGCATCAGAACAGCGTTTAATATCTTTATATTGACAGGTATGCGCCGTGGTGAAGTTGCTGTACTTGAATGGGGCGATATAGATTTTGAAAACGGTACTATTCACATTTGCAGAACGAGCAACCATTCAAAATCAAAAGGTATTTATACAAAAGAACCTAAAACAGAAAATTCTATTCGCACAATGTCTATTTCGAACGTTCTTGTAGAACAGCTTTCGGAATACAGAGAATAGTATAAACGCAACAGAGAAAACTGGGGCGATAAATGGATTGAAACTGACAGACTTTTCACAGGTGAACGTGGCGGACCCATCGATCCGAACCGTTTTGACGCTTGGCTCAGAATGTTAAAAAAAGATGCAGATTTACCTCCGTTTACCGTACATAGCTTGCGCCATACAAATATTACGCTTCAGATTGCAGCAGGCATACCATTAACAACCGTTGCCGGCAAAGCGGGACATTCCAGAACAAGCACTACAACCGACGTTTATGCTCATTTCATTAAAACGAGCGACCAACAGGCTGCCGATACTCTTAATGATTTATTCGGCAAGAAGGACGGTAGTTAAATGTACATTCCACGATTAAGACGAATTGAAACCGTTTTAAAAGAGATAAAAGCCACCGATCCGAAAACTGTCATTTCTCGGTGGTTCATACTCCAGCTTGTACGTTCCGAAGAAATAACGCCTTTAAAATACGGCGACGCTTGGCTTATAAATACGGACGAGCTTTACGAATATCTTTCCGGCTGCATTCCGCAAGACTTTAATTATCAGCCGCTTATTAAACGTGATTTAATGACAAGCGGCGAAATATGGCGCATGTTTTTAGCACGAGATCCCGAAACAAAGATACTGAAACTCAATTTGCGTCTATTCGTAAAAGAACAAGGTATTTGGTATTTCGTTTCCTCCTCTCGCAAGTGGTATATAGACTTTAACGCTTTTATGGAAAAGATAAACCCCAGACACATAAACGAAAAAGTTAAAATACCTCGTCTACGCTGGCACGACGACAGCGTAAGAAACTTTAAACGCACTCACCCCGAATTGGAAGGCGCAACGATGACCGTAGCGGAACAAGCCGTTCATTCTGACAGAGTTTTTAAAACGCTTAACGGACACCGCTGGATTATCAATTATGACCAGCTCGAAAACGAAGTAATTCACATATTAAAAGCAAAACAACCTCCGTCTTAACGGGGGTTGTTTTATTGTGGTGCGTCCGGAGAGGCTCGAACTCTCAACAATGCCGTCGGAGGGCACGATTTTATCCAATTAGACTACGGGCGCAAGATATTAAATTTTATAAAAATTACGGCTTAAAACAATGCAGTTAGCCTTTACTCTATCCTATCAGGGTGTATATTTGGGTGTATAAAACTTATGCAAACACAATATATGTGTTTTTATTGCTTGATAACCAACTATATATTGTGGAATTTTTAAGATAAAGCATAGACGTCGGAGGCCTATGCTCTATCCGGCTGAGCTACGGGTGCGTATTTATTTTTTGTAAACCAACGACACAAGGCGTAAGCGCTTTCGCGCTTCGGTACGACGGAGACTCCTACTCTATCCAACCGGGCTACGGGTGCGTATGCCTACTAAACGCGCTTAAACGCGTTATATTCGGGGGTGTACGCATATCCAAGCGCATTTAAACGGGTGCAAATTTCTTGTTGAGAAACCCCTTCCGCATCGCACAAATCTTCAAGCGAGGAGTACTCGTCGCGCAGTTTTGTGTTGACGAGGGATAGTAAAATAAAATCATCGTTAGGCAAAGTCATAAAAAAATTATAGCATAAAATTTTTTAATTGCAAAACGAACTTGGGCGTGTTATAATTATTTTATGAAAAAAACGGTAGTCGTGGGAATGAGCGGCGGGGTTGACTCGTCTATCGCCGCGTATCTTCTTAAACAGCAAGGATACAACGTTATAGGCCTTTTTATGAAGAATTGGGAGGAAACTTCCGCGGACGGCGCGTGCACGGCGGAAAGCGATTTTGCCGACGTACGCAGAGTTTGCGCCGCGCTCGATATCCCCTATTATTCCGTAAACTTTGCGGCGCAATATCAAGAACGGGTTTTTGCGCATTTCCTTGAAGAATACCGTAAAGGAAGAACGCCGAACCCCGACGTTTTATGCAACCGAGAGATTAAATTCGGACCGTTCCGCGATTATGCGCTTTCGATGGGCGCGGACTTTATAGCAACGGGGCATTATTGCGGCATTGACCACTCGGGCGGGCGTCACCGCCTTAAAAAGGCAGCCGACGCGGGCAAAGACCAAACTTATTTTTTAAACCAAGTGCGCGAGGAGCAGCTTGCAAACGTCCTATTCCCGCTTGCGGATATTCCCAAGCCCGAAGTAAGGAGAATCGCCGAAGAAACGGGACTTGCGACGGCTAAAAAGAAAGACAGCACGGGCATATGTTTTATAGGTGAGAGAAACTTCCGCAAATTTTTACAAGAGTATTTGCCCGCACAGTCGGGAAAAATAGTGACGCTTGACGGCGAAACCGTGGGCGAACATATCGGGCTGATGTACTACACCTTAGGGCAACGTAAAGGGTTAGACCTTGGCGGAAAGCGCGGCGAAGAGGGCAGATGGTTTGTTGTTAGAAAGGATTTGAAAAACAATATCCTTTATGTTTCGCATGGGGACGAAACGCCCCTTTATTCTAAGGCGTGCAGAGTGTCAAGCCTAAATTGGATAGGGAATATACCGCAAATAACGCAGTTTTGCACGGCGAAATTCAGATACCGACAGCCCGAACAAAAAGTAAAGGTTACGCTTGAAAACGGCACGGCTTTGGTAGAGTTCGCCGAACCGCAACGCGCAGTAACGGAAGGACAATACGCAGTATTTTACGACGAAACCTATTGCCTCGGCGGTGGCGTAATAGAAGAAGTTTATAAATAAGCGCAAGGCTCCGACTTAATTATTCAGTCCAATTCCAACGCTATTTTGTATATTTCGGATTTGGGCACGCCTCTATCTCTTGCTACTTGCTTTATCGCCTCTTTTTTATCCATTCCCCCCAATATATAGCTTAACAAATGCTCTTTTTCGGTAAGCCCGTTTAAAGGGTTTTCCGCGGACGCGCCCTCCACTATAAGGACGTATTCGCCGCGTTTTTCGCCTTTTAACCCCTCGGAAAGCTTAAAAGTAACCGCTTCCTCGTGCAATTTGGTAATTTCGCGCACCGCACACGCATATCTTTCGCCAAAAACCTCGTAAATCGAGCATATATGGGGGTCTACGTCTTGCGGAGCAACGTGAAAAATTAGCGTTAAGTCTAAATTTTTGTAACGTTCCAACAGCCTTTTTCTTTCCCCCGCCTTGTCGGGAAGAAAGCCGATAAACGCGAATTTATCGGCGGGAAAGGCGGAAAGTATAAGCGCAGAAAGGGCTGCGTTTGCGCCCGGGATAACCGTGTAATTTACACCCGCCTCTCTAAGCGCCTTGCATACTACGTTGCCCGGGTCGGAAATAACGGGCATACCCGCGTCCGAAATTACAGCTACCTCTTTGCCGTCTTTTGCGGCGGAGATAATTTTTTCAGCCGCCTCCCTCTCGTTGAATTTGTGGCAAGAGTGAAGCGGTTTTTTAATTTCGTATGCGTTCAAAAGTTTTAAGGAATGGCGCGTATCCTCGCAGAAAATTACGTCCGCGCCTTTTAAGGCTTCCAATGCGCGCAAAGAAATGTCCTTTAAATTGCCGATAGGCGTTGCAACAAAACTTACCATATGCGTGACTAAGCCCCTTTGAACTGATACTCGTACAGTTCTTTATATATCCCGCCCGCGGCAAGCAGTTCTTCGTGCGTGCCGCGTTCTTTTATGCCTTCCGAAGTCATTACGATTATCTCGTCCGCGTTTTTGACCGTGGAAAGCCTATGCGCGACGACGACCGTAGTCCTACCCTCCGACAGCTTTACAAGCGCGTCTTGTATCTGCATCTCGGTTGCGTTATCGAGTGCGGAGGTGGCTTCGTCCAAAATCAATATAGGCGGATTTTTCAAAAACGCACGCGCAATGGATACCCTTTGCTTTTGCCCGCCCGAAAGCTTTACGCCGCGCTCGCCCACGCAAGTATCGTAGCCCTGCGGAAGGGAGCAAACGTAGTCGTGAATATTGGCCTTTTTCGCCGCCGCGATAATTTCTTCATCGGTAGCGAAAAAGTCGCCGTAGGCGATATTTTCACGGATAGTGCCGTTAAAAAGAAACACGTCTTGCTGGACTATGCCTATGTTTTTTCTTAGAGCAACACGCTGCAAATCGCGTATATCGTAACCGTCTACGGTTATTTTACCGCCGTCAATTTCGTAAAACCGCGGAATTAAGTGGCAAATAGTCGTCTTTCCGCCGCCGGACGGCCCGACAAGCGCAATGGTCTTACCGGCGGGAATTTTCATTGAAAAGTTTGAAATTACCGCATTTTCGTCGCCGTCGTTCTTGTAACCGAAAGAAACGTTATCGAACTCGATCTCTCCGCTAAGGCTTTCGGGACAAATCGCGTCGGGGCGCTCCTCTTCGGGCGGGACATCCATAATTTCACAAAAGCGTTTAAAGCCCGTCATTCCCTCTTGAATTTGCTCGAAAATGTTAATTAATGTGCGGATTGGAGTTATAAGCGTGGTTATATACAGCACAAAGGCGGTAAATTCGCCCGCATTTATTAAGTCGTAATAGAAAAACAGTCCGCCCGACAAAAGCACGGCAAAGTACAAAAAGTCCATAAAAAAGTTCATGGACGAGCCGAATTCGCCCATAACCTTGTACTGTCTGCTTTTGGCTTTGACGAATTTTTTGTTGCCGACTTCGAACTTTTCACTTTCGTGGGCTTGCGCGCTGTACGCGCGGGAAACGCGCATACCCGAAACCGCGCTTTCTATATCCGCGTTGATTTCGCCTTGTACTACGCGAACTTGCCCGAACGCCCGCATCATTCTGCGTCGCAAAAGTACGGAAATGAGCACTCCGAACGGAACGACGGCAAACACGATAAGCGCAAGATAAACGTTGATAAGCGAAAGCATTATAAACGCGCCTATCATTGTGACGAGCGATAAAAAGACGTCCTCGGGACCGTGATGAGCAAGCTCTGAAATTTCGAACAGATCGTTGGTCATACGGCTCATTATTACGCCCGTTTTATTATCGTCAAAGTACGAAAACGGCAGTTTTTGCAAGTGATTGAACAGCTCGCTGCGCATATCGGCTTGAATTCTTACGCCGACGACATGCCCCCAATACTGCAAAAAGTAATTTAGTCCCGCCTTGACGATATACAGCCCGAGCAAAAAGCCCGCAGCCGCCAACATAAGATACAAAAGCTTATCGGGAACATAGTTGTTTATAATCTCTTTGGTGATATAAGGATATACCAAGTTGAAAACCGAAATTATAAACGCGCATATCATATCGATTGCGAACAGTTTTTTATGCGGCCGGTAGTATTTTACAAACCGCCGCAACATACCTTTTTTTGTTTTTTGCATATTTGAATATTGTTCGGCTTGACAACCGTTTCAAGCCTTAAAATCCTTTCACGATTTCTTGCGTCAAGGACTTGCACAACTCTTCGCCGAGGGCAACTACGCTGTCGAAGTCCTCTTTGACGGCAATACAATTAAAGGTGTGAATGTATCTTACGGGAATACCCGCAACGATGACGGGCGTGCCGCCGTTTGCGGAAATAATGTATGCGCCGTTATTGCCGCCGCCGCGCCTTACAGCCATTTGAACCTTAATATTATTTTTAGCCGCCACCTCTCGTGCAAACTCGGTAAATCTAGGCGTGCAGATTACGGTTGCGTCCATATGCCTAAGCATAACGCCGCCCTTTAACGCGTCTTGTATCATATAGGCGGGCGCGGACGTATCGTCCGCCGGGCAGCCCTCGAAGCAGATTGCCGCAGCGGGCTTTAAACGGTGCATAGCGGCGGTAATTCCGCGCTCCCCGACTTCCTCTTGGGAAGAGATTACCCCCAATACATCATGGGGTAAAGCGCATTTTTGCAAATCCTTTATGCACTTTAAAAGCGCGGCTACGCCCATTCTGTCGTCGAACGCTTTGCCGTGCAAAACGCCGTGTTTTTCGTCGTAAACAAAGGGAGTTAAAGGAACGACGGGCAAACCTACCTCTACGCCGAACTCCGCAGTCTCTTTTGCGTCGGTCGCGCCGATATCTATTACCAAATTATCGTAGTTTGCGGGCGCGTTGCGCTGTTCCGCAGTCATCAAATGGGGCGAGCCGGCAGCGATTACCCCCAATATATGCCCCGTTTTCGTGTATATTTGCACCTTTGAAGAGGGCAAGCATTTCTCGTTCCAACCGCCTATGGGAATGAAACGCAAGGTGCCGTCCGGCTTGATTGCTTGTACCATAAAACCGACCTCGTCGGAGTGCGCGTCCAAAAGTAAATAAGGGCGATTGCCCTTGTTGTACTTGGGGTAAATATAGAGGTTGCGCATGCTATCCTCTTCGAATGTCGCAACCCCGTCGAGATATTCGCGCGCGACTTCGAGCACCTCGTCCTCGAAGCCCGACGCGCCGCGACAATTACAAAGTTTTTCTATTAGTTCTATATCGGTCATAATGTTACCTCCCGTTAATAATATTCGGCAAAACTTCAACGCCCTCTTTGCCGCCCTTGACCGCCTCCGCCATTATCAAGTAAGGCTTGGCGGCGGGCGTACCCGCTACAAACTGTATTCTTTTCGGCTCCAAGCCGCGCTTCTTTAAAAGATATAAAAGCTCCGCCGCCCTATCCGCGCGGTTGATTATATTCAGTCTGCCGCCGAATTTAAGCTTGCGGTAAGCCGCCTCTATAATTTCTTTTAAAGTCAAGGTTATTTCTTTCCTGCAAACGGCGCGCTCGTAAACTTCGTTTTCAAACCCGCTCTTTTCGTACGGCGGATTACACAGAATAAGCGAAAACTTATCGTCATACTCCCGCCCTATATCTTGCAGACGCGTGACGACCACCTCGCACCGAAACCCGTTCAGTTCCGCAGTGCGGCGGGACATATCGGCAAGCTCCTTTTGCATTTCGAAAAGCGTTAGGCTTTCGATTTTAGGGTTTAAACATAGGAAATGAAAACCGACGACCCCGCTGCCCGAACAGAAATCGGCGACTTTATCACCCGCTTTGAAGCGCGCAAACTTGGATAGCAGAATACTGTCCGACGTAAAGCGGTATAGCTTGGTATTCTGTATTATCTTTTTATCCTCGAAAAACTCTTCAAAAACCTCGTTTTCGTTTAGTTGCAACATAAAAATCCTTTAAAACAGCAAAAAAGCGGGCTTAAACACCCGCTCTTTTACCTTAAATTAGTCGGCGTGGATAGCACCGGTAGGGCAAACGTCCTCGCAAGCACCGCAATCGATGCAGACGTCGGGGTCAACAACGTATTTGTCGGGTCCTTCCGATATTGCCTCTACGGGGCAAGTGCCCGCGCAAGCGCCGCAGCTTACGCACTCGTCGGTAATAGAGTGTGCCATAATTTTCCTCCGTTTTTTGTTAGTGTTTGAATTATAACATAACTTTTCCGTTGTGTAAAGGTTTGTTTGAAAAATTTTTTAAATTAAAGCCAAGTTAATTTTTATCCGCATTTCCCTCTTTTTGGTGCTGTCTGAACTTCTTTTGCGGACGGTTCTGACGAACGTTGTTATTTGGCTGTGGCGCGCCTTGCTGAGCGTTTTGCGCGCCGTTAGGTTTATTTCCGCCGTTGTTTTTGTTCTTTTTGCGGCGGCGGTTCCTATTTTGTCTGTTTTCTTCGCCGTTTTGGGGCGCGCCCTCGTTTATTTTTTCGGTAATAACTTCTTTTACGCCGTCGGTCGCGGGTTCTTCGTCCTCTGTTTCGCGGGGACGTCTGAAATTAAGCTCTTCCACGGTAAAGTCCTTATAGCTGACGCTGTCCTTGGATTTGTCCTCTATACGCACGCGGATAAGCATTTTAAGCATATTTACGTTTACGACAACGCCCTTGCCTTCGGGAGTGTGCACTTCCGACCCTATTTTCGGCATTTGCTTGCAAGTTTCGGCGTAGTAGTCGTTTTCGTAGCTTAAACAACACATCAACCGCCCGCACAGCCCCGAAATTTTTTGAGGGTTGAGCGAAAGCCCTTGCGTTTTAGCCATTTTTATAGATACTTTTTTAA
This sequence comes from uncultured Christensenella sp., assembly GCA_910577055.1. GTDB lineage: Bacteria > Bacillota > Clostridia > Christensenellales > Borkfalkiaceae > Coproplasma. The sequence goes on along the minus strand of CAJTKX010000002.1, from coordinate 233,846 downwards.
CGTCGGGCATACAGCTTGAACAGCAGCACTCTCGCCCGCAAGGAGAAATTCCGCCGATTAGCTTGATTTCGTCGCGGATACCCACTTGCCGCAGTTCTATACGCATATGGAAACAAGAGGAAAGCTCTTTTACAAGCTCTCTGAAATCAACGCGTTGGGGCGCAGAATAGTAAAAAACCGCCTTGGAGCCGTCAAAAGCGAACTCACAGTCGATAAGCTTCATTTCAAGATTGTGCTTTTCAATCTTCTCGCGCACGGTTTTCATTGCGCCCGCGCGGCGTTCGATATTTTTCTTGTGGGTTTCGTCGTCCTTAGGGGTCGCCGCCCTTACTATGCTTTTCAAGGGCAGAACAAGCTTTTCGTCGTCAACTTCCGCACGCGGCGTCACGACGGTTGCATATTCTATCCCGCGGGAAGTTTCAACCACAACCCCCGCGCCGACTTTATATTCTTCGTTTTCTTTGGGTGCAAAATAATAGACCTTGCCGCCCTCCTTGAAAACTACTGCCGTAATCGTTGCCATTTGGTATTCTCCTTAGCGACTTTAAGTAAAAAGTCGTACAACAGCCCTTGAAAGTTTGCATTGAACTTTAAATCGGCAAACGCCACGTTCAACTCTTCAAGCGCGTAAATTATCGCGGCGGGCTGCAAAACCTTTGCCGCCTTACCGTCGCCTTTTAAGGCGGAAAAGTAAAGCCTTTGCACTTCGCACAAAAGCTCCGCCTTGTACTTTGTATCTCCGTATTTAGCGGCAACCGCGCCGATATCGCCGACGCGAACGGTGGTGCATATTTCTTCGGCTGCCGATAAAACCTCTTCGAACCAACCGCCGCTTATCATATTTTCCGCTGCGCCCAAAATTCCGCCCGAGCTTCTTGCCGCCGCCTCGTTCATCTTGTTATGCCCGGCGCGCTCTAATGCGGAATATATCTGCTCCTCGGTAAAGGGCGGCACGGACAGAATTTTCACACGCGATTTAACCGTGTCTAAAACGGGCGCAAGGGAAGCCGCGCCAAGTAAAAAGTGTACGCCCTCGATAGGCTCTTCCAAGGTCTTTAAAAGCTTATTTTGCAACAGTGCGGAAGCGCTTTCGAACCCGCTTATGCAGTACAGCTTTTTCGCGCCCTCGACCGGGCGGAGAACGCTGTCTTCAAGCAATTCGCCAATGGCGTCCGCCGCAAGCTTTTCGCCCTCTTTGGGATAGATTTTAAAGTCGGGGTAGCTGCCGCTGCAAATTCTCGCGCCGAGGGTCGCACCCGTGTCCGTGCCGAAAAATTCAAGCGCGAATATTTTCAGCGCCGCACGCATATTCTTTATGTCGGGAAAGTCAAGCATATATGCGTGCGAAAGTCGGTTTGCCGCCCTATCGCCCGATAAAATTTTGTATGCGGTTGTACCCTTTAAAAGCCTTTCCACCTTACTTTATAATCTGTTTGTCCCTTAATAAATTTCTTATCTTTTCAGCCGTTTCGTATTTCGTTCCGCTACAATCAACGGCACATATATCTGGGTGTTTCAACAAAAGCGACTTATAGCCGCGGTATACTTTTTCGTGAAAATCAAGCCCCAACCGCTCGATTCTGTCGTTTTTGTCCGCTCCGTGCTTTCTTTTGAACGCTTCGGACGGCGAAATATCGAGAAAAACGGTCATATTCGGGGGGTAATCGCTTAAAGCAATCAAATTTATCCCCTCGATAAACTCCTCGCCAAGCCCCCTTGCATAGCCTTGATATGCAAGCGAAGAATACACGAACCTATCGCACACGACAAGCTTGCCCGCATCGAGCGCGGGCGCGATAATCTCGCGCAAGTGTTGTATCCTTGCCGCCGCGTACAAAAGCGCTTCGCATTCGTCGCACATTGCGGTGTTTTTACCGCTTAAAATAATCTTTCTTATATCCTCGGAAATTGCGCTGCCGCCGGGCTCCCTCGTCATTATAAAGTCTGCGCCGACGCTCGTTAAATATTCCGATAAAAGCCTAAGCTGGGTGCTTTTGCCCGAGCCTTCACACCCCTCGAAGGTTATAAATTTGCCCCTCATTTTTTGACCACCCAAATTTTATCGCCGACAAGCCCGAACGTACTGCCTTGATACAAAAGGTATCTGACCGCGCCCTCGGTTATCATTTCGCCGGCGGCAATTATGGGTATGCACGGCGGGGTAACGCCCGCGTTTTCGGCGCACATTCTGCCCACCGATTGTACTAGGGGAATAAGTTCCCGTTTCTGCTTTAATGCGTATTGGAAGCTATACGTTCTTGCCGTAACGGGCATAGGCGGGCGAGCGACAAAATTCTTTTTTAACCGCTTATCTCCGACCATTGCGGCAAGCGCAGTCAAAAGATTGCTTAAATCCGCCGCAACCGTCATAGGCGAAAGATAGAAAAGTAAATACTTGCCGTCCGCAAGCTCGCTGTATATGCCTTTCTTTTCAAGCATAGCAGCCGCCGTATACGACGAAACGCCCAACCCCTCGAAATCAATGGCAACTTTCGTCCAATCTTCCGACGGGTAAAGCTTTAAGGGACATTTTTCCCTAAACGACTTGACCGCCGCCTTTGCGTCGTCGATAAGTTTGCTGTTGTTTGCAATATATTTAAACGCATATTCCACCGATGCCATTATGGGATAGCTTGGCGAAGTAGTTCTGAAATAGGATAACCCCTCTTCCAAAAGGGGTAAAAGCTTGTCGTTATTGCCCGAAACCACCGCGCCTTGCGTAAGTGCGGGCAAGCTTTTGTGCGCGCCGTCCACCCAAAGGTCGGCAAAAGAGCCGGCGTGACCTTTTTTAGCGTCCTCGAAGGCGAGGTGAGCACCGTGCGCGCCGTCAACAAGCAGATATCGCCCGTACTTTTTAAGTACTTGCGAATATTCTTGAAGGGGCGCGATATTGCCGAAGTAGTCGGGAGAGGTAACAATCATTCCGCTTATCGTCCTATCGTTAGAAACGAGTTTTTCGATAAGCGAGGGCGAAGGCGGCAATAAAACACCTTCGTCGTTGGCGCCTTGAACTATAACGGGTTCGAGGTTGAAAAGCTTGCATGCGTTCCACACGCTGACGTGGCAGTTGCGCGGCACGATTACCTTGTTGCCGAATTTAGACAACGCGTACATCATAGAAAGCACGCCCGAGGACGAGCCGTCGGTTAAAATAAAACTATTTTTAGCGCCGAGAATTTCCGCCAAATCGTTTTGGGCCTTTGCAATTATGCCCGTAGGGCATAAAAGATTGTCCGAATACGAAAGCTCGGTAATATCGAAGGGCGCAATGGGGAATTTAGACTTAAAATCTCCCCTAGCCTTATGCCCGGGCATATGAAAGGACTTGTCCGCCTTGGCGTAGGTTTTAAGTTGTGAATATATAAGATACTTATACATAAATCCCTCACGAAATTTCTTTGCTGTTCCGCCGACATCACTGCGACGAAAAGTCCTTAAAGCGCGGTTCGGGGCTGCGCCGATAATTATTTTTTTACTTTTTTGGTTTCATTGTGGGGAACAACAGCACGTCGCGTATCGTTGCGCTGTCGGTCAAAAGCATAACCAAACGGTCTACGCCGAAGCCAAGCCCGCCCGTCGGGGGCAAGCCGTATTCGAGCGCGGTTACGAAATCTTCGTCGATTTGTGCGTTGCAGCTCGGCTCTTGCGCGCGTTTTTCTTCGACTTGCTTTACAAACCTCTGCTTTTGGTCTATGGGGTCGTTTAACTCCGAGAAAGCGTTGCCGAACTCGTGCGCGCAGATAAAGTACTCGAAACGTTGAGTAAACGCGGGATCGTCTTCTTTGCGCTTTGCAAGGGGAGAGTTCTCCACGGGGTAGTCGTAAATAAAGGTAGGCTGTACAAGCTTGTCCTCTACAAAGCTGTCAAACAGCGCAATAAGGACGTGCCCTTTGGTCGCTCTTTCACCCTCTTCGACGGTTACGCCAAGCTTCTTTGCGCAAGCACGCGCGTCAGCGTCGGTCGCCCATTCGTCGTAGTCCGCGCCCGAGTATTTCTTGACCGCCTCTTTCATGGTCATTCTCGTCCACTTGCCGCCGAGATGAATTTCCGTGCCTTGATAGGTTATATCCGCGGTGCCGCAAACTTCCTTTGCAATGGTCGAATACATATCCTCGACAAGGTTCATCATATCGAAGTAATCGAGGTACGCCGCGTAGCACTCTACCGTGGTAAATTCGGGGTTATGAAAAGCGTCCATTCCCTCGTTGCGGAATATGCGCCCAACCTCGTAAACTCGGTTTAGACCCCCTACTATCAGCCGTTTAAGGTATAATTCGGTTTCGATTCTGAGATACATATCGATATCCAACGCATTGTGCTTGGTCTTGAACGGACGCGCTGCCGCGCCGATTTCAAGCGTGTTCAAAACGGGGGTATCGACCTCCAAAAATCCGCAACCGTCAAGGTAATCGCGTATAGCGGAAATGATTTTAGAACGCTTTACAAAGGTGTTTTTCACCTCGGGATTGACGATTAAATCAAGCTCGCGCCGACGGTATCTTATATCGGTATCTTTCAACCCGTGCTGTTTTTCGGGCAAGGGCAAAAGGCACTTCGACAACATCTCGATATGCGTACAATGCACCGAAACTTCGCCCGTCTGCGTTTTGAAAACATAACCTTTAGCGCCTACGATATCGCCTAAATCGTAATCTTTTTTGAAAGCGGCGTAGTCGTCCTCGCCAACGTCGTCGCGCTTGACGTAAATCTGTAACAAGCCCTTGTCGTCTTGAAGGTGAGCAAACGAAGCCTTGCCCATAACTCTGCGGGACATAAGTCTGCCCGCTACCGAAACCTCTTTACCTTCAAGGGTATCGAAGTTGTTTTTTATATACTCGGACTGCGCGGTTGTTTCATACTTAACTTTTACAAACGGGTTTTTTCCCTCTTCGCAAAGCTTGGAAAGCTTTTCGCGGCGGATACGAGCTTGCTCGGCAAGGGCAAGAGCCTCTTCTTCCTCGTTTAAAACGGTGTTTTGTGAATTTTCTGCCATAATTTTTACCTTATCGAAAGAATTTTAAGGATATAATCCGTGCCGTCGGGGCATTTAACCGTGGTTTTATCGCCCACTTTTTTTCTTAAAAGCGCCGCGCCTACGGGGCTGTCAACCGAAATTTTGTTTGCCATAACGTCCACTTCCGTCACCGAAGTTATTGTATAGGTCTGCTCTTCTTCCATATCTTCGTCAAAGACGGTTACCACGCTGCCTAAGTGCACATAGCTTGTGTCGGTGTTTTCTTCACGAATGTCCGCATTTTTGATTTTATATTCTATTTCCGCAATTTTTCCCTCGTTAGAACGCTGTTCTTCGCGCGCCGCGTCGTATTCGGCGTTTTCGGATAAGTCGCCGTGACTGCGCGCCTCGGCAATCCGCTCGATAATTTCAGGGCGTTTAACCTTTACAAGGTAGTCAAGCTCTTTTTTCAAATCATCGTAATTTTTCTTAGTCATAACGATAAGTTCTGCCATTTTCTTTCTGCTCCCGATTATAAAAAATAATTAAAAGTGATTTCGCACGGCGAAATCACTGCTTTTTTTACAATATTATATAGTTTTGTTTGCCGTTTGTCAATAGAATATGCCCGACGGCGCCATAAACAATTAAAGTTTATTTCAAAAAACCGTTGCGTCGTGGGCGGGTTTTTAGTATAATGGTTGTATGTTCAGAATTTGGGCGAAGGTCATTATCGGTGAAAAAATAGAAAAACAAATAACTTATATGCGAGAGGACAAATTTACCTACTCGGAATTTTTTACATACCTTTCGGACATATGCGAAGCGCTGGATATCGCCACGCCCATTTTGTTAAAGACGCATATTTTCAATTACGCTAAATTCCGAACGGTAAGGTTTCTTCCGCGCGACTTTGCCGAGCGCCCCGAATTCGATAAGCTTGTATTAGACAATATTTCAATTTGAATATTTTTTTCTTTACGCCCCATACTTCTATTATGAAAATGACTTGCTATTTTTGTGTTGCAAACCTCGTTATTTTAGGCATATGCGGGGGTGTATACGCGCTTTCGGGCTTTGATTTGATAAGCTTTTTAACCTTTGGAAGCGAGGTGGCATACCGCTCGTTTTTTGCAATTTGCGGCGTTTCCGCGCTGTTTACGATTTATTCTTTAATAGCATTCAAACCGTTTAAAGGGTTAAAATAAGGCTTTGCCGCATCGGCAAAGCCTTATTACATTATGCTTATTTTAACGCTTGCGCCCGTTTCCGCGTCTTGATACATAACCCAATAGCCGCTTTCGCTATCTTCGGGCGATGCGGGCAAAAACGAAGCCAATCCCTCCATACTTTGGGGCGGAACGCTGCTTTGCTTTGTGGGCACCCCGTAACACATATATTTGGGTTTGCCCCCCGAATATAGCACGCCGAACACATAATAGCCGCCCTCTCCGTAAGAGATTTTAACCCATTTTGAGTCCTCTATCATATCGTTAAGCGGCTGCTCCGAGGGGTATTTGGACAGTATCGAGTCTATTTCGTCCTTCATTCTTTCATAGAATATTCCACCCTCTACAATGGGGCTTTTTTTACTAAACTTGTCGTTACCCCCCGAATATGTAGCACTTTCGCCGCCTTTTACGCCGTTTTCCCTTTCCTTGACAGCGCTAAAAGCCGCCTCATCGCCGCATGCCTTTTCCCCGTCCTCTTTTTCATTTTTATCCGCGCGTAAAGCTCCACCGTCTTTAAAAGCTTCTGCGTATTCATAATAATTCACCTCCGCTATTGCCTCATCCTCGTATTCTTGTTGCGCCGCACTTTCGTTTTTTGCCGCCTTTTCGCTTACGGCGGTTTGGGCTGCTTTTAAGTTTTCTTCCCGCTCTACCTCGGCTTTTAATTTAAGCGTAATATCGTGGTTGTTGCCGCATACTGCCGAGGCAATTGGAAAAACTTGACCTTTTACATAGCATATAAGCGCGGCAAAACCGTTTTCGGTATTTACGTCGCTTTGCCCCTCGAACTCGCCGTCCTCAACCACAACGGTAGACTTCCCGTCGGACAGCGCGCACACATACTTGCCTTCCGTTAGCGGCGCAAAATTTATCAAGCTAACTTCTACGCGAAGTTTAGCCCCGTACTTTTCGGCTTTGACAAGACCGGACAGCGCCCCTCCGTCAACCGAAAAGCCGTCCTTTATTCCTTTAATTACAGCAATGTTTTTTGTGTAACCCATATTTACCTTTAACGCTTTTTTTTCATTATATATATGCCGCAAGCGCGAATTTTATAATAAAGTGTAAAAATATGTCCTTTTTGTGTGTTTATTTTCACAATTCTTTAATTCAATTAATTTGATTTTTTTGACAAATTATAATATAATAGTATTTGTAAAAGTTTTTGTAAAAAACAGTTTATAATTTGTAAGGAGTGAATTTTTATGGCACTGACTAAAAATAAAAAGGTGTTGGATTTCGTTCAAGAAAGCGCGGACCTTGCTCAGCCCGATAAAATCGTGTGGATAGACGGCAGCGCGGACCAAATTAAAGCGTTAAAAGAAGAAGCCGTTAAAAGCGGCGAGCTTATTAAATTAAACGAGCATCTTCTTCCCGACTGCTATCTTCACCGTACCAAGGTAAACGACGTTGCCCGCGTCGAGGACAGAACTTTCATCTGTACTAAGAATAAAGAGGATGCCGGTCCTATCAACTATTGGATGGACCCCCGCGAAGCGAAGGAGCTTGCAAACGAGATTGCGCGCGGTTCGATGAAAGGCAGAACGATGTACGTTATCCCCTACTCGATGGGCGTTGTGGGCAGTGATTTTGCTAAATACGGCATCGAGGTCACCGACAGCATCTACGTTGTGTTGAATATGAACATTATGACACGCGTAGGAAAGTCTGTTTTGAATAAAATCGGCAAAGACGGAGATTTTATAAAAGGTTTCCACGCAAAATGCAACGTTGACGCGGAAAAGAGATACATAATGCACTTCCCCGAAGATAATCTTATTATTTCGGTGAACTCCGCTTACGGCGGCAACGTGCTTTTGGGCAAGAAGTGCTTTGCGCTAAGAATTGCGTCTTGGCTTGGCAAAAACGAGGGCTGGATGGCAGAGCATATGCTTATCCTCGGCGTAACTTTCCCCGACGGCGAAAAGAAGTACGTTGCGGCGGCTTTCCCCTCCGCTTGCGGTAAAACCAACCTTGCAATGCTTATTCCACCCAAACATTACACGGATTTGGGCTATAAAATAGAAACTATCGGCGATGATATCGCTTGGATAAGAGTGGGCGAGGATGGCAGACTTTGGGCTGTTAACCCCGAAAACGGGTTCTTCGGCGTAGCGCCCGGCACGAACGAGCACTCGAACTATAACGCACTGCAATCAACCAAGCGCGGCACTATATTTACAAACGTTGCGCTTAACACCGACGATATGACGGTATGGTGGGAAGGACTTACGAAAGAGCTGCCCGAGCACGTAATAGATTGGACGGGCAAACCTTGGAATCCCGCTAAGTTCGACAAGAAAGATAAATCTACTTGCGCTGCGCACCCCAACTCGCGTTTCACCGCACCCGCGGGCAACTGCCCTTGCATTTCGGATAAATTCAACTCCGAAAAGGACGCAGTTCCCCTCTCCGCAATCATCTTCGGCGGCAGACGCGCATCTACTACGCCCCTTGTATACGAAGCGAGAGATTGGAACCACGGCGTATTTATCGGCTCGGCAATGTCCTCGGAAACGACAGCTGCCGCTGCGGGCGCGGTAGGCGTGCTTCGTCACGACCCTATGGCTATGAAACCCTTCGCGGGATATCATATGGGCGACTATTTCGCTCATTGGGTTGATATGGGCACGAAGATTAAAAATCCTCCCAAGATATTCAACGTAAACTGGTTCAGAACTGATAAGGACGGCAACTTTATGTGGCCCGGCTTCGGCGACAATATGCGCGTACTCGAATGGATATTGAAGCGTTGCTCCGACACTCCCGTTGACGCGGAAGAAACGGCTATCGGTTATGTGCCCAAAGCTGAGGACATCGACCTTACCGATTTGGATTACGAAATTTGCGCGGGCAAGAAGTTCGGCGTAGACGATTTGACGGCTATACTTACCGTTGACAAAGAAAAGTGGGCAAAGGAAGCCGAAGAGCTTGAAGGCTACTACAACGGCACCATTAAGGACAGAATTCCCCAAGAGCTTTGGGACTGCCTTGCAACCTTGAAAGCAAATTGCAAGGTTGAAAAGAAAACACCCGCAACGGCGGCTGAGGCTCCCGCAAAACCGAAACCCGCCGCAAAGAAAACCGATAAAGAATAATAAAATTTTACAGCCCGTAGGCAAATGCCTACGGGCTGTTTTTTATGCTTAAATTTGCGTTATTTGCAACATATATTGGGGGCAATGCTTGTTTTGATGTCAAACTTTGCCGATTTTATCGCCATTAAGATACTTGGATTAAACGTCACGTTTGCGCTTGACGTGCGTTCTGTCGGTATCATTTTACCGCCATTAAGATACTTGGATTAAACGTCACGTTTATCGTTGCTGTTTCCAAGGAAAGTACCGAAGTGTATCTCTTTTTTGCCGCGTTTTGCGCCGCCGTTTGCGGGTCTTGCACCGCCCTCTCTTCTGCGGTTATCAAAGCGCTTTTCGCCGCTGCGACCGCGTCTGTCACGGTTGCCGTCGCGCCGTCTGTCGCCAAGTCTTACGCCTCTGTCGCCCGGGCGCGCGTTGTTAGGAATAACTACAATATATCTTGCGGGTTCTCTGCCTTCGGACGCCGTCTTAACTTCGCCGTTGTCCGCAAGCGTTGAATGAATTACTCTTCTTTCGTAAGGAGTCATAGGCTCCAAAATAATTTTTCTGCCCGTTTCAACCGCCTTGTTTGCAATTTTAACAGCCAAATCCTTTAAAGTCTGTTCGCGCTGTGAACGGTAATTTTCACAATCTACGATAACCTTTTTATATTCTTCGTTTCCGATATTCGCAACTGCGCCGGCAATGCTTTGTATTGCATCTAGCACGTCGCCGTGCTTTCCTATAACCCGTGCAGACGCGCTCGTCTTAATTTCGATATGAACGCCGTTCTCTACGTTTACAATTTCGCTTTTGCCGTCTATACCGAGCTTAGCTAAAAGTCCGTCCAAAAACTCCAAAACGTCAACCGCTTCGCCGTCAGCTTTTCTAACGCCTTCGCTCTTTTTAACGGGCTTTGCGCTTACGGGTTTCTTTTCAATCTTTTCTTTGGGAGCGGGCGCAGCGGGCTTCTCTGCGCGCTTTGCCTCGCCCTTGGGTATAATCTTGACTACCGCTTTTATCGAGCCGAACAGCTTTTTCTTGCCTTCTTCCAAAACCTCATAATCGATTTCGTCGAGCGTAAGTCCCAAAGCTTCAAGCCCCAAATCAAGCGCTTCGTCTACGGTTTTGCCCGTAAATACGTTTTTATCTTCCATTACAATTCTCCTTAGACCCCCTACTATGCCTTAATTAACGGGGATTAGCTTACTTTTTTAATCTCTTTGCCTTGCTTGACGGTCTTGCCGAGGAAGCCGCCTTTATTTCTTGATTTGCAAACCTTACGGTTACTATTTTATTGATAATGAGCGTGGAAATCAGCCCGTACAGAGTGTTGGTTATCATGTATATAGAGAACGCCGCACTGTACATAAACGAAAACATACCGAAAATAATCGGCATAATAATCATCATCCACTTGTTCGTCTTTGCCGCGCTTCCGTCCACAGAGGAAAGCTCGTTAGCGGCTTTTTGCGACTTCATCATTATGAACTGCTGTAAGAACATCAGTCCTATCGAAAGTACTATAAGCACGAAATAACCGTTATAGTTGTTTTTCTGTTCGGAAAGGTTAAACGTTACGCTGTTATAGTCGTTTTCGCTTACGGTGATGCCCGCACGGGTCGTCGCCGAAGTAAATTTTGCGTAATCGGGCACTTCTTTATTCAACATCGAATCGGGATACCAAAGGTTACCTATCCAACCGAAGTGCGTGCCGTCGCTGTTATCCAAATAATATTGCGCGGCCCTTTCGCGCGCGTGCAGTTCGATATAATTTGAAACTACTTCCCATTTATCTTGTTCGGACTTGCTTGCAAAATCGCTCGCATCAAATTCGGTATCTACTTTGCCGTAATAAGCGGCAAATTTTTCGAATTCTACCGTATAAACGGTTGCTCCTTCGTGTTCCACCGCATTTAAAAAGCGTTCCTCGCCGTTTTCCTCTTCGGTTATAACGAATTCTTGAACGGTTTCGTTGTAGTACCTCGCCATTTCGCTGTAATCGCGCAAAACCGCATAGTTCGAATAGGTTGAAAACGCACTTAATATAACCATGAATATGACTAGCGAAACTATCATAGGTAGGCACGCGCCCAACGGGTTATAGCCGTTTGCTTTTTGCAGCTCCATAACCTTTTGCTGATACATATTCTTGTCGTTCGCGTACTGCTTTTGCAGTTTTTCCATCTGCGGACGCATACGCTCCATCAACAGCGATTGCTTTTTGGTCTTGACCCTCGAATATATATCGAGCGGAAGCACCAACGTTTTTAAAGCAAGCGTAAATACGATAACGCCTAATGCTACCGCGCCGTAGAAGTTCGAGAATAAGTCGAAAATCCAACCGATAACCCAGCCGATACCGCTAAGGTCGCCCGCGCTTACGGGCGTAACGCCAACCGTATAATAGTTGGATGAAGTTGTAAGTAAATTGAGTAAATTCATAAACTTGAAGTTTAATCCTTATATCTTTATAACGTTAGCGTGTCGCTTGCATTCAAGCCTTAAAAACGCGTTATTTCAAGCATATATGGGGGTCTATCGCTTTTAAAGCACCCATTTGAAGCGTAATCTGCGCTCGGGCGCGGGGTCGTATCCGCCCTTAGACAACGGATTGCACCGCAATAGGCGCCAACAGCCGATAAGTATTCCGCGCAGCACTCCCTTGTTATTTATAGACCTTTTCATATACTCCGAACAAGTCGGCTCGTACAGACAAGTGTGCTTTGAAAAGTGCCTTTGATAAAAGACGATAAGCCGCATAAAAAGCATTTTAAAGTACGGCTTAAAAACCTTTTGCCGCGCTGATTTTAAAAACTTTTTTACGCTTTTGCGCATTCGTTCACCTTTTTAAAGCAAATTCTAAGACTTCTTTTAAAGGCATCGAAGGTATATTCGCCGCCGACTTTCGGCACCAATATCACCGAATAATTCCTTTGCAGCTCATCCGAAGTTTCCGCAAACGCCGCCCTAAGCAACCTTTTTATTCTGTTTCTTTTAACAGCCTTGCCGTGTTTTTTGGAAACCGCCAAGCCCATTGAAAGCTTGCTTGCAGGAAAATACAATAACGTAATATTAGGGGAAAACACTTTTTTCCCCTTGTTAAAAAGCTTTTGAAAATCGGCGTTTTTCTTAATTCTAAGGTAATTCACGCGTTACGCCGTAAGTTTCTTTCTGCCTTTGTTTCTTCTTCTTTTCAAAGTTTTTCTGCCGGCGGTTGTAGACATTCTCTTTCTGAACCCGTGAACTTTACTTCTCTGTCTTTTCTTGGGCTGATAAGTTCTTTTCATAATTTACCTCTTTTTTTTCAACTGTTTTAAAAATATCTTTTTCTATTATATAATTAAATAACGTTTCAAGTCAAGCGATAATGGGCTTGTCCGTCCGCTTTATTTAGTCGTTTGAACTTGTCCTTACGGGCAAAATTAAATACAATTTGCCCTTATTTTCCTTATTTTGGCATATAAACGGCTGAATATGGTTATTGAACGACAAGGTTATTTCGTCCTCTTGCAGCGCATTTACGGCGTCTATAATGAACTTCGAATTCATCGCAATCTTCACGTCCTTGCCTTTAACCTCTGCTTTTACGGGCTCTTGCACGTTGCCTATTTCGGACGCAGAAGAAATTTCTATCTTATCGCCGCTTATATCGAAGATAATTAGGCTGTTCTTGTCGTTTCTTACAAGAATTGCCGCTCTTTCGATGCTCGCTTTAAGCTTGTCCTTTTCAACGGTAACTTCCGTAACGAAATTTTTGGGTATAATATTCTCTTTTTTAATGAAATCTCCGCCGTAAAGCCGAGAAGTTAATACCGTATTGTCGCAAGCTACCAAAATTATGCCGCGCTGAATAAAAATTTCGGTTGTTCCGTCGCTGTCGGGTATCATTTTTTCTATTTCGTTAAGCGTTCTTGCCGGACAAATTATCTCCATATTGCCCGTTGAATTAACTACGGTACCCTTTACGGTCGCAAGCCTAAACCCGTCAAGAGATGTAACGCAAACCTCGTTGCCGTTTATGACGAATTGGCAGCCCTTTAAAATAGGCCTTGAATCGTCTGTTGCACAGCAAAACGACGTCGAACGGATAAATTCCTTTAAATCCGAGGTTTTCATAACGAAACTGTTCTCGGTAATGTCCAAATCTATGCGCGGGAAGTCGTCCGCGGACAAAACCTGCATCGTCGTTTGGCTGTCTGCATATTCTATTTCCATTTTATTGCCCTCTGAGGACAAGGAAATCTGTACTCCTTCCAATTTTTTAATGAAATCGGCAAAATATTTACCGGGAACGCATACTTCGCCTTCCTCGTAAACTTCTGCTTTTATGGTTTTTATTATAGAAATTTCGCCGTCAGTCGCCGAAAGAGTAACTCCGTCGTTTTTTGCCGAAAGTTTAACGCACTCCAACACGGGAACTGTGGTTTTAGATGAGCAAGCTTTAACTACTTTAAGCACTGCATCGGATAAATCGATACCTTCACAAACACACTTCATAAATTTTCTCCGTTAACATAACTAAATACTTATTAATTTTATTAATAAGATTTATATAGTAATTATAATAGTAGGGATTGGGGAATTGTGCAAAACTTTTTCCCGCATATATAATTTCAACAGTATAATAACAAATTTCGGGGCAAAAAGCAACAGAATAAGGGTAATTTCGGGCATATTTAAAAAACAAAAAACGGTGGAAAATTACTGTATAACAGCAGTATAACTCTGTTAAAAAAGTGTATAAAAAGTGAAGAAATAAATTAAATTATTTTAAAATTGATTAAAAACACGTTTTAAATACAAATTAAAGCCTAAAAATTAGGGAAATTCACATATTTTTGTGGATAGTGGAAAAATAAAAGGTTGATAAAAAGAGAGTTATTTGATATAATTTACTTATGTATTTAGGCGAGTTCGAAAAATTTTCCGACAAGTTCGATAAGTTCAAAGAAATTTTGGAAAATTTCAATCAAAAATACAATTTAACGTCAATTTCCGACGAAAAAGAAGTGTATATTAAACACTTTTTCGACAGTATTAAGCCCCAAAATTATTTTCCGAAGGGCGCAAAAGTTGTGGAAATAGGCTCGGGCGGGGGGTTCCCGTCAGTTCCTTTAATGATTATAAGGGACGATTTAAGCTTTACATTGATAGAGAGCACGGGAAAAAAGTGTGAATATTTAAAGCAAGTTGTTGATAATTTGGACTTAAATTGTGCAGAAGTGCTGAATATCCGTGCCGAGGACGGCGGAAAAGATAAAGCTTTAAGAGAAAAATTTGACGTGGCCACGGCGCGCGCCGTTGCAAGGCTGAATACGTTGTGCGAATATTGCCTACCGTTCGTAAAAGTAGGCGGCAGATTTATAGCCTATAAAGGCGACGCCGAAGAGGAAATAAAAGAGAGTTTAAACGCCGTAAAAACCCTTGGCGGAGAGGTTGAAAATATAGTAAATTATGCTCTTCCCGAGGGATTTGGAAAGCGCACCGTAATAGTGATAAAAAAGGTGAAACCGACGCCCGAAAAATATCCCCGCGGCAGAGGTTTGGAAAGAAAAAAACCGCTTTAAAAAATTGGGGGGGCGCATAAATTTTTTAAAAAAAATTTCAATTGGCGCAAGAAAAATTCGGGACGGAAAAAATATGTATAAAAATTGCGCTTTTACGGGGCACAGAATACTTCAAAAAGACTTCGATTATAACCTATTGGATAGGGTAATTTTTAACCTTATAAACGGAGGAACGGAAAATTTTTTTTGCGGAATGGCGACGGGCTTTGACCTTGCCGCGGCAGAGAGCGTTTTGCAGTATAAAAAAGATTATAAAGTAAACTTAATTCCTTGTATTCCGTGCCTTGCTCAAGAAAAAGGATATTCGCAAAAAAACAAAGAAAGGTATTCGAGAATTTTAAAAAATTGTAACCAATCATTTATTATTTCGGAAGAATATTACGACGGTTGTATGTTCGAACGAGACAGATTTATGGTAGATAATTGCGACGTTGTGGTGTCGTATTTAAGGCGGAACAGCGGCGGAACTTATTATACCGTAAGTTACGCTAAATCAAAGGGCGTAAATATTATTGAGCTTTAATAATATAAAAATCGGGCGCAGTGCCGTTTTATGCACTGCGCCCAATTTTTTTCGTTCGGAAATCAAACTGATTTTTTGTCATAAATGCTTACTTCGTTTCCCCAACTCCCCTTTTGCAAGCTTTCGATAATGTATGAAGAAACCCCGTCGGCAATTATTGCCGCCATTTTGTATATAATATTCAGACGGGTTGCCGAAAACAGCGAGTAATTAAATACAGATTTTTCCGCAACGATACCCATTATCGAAGCATCGCCGACGGTGGCAAGCTTTTTGTTGGCTCCGCTGCCGGGTTTAATTCCCGTAGGAGAAAGTTTGATAAGTCCTATATCGCCCGCTATACCGACCGCTGCATCGATTGCGATAATCGGACTGTCCGGATGAGTGGCGCGTAAAAATTCGTTCATATATTTTACTTCATGCGCCGTTATCGGCTTAGCAAGCGTCCCGTATATATAACAATTCAGCCCCGAAAGCTGTTCTTTAAGCATAGTTCCCGTAACCGGACCCAAGCTGTCGCCGACGGATAAATCGCTGCCGATACAAAGTACCGTCGGAGTTTTTGTAAATTTCGCCAACATTTTTTTAAGCGTCAAGCAAATTCCTTGCGGCGCAAGGGCGTTATATAAATTAAATGAATATTCCATAAATTTCCTCCGTAAGATTATTGACCGAAGTTTTTAAATTTATAATATCTTTCCATAATATCCTTAAAAATTAATAAAAGTTACCCCAAAACCGCTCTCAAAGGCTTTAAATCAAAAATTTTTACAAAATTTAGCCAACTTTTCCACAATATCCACAGCATAAAATAGCTTAAAACGGCTCTAAAAGGCTCAAAACCCGTATTTTATCCACAAAAAATGCACAAATTAAGCTCTGTAAGGGGATTACTCGAAAATTTTGAGAAAAACCTTGGGTAATTGTCCACATAATAATTACCGATTTTGGTAAAAAAGTCTAAAAAAAACCACATTTTTAAAAAATTATCCACAATTTCCAAAAATTAAGCGGTATACGTTCCACGTGAAACACTAAAAAGGCGAAAAAATTTGGTTGAATGTTCCACATGAAACATTTTTAAAAACAAAAATGGCCAAGCGCAGTGCAAATTTAAGCAATTTTTGCCAAAAATACGAGTTTTTTATGAGGCCCGGACAAAGTGAAAATACGGTAAAATTTAAGTGATATATCAAACTTTTTAACCCAAATGCTTGCAAATGGGGTGATATATCTGCTATAATAGACTGAGTATCATAATAAGGAGTTATATTTTGAATAAAAAAGGCAGAATTATATTCGGCGTTATCGTGCTGTTGCTTATTGTTGCTGCTCTTGCAATTATTTTAACAACAACTTTAAGCGGTGGCGCAGCAAAGAAAAATACTACTGATTTTAGAGAATATCTTGAAAACGCCCAATACTTCGTTGAGAGTGAGGACGGCAAGTATAATCCCAACGGCGTTAAGTATGCGCCTAATATGGGTGAAGGAGATTATGAGGGAAAAATCGTAAGCGCGATTAAACAACCGGGAGAAGACGGTTATGTTCTCGAAGGTTATACGGTGCTTGAAGGCAAAGTTGTAACGGACGACGAAAAGCACACGCCCCTTATAATAATATGGAAAGTAGAAATTAGTTCTTACGAGTATAAAGGCTACACCTACAACGATAAGACCGATAAAACCGTTTTATCTTATTATTGCTACGGTCCGTCGCTGTACGGAACGGGCGGTTGGGCTGAACTTGACGAAATTCGTGCGTTCGGCGTTAGCGCCGATATGACAAACCCTAACGCGGGCAGCTGGGTTTCGACGCTTTTCTCGGTACTTTCGATAGTTATCGTTTGCGTAGTATTTTTCCTTATAATTCGCTCTTCAATGGGTGGCGGCGGCAAGATGATGAGCTTTGCCAAGACCAAAGCTCGCGTAACTACGAATATTAAGGTGCGCTTTACCGACGTGGCGGGCGCAGAGGAAGAAAAAGTTGAGCTTGCGGAAATTGTAGAATTCTTGCGCCAGCCCAAAAAATTCTCCGATTTGGGGGCGCGTATTCCTAAGGGCGTGCTGCTTGTAGGCCCTCCCGGAACGGGTAAAACATTGTTCGCTAAGGCTGTTGCCGGCGAAGCGGGAGTGCCGTTCTTCTCGGTTTCGGGTTCGGACTTCGTTGAAATGTACGTTGGCGTGGGCGCATCGCGTGTACGCGACCTATTTGAAATGGCTAAGAAAAACCAGCCTTGCATTATCTTCATCGATGAAATCGACGCGGTAGGCAGACACCGCGGAGCGGGTCTTGGCGGCGGCAATGACGAAAGAGAGCAAACTTTAAACCAAATTCTCGTTCAAATGGACGGTTTCGAAGCGAACGAGGGAGTTATAGTAGTTGCAGCAACGAACCGCGCAGATATTCTCGACCCCGCGCTGACTCGTCCGGGACGATTTGACAGACAAGTTTATGTGAATTTACCCGACGTGAAGGGCAGAGAGCAAATATTGAAAGTGCATGCGCGCAATAAGCCGCTTGCCCCCGACGTAAATCTTAAAAACGTAGCGCGGCTAAGCGCGGGTTTTTCGGGTGCGGACCTTGCAAACCTTTTGAACGAAGCTGCAATACTCGCCGCCCGTGCAAACAAAAAGTTTATCGGCAACGCGGACCTTTACGAAGCGTTCGATAAAGTAGCTATGGGCCCCGCAAAGAAAAGTAAGGTTGTTACCGAGTCCGAAAAGCGGCTTACCGCGTTCCACGAATCGGGTCACTGTATTCTTGCAAAGCTTTGCACAAATTGCGACCCCGTTCATGAAGTCACTATTATCCCGCGCGGCAATGCGGGCGGCTTTACGATGACCCGACCCGAATCTGACCGCGGATACTACACTAAAAACTTTATGCTTGACGACATTTGTATGACGTTGGGCGGGCGCGTAGCGGAAGAGCTTGTAATTAAGGATATTTCTTCGGGAGCTTCCAACGACATAAAAGTTGCTACAAAGTTTGCCCGCGCAATGGTTACAGAGCTTGGTATGAGCGAAAAGCTCGGACTAATCAGCTACAACGACGATTCGCAGCCCGTGTTCCTCGGCAGAGATATGGCAACCCATAACTCGTATTCGGAAGAAACGGCAAAAATGATTGACGACGAAGTGCGCGTGCTTATTTCTACCCAACACGAGCGCGCAAGAAAGCTGTTAAGCGAAAATCGTTCGGTTCTTGACAATATGGCAAGGGTTCTTATCGAACGAGAAACCATTTACACCGAAGAGGTGGATATGCTTATGTCCGGCAAGACTTATGCGGAAGTAATAAAGTATATGGACGAACAAGACGAAAAGCAAACAGAAAACCGTTTTAAGAAGTATGAATCCGCACAAGAGGAAACACCTTCCGACGGCGGCGACAACGGCAACGACGGTTCTGATAAAGACGGCGAAAAGAATATCCGTTTTTAAACGTTGTTTCCCGTGAAACCAAGCCGCCACGCGGCTTGAATGCAGTTACTTTAGAGAGGAAGAGTTGAAGTGTTATGGGTAAGATAGTTTCGTTAACGAACAAGAAGGGCGGCGTAGGCAAGACTACGACCGCGATAAATATGGCGGCTTACTGCGCGGATATGGGCAAAAAGGTTTTGCTTGTAGATTTGGACTCGCAAGGAAACGCTACCACGGGGCTGGGCTTTTCGAAAAGCTCGCTGAAAAAGTCGGTATATAACGTTCTTATCGAGGACGACGCCGCGGCTTCGAATATTCTGCCTACGCAAGTTAAACTTCTCGATATTCTGCCCGCCAACGTAGATTTGACGGGCGCAGAAGTTGACCTTGTTTATAAAAGAAATCGTGAGCGCATACTCAAAAATGCGCTTGAAAAGGTACGCGCCGACTACGACTACATATTTATCGATTGCCCGCCGTCATTGGGACTTTTGACGATAAACGCGTGGGTTGCATCGGACTCGATAATAATTCCTATGCAGTCCGAATACTACGCATTGGAAGGCGTCAGCCAACTTATGAACACTATTGCAATGGTAAAGCAACACCTCAATCCGCAATTACAGATTGAAGGCGTTGTCATAACTATGTACGACGGTAGGGCTTTGATTTCCAAACAAATTACGGCGGAGATTAAAAAATTCTTCAAAACAAGACTTTTCGAAATCATTATTCCACGCAACGTTCGTTTGGCAGAGGCGCCCAGCCACGGCGTGCCTATTCTGTTGCACGACCCCAAGTGCGTGGGTGCGAGGGCGTACAGAGCCCTTACCGAAGAATTTCTGTCAAGGCAAAATTAACTTATACGAATAATTAATATATTTCCCGTATGGCGGGCAAAACAGCCGCAACGAATATTGCGGCACGGAAAACAATTTAGAGGTGAAATATGGCAAAAGGTTTAGGTAAGGGTTTGGACGCTTTGTTCGGTGAAACCGACGCGGCTTACGAGAACGCTTACGGACAGCACCGCAGCGCATTCGAATACACGGAAGAGGAGAGGAAGAACGCCGAGGAAATGTCAATCGACAAAATATCCCCAAACCCCAACCAGCCGCGTAAAAACTTTGACGAGCAAGCTTTAAGAGAGCTTGCCGACTCAATTAAAAAGCACGGCGTGATTATGCCGATAGTCGTAAACGATAACGACGACGGCACTTATATGATAATCGCGGGCGAAAGACGTTTCCGTGCTTGTAAGCTTGCGGGAAGGCTTTCGATACCGGTCGTTATCCGCAAATACTCCGCGAGAGAAATCAAGGAAATTTCGTTAATCGAAAACTTGCAAAGGGAGGACTTGAACCCAATCGAAGCCGCGACGGCAATGAAGCAGCTGATGGTCGATTACAAGCTAACCCAAGACGAGCTTGCCGAAAGAATAGGCAAATCCCGCCCCGCGATTGCGAACACGTTGAGGTTGCTGAATCTCTGCCCCGAGGTTATCTCGCTTGTGTCGGAAGGCAAGCTTTCGGCGGGGCACGCAAGGACGATAGTGCCGCTGCCCGCGGAAGAGCAAGTTAACTTTGCGCACGACGCAATTCGCAGTCAATACTCCGTGCGCGAGCTGGAAAAAAAGGTGCGCGCCTACAATATTCCCCCCGAAATTTTAGACGAGCGCAAAAAGAAAAAGCGTGCGCTTGCGTCAATCGAGTTGAAGCAGTTGGTTGAAAGAATGCGCTTTGCTTTCAGAACGAAGGTAAGTCTTATCGGTACGGATAAGAAGGGGCGTATATATATCGATTACTATTCGCGCGACGATTTGGACAGAATTTCCGAAATACTCGATATAATCGATAAACAGTGACGGGCTAAATGCTTTAACGGCTGATATATTAGTGAAAAATTAAGTGCGCCCCCGCGAAACGATTACGTCTCGCGGGGGCGCATATTCTATATTTTAATTATTACTTTAACGCCGTCGGCAGTCGAAACGTTAACCAGCTCAAATGTGCCAAGCTGTTTTTTCGTCTTTTTGATTGCACGCAAAACAGCCCGTTCTAATTTACGCGATTTTTTAAGCGTAAAACCCGATTTGGCAAGTTCACGACGGGCACAGTTTATCGCAATTCCGCCGGCGAAACACGTCGGCAGCCAAAAAATCAGCCTTAATTTTTTAACTTTTATTTTTAAGGTCATTCAACCCAACCTTCCACAATGTCGCCTTCGGCGGACTTGATATCGATAAGTTTCCCCACCGCGCCGAGCTTTACCAAGGACACGACTTGTGCCAAATCGATATTTTCAAGCAATTTGCTTGCCTTGTCATTTACGCCCTTGATGTTGCCGCTTTTAAGAAATACTTCGGCAATGGATAGGGGTAGGTTGATATTTACCGTATCGCCCTTTTTGCTTAAAACTTTAAGCTTGAACATCATTTTGGATATGTCCACAAGCTCGGGCGCAACTGCCGTAACCTCTTGTTTGCGCACGCCCAAAAGCTCGTCGCAAGTCACGTTTAAAAGCTCCGCAAGCGCGGGCAATAGGGATATGTCGGGCGCGTTCAAATCATTTTCCCACTTGGAAACGGCTTGACTCGTAACCGAGCATTTTTCCGCAAGGTTTTCTTGGGTTAGCCCCGCTTTTTTTCTGTAATACGCTATTCTTTCGCCTAAACTGTTCATATAAATCTCCTTTAAGTTTGACCGCGGTTTTCGTATTTATTATACCGCAAACGCGGCTGAAAATCCACGGACTAAAAGTTGATATTGTAGAAAATAAAACAACCGACCGTTGAAAAATAATCAACCGTCGGTTGTTATTTGGAGGCGCCACCCGGATTTGAACCGGCTGGCGTGCCAAAAATTCGCCAAAGCTTTACGCCAATTTATACTAAATATAGCTTATTTATTATATAAAACCCACTATATTTAGTCAAGTATTTTTGAGTAAAAATTTTACTCCCCAATTACTCCCCAAAATAAATTCAAATTTGCCGATGATGTTATGAAAAAACCAGAAGTTAATTCTTCTGGTTTTTTGTGCATTAATTATACTTTTTTATAATCACAATATTGACAGCATCCAATCAATCGACATTTTTAATTCATTGTCCGAATAGCTATAGTGTTTGTTAGTTGTTGGGTCTTTTGCTTCTGGATGATCTATTTTATTGCGAATAAAAGTTGGCAATGAATTATATTGAGTACCATATTTAGAATTGATCCAAATTTTTGAGCTTACATTAGGTAAAGTAGACAAATAGCTATCAAACTGTGATATGCTACTTTCACTACCAATAGAAACATTATATTGACGTTGTAATTGTCCATATAAAAGAATATGTAATTCAGGTGTTAAAATTCCAAAAGCCCTATATATTACTTCAGGATAAGCGATTGGTTCAGTTTTAAAGTTTTTATGAGTTAGTGTAGAAATCTTTGTTTCTTTGTTATCTAATTCAACGACATAAATCTTACAATCTACTTGCTTATTTTTAAGTATTCCCTCTAAAATATGTTCACTGTGTGATTCTATAATTAATTGAACGAAATTTTTGCAAAACAGAAAAAATTCTACAAGCTTATTTTGCGCTTCAGGATGTAAATATATTTCAGGGTTCTCTAATATAACAGTCGGCATTTCTTTGTCTACAAGAATAGCTCCCAAGCAAACTATTACGATCGGTAAAATAAAACTATATCCAGAACCAGTATTAATAGGACGAGTATCTTTCCCAAACAATAAAACATATTGATTTGTGTTTGAGACTGAATTGATTGTCAAAGTCTCCGATGTGATGTACTCCATCCAATAACGTACATGTTCAATAAATTTCCTATTTTCCGATATGTTAGTTCCCCTATATTTTTTATTAAAGAAAGTCATATAATCACTAGAAAATTGTTCATCTTGTTGTTGATATAAAAAATCTATAACTGCTTCACCATTTGATCCAAATAAGTAATTTCCTTTTGAATATGTATCTACAACGCCAACTCTATTAGACGAAAGATAAAACAAATTTTCCTCATAGGAAACAATTTCACTAGGGTCGGGCGTTACTATTAATTTTGAATTTTTATTTAGAGCTAAATCTTCATTTTTTATAAATTTTATTGTTTTTTGCGCACTATTACAATATAAATTTATAGTTAAATCTTTTTCTGCATCATAGTTTTTTAATTCATTCAATTCACCAATTTTTACAATTTTTCCGTCGGCGGTATAATCGCTTCTCGTTTTTTGAGTAGCAATTAAAATTGAATGAATAATACTTGTTTTACCGCTTGCGTTCTCTCCACATAAAATGTTCAATTTGCTAAAATTTATATTTGCATTTTTAATAGATTTAAAATTTTGGATTTTTAATTTATTAATCACTTAGCTCACCAATTATCTTCTTTATCCAAAGCATTCTTTCTTTTATATTTTCTTCCGAATCTCTATGATATTTTATATTTTTTTCAAAAGGAGTTTCGCTATTATCTTCAAGATTTCTATCAAAATTTATAAGTTTATTTAGTGCCAATCTTATTTTATCATCATTCTTGTTAAAAAGTTCTGACACGAGAATTAAAGTAGTTTCAAACAAAATCATATTTATAGGAAGACCGACTTCAAATCTAAATGCGGCATCACTAAAAATATCCTTTGCTCTCTCATAAACATTAGTAAAATCATTTTTCAATTCTTCTACTTTTTCATCACTTGACTGATTTATATTTTTCATAGTATTTGATAAATAATCTGATATTGAACTAAACGATGCATTTTTACCTTGTTTAATGCTAAGATAAAAATTTTTCATAGCAAAATAGCGTAATATTAAATATTTATCCTTCATTCTCTTTTGGTCAACAATTTGTTTTTCTTTGCTATATATTTTGGAAATATCATTTAGTAATTGTGTAGATTTTCCCTGATGTATGGCATTTCTAATTTCTTGTGCATTTAGTTTTGCACCTTTAGTGTTTACTCTTTCAAAAGTTTCAATTACAAATGTTGAGCTGGTTCCATATCTCAATTTTTCGATATGAAGACTCCTATCTTCAATTTTAGTTCTATACTTACTTAGTTCTCCTGTAAGTTTAGAATACTTTTTTCCGTTTAATTTTTCTAAAAGCGTAAGCCCCTTCAGCGCAAACTTATCTTCCATAAAGTCAAATAACGTAGACAACCTTTGTCTTCCGTCAATAACGACAAGAGTTCCTTTACTGTCTTCTGACAAATAAATACTCGGGATGGGTATATTTAAAATTATACTTTCAATAAATAAGCTTCTATTTTTTGTGCTCCATATACCATCATATCTCTGAAAATCTGGGTTTAATTTCAGTGCATTCTCATCAATGCCCGCCATTAATCTGTCGTATTTTCTTTTAAGATCTGAAACGGACAAATAAATATCATCTGGAGCAAAGTTCTTCTCAAAAATTTCTACTGTATAATTTTCATCTCTAAAATCGTCATTATTTTCGATATATGAAGAATATTCATCTTCAACATTGTCGGCAATATAAAGAAGCCCCAGATCGTTTATAAACATTTTGCCGTTTTCAACATCGACATATTTAGATATACTTTTATGTGAAATAAGGTTTCTTACTTTTTGAGAAAAAACTGTGTCGTTTCTACCTTTTAAGACTTCCATATCTCTACCGTATGGTTTCAGTTTTTCAGTTAATTTATCTATTAACATAGTAGTAGTTACACCGTAAGTCACATCGGCAATAATTTGTAAAGCGGGAATTATTAAATCTTTCTCAGTATAAATTTTCTCCATAACATTCTCCTTTTCTTAATAATTAGTAATAATTAAATGCTTAACTGATTTTTTATTTCTATTTTTGAAGCTTACGAAATAGTTTTTATCTACTTCTTCAATGTTCAATCCAGAATTTTGATAAAGTTGATTTATATATTCGGTTTTCTTAATTACCAACATAAATTTACATCGACATTCATGAATTAGATAGTTTGCCAAACGTAATTGATCATTTTGGTTGAATGAATTTTTGTCATATTCGCTAAAAGTAGTATCGTATGGTGGATCTAAAAACATAAAATCATCTTCTTGTAAAGTTATTACATTTACAAAATCATAAAAATCTAGTTGATATAATTCTGTATTCTTTAACAACTTTCGTACAATCAATGACTTATAATATTCCTTCTTGCTTTCTAATGTCTTCTTATTATACGAAACTCCTCCATATGGTACATTAAATCCGCCCGTTTTATTAAATCTAAACATAGACGAAAAACAATATTCTCTTATAAATAAATAGATTGCTACTTTTCTTGGCTTTGATAAATTATTGTATTC
Source organism: uncultured Christensenella sp. (assembly GCA_910577055.1). GTDB lineage: Bacteria > Bacillota > Clostridia > Christensenellales > Borkfalkiaceae > Coproplasma. The sequence goes on along the minus strand of CAJTKX010000002.1, from coordinate 208,740 downwards.
TTTAGGGTTATTGTAAACATCTCTTAGATAAGTATAATATGCCGCTTTAATTCCGGCTTCAAGATTGTCTTTTAATAATATTTCTCCCAACTCTTCTTTTTTAAGAAGTTCATTCTTTCTTAAAACTTTAAATTTTGCGGTTAAGCACCGCATAAGAAACTTCTCAAAGTTTATGTGGCTACGTAAGTTAAACATAGGAACATTATCTATTCTAATAATATTTGATAATTGTTCTTCCATATCAATATCGTTTTGTGCCCTGTACTGTATATAAAGTTGAGTTATTCTCTTATCACTAGATAATGCAGATAACTTGTCCCAGTTATCAATAATGTTATCCAGCTCGCTATAAAATGTCTTGTTGTTATCTTTGACATACTTATACAGTAACATTAATTCTTCTGACTTATCATTTATATAATTATACTTGTTATTTAAATGGAAGTATACTGCACCACCGCCAACAAAAGGCTCAATATAATTGTTTATCGTAGCTGGTAAATTTTGCATTATATAAGGCAACTCGTCAGATTTCCCGCCGGGATATTTTAGCAAAGGTTTTAAATTTACTTTTGAGTCCATCATTTTGTATCACCAAACAAATCTTCGATAATTTTAACCATTTGCTCTCCGTGAAGCTGCTTTCTGAAACGAACATTGGAAACTTCGCGTTGCATTTGTTCAAATAATTTATACGCACAAGTTATTTTACGGGTTTCTTCTGGATCAAGCTCGGTTTTGTCTTTCGTTTCAACCACTAAATTCAGTTGCCGCGTCCCGTCTTTCCTTTTGACAACGTACATAAAATCGGGGCTATAAGTGCCGTCCGCATAAGTAGGTATTCTTACTGTACGTTTAGGAATTTTACCAAAAACTTCAACTTCAGCTATGTTGGAAGTAACGTCAAGCGTAATATTATCCATTTCGAGTTGAGAATCGTAGCAACAAGCGTCATACAAATAGTTTTCCAAAACCACCTTGTCGGCGGAGAATTTGCCGATATCGTTACGAATAACAGACTTTTTAAGAACTCCGTCATTACAGAGCGGATCGTTTACTTTTACATCAATTTTCTCATATGAATAGCGTTCGTTGAATTTTGATATAAACCACAACCTATATTCGTCAACAAACCTTTGTAACGTCTGCTTACTGAAATATTCCGGCGGCACAGCATTAGAAGAAAAATATTCGCATAATGCCGAATGCATTAATTTAAGAGGGATATTGGTACGTTGCTGTACTTCCCGTAAAAAGGTGGAATACGGCAACACTTTTTTTACTGTAAACGATGAACCTATTACTTCTTCTAAATCCACGCTTCCGTCGGCAACAGACATTTTTGTTCGTGCAATTTTTGTCGTTACAGTTGAACGCCCGTCGATATCCCTTGCAAGGATATCGACTATTGCCTGCTTCAATACCGAATCGTCTATCGCTTCAAAGTGAAGATAGTATTTTTGGTTAATTAACTTCCACAGCTTTTCTAACTTTCTAAAAGCATTTTCTCGCACATTGATATATTGCACGGAGGCATTTTTATTGATTTCAATAACTTTACCGTTTGCAAGTGCCTTAAATATATCAGGAAAAGCCAGCATAAATGCTTCTCTGTTTTCCTCTACAATACTGTGGTCGGCAGGATTTACAAATCGTTTTACATAAAGGTCTATTAAGAAATTATTAATATCGATATGTTTTGCCTTGGCATACTTCTCAAGGAACGGCTTATCGATTTTAAGCTCTTTATCCGTATCGCCGTTGATTTCTTGCTTTAACTTATCAGCAAAATCTTTTTCCGAGTAGTCAATAATATAACGCAGATATGTCTGTTCCTCGCTTATTCGGTTCCCGAACTCATCAACGGGCAAACGCAAACCGCGACCGACTTCTTGCAGCTTGCTTGTTTCACTGCCGCTGCTGCGAAGTTTCGCTATAACGAAAACATTAGGATTGTCCCAACCCTCTTTGAGAGTCCATTTGGAAAAGATAAACCGCGTCGGCTCGAAATTGCCATTCTCGTCTTCGATACGGATAATTTTATCTTTTGCGCGAAGAACTTTGTCTACCTCATTTTTTACTTCGTCGCTGTCGGTGTTGTTGTCTTCCGCAAAATACGCCGCTATCGTGTCGGATATGTGCGCCAAAGAGTATTCGAGATACGATTTATACGCTTTGTCTTTATCGGAAGAAGTTAACGCGCGTATTTGCGCCTTCAATTTTGTTTGCAATAATTCTTCAAAATCCTTGCGTAAATGTCCGTCGTTTCGGAAAGATTCGATACAATCGATAAAAAACAGCGATAGCGTTTTGATTCGATTCAGTCTGCGAAAATTCTCACATTCTTTTTCAAAGTGTCTGTCAAGCGCCAACGACAGCATCATTTTTTGAAACGTATCGCCGAACACTTGCGGATAAATAGAATCACTAGTATGTAAATCCATACCGTTTGACAATGTAATAACGCCCTTGTCTATTCTATCTACCGTAATACCCATAAGACTGTCGTCTATTTCGGCAAGAGATTGTCCCATAACAATGTCATAGGTTTTTTTCGTCGATTCGTTTTGCAATCTTACCGTTTTAACTTCGCCTTTATTTGCTTTAACGGAGAGAACTTTGATTTTAACCTGTTCTTTTAGTTTTGCTTCTTCGGCAATATATTCGACTTCTACGCCTTTAACAAGATTGTCGTTAAAGGCGTCGCAAGAACCGAGATTATAAACCACGTTCTCATAATCGTAAACATCTTTGGATATTTGAGGAAAGGTTGCGCCGTAACGTATAACGCACTGCGGTTTGATATTGTCTATTAAACATTTGAACGTTTTTTGCGTTCGCGCGAACTTATGCGGCTCGTCGATTATCACAAACGGAGCAATTTCTCGCAATGTTTCATACGGCTTAGTGTATACCCCCAAAAGCGTTTGGTCATAACTCGCGCCCATAGTTGCTTTTGAAGTGAGCATACCGTTGTTTACAAGCAAAACGTCAATTCTATTACTGCCCACGTCGGTCGCATTGGCAAAATCCACAATGGCGGAAGGTATCATTTTTCTGCCTTTCGCATTTTTTTGCGCGTCTAAAACGTGCAAATACAGTTGCGTCCCGCCGTATAACGCTTGCAAATCGGTTTTCATATAGCTCGACGTCAAAAACGACTTCGCGCCCTCTTTAATGGGAACGGTAGGAACAAGCACGATAAATTTATTTACGCCGTAGTGCTTATGCAATTCAAACATAGTGCGAGTATATACATACGTTTTGCCCGTACCCGTTTCCATTTTTACGTCGATATTCAAATAATCGCTGTCCGTATAATTGCGCTTATAATAATCTGGCAAACGATATTCGTCGGCATAATAGTCTCCGTTTTGAACGGCGGCGATATTACGTTTAAAAACGGAATCCAAAAAATCTATACGCGCGCATTTGCTCTTGTCGATACTCGGCGTAAAAGAGACTCCCGCAAACACTCCGCATACTGCGTTTACGGCATTGAGTTGATGCGGCAAATTATTTTCTAATCTCATAATTCACCTCAATACCGCATAATAGGCTCAATCGAAGTTCTGTTTTTCAGCGTTTTTAAGTTAGAGCGCAACGCCATGTTTGTCGTATAGCCAAACGCATAACCATATTCTATTATCCTATCCAAATTCAACTCGTGCGCTTCTATCTTGCGCACAAGCTCAATTATCGCTTTATCGGGCATATCTTCGATTAAATAGAGGCTCGCGCCGACTTTACTGTCCAAAAGAAGATGCGCGGTATATCCGCACAAATCTATGGCTTGAACATTCGTATTAAATCCGTAACCGTCTTTTATTTTCCACGTTTCCAAAACGGTTTCCGTGCCGAATTTGCTTTTTATATCTTCGCCGTCGATAGGAAGCGCGGGATTGAAGTTTATAATCTTATCCAAAGTGTTTTTGTCGGTTGTTTTTAGGTAGTACGTCTTAAATCCTAAATCTACGTCTTTGGTTCTTTCGGGATAATCTTCCGAAAGTTTTTTTGCGGCGCGGCGTATACGCTCGCGGCCTATTTCGTCTATGGTTTTATAGCCGGCTTTTTCCGCTTCGCTACCTTTTTTAACGGGTTCATTAAGTTGCACTAAAATAAATTTACGGCTATCCTTGGTAATAATATTTTGATCGAAAATTGCGTGTGCCGTAGTCGACGAACCTGAAAAGAAATCTAATATGAGCGCATCTTCGGCAGTTGCAAAATTTATCAGCCTTTTAATTAAACTTATAGGTTTAGGATTATCAAAGATTTTTTTATTACCAAACAATTTTTCTATTTGTTTTGTTGCCACACGACCATCTTCGTAATAAATGCTTTTTAATTGTTCTTGAACAGTTTCCAATCTCTTTTTTATATGAGGCTGCGTCGTTTCATCAATACCCCAATCAACATTGCCTTCTTTGTCGTAAGCCCAAAAGGTTGTCTCCGTCCAACGCCAACCAAATGCCGGTTTTACGCAAGGCTTTCCTGTCAGAGGGTGAATAATATCAAACATATATCCACCTGGCTTTGTGTTTGATGAATTAGATGAATTACTGTAAACACCGCGCTCATCCACATTATTATAATGAGAAACCCCTTGCAATTCTTGAATATTATCTTTAATCCATTTGCGCAGTTCTTTTTGTAGCCATATAATATCCGTTGATTTTGCTTTCAATTCATCAAAATGATTTTGTATTAATTGAGCTTTTTTTGAATTTACTGCCCATTTAGGTAGTTTATCACTATTCTTTCCATAGCAAATAATATATTCGTGTTCGGTAGAAATCTGTCTTGGGTTATTGTCTGTGGCGGATTGCCAAATCAATTCTCCTACAAAATTTCCCTCGCCGAAAATCATATCGCAAAGCAATTTACAGTTCGCTTGTTCATTATCGTCAATGCTTATAAAAATAACGCCGTCTTCGGCAAGCAAATCCCTTGCAAGTTCCAAACGAGGATACATAAAAGTAAGCCATGTGGAATGCGTGCTTTTGCCTTGCATATCCAAAACGCGCCGTGCTTCGTCTTCTTCTATGTTTATTTTTTTCGCAAGTTCTTCTGCCGTAAACTCGAATTTATCGTTATACACAAATCCGTCCGTTCCCGTGTTGTAAGGCGGGTCGATATAAATACATTTGATTTGTCCCGAATAAGAGTATTTGAGGTGTTGTAACGCATCAAGATTATCGCCAACAATATAAATGTTTTGAGAATCAATATTTTTATTATCTGCGTCGGGAACTATTACTGTTTCGGAATCAAGGCTCGCCAAATAGCGAGCATACGATTTACCCAAAAAGTCAAGCGAATAGCCCTCTTTCTTAATATCGACTTCTTCGGCTTTGATAAAAGATTCAAAAGTTTGTATATCGAATTTTCCGTCTTTATCGAAACATTGCGGAAAATCTCGTTTCAACATTTCAATCGATTTACTGTTTACTTTTATGTTTGCATTCTTGTCAATTGTATCTTTCAGCATAATTAACCTCTTTTAAATTTTCTCTACTCATTTTAAATTCTTATCCCCTTCGTTATATCTGAAAAGAACTCGACGCTCCATAAATCAAGCGAGGATTTGTCTTTTATAAACGGTATTACGTCCAGCTTTGCCTGTTCAAAGTCAATTTCTGCAAATCGCTTATTCAGTATATCTATAAGGCTTTCACGCGTTAAGTCAAAATCGTTTTCAATGAAACCCGAATCGACCAACCTTGCCTTTAAGTGAGGTAGATTGACGGGCGCTTCCTTTGCGAGATAGAACACGTAGTCGTACAAATCTCTGCCCTTAACACGGTTGCCCCAAGCCCTGCAAATGACTGCGTGGATCTTGCCCGCAAACAGCGACGGCAAGTCGTACATTTTTACCTGATAGGGATAGGGCAGAAGCCTGTACTTGTTTTCAAACGTTGCGTGGGCAGGAGGGTTTGTATCTACTTCGAACTTAATCTTTATAACCTCACGCGGATTGATATTTTTTAAATCCTCGACATCGTTATAAAAGGTTAAAATATGTTCCTTCGTGTTGCCCTTTAAAAATGCCGATTTCACGTTGGAATCCGCCGACTTTTCCTTTTCTTCAACCGTAAAATGCAAACCCAGAGAATTGATTTCTTTTTCAAGCACGGAAAAGTATTTTTGAAGGTTAAAGTCTGGATTGGGCGCCATCAGCGAAAAATCCAAATCCTCGGAAAAACGGTCTAACCCGTAAAAGATACGTAGCGCCGTTCCGCCGTAAAAAGCCGCGTCCTTAAAAAAGCCAGCACGGGAAAGTCCACAGAGCGCAACTTCCTGTATGACTTCCTTCAACGCGTTCTTTTCGTCGTCGATATTGTTAATTTTGTACTTTTCAAGCATTTGGCTTAAAACTGTTTGCATTACTGTCTCCTTATCAACTTGACAAGCTTGTTCAACGTGGTTGATTTATATAACGGCGCCAGCTCGCAAAGTTCGTCTGTGTTTAACTTCCGAAATTCGCTCTCGTCAATTCTTAAATCTTCAAACAAAAGCGAGCGCAATCCTTTAATTGTGTTTACGGGCGGAAGTGAATAGAGCTTGTCGCAAAGCGCCTTTTCGGGCGTGGCTATCAAATAGGTGTTGCTGCCCTCTTCCTTAATCAGTATGCCGAGAGAATAAACCGCTTCGGGCACGTCCTTATAAATGAACGTGCCGAATTGGTTTTGATAGGTTTTCGTCTTTGACTTTTTGAATGTTGCCGAAGTGAAGGTGTTGAAAACCGTTTCTGGAATGAGCGAATGGACCGAAAGCGCATAATCGAAGGAAAGATAAGAGGGACCGTAGATATGCCCAGCAAGATATTTCCCCGAAACTGTTGCGTCCGTTTCATACAGCCCGCGCATCAGCGGAATGAGATTGCCTACCGCAACTTCGCGCCTTATCTTACCTTTAACGTCGGAATATTCTTTATATTTAATTTTTAAATCTTCCTGCGATAAAATCATATTTGCTCCAACAAGTTGCATTATACACTACTTTTAGGAGTAAATCAATAGTTTTGTGCAAAAAATTATTATCAATTTACTTTTTAGCTTTATCCCTGAGTTTGTAATACTGTTCAAAGCGTTTGATTATCTTTTCTTTACCATGTGGAAATAGAATTTTATCGCGATATTCGGCTACGGTCAAACCGCGAGCCATCGCCAATTTTTGTACTGTCGTTATAAACTTTTCGTTGGGCTTGCTGTCCTTTATGCCATAACGTTTGAGTAAACGTTGTAACTCTAACTCAACTGCAATAAATAGCTGTTTAGACCAAAGGTGTTTATTAGCTATATACTTCTTATAGATTTGATAGCTGTACTTGCCCAAAACTTCTCTTGCTTTAAACATAGGCTTGTCCTTTAAGACAAAGTATTCGTAAACCCACAGAAAGCAAAAACGTATTAGATATTGTTGTCCGCGAAAGACGAACAAATAGCGTAACAGAACTTCCTGCGGAAACGCTAAAAGAAAGTCATAGACATACACGTCAACAAAACTTTCTGTCTTGCCTGACCGCAGATATTTACGGTATTCTAATTCCGCTTTGATTTGCGTTTCTGTACGTTCACCGTCGTCGAGCATATCATACTCGATATTATCTTCGATAACTTTCATCCGGCGTGTAATGTGCGCTTCTGATTTACCAAGCATAGCAGCAATTTGTTTTTGCTTTAAGCGATGCTCTTTGCGCATTAAGTAAATATTCAAATCTTCGTCCGATAGTTTATTTAAAACTCTTTCCAAATCAAAGGCGTTGATCCAAAATTGTTCGTGATTATGGTTGTCCCATTGTTGCAACATAAAATCATAAACATTGTAATCCCTGTTATTTTTGTGGACGTCGTATTCGGTTCCTTCGTATTCATCGCGAGCTGCTTCATAATCTTTTAAATCAAAAAAACGCAACTTCTCCCATTGCTCAAAAGTAACTTCAACGTATTTCTTGAGTGAATGAAGCACAGTAACGTTTTGTGCCTTACCACCAACTTTACGCTTTTCAACAGTGTGATAGCTTTCCATATAGAAGTATTTATAATAATCTTCCTTGCTTGCAGGAACAGGCTTTGCGTTTAAAAGGTATGGAGAAAAGTAGCCGTTTTCTATTTTGAACATCGGCTTTAACTTTGTTTTTACGTTGGACGGTCTTATTTTATAAATCGGTTCATCCCTGTAATACTCATCATTCATAAATTTATTATAACACAGCATATAGGACAGATATAGTCATATATAAAAAATTTTTAAGAAATATTAAATTCCCTGAAATTTTTGGTAAAAATTTTATCTATTTATATGAAGGGATAATTGTATCAAGGCGACAGCTTTAATGCTGCCGCCTTTTTCTTTGCCCTTTAAAGGAGATGATTTTATGAAGATTTTCAGTGGATAAAGCTCCGCAGGACGAACGGAACTTATGTAGCGAAGCGAAACTAAGTGTAGTGAGCCTACACTTAATTGAAATTAAAAGGAGGAAAAAATTGAGTTACATAGTATGTCATATGGAAAAATATAAGCGGCGGGAAGTATCACCTGTCGAAGAAGAGAACGAAAGAGACGAAAACTACAAAGCGGGTAATCCGCAAATCGACAGCAGTCGCACAAACCGCAATTATCACTTGGTAACACCACCGCCGACGTATTTGGAGTTCATAAATGCCAGAATAGCAACTCTGACTTTAAAACGTAAGCTAAGGTCAGACGCCATTTATATGAATTCTTTTGTATTGACTTCGGACAAAGAGTTTTTTACGGAACTGCCGCTTGCGGCAGAGAAAGAATTTTTTAAGGATTGTGTTAAGTTCTTTGCGAACAAATACGGTGCGGAAAACATCATAAGTGCTGTTGTCCACAAAGACGAAACAACACCTCATCTTCATCTGAATCTTGTACCTATAACTAACGGTAAACTCTGTTCCAAAGATTTATACGACAGAAAGAAGCTGTCCGAATTACAAACGGAGTTTTACGAAAAGGTGGGTAAAAAATGGGGGCTGGAAAGAGGAAAATTTAAAAGCGGAGCAAAGCACATGACCGCTTCGGAATTCAAGGCACAAAAAATTGTAGAAGAAGCCGAACAACAGGCAGAAAAATTGCAAGCAGAAAACAAGCCATACCAAGAAGCGTTGGAACAAGCGAAAAGAGGCAACTATGCGTGGACGCCCGGCGGGCTGAAAAAGCAAGCGATAGCGGCAACGGCGGAAGCAATTAAAACAAAGAAAGAGAATGAAGATTTGACAAAGCGTTTGGATGTTTCTATGGACGAAGCATTACGATATGCAAAGAAAGCTGATTCGGCGGCAGAAAATGCAGCCAAAGGCAACCGTGCTATGGAATTACTTGCAAAACTGCAAAGGGAAAATCCCGAAGCCTATAAACAACTTATTCACCCCACACCGAAACCGAAATCAAATAACAACTTTAAATTTTAAAATTGAATATAGACTTGCACGAGCGGCGGGACATTGACGGTTCCGCCGCTCTCCAATTTTAAAAAATTCTATAAAATACTACTTGAATTTTACGAATAATTAGGGTATAATGGAACCCACTATTCAATAAGGAGGATAATGACTTATAAACAATTACAGGAAATAACGGAAATTTTAAAGGATATTCCCGATAGAGAAAGGCGCGACAAGGCGGTACAGCTTATGCTACAATCGGCGGCGGATACAATAACTTGCGACGTCGTCAACGAACTTATCGGGAATAGAAACAACGGCAAAAAAACATCATCGGCAAAAATCAAATTCACAAAAAAGGAAATTGAAAGTATGTCGAAAACATTTAAAAGAGAATTTATAGCAAACGGTATGGCGGCTCATATAATCGAGCGCCCCAGCGGTAAACACGGAAGCTTTTATGAAATCCGTTACCGCAGAAACGGATACGATATCGCCGTATCCAACAAAGAGCTGAAAACGGCAAAAGCGTTGTTTATCGAAGCGACGCAAAACCTTCCTCCACCCGACGTGATAGCGAAAAACAAATTTAGTTTCGGGTACATCACAGACGAATGGGTAAGATACAAGCACGGCAAGGTTGCGGAAGATACTTGGAAAGGCTACGAAAGTCAGATAAGAAGATTTATTCCTCAAAGATTTAAGGACAAACCGATTAAGTCAATCCGTACTTCGGATATAGACGAGCTGATGAACGCGCTTGACACTCCACGCAAATACGAGGATATGCGGATAATCTTTAACAGTATTTTCAAGTATGCGAAGGCAAGCGGCATTATTACATACAATCCTGTTGAAATGATACCGTTCAAGCGCGCCGAGCGTGAAAGCAGAGACAGGTTGACGGACGAACAGATTAAAACTTTTTTAACAAACCTGCAAGCCCCGCTTTTCGATAAAATAAGAAATTTTGCTTATGCAATGTATTTTTTCGGACTCCGCCCCTGCGAGATTGACGAAGAATCGCACTTTGAAAACGGCTTCCTTATTTGCAGAAACCGTAAAAGAAAAAACGGAAAGAAGGCATACAAAAAGATACCTATTCCCCGTCAGGCGCAAAATTTATTCGATTTTAACTCTCCGCTCAAATCGCCGCTTTCGTACGATAGAACACTTGACATTATGAAAAAAGCGTTGCCCGATGGAATTATCCCCTATCAGCTTCGCCACACTTTCGCTTCTGTCTGCGATGAAAAGGTAAAAAGAGAAGTTGTTGAACTGTGGATGGGCGACAGTCCCGAACGGCTTGTCGGAAAAACCTACGTGCATTACAGTGACGAGTTTATGAAAAATGAAATGGATAAAGTAAATTTTGTGGTAGCCTGAATTCGCGAAACTATTTAAAAATAATTCACGGCGCAAGCAAAACCACGCTTTTGCGCCAGCGCAACCCAATTTGCGATTTATCGCCTCAGTAGGTGAATTTGCAAAATTTCAAAATTGTGGGCATTTAAATATTTTGCAAAGAGGGCAACGCCCTGAATTCGTAGCGTTTTGTCGCCATCGTCTTGGCGACAAAACCGAGAGTTAAATTCTACTCCCCAAATTGCTCCCCAAAAGGTGTTAGTTTTGAATTAAAACTAAAAAATCAACCCCATATCTTGTAGATACAGGGCTGAAATCAACACAATATATTGTGTTTTTGGAGGCGCCACCCGGATTTGAACCGGGGAGTCAGGGTTTTGCAGACCCTTGCCTTACCGCTTGGCTATGACGCCTTATAAAAAAATAGTGCGGCTTTGATGGAGCGGGAGACGAGATTCGAACCCGCGACATTCACCTTGGCAAGGTGACGCTCTACCACTGAGCCACTCCCGCATAATTGCCGCACTATTTTCGTTGGTGGGAGCTACAGGGCTCGAACCTGTGACCCACTGCTTGTAGGGCAGTTGCTCTCCCAACTGAGCTAAGCTCCCAAACGCTTAATTAATATAACAAATAAAAATATAAAAATCAAGCGTTTTTTTGCGGAATTTAGATAAATTTATAAATTTTTTACCGCATTGGTTGTGTCCGTATTTCCAACCACTATATATTGTATGCCGAAAAAATATTTTATGATATGCAGAGTTGTTTTAAACAATCGCCGCCCTTTATTTGTTTTGAATTGCTCTAAGAAAAATCAAAAGCGCGTCTTTTTGTTCGTCGGATAAATCGGAAACCATTTTTACTATTTCGCCGCAGTTTCAGTCGTTCTTCTCATCGTTGCAACGGTATTTTCAAGAAGAAAGCCTGCGGAATAAGAAATGGCGGACAAAATTGTACCATTCGAAAAAATTACGTTATACCCATATTCGATTTTGATGGTTTTGTGTGTAACCGTCTGTTTTTTGCTGTTTATGCTGCTCACTTTTAAGCGGCATAAAAGGGCGGCAGACGAAAATTTGTTCGTTCTGTCGGTATTTGTGATTTCTTTGGGAGTGGCTCTTCCCGCTTCCGTGTTGGCAGACAGTCTGTTTAAAATGACAAAAACGGGCAAATTCGTTTTACAAGACGCAACGTTTTACGGCGGAGCATTAACCGCTTTGGCAGTTTTTTCATTGATAATTTTATTGAAACGTAAACGATTGGTAAGCATTTACGAACGGCTATGCGACCTTGCGCCTTGCATACCCGCGGGGCATTTTTTCGGAAGAATAGGCTGTTTTCTCGGCGGTTGCTGTTTCGGTAGCCCTACTAACAGCTTTTTGGGCGTAGTCTTTCCGCAAAATTCTCCTTCCTATAATTATTATGGCGGGTTTGTTGCCGTACACCCTACGCAACTTTATGAAGCTGCATATCTTGCGGCGATTTTTCTGTTTCTTTTTCTGTACGTTAAAAAAGACGGGTTCCCCATCTACCTTATTTTGTACGGAGCGGGAAGAACATTCATAGAATTTTTCCGAAACGACGATAGGGGCGGGGTAGGACTTCCTCTTTCCCCCGCACAGTTTATTTCTTTATTACTTATAATTTTAGGAGCGGTCATTTTTGCGGTTCGATACAACCGAAGAAAGTCAACGTATAAATAGTTTTCTAATGTCTTTGCGGATTTTCCGTAAAGATTTTTTTTAATGACTGTATAAATTAAATCATTTGCGGCAATAAACGCTTTGTAAACGTTTTTAAGAGGTGTTTTATGAAAAAGTTTATTGCAGTCGGGTTGATTTTGGCGGCTATAATATGCGCGGCGGTGTATTTGGGGTGCGGCACTGCCGAAACCGCCCAAGCCGAAAACGATTATTTGAGAATTCACGTTCGAGCTAACTCCAACGACCAAATCGACCAAAATATTAAATATTTAGTAAAGGATGAAGTAGTAAAATACATAACCCCTTTCGTAACGCAGTGCGTAGACAAGCCCGCGGCAATGGAAGTTATAGGCGGAATTTTGGACGGCATAGAAGAGGTGTGCGACAAAACGCTTAAAGCGCACGGCTTCGATTACACCTCTCGCGCGCAGATACGGCAAGAAGAGTTCCCCACCCGCGTGTACGGCGATTTGACGCTTGAAAGCGGCGTTTACGACGCGTTAATAGTCGAACTTGGCACGGGCACGGGCGATAATTGGTGGTGTGTAATTTATCCGCCTCTGTGTTTCACCTCGGCAACGACCGACGTTGAGTACCGTTCGATAATAAAGGATATAATAGATAAGTTTAAAGGTTAACGTATAGCAGCCCGCGGACAAGCTTGTCCGCGGGCGGCGTTTTTGTGTTTTATTTTTCCGCATAAATTTTTTCAACTTATTCATAATAATTGCAAAGGCGGGGGAAACCCTCATCTTACACATAAGTCGCTCGGCGCGAGGCAGAGCAAGGAGGAATAATGAAAAAAGCACTTAGAATGTGCGCGGCATCGGTTGCGATTGCAGCAGTTGCAACGGTGGGCGCGGTATTCAACACGGGACACACAAGCGATAACGACTTTGCCGTGTCTCCCTTCGTTCAGACTGCGGTATTAAAGCAGGGTGCGACGGGCGGCGAAGTAAAAGAATTACAAAGACGTTTAAAACAATGGGGCTACTATTCGGGCGCGGTGGACGGCATCTACGGCGCGCAGACGGTGAAAGCGGTTAAGTACTTCCAACAGAAAAACGGACTTGTTGCGGACGGCATTGCCGGCAAATCTACTTTTGCGGCGCTAGGCATGAACGACAGCGTTAAGGTATTGGAAAACCAAGGCTCTTCAAGCTCGTCAAACTCGAACTACACCAGCTCGGACTTGTACCTTTTGGCAAAGTGCATCTACGCAGAGGCGCGCGGCGAAAGCTACACGGGTCAAGTTGCGGTAGGCGCGGTAATTTTGAACAGAGTCAAATCTTCGGCGTTCCCCAATACGGTTGCGGGCGTCATCTATCAAAAGGACGCGTTCACCGCGGTAACCGACGGGCAGATTAACCTCGAACCCGACAACACCGCGAAGAACGCAGCGCAAGACGCGTTGAACGGCTGGGACCCTACCTACGGTTGCATTTACTACTACAACCCCGCGGTAGCGACAAGCAGTTGGATATTTTCAAGAAAGACGGTTACCACAATCGGTAAACACGTTTTCGCAATTTAGGAGGCTATAAATGAGTAAGAAAGAAGTTTCAAGCGGAACGGAAAAAGCGGAAAGCCTTACCCGCAAGAAGAGTACGGCTAAGTCCGAAAAAACCGAAAGCGTAAAAAGCAAAACGCCCGTAAAAAAGTCCGTTAAGCAGACTAAGGACACAAAATCCGTTAAACAAACAAAGGACGTGAAACCGGTTAAGGCAGAAAAGAAAAAGGTAAAAAAGAACAAGCCCGCTAAAAAGCTTGGCGAAAAGCAGCTTAAAAGAAAGGAAGCGCGTGAGCAGAAAAAGCTTGAAATAGCTAAAATCCGCGCAGAAAAGAAACAGAAAAGGCTTGAAAAGAAGTTAGAGGCCCGTCAGAAGCGTCTTGATAAAATCGCGGCGGTCAAGCAAGCCCGTCAAGAGCGCAAAGAAAAGCGCCGCGAGCGTCACGATATGCTCAAACACGAGAGCAAGGAAGCTCGCCGCGAGCGCATCGCAGAAGAGCGCCAAGCGAAAGTAGAGGCTAAAAAGGCGAAGGTCGAAGCGCGCGTTGCAAAGCGCGAAGCAGCAATGGCGGATAAACGCGCCAAGCGCGAGCACGACTTAAAAGTACGCGCACAAAAGCGCGCCGAAAAGAACGACAAACGCCACGCACCCGGCTTCGGCGGTTGGCTTGCTGCGGTTATCTCTCTCGGCGTAACGACTCTTGCGCTCGGCACAATGCTTACGTTCGGTTGGATAAATATGAACGGTATGCAGGACGATATGGCATCCGTGCACACCCAATCTTTATACGAGCTTAACTCTATCGTAGACAACCTCGATACCAACCTTTCCAAGGCAAGAGTTTCCAATTCGAGAAACGAACAAGTCCGTATTTTATCGGACATCGCTATCGAAAGCGAAATGGCTGAAACCGTCCTTGAAAGGTTGCCCCTTGACGGACAGCTTACCGAAAATATGACCTCGTTCGTCAACAAAATGGGCGACGGCGCGCAGTCTATGCTTTACGCGGTTGCAAGCGGCAAGCCCCTTACCGAAAGCCAAGTTGCTACCATAGAATATATGTATAAAGTCAACAAGGAAATGAAGCAAATCCTCAACGACGTGACGGCAAACGCAAGCGGTAAAGATATGCTTGCCGCGATGAACGGTAAATCTGGCAACTTGCTTTCGACTTCCTTTGACACCATTCAAAACAACACCATTGAAACCCCCAAGGAAATCAACGACGGACCTTTTGCGGAAAATATCGACAAGGTTACCGCGAAGAACCTCGAAGGTTTGGACGAAATCAGCGCAACCCGCGCGGAAGAGCTTGCAAGGCAGTATTTCGAAAGCTACAACGTAAGCGATGTTAAGTGTACGGGCGAAGTTGTTGCGGAACAGCTTTCTTGCTACAACTTGACCCTTACGACTAACGACGGCGAAATGAGCGTGCAGCTTTCCAAGCTCGGCGGCAAAGTAGTGGAATTCAACAGCTTTAAAGACTGTTCCTCTAAGAATTTCTCGGTTGACAGATGCGTGGCTATTGCCGAAGACTTCTTGACCGACCTCGGTTTCGACGGAATGAAGCCCGTTTGGACAAGCGAAAACGGCACTACTTGCAACCTTAACTTTGCGTACGCGCAAGACGGAGTAATATTCTACTCGGATATGATTAAAGTAAAGGTTTGCGAAGAGCGCGGCATCGTAACGGGTATGGAAGGTTTAAGCTACGTTTTAAATCACGTTGAAAGAACGGCTCCCGCAGCGAAGCTTGACAAAAGCGACGCGCAAGCAAAACTGCACGACGGATTCACCGTGGAAACGGCGAGATTGTGCATGATTCCCGTTGAGGGCGAAGAAGTGCTTGCATACGAATTTTTCGGCTCGTACGACGGCAACGATTACTATGTGTATATCGATGCAAGGACGGGCAACGAAGTTCAAGTGTTCACAGTAATAGGCACTGCGCAAGGCAGAGCGTTGCTTTAATAAAATAACTAATTGCCCGCGGCGTTAAAGCCGCGGGCAATTTATAATTTTTCTTGCAATTTGCCAAAAAAATTATCAAAACGGATTGATTATTTAACAAAAATGTAGTATACTTATCAAGTAATTTTTATATTGTTTCTTGCATTTGTTCAACTTTCAGCGTCACGGCTGAATTTTTTATTTTACAAGAGAGAAGGTTTTTATGGTTAGGAAAAAGTTTTTGGCGGTAATTATCCCGCTGATGATTTTGGCGTGCGCTTTGATATTTTTCGTAGCTTGCGGTGGAGATAGCTTGGAAGCGGGGTCAAACAATATTGAAACGGGCGCGCCCGACGAAGGGCAAGATAAGAACGACGACCAAGACGAAAACGGCGGGCAAGACAAAGATGACGGTAAAGACGACGATGACCAAACGGGCGGCGATGAAACCGTTAAGCCGCCGCATATTCACGATGCCGCGCATACGCCGGCACAAAAGACAAGTTGTACCGAAAACGGCAATATAGAGTATTGGTATTGTGCGGAGTGCGGTAAATATTTTTCGGACAGCGGGCTTTTAAACGAAATCGGTTTAAACGATATCGTAATTCCGTCTAAGGGGCATACGCCCGTTACGGACGCGGCTATCGAAGCGGATTGCGTACACACGGGGCTATCCGAAGGCAGCCATTGCGACGACTGCGGAGAGGTGTTTGTCGAGCAAAAAATTATCGGCGTCATTCCGCACAGCTTCGACAACGGAAGATGCACGCATTGCGGCGAATGGGAGGAAAGCGTCGATTTATCGTTTGAACCTTTCGGCAACGGTTATTCGGTTAACGGCATCGGCGAGTGTAGCGCAGAGTATATCTTTATACCCTCAACGTACAACGGCAAGCCCGTATTGAAAATAGAGGATGCCGCTTTTGCCTTTAACGAACAAATAAAAGGCGTAAAAATATCCGACGGCGTGCAAGCCGTCGGAGTGAGTGCTTTTGACAATTGCGTAAACCTCGAAGAAGTATATATGGGCGCCGACGTCGAAGAGATAGGTTTAAGCGCGTTCTCTTCGTGTGAAAAGCTTAAAACGGCAGTACTCTCATCGGGCTTGAAAAATCTCGACTCCCTCGTTTTCTACGCTTGCGTTTCGCTTACCGAAATCGATATTCCCGCAAGCGTTGAAAGGATATGCTTTAACGCCTTTGCCGATTGCGCAAATTTGGAAAGTATTACTTTACACGTCGGAATAGCGGAAATCGAAAGCGGTGCGTTTGACGGCTGCGCTTCCCTTACCGAAATAATTTTCGAAGGAACCGAAGAGGAGTGGAGCCAAGTAGTCAACTCAGCGGAAGGCGACTATGCCGTACGCTTTAACGGCGTTTAAACCAACCCAAAATTTTATCCGAAACTTTTTGGTTGAATACTATCAGCTTGTCCCAAATAAATTCGGTTGCAAAGTTCAAAATCATCATAGCGGCGGTAATAACCATTTCGTAATCGTCCGCCCAACCGCTTCCCGCCGAGGTTTTCCACGCGTCAACGATTGCGTCCGCGCCGAAAGTCGAAATAGGCGTAAACGCGCAGTAGTACAGCACTACAAGGCTCATTGCAAGCGGAACGTTGTTCGCCGCTTTAAAAGTAAACTTGCGGTTGAAAGTGAAGTTCCACAACACAGACAGTATTAAACCTATTAAATAAGCAATCCAATAGGGTATAAGGTTTGTCCAAGTCGAAAGCGCGCCCGTAGTTACAAACTGAATTATGCCCGCCGATATCGAAAACCCCGTAAATAATAAAAGTTGTAAAAATTGCTGTAATTTGGTTTTCTTCGGCGGAACCGCCGCGCACCCGTCCGCGGGCACTGCCGCAGCGGCAGCCGTTTCTTCGCAAGCGTTAGCCGAATCGTCGGCTTGCGTTGCGTCGAAATTATCCGCCCCGTCCTTGGCTTGCGTATGTTCCAAATCTAAATTTTCGTTTTCCATAATGCTTTAAAAGTATAATATAGATTGTCGCGCTTTGTCAAATCATTAATCGGAAGCCTTAGGTTATGCGTTTTGATTATAATATGCATATTTAATTATTATTTTACATTATAAAAAAACGTGATATAATAAAAAAAAACAAATGAAGGGGGCGGCTATGAATATCTGGCACGACATAGACAAAGAAAGAATATCCGAAAACAAATTCGAAGCGTTAATCGAAATACCGAAGGGCAGCAAGGCGAAGTACGAACTTGACAAAGATACGGGGCTTCTGCGCCTTGACAGAGTGCTTTATACCTCTACCGTTTATCCCGCAAACTACGGGTTTATACCCCGCACACTTGCCGACGACGGCGACCCGTTGGACGTTCTCGTACTCTGCAACGAGCCGATTTTCCCTATGACGCTTGTAACCTGTATGCCGATTGGCGTAATAAAAATGGTGGACGGCGGCGAGCTTGACGAAAAAATTATTGCCGTGCCTTTAACCGAC
The DNA here is from genome assembly GCA_910577055.1 of uncultured Christensenella sp. Taxonomy (GTDB): domain Bacteria; phylum Bacillota; class Clostridia; order Christensenellales; family Borkfalkiaceae; genus Coproplasma. The sequence continues at coordinate 190,317 of CAJTKX010000002.1, read as the reverse complement.
CCCAACTACAAGCACTTTTACGATATCAAGGAGCTGCCCCGTCACATTTTCGATGAGATGATGCACTTTTTCGAGGTCTACAAAATGCTCGAACATAAGCAGACCACCGTCAAGGAAATCTGCCACAAGTACGAGGCGATAGAGATTATAAGAAAGTGCATATCCAAATACGACGAAAATTACTGCAACGAATAAAACAGTCTAAAACGGCGCCGCCCGCGGAGTATATCCGCGGGCGGCTTTTTGTTTAATTGAACGCGTTTACGCGCGTATTCTGTTTATTATTATTTTAGCCAACTCGCGTGAGGCGTTCGTCTGCGGGTGGTGGGGGTCCGTTATCATAAGAATTTCTCTTGCGGGCAGTTCCTTTACAAGCGGTATTCTGAACACTTCGCCGCGTTCAATCGCTTCGTCCGCCATACCTTGCGGCACAAACCCAAGCCCGAAATCGTGACTTATCATCGGCACCAACAAATCAGCTCCGTCCGCCTCGATATCGGGCGTTACGGCAAGGTCGTTTTCGGCGAAAACGTCGTCGATAAACTGCCTAAGCTGCATACTGTGCCTTAAACACACAAAGGGATAATTCCGTATATCCGCAAGCGCGACGGTCTTGTTTTTCAAGTGCGAAAACCCGTTCCCCGCAATTAAAATATCGTTAAATGTTTTTACCGTGTACGCGTTCAAAGACTTAACCAAATTGCACGGCGTAGATACAAACGCAATATCCACAAGCCCGTTTTTCAAATTTTCTATGGTTCCGTTCGAAGAGCCGGTAGTTATTTTAAACTTAATCCCGCCGTGCTTGGAATGGAAGTCGTCCAAAACGTCGAATAAAAATTCGTGCAGCGCGGTAACCGTAGCGCCGACGTAAATTGTACCGCCCTCGACGCTAATCGAGCGACTGACCTCGTCCTCGCCCTTTAAAAGCTGACGGTGCGCAACGTTCACATAATCGAAAAGCGTCTGCCCCTCGTGCGTGAATTCCACCCCGCTTTTGGTTCGCACAAAAAGTCTGCACCCAAGCTCGGCCTCTAAGTTCTGTATGGCGCGCGTAACTGCGGGTTGGCTCGAATACAGCTCAACCGCCGCCCGCGTTATGTTTTTGTGCTTGCCTACATAATAAAAAATTTTGTAATACTCGTAATTCATTTCAAGTCCCTTTTTAAATAATCTGCGGCGGCAAAAGCCATGTGTTTTGCCGTCGCGCCTTATTATGCGTTTAAGATATGATAGCTATACTATATTATTATTTTACATTATAATAAAGCCGTTGTATAATGTAAAGGAAAATGAAAGAAACTTATAAAAAAAGTTAGCAATTAACATTTTTTGAGGAGGATATATGAATTACAGAGCAGAGTCTTTAAAAAAGCACGGTGAATGGAAGGGCAAAATAGAAACGATTTGCCGCGTTCCGACTGACAGCAGAGAGGCGTTATCGCTTGCTTATACGCCCGGCGTTGCCGAACCGTGCCTTGCGATAAGGGACGATATCGAGAAGTCGTTTGAGTTGACCCGCCGTTGGAACACGGTTGCAGTCATCACCGACGGCACGGCGATACTCGGCTTGGGAGATATCGGGCCCGAGGCGGGTATGCCCGTAATGGAGGGGAAAGCCGCGCTTTTCAAGGCGTACGGCGGAGTGGACGCATTCCCTATCTGCTTAAAGACCAAGGACGCGGAAGAAATTATCCGCACCGTTAAGATTATCTCCGGCTCGTTCGGCGGAATAAACCTCGAAGATATTTCCGCTCCCCGTTGTTTCGAGATTGAAACTCGGCTTAAACAAGAATTGAATATCCCCGTATTCCACGACGACCAACACGGCACGGCGATAGTTATGACGGCTGCGCTTATAAACGCTTTAAAGCTTGCGGGCAAGAAGAAGGAAGATATAAAAGTAGTAATAAACGGCGCGGGCGCGGCGGGTATAGCCATTGCAAAATTTTTGATGAAGTTCGGCGTAAAGGAAGTAACCTTGTGCGACTTAAAGGGAGTAATTTGCGAGGGGCTCGATTGGCTTAACCCCGCCCAAAAAGAAATTGCAACCGTTACCAACCGCGCGCACTTAAACGGCACGCTTAAAGACGCTATGAGGGGCGCGGACGTACTTGTCGGGGTATCGGGGCCCAACTGTATTTCAAAGGAAATGGTTAAATCGATGGCAGACAAGGCGATACTTTTCACTTGCGCCAACCCCGTTCCCGAAATTAACCCCGCCGACGCAAAGGACGCGGGCGCGTTCATTGTAGGCACCGGTTCGTCGGAATACGCAAACCAAATCAACAACGTGCTTGTATTCCCCGGACTTTTCCGCGGCGCGCTTGACGTTCGCGCAACGACCGTCAACGACGAAATGATGATAGCGGCAGCCCACGGCATAGCAAACTGCGTTTCCGATAATCAGCTTTCGCGCGATTACATTCTGCCCTACGCTTACGATAAAAAAGCGCACGACTGCGTTGCCGCAGCAGTGGCGGAAGCGGCAAAAAAGACGGGCGTAGCCAAACTTTAAACAAAACTCTTGCGCGCGTATCGCGCGCTCATAATAAATAATGATAAGGGGAAACATTATGGAAAGAAAAGCGGCGGTCATAGTACTGACCGTACTTTGCTTACTGTGTTTGATATGCGCGTTCGGCTGAGCACAGCAGAAAAACTATTACACGTCACCTTTATGGACGGCGACACGGTAGTTTTGACTCAGCAAGTAGAAAAAGGAAAAAAAATAGAAAGCTATCCCTCGGTCTACCGTGAGGACGAGTACGACTTCCTCGACGGTTGGTGTACCGATAAGGAGTTAACCCAAGTATGGGACGACAGCGTTGAAAGAGTGACCAAGGAGGCAAATTTTAGTGCTTGCGCTAATGTATATGCCGCTGTTCTTCTTGTTCTATTTCACCAATTCCGTAAGGGTGAACTGCTCAATGCGCAACGCGCGTTGGGGCAGGGTAGGCAGTATGGTCGTGGCTTGCGTGGCGAACTGCCTCGGACTGATAGGCATAATCGCCGTACAGTATATAGTGTTTGCGGCTGTCGGCACGGTATGGCTGACCGAAACTTGGCTGTACGTCAACCTATTGTTCGGCGTCGTTCCGATGATGATACTTCTGCCCATATTCAACCGATATTTCTACAACAAAACGGGCAAGGTGTATTTGGGCGCGTTTGTCAGCTGCATGATTTTCATAATGATGACGTTGCTGAACACCGTAACGTATCTTCCTCTGCTGTAAATAAAAACAAGCCCCCGCAATGGGTAGGGCTAAAAACAAATAGCGCGCTGCTTCGTTCACGAACCAGCGCGCTATATTTATTGTTTACCATAGCATATTCATTTTCTTAAACGGCTGTTATTCCAACTTTTTTTACCGCAATGGGGGCACTTTAAATATCTTCGCTTAAACGTATGCGGCGCCAAAATATACGCCTTCAAAGTCGGAACAAATTGTTCACCGCATTCCTCGCACTTATAAATTTCCGTGCTTATCGCAACAAGAAGTATAACCGACACGTCGGCAATTACAACTATCAGTGCAATTCCGATAACAACAAGTTTAAGCCATATTTGCTGAATGAATAAAGCCGATAAAAGAATTAAAGCAAGGCTTGATAAAATTACTAAAACGCAAGAAACCGTCGATATAACAATTTTCTTCCGCGGGGTAGTCCTATCGACAAGACAAGTCATATTTTCTTCCGCTTTTTCAACGTATCGTTTTTCGTCAAGTCGTTCGCCCGATAAAAGCTCGTTGATGCTGATTCCGAAAAATTTGCATAAGGGCAGCATTAAACTGACTTCCGGCATACCGTTACCCGTTTCCCATTTTGAAATGGTTTTTTCTGATACGTTTAGCTTATTTGCAACTTCGCGTTGCGTTAAAGATTTTTCTTTCCTTAAACTCTTGATAAATCTTCCTATCTTAACGGTGTCCATAACGCCTCTTTTAAATACATTATAGCATAGTTTAGCCTTAAAGTATATCTACTATCCGTAGAGTTCGTTACGAATAACCCCGTTTAGCGTAGCATTTCAGTGATTATAAAAAGCCGAAATACAAATTAGGCTTTTGTTATACAAAATCAAACAAAAAAAGCAAGGGGAGCACCAATTTTTCTTCCTTGCTTTTTTGTCCTTATAAAATACACCCCATGTAGGGCTTGTTTTTATTTGTGTCGTTTATCGAACTCCGCTTTATGCAGCAGTAAAAATTTTTTCCGCTGCTCGGTCATATAATAATCGTTTATCTTCTTGCCCGCAAACTTATAACGTCCGTAGCCCGAAATCGTATTTACGGCGTTCTTTGTCAAAACGTACCCGTCTTGGTCGATTGTGATAAGAAATTGGTCAAATAAAGCGTCCATATTCGCGCACAAAATCAAACCGTTGTAAGGGTCGAAGGCAGAGTAGTAATCTTTTTCCTTAATACACAGCGCATACGGCTTAATGTGCGACGCTATAAAAAATCTTCCGAGCTTAGAATAATCTCCCTTTGTTTCGGAAATGGCGCAGTGCGCGTAACCCTTTTCGTTGAAGTGCAGCTCGTCCATCTTGATAAGCGCTTCTCGCCATCTCTTTTGATACCAACGGTATTTGGGCGGCTCTTCCAAGGCGAGTATGTCTTCTACGCTTTTATGGTATTCTTTGTAGTACTCTTTCAACAACGTTGCAATTTCATCTTCGGGCAGCTCGTATTGTTCGGGTTGAGCTTCTTCGTTTTCGATAGATTTCGCTATATCGACCGAGTACAGCATTTCAACCACTTTTTGTCTGTCCCGAGGGGTGTAAGAACGCCAAATCGGCGCGGTTAACGGTTTTTTATTTATCTCGTTTAAAAGCGAATAATATCTTTCGTTTCTCTCGAAGAACACATACAGTACGTTTTCGGTTTTATCGTAGACGATATTCAAAACGTCGCCTTTGAATACGAACGACCGCAAATAAGAGAAAAGCTTGTCGCTTTCCGTACCCAAGCCGTGGGCGGCAACGTGCAATGCGTCCGCCCTCAATAAACCCGTATTTCCGTCGGCAAAATTGTCAAGGTTAAACCTCGCCAAATATCCCAAATCGCTTTGCTCGTATTTAAACTTGTCGTTATACTCGCAAATTCTGTTCAACTCTTTTAAATTAAAGTCGTTGCAAGCGTCGCGGGGGATATAGACGGGAATTTCACTATCCCTAACTATTTCTACTTGCCTTTTTCCGTTTTGTCCGTAGGTCTTTATTCCCGTTTCTGTATAAAACTCGTCGGGGATATTTATGTTGGACTGCGCGGCAACGGGCAAATCTTTTATATTTTTCAGTTCGTTATAGCTTTGATAATACAGAATATAACATTTCAAATATTGGTCGTCGGGATAATATTTTGTTTTGTAATTCGTCAATTTACCCTTGGTAACAATGTCGGAGTGGGATAGGTATTTTCTTATAAGCAACAGCTCGTGGTCGAATTTGCTCCGTAAAATTTCAAATAAAGTTTTAGAATTGTATTCTACATAAAAGAAAATATCTTCTTTGTTATTCGTAACCAAATAATTTTTCTTATGTGAAGCCATTTTTTACCCCTTAATTCTTCCCGTGTTTTCTTTCTTCTTCCTTTTGGAAGAAGATTTTTCTGTGCTCTTTCATATACGCCATTCTTTTATCGTTGAAAATAAACTCGAAAACGGGTTGGTTAAGCAACAGCTTGTTTTTAAGCAAAGGGTTGCCGTCCAATAAAAACGAAAATATCAGTTGCTTGTCCTCGCCCACGGTTATCATATGCTTATCGAACAGCGCGTCGGCGTTGGCGCACAGCAACAAGCCGTTGTTTACGTCGTAAGCCTCCACGGCGGTGCAGTCGGCAAACCGTTTTATGTGCGAGGCAATGAACAGCATCGAAAAACTTTCGAAGTCCGCGCTTATTTGCGTGAACGGACAAAAAATTTCTCCCTCGCGCGTGGTGTAGTTCATCATTTCTTTGGCTAAAAGCTCTTTCCAAGTCGATTGCTGCGCTCTGCTTTTTTCCTCTTCTGCCGTAAGACCCGTTTGTATGGCAATTCTTGCTTGCTCTTGTTGCCGCTTAACCGTCAAATACCTTTCCCAGCTTGCGTTCGTTTCTCCGATTAATGTGAAAAAGCGTGGGTTCTTTTCAAGCAATATGTAAACGCTTTTAACGGGCGAGTGCTCTATCAAAACTATAAAAGTATCGTTCAAAAACATCGACAGCCTAAGCTTGTGGAACTCGTAATCATCCGCCGTGCCCAACCCGTGAATGGCTTGCGTAATCTGAATGGGGGTAAACTTCGAGCTGCTAAGCGTAACCGTCTTGTCTTGTCCCCATTTCACAGATTTGCCCAACGTCCGTATTACTTTATTCGTGTAAAACATCGTAAAGTACTTCGCGGTGTCGTTTACAAGGTATACGTCGGCGTAGTCGTTAACGGATAGATGCTCGTGTTGGGTTTTTTGCGGACCTTTTCTGCGTTGCAAGCGCGGCATATCAAGGTCCTTGTAAAACGCATCCGACAGACCTATGTTCGACTGCTTTGCACATTCGAAAGGCTTACCGCTTGCCGTCTCTATATCTTGCATCTCTTTCACGCTTAGGTAATACAGTAAATTTTTGTCAAGCCCGTCCGTGCAGTCCGTTCTTTTGGCGCGGGTGGGCAAGTCGGAATGGGTAAGACTTTTGTACCAAAGCGTAAACCTCGTTTCGGGGTGCGCCGCAACGTATTCGTACATATCCGCCGAACGGCTTTCTATGTAATTTAAAATAGTTTCCCTATCGTCGAGAAAAGTTATCGAACTGTACGGCATACATTACCTCAAATTTTGTTTCATATATTCCATAAGCTTTGCGGCAACGGCGTAGGCGACCTCGACCGTAACGGCGTTGCCGAACTGTTTGTAAGCTTGGCAGTCGGATACCGCTTGTACCCAATCGCTCGGGAAGCCTTGCAATTTTCGGCACTCGTCGGGCGTCAACTTCCTTAGGTTTGTGCGGTTGTCGTCGTCGAACAAGGCGCGGCTTTCCAAATCCGTCACATAGTTGTCTTGGCTTGCGCGGTGCATCTTGTGCATTGTCGCGGTAAGGGTCTTTGATATCGGCAAATCAATCGTAGGCTGAACTATATATCCTTTTGTGCCTTCGCCCAAAATCGTCTTTTCTATCTTCGGGGTCAAAAAGTATTTTTTGTCTACGTTCTTATCAAGCAAGTCTTGTGTGGTAACCGTAAGGGGGATAGGAGCGGGGAACTCGAATTCCGCGTTATCGAACGCGTCCCTTAAAAACCCAACTATGTAAGCCCTATTGCGCCTTTGGGGTATGCCGTAGTCCGCGGAGTTCAAAACTTTATAATGGCAATCGTAGCCGATACTGTGCAACTCGTGCAAAATCCGTTTAAAGGTTTCGCCCTTATTGTGATTTATTATGTTTTTCACGTTTTCCAGCACGACTGCTTTCGTTTTATAAGTTTTAAGAATATCCTTGATTTCGAAGAATAAATCGCCGCGGTCGGTATCGTCGAAACCCTTTAATTTTCCAAGGGTGGAAAAAGGTTGGCAAGGGAACCCGCCGACAAGTACGTCGTGTTCGGGAATGTTTGCTTTTTCTTCGCGGATATCACCAAGTACGATATTCCGCCCCACATTTGTCTTGTAGGTTTCTACTGCGTATTTATCGATATCATTCGCCCAAATTATATTAAAGCCCGCGTTCTCAAAAGCCAAATCGAAACCGCCGATACCCGCAAAAAGACTTACGACCTTGTATCGCTTATCGGTCGTTTTTATTCTTTCCATAACTCCAACCCTCGACTTTCGCTATTTCTTTTACGATACTCATCAATACGTCGACCACAATTGAATTGCCCGCTTGCTTATAGGCTTGCGCCTTAGATACGACTATTTTATAACTGTCCGGAAAGCCCATAAGCCGGTGGACTTCCCGTACCGTCAGCGCCCTGACTCTGCCGTTGGTGGTGACGTAGTTGTTTACGCTCGAACGGTGGGAGTTCCCCATCGTCGAAAGCAGCGCCCGCGCAATCGGCAAATCGATTTTTGCGTCCGCGTGCATAAAATTTTTCGTGCCGGGGGAAAGGCAGTACGCCTTTAACTTTTCGGATAAGTAATATCTTTCTTCCGGCTCGCCCTTTTCGTCGTTTATCTTCGTCAACAGCCCGTCCACGCTCTGCAAGCTGCCGTCTGCGGCGTTTTCTTCAAGAAAGTCTTGCATAGTGAACTTTAATTCAACGGGCTCGGGGAAATTGAATTTTTCGCAGTGAAGGGGGTTCTTAAACCCGACAACGAAAATTCTTCTTCGCCCTTGCGGTATGCCGAAGTTGCGTGAATCCAAAATTTCGGACTTGTAGTTATAACCCAATTCACTGAAAACTTGTTGCATAATCGCCCACGTTTTGCCGTTGTCGTGGCGGGTCAGTCCGTATACGTTTTCATAAATAAAAACCTTGGGTTGAATTTCTTTAACCAACCTGACGTAGTCGTAAAAAAGCGTGCCGCGCGTATCGTTAAACCCGCCCTTCGCGCCTATCACCGAAAAGCTTTGGCAAGGGCTTCCGCCCACGAACAAGTCGATTTTGTCTGTAAAATCTTTGCCGTCAAGCATTCTCACGTCGGCAAAATACAGCCCGTTGTTCACCTTATAATTTGCAAGGTAGGACTGCTTCACGAAATTCTTTTTTATTGAGTTTTTCTTGTACAGCTCGTCTACATAATCTCTCTTTTCTTCGGGAGAGGACAAGTCCCTCACAAAATCAAGCTCCTTGTCCGTATCTACGCAAATATCTATATCTCCGTTATCGCAAGCAAATTCTATATTGTGCTCCATATCAAGCCTTGAAAGAGCTTGTTCGATAGCGCCTATTCCGCTGAACGCCGTTCCCAATTTTATCATCGTGTGTATCTCCGAAAATCTCAAAATACATTATATCATATATATAACCACAATATCAAGTGAAAACCTGCGTCTTAAAAAATTTACCCTGCGTAATTTTATTTTTCTCCCTGCGTCCTAACAAGCAAAGCAAAATAAAAACGGCAACAAAAAACCTAAACCAAACCAATATGTTAATGGTTCAATTTAGGTTAGTCGTGGTGCCCGAGGCCGGACTTGAACCGGCACGGTATTTCTACCGAGGGATTTTAAGTCCCTTGCGTCTGCCTATTCCACCACTCGGGCATTATTTGTTTTTTTGCTATCCCATATTAACAAATGAAATAATACTTGTCAAGTTATTTTTGCTTCTTTGCCCGTCCGACTATTGCAATTCGGCGGCGGATATGATATAATACCAAAGGTTAAACTAAATATACCGAAGAGGAGAATTTAACGATGCAAATGATTTACGGCGTTAAAGACAGACCCAAAGCGGGCAGACTGATACTGTTTTCGTTACAGCAGCTGTTGGCGATACTTGCGGCAACGATAACGGTACCCATAGTGGTTGGTAACGGAATGTCCATTTCCGCGGCGTTGTTCGGCGCGGGCGTGGGTACGGTGGTTTATCTGCTGTTTACAAAATTCAAAAGCCCCGTGTTCTTGGGCAGCTCATTCGCGTTCCTCGGCTCTATGTCGGCGGCGTTTGCGGGCGCGGCAACGGCGACGCTCGGCTACTTGGGAATACTTATCGGCGCGATACTTGCGGGACTTGTGTACGTTATCATTGCCGTAATAGTCAAGTTTGCGGGCGTCAAATGGATAGATAAGGTTATGCCGGCGGTAGTAATAGGCCCCACGGTTGCAATAATCGGGCTTTCGCTTGCGGGCAGCGCCGTAAGCCAATTTACGGGCGGCGTAGTTGCATCTACGGGCGCGTACGAAATGAACGTAAACGGTATACTTTGCGTTATCTGCGGCTTGGTTACCCTTGCGGTAACGATAGTAAGCTCCGTATACGGCAAAAAGCTTATGAAGATGATACCTTTCGTTTTGGGTATCCTTGCGGGCTATGTAATGGCGGCAATCTTCACGGCGTTCAGCTATATCGACGGCGCGGAAGCTATGCGCATAATCGACTTCGAATATTATTTCAACGCCTCCAATATAGAGTGGTACCCCAATTTTTCGTTCATAAAGTTGTTTGACGGCGACTTCGGCGACGCGAACATAGGCGCTTATATCGGCACTATTGCCGTTGCATATATCCCCGTTGCGTTCGTAACCTTTGCCGAGCACCTTGCGGACCATAAAAACATTTCCTCGATAATCGAGGCGGACCTTCTTAAAGACCCCGGGCTTTCGAGAACGCTTTTGGGCGATGGCGTAGGCTCGATGGTGGGCGCGATTTTCGGCGGCTGCCCCAATACGACCTACGGCGAAAGCGTAGGCTGCGTGGCAATTTCGGGCAACGCATCCGTAATCACCATTTTCGTTACGGCGTTAATGGCGGTAGTGGCGTCGTTTATAGGACCTTTCGTGGCGTTCCTTGCCTCTATTCCCGCTTGCGTAATGGGCGGCGTGTGCGTGGCGCTTTACGGCTTTATCGCCGTATCCGGTCTTAAAATGATACAAAAGGTCGACCTTGGCGACAACAAAAACTTGTTCGTTGTTTCCGTAATCTTAATCGCGGGCGTAGGCGGTATGGCGTTGCAGTTCGGTAAAGTCACCGTAACGGCAATAGCGACTGCGCTTATCCTCGGCATTTTGACGAACGTACTCGTCCGTATCAACGACAAAAAGAAAGATAAGAACGAACAGCTTGTAATAGAAGAAGTGGCGGAGGGCGACATTTTAAAGGACGTGCCCGCCGACGAAAATATAAATAACGAAACCGAGGGGAACACAAATGAAAAATTATAAAAACGTATTTATCTTCGACCACCCGCTTATCAAGCACAAAATTTCCATACTCCGCGACAAGAATACGGGAATGAAAGAATTCCGCGAGCTTATCGAGGAAATAACCACGATGATGACTTACGAAAGCACGCGCGACGTAGAGCTTATTTCCGTCAAAGTGGAAACCCCGTTAGAGGTTACCACCCAATACAAAGTTCCGGAAGAAAGCGTTGCAATCGTGCCCATTTTGCGCGCGGGGCTTGGAATGGTCAACGGCGTGCACAAAGTTTTCCCTACGGCTAAGGTCGGGCATATAGGAATGTACCGCGACGAGGAAACGCTTGAACCGCAAGAATACTACTGCAAACTTCCCGACGGTATAGAGAACAAGACCGTTTTCCTTGTTGACCCTATGCTTGCGACGGGCGGCTCTGCGTGCGACGCTTTGGACGCGCTTAAAAAACGCGGTTGCAAGAAAATCAAGTTTATGGCGATTATCGGCGCGCCCGAGGGCGTATCCAAGGTAGCGGAAGCTCACCCCGATATCCCCGTTTATGTATCGACCCTTGACAGACAGCTCAACGAAAACGGTTACATTCTGCCGGGCTTGGGCGACGCGGGCGACAGACTGTTCGGCACCAAATAATAAGCGTTCCGCTTAACCGAATATTTTGTACTTTTGCGTGGCGCCGCCAAGCCGTAAATCAACTGAAAATAAAGTTTGATATGCGGTTGCATACGGTTGCATTTTGCACAATAAAGCTCGCGCGGACTTTATCTGTCCGCGCGGGCTTTATTGTGCGCAATTCGTTTGCCAAAGGCCGCCGTTTTATGTATAATTGTCTTGAATTAAATTTACACGAGGTTTTACGGTTATGATAGAAGTTTCAAACAGAGTTAAGGCAATTGCACCGTCTATGACGTTAGCGATTTCCGCAAAGGCAAACGAGTTGAAAGCGGCGGGCGTTAAAGTTATAAACTTCGGCGTAGGCGAGCCCGATTTCAATACCCCCAAGCACATTTGCGACGCGGCAAAGGACGCGCTTGACAAGGGCTACACAAAGTACGTTGCGGCTGCGGGTTTGCCCACGCTTAAAAAAGCAATCGTCAAAAAGCTGAAAACCGACAACAACCTCGATTACGACCCCTCTCAAATAATAGTTTCCAACGGAGCAAAGCACTCGATATTCAACGCGATTTTCGCGGTTATAAACGAGGGCGACGAGGTGCTTATGCCCAAGCCCTATTGGCTTACCTATCCAGAGGTGGTCAAAGCTTGCGGCGGCATTCCCGAGTACATATATGCAAAGCCCCGCCACGGCTATAAAATAACGGCGGCTCAGTTGGAGGCGGCTATATCCCCACGCACCAAAATGTTCATTTTCAACAGTCCTTGCAACCCCACGGGCGCAGTGTATACCGAAAAGGAAATTCGCGCAATCGCCGACGTTTGCGTTAAGTACAATATAGTCGTGCTTGCCGACGAAATTTACGAAAAGCTTATATACGGCGGAGAAACTCACTTTTCTATCGCGCAGTGCTCGCCCGAAATGAAGGACTTGACTATCGTAGTCAACGGCGTATCCAAAAGCTATGCCATGACGGGTTGGCGTTTGGGCTATCTTGCTTGCCCGTCCAACGTCGCAAAAGCTATTTCCTCCTTTCAAAGCCATTCCACGTCCAACGTCAACACTATGACGCAGTACGCAACGCTTGCCGCGTTGGAGGGCGACGATAAGCCTATGAAGGAGATGATTGACGCTTTCGGCAGACGGCGCGAAAAGATGCTTGAACAGCTTGAAGAAATGAAGAGCATCGGGCTTGACTACGTCACCCCCGACGGCGCGTTTTATGTAATGCTTTTGTGCGACAATTTGTACGGCAAAAGCTACAAGGGCGTAAAATTGAAAGGCAGTTTGGAGGTTGCCGACCTTCTTTTAACGCATAAACAAGTCGCCTTGACCCCCGGCGTTTGCTTCGGCGACGATGACGCGGTTCGCCTTTCCTACGCTTTATCTACCGCCGATATGCTCGAAGGCTTAAAGCGTATAAAAGAATTTTTCGCGGAATGCGAGTAAAAATTTTGTGATACCTATTGAAATTCCGCGAAAAAACTGATAGAATATATAAAAAGTAAGTATAATACTTTAACAACTTATTTCGGAGGAACATTCCATGATTAAAATTATTTACGGCGCAAAGGGAACGGGCAAGACGAAACAGCTTATAACCGCCGCAAACGACGCTGCGGCTGATGCAAAAGGTTTAAGCGTGTTCATAACTGACAATAAAAGATGTATGTACGACGTTAACCGCAATATCCGTTTCATCGACGTAACCGATTGGGCGGTAGCGGGCGAAGAGGCGCTTTGCGGTTTCGTAAAGGGCGTTGCGGCTTGCAACAGTGACCACGAATATATCTACATAGACGGCTTATCCCGCATTACGGGCAAGGCCATTAAGGAGCTTGCGGGCATATTCTATATGCTTGACAAAATTTCAAGCGATAACGATATAACCATAACGGTTACTTGCAGTTGCGACGAATCGGAGCTTCCCGATTTCGTTAAAAAGTACCTTTAACGTCAATTAAAAACGTACTGCGGCGGCACAAAAAAACGGTGTGCCGCCGCTTAATAATTTGAGGTTTATTATGAAGTTTATTTCCACCCGCGGCGGAGAAAAGGTTACGGGCGCGCGCGCTATCGTAAAGGGACTTTCGGATAACGGCGGACTGTACGTTCCCGAAAAATTCCCCAATGTTTCACGTGAAGAACTCGAATCGTTGATTGAAATGAGCTACGCCGAGCGCGCGGCAAAAATCTTGTACAAGTTCCTTGACGACTATGATGAAAAGGAACTTTTATCTGCTTGCGAGTCGGCCTATTCCAAATTCGAAAGGAACGACCCCGCGCCCCTTGTCAAGATAGACGACGGCGTGTTTATGTTGGAACTTTGGCACGGACCTACTTGCGCTTTTAAGGATATGGCTTTAACGCTGTTGCCCTATCTTTTAAGGAAGGGCTGCGATTTGTGCGGTATAAAGGAAGAAATTTTAATTCTTGTTGCCACCTCGGGCGATACGGGCAAAGCCGCGCTCGAAGGGTTCAAGGACGCCGATGGCGTAAAAATTGCCGTTTTCTATCCTTCGGACGGGGTTTCCAAAATGCAAAAGCTGCAAATGTCCACCCAAGACGGAAAAAACGTTAACGTGGTTGCGGTCAAGGGCAATTTCGACGACTGCCAAACCGCCGTCAAGGAAATTTTTGCAAGCGAAAGGTGCGCGGAAGAGCTTAAAAACAAGGGCGTAATTTTATCGTCGGCAAACTCGATAAACTTCGGCAGACTTGCGCCGCAAATCGCATATTATTTTTCGGCTTACGCCGACCTTGTTTCGTCCGAGCAAATCGAAATGGGCGAGGAGATTGACTTCGTCGTGCCTACGGGCAACTTCGGCAACGTGCTTGCGGCTTACTACGCCAAAAGAATGGGCTTGCCCGTACGCAGACTGCACTGCGCGTCGAACGAAAACAAGGTTATTGCCGACTTTTTGGTTACGGGGGTTTACGATATCAACCGCGAATTTTTAAAGACCACTTCGCCGTCGATGGATATTCTCGTATCGTCGAATTTGGAAAGACTTTTGTTCGAAGCTGCGGGCAGAAACTATAAAATCACAGCGCAAAGAATGGCGCAGCTGAAAGCGAACGGCAAGTACGAAATTACCCCCGACGAGCTTAAATTTATACAAGACACCTTCGACGGCGGCTACGCCGACGAGGAAACAAGCGTCGAGGCAATGTACGGAGTGTTCGAAGACGTAGGTTACACTATGGATACGCACACGGGCTGCGCTATGAAGGTTGCTTTGGATTGGTTCGAAAAGCACAAAAAGGACGAAACGAAAACCGTCATAGTTTCTACGGCAAACCCTTACAAATTCCCGCAAGACGTGTTGTACGCCGTCACGGGCAACGACGTTAAGGACAGTTTCAAAGGCATAAAGCGGCTTCATGCGGCTACTGCAATGGCAGTGCCCAAGTGCCTTTTGGAGCTTAGGGACAAGCCCGTCAGATTTTCCAAGACGGTAGACGGCAAAAAACTTTTCGACGAAGTGTTGGAGTTTGTCGGAAAATAATGTATAAAAAATTTATAAATTAATTTTATTCACTTGCATTTTGCAACGCAATGTGATATAATTTATATATAGTCAACAAGGGGCGCCCCTTGTTTGCTTCAATGCTTGAAGCAAACAGTCCGCTCTTTTAATTGTAAAAAGGAGTGTATTGAAATGAAAAAGAAGTTAATTGCAACCTTGGTTGCGGGTGCTGTTTTATCTACGGGTTTAATCGGGCTTACCGCGTGCGGCGGCGACGGACACGGTATAAATAAGGGCGCAGAAGTTTCCGAAGAAGATTGGGGCAAAGCTTTTGAAGCAACCGTAGCGGCGGAAAGCTTCACAATAAGTGCATATATGGAGTCGTCCTATACGATAAGCGGCAACTACGAAGAATATGGCGATGTGGATATGAAAGTATTGCAAACGCGCGAGGGAACGTCCTATTATGACGGCTCCACCTACGGCACAACTAACGTTAAAATCGTAGCTACCGGCGTGCCCGATGATGAAGAATTGCAAAAAGAATACAAAAATAATGAATACGAGCTTGAAAACTACATTGTAAAAGAGGGCGATACATATTACTCTGCATCTTACAGCACCGAAACCGAAGATGCTAAATGGTCGGTTCACGTTTCGCCTTATGACGGCGGCAGCGCTACCAGCATTTTCACCGTTCCCTATTCAACCGAAAAGAACGGCACAACGGCAGCTTTGTCGGACCTTTACAGCGCTTTTACATATAACGACGGCGTTTATACCGCAACGTTGTGGTCGTACAGTACGGAATATACAGTATCTGTTTCCGTTAAAGACGGGTATATCGTAGGCTATTCTACGGAATACAGCGATGAAGAAGTAGAGGAAAACGGCAATAAAGAGGGAGAAAGCATAAAAATGGTTTACAACTTCTCCAATTACGGCAGCACCACCGTCAGCCCGTCCGACGACGCTAAAAAAGCCATCGAAGATTACAAGGCTTCCAACAACTGATTAAAATAAATAAACTCACAACCGCCCGCGGATTTACCGCGGGCGGCTTTTTAGATTGGCGTGCAGTGCGATAGCGGAAACGCAATAAAGATGCCAAGTCGGGCGAAACGCTTGCGGGCGGCTCATTTTGTGTCAAAAAAGTGTAAATTACGGCTAAGTTTGGTGATTAAATCGGGCTTTTAGGAAAATAACTTTACTTTTCGATTTATTGTATGGTATGATAAAAAAGTAAAAGTGGAAGATTATGGAAGAAAGAAAAATTTTGTATTCGGCAATTCAGCCGACAAATAACTTAACGATAGGCAATTATATAGGACCGATAAGAAATTGGATTGCCTTGCAAAACGACTACAACTGCTTTTTCGCCGTTGCGAATATGCACGCCATAACCCTAAGGCAAGTTCCCGCGGAGCTTAGGCAGAAAACGCTTGAAGTCCTTGCGCTGTATATCGCTTGCGGGGTGGACCCCGAAAAGTGCGTTATGTACGTTCAGTCGCATGTGCCCGCTCACGCAGAACTGTGTTGGGTGCTTAACACGTTTACCTACGTTGGCGAAATGGAAAGGATGACGCAGTTTAAGGATAAATCTTTGCGCCACGCGGAAAATATAAATATGGGGCTTATGGACTACCCCGTTTTAATGGCGGCGGATATTCTTCTGTATCAGACGGACGTAGTGCCCGTAGGGCTTGACCAAAGGCAGCATGTGGAAATTGCGCGCGACATCGCGCAACGCTTTAATAACGCTTTTACGCCTACGTTCAAGGTGCCAGAGGCGCTTTATGCAAAAGTCGGCGCTAAAATCAACGACCTCCTTGACCCCGCAAAGAAGATGTCGAAATCTGCGGAAAACCCCAATGGTTCGATATTCTTGTCCGACGATAAGGATACTATTATCCGCAAGTGCAAACGCGCCGTTACGGACAGCGACGCCGAAATTAAGTTCGACCCCGAAAAAAAAGCGGGGGTTAGTAATTTGCTTTCGATTTATTCCGCGTTTACGGGCAAGACCATTGCCGCGGCGGAGGCGGATTTTGCGGGCAAGGGCTACGGCGAATTTAAGCTCGCCGTCGGCGAGGCTGTTGCCGATAAGCTTGCGCCCATACAAACCGAGCAAGCAAGGCTTTTGGCAGATAAAACTTACCTTGAAGGCGTGCTACGCTCGGGCGCGGAACGCGCCGCCCGCGCTGCGAACAAGACGTTAAGCAAGGTATACAAAAAAATCGGATTTTATCAGTTGTAATGTTCGGGTATATTAATCCAGACGCGCCCTATCTTTTCAAAAAGGACGAAACTTTATATAAAGCGCTTTACTGCGGGCTTTGCAAAAGCATCGGCGCGGGTTGCGGGCAGACGGCGCGCAGCGCGCTGACTTACGATATGGCTTTTACCTCCGCGCTCGTTCACAATATCCGCGGCGAGGACGTAAAAATAGAAAAAAAACGCTGCGCCATTCATTGGATAAAGCGCCGCCCTATCGCTGCGGTGGACGATACCGCCGTCGCGCTCGGTTGCGTCAACACCGTGCTTGTCTACTACAAGCTTTGCGACGACAAGGCTGACGGCGATAAAAAGGGAGTGCTTCGCCACCTCTATAAAAAGGGGTTTAAGCGCGCGCTTAAAAAATATCCGCGGTATAACGAAATTATTTCCCGCGAAACGGCGCGGCAAGCCGAACTCGAAAAGGCGGGCTGCTCAATTATAGACGAAGCCGCCGACCCTACCGCCGTTATGATGCGCGATATCTCTTGTGAAGTGTTGGGCGAATATTCCACGCCCTATACGCAAAAACTTTTTTATGCGCTCGGTAAATGGGTGTATCTTGCCGACGCGTTGGACGACTACGACAAGGACGTGAAAAAGGGGCGCTATAACGCGTTTTACAACTCTTGCCTAATAAGCGGAAAGGCGCAAGCAATACAAAGCTGCGGCGAGGAGTGGAAGTTTATTTTCAACAGCCTATTCGCCGATATGCGTGAGTGCCTTGCGAATATACGATTTTATTTTAATCACGACTTGACGGACAACATAGTTTTGCGCGGCATACCGTTAAAGACGAGGAAGCTTTTTTACGGTAATAAAGGAGAGTGTAATGAACAAGAAAAATCTTGAACTTTTGGGGCTTGAAGAAGGGGCTACGCTTGACGAGATTAAGGCAGCTTACGAAACTTTAAGAGAAAAATATTTAGAAGACAGATTTAAAGACGGCGAGGTCGGCAACGAGGCGGCTAAAATGCTTACTAAAATCGACGTTGCCTATTCCGAGCTTGAAAGCGAGCTTAACGAAAGCAATTCGTTTGACGGCGGCGACCTTTTCGAGAAGGTAGAGCAATATTTAAAAGACGGCAATATCACCGACGCGCAGCACGCTTTGGACAGCTTTAACGAGCGCGGCGGCAGATGGCACTATTTGCAAAGCGTAGTATTCTACCGCAAAAATTGGATAAACGAAAGCAAAAAACAGCTTGAAATCGCCATTCAGTTAGAGCCCGAAAACGCCAAGTATAAAGAAGCTTACCGCAAGCTGAACGAAAAGATGACCCACGACTCGCAAGCAAACGCACAGGGGCAAAACGCGGGCAACCAAAGCGCTTATCAAGGACAGACTATGGACTCGCAATCGTCCGATAACCAAATGGGCGGGAACTTCTGCGCAAGCTGTATCGAGTGCTGCTATCTTAATATGTGTTTAAACTGTCTGTGCAACGGCTGTTGCCGATAACTTAGTTTACAAAAACTTTATTATATTCAGCGAATAAAGTTTTTCGTGATTGGAGAGGCTCCTCTCTCAAACGGCGTAAGGACAACGCCTTTTTCGGTCACCGCGACTGCGCGTATAATGCGCAACGCTCACCTCGGACGACAAAACAGCGCACTGTGCTGTTTTGAGAAGTTTGTCCTCGCCTCTATGCCGCAATCTTTAAGGGCGCACAAACGTATAATTGCGGCGCTTCACCCGCGCCGAGGGGCAAGAATGCGCAAATCGGGTGCAAGGGCAAAAGTGTGATTTTTTACCCTTGCCGTAAATTATTTGGAATTTGCTATTAAATTAAAATGGGGAAAAACGGAAACAACAAAACCTTTGAAATTGCCCTTTCGGGAATATCTTGCGCCGTGGCGGCGCTTGCGCTGTCGCTTGGGATAATGACGGGGCTTGGCGCGCTTACCGCAACGGGCTACCTTATCGCCGTTATCGCGCTAATGGTGCCCCTTTCAAAGCAGTTTTTTCGCGGCGGGTTTCTTGCCTATTTGGGCACGGTAATTCTTGCCGTCGTCCTCGGCGCGGCGGTCAAATTTTGGGACTTGGTGCCTTTCGCTGTTTTTTTCGGTCTGCACCCCCTTGCAAACGCGTTGCAAATCCGTTTTAAAGTCAACAAATGGCTAGCTTTGGCTATCAAAGCCGCTTGGTTCGATTGCACTTTAATTGTCGGCTACTACCTCGTTTTCGGAGGAATGCTCGGCGGCGCGCTTTTCCCCGAAGAGGTGTACGAGGTTATCAATAGGTACATTTTCCTCTTGATATTTACCGTGGGTACGGTTGGGTTTATCGTCTACGATTATCTCATTTTCAAGTGTCAAATTTTAATCAACAGAATAGTTTACAGAATTAAAAAATAATGGAAAAGAACGGCATTTACCAAGGCGCCGTTTCGGGGCTCGGAACCGACGGCGAGGGAATAATCGATATTGACGGCACGACGGCGTTCGTGCCCTTTTGTCTTGTCGGGGAAAAGGTGGAGTTTAAGGCGTTAAAGGTCAAGGGCAATATCGTTTACGGCAAGCTTGAAAACGTCAAAACTAAGGTATATTGCCGCACCAATCCGCCTTGCCCCGTGTTTTACAAGTGCGGCGGTTGCGATATTCAGCATATGGATTACGCGGCTCAGCTTGCCTTTAAAAGGAACGCTGTCGCTTCGGTTTTGCGGAAAATCGGCGGACTGAAAGCGGAAGTTGACGAAACCGTGCCTTGCGATAGCCAATTCAGATACAGAAACAAGCTTGCCTTGCCCATAGGCGTGAACGCGGAAGGGGAAACTGTGTGCGGTTTTTACGCCCGCCACAGCCACAGAATAGTCGATACCGACGATTGCTTGATTCAAGCCGAATGGATAAAAAAGATTATTGCCGCGGTCAAAAAATACGCGAAAGTGCAGCATATTCGGGGGTATAACGAGGAAACGCGTACGGGCGTGCTGCGCCGAATAGTCGTGCGGCAAGTGGGAAACAAGTATATTTTCGCCCTTGTTGCGGCAAAAAAGGTCGATTGCGGCTTTTTAATAGCCGAACTCGAAAAAGATTTTCAAGATTTTACTTTTCTTTTGAACATAAACCCGTCCGCGGGGAACGCGATTTTTTCGAAAGAGTGGCATATATGCCGCGGTTTAGGCTATTTCGAGGCGGAAAGCGGCGGAATTAAATACCGCGTGGGCGCGCAAACCTTTGTGCAAGTAAACGACGATATCAGAAAAAAATTGTATGCGCGCGTGCTCGAAGAAGCCGAAGAGGGCGCGGTTGCCTTGGACTTGTACAGCGGCGGCGGAATGCTTACAGCAATGCTTGCCAAAAAGTGCGGCGCCGCGTACGGGGTTGAAATCGTTGAAGAAGCTTCCCGTTGCGCCGACGAGCTGAAAGAAGCCAACGGACTTGGCGGCAAAATGATTAACATTTGCGGCGCGGTCGAAAACGAGATAGAAAAAATTTTTGTTCTAACCGAGGGCATGCGCAGAATTATCGTCTGCGACCCGCCCCGAAAGGGTATGGAGCGCAGTGTAGTCAAAGCCGTAAGCGCAAGCGGCGCGGACAAAATAATTTTGGTAAGTTGTAATCCCGCAACCCTTGCGCGCGACTTGGGACTGTTAACGGGCGCGCTTATAGAGGACGGCGCAACCCTTGTTAAAAACCCCGCACCCGAAAGCGATTATAAGATTATTTCCGTAACTCCGTTTGATATGTTCCCCCAAACGAAATGGTGTGAGACGCTCGTCGTTCTTTCCAAAAAAATTCCCGAAAGTCATATCAACATCGACGTAGAATTCGGGGAGAAAGAGGGACAGTTTTCGTTAAAGAAAATCAAAGAACGAGCCGAAGAACGCAAGCCGAAAGAGAAAGTTACTTACAAAATGATACAGGAGTATATCGAACAAACTTACGGCTTCAAAGTCCACACGGCATATATCGCCGAAGTCAAATTAGATTTAGGTTTGCCTATGTACGACGCTCCAAATGCCGTTGAAGAATTAAAACACCCTCGTCCGCATCCCACACCGAAAATGGTGGAAGCGATAAGAGCCGCCTTAAAGCATTTTGAGATTATAGTTTAATTTTAGCACACTAAAGAAAAGGAGTAAGTTTATTATGCTACAAAACGATAAAATTCCTATCGTTGTCGGAGTTACAGGGCATAGAAATATAGTCGACGAGGATAAGCCCGCAATCAAGACGCAGATTGCAAAAAGTTTGAAAGAAATTCAGAACCTTTGCAAAAACGGGAAAAAGGGTGGAGAAAACACTCCTATAATTATGCTGAATGCGTTTGCGCAAGGTGCGGATATGCTGTGCGCGGAAGCAGCTTTCGAGCTTGGTATAGAAGTATACGCGGTGCTTCCGTGCAAGGAAGAAAAATATAAACAAAGCTTCGATCTCCATCAAAGCACTTTGAAGAAAGTAGGAATAACCTCGGGGCAAGAGTACGAGGATGCGCTGGCAAAGGATGAAGCGGATAAGAAAAGGTTAGACGAGTATCTATTGCGCGTGCGTTCGCGGGGCGGGCGGATTATTTATTCGCCAGATATAGAGAAAAATAAAGCGTGGATAAAAAAAACTATAGATATTGACGACGAAAGCTACGAATACCGTCAATTGGGAATTTATATAGCGGAACATTCGCACGTGCTTATAGCACTTTGGGACGGCAAGCCGCCGCAGGGTCAATATGGGTGTGGGACGGTAGAGGTCATTAAGTTTGCCTTAGAACATAAATTTCTCGACAAGGATAAATTATTTCGCCCCGGAATGATAAACGATTCCGCGGTAATCTGGATAAAGTCACGCAGGCAAGGTGACGGTGCCGAAGCGGATATTAATAAAAAATGGCTTATAAGTAATCTTGCCGACGATGAAGGGGAGAGCTACGCTGATTATTCACTTCTTGATAACCCGCCAATCTTTTTAAAAGATATAATATTAAAAACCGTAAAGTATAATGCTGAGAAGGTCGATATTCCGCAGGATGAAATTAAGCTGTGGGAAACAGCTGATGGGCTGGACGAGTACCGCAAAAATTTAAGACGGCATTATTCAAAGGCGGATACGCTTAGCTACGCCAAAAATCAAACCAAATACAATATATTTATTTTGTTTCTTGCTATCATCGGTACGATTGTCGCTGGTACATTTTTGATATACGACGACGCTTCGTTACCGTATATGATATTCCCTTGCACGATAGCGATAGGCGCTATCTTATTTCTTACGGTATTTGGGAACAGAAAGGCTTATCATAAAAAATATATTGAATATCGGGCTTTTGCGGAAGCACTTAGGATACAGTTTTATACTTCGATGTGTCTAACTGAATCTGCCGTAACTAACATATGCGATTTGTATGCGTGGTCGCAAAAGGTTGAAATGGTTTGGATAGAAAAAGCTGTTCAGGCGTTAGAAATAATCAGTAATTTCGAAAATTTAAAAATCAATACGAGTAAAGTTATTGATGTGTGGATAGGCAATAATAAAGACCCAGAAGGACAGTTAAGATATCACAATAAGAAGAAAGCCCATAACAATAAGAAAGCTCAATTGTTTAAAAATCTTTCCAAATGTTTTCAGATTGCAACTGTTGTAGTATACTTTGTAATTTTTATATTTGAAGTAGTTGCATGCTTATTAAGGGCTTGCGATATATGCTGGTTCTGGGAAGGTAGTTTCATTGCGCAAGTCAGCTGGCGGAATTTTGCGGCAATAGTGCTTGGAACGGCTACTGTGGGTTCGCTGCTTGCATCAAGCTATTGGGGGAAGCTTTCCTACGACCGTAAAGCGGACGACAATGAAAAGATGAGTAAATTTTATGCGTCCGCTTGCGCAAGATGGAATGAAGTAAAAAATCATAGTATGGAAATTGAAAGATTTGTAAAAGAAATTGCCCGTGAAGAGATAGTTGAAAACGGCATTTGGTGTTCTTATGTTAATGAAAACGGGTTGGAAATAAATATTTAATAATAGGTACTAAGCATGAATAGCAATTATAATATTTTTATTTGTTATCGAGGAGACAACGATCCTCATAAAGATGGTAAATATATTGGGCTGGATGTTTATTCTGAATTGCAGAAAATCGACGGATTTGATTGCTTTTTTGCTCCTAAACACAATAAATCTAATGATGATTTTAAGCATATTAATGCTATATTAAATACGGTAAAAGTTGCTTTACTTATTTTAACAGACGGCTTTTTTGACCGTTGTTATGAAAATGATGATATTGTTAAGATAGAGTTAGATGAAATATTGAAGAGGGATATTGCAATAATCCCGATATTTGTGAACAACTATAACATTCAGACGGATATAAAACGATTTATAAATTATTTAAAAAGTTGTCAGAGCTGCCAAATACCAATCCTAAATTTGATATGATTAAGCATTTATATAATTTCCACGCAGAACCTTGGCTTGGACTTTGGAAACCGAAGTAAATTAGTATTTTTATCAATAGTCACAGATACTTATCTTATTAGTGCTCTTGCATGATTCTTGTGAACATGATATAATTTATATGAATTAAAACTAAGGAAGTCCGATTATGATTAATGACAAGATTAAAGAAATTTTGGTTGATTATTATGCTAAGTGCAATAAGGACGCAACTATACCGCAAGCATTGCTCGGTAAAGTAATAAACACGATAATTGCGGAGGGAGTCAGACAAATTGTTCAGGTTGCAAATCTTGAAAACGCTTTTAACGACAATCAGATATATGACATATTTTACCGCACAGAGAAGGTCTCGGTTAAAAGAGTATATGTGGTTAAATATCTTAAACAGTTAAAAGACAATAAATGCAACTACCTAATTGCACGGGATAAAAAATTCGGCATAGACTCCGCGGTTGTGGCATTGAGCAAAGCGGAAGGGGAAAAGCTTCCCGAATTCAGAGAATTCATACTTTTCGATAATAAAACGGCAATAGTTAATCCGTCTATGGCGGATATGAACAATATTCTGACTGATGACAAAAATACACTTGAAGACTGTAACAAATGGATTGAATTTTGCAAGTCGCAAGAAAAAATAATATATTCTGACGATTTTTTGCAAGAACCGCTGATGCAAAGTGCGGACATGCTGTATGAAGTTGCAAGCTTATGCTGTTCTCACGACCATGTGAACGATACTTCTTGTCAATGGTATCATTCAATATGGCAATATCTTCGTCTTCTGAATATGGTTTCTACTCCGAGTTGGCATCACGACTTTTACATGAAAAAACTTTTATCAAATACACCGGGCGGCAGCCATGCCAAAGTTTTAATCAGCGGTACGGCGGATTATTCCATGCTTGCTTACGTAATCAATGCAGCAAAACGCAAAAATATTAATGCAGAGATAAGTGTTTTGGATTTGTGTGAAACTCCGTTGTTTGCCTGCCGCTGGTATGCAAATAAATTCGGTCAGAAGATTAATGCATTGCAGACCAATGTTTTTGATATGAAGGCCCAAGGCGAATTTTCTATGATATGTGCTGACGCATTTCTAACAAGGTTTAAGGGTGATCAACTTTCACAGGTACTTAATAAATGGTACAGCATGCTTAAAAACGGCGGTATTGTGGTTACTACAATACGTGTTCACGATGATAAGCACATCTGTCCCGATGTCCCGACTGAAGAAGCCGTTCAAAAATTCAAGGCAAAAGCAATAGAGAGGTCTGCGGTTTGGGAGAGGCATATAAACCTGACTGCCGACGAGGTAGGGGAAAAGGCTGAGCACTACGCCAAAACAATGGTTAGCAATCATTTGGGAACGAAGGAGCATATTCTCGAAACGATAAAAAATTGCGGATTTAAATTGAATTATATCGAGGACGTAGAAGTTTCCGGCGAGCTGTATCCTTCCCGCTATATCCGTGTGGTGTTATCAAAAGATTAATATGAAAAATACTGACGAAAAACAAATGTTGAATCAATTAATATCAGCGGAGCTTTCAAAATGTTTTAAGGTATGTCTGAAAGGTAAATCCCCCGAAGTTTCTGCTCTATCTGATTTATGCGTCAAATACTTTGTTTACAAGTATTCGGTGCGTGAAGATATTCTTCGGTTTGACGGCAAAATATTAAGTTTAGGCGACAGAAGTGTTGCGGAGTTATCATTAGAGGATTTTATACTTAGATACAATGACGCTGATGCGGACGATATCGATGATATTGTAATGCCTAAATTCTACAAGCAGCTTGATAGAGCTTTCGCTTCGGCGGTAGGCGATCTTGTAAATAGCACTTCAGCCAATTCCGAAGAGCAGATAAAAGCTAATAACGTAATCGATATTGATATATACGATAAAATTACAGTTGACGGCTATGCCGTTACCGAAGTGGTAGACAGCATTAAAGAAATGCTTTTGTCTAAGAACATTAAGTGCGCCGTAATATCGGGAAACAGTTCTGCTGGCAAGACCGTAGCCGTGGCGCAAGCAGTCAAGTCTTTGGAAGTGCTGGGCAAATCGGTCATATGGTTTGATCTTGCAAACGTAAACGCTTCGGTACACAATATTGTGTGTTCGCTTTTAAAATCTGATAAATTCAGCAAAGCATATATTGTTTTTGACAATGCGCAGGCAAAGCCGGCAGAAGTATCCGATTTTATCCGAGTGACGCGGACGGTATGTGAAACTTTAAATATAAATTTCTGCGTTATTTTGCTATGTTGGACCAAGGCGCAGAGCCTTATAAAAAGCATTGCGGAAACAGAACTCGGTTGTACAGTAGGAAGTCTTGTCTGCAACAGTAAAACACAGATAATAGAAATAGTCCGCGTTTCGGGCTATAATCAATTCGAGGAAGCAATTCTATTCGACAGCCGTTGCGATGTGCTTGTCGCAAGCTGCATATTACGGTATTTAAAAAACAATGGCGGTATATATCCGACAAGCAATCAGTTGTTCGAGGACATTTACGCCGACTGTACAAAGCACATAATGCTTTCGGACGAGTGCAATAAATGTTTGTATCTGATATCGGCACTTGGCGAGTTTGAAATTCACGTTAAAAGCCAATATATGCGAAAGCACGCGGAAGCATTAAAAGAACTTCGCTTGTGCGGTATCATACGTTTTTACTATGATGAAACTGCCGATGGCAGGGAGGAATTCGTCTATCTCGGTCATAGGAGTATGGCGAATAAAATTGCCAACTATTTGAGGGGAAAATATTTGGGAGAGAAGTGGCTTTGCCCTCCCGAAACTATAGCCGTCGACTATCTTATGCTTAACGGACAAAGTCAGATACACGGTATGCTCGAAAGGCTGGATACGGAAGTGCAGAACAGCAGTAACTTGTTTGCCAATCTGTGGAAGGCCTTTACAAAGGTTCGGGACTATCTCTATACGAAAGTTTCGCACGATCTCGTTTGGGGCTTTAATATGGCATCTATGATATTTTCCGCCGAAGCTTTACAAAAAATAAAAGAATTTGACGGACGTGCCGCAAAGTATTGGGAAAAACAGGCAAAAGCCATAAGGGAAAGATGGCAACCTAAAGTGGACAATTGCGAGATAGAGTATATAGGAGGCGATAATTTAAACGTCAACGGCAGAAGTTACGCTATGACAAGCGAAATAGTTGATTTTACGGAAAATATATGCTCTACTATGCGCGAAGAGGAAAAGCATATAATTTATCCGCTTTCACAGCTTAGTGAAAATACGGACTTTTATAAGTTCCATAACGCCTGGCTTTTGGGATTGCTGCTCGGTTTTGAAGGTACGGCGGAAGACGAAATATCAGATATTAACGCGGAACGTTATATAGAGTGCGCAAGAAATATGCAGCTTAACAGCGGTGCGTTCTATCCCGAGCGCGTTTCGTGGGTGACGGCGAGGGTCATTTTGGGACTTGTGTCATGCGGTCATAATTATGACAATTGCCG
This sequence comes from uncultured Christensenella sp., assembly GCA_910577055.1. Lineage (GTDB taxonomy): Bacteria > Bacillota > Clostridia > Christensenellales > Borkfalkiaceae > Coproplasma. Next base: position 163,280 of record CAJTKX010000002.1, on the reverse strand, counting down.
AATAATAAAAAGGGCGTGCAACTGGATAGTAGAGCAGTTTACTTCCGAAATTAATACAGAAGGTATTGAATTTAAGTGCGGCGGTTGGACAAGCGGAACGGGAACGTGGAACTCGGATATACAAATAACGCTGATGAACCTTGAAGCGTTAAATAAAGCAGGTTATCCGATATCCGGCAATCACGAGATAAGCAGAACGGTTCAATATATATGTGCGCACGCAAAGGATCTTGCTGATAAATTGCCAAACTCGCTCGATATAGTATGGATAGTAGACGTCCTTGCTTCGGAAAAGAATGACCTCGTACAGTTCAGTTCGATAATAAACAAACTTTCTTCGGAAACTTTGCGCATTTGGGAAAATGCCGATAAAACATCTTTTGATAAAGATACGGAAAGTTCGGACGTTTCCTTTATGGCGAAAGAGCTGTTAAACATAATGTGGTATATAGTAAAGGCAAATATCGGACATCTATTGGAAGGTTTGGAGCATGAGGAATATTTAAGACACGAAGGTAAGCAAATTTTTATATCTTACAGAAGAACCGAGGGCGGGGGCAGACTGTTTGCCGACAAGATTTACGAAAACTTGGAGAATATCTACCGCAACAACGTTTTTTATGATATAAAAGATTTGGAATGTGTCAGCACCGATTTCAACGATGTTTTGGAAAAGGCTATAGAAAAAGCTAAAATTGTTATAGTTATTGTTACGGACAACGCTTTTAATAGATGTCTGAACGAGAACTACGATATAGACCAAGACGTTTTTATGAATGAAATAAAAACGGCAATACAAAACGGAAAAGATATTATCGTAGTATACAATAATAAAATAGAATTACCAGAGGAGCTTAAAGCTAACGAAAAGTGTTATGAACTTGCCGAGAAGCTTTCTAAGAAAAATGCGGTAATTTTCAATTCGAGTGATAAAAATGCTTATGAAGCAATGTATAGTGGCATTGTAGAAAAAATAAAAAAAATTTTAATAAAATAAATTTCAGGAGTTAATTATGTACGATTGCGTTATTATTCACGGCAGTTACGGCTCGCCTTTCGAGAACTGGTTTTCATGGCTTTACGGAGAGCTTACCAAAAAAGGGAAGAACGTTTTAGTCCCTCAAATGCCTTGCGGCGAAGATATTCAAAACTATGAGAATTGGAGTAAGGTCATGGATTCTTATAAGCATCTTATAGACGAGAACACAGTGTTTATCGGGCACAGCCTTTCGCCCGCATTTATTGCGGATTATCTTATTAAGAATAAGCTGAAAGCTAATAAGCTTGTATTCGCCGCACCTTTCTACGGACTTATAGATATCCCCGAGTTTGACAAAGTCAACTCACCGTTCTTTATCGAAGATATTTCCGCTGTACGCAATCTTGTAAAAGAAAGCGTTTGCTTTGTGTCTTTAAACGACCCTTATGTTCCCAACAACTTATCTTACGATTTCGCCGAAAAAATCGGAGCAAAAGTAATAAAGGTGGAGAATGCAGGACATTTTAATACATCTGCAGGATATTCTTCATTCGAGGACTTATTGACGCAACTTTAAGGGATTTTTAAAGCTGCATGGTTAGTATATTAATTCAAGAATAGTTGTTGTAGGAAAGAATATCTTTTGACGTATAGTTAACCTTTAGCAATATAATATTTAATTTTAAAATACTAACAAATGGCAAATTTACGACCGCTGTCTTTTTTAGGTAAAGGTTTACAAATACTTATTCCAGTATTTCTTGCGTTGGGATATTATTTTCAAAAACGATGGTTGACGATAAATGTTTTAAAAGGCTTAGGAAGAAGAGTATGTCGCCTTACGTTGTGATAAGCAAGATAGGAAGAACTCTTGGAATACATAATTCAAAATCGCGAGGATAATGTGGACTTGAAAGGGTGGTTTATAAACTTAAGCGCGTAATACAAGGAACGTAAAGAGTAATTTTATAAGCAACTGAATACAAACAAGTAAAGGGATGTTCTAACTTTGGAACTTCCCTTTCTGTACGAAAAATATTCTGTAAATTAGGACAAAATTTTTTGATATATGACAATATAAGTAAAGTAATTTTTTGAATTGCTCCCCGCTTTGGCTACAAACAGTCCACCGGACTGTTTGCTTAACGCGTCGCGCCCACACTTCGCTTGCGAAGTATAGTGGGCTATACTTTTTGTCAAAACAAACTCCGCTTTACGCTTCATTTGAAAAGTCTTTTGTCCACACGCGAACATTTTGAGACCGCCGCAAAGTCTTTTAATCGTATATTGTAACCACCTCCTAATTGCGACCGGCGCGAAGCGTGCGAAATCTTTTCGTCCACGCAACAAAGAAAAAAATCATTATAAGGAGGACTTGAAAACATCAATTATTTGGTATGCCATATGGAGAAGTATCATAAGACGGATATTTGTCCTATCGAAAAGGAAAACGAGAGAGATGAAAACTATGAAGCAAGTAATCCGCAGATAGACAGCGAAACAACGAAAAACAATTACCGCACATTCGCTCGGTACTGTACCTATGCGGAGTTTATCAACAAACGGATTGAGCAGTTGAACTTACCCGCGAAACCGAGAAATGACGCCGTGCTTATGGCGTCCTTTGTCATAGGCTCGGACAGAGAGTTTTTCGAAGAACTAACGCCGGAAGAGCAAGAAGATTTTTTTGCTCAATGCACAAGGTGCTTTGCGGAAAAATACGGAAAAAAAATATCATATCCGCAGTCGTTCACAATGACGAAACAACCCCGCACTTCACTTAAATCTTATGCCTATAAGTAACGGGCGGTTATGCTGTAAAGACTCGTTTAACCGCGCTGAGCTTACGAAATTGCAAACGGATTTTCACGAGGTTATCGGCACGCGTTGGGGATTGGAACGCGGGCGCGAAGGCAGCCTTAAAAAGCATTTGTCCACGGCAGAATACAAAGCCAAGAAAATGTACCAAAGCGGCAGACGACAGGAAAAAAGTTTGCTTCGAAATACGGCAAGGACAGAACGCATTTATTGATGGGGCTTTTGAAATGCCCCGTGTGCGGCGGTCCAATGTATGCAAACAGACATTGTTGGACAAAAAAGGACGGAACGTATAAAGAAGTTGGCTATTATGTTTGTGGAAAGAACAAACACGACAGAGGAAAGTTTTGTGAATACAAAGCAGACTTAAAGAAAAGCGTAATCGAGCCGCTTGTGATAGAAGCGGTAAAGGAAATCGTAAGCGAAAAATATTTTGCTCAGGCGATTAAAGACAGAATCGGAAGTATCGGCAAGAACGACGATATCGACAAGGAAATAAAAAACTTTGAAAATAGGCTTAACGAGATTGAGCTGAATAAGGCAAGATTGGAAAAGGAAATAGATACGTTACCTTTTGATACGAAGTTCCGTGAAAGAAAGATGCACGATATGAATGCCCGCCTTGACGGAATGTACGAAACGATTGCCGAGATAGAAGAACTGATTGCCGACGCAAACCTGCGTAAAAAGGCTATGGAAGAAGAGGCAATAACGTTAGAGAATATCTACAAAATTTTATTGAACTTTTCCGAGCTTTTTGATATAATAGACGAGGACGAGCAGAAGAATCTTTTAACTTATCTGATAAAAGAAATCCAGCTCAACCCGCATTGGGAGAACAAACCGCCTTTAAAGTGGATAGAATTTAACTTTCCTATCTACCGCAACGGGGAGGAAATCAGAAAATTTTTGTGTGAAGGCAATTTCAATGTCGAGACGTTGGTTGTTTTAAGCCGCAAAAATAGGCGTAGCAAATTTACGCTTAATAGAAAAAGTATAGAGGGGACAAGCGATGAGTAAAAAAATCGTTCAGACGGCGGGCAGAGAAGCCCTCGGAGAGTTTGCGCCCGAATTTGCGCATTACAACGACGACGTGCTGTTCGGCGAAAATTGGAACAATGCGGGAATCGATTTAAAGACAAGGTGTATAATTACGGTTGTTTCGCTTATGTCGCAAGGTATTTGCGACAGCTCGCTTAAACACCATTTGCAGAACGCAAAAAATCACGGCGTAACAAAAGACGAGATTGTTGCGGCAATTACTCATACTGCGTTTTACGCGGGTTGGCCGAAAGGTTGGGCGACCTTCAACCTTGCAATGGAAGTTTGGAACGAAGTTCAGCCCGCAAAAACCGCAAAGGACGAATATCAAAATACAATCTTTTTCCCCGTCGGCGCGCCTAACGATGCATATGCGAAATACTTTAAAGGACAGAGTTATCTTGCACCCGTAAGCAAGGAGCAAGTGTTTATTGCCAACGTTACGTTCGAGCCGAAGTGCCGCAATAATTGGCATATCCACAACGCGACAAAAGGCGGCGGACAAATTCTTGTTTGCGTCGGCGGCGAGGGTTTCTATCAAGAATGGGGCAAGCCCGCGGTAAAAATGAAAGAGGGCGACGTTATAAATATCCCCGTCGGCATAAAGCATTGGCACGGCGCGGGAAAGGACAAGTGGTTTTCGCACCTTGCAATAGAGGTGCCCGCGGAAAACGGCAAAACCGAATGGTGTGAGCCCGTCTCCGACGACCAATACAACAACGCGGTAAAATAACAAATCGGGAAATGAAAGAAGACATAACGCTCGACGCGGCAAGGCTCGCAGAAAAGAGCATACAGAAAAAATTCCATAAACAGCTTTTCACAAAGTTTGCAAAGGCAATCGTCGAATACGGTTTAATTCAGCAGAACGATAAAATCGCCGTGTGTATGTCGGGAGGCAAGGACAGCTTTTTAATGGCTAAGCTTTTCCAAGAGATACGTCGTCACAACAAATTTCCGTTCGAACTCGAATTTCTTGTAATGGACCCGGGTTACGCCAAAGCCAACCGCGAGGCGATAGAACGCAACGCAAAGCTGCTCGATATCCCCGTCACCGTTTTCGAAACGGATATTTTCGAAAGCGTGTTCAATATCGAAAAATCGCCGTGCTATATCTGTGCGAGAATGCGTCGCGGTTACTTATACAGCAAAGCCCGCGAACTCGGCTGCAACAAAATTGCCCTCGGTCATCACTACGACGACGTAATAGAAACCATATTAATGGGTATGCTTTACGGCGGTCAAGTACAGACGATGATGCCCAAGCTAAAAAGCACGAACTTTGCCGGAATGGAGCTTATCCGCCCTATGTATTACATTCGAGAGGAAGACATAAAGGCTTGGCGCGACTATAATAACTTGCGCTTTTTGCAGTGCGCTTGCAAATTCACCGAACAATGCGCTACATGCGCCCCTACGGGCTCCAAGCGGCAAAAGATGAAAGAGCTTATCCGCGCGCTTGCAAAGGACGACCCCGAAATCGAACAAAACATCTTCAAAAGCGTCGAAAACGTCAGCCTTGCCACCGTCATTGCCTACAAGGATAAAAATGGCGAAAAGCACCGCTTCACCGACGATTATTAAACTTTTAATGCGCTTAAAAACGTTTGCCATATATGGCGCGTCATCTCTCCCCGAGCTGTTCGAAAACATATAAATAACGTAAAAAAACGGTCGGTTAAGCCTAAAAGGCGTTTGACAATATTTTAATAAAATAATATAATAATAAACGGTGGTTAAGTTTTGCCGTTTATTTTTATGTGTAAGAAAAACCGGTTAAAAGCGTGGGCGTGGTATATCAAAACCCCAACTATCAACTGTTTATGCCCACGGTGGAAAAGGAAATAGCTTTTAACGCCGTTTCCAAAGATTACGCCGAAGATATGATACGGCTGTTCGGGTTGGAAGGTATAAGAAAGCGCCACCCGCAGTCGCTGTCCGAGGGGCAGAAAAGGCGGGTTTCTATTGCCGCCGTCGCGGCGGGCAAGCCCGAGGTTTTGCTTTTGGACGAGCCTACCGTCGGACAAGACTATAAAGGTCTATGCGAGCTTGTTAAAATTCTTGACATTCTGCACGACAAATGCGGCAATACTATGATTACCGTCACGCACGATATGCGCTGCGCCGAAGCCCTATGCGATAGGGCCGTGTTCATCGGCGAAGGCAAGGCGGCAAGCAAGCCGTACACGATTACTTCTTTGCAAAAAACTGAAAACCGCCGTGGAGGGCGCATTTGCCCTCCACGGCTTTAATATTTTTTCCAAAACGCTTGAAAGGTATCGTTTCGTGTGCTATTATTTCTTTACATATGAAACTTAAAAGTATAGAAATTTCAAACTATAAATCAATAAAAGAACCTATAAAAATCGACTTGACGGGCAGCAAGCCCACGGTTTTTACGGGTAAAAACGGCTGCGGCAAAACCAATATTTTAGAGGCGATTCATATTGCGCTTTCGGGTAAAATTTACTATTTCGACGGCGCGGAGGATATCGTCGTTAAGCGCACCTATAAACTCGACGAAGCCGAAACGGCGGAATACTTTTCCATAACGGAGGACGAAAGGTGCGCGGGCAACCTCGATGAAATAGAAGTTACCTTTTATGGCAACGAGCCCGACGTTAAATGGGCGAAAGTCCCCGCAATAGAAATTTCAGTAAAAAAATATAACGAGCGGCTTAAAGATATAAAGGCGCGGTTCGATATAAGCTCTAAAAAATATTTGCAAATTATCGAAGATTTCTTAAAAGACATCGATTACGACAGCTTCCTCTGTTTTTCTGCGGACGAAGAAGTTTTCCGCGGATATTATAATGACGGGAAGCGGCAATTCGAGGAGCACTTGTATAATGCCAAAAGCGATTTCGACAGAACGCAAAAAGAACTGAATAATCTTTTGGCTCAGATGCAAAGCGGCGTTTTAAAATTCGATTACGAAAACGACGGGCGGCTTAATTTCGATATTTCATACCACGGTTTTTCCGTGCCGCAAATAACCGCACACGAGTTTAGGGCAAACAAAATGACCGCGCATTGTTTCGGAATTACCGAAGAGACAATTGCAAAGGCAAACGCCGAATTAAAGAGAATCGTTGAAGAATTAAACGACAGATTGAAACAAGAAAACACCGAGATAAACGAAATTTTAAATCGGTTTTCGGCTCTTGTAAAAGAAGTTTATAATTTGGTGCGCGATTGCGACGAAAGATTTTGGAATAAACGGGAAGAATTGAATAAGCGAGTCGAAACGTTTTACGAAGCTTTAAAAAGCGAGATGCAACGCAAATGCTATTTTTTAGACAACGAAAATTCTATGCTGTTTATCAATGACGGGGATTTCCGAAGGTCGAACAAAAGGGAACGCAACTTAAACTCTTATAATCCCATAACGGACGCGTTCGACAACTTTTTGAAGGTCGGCGAACATTATAAAGAGGGCGAACGCATAAAAGAATTTAACAAGCTTTCGAACGCACGAAAAACCCAAATAGTCAAAATTTTAAACGATAAGTTTTTCAAACACCAAAAGCTAACGTTCGATAAGGACATTAAATACAAGCTTGAATTGTCGGAAAGCTCGCTTGAACTTTTCGTTATAGAAAAGAACGGCGAAAAGACAAGTTTTAACAACACAAGCCTTGGCAGAAGGTGGTATTTAACCTACGTTTTCGTCAAAAGACTTTTGAAAAAGGGTGACTGTCTGTTAATAGACGAGCCGGCAGCCTTTCTGCACCCGCAGGCGCAAACGGAGTTCCGCAAGGAAATCGAGGCTTTGGAGCAAAGAAATAAAATCAATATTTTTTACTCCACGCACAGCCCGAATATGCTTTCCTTCGAAGAGGAAATTTACGGCGTTGAAATGGGCGATGCGGGGACTAAGGTTGCAAAACTCGACTTCAACGCGGAAAATTCGAAAACCAAGTTAGAGGCAATTTGGGGTTCGTTCGATTTTTATAAAGACCTTGTATTCAACCTTTCGGATACAACCGTTCTTGTCGAAGGCGTCGCGGATAAAACTTGCATAGAAAAGTTTGCTCAGCTTTTGGGTTACGATTTATCCGATTACAACGTCCACGTCTGCGACGGCGAAGCCGTTTTGCAATGCTTCTATTTGCTGCATAAAAGCGGTAAAAAAGTAGTTATGATAATAGATAACGATAACAAATTCAAAACAGATTCGCACAAAAAACAGCACCCCCACTACGAGGGAATTATCGAATATATCGAAGGCACGTCCGGGCTTTGCTATTTTATGGGCGAAGGCAAACGCGGCTGCTTGGAAGATTTGTTCGAGGACCCCGAACGCAAGTTGAATATTTATAACGAGATATCGGGCAAGAAAAAAATCTCGCCGCAAAAAATCGAAAAAATAAAAAGCTTGGCAAAATTTGAAAAAGCAGCCGAAAATTTCGGGAAAATATTCGAGTATTTTAATATACCCAAAACAGAAAAGGTGAAAAAATGAAGTACGAAAACCCCGTATTGTTCAGCGATTATTCCGACCCCGACGTAATACGCGTGGGCGACGATTTTTATATGGTTGCGTCCAGCTTCAACCATGTGCCCGGCGTGCCCGTTTTGCACTCTAAAAATCTTGTGGAGTGGGAAATTATTAACTACGTTTTGGATGAACTCCCCTTTTCCAAGTATAACGACGTCTGCCACGGTCAAGGCGTTTGGGCGCCGTCGCTGCGGTATCATAACGGTAAATTTTATTGCTTGATTCCCTTCCCCGACGAGGGTATTTTTGTTGCCGAAGCCGCCGACCCCTACGGCAAATGGTCATTGTTGCGCCCTCTTTTTACCGGCGCGGGGTACGAGGACCCTTGCCCTATTTGGGCGGACGGCAAGTGCTATATAGTTTTCGCTTTCGTAAAAAGCAGAATAGGCTTTAATTCCCGCCTTGCCGTTATCGAGGCGGACGAGGAGCTTAAAGAAATCAAGGGCGAATACAAAATAATTTACGACGGGCGCGACCTCGCACCCAAAATCGAGGGACCAAAAATTTACCGCCGCGGCAAGTATTTTTATATTCTTGCCCCCGCGGGCGGCGTCAAAACGGGGTGGCAAGTCGCGCTCCGCAGCGAGAAAATCTACGGCGATTGGGAAACGAAAATAATTTTGATGCAAGGCGACACCGCCGTAAACGGGCCTCACCAAGGCGCGCTTATCGACTTGGACGACGCGGGCGAACAGTGGGCGTTTATGCACTTTCAAGATATGGGCGCGTACGGGCGCGTAGTTCACTTGCAACCCGCTGTTTGGCGTGACGATTGGATAATTTGCGGCAAGTCCGACGACGGTTTGGCGGGCACGCCCGTGCCTTTCGGCGATTATCCCGTCGATTTTTCGAACGGCGTAAAAATCAACCCTTCCGACGAGTTCGACGGCGATAGGCTTTCCCCCGTTTGGCAAACCCCCGCCAACAGACGGGAGGAGTGGTACTCCTTCAAACGCGGCTTAAAACTTAACTGCTGCCTATTCGAAAAATCCGCGCTTTCCGACTTGCCGCAACTGTTTATGCAAAAGGTACAGTACAAAAACTTTGCCGTTAACTGCAAGTGCAAGCTTAATCTTGTAAACGACGGGGACGAGGCGGGTTTTGCCGTTTTCGGCAAAAGCTACGCCTATTGCTGCGTAGTGCGGCGCGGCGGGCAGAATTTCCTTGAAATCCGCAAGGGTGAAATCGGCGGTGAAGAGGACGAAACGCTTGCAAAAAGCCAACCATATGACGAGGGTAGCGTAAGTTTTAAGCTTTCGGCTAAGTTCGAATCCCCCAATCTGTTGGCTTATAAATTCTCGTTCGGCGGAAACGCGTTCACGCGCAAGTTCTACGCCGAGGGCGGCGTTTGGACGGGCGCGAAGATAGGCGTTTACGCCCGCGGCAACGGCGGCAAGGGCAGCGCGACCTTTAAATATTTCCGCGTGACTTGCACGGACAACCGAATAAGAGAATAAATAAATTACAGCTTGCGCCCGCGTTTCCTTTACGCGGGCGCAATTCAATCGCTTTACTTTTATATATTTAAGTATTACAATATAATGAATTTATAAGGAGGGGAAGTAATGTCGGAAGCGAAAACCAAGCCTAAGTACACGCTGTTTACGGGTAAAGCCCTTCTTTTTTTGATTGCGCCCATAATAATCGAGCAAATTTTTTCAACCTCCTTAGGGTTGTTCGATTCAATGATGGTTTCAAGCATCGCCGACATAAACGATGCGGGCGAAATCGTCAAAAACGCAAGTACAGCCGTGTCTAACGTAGACCAAATCAACAATTTGATAATTCAATTGTTTTCGGCTTTTGCAACGGGCGGCGCGATAATAACTTCGCAATTTATAGGCGCACGGAATATCGACGACGCTAACAGAAGCGCGAAGCAAGTCCTTGTGTTGGTATTTTTGGTGTCGATTGGGCTTGCGGTCCTATGCCTTGCCTTGAATTGGCCGCTGTTAAAGCTTTTTTATGGCGGAGCGCCCGACAATACTTTCGACTACATGCAGCAGTATTTTTACCTTACTGCCGCATCGTTCCCGTTTATCGGGGTTTTCAATGCTTGCGCCGCGCTTTTGCGCGCACAAAGAAAGTCTGTTTACACAATGACGAGTGCGGTAATATCTTGCGCTTTAAACGTCGGGTTCAACGCGCTGTTTATCTATGTTCTCGGGCTAAGAGTGATAGGCGCGGGGCTTGCAACTTTTATATGCCGCTTTGTGCCCGCAATCTTTATGCTGTGCTTGCTTTGCAAAAAAAGCTATCTTGTACATATTAAAATTTTTGAAAAATTCCGCTTCGACAAGGCTATGATAAAGAAAATTCTGCACCTTGCCATACCGAGCGGTATCGAGGCTTGCTTATTCCAACTCGGCAAGTTGATGACCTCGGTTTTTATAAATATCGGTTACTATACGCAAAACGGCACCAATATTCAAGCAAACGCAAACTCAGTCGCTTCCAATATCAATAACATTGCCTCGGTCGTCGGCGGCGGCGTGGGCACTTCCGCGCTTACCGTCGTAGGGCAAGCGGTCGGCACCGGCGATATAGACCAAACCAAATACTATATAAAGAAAATGTTTATCATTTCTTATATAGCGAACGCCCTCACCGTCGCGCTGATTATGGGCACTGCGCAGTGGATAGTGCTGTTGTACGACTACCCCGATTCCACACGGCAAATCGCGCTTAACTGCTTATATATATGTCTTGCGTTTCAGTTTGTTACATATCCGCTTTCGTTTACAACGCCCGCAATTTTAAAAGCAACGTCGGACGTAAAGTATGTAATGTTTGCCGCGATAGGTTCGATGATTTTAATGCGCGTGGGCGTATGCTTTGTATTGACTACCGATATGTTGCCCTTCAAAATGGGCGCAATGGGCTTTTGGATTGCAATGTGCGCGGATTGGGTTGCGCGTTCGGTGTTGTTCATATCGAGACTTTTGTCCGGCAGATGGAAGAAGTCCTCGGGGCTTTTGAAAGAGCAGCCCGAAGCCGTCGGCGTTACCGACGCGCCCGCAGAAGAGGTTAGTCGAGACGCAGATTGCAAAATAGAGGAGGACGACGATGTTCAGACAGATGTTTGAGGAAAAGTATATGCGCTTCCCGCTCGGCAAAGCCAAGGCGGCGACTTTCAGCTACGACGACGGGGTAAAAGCCGATTTAAAGCTTATAAATATTTTCGACAAGTACGGAGTTAAAGGCACGTTCAACCTCAACAGCCTATTATTCGACTGCGAGAATTGGCACGACCGAATGAACGAGGAAGAAACCTACAACGCTTTTTCGTGCGGCGTTCACGAGGTAGCCTTGCACGGCGCAAGACACATATTTTTAAACAAAGTGCCCTTGCCCGAGGCTATCAACGAGGTCTTGCAAAACCGACTTTATCTTGAAAACAAATTCGGACGAGTCGTGCGCGGAATGGCTTACGCATACAACGGTTATAACGATGATATTGTGGCGGCAATTGCAAATTTGGGCGTAGCTTACGCCCGCACTACCGAGCCGTCGTATTCGTTCGGTATTCCCGAAGATTGGCTGCGGTTAAAGCCCACTTGCCACCACCGCGACCCGAAATTCGGCGAACTTTTGACAAAATTTTTATCTGCCTCGCCAACCGACGAATTTAAGCACAGAGAGCCGTATTTGCTATATATATGGGGGCATAGCTACGAATTCGACGACGATAACAACTGGAATTTTATTGAAAACGCTTGCGCGCAGCTGTCAAAATACAAAAACGACGTGTGGTTTGCGACGAACGGCGAAATTTACGACTATATTCAAGCCTATAACCGTTTAATATTTTCTTTGGACGGAGAAAGGGCGTTTAATCCGTCATATATGGGGGTCTATTTGGAAATTCGCGGCAAAATTTACGAAATTCCCGCCGGCGGTGAGGTCGCGTTCGATAAATAATTAATCCTTGGGGGTATTGCAAAACCCGGGTTTAGGATGTAAGATAAGTTTAGGGGGATAAAATGATACTTGACAAATTTTCTTTAAAGGATAAGGTCGCAATCGTCACGGGCAGCAACACGGGGCTTGGGCAAGGCATATGTAAAGCTTATGCCGAAGCGGGAGCAAAGGTTGTCGGGGTATCCCGCAGACCGAGCGACGAAACGGCTGCCGCTTGCGGCAAAAACTTTTACAACGTTATTGCCGATTTAAGCGATACAAGCGTAATTCCTACGATAATAGAAAGCGCGCTTAAAAAGTTCGGCAAAATAGATATTCTCGTCAACAACGCGGGCGTTATCAAGCGGCAAGACAGCATCGAGTTTTCCGAAGAGAATTGGGACAGCGTTTTAAACGTGAATTTAAAGACGGTTTTCTTTTTGACGCAAGCCGTTGCAAAGCAGTTTATAAAGCAAAGCACGGGCGGCAAAATAATAAATATCGCGTCTATGCTATCCTATCAAGGCGGGGTAAGGACGCCCTCTTACACGGCGTCGAAATCGGCAATCAAGGGCGTCACTATGACCCTCGCCAACGAATGGGCTGAGTACGGCATTAACGTAAACGGCATAGCTCCCGGCTATATGGCGACCAACAACACCGAAGCCCTTCGCCAAGACGGGGAGAGAAGCTCGGACATTTTATCGCGCATACCCGCCGGCAGATGGGGCACTCCCGAGGACTTGCAAGGCGCGGCTGTGTTTCTTGCATCGTCCGCGTCGGACTATGTAAACGGTTTCACGCTTGCGGTTGACGGCGGTTGGTTAGGCAGATAGGCGCGGAGAAACGAGGGGGAAAATTATGGATAAGCGGAAAAGAATTATTGCAACTGCGGTTGCAAGTTTGGGCTTATTCGTCTTTGCGGGGTGCGCCACGGAAGATGTTAACGGCGAAAACGCGGTTTACCTTATAAAACTTGTACCTAAAACAACTTAATTTATAAAGCCGCCCGCGGGTTTATCCCGCGGGCGACTGTTGCTTTTCGCCGATACTGTGTGACGAAAAGTGTATAAACTAATCCGTTTTATGTATAGAATTAAAAAACGGCGGTGCTATAATTATTATGAATTATAATGAAATGTCAAGGGGGTATTTCATATGACCGTTAAAGACAAAATCAACGCGCTTGTCGACGAGCTTGAAAACGTCGGCATCGTGCCCGTAATAAAACTCGATAACGTCGACGACGCGGAAAATCTTGCAAAAGCGCTCCGCGACGGCGGCGTTAACTGCGCCGAAGTTACTTTCCGTGCAAAGGGGGCGGACGAAGTTATCCGCAGAATGACCAAAGCTTATCCCGATATGCTTGTGGGCGCGGGCACGGTTTTAACTTGCGAACAAGCCGACGCCGCAATAAAAGCGGGCGCGAAATTTTTGGTCGCGCCGGGGCTTAACCCCAAAGTCGTAAAGCACTGCCTCGATAAAGGGGTGCCCTTTGCGCCGGGACTTTCTTCGGCAAGCGAAATAGAACAAGCTTTGGAGCTTGGGCTTGACTTCGCCAAATTCTTCCCCGCGGAGCAAGCGGGCGGGTTAGCCTACATAAAGGCAATATCCGCGCCGTATTCCACAATGCGCTTTATGCCCACGGGCGGCGTTACTGCGGATAACTTGAACACTTACCTCGCGTTCAAAAAAGTCGTTTGCTGCGGCGGCAGTTGGATAGTTCCCGCAGCCCTCGTCAATGCTGGCGATTGGGCGGGCATAACCAAGCTTTGCCGCGAGGCTATCGATAAAATGCTCGGCTTTACTATGGTTCACGTCGGGCTTAACTGTGCAAACCCCGAAGAGGCGGAATCCGTTGCCGATGAGTTCGATAACGCTTTCGGCTTTGCCAAAAAGGTCGGTAACAGCTCGGTTTTCGCTTCCACCTATATGGAAATGATGAAAAAGCCGTTCAAGGGCACGCACGGACACATAGCAATAGCAACCAATTCCGTAAAACGCGCGCTGTATCAGCTTAAACTGCGCGGCTACGACGTTGACGAAACCTCGATAAAGTACAATGCGGATGGAGTTATGAACGTTGCCTACTTAAAGCGCGAGTTCGGCGGCTTTGCCGTTCACCTCGTTTTAAAGAAATAAAAAATTAAATTTATTTATAATAAGGAGAAAGAAAATGAAAAAGATTGTAACGATGGGCGAAATTATGCTTCGTCTTTCCACCCCCCACAACGAAAAGTTTATTCAAGCCGACGAGTTCGATATCAATTATGGCGGCGGCGAAGCCAACGTAGCGGTATCTTGCGCAAACTACGGTCACAACGCAGAGTTCGTAACGGCTGTTCCCGATAACGAGCTCGGCGAGTGCGCAATAGCTTCTTTAAGAAAGTACGGCGTCGAAACCCGCCATATCGCAAAGTGCGGCGAAAGGCTCGGTATTTACTATCTTGAAACGGGCGCGGCTATGCGTCCTTCCAAGGTCGTTTACGATAGGGCGCACTCCTCTATAACCACCGCAACCGCAAAGGACTTCGACTTCGACGCTATTTTCGAGGGCGCCGATTGGTTCCACTTCACGGGTATCACCCCCGCCGTTTCGGACAGCGCGGCAGTCCTCACGGAAGAGGCTTTAAAGGCTGCTAAAAAACACGGCGTTACCGTTTCCTGCGATTTGAACTTCCGTAAAAAGCTTTGGTCGAGCGAAAAGGCTCAAAAGGTTATGACCAAGCTTATGAAATACGTTGACGTGTGTATCGGCAACGAAGAGGACGCGGCTCTCGTTCTCGGTTACAAGCCCGGCGCAACCGACGTAACCAAGGGCGATTTGGAGCTTGCGGGCTATCAAGACATTTTCCAAAGAATGTGCAAAGACTTGGGCTTTAAATACGCAATTTCTTCCCTCCGTGTAAGCCATTCCGCTTCGGACAACGGTTGGTCTGCTTGCATTTACAGCGCGGAAAAGAAAGAGTTTTATCATTCCAAAGAATACAGAATTGCACCCATCGTTGACCGCGTAGGCGGCGGCGACAGCTTTGCCGGCGGCGTTATCACGGGCTTCTTGGACGGCAAGGACTTCAAGTCCGCGTTAGAGTTCGGCGTTGCGGCTTCCGCCTTAAAGCACACTATCCCCGGCGACTTCAACCTTGTTTCCCGTAAGGAAGTTGAGGCGCTTGCGGGCGGCGACGGCTCGGGTCGCGTTCAAAGATAATGAAAATTGCGTTCAGAACGCACGACCTCGGCGTAAAGGGGCTTGACAACGCGATAGAAAAAGCCAAGGGCTGCGCCATATCCGCGGTACAGCTTGTCGCGTATAAATTTATGGACGAAATAAAGTACGCCCCAGACGCTTTGAACGAAACAAACTCCGCGGCGATAGGCAGCGCGCTTAAAGCCGCGGGAATTTCGGTTCCGCTTATCGGCGCGTATTTCAACCCCGTCCATTCCAATAAGGAAAAGGTCGCAAACTCGATAGCCGTTTTCAAAGACTATTTAAAATATTCTAAAAACCTCGGCTGCGATATCGTCGGCTCGGAAACGGGTTCATTCAACGACGACAAGTGGACGTACAACCCCTTAAACCGTACCGAGGACGCGTTGCAAACGGTAATTGCCACTTTTAAAGAGCTTGCCGCATACGCAAAAAAAGTCGGAGCGTTTATCGGAATGGAGGGTGCGGCGGGACACGTCTGTTGGAACGTAGCAACCTTGAAGCGCGCGATTGACGAAATCAACGCGCCGAATATCAAAGTTATTTTTGATATTTACAACTACCTCGACGCGTCCAATCACCAAAGCTACCTTGAAATTTTGGACGAAGGGCTTAAAACCTTTAACAATATCGTAGTTTTCCATATAAAGGACTGCGTGTTCGAGGACGGAAAATTAAAGCAAGTCGCGCCCGGCAAGGGAATGTTCGACTTCGATAAAATTCTGTCCCGAATAAAAGAATACGACGAAAACGCCGTGTTGGTTTTAGAGGGCACCACGGGCGAGGATATAATTCCTTGTTCGGAGTTTATCCGTAATAAGTGGAACAGTTTATAAAGTAATCGGCGGCGCAAGCAAAACCACGCTTTTGCGCCCGCGCACCCAATTTGTCGCTTGCGACCTTAGCGGTGTGAATTTGCGCAATTATTTATTTGTGTGCGCTTAAAGATTGCGCAAAGAGCGGCAGAGCCGCTAAAAAATCACAAAATTTTATTTGCGCAGAATAGCAAAAAAAATTTGTGAAGGAGAAATTTTTATGAAATTTGATATCCGTTATGCAAACCACCCCGACGACTCTAAAAAGTACGATACTAAGGAACTTCGGGAAAAATATTTAATCGAAAAGCTTTTCGAAGCCGACGATATTCTTTTGACATATTCCCACCAAGACAGAATTATCGCGGGCGGCGCAATGCCCGTCAAAAAGACGCTTTCCCTCGGCACCTTTAAGGAGCTTGCAACCAACTACTTCTTAGAGCGCCGCGAAATGGGCGTAATAAATATAGGCGGAGCGGGCGTAATCACACTTGACGGCAAAAAGTACGATATCGGTTTTAAAGAGGGCATCTATATCGGTATGGGCACTAAGCAAGTCGAGTTCTCTTCCAAAAACGAGAAAAACCCCGCTAAATTCTATATCAATTCAAGCCCCGCGCACAAAACTTATCCCACGGTTAAAATCGTTAAACCCGTTGAAGGTCAACCCGCGCCCGAGGGCGTAAAGTACTGCGTACAGCGTCACCTCGGTACTCTTGAAGGGATAAATAAGCGCACCATTAACCAATTCATTATCGGTGACGTTTGCGAAAGCTGTCAGCTTGCAATGGGTATGACCGAGCTTGCCGAAGGAAGCGCGTGGAATACTTTACCCAGCCACACCCACGAAAGACGAATGGAAGTATATATGTACTTCGAAGTACCCGCCGACCAAGCGGTTATCCACCTTATGGGCAAGCCCGACGAAACACGTCATATCATTATGCATAACGAGCAAGCGGTTATCTCGCCGAGTTGGTCAATCCACAGCGGCGTGGGCACGCACAACTACACGTTTATTTGGGGCATGTGCGGCGAAAACCAAGCGTACGACGATATGGACAATATCGCAACGCCCGACCTTAAATAAAAACGCAATAAACGGCGCAAGCAAAACCGCGTTTTGCGCCGGCGCACCCAATTTGTCGCTATGCGACCTCAGCGGTGCGAATTTGCGCAAATATATATCTGTGTGCGCTTAAAGATTGCGCAAAATAGCAAAGAAAATTTGTGAAATAAAAATAGGGGAAAAATTAAACATGGCACATCTTTTATTTAAAGACGTAAACAAAGTCTATCCTAACGGTTACCACGCCGTGCACGATTTCAATATGGAAATAGCCGACGGCGAATTTATCTGCCTTGTCGGCGATTCGGGCTGCGGCAAATCTACAACGCTAAGAATGATTGCGGGGCTTGAAGAGATAACCTCGGGCGAGTTCTATATCGACGGCGTGCTTGCAAACCAAATGTCGTCGAGGGAAAGAGGTATCGCAATGGTATTCCAATCCTATGCGCTTTATCCTCACCTTACCGTGTACGAAAACCTCGGCTTCGGGCTTACGCTTGAAGGTATCGACGCAGATATAATCGACGAAAAGGTTAAACAAACCGCTAAAATTCTCGGTCTTACGGACTATCTTGAAAGATTCCCCCGTAACCTTTCGGGCGGTCAGTGTCAGCGTGTTGCCGTAGGGCGCGCGCTTATAAGAAAGGTAAATATTTTCCTTATGGACGAACCTTTATCCAACCTCGACGCAAAACAGCGCGTTACCATGCGTTCGGAAATCAAGCAGATTCACCGTTCGGTCGGTGCAACTACCATTTATGTAACTCACGACCAAACCGAAGCTATGACCATGTCGGACAGAATAGTCGTTATGAAGTCGGGCGGCTACGTTCAGCAAATAGGCACCCCTTACGAGCTGTATTTCTACCCCCGCAACTTATTCGTTGCTGGTTTTATCGGCGAACCTCCTATGAACTTTATCAAATCAACCGTTTCGGGCGGAAAAATCAAAGCTGGAGAGTTGGAGCTTGACTTAACCCCCGTCGTAAAGGACGTTAAAGCCCTTGAAGGCAAAGAGGTTGTCTTTGCGTTCAGACCCGAAGCAATTAAGCTTGCCGCACCCGCAAAGGGGGCGAAGAGCGAGGGCGGCTACGAGCTTGACTCGGCAGTAGACCTAACCGAACTCCTCGGCGATATGACCAACGTCTACGCAAACATCGGCAACGTCAACGTAATCTTAAAAGTCAACCCTCACCACACGCCCGAGATGGGTTCGCGCTTCAAATTCTTCGTGCCCTATTCGGCGGCGTATGTGTTCGATTGCGAAACCGAGCTTGCGGTAGAAAGCGACTTGAAAAGACACTGAATCGCTTCATGCAAATTAAGCGCAAGGGCAAAAATATAATTTCCGCCCTTGCCGTCGGCAATAAAAATATATGCTTGTGAATTCATAAGGAGATTTACGATGGAAATTATCAGCAAAAAATTATTCGATAAACCCGAAAGAAAGATAAAAATAATGCAGTTCGGCGAGGGCAACTTTTTAAGGGCTTTCGTCGAGTGGATAATTCAAGATTTAAACGACAAGCACGCTATCGACGCAAACGTCGTGCTCGTTCAACCTATGCCGTTCGGTAGGGTTAAAGAGCTTGGCGAACAAGACGGGCTTTATACGCTCCGCTTAGAGGGCATCGACGGCGGCAAAAAGGTCAAGAACAGCCAAGTTATCAACGTGGTCGGCGACTGCCTTAACCCTTTTACCGATTACGCAAAATTTTTGGCGTACGGCGAAAGCGAGGACTTGGAAGTTATCATTTCCAACACCACGGAGGCGGGCATTGCGGTGGACCCCTCTGACACCGATTTTTCGGTCTGCCCCAAATCCTACCCGGGCAAGCTTTTGGCGCTTTTGAAACGCCGCTACGATAAATTCAAGGGCGCAAAGGACAAAGGACTTTGCATTATCCCTTGCGAGCTTATCGATAACAACGGCGACGAGCTTTACCGTTGCCTTGTAGAGCTTGCGAAAATCAACAAAATGGACAAAAAGTTCATCGAGTGGTTGCAGACTGCGAACCACTTCACTTCGACCCTTGTAGACCGTATCGTTCCGGGCTATCCGAGGAATGAAATAGAGGATATCCAAAAGGAAACGGGCTATATTGACAACAACATAGTAAAGGGCGAAATTTTCCACCTTTGGGTATTGAAAAAGGAGCCGCATATACAAGCCGTTTTCCCCGCCGACAGTACGGGGTTGAACGTAATTTTTGCGGACGACATTAAACCCTATAAGCAAAGAAAGGTCAAAATATTGAACGGCTCGCATACGGCGATGGTGCCCATTGCTTACCTTTGCGGCATCGATACCGTCGGTGAGGCTGTCACCGACCCCGCGATAGGCAAATTCGTGCGTGACTTCGTATTCGAAGAAGTCAACCCTACAATCGACCTTCCCGCCGACCAAATGACGGCTTTTGCAAACAGCGTAATAGAACGCTATCAAAACCCGTTCATTCGTCACGAGCTTATGTCAATCGCGCTCAACTCCACCACCAAATTCAAAACAAGGCTTTTGCCCACGCTTTTGGACTACGTCAAATTAAAGGGCACGCTTCCAAAGCACCTTTTGTTTGCATATTCGGCGCTCGTTCTCTTCCATAAAGGCAAGAGGGGCGAAGAGGAAATAAAACTGAACGACGACCCCGCTTACCTTGCAAAGTGGAAGTCGCTTTGGGCTGACTTTAACGGCGACTACCTTGCGCTTGCAAAAGCTGCCTTGGCTTGGACGGAAGCTTGGGGTATGGATATGAACACAATTCACCCCGAAATTACCGCTACCGTAGCAACCTACTTAAAGGCAATGGAAGAAAAAGGTATGCGCGCTGCAATCGAGTGTTTTGTTGCGGGTTGTACGGGCGCTTGCAAGTAAAAAATAAAGGACTTTCTTATGTCGAAGAAATCAATTATAATTAACTCGCTTGATAACGTGGCTGTTGCGCTTACCGACTTAAAAAAGGGCGAAGTTCACGAGGGGGTTACCCTCGCCGAGGATATCGTCAAAGGTCACAAATTCACTCTGCGCGATATTAAAAAAGGCGAAAATATAATTAAGTACGGCAACCCTATCGCTTGCGCAACGGCGGATATCCCCAAGGGCGGACACGTTCACACGCACAACGCGCACACCAACCTTTCCGAAAATTTAGAGTATACCTATAACAAAATTCCCACCGACCTAAAGCCCGCAAAGGGGCGCACGGTCAAAGTCTACGCACGCGCCGACGGCGACGTGGGCATAAGGAACGAAATTTGGGTTATCCCCACGGTCGGTTGCGTCAACGGGCAAGCCAAGCTAATCGTTGAACAATTCAAGGCAAAGTACGGCGTAAAGGGCTACGACGGAGTGTTTACTTACACGCACCCTTACGGCTGCTCTCAGCTTGGCGACGACCACGAAAGGACTAAACTCATTTTGCAAAAAATCGTCAAACACCCCAACGCGGGCGGCGTGCTTGTTTTGGGTTTGGGCTGTGAAAACAACCAAATGTCCGCCTTTAAAGAAGGCTTGGGCAAAATCGACGAAACCCGTATTAAATTCCTCGTCTGCCAAGAAGTCGAGGACGAAATCGCAAGCGGCGTAGCGCTTTTAAAGGAAATTGCCGAGGTCGTAAAAAAAGACAGACGCGAGGAGCGGGACATCTCTTGCCTTAAAGTCGGGCTTAAATGCGGCGGCAGCGACGGGCTTTCGGGCATAACCGCAAACCCGCTTGTGGGGCTTTTTTCCGACTATATCGTAGCGGCGGGCGGCACCACGGTTTTAACCGAAGTACCCGAAATGTTCGGCGCGGAACAGCTTTTAATGAACCGCGCGAAGGACGAGGCAACGTTTGAAAAAGTAGTAAAGCTTATCAACGACTTCAAGGACTATTTCCGTCGCAACGGGCAGACCGTCTACGAAAACCCTTCCCCCGGCAATAAGGCGGGCGGCATAACCACGCTTGAAGATAAGTCTTTGGGCTGTACGCAGAAGTCGGGCGCCGGACCGGTCGAGGACGTTGTGTTCGACGACGGCTTCGTAACCCAAAAGGGCTTGAACCTTTTAAACGGACCGGGCAACGATATGTGCGCGGTAACCAATATCGCGGCTGCGGGCTGTCACCTTGTGCTGTTTACAACGGGCAGAGGAACGCCATTTGGCGGCTTTGTGCCCACGCTTAAAATCGCTACCAATAACGAGCTTGCAAAAAACAAAGCAAATTGGATAGACTTCAACGCCGGTGCGGTTTTGGACACCGACTTTGATACTCAGCTTGAAAAATTAATCGATTTAATAGTCGATACGGCAAACGGTAAGCTTGCCAAAAACGAACTTAACGAAACCAAAGAAATTGCTATTTTCAAAACGGGGGTTACTTTATAATGAAAGCTTTTATGGATAAGGACTTCCTTCTCGATACCGAAACGGCGAAAACGCTTTACCACGAGCACGCAGAGAAGATGCCCATTATAGATTATCACTGCCACTTGCAGCCCAAGGAAATTTACGAGGATAAAAAATTCAGAAACCTTGCCGAAGTTTGGCTTGGCGCGGGCGACAGATACGGCGACCACTATAAGTGGCGCGCGTTGCGCGCAAGAGGGTACGCCGAGGACAGTATTTCGGGACCCGACGACGACTACAAAAAGTACTTGCAGTTCGTCGAGAGTATGCCTTACTTCGTGGGTAACCCGTTGTATCATTGGTCGCACCTCGAAATGCGCAGGTACTTCGGCATAGACGAAATAATTAACGAAGAGAACGCAAAAGTCATATGGGATAAGGCTAACAAGGTGCTTGAAACGTTGACCGCGCGCGAAATGATGTATAAGTTCAACGTAAAAACCGTGTGTACCACCGACGACCCCGTAGACAGCTTGGAGTGGCACAAGAAGATGAACGCAGACCCCACCTTGAAAGTAAAGGTGCGCCCCGCGTTCCGTCCCGACAAGGCTATAAACGTAGAACTTTCTTGGTTTGCAAGCTGGGTAAATCAGCTTGCGGGCGTAGTCGGCAAGCCTATAAAAAGTTTGCAAGATTTATGCGACGCGCTTGCCGAAAGAATTAAATTCTTCGACGAAATGGGCTCAAAGCTTTCCGACCACGCGTTGGACGTAGTTCACTACGCGCCCGCAACTTATGCGGAAGCGAACAAAATTTTCTTAAAGGGAATGAAGGGCGCGAAAATTTCCGAAGAGGAGCAAGACAAATACAAGGGCTATATCCTTGTGTTCCTCGGCAAAGAGTACGCAAAACACGGTTGGGCGCAGCAATATCATATCGGCGCGCTTAGAAACAACTCTAAATCGATGCTCGAAAAAATCGGTCCCGATACCGGCTTCGACGCAATCGAGGACGCCGTTTATATGGAAAAACTGTCCGCGCTGTTGGGCGAGTTGGATAAAGACGGCAATATGCCCAAAACCATTCTGTACTGCCTTAACCCGCGCGACAATTACGCTTTGACCGTGCTTGCGGGCTGCTTCCAAAAGGAGGGCGTAAAGGGCAGGGTACAAGTCGGCACGGCTTGGTGGTTCTTAGACCAACAAGACGGTATGCGCCAAAACCTTGAAACTTTAATGCAAGTCGGCTTGATTGCTCAGTCGGTCGGTATGCTTACGGACAGCCGTTCGTTCCTTGCATATCCCCGCCACGAGTATTACAGACGGCTTCTGTGCCAAATGCTTGGCAGACTTGTCGAAAGCGGACAATACCCCGCCGAAGAGCTGCCCCGCCTCGGCAAGATAGTAGAGGACGTTTGCTACAACAACGCCGCGGAATTTTTCGGCTTTTAATTAAAGGCGCATATCAGTCACTCTGTAATTCTGAGTGAAACGAAGAATCCCCCAACTTAATTCACAAAAAACTAACCCCCGCCAAGAATCCTTGGCGGGGGTTTGAATAAACGGGCGCGCGGCTATGCCGCGCGCCCGTTTATTGCATTACCGATTTCAGCGCTTGATTAAAATAATTTTTTGTACCAATTCCAAAAATCATTAATATAATTCCAAATATTGTCGCCTTGCACGGCGTATATGCAATAAAATTCTATTGCCGCTATCGTAAAATATATCACTATGCCGATTATTATAAATATTAATATCTTTTTTTCATTATTCACCCTTGCATAGGTCAATAAGTACGATATCTTTACTTTCTTTTTTAGCGTAGTTAACCGTGTACCACGTTCCGCCTTTTTTAATACCGTTGAATACCGCAATTACAAGCTCGCATTTATCAACCATATAGCGGTTGCGCTTTAACATACATTCGGAAGAGTACCGCTCCGAAACAAAGTTAACGGCGTCGGCTTGTTTTAAAATACTTTCATAGCGGAATATGTCTAAATCGTTCCAATTCAAGGTTTGGTTGGGGCAAGGGATAGCGCACTCTAACGTAATAGGGAAGTCATTCCTCAGTTTTAACACAATTTCCGCAAAGTCCAAATCCACGC
Organism: uncultured Christensenella sp.; assembly: GCA_910577055.1. Lineage (GTDB taxonomy): Bacteria > Bacillota > Clostridia > Christensenellales > Borkfalkiaceae > Coproplasma. The sequence goes on along the minus strand of CAJTKX010000002.1, from coordinate 139,515 downwards.
CCAAAGCCATACCCGAAATAAAATTTGTTATCCCGTAGTCGGTGATAGCAAGCTTTATTTTTTCTTCAAGCGCTTTTAAATATTTAATGTGCTTTTCTTTATCCTTTCCGTATTCAAACGGAAACCCTTTCGGTCGGTGTCCCGTACAGCAACAAGTTTTCATTGTATTTCCTTGTGATTACTAAATAATAAATTGCGTGTTTACGAACAGTCGTAAACTTATTTTCTAAAAATAACCCATACTGAATTTACGGACAATCGTAAATATAGTGGGAAACCTTAAAATGAGATTAAAAGATAGTATTGCTAAGCGCGTACAAGAATTATGTGATAAAAATGAGTTAACCGTTCACGGACTAAGTCTTAAAACGGGCGTTGCAAACTCGACGCTATGCGATATTGTAAAAGCAAACAATGAATCAGTACAAATTAAATTTATTTACGGAATATGTGCGGGACTAAATATATCTTTGGAAGAATTTTTTTCGTCTCCGTATTTTGATAAGAATGAGTTGACCGATTAATATTATATGTGTAAGAGATATCTTACGTCAAGCATTTTTTGTAAGACATCTCTTACAATAATTTTATGAAAAATAAATTTTCTGTAAGATTAAGTGAATTGCTTATTGAAAATAAAACAACAAAAAGGGAACTTGCAAAGAAAATAAATGTGTCCGCAACAAGCATTTCGGATTGGTCTACGGGAAAGGTTCAGCCGACAGCGGAAAATATATATTTAGTTGCCGAATATTTTCAGATTAGTGCTGATTATTTGCTTGGTTTAAAAGATTTTTAATTGTAAAAGTCCTTAAAAGTAAAAAAATTAATTTTTTCTGAAAACTGCGGCGCGGTTCGATTAAACCGCGCCGCAGTTTTTGCGTTACAACATTCTACAAAACAACAACAAGATTTTTTCATAATATTATTTGAAATGTTAAAACTAATAATAGTTTACAACAAGAAACTATTTTAGGTCAAATGTTTCCCGCTGGAAACTAATATTTTATTTTCCTTCTTTAAACTTATAGTTGGCGTTTACTGTTGGAAACGCTTGGAGGCAAAAATGAAATTAATTGAAGCAGTAGGGATAAGGTTAGATAATCTAATTAATGAAAATAAAACAACAATATATGAATTGGCAAAACGGGCGGGCGTTCCACGTTCAACTGTATGGAAAATTATTCATCCGGATTTAACAAGAGTGAAAACGGTTAAAATCGATACGATTTATCAACTTGCGGCTACTCTTGGAATAAAACTAAAAGAATTTTTTGATAATCCTATATTTGACGAAGTAAATGATTAGAATTATTTTACTATTAACGGTAAAAATAAAACGGAGCGATTGGCTCCGTTTTATTTTTGCGTTACAACATTCTACAAAATTATTTAATATAATCTTTATTTTTTTCTTGATAACGCTTTATAATTGTTTCTACCTCGTTTGCGGTAAGCTCCTTTGACCAAGGCGCGGGGGTAGGGGCAAATTTGCAGTTTAAGTTAAAATACGCAAATCGCGCGGTCTTATCGCGTTCGGTGTCGTTCCACTTGTCAAAAAGCTCGGGTTGGATATGCTCGTCTACGCGGCAATTAATAAAGGCGCACTTGCCGAAGTCCCGCCACGGGCGCGCAAGGAAGTTCGTCGCTTTTTTCGCCCCGCCCGATAATATTTTACAGTCCAAAAACACGAATCCGTGCTCCTCGGCAAGGGGGTGGGCGGGAGCGGCTACAAAACCGATATCGCGCCCGTCGTATAACGAAATAATTTCGCAGTTTTTAAAATACGCTTCCGAGCAGCCGAAAATGAAGTCCACCGTGCCGTAAATGCGGCAATCTTCGAAGATATGCAGCGCGCGCCCCTCGGCGTAAAGCTGCTTTTGCGGAATAAACCCGCGGTATCTGACCACCAAATCGTCGGGGAAAGGATACATAAACAAAGTATCTTGCGTTGACTTCAAATCGATATTCTTCGCATAAAAGTTTTTTGCGTTTACCGAAAGCGCCACGCACTGTCCTTTGTTTGCGGGGTCGGTGTTGGAATTTTCCACGGTCAAATTTTCAAGCCGCACGCCGTTGCCCGTCACGCAGACCGAGTATGTGCGGAAAGTATTGTATTCTTTGCCGTCCGCGTGTATTTTCCGCGCGTAGTCGTCAAAGGTTATAACGGTTGTTTCACGGTTTTCGCCGATAACGGTCACGTCGTTTGCGGCAATCTCTATTTTCTGCTTGTACACACCCGAAGCCAAATATATCGTGGTCGGCTCGGAAATCGTGCCCAATATATATTGTATGTTGTCTTTCGGTGTCAAACGAAGAATTTTCATATACGTTTCTCCTTGAAAAGTTTGCGTTTTTTATGTGATTTTTTAATTATATTATAACACAAAGATTTCGTGAAACAATAAAAAAAGTATTGCAATTTAAAAAGTCGCATGTTATAATTAGTTAGCTAAATGTGAAAATTTACAATTTTTTATGGTTTCATATTGTTGCTTACTAAATTTTTATGAAAAAATTAAACATTAACGGCGTTGTTTCATATAATCAGTATAAACTTGTCGATATTATGCTGTTTATGGTAATTATGGCGGCGTTAGAGGCGGTGAACGTCTTTGCAATAAAGCGTTGGTTTCCGGATATGCTGTTTGCGGTATCGCTTATGTTTACGGTTTCGCTTATAGTGTTGGTGCGTTGGAACTTCCTCGCCGCCATATTCCCCGTGTTGCACGGCGTACTGTATTGCGCGTTTTTAAGCGTCTTTCAGACTGTAGGTTACGAAGAATACTTAATTTACGCCGTGGGCAATTCGTTTTTGCTTTTAAGTTGGTTTATTTTTAAATTAATTCCCAAGCAAAAACTGTTTTCAAAGTGGTACACTACGCTTATTTATCCCGCCGTCGCGTTCGTTTTGGTGCTTTTGGGCAGAACGCTTATGGCGATGTGTTTCGGAATAGGCTTTGCCGAGGCGCTCGGCTCGTATTTCTTTACCGAAAGTTTAAATATAGTTTTTGCAATAATCGCGCTTTTGATATTGCGTAGAATAGACGGAATGTTAGAGGACCAAAAAACGTATTTAAAGCGTATTGCGCGCGAACGGGAAGAGGCAAGAACGCCCAAAGAAGAAACTTGGGCGGGCTATACCGAAATTGACGAGGAAGAGCTGAAAAAGCTTCACGACTATAACGAGGGCGACGGGATTGACCTAAGGGACGAGTACCCGCCCGACAGCAGATAACGGCAATTAAAGCGTTTGCTTTTTGTATATTTACTTAATTTTAAGTGATATGGAGGAAAAATTTCGATGTTCAAACTCAAATGTGACGACTTCCTTATCTATGACGAGGCTACGGGTACTTACCGTATGTCCGACGAGCAGAAGGTAAGGGACGAAACAGAGCGGAACAGATGGAAGAACACGGGATGGACGGTCTTAAAAGATTGGCGACTTTATATAATGCTCGTACCTATGTTGCTTGTATATTTCCTTTGGAAGTACTTGCCTATGTACGAGCTAATGGGCTGCTTTAAAGACCCTACCACGGGCGACGGCTCACACGTTGCGACATATTCTTGGACGGGTTTGAGGTATTTCGAACTGTTGTTTACCAACGAAACGTACAGTTGGGAGTTTTGGCGCGCGTTCAGAAACACGTTCACCACGGCTTTCTACGGGCTTCTTTTCGGTTTCCCGATGCCCATTATCTTGGCGCTTTTCTTTAACGAGGTAAAGTCGAACGTCGTAAGAAGTATAATGCAAGTTTGCGTATATCTTCCCAAATTCCTTTCCACCGTTATCGTAACTTCGCTTGTATTAATCCTTTTCAGAGGCAGCGGCGGCGGCGAAAGCACTCAATCGGTCGGCATTGTTTCTAAGGTATTCCAAGCGTTTGGCGCAAGCAGCGATGCGGTCAACAACGGTCTTGTTTACACTACACAATATTATAGAGCGATATATATCATCACCGACTTGTGGGAGCACGCGGGCTACGACTCGATAGTATTCTTCGCGGCAGTCATTGCGGTTTCGCCCACTTCGTACGAGGCGGCGCAAATCGACGGCGCGGGCAAGATGTCGCAAATGCGTTACGTCGTCATTCCAAGCATACTTTCCACAGTCGTAATTATGCTTATAATGAAGATAGGCTCGCTCCTTTCCGTAGGCTACGAAAAGATTTACCTCTTGCTTGGCGAAGGCTCCAACCCCGCCAACAAGGACAGCAACTACGAAGTCGCGCAAGTTGTTTCTACTTTGGCGAACGAGTGGTCGGCAAATCCGGACCAGCAATATAGGGCTCTCGGTACGGCGGCGGAAATGCTCAACAACCTAATCGGTATGATTTTGGTTATCGGCGCGAATATGATAGCCCGCAAGGCTTCGGACGTTTCGCTTTACTAAGGGGGGAGAGGCAATGAAAAGAAAAACAGAAATATCGGAGCTTATCTTTAAAATAGTAGCTTACTTCATTCTAATTGTTTTCGCTCTTCTGTGTATATACCCGTTGATTTACGCGCTTTCATCGGCGTTCAGCTCGTCTGAGGCGGTTAACAGCGGCGCGGTAGTTTTGTGGCCGGTTGACGTTCAAGGCGAGGCGTTCTTGGCGGTTTTGAAGAACAACATGTTTTGGCTTAACTATTCTAACACGCTTTTCGTAACCTTCTTCGGTACGGTATGGGCGCTCGGCTATTCGATACTCGGCGCGTATGCGCTGTCCAAGAAAAGGCTTTTGGGCAGACACGGTTGGAACTTCTTCCTTGTATTCACAATGTGGTTCACCGCGGGTATTATTCCCCAATTCACCAACTATCAGAATACAATATCCATATTCGGTTCTATCGGTATTAACGACTTAAAATGGACGGTCGTTCTTGCGATGGGTATGAACGCAACCAACATAATTCTTCTTCGTAACTCGTTCGAGGGCGTTCCTTCGGAAATAGAAGAGGCGGCAAGAATCGACGGCGCAACCGAAATGCAGATACTTTCCAAAGTATACCTTCCCATGAGCAAGGCAACCATCGCCACGGTAGCGCTCTTCTTCGGAATTTCCCGTTGGAACGGTTACTTCTGGGCTTACAAGGTAATGACCACGCAAGAGTATTCGTGGCCGATTCAAGTTTATATAAGAGATTACATAGACAGATTTACAACTATTTCGGGTCAAGGCACCGAAACAGACACCATAGAAAAGTGGAGCTTGCTTTATCCCAACTATTCGGCGGTATCGGTTGTATACTCGATGGTTGTTTGCGCGGTAATTCCCATTCTTGCAATTTATCCCTTCATACAGAAGTACTTTGCGAAGGGCGTAAATATGGGCGGCGTAAAAGAATAATATTAAAAAGGTTTCTTCGGGTATAACCCGTTAAAAAACAAAAAATAAGGAGAAAAAATGATGAACAGAAACAAAAAAATTGCTATGGCGGTCGTTTCAACCGTTATGGCGGGCGCATTAGTAGTTCCTCTTGCCGCGTGTAACAACAACGATAGGGGACCTAAGGTAGACCTTGGCGAAGCGTGGAATGTTTTAGACGCAAACGGCAATATCGATTATAACGTTTACAACAGAGAAACTCCCGTTACGCTTAACATTGCAATCGGACATAACAACAACATAACGTCAACGGCGTTCGCTCCCGGCTCAACTTATACGCTTCCCGACGGCAAGACCTATCAAGGCGGCGCAATGAAGCCCGCATGGGAGCAAATGGGCAAAGACCTTCACATTACTTGGAACGACGTCTTTGCGGGAAAAGCAACCAACGCTAACCTTAACGACATTGTTAACGGCAGCGGTAAAGTATCTTACGAACAGACCGATATGTTTACGACCGACCTTTCAATCGCCGTTGACAGAGTTTCCAAAGGTACCGATATCCTCAACCTTGCGGATTACCTTGACTATATGCCTAACTTTAAGGCATTCCTCAACGAAAACCCCATCGTTTACCTTTCGCTTCTTCAAGACGGTATGTCTACCCAAGGCGAAACCGCGGGTCAAGGCCAAGCGCTTTACATCGCTCCTTACTTCGACGGTAACAACGATATCGAAAGATATTGCATAATCCGTCAAGATTGGGTTTCGTACATTCTCGGAAATGCCGAGATTACCGGCAGCGAGAAGTTCACCGAGCAATGCACCGAAGTTGCGGTTCAACCCTATATGACGGGTATGGATAATCTCCCCGTAGACATTACGCTTCCTACCCCCGACGCAAACGGTAACTATAACCAAGTGGGCAAAGTCTACAAAAACTATAAAAACGTTAAGACTCAAGTAACCACGGACGGTTCGGCTCTTAACGTTGCATACAAAGCTGCTTCCGGCGGCGCAGCATACGGCGGCACAAGCGGCAACATTGTAGAGCTTATGAACGCGGCTATCGGCTCCAACGCAAACGTAACCGGACCTCAGCTTGTAAACTTGTTCCGCGCATACGTTGACGCGTGCTACACCACGACCGCCGACGGTACGACTTCTTATTACAGCAACCGCGCAGACCTCTTTAACGGCTACGACGCGGCTTGGGACGTTGACGACCTTGTCGCAATGCTCCGTTGCGTAATGACCAATCAAAATTACCTTCTTTCGACCGATCCCAATATGCCGAAGAGAGCCGAAAATAGAAAAATTTACGGCATCGCTCCCCGTTCGGGTCAGAACGACAGAACTCCCGACATGGTTCGTCTTGCTTGTCAGCTTTACGGTGCGCGCGGCGGCGAATCCCGTTATGAATACACCTATATAGACAAGGCGGGCAACCTTCAAGACGCCCGCAACGATAAAGCGTTCTATCAAGCTCTTGAAAATATGAGCAAGCTTTCGGCTGAAGGACTTGTTGCAGATTATACGGGTTACTCCGATTTCAGCAATGCTTCCGGTTATATACCCGAAACAACTAAGGACAACAAGACTACGCCCGGCTCGGAAACGTTTATGATGTACGACTACTGCCAGTCGCAGACGTCCGCCGGCTTCTATGCCGAAGGCGTAACCGGTAAGGATATGCCTCGCGGTTATAACTTCGCGCCTATACTGACCCCCGTTTCGAAGTGGGACGTAAACGGCGACGGCAATATCGGCAGCGACGAACACTTCCGTTTCACCGAGAGCTGGCGTTCGGTTAAGACCTCCGGTCTTGCATTGAACGGCGAGCTTGCCTACAACAAAGATAAGCTTATCGCTGCTTTGCAATTCGTCGACTATTTGTACTCCGCAGACGGACAAATCGTTTCCACATACGGACCTATGGCTACTTACAACGAAACAACCCAAGATTACGAAGGCGGTTTCTGGCAAGGCAAAGTGGCAACTGACGAAGACATTACGGCAAACAAATACTTCACCTATAAGGGCGTAAAGTATGCGGGCACCAACTATAAAGGCACTACTACTCCCAAGATTACAGAAGAGTTTTACGATTCGTTCAGAGGTTTAAGCGATAATGCTAACCCCACCGGCGACTTAAAGGGTGCAATCACCAACTTCACCAACTATGCGCGTTACCTCATCGGTTCAACCCTTCCTATAGGCGTTAAGGACCAATCTTTCGAAAACCAACTCACTTCCGAGATGGGTCAGGTCGGCGCTGCAAAGGTCGGCGCTGCGCTTTCGAATAAAGTAACCGGTACGAATTACACCGTCGTGAGAGGTATGAGCCTTGATATCAACGAAAACGATTGGTGGTACACTTGCGTTCCCACCGGTTTGCCTGTCCCCGTAAGCTACGTTTCCACCCTTACCGACGCTACAATGAATCAATTAAGATATATGTCGGGCGACGCAAAGACCTCCGGTGATAAGAACTTCCTCAGCTTGTTCAACATTGTTATTCTTCAAGGTATAACCGGCACATTCGACGAGCAAGAGCAGACCTACACGTTCACCACTTTGGACGCACTTGTAACCTATATGAGCAGCACAAGACGCGCTCAAGACAGAGAAGACATTCTTGCAAGAGGCTGGAACAACGCAAAAACCTATTGGGATTATCTTAAACCGGTAGAAGACTAATTTAAAAATCAACAATCAAACAGTTTAAAAGTTATAAAAGCGCCCGCGCCGTCGGGTTCGGGCGCTTTAAATAACTTTCGGGGAGAATGAGATATGAAGGCTCAAATGAAATTCCAAAAGTGGATGTGTCTTGTGATGCTTATCGTCGGCGCAATTGCACTTTTGTACGCTTTCTGCTATATGTCGGGCGCGCTTTCCGAATTGGGTTACACCATTAACCAAGTCGGCGTAAATAGGGTTTCAAAATTTTTTGCGAGAAACGGTTATAATGACGCGCTTTTATACGACGATATTCAGCCTTTTAACACGATGATGATGTATTGCGGAATAGTAATGGTGTTGCTTGCGGTTGTTTTGTACATAACAGCTTGCCATAAGCGCAGAAAATATTATATATCCAACTACGTTGCAACCGGTTTGTGTGCGGGCGGAAATATAATTATGGCGCTTATCCTTTTAATTATGAACGCGTCATGGAGAGGCGAATTCCTTAAAGTGGACTTCGACGCTTGGAAACGTTTATACGATAACGACCCTCTTTTAACTCGTCATTATAACGACTCTACCGCTTGGTTTGACCTCGGTTTTGCCGTATATTTGTTGATAATAGTGGCGTCTGTTTTACTCATTTTAAATTTAGTTTGGAAGATAATGCTGATGAAAGGCGAAAAGAAGCTTCTTTTAAACGGCGAATTGACCGGAGGTGAAACGGTATGACCCAAGAAATCAAATCCGAAGTAATCGAAAATTTGCAAGAAAACTCGCCCGAAACGGTTGAAACGCTAAACGACGGAGGTAAGCTGCCCGAGCCTAACAAAGTTAAGCCGGTAAAAAACCCCGTCATTCAGCACGATATAATGCGTTATAGAAAAAATAAGCTTGCCGCAAATCTTGCACTTTTGGGGCTTGCGTTCGGTTGCCTATATTTCTTAATTCTCTACGCACAGGTTAAAAACGAAAGATTTTACTATACTTGGGAAATCGCTTTCGACGTTATCTACAATTTGTTTTTCCTTCTTTTGACGTTCTTGATGTCGGAGCAAGTCAAAAACTACAACCGTAAGATGTTCCCTCTGCAACTGATAATCGGAGTTTTGCAAATTGCAAGAATTTTCTGGTTACCTTTAAGCGGTATAACGCATACGTTCGTTAACTCCGCCGGCGCGGAAGTCACGATAATTACTTCCGGCACGTTTACGGCAATGACCGTTTGCCTTGCGGCGTCGGGCGCGCTTATTATCGCGTCAAGCTTAATCGGTTTCTTCCGCAGCTTAGCGGTTGAAAATTTCAACAAAAAAGTTTTAAACGGCGAAGTCGATTTGGAATGCGAACTCAAAAAGGAAGAAAACGCGGGGGGTGAAGTAAATGCCTGAAGTAAATTTGCAACACATTGACAAAATTTATTACGGCGGCGTGCAAGCGGTTTACGACTTCAACCTTGACGTAGCCGACGGCGAATTTATCGTCCTCGTCGGGCCATCGGGTTGCGGCAAGTCCACAACGCTCAGAATGGTTGCGGGACTTGAAGATATCACTAACGGTAAACTCGTAATTGACGGCAAGGACTGTACCCGTCTGCCCCCTAAGGACAGAGATATAGCGATGGTTTTCCAAAACTACGCGCTGTACGGTCATATGACTATTTACGAGAATATGGCTTTCTCGTTAACGCTCCGCAAGGAGAATAAAGAGGTAATTCACAGAAAAGTTATGGCTGCGGCTGAAATTCTCGATTTGAAATCTCAGCTCAACAAAAAGCCCAAACAGCTTTCGGGCGGTCAACGTCAACGTGTGGCTATGGGTCGTGCAATCGTACGTAACCCCAAAGTTTTCCTCTTTGACGAGCCGTTATCCAACCTCGACGCTAAGCTTCGCGGCTCGATGAGAAGGGAGATACTTCTTTTGCACAAAAAGCTTAACGCTACTATGATGTACGTTACCCACGACCAAACCGAAGCTTTGACTTTGGCGGACAGAATAGTTTGTATGTCTATGGGTCACGTTCAGCAAATAGGCAAGCCTATAGACCTTTACGAAAAACCCGCAAATACCTTCGTTGCTACGTTCATAGGGCTTCCCCCCATGAATATGTTCGAAGGCTTGATTAAAAACGGGCAGTTCGTATGCGACCTTTTCAATTATCCTTTGAACGCGAAGCAGAAGGAAACGTTAAAGGATTACGAGGGCAAGGAAGTCGTTCTCGGCGTCCGTCCCGAAAATATAGTAAGGGAAGGTCCCGTTAAGCTTAATATTACCAATAACGAGAATTTGGGTATGAATACCCTCGTTCACGGCAAAATCGGCGGCACGAAAATTGTCGTCTGCAAATTCGCCGAGTGGTGCAACTATGTGGAGGGTGACGAAATTAATATAGGTTTCGACCCCGAAATGACTCACTTCTTCGAGAAGCCCGAAGGCGATACGCCGGGCAAGGCGATAAGATAAGGAGGGATTGAAGATGGCAGAAAACGAAAACGTTTTAAAGCCCGAAAATATCGCGGAGCAGCCCATGGAAGAACAGCCCGTAGCAAGCGAAGCGGTTGACTTGCCCGCGGAAGCCGCGGTTAAGCAGCCCACCCCGCCTAAGGGCAAAAGTGCCAAGGGTGACGTTAAAGAGTGGTTCCGTAAAAAAATAGTTGCTTTAAAACGCAAGCCGCAAAACATCACGCTGTTGTTTTTGGCAGTAACTACGGTTTACTTTATGCTTGCCCTCTTTAAAATCTCGCAAGCTGTTTACGAGGTATACTCGCAAGAAGGCGTTGAAACAACAATAGGTATCTGTATTTTCGTTACTACGTTGTTGTCGCTTTTGGTTTTGGTAAGCTTCTTAAACTCCTTCCCCAAGCGCAAAAAGCCCAATATATTCTTCATAGTGCTCGTATTTTTAATGATTGGCGCTATGATTGCTTGCGATATCGTTTACTATGTTCAAATGACCGATATTCTCAACTTGCCTAAATTGCAAGGCGCGGTTGAAACCATAGCCAAAGTTAATATCGGACAGACCTACATAATAGTGCACGTTGTGCTTTTGGGCGTAAGCGCCGTCATGTTTGCACTGTTGCCCGTATACGCTAAGCTTATCAACAAAATCAACACCAAGGTAGAGCTTGAATCCGCTTCTGAAAATATGCACGGTGCAATCGATATTCAAGAAGACTGATAAAAAAATAAATTCATCGGATAACCGGCAAAGCTTTTTTGTCGGTTATTTTTCCAAAAGAAGTTAATATGGCAAAAAAGAAACAACCTATCAAAGAAACAACCATCGAGAACTACTACGACTTAAAGGTAGATAAGGTGGACGAGCTTGTTGCGGCGCTTAAAGACGAAACTCCCGCAACGGACTCGAACGACCTTACTATGTTCATTTCCGACTGCACCGGCGTAGACGACCCCAAAAACTACACCCGCAGCGGCAAAAAGAAAGAGTTTGACCCCTATAAAACCGACTTTTTGGGTAAAATTCCCGTTTGGGTAAAAGCTATTTTCATAAAGTGGTGGTTTGCGGGGCTGACTTGCTACTTTGTAATGTTCGGCATAGCAAGCTTTATGAACGGCGACCCGCTTGACGCAATAGTGCTTACGGGCATCGTTTTGGGGCTTGTGGTAGAAGTTTTCGTCAACCCCGTATTCAGATTTATGGAAACGAGCGATAGGGAATACAACCCATATATGATGTTTCCGTTTCCTTTCAAAGCCTATTGGACTTTTTTCACCAACATTTTGTATTACCTCGTCGTTATGCTCGTCGTCTATTTCGGTTTCTATTTCGGGCTTAACGAGTTAATCAACCTAATCAAAGGCACCGAAAGCGTGATTGCCGTCGGCGTAGAGCCGCTTTTATTCGGCACGTTTTGCGTAATCGCGGATATGATTTTTATCGGCGTTAAAGATTTAATCGTTCACCTCGTAAAAAAATCGGCAAAGGAGAAAGCCGCAAATGTTTAAAAAGTTATTCGTATCCGGCACCTCGGCTTGTTTCGAATTGGTCAACAAAAACCCGTACTATTCCCCCAAGCCCTACACGGTGTACCTTAACGGCGTAAAAACGGGAGAAGAGCGTGTAACCAACGTGTTTTCGCTGTTCAATCTTACACCGCAGACACAATACACCGTAAAGGTAGGCAAAAGCTCGTTAAAATTTACTACTTGCGCCGACAGCGCGGTTATCGACGTAAAGTCGCTCGGCGCTAAGGCGGACGGCAAGTCCGACGATACCTATTTCGTTCAAATGGCAATAGACAGTTGTCCGGCGGGCGGCAGAGTAGTCCTCACCGAGGGCGAATATCTTGTCCGTCCCATAGTTTTAAAAAGCGATATTACCTTCGAATTACAAAAAGGCGCAACCTTGCTTGGCGACGTTCGCGAAGAAAGCTACCCCTATATCCCCGCCAGCACTTATAAAGGCGGCAAAGAAGAAATTTTTGCAAGTTGGGAGGGAGAGCCTTTCGACTGTCACCAATCTTTCGTGTCGGCTTACGGCGCAAAAAATATCAAAGTCGTAGGCGAGGGCACCATAAACGGCAACGCGGATAATTCCACTTGGTGGGCAACCCCCAAGGGCAGAAAAGTCGCGCGTCCCCGTCTCGTGTTCCTAAATAGGTGTAAAAACGTGGTTTTCCACGGAGTGGCTTGCTGTAACAGCGCAAGTTGGAATTTGCACCCCTTCTTTTCCAAAAACCTTAAATTTTACGATTTGAAAATTCAAAATCCCTACACCGGTCCCAACACCGACGGGCTTGACCCCGAAAGCTGCGACAAGGTCGATATTGTCGGCTGTAAGTTCAGCGTAGGCGACGATTGTTGCGCTATTAAATCGGGCAAGCTCTATATGGGCAAAACCTATAAAACCCCCGCAAGCAACCACACGCTCCGCAACAACTTGTTCGAAAACGGTCACGGCGCAATCGTGCTTGGCAGTGAAATGAGCGGCGGCGTAAGAAATCTTTCCGTCAGTCAGTGCGTGTTCAAGCACACCGACAGAGGGCTGAGAATCAAGACAAGGCGCGGGCGCGGTAAGGACGGGATTATCGACGGCGTAGTTTTCGAGAATATAAAAATGGAAAACGTAATAACGCCCCTTGTAATAAATATGTACTATTTCTGCGACCCCGACGGGCACACCGAGTACGTTTGGTCGCGTGAGAAAAAACCCGTGGACGACGGCACGCCCTACCTCGGCAAATTCGTTTTCAAGGATATCGAGTGCGTCGATTGCGAGTGTATGGCGGGTTATTTTGACGGTCTTGTAGAACAGCCCATTAAGGAGATTCGCATCGAAAACGTCAGCTTTTCTTTCAAAGCAGACGCAAAACCTTTCTTGCCCGCTATGCTTGAAAACGTGCGCGAATACTGTAAAGAAGGGTTGTACGTCGATAACGTAGAAAATTTAGTGCTGAAAAACGTCGCTTTCGAGGGCGTTCGAGGCGAAAAAATCATAAAAAAGAACTGCGGCAGCGTAGTTGAAGAATAGGAGAAATTATGGATTATTCGGTAATTGACAGATATATAGACCGTCTTATAGACGAAACCACCCCCGACGCGCCTATTTGGAATATAGAGAATATCCGTAAGGGCAAAGAGCCGGCTTGGAATTATATCGACGGCTGTATGATGACGTCGCTGTACACCATTTACAAGCTTACGAGCAACAAAAAATATCTTAACTTTATCGATAATTTCGTGGACTATTACGTTTTCGACGACGGCACAATCCGCGGCTACGACCTTTCGACTTACAACGTAGACAACATAAACGAGGGTCGCGTTTTGTTCGATTTATACAAGGAAACGGGCAAACTTAAATACAAAAGGGCAATAAACCTTTTATACAGCCAACTTCAAAGCCAACCTCGCACCGAAACGGGTAACTTTTGGCATAAAAAAATATACCCCAACCAAGTTTGGCTTGACGGGCTTTATATGGCGCAAGTATTCTACACCCGTTACGAAACCACATTCAACCGCGGCAGAAACTACGGTGATATCGTAAAGCAGTTCAGAAACGTTTGGCACAATATGTACGATGCCGACAAAAAGCTTTACTATCACGGTTGGGATACGTCCAAGGAAGCGTTTTGGGCTGACCCCGAAACGGGGCTTTCCAAAAGCTTTTGGTTGCGCTCGGTAGGTTGGTACACCGTAGGGCTTGTGGACGCAATAAGCTATTTCGACTTATCCCGTCCCAATTTAAAGACGGAGCTTATTACCATTTTCAGAAAGACGATAGAGGGGTTAGAGCAATACATTGACCCCGAAAAGCATATGTTTTGGCAAGTCGTTGACCAAATGGGCAGAGAGGGCAACTACGTCGAAACTTCGGGCAGCGCAATGATAGCTTACGCAATGATGAAGGGCGCGCGCCTCGGGTTTGTCGATAAACGTTTTGCGGCTGTGGGCGAAAAGGTGTTCAACGGCATTTGTAGGGAATACCTTACCGAAACCGACGGAGAATTAAACCTTGGCGGTATCTGCCTTATGGCGGGGCTTGGACCCGAAAACAACCCCACACGCGACGGCACTTACGAATACTACATATCCGAGCCTATCGTCGAAAACGACGCAAAAGGTACGGGTCCGTTCGTAATGGCTTATACGGAAATAAAAATGTTAAAAAGGTAAACGTTCCGTTTAATCGAAATAAAACAGCCCCGCGGCTTATAGCCGCGGGGCTGTTTTCTATCATTTATGTTTATTCTTTTTTGTCGTTTACAAAATCTCGCCCTACAAGTTCATCAAGGGAAATTCCGTAAAAGTTTGCAAGCCTTATACAATCGTCAATAAGCGGTAAATGTTTGTTGCTTTCATAATAACTTATTTTGGGTTGTGAAATTCCCGTGGCTTTCGATAAAGCGTTTTGTGATATTCCGTTTACTTCCCGCTGATATTTCAGCGCTTCGCCGATATTCATATTTACAGTATATAAAAATGTTTATAACTTCGCTTGACTTATTAACTTGTTTATAATCTTTAAAGAAGGTTTCAAAGTCGGGTTGTCGCTTGCCGCAGGATCACTGATTGAATAAAGAGGGGGCAACGCCGAAGTGCTTTTTAAACACGCGGGAAAAGTACAACGGCTCGGCAAAGCCGCACGCTTCGGCAACTTGCGAAACGGAGTAATGGCTGTACTTGTTCGATACCCCGCTTGAAAGTATGCTTGCAGCAAGCTCCATTCTTGCGTTTTCAAGATACGCGCGCGGGGTCGCACCCGTTTCTTTTTGGAACAACTTCCTTACATAGTCGTAATTTAACGGCAGTTTTTTAATAAAATCGTCCAAAGCGTAGGCACAGTTTGAAAGGTTTTTAGCGATATCCTCCAACACAATCTCCACTATGGGCGAACGCTTTTTTTTATCGGTGTAAAAGCATACAAGGCTGACTATCAAATTACCCAAAGCTTGCAACACGGCTTCGCCCTTTTCGCAATGCAAAAACTCCTCCGCTTGCAGCGCCGCTTGCTTTATGCCGCCGCCGTCCGAAAAAGTGACGGACTCTTTCAAGGGCAAAACGGCTTGGTCGATAAGCACGCATAATTCGCCCGCTTTTTCGGCTTGATAGTTGCAATAGGGCGGCACCACCGTAACCGTATCTTCATTAATTACAATTTCCAAATACTTTTTCAGTAATTCGCCGTCAAAGTCTAGTCCCGCAAAAACAATTTTGTTCATATCCGTATTTTATCATAGGATATCCGTTTTGTCTATAAAAAAATTAAACACAATTTAGTTGCAAAATAGCCAAACGGTGCTATAATGGGAAACGTGGCAGAAATATTTGTTAAAGTACTGCTTATAATGGCGGTACTCGCGGCGTTCGCCGTGCCGGGCTTTGCCCTTAAAAAACTTAAAATGATAGGGGAGGGCGGAACGCTTACCCTTTCAAACCTTTTGCTGTATGTGTGCCAACCCGCGCTTGCAATCAAAGCGTTTTGCGTTTTTTCGGAAGACGATTGGGCTTACATAAAAGCAATTGAAAAGACCGTAATTTTAAAAAATTTCGGCATAACGCTTGCAATTTCCGTGGCGGCTATGGGGCTTATGCTTGCCCTATGCAAATTAATTTTCATTAAGGCTAAGGATAAAAGCGCGGCAAACGTTTACTCGTTCGTTGCGGTATTTTCCAACTGCGGGTTTTTCGGTATACCGTTCGTTGAAATGTTCACGGGCGGCAACCCGCTTGCCACAATGTATATGATGGTGTTCAACGTGGTTTTCACCGTAATGTGTTGGACGGTCGGCGTCGTTTTGATTACCGGCAATTTAAAGGATATAAAAATAAAAAAGCTTGTGCTTAACCCCGCGCTGATTTCCATAGTTATTGCACTTGTTTTCTTTTTCGTCCCGCAGATAAACTTTTTTATGTTCGACGAGGTGGCGGAGCTTAGAATTTTCCCGCAGTACCTTGCATATATGACTGCGCCGCTGTCTATGATTATCGTGGGTATCAGAATTGCCGAAACCCCCGCAAAGCAGTTGTTTTGCAAAAAGGGAGTGTACCTTGCGGGCGGGCTTAGGCTGATTATCGCGCCGTTTTTAACGCTTGTTATATCCTTGCCGTTTTGGGGTATCCTCGGCAGCGGCGTCGAAAGCGGGTTCGAAGAATACGTTTACTTGGCGCCCGTAATAGCAATGACAATGTCGCCCGCCGCGTCGGTGGTGGCAATGGCGGAAACTTTCGGCGGTGATAAAGAAACCGCAACCGCCGCGTTCGTTACCAACACAATAATAAGCATTGTAACGATACCCCTAGTAATTATGGCTGTAATGGCTATCTGCGGGTTAAGCGTATAAAATAATTTTAATTTAACTGAGGACAAATTATGGATAACGGTGAAAGGAATATAAGCGAGCTTAGCTTCGATGAACTTTTAAAGTCGGCTGAAAGCGGCGACGTAGAGGCGCAGTATGAGTTGGCGCTATGCTATCACAAAGCCATCGGCGTGGAATAGGATTTTGAAAAGGCGCTGTATTGGTACGAGCAGTCGGCAAACCGGGGATACTTAAACGCGCAAGCGTGGTTGGGTAGTAATTACAGAAACGGCTACAATTACGGTATGTGCGTTGACGTGGACTACGATAAGGCTTTGTATTGGTACAAAAAAGCCGCCGAACAAGACGACGAGGACGCTATAAAAGCGCTTGAACGGATAAATAAAATCTGAATTAATAAAAAGACTCTCGGTTTGAATTTCCGAGAGCCTTTTTTTAACCTTGAAAAGCGCGCCCTATACTGCGGGCTGTTATGCATAACGCAAAAAATTTAAGTTGCCGTACTTAAACGGGGTGTTTACAGCAATTATTCAAATCTTTCTTTTCATAAACGTACGCGTCAAGCTCTTCGCTGTATTCGTTTCCGCGGGAGTACCCGCACGCTGTAAAAAACTCTTCCGCGCCTTCCGCGGGCAAACAGTAAGCCTTTTCCGCGCCCGCCTCTTTCAACTTCATTTCGGCAGTGTACAGCAAAAATTTGCCCAAGCCTTGGCGGCGGCGGGAGGGGGCAACGAAAATTTCGCGGATATCGCCCCAACCCTCTTTAAAGTTCCACTCGTTGTCTATATCGTCCGTCTGATAAATAACAAACCCCGCAAACGCGTCGCCGTCCTTTAAAATATCAATTTGAATAAGCCCCGCCAAAAGGTCGGGCAAAATATATTCTTCAAGAAGATGGGGCACGTCTTCGCCGCAATCCAACTCGGCGTAGTATTCTGTAAAAAGTCGTTCAAACTCTTTCTGCGTTTTGTCGTTAAGGGGGGACACTTGTAACATAAAAGCTCCTAAACAAAATGAGGACTAAAAATAGTCCTCATTCAAAACTCCGTTATTCGGCTACGGGGTAGATAGAAACTTGCTTGCCGTCTCTGCCTACTCTTTCGAACTTAACCGTACCGTCTATAAGCGCGAAAAGCGTATCGTCCTTGCCGATGCCTACGTTGTTGCCGGGCTTGAACTTCGTGCCGCGCTGTCTTACCAAAATATTGCCCGCAAGCACATGCTGACCGTCAGCACGCTTAACGCCGAGCATTTTGGGGTTACTGTCTCTGCCGTTGTGGGAAGAACCCGTTCCTTTCTTATGAGCGAATAAACTTATAAAAAACATTCCGTTATCCTCCTTAAATTATTCAGCCTTTTTAGCTGCGGGCTTTTTCGCAGCGGGCTTTTTAGCCTCTGCCGCGGGTGCAGCCTTTTTTTCGGCAGCAGCTTTGGTCGCCGCGGCCTTGGGTGCGGCAGCCTTTTCGGCAGCGGGTTTCTTAGCCGCGGGCTTTTTTGCGGCGGGTTTTTCTTCCGTCGCAGCGCCGATAGCCGTAACCTTTACCGTAGTGAAGGGCTGTCTGTGACCTTGCTTCTTTCTCTCGTTCTTCTTGGGCTTGTACTTAAAGACGATAATCTTCTTGTCCTTGCCTTCCGAAACTATTTCAGCCTTAACTTTCAATCCCGCAACCTCGTTTGCGACTTGAACGCCCTTTTCGTCCGAAAGAAGAACGATGGGGAATTCTACGCTGTCGCCAACCTTGCCCGAAAGTTTTTCAAGCTTTACAAGGTCGCCAATGCAAGCTTTGTACTGCTTGCCGCCGTTATCAAATATTGCGTACATAAAAATTTTACCTCCTATTGCAATTCGGGTCGCAAGTCCGAACGCACGTCTCGCCGAAAATCGGGGCGGCGCAAAAAAGGCGCACTTAAAAAGCCCGTTTCAAGCGGCTCGGTATTAAATTTAGCATATAACAAAACTAAATGTCAAGCCTTTTTAAAGCCATGAATAAATTTTTGTGCCGCGCGCACACTTTTTACTAAGGAGATATTTTTATGGCAGAATTGAAAAAAGACAGCGAAATCATCGCTGAAATTTACCGCAACGCGCAGCTTGCGCTTACCTCTATCTCGGATATCTTGCCCGAAGTGGAGGACGTTGCAATTAAAGAAGAAATTCTTCGTCAGCACGAGGAATACGAAAAAATATGCTCGCAAGCGGCGGAGCTTGCCCACAAGTTCGACGTTGACGTAAAAGAGCCAAACCCTATGAAAAAGGCGATGATGTGGAGCGCCATTAAAATGGGCACCGCAAACGACAACTCTGCGCAGAACATCGCGCAAATGATGATAAGGGGCACGGTTAACGGCATAACTTCGCTGCGCACCTCGCTTACGGACGGCGAAAAGATTATGGACGCCGAAGTTAAAAGCCTTTTAACCGAGCTTATCAACCTCGAAGAAGGTTTCGAAAAGAAACTTAAAGCGTTTTTATAAGCGTTCAACTTAACCGAGTATCTTAATAACGGAAGCGGCAGACCGGCTTTCGCTCAAATAAAATTTAAACGTCGCCCGCACATTGCTGTGCGGGCGACGTTATATTCTATTGAAAAAGCCGACAAAGTTGTGTCCGGCATACTTTTAATATTCTGTGACCTCTTTTACGGAAATGCGGAATGCCTGACCATTCAAAAATACAAGCTTTAAAGCGTTGTGCTCATAAATAGGAGTGCCGATAAAATAACTTTTAATAAGTGGTGTAATCTCTGCAAGTAAGCTTTTCGCGCTGAAAGGCGCTTCGTTTGCCGCGGCTTTTAAAGCCATCTTTTCTTCTTTTGAAAGTCTTTTCATAAATAAGTACCTCATAATAATTTTTTCGTTAACCGTTAACAATTATATTATATCCTCACTCTGTTTGACAGTCAAACAAATTGTAAAACAAAGAGAGGATAATAAAGTAAAAAAAAGTTCTAAGTTAGGGTTATTATGTCGGAATTTGTCGAAAGGCTAAAAGAGTATATGGAAGACGGCAATTTGTCTGTAACTGCGCTTGCCAAAAAGATAGGCGTAAGCCGTGCAACTGTTTCGGGTATAATTAATGAAGTGCATATGCCTTCAACCGAAGTTTTTGTTTCGTTAATCGAATATTTTGATTGCTCTGCCGATTATTTGTTGGGTAAAATCGATATCCCAAACAATGAAAGTTTCGGTTTCGTAAAACCATTTGGTAAAATTTTGAGAAAGTGTTTAAAAGATAACCTTAAAACAGAAACTGATTTGCAAGATGATTTACACATATCAAGTTCTCTGACGTATCGGTGGCTGAACGACAAAGCCACGCCTACCGTAAATAGTTATATTAAACTTGCCGAATATTTTCACTGTTCTATTGATTATTTGCTTGGCAGAGAGTGAAAAAACTAAGCCGCCCGCGCACTGTTGATTTGCGGAGCGGCTTTTATTTTGTCCTATACAAGCTAAATGGTTGCGCGGGCGGCTTACTTTATATAATCCTTACCGCGTCCGAGGGGATATCGAATTCGTCAAGTCGGAAATTAATCTGCTCTTCGTGATACGTTCTGTGCGGCACGGCGCAAATTTTTACGTCGGCAGCGCGGCTTTTCAGTTCGGTTAAAAGGTCTTGCCATTTTAACAGCTTATTCAATATGTCGGCGTTCATATCGAGCCGTATCGCCGTCGCACCGTCCGCAATTATGTTCAAAAGCTTTGCGCGCAGCCCTATAAGCACATATTCGTCTGTCATAGCGTAGCCCGCGCCGTGACAGTACTTGCAAGGTTTAATCATTTGCCCCAACGGGTTCGAGCCTATGCGTTTGCGCGTAAATTCCACCAAGCCGAATTGCGACATAGGAGATATAACGCACTTTGCTTTGTCGGTCTTTAAAAGCCGTTCAAGCTCTTCTACAAGCGCGCGATTATGCGTCACGCTGTTCATATCTATAAAGTCAACTACGACTATTCCGCCTACGTTCCTAAGCTTCACTTGTCTTGCAATTTCGCGCGCGGCAAGCAAGTTGGTGTGGTATACGGTTTGTTCAAGGTTATAATCGCCCGTAAACTTGCCCGTGTTTACGTCTATAACCGTAAGCGCTTCGGTCTTTTCTATAATGATATACCCGCCGTTTTCAAGGTTGACGCGGGGGGAAGTTATCGCGTGAATTTGTTTGGATAGCCCAAGCTCGTCAAGCATATCTCTGCCCGTGTCGTGCAGCGCTACGGGGCGGCGGGTTTCGGACGGATAAAGCCCTATAAGCCCTTCGACCGTTTCTTGCAATTTCGCGTTCCCGACTACTATTTTATCAACGTCGCGTGAAAGCACGTCGCGCAGCACTCTTACGGGCAAGGAATCGTCCGTATACAGCAAGTCGCCAGCCGCCGCGCTTTTCGCCTTTTCAAGTATTTCGGCGTACAGCTTTTTAAGATACGCATACTCTTGCTTTATGTTCCCGTGCCGTGCATAGGGAGCGGCGGTGCGAACCACTAAGCCCTCGTTTTCGTCCTTAATCTTTTTTGCGGTATGTACAAGGTTGTTGCGAAGCTCTTCGTCGTCTATTTTTCTCGAAACGCCTATAAAGGGGGAGTCGGGCAAATATATAAGATAATTCCCGACAAGAGATAAATGCGTAGTGACCTTAGCACCCTTTTTGCCCACGGGCAGCTTTGCAACTTGAACCAAAACCTCGTCGCCCTCTTTAAGGTCGGGGAAGGTATATTCCACCGCGGACGCGCCCTCGTATTTCTCGCTGTCGGGCAAAAAATCCTCTGCGGAAAGAAAACAGTTGCGCTCTAACCCGCAATTAATAAACACCGCTTGCATTCCGTTTAAAACGCTTTCTACTCTGCCCTTGTACACGTTGCCTACGGCGCAGCCCTTTTTCTGTTTTTCGAAGTTGAACTCGGTCACTTTGCCGTTCTCGCAAATTACAGCAACGGTGTAACCGCAATAGCTGTCAAAATAAATGGTTTTCTTCGCCAAAACGTTTTTCTCCTTATCTTTCGTAAATAATTATACAATTAATGCATTATTTTATCAATAAAAAACAGCCTAAAACGCAAGGAAAGTTGACTTTTATGCTTAAAAGGTTTACAATATGTTTATAAATTAAATAAATACCTACCGCACGAATAAACCGCGGGGAAGTTATTAAAGGAGTTATATTATGAAAATAGATTTCAAGGGCATCACGGGCGAGGAGCTTTCATTCAAACTTAATAGGGTAAAACTCGAACCCGACGCAAAGCTTGATATTAAACCTCAGTTTTCCCGTCAAGTAAGAAAAGTCAACAACAACGAAAAGTTGAACTTCGTTTCCCTTTCCGTAAAAATCGAGAGCACCGCGGACGAGCCTAAGCCTTTCGATATCCTTTGCACCTTAGTGGGTATTTTCGAAGTGGAGGATATCCAAAACGAAAACGAGGAGAGGAAGTTCGTTATCGAGGCGACCAAGCTTGTATATCCTTATCTTCGCTCGGCGGTTACCAATCTTACCGCAAGCGCATACATTGCACCCTTGAACTTGCCCGTAATTTCGGGACCTATTTTCCCCGAGGATAGGGACCAATACGCTTTCACAACGGGGTCCAACCTCAACTAATATTTAAAATATAATCAAGCCCGCCGCGCAAATTAAGCGCGGCGGGCGCAAAAATTTTTTTAAATCTTCAAAAAAGTGTTGACAAGCCCCCTAAATTAGTGTTAAACTCAATTAGCACCCAATTCGGGGGTGTAATTTTTTTGTACGGAGTTTTTCCAAATGGCTAAAAAAGCAGATGTGAGAACCAAGATAACTTTTGAGTGTACGGAGTGCAAGCACCGCAACTACGACAGTTATAAAAATAAGCGTAACGACCCCGATAGGCTCACGATTTCCAAATATTGCCCTTTCTGCAAAAAGCACACGGAGCATAAAGAGAGCAAGTAATAGAGTACGCAAATTTCTTTGCGCAAACGGCGCGGATTTTTGTGAAGGAGTTAATTATGGCAAACCAAGTAGATAAAAACGCCAAAAAACCCAATATCTTTGTCAGAATGGGCAGAAGGTTGAAAGAAACCTTTTCGGAGCTGAAAAGAGTTACTTGGCCTACTTTCCCCAAAGTAGTAAAGTCAACTTGCGTCGTACTTGTCGTCGTAGTAGTTTTTCTTGTTGTCGTAACGGGCATTAACTACGGCTTGCAGAAGCTTCTTGAAGTTATTACGAATATCGGAGCGTAACTTATGGGAACGATGGTAGCGGATACGGAAAATCCTTGCTGGTACATTCTTCACACCTATTCGGGTTACGAGTCGATGGTGAAGGACAGCTTGGAGCGTTTAATTGAAAACAACAACTTGCAAAGTATGATTTTCGACGTCAAAATCCCTATGGAGCAGACTATCGAAGAAAAGAGCGGCAAGCGTAAAATAGTCGAAAGAAAATTACTTCCTTGCTATGTGTTCATTAAAATGATTTATTCTAACCAACTTTGGTATTGGGTAACGAACACAAGAGGCGTAACTGGCTTCGTCGGTCCCCAAGGCAGACCTATCCCCATGAAGGAAGCGGAAATTCGCAAGATGCGCCTCGAAGAAGTGGTTATCGACGCGGACTTCGGCGTAGGCGATAAGGTAAGCGTTGTATCGGGACCTTTGGAAGGCTTCGAAGGAATTATTACCGAGATGAACCCCGCCGCGCAAAAGGCGAAAGTCAACATTCAGATGTTCGGCAGAAATACCGACGTAGAAGTAGAGTTCATTCAAGTTCAAAAAATAGAAGAATAATTTAAAGTTTGACAACAACGTGAGTTTGTCGAGTGATTGAGCAATAAAGATACTTGATTAAACGGAACGTTTAAAGTTTGACAACAACGTGAGTTTGTCGAGTGCCCGAGCAATAAAGACGCTTGATTAAACGGAACGTTTAAAGTTTGACAACAACGTGAGTTTGTCAAGTGATTGAGCAATAAAGATACTTGATTAAACGGAACGTTTAGTGGGAGAGTATGTTAAATCTTTCTATGGCATATTCGTTTTAACCACACGGAGGAAATAAAAATGGCAAAAAAGATTACTGCGGTAGTTAAATTGCAACTTCCCGCCGGTAAGGCAACCCCCGCGCCCCCCGTAGGTTCTACGTTGGGCCCCCACGGTATCAACATACCGGGATTCACCAAGGAATTCAACGCAAAGACCGCGTCTCAAGCGGGACTTATCATTCCTTGCGTAGTAACTATTTATCAAGACAGAAGCTTCACTTTCGAGCTTAAAACTCCCCCTACGCCCGTACTTATCAAAAAGGCGTTGGGACTTGAAACCGCAAGCGCACGCCCCAACCGTGACAAGGTAGGCAAGCTTACGAAGGCTCAGGTAGAAGAAATCGCAAAGACGAAGATGCCCGACTTGAACTGCTCCGACTTGGAAGCGGCAAAATCGATGGTTAAAGGCACGGCGCGCTCAATGGGCGTTACGGTAGAAGAGTAAGGAGGGACGCGATTATGAAACTTGCAAAGAAATATTCCGACAGCATCAAATCGTACGACCGTTCCAAATCCTATGACCTTAACGAGGCTGCCCAAATAGTCCTCGATACGGCAAAGGCCAAGTTCGACGAAACTATCGAACTTCACGTTCGCCTCGGCGTTGACCCCCGTCAAGCAGACCAACAAGTCCGCGGCGTTCTCGTTCTTCCCAACGGTACCGGTAAAACAAAGAAAGTACTTGTTATCGCAAAGGGCGACAAGGCTGACGCGGCAACCGCGGCGGGCGCAGATTACGTCGGCGCGGAAGAAACCATTCAACGCATTCAGTCGCAAAATTGGTTCGACTTCGACGTTATGATTACCACCCCCGATATGATGGGTATGGTAGGTCGTATCGGTCGTATCCTCGGACCTAAGGGCTTAATGCCCAACCCTAAGTCCGGTACGGTTACTATGGACGTAGCTAAGGCTGTTAAGGAAGTTAAAGCCGGTAAAGTAGAATACCGTCTTGACAAGACCGCAATCATTCACTGCCCCATAGGCAAAAAGTCTTTCGGCATAGAAAAACTCACCGAAAACTTCAACGCGCTTATGGAAGCAATCGTCAAGGCTAAACCCGCTGCTGCAAAAGGTCAGTACATTAAGTCCGTAACCTTGTCGGCAACTATGGGTCCCGGCGTAAAAGTAACTTACAATAAAGGTTAAACCGGCGTAAAAAACGCTTGACATCTGTCAACGCATAACGCTATAATATCAAAGTAAATAAATTTGTTGCCCAAGACGGTAAGCGCTGAAAAGCTTAATTTCTTACCTAGGTTACAAGATAATTTTTTAATAAGCATTTATTTTAAAATTCCTTGTGCCGTTTCGGGCGCAAGGAATTGTTAATTTTAAAGGGAGGTAGAAATTTGTCAGCAAATTTTGAGGCTAAAAAAGTAGTCGTTCAAGAAATTCTCGAAAAACTTAAAGCAGCAAAGTCGGTTGTTCTCGTAGATTACAACAAACTTACCGTTGCGGAAGTTTCGGCGCTTCGTAACAAGTGCAGAGAATCGGGTTGCGAATACAAGGTTTACAAAAACACCCTTGTAAGAAAAGCTATGAACGATTTGGGCTTTAAGGACTTTGACGCGGACTTAAACGGCCCCACCGCGGTTGCGTTCGGCTCGGACGAAACCAACGCCGCAAAGGTTATGGTTGCCGCAGCAAAGGACTATGAAGATAAAATCATTATCAAAAGCGCGTTCGTTGACAACGCTTATGTGGATAAGGCGGGCGTAAAGGCGCTTGCTTCTATGCCTTCGAGGGAAGAGCTCGTTGCAAAGATGCTCGGCTCTATGCAAGCACCCGTATCCAACTTCGTCGGCGTACTCAACAACTTGGTTGCGGGCATCGTTCGCGTATTGCACGCCGTTGCAGAACAGAAAGGTTAATAAGACAAATATAAATCGAAAGGGTTGGCGTATCCCTTAAAGCGCAAAAAACCATTAAAATATAAAAAATTATTAGGAGAATAAATAAAATGGCAGACGTAAAGAAATTTATCGAAGAAATCAAAACCATGACCGTTTTGGAACTTAACGAACTTGTAAAGGCACTTGAAGAAGAATTCGGCGTAAGCGCGGCAGCTCCCGTAGCAGTTGCGGCAGCTCCCGTAGCGGGCGCAGCTCCCGCAGCGGCAGCTGAGGAAAAGACCGAGTTCAACGTAGTGCTTAAAGATGCGGGCGCAAAGAAAATCGACGTTATCAAAGTCGTACGCGCTTTCACCGGTCTTGGACTTGTTGAAGCTAAAACCGCAGTTGAAAAGGGCGGCGTTCTTAAAGAGAACGTTGCAAAAGAGGACGCAGAGAAGATTCTTGCAGACCTCAAAGCAGCCGGCGCAACCGCAGTTTTAGAGTAATCTTAAAACGAAACAATAACAAAGTTGCCCGCGGCGCAGCCGCGGGCAACTTTTTAATTGAATCGGCAATAATAATTCAAGGTATCGTAAATTTATGCTAAACGGTATAAAATCGCTTGACGATATTATATTTTCAAAGTAAAATGTAAAGGTATAATTATACGGATAATGCTATGAAATCAAAGATATTCAAAAAAATTGCATTGTGTTTTGTGTCTGCGCTTATCGTCTGCTCGGTAGGGGCTGTAGCGGGCTGCAAACCCGAAACGGACCACCCCGAGGTTCGCATAACTTACGAATTCAACGGCGAAACCTATGATGTGGATTATAAGCTTTACAGAAATATGTATCCACACACCGTAAGGCATTTTATCGAGCTGTCCGACGAGGGCTACTATAACGATATGATAATTCACAATTATCAGACGAATGATTGGTTTACGGGCGCGTATGTCTACAACTCGGGCGAATATTCTGCAAAGGTAGATAACCCCGGTCAAATGGCGGATTACCTTGTTGATTTCTCCAAGGAGGACGTATATTCTCAACTTTTTGCGGCGGGCAAGCTTGCCACTTCCGTTTACGTCAACCGTATGTACGACGATAAAGGCAAGGAATATATCGTAAAGGAAGACGCTCTTCCCACGGTTATGGGCGAGTTTTACAACAATATTCACCAAGATATTGAAAAAGGCGCGCTCACCGCAGACTACGGCTGCCTTAAAATGTTCTATTATGAAAAGGAGTCCACGCAGAAAATCTACGTCACCCCGACCGACGACCAAATTATTCTTGCGGACTACAAGAAAAACTGCGCTACTTCCGTGTTCGCTTTGCAGACCGGCGCAAGCTCGTCATATTCCGAAACGAATTACACAGTCTTTGCTCAGCTTAAAGAAACCGAGGCGTTCGATAATCTTGTAACTGCTGTCAAGGAATATATCGAGGACAATCACTCGGGCACGGCAAGCAATTTCTATACAGCCAACGTCGAGGCAAGCGTCGATAATAACGACAACTATTCCGACAAAGCCGAAAAGGATAAGGGCATATCGGTCACTTTCAATCTGCCCAAACAACCCATTATCGTAAGAAGCGTTAAAGTAACAAAGTATTAATAGCTGACGTTAATACGCCCGCCGTTTGCAACGGCGGGCGTATTAAATTGCTTGATTTTTGTTGCCGATTTGGTTTACAATATTAAAAAGACGATTGAGGTGAAACTATGGATACTTTGTTTTTGGGACTGCCGGTAATTTATTGGATAATCGGCGCTGTTGCACTTGTTGCGATAATCGCGCTTATCGTTATAATTTGTTGCGTAGCTCACGCAAGAAAAGCGAAAACCGCTCTTTCGGCTGAAAGCGAGCAACCCGTTGCGGAAACAGCCGAGCCCGTAAACGAGCCGGCACCCGCCGAAGTTGAAAAAGAAGTAGTTGAAGAAGAAGTAGTTGAAGAGGTTGCCGTCGTTGAGGAAAAACCCGCGGCAAAGGCGGAACCCGTTACGAAACCCGCAGCTAAAACCACTGCGGCAAAAACTACGGCTAAATCAACAACCGCAAAGACGACTACGGCTAAATCAACCGCAAGTAAGCCCGCGACGGCAAAGCCCGCAGCGGCAAAGGCGGAACCCGCTAAACCCACGACTAAAACTTACCATATTTCCAAACGCAAGGATGAAAATATGTGGCAAATAAAGGCGGCGGGCGGCGCAAAGGCAATTAAGCTTTTCAAGACGCAGAAGGAAGCAATCGACTACTGCAAGACCCTTGCGGATAATCAAGACGCGAACATTATGATACATAAAGAGGACGGGTCGTTCAGAAAGTTGACGTACTAGACGTGCTAAGGCTGACCCCAAAGCGTGATTTTGGGTTTAGCCGCTGATTATTTTAAAATTAAGAGGTATTTTAAATGACGAAAATAGATATTTTTTCGGGATTTTTGGGCGCGGGTAAAACCACGCTTATCAAAAAACTTATTAAGGAAGCTTACGCGGGAGAAAAGCTTGTTTTAATAGAGAACGAGTTCGGCGAAATAGGCGTTGACGGCGGTTTTTTAAAGGAAGCGGGAATACAGATAAACGAGCTTAACTCGGGCTGCATCTGCTGTTCGCTTGTCGGCGACTTTGCAAAGGCGCTTGAAAAAGTTTATGCGGAGTATAACCCCGACCGAATTTTAATCGAGCCGTCGGGCGTGGGCAAGCTTTCGGACGTTATCCGCGCAGTTGAAAGCGCTAGGCTTTCGGACTGCACAATAAACGCGCACGCTACCGTTGTAGACGCGTCGAAGTGCAAAATGTATATGAAGAACTTCGGCGAGTTTTTCAACGACCAAATCGAAGCCGCGTCGTGCATCGTTTTCAGCCACGCAGACGTGGCAAGCGCTGAAAAGCTTGCCGCTGCGGTAGAGCTTGTAAAAGCGCATAACCCCAACGCAACCGTAGTAACTACCAATTGGGACGAGCTTGACGGTAAGGCAATTCTTGCCGCAATGGAGCACTCGGACACCCTTCAAAACGAATTGCACGAAATGGAAGAGGAGCATCACCATCACGGCGAATGTTGCTGCGGACACCACCACGAGCATCACCATGACGAAGAGCACGAACACAGCCACGACCACGGCGAATGCGGTTGCGGGCATCACCGCGAGCATAAAGAAGATTGCTGTCATCATCACCACGACGAAGAGCACGAACATAGCCACGACCACGGCGAGTGCGGTTGCGGGCATCACCACGACCACGAGCATCACCACCACGCCGACGACGTTTTCACAAGTTGGGGGGTTGAAACCAGCAAGAAGTTCACAAAGGACGGGCTTAAAGCAATGCTTTCTGCGTTGTCGGACGAAAAGCGTTTCGGCACGGTGCTCCGCGCTAAGGGCATAGTTCCTTGCGAGTGCGGCAAGTGGTTGCACTTCGACTATATCCCCGACGAGGTTGACGTGCGCGAAGGCTCCGCGGCGTACACGGGCAGACTGTGCGTTATCGGCGCAAAGATAAACGAAAAAGAATTAGCCGCATTAT
This sequence comes from uncultured Christensenella sp., assembly GCA_910577055.1. Lineage (GTDB taxonomy): Bacteria > Bacillota > Clostridia > Christensenellales > Borkfalkiaceae > Coproplasma. Next base: position 110,346 of record CAJTKX010000002.1, on the reverse strand, counting down.
TCGGCGTATAAATTTTTATGGAACAACAAGAAATTTCCGTATTTTTATTTCTCGGTTTTTTGGAATCGGGCAAAACCAAATTCATACAAGAAACGCTTGAAGACGAGCGAATGAACACGGGCGAAAGGACGCTGCTGCTTGTTTGCGAGGAGGGCGAAGAAGAGTACAGCCCCGACGCGTTCAAGGTGCGTTACGTCACTAAGGTTACGCTTGAAAGCGTTGACGAGCTGACTATGGACAACCTTTCGTCGCTTGCCGAAAAGTACAAGGTGGAGCGCGTCGTCGTAGAGTATAACGGCACATGGCTTTTATCGCAGTTTTTCGAGGCTATGCCCGAAAATTGGGTTATTGACCAAATAATGACCTTTTTTGACGCAACCACTTTTTTGAACTTCAACCAAAATATGCGGCAGCTTGTTTTCGATAAAGTGCAGATGACGCAAATGGTAGTGTTCAACCGATTCAAGGGCGAATACTCGAAAGAAGATTTCCACAAAGTAATTCGCGCAATTTCCCGCCGCCCCGATATCGTTTACGAGTATATCGGCGGAAAGGTGGAGTACGACGACATAGAGGACCCTATGCCGTTTGACGTGAACGCGCCCGTAATCGAGATAGAGGATAGGGACTTTGCTTGGTTTTACCGCGACTTGGCGGAAAAGCCCGATGAGTATATAGGTAAAACGGTGCGTTTTAAAGGAATGGCTGCCGTATCAAAAAAAGTGCCCAAGGGCTTTATCGTGCTCGGCAGACACATTATGACTTGCTGCGAGGCAGACATTGCCTATGACGGATTCGCCGTAAAAATAGGCAATCTTATAAAGGGCGTGGAAACGCGCGATTGGCTGACGGTAACTGCTAAAATCACGTTTGAAAAGAACGCGATTTACCGCGGCGAGGGTCCCGTATTGATAGCGGAAAAGGCAGAACGCGCAGACCCGCCCGAAGAAACGGTGGTAACGTATTATTGAGTCAGTTCACAAATTTTCTTTGCTATTCTGCGCAAATAAAATTTCGTGATTTTTAGGGGCGTTGCCCCTTGTGCCGCAATATGCAAGGGCACACAAATATATAATTGCGGCACTTCACCCTACTGAGGTGGCGTAGCCACAAATTGGGTGCGCGGGCGCAAAAGCGTGGTTTTGCTTGCGCAGATAATTATTAGAAATATGGCAAGGAAAAAAGAAGAAAGTTTTATACTGACCGTTGCTCCCGACGATTTGGGCGTAATGCAGTACGGTTATGGGCAAGGCGGCAAAAAAACGAATGACGGACAAATGGGCGAACGCAAAAAATTATGGCGTTCGCCCGCCGCTATATATTTGTTTTTGGTTTCGGCTTTTCTCGTATTTTGGTTTTTATACAGCGTAATCACGGCAACGCTCCGCGACGGCGCGCAAGCAATTTTAAGTTACGGCGTCGATTTTTTTGTTTTGGCGGTGTGCCTTTTTATAGTTTTTCTGTCGATTTGTAAGCTGTGGGGTAAATTTGCGCGCTTTGCGCTGAATCGCGGTTTGGTCAAAAACGAAGACAGAGCTTCCGTTGAAAGCAGCACGGAGATGATGGAGGAAACTTACGAACAGCTTGAAAAAGACCCGCCCGTTTTCGAGGTGTACGAAAATTACGTTCGCGCTACCGACGGCGAAACCGTCAAGGCGTTCGATAGGGCGCGCATAGGAAGAGTTATCCTCTACAAATTGAGCAATAGGTGCCTTGTGAACATAGCGTCCGACGGAGAGTTTTCAAGCGAAGTAGTCGTACTGAAAGGCTTGCGCTTGCCGCTGCGCGAAGTGAAAAAGTTACAAGCCGTTTTAGGCGATAAGCTGAGTGTCGAGCCATTGTATATCCCTACGGAAGGAAAAGGGCATAGCCGTTTACGCGAAAGCCTTGGCGGCGTAAATTTGGCGGGAATAATTATGGGGCTTATCGCGGTTGCGGCGGGCGGCGGAGTGCTTGCGCTTCATTACACGCTTGCCGACAATATCCCCATAGCCCTCGGCGCGTTTTTTATGGCGGTAGGCGTGCTGATATTTTTCATAGGGTTGCAGTCCTTGCCCATAGTAAAAGCGTTTATAATTCCGTTGCTTGCCGGCGGCATATTTACCGTGATACCCTTTCTGTTTTGTAAAATTATCGCGGGGGAGGACGGCGTTTCGTTTGCGTTTTCAAGCGCGGATAACTTCTTTTCTTCTTTTAACGCGCTGTATTGCGGCGCCGCTTTTTTGACGGCTATCGGCTTATTGGGCGTAGCTTGGGCTTTTATTTGCCTTGTAAAATACATAAAGTATGGTGAATATTGAATAAAGCCGCCCGCGCAATCTGCGCGGGCGGCTACTTTTTATCAGTTATTATATTTTCGATAAATTCGGTTAAGCGGAACGCCTAAGTTTGATATGAGTTAGTGCCGGTGAATCGGTAAAAGCAATAAAGATACTTTGGTTAAGCGGAACGCCTAAGTTTGATTTGAGAGTTGCCCGTTTGCGGCAACCTTATTAAGATACTTCGGTTAAGCGGAACGCTTATTTGTTTTCCGCAATTATCTTTTCGGCAAGTTGAGGGGGTACTTCCTCATACCGCAAAAACTCGGTTGAAAATTTTCCTTGCCCGCGTGTCAAACCGCGTAGGTCGGTCGCGTACTTCGTTATCTCGGAAAGCGGCACTTCGGCAACAACCGTGGTAAGGTTGCCCTCTGTCGAGCTGTCCGAAATTCTGCCGCGCCGTTTGGATATATCGCCCATAACTCCGCCAAGGTATTCGCCCGCAGCCAAAACTTTCAACTTCATCACCGGCTCCAAAAGCACGGGTTTTGCTTTCTTAATTCCTTCTTTAAAGGCAAGCGCGGCGGCCGCCTTAAACGCCATTTCGGACGAGTCCACGTCGTGGTAGCTTCCGTCGTACAGCACTGCTTTAACGCCCGTCACGGGGTAGCCCGCCAATACCCCGCGCGAAAGGCACTCTCTAAGCCCCTTTTCAACCGCGGGTATGTACTGCTTGGGCACAGCTCCGCCGACAACTTCGTCGCCGAACGCAAACTCGCCGTCATACGGCTCGAACCGCACCTTACAGTGCCCGTACTGCCCGTGTCCGCCCGACTGCTTTTTGTGTTTGCCCTCCGCTTCGGCAACGGCGCGAACGGTTTCGCGGTAGGGTATCTTCGGCTCGGTCAAATTAACCGCAATTCCGTAGCGCGCTTTCAGTTTCTTCGCAAGCATTTCAAGGTGTACCTCGCCTTGTCCGCTTATAATCATCTCGCCCGTATCCGCGCGTTTTTCCACCGAAAAGGTGTAATCTTCTTCAAGCATCTTTTTAAAGCCCGCAAAAATCTTGTCCTCGTCGCCCTTGGTTACCGTCTTTACGGCAAGCGAAAGGGAGGGGCGGGGGAAACGGATAGGGTCGAACTCCAACGCCGTGCCCACAGCGCATAGCGTGTGGTTGGTGTCAGTGGCGGTCAGTTTGTTCACCGCGCCTATGTCGCCCGCCGTCAGCTCGGGCACAAGCTCGGCTTTCTTGCCCTTTAATACGAAAATCTGCCCTATGCGTTCCTCGGTGTTGGTGTTGGGGTTGAAAACCGTCATACCCGTTTTAAGCCGCCCGCGGAAAACTTTTATATAATTCATCTTGCCCGAATACGCATCGTAAACGGTTTTGAACACTTGCGCGGCGAACGGTCCGTCCTCTTCGCAAGCGATATTTACAATTTCGTCCGCCAAAAGGTCGGTTGCAAGCGAATTTTTCCGCTCGTTCGCGGTGGGCATATAGCGCACTATCTCGTCCAAAAGATTTATAACGCCCCTATTTTGCAGCGCGCTACCCGCCATTACGGGAATAACCCCGCCCGTAGCAATGCCGCGCCTTACTCCGTGAACGGTTTCGTCCTTGGTTAGCTTGCCCTCGCTGAAATATTTATCGAGCAAAATTTCGTCGTTTTCCGCCGCGGTTTCCATAAGGCTTGCTTGCATATCTTCCATATAGCCTTTCAGTTCGGCGGGGATAGGTATTTCTTGCGGCCCTTGGGTCGAGAATTTATACGCTCGCTCTTGAATGGCGTTGACATAGCCGGTCATTTTGCCGTCCGCCATAATGGGCAGCTGTATGGGCGCAAGCTTGCCCGCATATTTCTCTGTTAAGGCGGCAAGCGTGCCTTTATAGTCCGCGTTGGCTTTGTCCATACCGTTTATAAATATGATAAGCGGCTTGCCGAGTTTAAGGCAGTACTCTACAACGCTTTCCGCGCCAATCGGCAACACGCCGTTCGCGCCTATAACAAGTACCGCCGCGCCGCACGCGGCAAGCCCCTCGTGCCGCTCGCCCTCGAAGTCGTAAAACCCGGGCAAATCTAAAAGATTTATCTTTACGCCCTTCCACAAAAGGCACGCAACCGAGGTGTAAACGGAAATTTTCTTAGCCTTTTCAAGCTCGTCAAAGTCCATAACGGCGGTGCCGTCCTCAACCTTGCCCATTCTGTCAATCACGCCGCCGTTAAAAATCATAGCCTCGCAAAGGGTGGTTTTGCCCTCGCCGCTGTGCCCGATAATCGCAACGTTGCGAATTTCCTTAGCTGTAATATTCATTTTTAATCCCCTTATCCGTTGCCCGCCGCCTTTGGCGGCAAACAACGCTGTTATTACAACCATTATAATATAGGTTCGACGGAATTTCAATAGGCAATTTGAAAAAGCCGCCCGCGCAAGCGTTCCGCTTGATTTAGTATCTTAATTACGTTTCCGTAGTTAAAGCTAAACACAAGTCAAACGTGCGCGGGCGGCTTCACATATCAAATTAATCTTCTAAACCTAAGAGATAAGAGGGGTTGACTTCAAGTATCAAGCAAAGGTCTGCCAACTTATCAATACTTGGCAAAATATCGCCCTTTACATAATGAGCTATGCAAGACGGCGAAACTAAAAGCATTTTTGCTAATTGAGTTTGAGAAATGCCGCTATGTTTTATTGTTTCTTTTATGCGCTCTCTCATTTTATCTAAGTTTGCCATAAATAAAGTATATGATTTTAAATCATAAATTACTTGACTTGTGATTTTAAATCATTTGTTATTTTTATTGAGGTATATTTATGAAATCAGCAATAATAAAAATTTTGGTAGGTGAGCCAAGTGATTTAATCGAACCCCCGAGGCAGTTTGAACTGCTTTTAGGCAGACGGAATGATTTGGTAGATGCGTTTCGCGCCACGCTTAATGAAGAGCAATGCAAGCAATATGACGATATAATCGATATCGAAAATGATTTGACCGATATAATGGAAGATGAGTATTACAAAAAAGGTTTTAAGCTGGGTTTGCAGTTGGGTGTAGAGGTGTTTTCGGAGTGATTTCTGTTAAAAAATAACAAAAATCAATCTATTTCACATTTTAAAAAATGTATAAGAAAATATAATACCCTAATTTCGCGCTTTTTTGCATAATTATTTTTTGGCGAAATTCGGCGAAAAAGGACAAGATATTGGGGCGGAAACCCCTTTTTTGCGCAAATATAGTTTTTTGCGCAAAAAAGGGGTGTAAACTGGGCAAAAAATGTCAAAAACGGTAAAAAAAGGGGCGAAATTTCGTTGACTTTTGATTTTGCGTTTTATATAATAGTTAAGCGTGTCTGAAAAACCACCCGATTTTCGGGCGGGAAAGACCGGCAAAACTGTATGGATTGAGGTGCAAAGTTACTGCAAAAAACGGTAAGTCCCCGTTACAGATAATTTGCGCTGACAAGTGTGAGGGCGCGACCCTTGCGACTAACCGTGGCTTAACCCTACGCCGCTATGCGGTGTTTTTTCACGGGAAAAGCGCGATACACCCGGTTCAGTTGACACGCGAAATTAAATTTTTGTTAGGTATAAGGAGTTTTAAAATGGCAGGACAGAAAATCAGAATTAAACTTTCGGCTTACGACCACGAGCTTGTGGATTTAGCGGCTTCGCGCATTGTCGAAACGATGAAGAAGAGCGGCGCGAAGATTTCGGGACCCATTCCCCTTCCCACCGAGAAGGAGATTGTTACAATTCTCCGTTCCCCCCACAAGTACAAGGACAGCCGCGAACAGTTCGAACAAAGAACTTATAAGCGCATCATCGATATCTACACCCCCAACGCTAAATTATTGGACACCGTTCATTTGCCCGCCGGCGTAGATATTAAGATTAAGCTGTAAGCGCCTTTACATTATTATTATATAAATAGCGGCGCAAGCAAAAACCGCGCTTTTTGCTTAGCGCACCCGACTTGTGGCTTTGCCGCCTCAGTAGGGTGAAGTGCCGCAATTATATATGTTTGTGCCCTTAAAAATTGCGGCACTAGGGGCAACGCCCCTAAAAATCACGAAAAAAGATTTGCGCAGAATAGCAAAGATTTTTTGTGAACTTACATGTCAATATAGATACTCTACGGCAAGCAGACGACGGCAACGGCGGGACGGCGGGCCGCGGTATCTGAAAATAAATTTTTAAAAGGAGAACTTTATCAATGAATAAAGCAATCATCGGCCGTAAGGCGGGTATGACCCAAATCTTTACGGCAGAGGGCAAGGTCATTCCCGTAACCGTAATCGAAGCGGGTCCGTGCCCCGTTGTGCAAATCAAAACTGTTGAAAAGGACGGCTACGCCGCTTTGAAACTCGGTTTTGACGAAGCGAAGGAAAAGGCTTTAACCAAGCCCGAACTCGGTCAGTTCAAAAAAGCGGGCGTTAAGCCTTGCAAAGTGCTGAAAGAATTCCGTCTTGCAGATACCGCGTCCTACACCGTAGGCGCAGAAATTAAGGCAGACGTCTTTGCGGCGGGCGACAAGGTAGACGTTCACGGCGTGTCAAAAGGTCACGGTTACTCCGGCGTAATCAAGCGTTGGAATCAACACCGCCTTAAAGAAACCCACGGCGTAGGCCCCGTGCACAGAGAACCCGGTTCAATGGGTGCGAACAGCTCGCCTTCGAGAGTTTTCAAGAACAAGCGCCTCGCGGGTCAGTACGGCGTAGAGAACGTAACCGTACAGAACCTCGAAATAGTAAGAGTAGACGTTGAAAGAAACTGTTTACTTATCAAGGGTTCCGTTCCCGGGCCCAACGGCAGCGTCGTTACCATTAACGACACCGTTAAGTAAGGAGGTACAAAATGCCTAGCGTAAAAGTATATAAAATGGACGGCACCGAAGCCGGCACTATGAAACTGAGCGACAAGGTATTCGGCGTAGAATACAACGAACCGCTCATTCACCAAGCGGTGGTAACCCGCCTCGCAAACGAAAGACAAGGCACCAAATCGACCCTCACCCGTACGGAAGTAAGGGGCGGCGGCAGAAAGCCTTGGCGTCAGAAAGGTACGGGTAACGCCCGTCAAGGTTCAATCCGTGCTCCTCAATGGATAAAGGGCGGCGTAGTTTTCGCCCCCAAGAGCCGTGATTTTTCCAAGGATATGAACAAAAAGGCAAAGGTCGGCGCGCTTTTGTCCGCGCTTTCCAAAAAGGTTGCCGACGGCGAGTTGGTCGTTGTTGACAAGCTTGCTGTAAAGGACGGCAAGACCAAAGAAATGGTTGCTTTCCAAAACGCGTTGAAGCTTGACAAGTCCGCGGTTATCGTTATGGATACCAACGACGAAAAAGTAATACTTGCCGCAAGAAACATCGAAAAGCTTTCAACCTTGCCCGTTGCGCAGATTTCCACTTACGAAGTCGTTGCAAACGCAAAGGTCGTTATTACGAAAGCGGCTGTTAAGAAAATCGAGGAGGTCTACGGAGAATAATGTTTGCCGAAGATATAATTTTAAAACCGCTCCTCACCGAAAAAGGTTACGACGGAATAGCGGACAAGAAATACACGTTCATCGTTAAAAAGTCCGCAAACAAAATACAAATTAAAGCTGCGGTAGAAAAGTTGTTCGACGTTAAAGTAGAATACGTCAACACGGTAAACTGCCACGGTAAGAAGAAGAGAATGGGCAGAAACGAAGGTTACACGCCCGACTATAAGAAGGCAGTCGTCCAGCTCACCGCTGACTCCAAGGCGATTGAGTTCTTCAACTCGTTATCGTAAGGAGGCGTAAAAATGGCTATTAAAAGGTATAAACCTACCTCCCCCGCACGCCGTTTTATGACGGTAAGCGCTTATACCGAGCTTACGGGCGACAAACCCGAAAGAAGCTTGTTGCACGATAAGCGCAAATCGGGCGGCAGAAACAATCAAGGTAAAATTTCCGTGCGTCACATCGGCGGCGGCAACAGAATCAAGTACAGGATTATCGACTTTAAGCGCAACAAGGACGGTATTCCCGCAACGGTTAAGTCCATTCAGTACGACCCCAACCGTTCGGCGCACATCGCGCTGCTTGCATACGCTGACGGAGAAAAGAGATATATTCTCGCTCCCGTCGGTTTGAACGTCGGCGACAAAGTCGTTTCGGGTGCGGGCGCAGATATCAAGAGCGGTAACGCACTGCTTCTTGCGGACATTCCCGTAGGTACCGTCGTTCACGCGATCGAGCTTCAACCCGGCAGAGGCGCGCAAATCGCGCGTTCGGCGGGCATATCGGCTCAGATTATGGCGAAAGAGGGCGCTTACGCGACAATTAAGATGCCTTCGGGCGAAATGAGATTGGTTTCGCTTAAATGCAAGGCTACCGTAGGTCAAGTGGGCAACTTGGAGCACGAGATTATCCGTATAGGCAAAGCGGGCAAGACCCGTCACCTCGGTATCCGTCCCACGGTCCGCGGCTCGGTTATGAACCCTAACGACCACCCTCACGGCGGTGGTGAAGGTAAGTCGCCCGTCGGACACGCCGGTCCTATGACCCCTTGGGGTAAACCCGCATTGGGCTATAAGACCAGAAAGAAGAAGAACCCCACTTCCAAATTCATTTTGAAGAGAATTAATTAAGGAGGAATAGACGATGTCAAGAAGCATTAAGAAAGGACCTTACGCCGAAGAAAGGCTGATGTCAAGAATTTTGGCTATGAACGAGGCGGGCGAAAAGAAAGTCGTTAAGACTTGGTCGCGCGCAACGACGATATTCCCCCAAATGGTAGGGCACACCATTGCCGTATACGACGGAAGAAAACACGTTCCCGTATACGTTACGGAAGATATGGTCGGCTGCAAGCTCGGTGAATTCGCCCCTACGAGAACCTTTAAGGGGCACGCGGCTAAAACCGCCAAGAAGTAAGGAGTTCAAAAAATGGCTAAGAATATGAACTTGAAAAAGGAAAGAATAGAGGCAAATAAGGACAAACGTCCTTACGCAACCGCAAAATACCTCAGAATTTCCCCCTATAAAATAAGAACGGTGCTCGCTCTTATCCGCGGGAAATCGGTAGACGAGGCGGAAGCAATATTGACTTACTGCAACAAGGGCGGCAGCGACGAAGTTAAAAAAGTACTTTTGTCGGCGGCAGCCAACGCGGAACACAACCAAGGAATGGACAGAGGCGATTTGTTCGTTTCCGAGGCGTTCGCAGACGGCGGTCCTCACCTTAAAAGAATGCAACCCGTATCCAAGGGACGCGGTCACGCAATTTTAAAGAGAACCAGCCATGTAACCGTCATACTTGACGCAAAGAAGGTTTAAGGAGAGATAATATGGGACAAAAAGTTAATCCTCACGGTTTAAGAGTTGGCGTTATCTCCGCATGGGACACTCAATGGTATGCCGATAAGAAAAACTTCGGCAAGTATATCAAAGAGGACAATGATATCCGTACCTTCTTAAAGAAGAAGTATTACGACGCGGCGATAAGCAAAATAACCATTATAAGAGCGGCAAACAAAATCGAAATAGGCATTTACACGGGTCGTCCCGGCGTGCTTATCGGTAAAGCCGGCTCGGAAATAGAAGTAATAAAGAAAGACCTTGCAAAGCTTACGAAAGGCAAGGTAATAGTTATCAACGTCAAGAAAGTTGAAAAAATCGACCAAGACGCACAGCTTGTTGCGGAAGCGGTCGCATCTCAGCTTGAAAAGCGCGTTTCTTACAGAAGAGCTGTTAAGCAGCAAATCGCAAAAGTATCCAAAGCGGGCGTAAAGGGCGTTAAGATAACCGTAGGCGGCAGACTTGACGGCAGAGAAATCGCGGGCAGCGAAAGCTATCATGACGGTTCCATTCCCCTTCAAACCATTCGCGCGGACATCGACTACGGCTTTGCGGAAGCGCATACCACTTTCGGCGTCCTCGGCATAAAATGTTGGATTTACAAGGGCGAAGTGCTTGATACCGCTAAGCGTCTGATAATATCAGAGGGAGGCGAAGATTAATGTTAATTCCCAAGAGAGTTAAGCGCAGAATGCAACACCGCGGCAAGATACGCGGCAAGGCGCAAAAGGGCAACAAGGTTGCTTACGGCGAGTACGGCTTGGTATCTTTGGAGGGCGGCAGAATTACTTCCAGACAAATAGAGGCTGCGCGTATCGCAATGACAAGATTCATTAAGCGCGGCGGTAAAGTTTGGATAGACATATTCCCCCACAAGCCCATAACCAAGCACCCCGCAGAATCCCGTATGGGTTCCGGTAAAGGCTCGGTTGAATATTGGGTAGCAGAAGTAAAACCCGGCAGAGTTATGTTCGAAATGGCGGGCGTTAACGAGGATATCGCACGCGAGGCAATGCGCCTTGCAAGCCATAAGCTCCCCGTTAAGTGCAAGTTCGTTTTAAAGAGCGACCTTGAACCGGTTCAAGAAGGCGGTGAAGTAAATGAAGGCTAAGGAAATTGTAAATTTAAGCGATGAAGAGCTTTTGAAGAAGCTTCAAGAATTAAAGAGCGAACTTTTCAACCTTCGCTTCCGTCACGCTTCCGGGCAGCTTGAAAACCCCCTGGCAATCAACCTTGTTAAAAAGGACATTGCAAGGGTTAACACCGTAATCCGTGCAAGGCAGTTAAAGGCGTAAGGAGTAAGATATGGAAAACAGAACAACGCTCAGAAAGGAAAGAGTGGGCATCGTCGTTTCGGATAAAATGGACAAGACGGTCGTCGTTGCGGTTACCGAAAAATCCAAACACCCCCTCTATAAAAAGACCATAACCAAAACCACCCGCTTTAAAGCTCACGACGAAAAGAACGAGTGCGGCGAAGGCGACAAGGTTTTAATCGTTGAAACCCGTAAGCTGTCCAAGGATAAGAATTGGCGCGTTGCGGAAATCATCGAAAAGGCTAAGTAATTAGTTTACATTCTTAAAATAAATAAAATAAATTCAAGATTGCGTTTATCGCTCAAAGGAGAGCGGGGCTACCCACTTCGCTTATATTTGCGGAGCGCAATCCTCTGAAAGTTGTAAGTTCAAAAATAGGAGAGTTTTTATGATACAACCCCAATCGAGGCTCAAAGCCGCAGACAACAGCGGCGCAAAAGAGCTTATGTGCATAAAGGTACTCGGCGGGTCTTTCAGAAAGTTCGCTAACATCGGCGACGTCATCGTATGCTCCGTTAAAACGGCGGCACCCGGCGGCGCGGTTAAAAAAGGCGAAGTAGTAAAAGCCGTTATAGTACGCACCAAAAAAGGCATCAGACGCGACGACGGAACGTATATCCGTTTCGACGAAAACGCGGCAGTAATTATCAACACCAACAAGGAACCGCGCGGCACGCGTATCTTCGGACCCATTGCAAGGGAACTTCGTGAAAAGAATTATATGAAGATTATTTCCCTCGCTCCCGAAGTGCTGTAATTAAAGGAGAAAAGCTATGAACGTAAAATTAAATGATAATGTATTAGTTATCTCCGGCAAATATGCGGGAAAGACGGGTAAGGTAATTGCAACTTCCCCCAAAAGCGGTACCGTTACCGTCGAGGGCGTGAACGTTCACAAAAAAGCGCAGAAAGCAAGAAAGGCGAACGAGGTTTCTCAAATAGTTGAAATCCCCGCTCCCCTCGACGTATCCAACGTAATGGTTCTCTGCGGCGCTTGCGACAAGGCGGTAAGAGTTAAGCACTCCGTCGTCGACGGCAAGAAGGTAAGGGTATGCCCCAAGTGCGGCGCAACGCTTGACAGCGCTTACGCGGGCAAGGCGGGCAAAGCGGCTAAAAAGACGGAAGAGCCTAAAAAGCGTGTAAGAAAGCGTGCCAAAAAGGACGAAGCAGTCGAAACCGCAGCACCCGAAACTACGGACGACAAGGCTGAATAAGGAGGGTGAACATGGCTACTAAGAAAGCAGTAAAACAAGATAAAGTTTATAGTTCCAGAATGATGGAAAGCTACGAAAAGGAAGTTTGCCCCGCCCTTAAAGAAAAGTTCGGCTACAAGAACGTTATGCAAATTCCCAAGCTTGAAAAAATCATTTTAAGCTCGGGCTTAGGCGATATTAAGGACAACGCAAAGTCAATTCAGATTGCTCAGAACGAAATGAAGATTATTTCGGGTCAGCAGCCCGTAGTTTGCAAGGCTAAAAAGTCCGTCGCAAACTTCAAGGTGCGCGAGGGTATGCCCATCGGCTTGAAAGTAACCCTCCGCGGCAAGATGATGTACGACTTTTTCGATAAGTTCGTTTCCATTGCGCTTCCCAGAGTGCGCGACTTCCGCGGCGTTCCCACGGACAGCTTCGACGGTAAGGGCAACTACTGCATGGGTATTAAGGAACAGCTCATCTTCCCCGAAATTCAATACGACCAAGTAGAGAAGATAAGAGGTATGGATATCTGTTTCGTAACCACTGCAAAAACGGACGAAGAGGCGAGAGAGCTTTTGAGGGCGTTCGGAATGCCCTTCAAGAAGTAAGGAGATAAATATGGCAAAGAAAGCAATGATAAACAAACAGCAGAAACCTGCTAAATACTCTACGAGAGCTTATACCAGATGCTCAATCTGCGGCAGACCCCACGCGGTTTTGCGCAAGTACGGAGTATGCCGTATTTGTTTCAGAAACCTCGCTTATAAGGGACAAATTCCCGGCGTAAAAAAATCGAGCTGGTAAGAGGAGGATAAATAGAAATGACAGACCCTATTGCAGATATGCTTACCCGCGTGAGAAATGCGCTGGCGGCAAATAAGGAAACGGTAGAAGTTCCTTCATCGAATATGAAAAAGGCGATAGCCGAAATTCTCTTGAACGAGGGCTACGTTTCGAACGTAGAGCTTAAAGAGGACGGCTATAACGGCAAACTTGTTATAACCCTTAAATATATCGGAAAGAAAAAGCCCGTAATCAACAGTCTTAAAAGGGTTTCCCGTCCCGGACTTCGCGTCTATTCGGACGTAGAAACCATGCCCAAGGTAATGGACGGACTCGGTATTGCGATTCTTTCCACCAACAAAGGAATATTGACGGATAAGCAAGCAAAGGCTGCTAACGTTGGCGGCGAAGTGCTTTGCTATATCTGGTAAGGAGGTAATTTAATATGTCGAGAATAGGTAAATTACCCGTAGCCTTGCCCGCGGGCGTAACCGTTACTTTCGAGAACGGGCTTTTAACCGTAAAGGGCGCAAAAGGCACGCTTACGCAGAAAGTAGTAGGCGAAATTAACATAAAAGTAGAGGGCGCGGAAGCTATCGTCGAAAAGACGGGCAACGCCCCCGATACCAACGCAAAACACGGCTTGTACCGTGCGCTTTTGCACAATATGGTAGTCGGCGTTACCGAAGGCTATACCAAAGCGTTAAAGGTAAACGGCGTCGGTTGGAAGGTTGCAAAGCAAGGCAACAAGCTTGTTATGAACGTGGGTTTTTCACACCCTATCGAGTTTGTTGAGCCTACGGGCGTTACTCTTGCTTGCCCCAGCCCCAACGAAATCACCGTCAGCGGCATCGATAAAGTGCTTGTCGGACAGACGGCAGCCGATATCCGCACCATAAGAATTCCCGAACCCTACCACGGTTACGGCATCGCTTACAAAGATGAAGTTATCGAGCGTAAGGAAGGCAAGACGGGAGGCAAGGGCAAGAAGTAATTCCGTGCGCCGCTCGGCGTAAAGGAGGAAAACCGTAAAGGTGCTTGCTCGAAGGAGATATTATGATTAATAAGATAGATAAAAACGAGGAACGTTTGAGAAGGCACGCCCGCGTGCGCAAAAAGATAAGCGGCACCCATGAGGTGCCCCGCCTCAGCGTTTACCGCAGTTTAAATCACATCTACGTTCAGATAATTGACGATACAAAGGGCGTAACCCTTTGCTCCGCGTCAACTATGGAAAAGGACGTCAAGGCAAAGATAAGCAATATGACCAAGACGGACGCAGCCAAGGAAGTAGGTAAGGCAGTAGCCGCAAAAGCCAAGAAGTTGAAAATAACCAACGTTGTTTTCGATAGGGGCGGATACATCTACACGGGACGCGTTCAAGCGGTAGCAGACGGCGCAAGGGAAGCCGGACTTAATTTCTAAGGAGCTTATTATGGAAGAAAAGAAAGAAAGACCCGCAAGAAGAACGGGCGGCTTTAAAAGGCAAGAAGACGACGGCTTGATAAAGAAGCTCATTCAAGTCAACAGAGTAACCAAAACCGTAAAAGGCGGCAGAAATATGCGTTTTGCGGCGCTTGTAGTCGTTGGCGACGGCAAGGGCTCGGTCGGCTACGGTATGGGCAAATCCAAGGAAGTTCCCGAGGCTATCGAAAAGGCAAACGCGCAAGCTAAGAAGAATATGAGAAAGGTTGCCCTTCAAGGCACTTCCATTCCTCACGGCGTTTTGGGCGTGTTCGGCAGAGGTTCGGTTCTTATGATGCCCGCTGCGGAAGGTACCGGCGTTATCGCGGGCGGTCCCGTCCGTGCGGTTATGGAGGCTGCGGGCGTTAAGGACGTAAGAACCAAATCCCACGGCACTTCCAACCCCATCAACTGCGTAAAGGCTGCCGTTTGCGGACTTTACGACTTGAAGTCCCCCGAAGAGATTGCCGCAGCGCGCGGTAAGAGCGTAGAGGAAATTTTGGGCTAAGGAGAGAATTATGCTAAAAGTAACTTTAATCAAAAGTCTTAACGGTCAAGTTGCGGGTGTAAAGGCAACTTGCGCCGCGTTGGGGCTCAAAAAAATCCGTCAGTCTAAAACCTTCGAAGAAACCCCCGCAAATCTGGGTCAGATTAACAAGGTTGCACACCTTGTTAAAGTCGAAAAGGTTTAAGGAGTAACAATGAGAATAGATACTTTATCGCCCGCAGAGGGCGCAAGAAAGGACGCCAAAAGGCTTGGCAGAGGTATCGGCTCGGGTTTGGGCAAGACCTCCGGCAAAGGACACAAGGGTCAATGGGCACGTTCGGGCGGCGGCGTTCGTCCCGGCTTCGAAGGCGGTCAAATGCCCCTTGCAAGAAGAATTCCCAAGCGCGGCTTCCACAACAAGTGGGCAACCGAGTACACGATTATCAATTTAAGCCAGCTTGCTTCCGTTCCCGCGGGTACGGTAGTCGATTTCGGCTATGTCAGACTTAACGGACTTGCAAAGGAAGTTAAAAACTCCGCGGGACTTAAAGTCCTCGGCACGGGCGAAGTAAAAGTTGCCCTCACCGTAAAAGCGGCTAAATTCTCGGCTTCTGCAAAGGAAGCTATCGAAAAAGCCGGCGGCACTTGCGAAGTAGTAGAATAAGAATTTCTGAAACACCCACGCGAGGCAACCCGCGTAAGGAGCAACAATGTTCGAAACAATAAAAAATTGTTTTAAGGTCAAGGAAATAAGAAAGAAGATTTGGATAACCTTATTGCTTCTTCTTGTGTTCCGTATCGGCTGTTATATTCCCGTACCCGGCATCAACCCGCAACAGTTCGGCGACGCCATTGCGGATAACAGTTTCCTTAACATAATGTCGTCCATTACGGGCGGCTCGCTTGGTAACGCAACGCTTTTCGCGCTCGGTATCAGCCCCTATATCAACGCGTCGATTATCATTCAGCTTTTGACCGTAGGTATCCCCGCTTTGGAAAGACTTTCAAAGCAAGGCGAAGAGGGTAGAAAGAAAATCGCGCAGATTACCCGTTATGTAACTATCTTACTTGCCGTTGCGCAAGCGATAGGCATTATCGTAAACTTCGGTTTCTCGACGGATAACGCGTTAAGACTTTCTATCTTCGGATACGGCACTGCGGGCATAAGCGAAACGGGCGCAAAATGGATAGCGGGAATTTTCTTAACCGTCGTATACACCGCGGGCGCAATGCTCGTTATGTGGATAGGCGAAAGAATTACCGAATACGGCGTTTCCAACGGCATCTCGCTTATAATTTTCGTAGGTATCATTTCTACCGCGGGTCTTACCATTGTTTCCAGATTCGAAGCGGCTTTCAGCGGCAGCCCCGAAGTACTTTGGGAAGTTCTCGGCTTTGTCCTTTTGACCGTTGTCGAGTTCGCTGCAATCGTTACGGTTGACTTATCGGAAAGAAAGATACCCGTTCAGTACGCTAAACAAGTCAAGGGCAGAAAGATGTACGGCGGACAATCGTCCGTAATCCCTATGCGAATATCGGGTTCGGGCGTTATGCCTTTAATCTTCGCGTTCGCGCTCATCTCGTTCCCTCAGATGATTATAAGCCTTTTCTGCTCTGCTGATAATCCCGCTCAAACGGGCATAGTGGAGTGGTTCTCCGGCTCGGGCGCTTGGTACGGACAGCTTATCTATATGGTAGTTCTGTGCTTACTGATATTTGCGTTCGCGTTCTTCTACGCGTCGATGCAGTTTAACCCCGAGGACGTTTCCAAAACAATTCAGCAAAACGGCGGTTTCATTCAAGGTATCCGTCCCGGTAAACCTACCGCCGACTATTTGAAGAGAATTTCCAACAGAATTACGCTTTTCGGCGCGATTTACCTCTCGTTGGTTGCGTTCATTCCCTCGATACTTTCGATGGTGCTTGCGGGACTCGGTATGAGCGACTTGTCGCTTCTGTCCGTGTTCTCCACAACGGGTATTCTAATCGTCGTATCGGTCGCTCTCGAACTTCATAAACAGTTAGAAAGCCAGCTTATGATGAAGAACTATAAAGGATTCCTCAAATAATATGAATATTGTTTTATTGGGCGCACCCGGTGCGGGCAAAGGCACGCAAGCAAGCAAAATCGAGCAAAAATACAATCTTCTGCACATATCCACGGGCGACATTTTTCGTGCAAACATCAAGGGCGGCACCCCGATTGGCAAGCTTGCCAAGTCGTATATTGACGCGGGCAAGCTCGTTCCCGACGAGGTAACGTGCGATATAGTAAAGGACAGACTTACTTGGGACGACGCAAAAAGCGGCTATATGCTTGACGGTTTCCCCCGCAATCTGTTCCAAGCGGAAGAGTTGGATAAGTTTGCAAAAATCGACCTTTGCGTAAACATCGACGTTGACGAAAGCCTTTTAATGGACAGAATTTGCGGCAGACGCGTCTGCGTTTGCGGCGAAAGCTATCACATAAGCACCTTGAACGGCGCAACCACTTGCGCAAAGTGCGGCAAAGAGTTGTATCAACGCGCGGACGATAACCCCGAAACGGTTAAATCCCGCCTCGATACTTACAAAACGCAGACCGCGCCCCTCATCGATTACTACAAGTCGCAAGGCAAGCTTGCAACCGTAACAAGCGGTGCGGGCAGCCCAGACGAGGTGTTCGCTCAAATCTGTGCCGTTTTAGATAAGTAATGGTTACGATAAAAAATCAACAAGAAATCGAATATATGCGTGAAAGTTGCCGCATAGTCAAGGAAACCCTTGAATTCGTCGGCAAGAATATTCGCGCGGGAATGACCACGAAAGAAGTAGACGAACTTGTTTACAAATATATTATTTCGTGTGGAGCGTATCCCTCGGAGCTTGGCTACGAAGGCTATCCCGCAAGTTCGTGCGTATCTGTAAACGAAGTGGTTGTTCACGGTATCCCCGGCGACAGAATTATCCTCGACGGCGATATAGTCAGCGTTGATATCACTGCCGAAAAGAACGGTTTCCACGGCGACGCGGCAAGAACTTTTCTTATCGGCAACGTGTCCGAGGAAAAGAGGAAGCTCGTCAAAGTCACCGAAGAATGCTTTTTTAAAGCAATCGAGGGTTTGCGCGCGGGAACGCCCCTTTACGATATCGGCTACGCGGTTCAAACCCATGCCGAAAGCCACGGCTACGGCGTAGTCCGCGCCCTAACGGGGCACGGGATAGGCAGAAGCATGCATGAGGACCCCTCGGTGCCCAATTACGGAAGAAAGGGCACGGGAATGCGCCTTCGCGCGGGAATGACCGTTTGCATCGAGCCTATGATAACGATGGGTACTTATAAAGTATACCAAGACAGAAACGACGGTTGGACGATAACGACGGCGGATAACAAGCCCGCCGCACACTATGAAAACACCGTACTTATTACCGAAAACGGAGTGGAGATATTAACACAATGAAAGTGACTTCCCCCGCCGTGGGCGGCATATGTCAAAGCAAACAAGGCAGAGATAAAGGAAGGTACTACTTAATCGTCGGTATCGAACAAGGCGGACTAATCGCCGTTACCGACGGCAACTTCAAAAAGCTTGCAACCCCCAAAAAGAAGAACATAAAGCATCTGCGCTTGCTGCCCGAAAAGGCGGAAACGATTGCTTTGAAAATCATCGAAGGCAAGCAAGTTTTCGACACCGAAATTTTTTCTGCGCTGAAAAATTACAACTACCCTAAACCCGATGCGGAAGTCGGGAACGAAAATAACCAAGCGTAATCTGCGCTTACAAGGAGACAATTATGAAAGTAAGACCTTCGGTAAAACCTATGTGCGACAAGTGCAAGGTCATTAAAAGAAACGGCAAAGTTATGGTAATTTGCTCTAAGAACAAAAGCCATAAGCAACGCCAAGGTTAAGGAGTTATAATGTCTAAGGACGACGTTATCGAAACCGAGGGCAAGGTAATAGAATGCCTTCCCAACGCAAATTTCAAGGTTAAACTTACAAACGGGCACGTCATCACGGCGTACATTTCGGGCAAGCTCCGCCTTAACTATATCCGTATCATCGAGGGGGACAACGTCAAGCTTGAAATCAGCCCGTACGATTTGACTAAGGGTCGAATAACTTGGCGCTCGAAGAATTGACAAAGCTCACAAATATTTGCGCTGTTTTGCGCGCAAAAGCGTGATTTTGCTTGCGCAATAATCGTTAAACACTAAAATAACGTTTATTTGTTGAGCAAAATGCCCTAAAAATTATTGCAAAATAATAAAATTTGTGGTATAATACCAAAGCTTTTACGCCTTTTTGAGGCACAGAAAACAATTCCGATTAGTATCTCCGCTCACATTCCAAAGCACGAGGGGAGATTTAATGCGGTTTATATACATTTACAAAAATAATATAAAGGAAGGAAATAAATCAAAATGGCACGTATTGCCGGTGTAGATTTACCCAGAGAAAAGAGAGTTGAAATAGGACTCACTTATATCTACGGTATCGGTCTTAAAACTTCTCAGAAAATCTTGAAAGATACGGGCGTTGACCCCAACACCCGCGTTAAAGATTTGGACGAGCAGACCGTATCCAAATTAAGAGAATACATTGACCACAATATAAGGGTTGAAGGCGAGCTTCGTACGGAAGTATCGCTTAATATCAAACGCCTTATGGAAATAGGCTGCTATCGCGGTATCCGCCACAGAAAGGGCTTGCCCGTTCGCGGACAATCGACGAAAACCAACGCAAGGACAAGAAAAGGTCCTCGCCGCACGGTAGCTAAGAAGAAAGGAGCTAAGTAATTATGGCAGCACAGAAAAAGCAAACGACTACGAGAAAGCGTAGAGAGCTTAAAAAGGTTGACAGAGGACAAGTTCACATTCAGTCTTCTTTTAACAACACGCTCGTTACCGTTACCGATTTACAAGGTAACGCAATAAGCTGGTCCTCGGCGGGCAGCCTCGGCTTCAAAGGTTCGAGAAAGGGTACGCCCTTTGCCGCTCAGCAAGCGACCGAAACGGCAGTTAAAGCAGCAAAAGAGCACGGACTTCGCTCCGCCGAAGTTTATGTGAAGGGTCCCGGTGCGGGCAGGGAGTCGGCTATAAGGGCAATCGGCGCATGCGACGTGGAAATCACATTGATTTCCGACGTTTCACCCATTCCCCACAACGGTTGCAGACCGCCTAAGCGTCGCAGAGTATAAGGAGGAGTAGTTATGGCAACTTACAGAGAAGCTAAATGCCGTCTTTGCAGAAGAGAGGGCGGAAAGCTGTTTTTGAAAGGCGATAAATGTTACAACGGCAAGTGCCCGTTTGAAAAAAGACCCGTAGCTCCCGGCGCACACGGTTTGGCGGCGGCAAGAAAGAAGGTTTCCGAATACGGCAAACAGCTTCGCGAAAAGCAAAAGGTTAAAAGAATTTACGGCGTGCAAGAGGGGCAGTTCCGCGCTTGCTACGAGAAAGCCGACAGAATGAAGGGCATCACCGGTGAAAATATGCTCTCCCTTTTGGAGCGCAGACTCGATAACGTAGTTTACCGTATGGGCGTAGGCGTATCGCGCGCTCAGGCAAGGCAGCTTGTTAACCACGGACACTTTCTCGTAAACGGAAGAAAGGTAAATATCCCTTCCTATATCGTTAAGGTAGGCGACGTGGTCACCGTTAAGGAAAGCAAAACGTCTAACAAATACTTCGAACAAATCAAGTCCGCAAAGGGCGGCAACACCCCCAAATGGCTTGAATTCGATAACGAAAAATTACAAGGTAAAATCTTGGCATTGCCCGAAAGAGAAGATATTGACAGTCAGATTGCCGAGCATATGATTGTCGAGCTGTACTCCAAGTAATTTGCAGAATAAAAAGGAGGAAGTTATATGATCGAAATGGATATGCCCAAAATCGAGGTCAACGAAAGCGAGGACCAATCTTACGCGAAAGTTGTAGTTGAACCTCTTGAAAAGGGTTTCGGTCTTACTATAGGCAACTGCCTTAGAAGAATACTTTTGTCGGCGCTCCCCGGGGCTGCGGCACAAGGCATAAGGTTTTTAGACGGCAGCGTCAAGCACGAATTCTCCGCCATAGCGGGCGTAAAAGAGGACGTAACCGAAATTATCCTCAACATCAAATCGCTCGCAATCAAAACCGCGGTAACGGACAGCAATTACGTTAAGGTGGTACACCTTTGCAAGGAAGGTCCTTGCGAAGTCAAGGCAAGCGACATCTCGGACGACGCGGAAATAGAAATTATCAACGGCGACCAACACATCTGTTATGTGGACGCGGGCGGCAAAATCGATATGGAAATAACTATCGGTCGCGGCCGCGGCTATAAGGGCGCCGACCATACTCGGACGGAGCTTTTGGATTATATCCCCGTAGACAGTATCTACACGCCCGTAAAAAAGGTAAACTATTCGGTTGAAAACACCCGCGTAGGTCAGAATACCGACTATGACAAGCTCACTTTGGAAGTCTGGACGAACGGCGCGTTCAGCGCAAAAGAAATAGTATCTCTTGCGGCAAAAATTATGCAAGACCACATTTCACTTTTCGTTGACTTGTCCGATACTATTAAAGATTTGGACATTCTTGTGAAGAACGAGGACGACAAACAAGCAAAAATTCTTGCTATGGCAATCGAGGATATGGACCTTTCCGTCCGTTCCTACAACTGCTTAAAGCGCGCAAACATACACACGGTGGAAGATTTAACGAGAAAGACCGAGGACGAAATGTTAAAGGTGAGAAACCTTGGCAGAAAGTCCTTAGACGAAGTTATCATCAAGCTCGAATCTTACGGACTTTCACTGTCAAACAAGGAGGATTAAGGGTATGCCCGGCAAATTGGGAAGAACGGCAGAGCAAAGAGAAGCTCTTTTAAGAAATCAAGCGTCCGAGCTTTTATGGTACGGCAAAATAACCACGACCAAGGCAAAGGCGAAAGAGTTGCAGCCCTACGTTGAAAAAATCATCACTAAGGCAATCTCCGTTTACGATGAAAACGAAGAATTCGAAGTAAAGACTACGGACAAAAAAGGTAAGGAAATTACCCAAAAGGGCGTAAAGGACAGCCCCAAAAAGCTTGCGGTTCGCCGTAGACTTATGGGCAAGCTTTACGACTTACAAGAAGTTAAGCCCTTTAACGAAAAGAAGTCCGATTTCAAGAAGAGAACGGGTGATATTCAGCACCCCTTGATGGAGAAGCTTTTTAACGAAATCGCGCCTAAGTACGCACAGCGTGCGGAAGAACTTGGTCAAGGCGGCGGCTATACGAGGATTTATTTGCTCGGCACCCGTCGCGGCGACGGCGCCGAAGAAGCAATTATCGAATTAATCTGAAAATGATTTAAAACCCCGTGCAAATATTGTACGTGGTTTTGTCATTTTTGCGCGCAAAATCAAATATTTTAGTATATTTGTTGACATATTTTGCATATATGATATAATATATTTAATAAAAACTTCAAAAGGAGACTTATAAAAATGGCAGCAAAAAAAGGCGATTATTTTGGTTTGAGCTACATTGTTAGCTTGATTTTGGCTATAATTCCCATTACTTCTTGGCTTTGCGGAATTATCACCAGAATTCAAGACGGCAAAATCGTTGCGGCAATCATTCGTATTTTCTTCGGTTTCAACATCATTTGGTTGTGCGACCTTATACTTATGATTTTCAGCAAGCACATCTTGCGCATTTTGCCTATCTAACAATAGACGAAAAATCCTCCGCAAAACGCGGAGGAATTTTTTTATACCTTTATTTTGTCGTAGATATTGCCGTCAAAATCTTTGAATAAAAAGCGCCCGTTATCATATAAAATATATCCGTGCGCGCTGCCCTCTTTCGGCAACGATACCGACCCGGGATTAAGGTGCAAATATCCGCAGCGTTCCTTTAACGGCACATGCGTGTGTCCCGTAATATATACGTCGCCGTCAGAAAGGGGAGGCGCTTCTCTGTGCCCGTGCGAAAGATAAATTCTTACACCGTCGGCAAACACCAAAGCATAATCGGGGGTAATGGGGAAGGGCAGCACCATTTGGTCCACTTCTCCGTCACAGTTGCCGCGCACGCATATTATTTTTTCTTTAATTTCGCCCAAAAGATTCGCTACTTCTTGCGGGGCGTATTCGTCGGGTAAAGGGTTTCTCGGTCCGTGATAGAGTATATCCCCGAGGAGCAACAGCATTCCCGCGCCCTCCTTGCGGTACGCTTCTAAAAGCTGCTTGCAATATTTTGCCGAGCCGTGTATATCCGATGCAATCAAAAGTTTCATAACGGTATTATACCACGGCGGTTGGGCGCGGTCAATCAAATGATTGTCGGTTACTTCAAACGCGGGCGCAGTCAACTTAAATCAGCGGGGCGAACAGCCTAAGGATAAAGCATGAAAGCCTTTTTAAACGGGAAAGCTTTCCGGCTTGCATCTCGGTAGACAGTGCAAGGCTGTTTTGAAAGTCGCGCTCTACCTCGGCGCAAATATCCTCATTGAACAGAACGCCGCACTCGTAGTTGTAGTGGGTTGAGCGAAAGTCGAAGTTATAACTGCCCAAAAATACGCTGTCGTCGCAAATAACCGTCTTTGCGTGCATAAAACCGGGGGTGTATTCGTAGAATTTCACTCCGCTTTTTTTAAGGCTTTGCGCAAAGGCTTTGGATACCTCGAACGCATATTTTTTATCCGGGATATGCGGAATTATAACAGTCACGTCCACGCCGCGCTGCGCAGTGAACGCAAGCGCTGCCGCCGCCTTTTCGCTTACGCAAAAATAGGGCGTGAAGATATGCACCCGTTCGTTGGCGGAGCTTATCGCCGCAATGTATGCGTCCTCGCAAAAGGTCTTGCAGTCGGGGCTGTCGTAAAACGGCAAACAGTTTTTCTCTCCGCGGGCGGGTGCGGGCATTTCGTGTCGCCCGTTCCACATTGCCGAAAACATTCCCTCGAACACCTTCGCCGCTTCGCCGTATACGGCAAGCCCCGTGTCCTTCCAAAACCCGTAGGGGCTGTCAAGGTTAATATACTCGTCGGCAAGGTTTACTCCCCCCGTAAAAGCAACGCGTCCGTCCACGGTAATAATCTTGCGGTGGTCGCGCAAATTTATATTGGCACGGGGGAAGGGGGGCAAGCGATTAAAAACTTTAACTTTCATACCCGCTTTTTGCAGCCGCTTTATGTCCTTGCGGTTTATTCTGAACGCCGAACCCACGCCGTCGCAAATAATTTTAATTTCCGCGCCACGCGCCCGCGCCGTTTCAAGCGCGCCCATAACGCGGTTAAAAAGTTGACCTCGGCTTATTATAAAGAACTCTATGCAGACGGATTTTCTTGCGCTTTCTATTTCGGCAATCGCGCAGTTCCAAAACTTCATTCCCGTTGAAAAATACTTCGCCTTGTCGTAGCCGGCAAGCGCCGTTCCGCAAACGATATTCGCCGCCTTGGCAAGCCCCGTTTCTTCGGAATTTATCTTTAAAACGCCGTGCGGCTTGGGCTTAGCCGTTGCAATAAAAAATATCAGCGCGCCCGCTATTGGCACCGTCGCTATAATTATGAACCACGCGCACTTTACCTCCGACGAGCCGCACCTCAACAAAAGCACTACGCTTGTCACTGCCGTTAAAACCCACACTGCGGCAAATGCAACGGTTATCGGCAAAAACGCGGGCAGATATAGGCATAAAAAAATAATTGCGGCAATCTGTGCCGCAATTAAAACTATTATCCAAAAATTCGGTTTTAAAAATAACTTTGGGAAATTGCGCATAGTTCGACTGCGCGGGAAAGAGTTTAAAGCACCATTTTCAGTATCGTCATCTTGCTTTTTTTGACGGTCGAAGCGCTACGACTCTCCAAAAGCGCCGCGGGGTTATACTCCGTCAAAATCTCTTTTGCGAAGTGGTCCACGTCCACCGCGTTATGCACCAACATATTTATAACCGTATCGGTGTAATCGTACGCTTGCGAAACGCCCAAAACTTGCAAATTTTTGTTTAAAACGTCGCGTGCGGAAAGGCTTGCGTTTATTTCCGATTGGCAGCTTATAACCACCGTTTTTCCGTTGCCGACAAGTCTTGTGGCAAGGGATAGGGGCAGACGTGAGGTAGCGCAATACACCGCTGCGTCGCAAAGGTTGCCGCTTGTCGCGCTGTTCATATTGTTTTCCAAATCGTCGTCGCCCGCAAAGGCGTAGTAAATGCCGCACCTTTTCGCGCTTTCAAGGTTGTATGCGTTGTTGTCGATAATAATTGGTATTACTTTGTGATACTGCAAAACTTGCGCGATAATATTGCCCGAAAAGTCCGCGCCGATTATCGCCACTCTCTGACCCGCAGAAAGATTGAGTTTGTCGTAAATATTTTCCGCAATACCGATAGTTTCTATGCAAAGCGCTTGAAAATCGCTTACCGAGTCGGGTAAGGGGGCTACCTCGTTATATTCGCACACAACGAAATCGCGCATAAACCCGTCGAAGTCCTTGCCCGCGTTTAAAACGTTGGTACATTCCTTGGCTTTTCCGCTTTTGCAAGGCAAACAGTCGCCGCAAGGACGGGTCGGCTCGAAATAAACGCGCGTGCCCTTTTCCAAGCCGTAGCAATTGTCGCCCGTTTCCATAACTATACCGACAGCCGCGCGTCCGGGAATTTTAGGGTACGAGATATCGAAGCCGCCGTTATACAGCACCTCGTCGAAGTCGGTCAGCATCAAGTGCGTAACCTTAATTTTAATTTGGGTTGAAGAGGTGATGTTCACGCTCGCGGGTTCGTTCACGAGGTGTTTCACTCCTTTTAAAATCCAACTATCCATAATTAATATGCATTATATACCAAAACGCGCTTTTTTGCAACTAAAAATTTCATTTCACAAATTTTCTTTGCTATTTAAAATTTCGTTAACGTGCCTTAAAATTGATTGACTACGAAATATTATTGTTATATAATAGTTTAGCATCAGAAGAAATTTTGCGAGGTGAGATGAAATGAAGCCCGAGATACATCCCGATTATCATGAAGTAACGGTTGTATGCGCTTGCGGAGCTACGTTCAAGACCGGTACTACCAAAAACGTTGAAACGTTAAAGGTTGATATTTGTAATAAGTGCCACCCTTTCTTCACGGGTAAACAGAAGTTGGTTGACACAGGCGGTCGTGTAGAAAAGTTCAACAAGAAGTATAAACTTTAATCGTGTGTAGCTCCAAAGAATTAACGTTTGGAGCTATTATTCTTTTAAAAAAGTTTTTTTGAAATGTCCGAAAAGAAAGAAAAAAAGAAAAAAACTAAAAAGTGCGGCACCTATATAGGCGGGCAAGCGGTTTTAGAAGGCGTTATGATGATGGGCAAAAGCTGTATGGCTACTGCCGTTCGCGACCCTAACGGCGAAGTGCAGGTCGAAGCAAAACGCATAAACCGCAAAGAAAGCACCAAAAAGGCGAGCAAAATCCCCTTCGTGCGCGGCGTCGTCAACCTTGTGCTGTCGCTTATAAGCGGCACAAAGACGCTTATGCGCTCCGCCGCGGTCTACGGCGAGGACGACGAGGACGCGGGCAAGCTGCAAAAATGGCTTGCCGAAAAGTTCAAGGTCAGCGCAATGGATATCATTTCCACTATATCGGTGGTTATCGGTATCGTGCTTGCCGTGGGCATCTTTATCTTTTTGCCCCGTTTCATAGTGTCGTTGATTCCCGCCGTGCAGTTCACCGTTTGGGAATACGTTCTGTTGGGCGTTTTCAAGTTGGTTATTTTCCTTGCGTATTTGGGGCTTATTCTGCTTTTAAAGGATATCCGCAGACTGTATATGTACCACGGCGCGGAGCATAAAACCATTAACGCCTACGAACAAGGCGTAGAGCTGACCCCCGAAAACGTTATGCAGTGCACCCGCTTGCACGATAGGTGCGGCACATCGTTTTTGTTCATCGTTTTAATAATCAACATAGTTATAATTTCCCTTGTGGGTTGGGGCTTTTACGAATTGGTTCCCCATATTACAAGCGGCGTTGCCAAATTCTTTATAAATCTTGCAATAGAGATAGTCTTGTTGCCCATAATCGCGGGCGTTTCGTACGAGGTTTTGAAATTCCTTGCCAAATTCGACAACAAGTTCGTAAAGGTTCTTAAAGCGCCGGGGCTGCTCCTTCAAAGGGCGCTTACCACGCGTGAGCCTACCGAAGATATGGTAGAAGTGGCAATAGCCGCATTCAATAAGGTTCTTGAAATGGACGCAGACGAAACCGTGCCCGAAACGACGTTCGTAACGGGCGGAATACTCTCCAAAATGTTGGAGGAAACAAAAGCCAAATTCCAAGAAAAAGGCATTGACGAAAGCGACGCCGAGTGGATATTCTCAATAGTTCTCGATATCAAGCGCAGCGAACTGAAAAACGAGCGCACCGTAAAACCCTCCGAAAGCAAAGAGATTGCAGAGATAGCCGAACAGCGTTTGACGGGCAGACCGCTTTGGTATGTTATAGGCGATACCGACTTTTACGGTTGCAACATTAAGGTTGACGAGCGCGCGCTTATTCCCCGCCCCGAAACCGAGCTTTTAGCCGATTGCGTGGTAAAGAGCGCGGAAGAGGGCGACAGAATTTTGGATATGTGCACCGGCTCGGGCTGTGTTGCAGTATCGGTTGCCAAGGCGTTAAAGGGAAAAAACGTAATCGTGAGCGCGGCGGACGTATCGGACGCGGCGATTATGCTTGCCGAAGAAAACGCAAGGCGCAACGACGTTGCCGTGCATTTCACGGTGAGCGATTTGTTCAGAAACGTGCGCGGACGGTTCAATATAATCGTTTGTAATCCCCCGTATATCAAAAGCGGCGAAATTCCAACCTTGCAAAAGGAAGTGCGAGAGTACGAGCCTAAGGTCGCGCTTGACGGCGGAGAGGACGGGCTTGAATTTTACCGCCGCTTAGCCGCCGACGTAAGGAGCTACCTCGTCAAGGGCGGTATGCTGATATTGGAGTGCGGCGAAGGACAAACGAACGACATTTTGCAAATTTTCCATAAGCGCGACTACGCGATAGTGCTTAAAGATTTGTCGGGCGTAGAGCGTTTCTTAAAAATAGTATTTTAAATTAAAAATTTTGCCCTCCCCGAGCGGGAGGGCAAAACGGGCTTTATATGAGTAAAATGATTGAAAAATTAAAGGACATATACGCGCGGTATGATGAGCTGTCGCAAAAGATGAGCGACCCCGCTATAATTTCCGACACAGCCGAGTGGACGAAAACGGCAAAGGCGCAAGCCGAGATTGCCGAAACCGCGCAAAAGTACGCCGAATACGCCGAAGTCGAAAAACAGAAAACGCAAGCGGAGGACGCGGTAAAAACCGAGCCGGACCTTGAAATGCGCGAGCTTTTGTACTCCGAAATAGAGGACTGTAAGGAAAAGCTTGCCGCGCTTACCGAAGAATTGAAAATACTTCTTTTGCCAAAGGACAAGAACGACGACAGAAACTGCATAGTGGAAATTCGCGGCGGCGCGGGCGGCGAAGAGGCTGCGCTGTTTGCGTACGAACTGTACAGAATGTACTTAAACTACTGCGAACGCCATCGCCTTAAAGTAGAGCTTGTGGATATAAACGAAACCGAGCTTGGCGGCATAAAGGAAGTTGTTTTCAACGTCGCGGGCAAGGACGCATATAAGCAGTTGAAGTTCGAAAGCGGCGTTCACCGCGTTCAGCGCGTGCCCGAAACCGAGTCGCAAGGGCGTGTGCACACTTCAACGGTTACGGTTGCGGTTTTGCCCGAGGCGGAGGACGTAGAGGTCGAAATCCGCGACGAAGATATCCGCGTGGACGTATACCGTTCGTCGGGCGCGGGCGGACAGAAAGTAAACAAGACGGAAACCGCAATCCGCATAACCCACTTCCCCACGGGGCTTGTGGTTACTTGCCAGGACGAGCGCAGTCAGCTTAAAAACAAGGACAAGGCGTTCAAGGTTTTGCGTTCGCGCTTGTACGACTATTACAATTCCCAAAACCAATCGGCTTACGACGAGCACCGAAAATCACTTGTCGGGCGGGGTGACAGAAGCGAAAGAATACGCACCTACAACTTCCCGCAAGGCAGAGTTACCGACCACCGCATAGGTTTGTCCGTATATAATCTTACCGAATTTATTATGGGCGATATCGGCGCGATGATTGAAGCGTTGGCTGTTGCCGAGCGCGAAGCTCAACTTGCGGGCGAAGAATAAAACGCATAAACCGCAGTTAACTTTCCGTATTGACAAAACGTAAAATTTATAATATAATAGCTTTATGAAACACAATCAATCTTCCGAAGATTATCTTGAATGTATACTTTTACTATCGCGTGAAACGGAGTTCGTTCACCGCGTAGACGTTGCGCGTAAAATCGGCGTATCTCAGCCCGCCGTGCAAAAGGCGATAAAAATTTTAGAGGGAAGCGGCTACGTCGAGTTCGACGGTATGCATATTTATCTTACCGCGAAGGGAGAGGAATACGCGCTAAAAATTTACGAAATGCACTGCGTAATAAAGGAGTTTCTTTTGATGCACGGCGTAAACGAGGCGGACGCGGACGCAGACGCTTGCGAAATGGAGCACGTTATTTCGGACGCGACTTTCGAAATGATGAAGTCGTTCGTTGCGAACGGTAAAAATTAATATTAAAACCATTAATAAAATTTAAGGGCGCGCGGCGCGCCCTTTTTTAATAGCTATGAAAACTTTTGTAAAACGCAAATTTTTAATTTTACTTTTATTAATAATCGGTACGGTGGTTGCGGCGGTATGCGGCTCGTTTGCGCCCGCTTCCGCCGTTTCCGTGAACGACAACTACCGCTTCGATAAAATCAGCGTTGAAATTAACGTCAATAAGGACAAAACCTTCGAAGTTTGCGAAACTTTGGAAGTTCGGTTTTTAAACGGCGGAATAAACACGGGCATAATCCGCGATATTCAGCGCATAAGCACAACCGTTCGCGTAGTGGACGGCGCGCAGAAGAACGGCGGCGCTTACATAGCGGGGCTGTCGAATGTTTCCGTAACGTTTGACGGCGGCGATTGCAAGGTAACGCAAAGCCTTTACAACAACAGCGAGTTTTATTCCATAAAAATGCAAAACCCCGCGGGGTATATCGATGAGGGCGTTCACACTTTCGTTTTAAACTACGTTTACGATATGCACGACGACAAGGTGCGCGGGTTCGACGATTTCACTTTCGACGTGTTGGGCTACGCTATGGCTTTCACAAACGAGTTCAACGCAAAAGTCACATTCCCCGATGACGCAGACTTATCCAACGTAACCTTCCGCACCAACGACAAAATGACGTGGACGCCGCAAACGGGCGAATATGGGTACGTTGAGGGCAACGTCGTTTATATAAAGGCGTTTCCGCAAGATGAAAACGTCGGCTATACCGTGCAAGCGATTTTGCCCGACGGCTATTTCAACGTGCAAAAAACCTTTTATTGGTACTATGTAATTTTTGCACTTATCGCTTTTGCGGGAATTATTGCGGTTGCCGTTATCATTATTACGCACCTACCCAAAAAGACGATTGAAACTGTGGAGTTTTACCCTCCAGAGGGTATGCCCGTAATGCGTTTTGCCTCGATTTGGAGAATGGGCGCAAAAAGGAAGGACACCTCCGCGCTTATTTTAAAGTGGGCGGGCTTGGGCATAATAACCGTAACCGCAAACGGGTCAAGGCATTGTATTTTAAAAGCCAATATCAATCCCGAAATAGAGTATAAAGAGGGAATGGAGCTGTCCCAAAGATTGACGCTGCCCGCAAAAAAGTGCTTTGCAACCGAATCGGAAGAGCTGTACTTCAACACGCTGTTTTCGGGCATCGGCGGAGATGGCTTCACGTTTTCGACCTTGCAATTTACCGCGCACGCAACCTACGAACAAAAAAGACTGCTTTACAAGGTTGCCGAGCTGTTGGTTTTGGAGGGCGATACCGAACATTCGGTAACTTATGTAAGCAATTTCAAGTACCGCACGCTCGTAATGTTTTTAAGCCTTGTGCCTACCGTTGCAACGGTAATTTATTTCAGTATTTTGAACGCTTCCGCTTTGCCGGTGTTGTTCCTTTTGTTTATGGTCGTGGGCAATTTACCTATTCTTCATTTCGAAAATATGAAGATGATAATCCCCATAATATTCCCCATTGCGTTCTACGGGCTAACTTTCGGCGCATTTTATTTCATATTCGGACTGACTGCGTACGACTACTGCGGGCTGATATATATTGCGCCTATAATGTGGGCGTTGGGCGCGTTTGTGCTTAGGTTCATTATACGGGACAGAAGAACGCCCGAAGTTTTATCCGACTACGGCAAAATGCGCGGGTTTAAAACCTTTTTATTGAAAGCGGAGCTGCCGCGCATACAAGTACTTTTCGACGAAAACCCTTACTATTTTGCAGACATTTTGCCGTATTGCCTTATAATGGGCATAAGCGACAAGGTAAAAAAGCGCTTTGCTTCGCTTAATTACGCAGTGCCCGACTATATCGAAAGCGGAATAAGCGTCGGCGCAATATCCTCGGCAATGTCCCGCAGTTGCAGCGCGGGCGCGCCCCGTTCCTCGGGCGGAGGCGGCGGTCACGGCGGTTCGTCCGGCGGAGGCGGCGGAGGCGGCGGCTCCCGCGGGTGTTAATATATTGTTTAATTAAGGCAACATTATGGTAATTAGAAGCGCCCCGCGTGCAAATGCACGCGGGGCGCTTTTTTAATTTTATTCTACGGGGTAAACGTTGCTTATTTTATCTCCGTTTAAGTCCACGGAGAAGTACTTTACCTCGAAAAGATTTGCGGCTTTCGGGTAAACAAGCCCCGCCGCGCGGATATCGCCGTGCTCGGCGTAAAACTTTTCGGTCGGCACGGTTACGCTTACAAACTCGCCCAAATAATTCTTCAAAACTCCCGCCTTTGCTTTCAACTCGTCATCGAGGTATCGCGCGTAGTCGCCGCACGTCACCACGCTTTCGAAAAACGCAAAGTGCAGCACGTTTCTTTCCGGCGGGCAAGTTTCAACCGTCTTGCTCGATAAAAGGCTCAGCTGTTCCCCGTCATAACCGTACGCGCAATTCGCTTTTGCTGCCGTGCAAGTTTCGAAAGCAACCGTCACTTCGAGTCTGTCGCCGAACTCCGCGCTTTCAACCTCGTTCAAAAAAATCCGCTTGCCCTTGTCCGAAACAATCATAAGCGCGTTGCCGCCCCAAACCGCAAGCACGGGTATGCCCGCAAGCGTTTTTTCTTCGAACCGTGCGCCGTAAAATTTAGAGGATAGGGGAAGTAAGGAATATTCCCCGCCCTCGATTGATGCAAACACGCCGCCTTGCGCAAACACCGTTATCAAATTTCCGCAAAACCGCGTTTGGTTTATAACGTTAAGCGCAACGTTTTTGTTGCCGTATTCGCGTATATAAATAAGCGCCTCGCCGTCCATAAGATACACGTCCATAAACGCGGGCGGCTCGAAAAGCAGTTTTTCGTTTATAAAAAAGTTGACGGGCTGTAAATTTTCGCCCGGCACGATTTCCGCAAGCACGCTGTCGGAAATGTCGATTTCAATATGCCGCTCGAAAAGGTCTATTCCGCCGACGTAAAGCCCGTTCAATTTTAAAATGGCGGGCTTGTACGATAAAAAATATATTCTCATAGTTATTATTTAATGTATTAATTTCCTTAATTATGTCAATAAAAGCATCGTATGGAGGAAATTTTATGAACAAAATAAACGGCTACACCGAAGAAGAAGCAAAGAAATTGGTCGAATACGTCAGCACGGGCAAAAGGCAAGGCAAAACCCTTTCTGGGTTGTTCGCGTCTTATGCAAAAAAGACGGGTAGGGCAAAGGGCAGCGTGCGAAATTACTATTACGCTCTTCTTCGCAGCACGGGTGACGAGCGCGTTAAAAATCTGTTAAGCGGCAAGGAGCTTAAAGCCGAAAAAATAATTCCGTTCTCGGAAGAGGAAACGGATAATATTTTAAAGGAAATTCTTTTGCAAAAAAGTAAAGGCGTTTCCGTAAGGCGCGCGGTTTTAAACCTCTCCCGAGGGGACGACAAGCTTATGTTGCGCTACCAAAACAAGTACCGCAACGTTGTCGGCAAACAGCCCGAACGAATCGAAAGACTTATGCGCGAGTGCGGTTTAAAGACGGGCACGGACGAGGCGCAAAGGCGCATAGAGGAAGAAATAAACGGACTTTACGACAAGTTGGCGGCTTCATTGAAAGAGGAAAACAAGCGGCTAACCGTGCTTATAAAGCGTTTAACGGACGAAAACGCGCTTTTAAGGTTACAAATAAAAAACAATATTTAAACGTTCCTTTTAATCAAGTATCTTAATTGCAATTGACTATTTACAAATCGAACTGAAAGCCGCGCGGCAAGTCTGCCGCGCGGCTTTCATATCAAAAAAGGTATTGCCGCAATTTGCGGCAATACCTCTTTTCTCAGTTGGAAGATTTAGCGGGCTTTTTGTCTTGCTTGGAACCGCTTTCAAGCTCGTCAAGCTTTTTGTCGATATAACATTCTGCTTTCTGCATAATGTCTTCTTGATTTTTCTTGACGAGGTTCAAAAGCTTGCAGTTATTGGCAACGACAAGCGCGCCGCCTGCCATACCTATGGCAAGTCCTAAAATAAACTTTTCCACTTTCTCTCCTTGTATAAGGCGTAACGCCTTACTAAAAGTTTGTGCCGCCCGCACGTTTTTATGATTGTAAAAAAATGCCTCTTTTTATTCTTGTAATTTTTGTAGTTTAATGATATAATATCCCTATGGACAGATACGTAGCGTTCGATATCGGCGATAAAAGAATAGGCGTTGCGATTTCCGACCCGTTCAACACATACGCGTTGCCGTCGCACACTTATTTCAGAAAAAGCTTTAAAGAGGACGTTGCGGCGATAGCGGCAATAGCCAAGGAGAAGGGTGCAACGGTTATCGTGTGCGGCTTACCCGTCAACTTCGACGGCACGGAAGCTGTTCAAACCGAAAAAACACGTCGCTTTATAGCCGCGTTGAGAGAGGTAACCGCAACCCCTATCGTGTGCGAGGACGAAAGGTTTACAACCATGATGGCGCATGAAACGCTGATAAGCGAGGGGATGCGCCGCGAAAAGCGCAAAAATTACGTTGACGCGCTTGCCGCCGCGAATATTTTGGACGGCTATTTAAATAAAATCAAAAAAGGAGAATAACGCAAATGAGCGAGGAATTAAACGAAGAAGAGCTTGACTTGGAGGACGAGGTTATCGAGCTTGTGGACGACGCCGGCAACGTGATAAAGTTCAAGCTTTTGGACGTAACCGAGTACAAGGGACAGAAGTATACCCTTTTGCTTGCGGCTGAACCCAGTGAGGAAATCGGTGAGGACGAGGTGGTGATTTTCCGCCTTAACGAAGAGGAAGAGGTTTTGGAACCTATCGAGGACGAAAAACTTTTGGAAGAGGTGTTCGAGTTCTATCAGCAAGAGGTGGAAGCGGAGGACTTCGACGGCGAAGAAAATTAATAAGCGTTCCGCTTAACAAATAAGCCGCGCGGCAATTATGCCGCGCGGCTTATTTGTTAATTTATAACATTTTGTATAATTTTACAAATATACTTGACCGTTAAGTATGCATGCTGTATTATATATTTATATTTATTCATATTTTTCACTTTTTTAAAATTTTATGCATAAAATGTAAATAATTATGTATTAATAATTATGCGATTATGCAAAAATTTTAAGAGATACCGCTTAACTGCCAAATTTGTATTAAGTTTTAGGAGAATATTATGAAAAAACTGTCGAAAGCTCTTCTTGGCGTTTTAATGGGTACTGCGGCGCTGTGTTCGGTTGCGGCGTTTGCCGCTTGCAATTCTGCGCCCACGCACGACTGGGACGACGATTTTACCGTAGATATACCGGCGACGTGCACTACGGACGGCTCCAAGTCGATACATTGTAAAGACTGCGACGAAACCAAAGACGTGACTCCTATTCCCGCGGGTCACAGTTGGGCGGACGATTTTACCGTCGATTTGCTTGCGACGTGCGCTACTGACGGCTCTAAGTCGATACACTGCAATAACTGCGACGAAACCAAAGACGTAACGCCTATTCCCGCGGGTCATAATTGGAGTAAATGGGTAATTACGGATCCAACGGTCACCGACCCCGGTTCGGCGATGCGCACTTGTTCGGGAACCGACTGTAACGCTACCGACGAAATGAAGAAATTCATACTTCCCGCACTTTCGAATTCTGATTACGAGGTAATGGAGGATACGGCGACATGTACGGAGGACGGTTACGTCAATTATACATATAATCATAACGGTGAAATATTTTCGTTTGACGTGCCAACCAAGGCGACGGGCAGCCACACGGTAGCGGACTGGACTACTACAAAAGACCCGACTTGCGTTGATAAGGGGGAAAAGATAGGGCAATGCTCCGTCTGCCACGGCGAAGTGAAGGAAAGTATCCCCGCAACGGGCAAGCATACTCCGACGTTGCCTTATAACCAGTGCGAAGTCTGTCAAAAACAACCTCAGTCCTCCGATAAATTGGTGGGCGGCAACTCTGTGACTATTGATTTCACCGTAAACCCCGGCGAGTGGTATACGGTAAGCCATATGTTTATGAGCGCGGGTTACATACTGTATACTTATAACGGAACTACGCCCGTACAAATTTGGTATTCGACTTACGGCAATGGCGCAGTTCACAGCGGAAACGCGGTTTTAAACCAAGGCGATTCGTTTTATTTGCCGTCGTCCAGCAGAGGTACCGGATATTTTGCATTTAAGACAACTTCGGACGCACCCGTAACCGGTTCCATCAGCGGAACTTATCAGTCTTCCGCGCCTATTATGCCCAAGGCAATGGAGATAGGCACGCAGAGCGTTTCCGCAGCCGTAGATAGCGATGACCCGAGTACCTTATACGAATTTATTGCAACGGAGGACGGCGTTAACGCTTATGTTCTTTACTGCGACGATACGGACGCGCTCATTTTAAAGAAGGACAGTTCCGACTCATCTTTTGTAGCAGCGGAGACGCCTTACGCTTTCACCTTGGCAAAGGGGGAAAAGATTTCTTTCCGAATGTCGCTTAATGATTTTATTTCAAAAAGTTCGTATACGGTTACTTTGGTTATGGGCGAACCGCACGAACATAATTGGGGCGAGTGGACCGAAAAGTCCCCCGCAAGCTGTACGGCGGCAAAGATAGAACAAAGAGATTGCATAGATACGAATTGCCCCAATAACGGACATCAAGAAAAAGCCGTGGGCGCGCCTTGGGGACACGATTTAACCGAGGTTGACGCAAAGGTGGCAACTTGCGCCGAAGATGGATACGAAGCGTATTGGTCTTGTTCCAGATGCAACAAACTTTTCAGCGACGAATACGGTCAATATGTAATCGCAAATCCCGTTGTAACCACCGTACCGCATACCTACGCGTTGACGGTTGTGGAAAACGAGGACGGTAACGGCGGCAATATAGGCGACGTATGCTCGGTTTGCGGTCACGAAAAAACTTCTTATAACTACGATAATAAAGTTGACGTGGTAGGAGGGAATCCCGTTCCCACCGTCGCGCTGTCGTCGGGTGCGAATTTGATGGATATAAGCAGGGGTGCGGTTACTAATCAAACTGCTATACATTACGCTTCGTTTACCGCAGATAAAACCGGTACCTACACTTTTGAATTCCAATATGTAAATAATTTAATTACGCAATTCAACAGCGTATCGGTTAACGATACAAAGCTTGCCAATACCGACTTCACGAAAGTTGTATCCGGACGCAAAATACTCAGCATAACGATTCATCTGAACGAGGGAGACGAGTGCAGCTTGTATCTCGGCGCACAGCTGACGGCGGGCTTGAATAAATCTTATTATTTGGTAACCGTCGGATATTCCGAATAAAATTTAAAATACGGCGGCGCGGGCATTTTGCCCGCGCCGCTGAATTTATTTGCAATAGATTTTTCTTATTATAAAATTAACTGATTTTACAGACAACAGCCGCTGTAAAAAAACCAAAACTTTATATGTCCCGCCTACGGTTACGCGTAAAGGCGGGTTCTTCTTTTTTGCAACTTTATAAATAACCCTTGCAACGCTTTCGGGACTTTTGCCGCGCTGTTCGTCGCGCGCCATTTTTTCAACCGATTTTTTTGCCCGCTCGTTTTCGCCCTCGCATACCCGTGCGGCGGTAAAGCCGGTTTTCGTATCGCCGGGCATAACCGCGCACACCTTTATTTTTTGCGGCTTAACCTCGTTGGCGAGCGCGCGCGAAAACACTTCAACCCCGGCTTTCGTCGCGGAATACATTGCTTGGTAGGGTATGGGCATAATTCCGCCTACGGACGAAACGTTTATTATTTTCCCGCCCGCTTTCATATACTTTAAAACCGAACCGCTCAATACGCACGGCGCGGTTAAATTTACACCCGTTATTTGCGCAACGCGCTCTGCCGAGGCTTCTTCCATAGCCCCCGCAATCCCCATACCGGCATTGTTTACAAGGATATCGATACGCCCCTCGCGCCCGTAAATATCTTCGAAAATACGTTGCATTTCCGCGTAATCGCACACGTCGGCGGGGTAACAAACAAAGTCGCCGCCCGCGTACGGTTTGCGTGCAACGCCGTAAACCTTACAGCCGTTTTTCAAAAACATTTTCGCCGTAGCAAGCCCTATTCCGCTTGTCGCGCCCGTAATTATTACAACTTTTCCGTTAATTTTCATAACGGCAGAATTATATTATCTATTTTAAATTTTGTCAAATTTTCACATTCGTTAATTGACTTTGCGTTTTCTATTTGATAAAATTTCACTGATTTTAAGGAGAAACGTTTTTATGGACCTTTTTAAAAAATGCGAAGATAAAGAAAGAATAAATCTACTTAAAAGCAAAGATATTTACCCCTACTTTCATATGCTTACTTCCAAGCAAGCCCCCGAGGTAAAAATGGAAGGGAAGGATATGATAATGATAGGCTCGAACAACTATCTCGGACTGACTTCCCACCCCGAAGTTATCGAGGCGGGCGTTAAAGCGCTTGAAAAGTACGGCTCGGGCTGTTCGGGCAGTAGGTTTTTGAACGGCACCCTCGATTTACATATCGAGCTTGAAAAAAAGCTTGCAGCCTTTTTGCATAAAGAGGACGTTGTAACCTTTTCGACGGGCTTTCAATCCAACCTCGGCATAATTTCCGGCATAGCGGGGCGCACGGACGTAATTTTGTGCGATAAAGAAAACCACGCAAGCATATACGACGGTTGCCGCCTTAGCTTTGCAAAAATGTTGCGCTACAATCACTCGGATATGCGCGATTTGGAGGAGAGGTTAAAAACCGTAGATACTTCCGTTTCGGGCATACTTATCGTAACGGACGGCGTGTTCAGTATGGGCGGCGATATATGTAAGCTGCCCGAAATAGTCGCGCTCGCCAAAAA
Source organism: uncultured Christensenella sp. (assembly GCA_910577055.1). Lineage (GTDB taxonomy): Bacteria > Bacillota > Clostridia > Christensenellales > Borkfalkiaceae > Coproplasma. The sequence continues at coordinate 72,099 of CAJTKX010000002.1, read as the reverse complement.
GTACGGCGCGCGCGTTATGGTTGACGACGCGCACGGCTTGGGCGTTCTCGGCGAACACGGACGCGGCACCGCGGAATACTTCGGGCTTGAAGACGAGGTCGATATTTATATGGGCACGTTCTCTAAATCGCTTGCAAGTATAGGCGGCTATATGGCTGCCAAGCACGATGTCTGCGAATACGTCCGTCACACTTCCCGCCCGTTCATATTCAGCGCAAGCTTGACCCCCGCAAACGCTGCGTGCGCTATGAAGTCGCTTGAAATTCTCGAAAGAGAGCCGCAACGGGTTAAGCGCCTTGCCGAATTAAGCGGATATATGCGCAGAAACTTAAAGCGCGAGGGGATAGACATAATCGACGGCACAACCCCGATTATTCCCATTTATACATATACCGATTTAAAAACCTTTGCCGCGTGCAAACTGCTTTTCGATAGGGGAGTATACGTTAACTCGGTCGTTTCGCCCGCAACTCCCGTAGGGCAAAGCCTTTTAAGGACAAGCTATATGGCAACGCATACCGAAGAACAGCTTGACCGCGCCTTGGTGCATATAAAAGCCGTCTTAAACGAAATTAAAAATATCAAGGAATAACAAATAAGCCGCGCGGGCTGTTGCCCGCGCGGCTTATTTTTACTTTTCTATACCTAAAAGATAATCTGTCGTAACTTCAAAAAATTCGGCTATCAAACGCAAAGTTTCATAATCGGGTTGTCTGAAACCCGTTTCCCAACTGCTTATACTTCGTTGACTTACTTTTAACTCTTTGGCAAGTGCTGTTTGAGAAAGTTCCTTTTCGTTTCTCAACTCTTTCAGCCTTTCTTGAAACTTTATCATATAAAAATTATACTTCCATCTGAGCTAATAATACTTGACTTAGCTCGGTTAGAGCTGTACTATAAAATTATGGTTGCATTGATAATTCAAAGATTAGAACAAGATAATACGCTTACGAGAGAGGAATTTTCGCGACGTTGCGTTAACATTGTGGAGTTTTGGGAAGCGGAAGGCAAAAAATTCAAAACACTTAAAAAAGAGTTGGTGAAAGATGACGCGCTGGTTATAGAAAAATGTTGCCGATATTTTGAATATTGGCATAAATTTAAACTTCTTTGCGAGGGGAAAGAACTGAGCGTTGAAAACCTCTCAAATATTAATTTATATGAAGTATTTGAATTTAGAGATAGCGTTCTCAGAAATATAAATTTGGACGGCGATTAAAAAAATTGCGGCGGCTATCTAAAACCGCTTTACAAATAAAATTAAATTTGCTAAAATATCAAAGCTGTAAATTCACACTTAAAGGGCGGACGCTCCGTGGCGGTAAATCTTTTATGCCGCTTTAAGCGTAACCAAACTGCGCCTTTAAGGAGGTAAAACGGAGGAAAAATTATGGCAGTTATAACTATGAAACAACTGCTCGAAGCGGGCGTACACTTCGGGCACCAGACGAGAAAGTGGAACCCCAAAATGGGCAAGTACATTTATGCGGCGCGCAACGATATTCACATTATCGACTTGCAGCTTACCGTCGATTTAATCGAGGACGCGTACAAATTCGTTTGCGAATCGGCTAAGCAAGGCAAAACCATTCTTTTCGTCGGCACCAAAAAGCAAGCTCAGGACGCCGTTAAGGAAGAGGCTGAGCGTTGCGGTATGTACTATGTGAACTCGCGTTGGCTCGGCGGCACGCTGACCAACTTCAAAACCATTCGCACCCGTATTGAAAGAATGGTTAAAATCGAAAAAATGGAGCAAAACGGCGAGTTCGACCTCCTTCCCAAAAAGGAAGTTGCTAAACTTAAAGAAGAATACAACAAGCTTGTTACCAACCTCGGCGGTATCCGCGATATGAACAAGCTTCCCGGCGTTATGTTCGTCGTTGACCCTCATATCGAGGACATTGCGGTTGCCGAAGCGCGCAAGCTCAATATCCCCATCGTGGCTATCACCGACACCAACTGCGACCCCGACCTTATCGACTATGTAATCCCCGGCAACGACGACGCTATCCGTGCGGTTAAGCTTATTGCGTCCGTTATCGCTAACGCGGTTATCGAGGCTAACCAAGGCGAAACCCCCGTTCTTCCCGTAGAGGAAGAGGGCGAACCCACTTCTATCGAAGAGGTTGTTGCGGCTGCCGAAGTTGTTAAAGAAGAAGTTGCGGAAGAGCCTAAAAAGCCCGCAAGAAAGAAGAAGACCGAAACAGAAAAGGCAGAGTAAGGAGGAGTAGAATATGGCATTCACGGCTAAGGACGTTATGACGCTGCGCGACAAAAGCGGCGCGGGTATGTTGGACTGCAAAAAGGCTTTGACCGACGCAAACGGCGATATGGACAAGGCTGCCGAGCTGTTAAGAGAGCGCGGCATTGCAAAGGCTGTTAAAAAGGAAGGCAGAATTGCGGCAGAGGGCGTTGTGGGCGCATACGTTTGCGAAAAGTGCGGCGTGGGCGTTCTTGTTGAAATCAACTGCGAAAGCGACTTCGTTTCCCGCGGCGAAAAATTCCACGGCATAGTTGACGCGGTTGCAAAAGTTATCGCGGAAAACAAGCCCGCAGACGTTGACGCGCTTAACGCTTGCGCATTAGAGGGCGCAACCGTTAAAGACTATATCACCAACGCAACCGCCGTTATCGGCGAAAAAATTTCTATCCGCCGTTTCGAAATTTACGAAACGAAGGGCAACCTGGAAACCTATATCCATATGGGCGGCAAGGTCGGCGTTATGGTTGACGCGGTTGACTTCAAGTCCGGCGCGGAAGAAACCTTGCACGACATCGCTTTGCAAATTGCGGCTTCCAAGCCCTCTTATTTGAACGAAAGCGAAGTTCCCGCGGAAGTTATCGCAAAAGAAAAGGAAATAATGCTCGTTCAGATGCAGAACGACCCCAAAAACGCTAAAAAGCCCAAGGAAATTCTTGAAAAGATTATCGACGGCAAAATGGGCAAATTCTATTCCGAAAACTGCCTTTTGGACCAACCTTTCGTAAAGGACGACAGCCAAAAGATTTCCCAAGTTATCGGCAACAAGTTCAAAGTCGTTCGCTTTGTCCGCTTCGAAATGGGCGAAGGCATCGCAAAAAAGAGCGAAAACCTTCAAGACGAAGTTGCTAAGCAAATCGAAGCAATGAAGAAATAATTGCAATATAATAAGTAAAAGAAGCCGCAAAGTTGCGGCTTCTTTTATTTTTTCCATTATTTGTTAATTGAGGTTGATTTTTTACGGCGTATCTGTTATAATGTTGCGAAGAAAACACAATTAAACTTTAAGAGGGGTAAAATGACGCCTAAGTATAAGCGGGTACTTATAAAACTTTCGGGTGAGGCGCTTGCGGGCGCGCAAGGTCACGGACTTGACGAAAGCGTAATTTCCGAAGTGGTAGGGCAGATAAAAACTATTCACGATATGGGCGTGGAAATCGCCCTTGTTATCGGAGGCGGGAATTTTTGGCGCGGCAGACAAGGTAAGCAGATGGACAGAACCACCGCAGACCATATGGGTATGCTTGCGACGGTTATGAACTCGCTTGCAATGATGGACGCGTTGGAGCAAAGGGGTATTCCCACCCGCGTTCAGACCGCGCTTATAATGACCTCGGTTGCCGAGCCGTACATTCTAAGGAAAGCTTTGCACCACTTCGAAAAAGGACGCGTGGTTATAATGGCTTGCGGAACGGGCAACCCGTACTGTTCGACGGATACGGCAGCGGCGCAGCGCGCGTGCGAAATTCAAGCCGATTTACTTCTTATGGCTAAGAATATAGACGGAATTTACGACAGCGACCCCAAGCTTAACCCCAAGGCTAAAAAATACGACCATATTAAATATATAGATATAATCAACAACGGCATAAAGGCGATGGACACGACCGCGGCGACCATGTGTATGGAAAACGACATACCCGTGCTTGCGTTCGGGCTAGATGAAAAAAATTCCATTATAAAAGCCGTTTGCGGCGAAAAGCTCGGCACTATTATAGATAATCATTAAAAATCGGCGGCACAGCCGCATAAAACACTAAATTTATTTGCGCGGAACAGCAAAATTTAATTCAAAGGGGAATAATTTATGTATAACGAACAAGTGGAAGAAATACTTTTAATTTTGGACGACAAGCTTTCTAAAACCGTAAGCGTTTTAAAGGAAGAATACGCGGCTGTCCGCGCGGGTAGGGCAAACCCCCACATTTTGGATAAGGTTATGGTAGACTACTACGGCGCGCCTACGTCCGTCACGCAGACTGCAAATATCTCCGTGCAAGAGGGAAGATGCCTTGTAATTTCGCCTTGGGACGTATCGCTTTTGAAAGGTATCGAAAAAGCTTTACAGCAGTCTAATATCGGCATCACCCCGACCAATGACGGCAAGGTTATCCGCCTTGCTTTCCCCCAACTTACCGAGGAGAGAAGAAAAGAGCTTTCCAAACAAGTGCGTAAAATGGGCGAGGACGCTAAGGTCGCCGAGCGCAATATCCGCCGCGACGCTTTGGAGCAGCTTAAAAAATTAAAGACCGATAAAGTCCTTTCGGAGGACGAATACGCTTCTTGCGAAAAGGACGTAGAAAAGGCGGTTTCCGAGGCTATTGCCGAAATAGACGCGGCAGTTGCCGGTAAAGAAAAGGAGATAATGACCGTTTAATAATGGACAAAAATAAGACACCTCTGCATATCGGGCTTATAATGGACGGCAACGGCAGATGGGCGAAAAAGCGGCTTATGCCGCGCTCATACGGGCATAACGCGGGTATGAACGCAATGATTAAAATTGCCGAACACGCGAAGATGCGCGGGGTTAAGTACCTAACAGTGTACACCCTTTCCACCGAGAATCTTAACCGCCCCCAAGAAGAGCTTGACGGGCTTTACGGACTTTTCCGCAAATATTTTAACAAAAATATACAAAAACTGTATAAAAGCGGCGCCGGTGTAAAAGTTATAGGCGATATTTCGGTTTTGCCCGATGACGTTCAAAACCTTTTAGCGGACGGTGAAAAAAATTCGCCCGAAAATAGCGGGTTTACCTTGATTTTCGCAATAAATTACGGCGCGCGTTCGGAAATTTTGCGCGCGGTAAATCTTGCGATAGAAAAAGGGGAAAAGTTAGATAAAGGCGCGTTTGACTCGCTTTTGTATACCGACGGTATTCCCGACCCCGACTTGATTATAAGGACGGGCGGAGAGATGCGGCTTTCAAACTTCCTTATGTATCAAGCGGCTTATGCCGAGCTGTATTTCACCGACGTTCTCTTCCCCGATTTCGGCAAGGCGGAGCTTGATAAGGCAATCGAAGAATACTCCAAGCGCGAAAGGCGTTTCGGAAAAATATAAATTTAAAAGGTAAAAAATTTGGAACAAGAAGTACAAGGCGTTCAGCCCACGGCAAACGAAAATAAAAAGAAGTTAACTCCCTTGCAAATGCGCGTTATAACCGCCGTTTGCTACGTTGCGGTTTGGATAGCGATGTGCGCGCTTAAATGGTGCGTGCCACAAGGCAACGTTGCGGGCGGTTGGGGTTCAATCGGGTTCGACTTGGTGTTTACCGCCGTGTCGGTTATCGGCACATTCGAGTTTTTGCGTGCTATCGATCGTTCTGAAAGCGGCATAAACTGCAAAATTTCTTTCCCTCAGCGCGCAATAACCATAGCGTTTAGCGCAATGGCGGTACCCCTTTTCACTTTGGTTGAAATGGCAATGGAAGGCGGCTTGCTTGCAATCGCTTGCGCATTTACTGTTTATGTAATGTTCCTTGCGGCGACTTCGGTTTTCGACCACAAAAAAAGCTCGGTCAAAGGCACAATTTACTGCGTATTCTGTATGCTGTATTGCGGCGTGCTTTCTTCGATACTTTCGGCTATCAACCATTTGGACGGAAACTCGATGGCGGCGATACTCCTGGTGTTTATGGTTCCCGTTTTAACCGATACGGGCGCGTTCATAGTCGGCAGCTCTTTAAAGAAATTCGTTCCTATGAAGCTTGCCCCGCAGCTGTCCCCCAACAAGACCGTTATCGGCGCTGTCGGCGGACTTATCGGCGGCGTGATTGGCGCGATTGTCGTATATTATATGATGTACCTTTTGGGCGGCGTCAACGGCACGATATTCTTCACGGGCTATAACGGAGTAGGGCTTACGGTAAAAAGCGAAACCTTCCCCGCGCTGCTGTCGTTTGTGCTTGTCGGGCTTGCAACCTCGATTATGGCGCAGATAGGCGACTTATTCGAAAGCGCCATTAAGCGCGAGTGCGGAGTGAAGGATATGGGCAAAATTCTCCCCGGACACGGCGGCGTTTTGGACAGATTTGACAGTATGCTGTATTGCAGCGTGGTCGTGTTCATAAGCTTCGGCACGATTATTTAAAAGAAATAAAGCGCTGCGAAAATTTACGCAGTGCTTTTTGTCATTAATTAAAATTTTACGGGTATAATAATTATGAAAAAGATTGCTTTGTTAGGTTCAACGGGTTCAATCGGCGTTCAAGTTTTAAACGCGGTGCGCCGTCACCCGAATAGCTTCAAAATTGTTGCAATGTCCGCTTACGGCGAGTCTAAGGCTTTCATTCAGCAAGTTAAAGAGTTCAAGCCCGAGCTGTACGCCATAGCGTCCAAAAACAAGGAAGCCGCCTTAGAGGTCGCTTGTTATGCCGGCGCGGATATAGTATTCAACGCGGTCAGCGGCTTTGCGGGACTCGAATACAGCGTAAAAGCAATCAAGGCGGGCAAAAATCTTGCCCTTGCCAACAAGGAAACCCTTGTATGCGGCGGCGACTTCATAACGAGGCTTGCCAAAGCCCACGGCGTGGAAATTATCCCCGTCGACAGCGAGCATTCCGCAATTTGGCAGTGCCTTAATTTCGAAAGAGAGGCTTCCTTTAAAAAGCTTATTTTAACGGCAAGCGGCGGACCTTTCCGCGGCTACACCCAAGAACAGCTTGAAAAAGTCACCCCTCAGCAAGCTTTAAATCACCCCACTTGGCGTATGGGCAAGAAAATTACCGTAGACAGCGCAACATTGTTAAACAAGGGCTACGAGGTTATCGAGGCTCACGAGCTGTACGGCGCGCCCTATTCCAAAATAGAAACCGTCATTCAGCCTACAAGCGTGGTACATTCCCTTGTGGAGTTCGCGGACGGAGCGGTTATGGCGCAAATGGGCTCGCCCGATATGCAAGTGCCCGTTCAGCTTGCCTTGACCTACCCCAAGCATATGTCCACGGCGGCGCAGCCTTTAAGCTTCAAAAAAGCTTTGACCGTAGAGTTTATTCCATTGGTGAGGAAACAGTACCCCTTGTACGATTTGGCTTTAAACTGCGGAAAAGAGGGCGGCACTCTGCCTTGCGCCTTAAACGCCGCCGACGAGGTCGCCGTCAAAGCCTTCCTTGACGAAAAAATCAAATTCACCGACATTTATAGGGCGGTGGAGCATGTGCTTTCCACGACCGAGCGCGACGAGCTTGTCAGCTACAAGCAACTTGAAGAGGTCGATAGAACCGCGCGTTGGAAGGCGCAGAAATTCATCTATAAACTATCAAAATAATTCCGCGCTGCGCCGCGGAAAAAGGAATTAATGGAATTACTTTCAGTTTCCTCGGTTATGTCCACGATAGGCTCGGTAGCGCTTGCAATACTTATATTGCTTGTGATGATAACCGTGCACGAGTTCGGGCATTATCTCGCGGGTAAAGCGTTAAAATTTAAAATAAACGAGTTTGCGATAGGCTTCGGACCTAAAATTTTCAAACGCAAGTCAAAGCGCACGGGCGAGCTGTTTTCCGTCCGTCTTTTGCCCCTCGGCGGTTTTTGCGCGTTCGAGGACGAGGACGGAAGCGGGGAAGAAAGCAAGGAAAGCTTTGTTTCGAAAGCTCCGTGGAAGCGTATAATAGTGCTGCTTGCCGGTCCGTTAATGAACTATATCCTTGCGCTGCTTTTAATAATAGTATCTATGTTTGCGTTCGGGCAACAAGTATTTAAAATCGGCGGCATCGATACCACAAGCGAAACAGCCGTTGAAAATGCCGAAAAGTACGAGGGGCACAGCCTTCAAGACGGCGATTTGATTTTGGAAATCAACGGCAAGCGCATATATCTTATAACGGATATGATGTCCGCGCTTAAAAACAAAACCCAAGACGACCTTGTGCCCATACTCGTCAGCCGCGGCGGCGAGGAAATTACGGAAGAAGTAGTTCTTCGCGGCGATTGCGATTTTCAAAACTCAAACGAAACAAGCAAGCTGTGGCGCGCGCTCGGCGTAGATACGATACAGCGCGACGACGGCAAGTATTGGAACGTTGCGGCGGACAATTACCGCCTCGGGTTTTTCCAAACGATAGGCGCGTCGTTCGTGTATTCGTTTAAGATTGCGGGCACAATTTTCAAGGTCTTGGGCGAGCTGTTAACGGGCAGCCTCGGCTTGAACGCAATGGGCGGACCCGTCACCACGATAAAGCTCACTTCGGAAATAGCCACCCAAAGCGTGCAGTCGTTCTTCGAAATAGCGGCGTATATAGGCGTGAACCTTGCGGTGTTCAATCTGTTGCCGATACCCGCCCTTGACGGCAGTAAAGTTATTTTCTGCCTAATAGAGTGGGTTTTCCGAAAACCCGTGCCGCGAAAGATAGAGGCGATAATCCACTCCGTGGGGTTTATATTAATTCTTGTCTTTGCGGTGCTTGTGGATATTTTACAATTCGTTCGATGTTAAACAAAGCCCCGACGGCTTAGCCGTCGGGGCTTTAAATACATAATTAATCACTTTTGTGAGTACAGCGTTTTTTCTTTTATTTTAGTGATATAATTTGAACTAGTCTAAAAGGAGGGCGTAAAATGAAATCGGCAATAGAAAAAATATATTTGGGTAAAACAAATTGCGAACATATTCCTTTACCTAATAATTATAACGAATATCAGAAAACAATAGATAGCATATTTAATAATTTTTATGAAAGTTTAAACGATAAGCAGAAAAAACAGTATACCGAAATGGTCGAACTCGAACTTGCACAGCAAGCGGAAGTTTTATTAGGGCACTATAAAGAGGGGTTCAAACTCGGCTTAATGTTAGCCGCCGAATCCGCGCTGAATCCGCGCTGAAATAAAAAACACCCCGACGGCAACGCCGTCGGGGTGTTTTTTATATGCTGTTTAAATTTCCGTTGAAGCGACTTCTTCGGTTGCGGGTTCTTCGGTTTTGGGCTTTACAAGCGCGCCCGCTTGTATTGCTTTAAGCTGTTTAACAAACGGCTTTACGGAGAAAATTATTACGCCTACGACGATGCATACAAGCGCGTCGATAAACACGAACGAGTTATACGCAAGGCTGTATGCCCAAACGCTGTCGAGGGTGGAGTACTCCGAGAATGCGAACACGCCCGAAAGGGTGTGGCAAGCAAAGCGCACAATTGCGGCGCAAACCGCGCCGAGCGCAAACTGAACTTGGGGCAGCTTGTCAAGCTGTTTGATTTTGGTGAAAGTTCCCGCCAAACCCATAGCGGTGAAGGCAAGGGGATAGTCCAAAAGGAACTGCGCGGGGTGGATAATCCACGGGTCTTGCACGGCTTGAAGAGTGCCGTAAACCAAGCCCGCCAAAACGCCCTTTCTCACGCCGAAAATGTATGCGTAAATCATAAGCGGCAGCAATGACGCGGGCGTAACTGACCCGCCTTGCGGCAAGTCTATGGGCTTTATGTACGAAAGTGCAAAGCTCATTGCAATGCACACCGCCGCATAAGATATCGATTTTGAGTTAAACCCGCGCTTTTCGTTTCTGCCGGCGAATACCGCCACAATCACTATAAGCGCGATAATTACCGCCGCACAAATATATAAAACAGCGTTTTCTGTAACCGTAATAACCGCCCCGTTGTTTTCTTCCGCCGTGCCGTGGGCGGAGTATACCGCAAGACATATAAACATAGCTATAAACGACGCAAGGAAAAGACCGGCAACTGTCATACAAGTTATTTTAAAGGCTTTTTTGTTGAAAAGCGAAGCGATATACGCCGCGGCAATTCCCAAAACGCCTACGCCGCCCAAAACCGTTGCGGGTACAAGCACAAGCCCTAAAATTTCGGGGTATTCGGCGTAGCCTTTTTCGGCGATTTTCGCATAGCCGAGGGCAAGCATACTCACTATTACGGTTAACGCAAAGCCGCAAACTATGCCTATGCACGCGTTGGTAAAACCTTTAAAGGCTTCGGGCTTTTTAAAGTGTACCAACAGCCCTACTGCAATCAAAATCGCAACAAGGGCAATCGCCGTGTAAAAGAATATCTGCGTCAAAAGACTTTGCGCGTATTCCGTCCAAACTTCCGAGTACAAATAGTACTTTTGTCCGTCCTCGTACTTGATGCGGTCGAAGTACGAGCTTGCAAGGTGTGAAAAAAACATAAAACTCCTTCTACCGCCGAAAATAAAAATCGCCCACGCAAAAAACGGGGACGAAAGAAATAATCTCTTTGCCTTATCGCTCAACCATTACGTTGCCGATTCAAAGGGTATAATCTCAGCCTTGAAGTCTGTTCAAAGCACCCCCGACGGTATAATATTTATTGTATAAAAATTATATTATAAATATAGTGCAAAGTCAAACAAATTGCGCTATAATAGACGTATGGGTTACAATTTTTACGCTTTTATGGACAGAATGAAGTATATCAAGCGTTGGCAGCTTATGCGAAGCGTACGGGAAGAGAACATTATGGAGCACTCCCAACAAGTCGCTATGTTCGCGCACGCGCTTGCGGTTATAAACAACAAGGTTTTCGGCGGCACGGCTGACGCGTCTAAGGCGGTGCTGTACGCCGTCTATCACGAGTGTAGCGAGGTTATGACGGGTGATTTGCCCACGCCGATAAAGTATTTCAACAATTCTATTCACGGCGCGTATAAGCAGTTGGAGGATAGGGCGTGCGACAAGCTTTTGTATACCTTGCCCGAAGAACTGCGCGGCGAGTTCGCGCTTGCGGTTAAGCCCGATGCGGACAGCCTTGAATTTAAGTTTATGAAGGCTGCGGATAGGCTTGCGGCGTATGTAAAGTGCCTTGAAGAGTTGAAGTGCGGCAACAGTGAATTCGTCAAAGCGAAAAAAAGTATAGAAGAGGACTTGCACTCGCGCAATATGCCCGAAGTAGAGTACTTTTTCAAAAACTTTATCGAGGGCTTTTCGCTAACCCTTGACGAGTTGGAAGAGATTTAATTGCGTTGTAAGCACTTGTTGCGACGTTAATTTGAATTTTTATTAAAACGAAAAGTCCCGCGCGGCATCGCCGCGCGGGACTTATATTATTTGTTTTCGGTTGTGTTCGGAGCGGGAGTTGTGGGCTCCGCATAGCCCAATTCCTCAGCCGCCACATGCGCAACGGGGTGTTCGGGCGCTTCCACATGTTCGCTTCCGTTCCCGTCGCTTCCGCCGTCGCCGTCAGATTTCTTTTCGCGGTACAGCACCTTTAAAAGTATAGGCGTTAAAATCGATGAGAACAATATCAACAGCACGGTCATTATCATAAAGTCTTGGGGCAAGCCCGCGTTTACCGCTGTTTCCGTCACTATCAAGGCAACTTCGCCGCGCGCCATCATGCCTACGCCCGCAATCGCGCTTTCGCGCCAACTGTATTTAAACCCTTTTGCAGCTGCGCCGCACCCGATGATTTTGCCTATAAGCCCCATAAGCACCGCAAGGAATGCAAGCAAAACAATCATTCCGCTCATTCCGCTGAACGATATGTTGCTTATGCCTATGTTCGCAAAGAACACGGGGGCAAACATCGTGTAGGTGTTAACTTCTATTTTCTTGTCGGTATAAGCGCTTGCTCGGTGTACCGTCGAAAGCACTACGCCCGCAAGGAACGCGCCCGTAATGTCCGCTACGCCGAAAATTTCTTCGGCAACCCAACTGTAAAAGAAACATACCACAAGCGAGAAAACGGGAATACGGTGGGTTACGGGCCACTTCTTGTCAAGCCATTTGAAAAGGTAGGAAACCCCGAACCCGAGCGCAATCGCCACAACGAAGAACGCGACAATCATTATAAGCGTTCCCCACCATTGGGCTTTGAACCATTGGAAAGTGCCCGTTTCGTACTCGGTTGCGCCCGCCTTTGCTATACCCGTAACAACGGACAAAAGCACTATGCCGATAACGTCGTCGATTATCGCCGCCGAAACTATCGTCGTGCCAAGCTTGGTGTTTATTTTCCCAAGCTCTTTTAAAACCGATACGGTTATGGCAACGGAAGTCGCCGTAAGTATCATTCCTATGAAGATGCTGTTGTAAATATTTTCGGTGCCAAGCCCTATATCGCCGAACGGTAAAGAAATCAGCGTGCCGAGCGCGAGGGGTACAAGCACGCCCGCGCAAGCAACCAGTATTGCCGCAAGCCCCGTCTTTTTCAACTCTTTAAGGTTTGTTCCAAGCCCCGTCGAGAACATTAAAAGCAGCACGCCTATTTTCGAGAATATCGCAAGTCCGTCCGTGCCCGCCGCAAAGGGGGCGCCGTCTGCTTTTGTGCCGTTCAAAAGGAACAGCGCGGTATAGGTAGGTGCGTCGCCGCCCTTATCGATGCCGATAAGCGAGAAGCCGCAAAGCTCGCCGAATATCGCCGGTCCTATAATTATGCCCGCAATTATGTAGCCGAGAACTTGGGGCAGTCCGATTTTTCTGAACAAAAGGCCGATAAGCTTCGTTGCAAACAGTATTATTGCAAGAATTATAACGAAGTCCAACCCGCCGTCGATTAAAAATATGCCGTTCATTTTTATCTCCTATTCGTGATTCCGAAATATTATATCACAATGTTTTAAAAAGTGTACTTTATTATATATATTTCTATTATTTTTTTAAAAAAGGTATTGACAAATTGTAAATCCGTGTTACAATATAGATGAAAAGAAAATAACTTACAAAAAATGTTAGGTACCAACATTAATACGAGGTAAGCTATATGAAAGGGACGTAGCCGCGAAAGCGGGACAAGGTTAATTTAATCGGCATCAGCCGTCTTTATGTGATAAGGGCAAATTTATTTTTGGAGGTAAATTTATGAAAATTTACACCGGAATAAAGAAAGATAAAGGAAGGTAAACTCCAATGTACAAGTTTACGGGTGAAATCTGATTTCGAAGTAGCGGATTTTGTTTGCAGCCGAGGGGAGCTGCGTGGTATTAAACCGATTTGGCGATAAGCCCCGTGAAGAAGGCGATTTCAAAAATCAAAACTAAATAAAAAATTTCGCCGTGCGGCTGATTTTAGCCGCACGGCTTGTTTTTAAAATTAGATTCGCACCGTTAAGACGGTTCAACGTCCCTCAATGCGACAAAATCCAATTCTTCACGTCCTCGCGCTCTATCGCGGTTATATTCTCCGTGGTATATTTTGACATGGGGCCGCCGTTTGTGTAGATAAAATATTTTCCGTCGTTCGTTATATATAAAGTCTCTTCGTAGCCGTCTGCGTCGCCGGGTTTACCGTATGTGAATTTTTTATCTATTGTGGAGGACGTCGTGTCGTAAAGAATATCGTTAATTTCTTTACACATAAGTATTTTCTCCCTTAATATGTTAGATTTTAACATATCGTTAAATTGATGTCAATTTAAACCGTTTTACGCAAAATCGGCGCGCTTAATTGTTAAAAAATAAATATTTATGTTAAAACCGTTAAATTATTTTATTTAATTGTAAAGTAAAAATACTTGACAAGCCGCCGCGACGGTTGTACAATTAAACGGTAAAAACTATGGACAAAGTTTCTTTTATCGGGCTGTGGGATATTTACCGCGGGCTTTTGACGCCCAATCAGCAAGAAATTACGGATTTGTATTTCAACTTGGATTTAACTCTTTCGGAAATTGCCGAAGAAAAGGGCATAACACGCCAAGGCGCGTCCGAATGTTTGAAAACTTGCAAAAAACAGCTTGAAGAATATGAGGAAAAGTTGCACTTTTCCCAAAGGCTTAAAGAAGCTTGCTTGCAAGCGTCGTTTATTGCGACCGACGCGGTCAACTGGGCAATAAAGTTTAAAAGCGAACACCCCGAATTCTCGGATAAAATAGACGAACTTTTAAAAATTGTAAATAAGGATAATTAAAGTTTTGGGCGCGTTCTCATCATTATCGGACAGATTAAACCATATATTTTCCAAGCTTACAAAGCGCGGAAGGCTTACCGAGCTTGAAATAAAAACGGCTATGCGCGAGGTTCGCGTCGCTTTGTTGGAAGCCGACGTAAATATTCAAGTCGCAAAAGAATTTTGCCGTGAGGTTTCCGAAAAGGCTGTCGGGCAAGAGATTTTAAAATCGTTAAACCCCGCTCAGCAAGTTATTAAAATAGTCAATGAAGAACTTATCGAACTGATGGGTTCGACCAATCAAAAGCTTAATATTTCCCCCAAGCCCCCCACGGTCATAATGATGTGCGGCTTGCAAGGCGCGGGCAAGACGACAATGTGCGGCAAGCTTGCCGTGAATTTGAAAAAGAACGGCAAAAAGCCCCTATTGGTCGGTTGCGACATTTACCGCCCCGCGGCAATCAATCAGCTTAAAGTCGTAGGCGGCAAAGCTGCTTGCGAAGTGTTTGAAAAAGGCACACAAAACCCCGTAAAGACGGCAAAAGAGGCGGTTGAACATGCCCGCTCGATGGGTTACGACACCGTTATTATAGATACTGCGGGCAGACTTGAAATCGACGAGCCGTTGATGCAAGAGCTTGAAAACATCAAAAAAACGGTTGACGTATGCGAAATACTTCTTACCGTGGACAGTATGATGGGACAAGTAGCGGTCAACGTAGCAAAGACGTTTAACGAGCGGCTTGAAGTTACGGGCGTTATTTTGACCAAACTTGACGGCGATACCCGCGGCGGCGCGTGCCTTTCCATAAAGGCGGTAACGGGCAAACCTATAAAGTTTATAGGCGTTGGCGAAAAATTGACCGATTTAGAGCCTTTCTATCCCGACAGAATGGCGTCCCGTATTTTGGGTATGGGCGACGTTTTAACGCTTATCGAAAAGGCGCAAGAGGTTGTTTCCGAAGAGCAAGCGAAGGCAATGCAGAAAAAGATGCTTGAAAACACCTTCACTTTGGAGGACTATCTTGTTCAGTTCGAAAGCATGAAGAAAATGGGCGGCGCGCAAGCGTTGCTTTCGATGATGCCGGGTATGGGCGGTAAGGTTAAAGCCGAGGATATCGACGAAAAGAAGATAGAGCGCACCAAAGCTATAATTCAGTCTATGACGAAGCGGGAACGGGTGGAGCCGGCAATAATTAATTCTTCGCGCAAAAAACGGATTGCTTCGGGCAGCGGCACAAGCGTGCAAGAGATAAACCAACTTTTAAAGCAGTTCGAGCAGACAAAACAGCTTATGAAACAGCTTAAAAACGGCAAACGCCGCTTACCTTTTTAATTAACGACAATAATAATTTATATTTAAGGAGTTTTACAAATATGGCAGTTAAAATGAGACTTACGAGAATGGGCGACAAGAAAAGTCCTTTCTACCGTGTAGTGGTTATCGATTCGAGAAAAGCGCGTTCGGGCGAGTATATCGACAAAATCGGTTACGTTGACCCCCTTAAAACGCCCGCAGAAATCAACATAGACGTTGAAAAGGCAAAGGCTTGGCTTGCAAAGGGAGTTCAACCCACCGAAACGGTAAAAAGCTACCTTGTAAAAGTCGGCGCTATGGAGCAGAGCACTAAGCTTTCCGCACCAAAGACAAACGACAAGAAGAAAAAGGACTAATTTTTTAATTGGGGCGCATATATCCCTCAACTAACGCGCCAAAGGGAGTAAATAATGAACGAAAAAATTCTTGATTTAATTAAATATGTGGTTGAAACTTTCGCCGAAAAAAAAGACTGTATCAAATACGAAGTAGAAGAAAAAGAAAGCGTTATCGAGGTAACGGTTCTTCTTGACGAAAGCGATATGGGCAAGGTAATAGGCAAGCAAGGCAAAATTGCCAAGGCTTTAAGGACGCTTGTCTCTTCATCCACGCCCCGCAGCTCCAAACGCTACGCGGTTGAAATTAAAGAAAATCAAAATTAGTATATTATCGCGCAATTCGTTGCGCGATTTTTACCAATTACGGAAATTTTATGGATAATAAACTGACGGTTGCAACCGTATTAAAACCGCAAGGAATTCGCGGCGAAGTAAAAATAAAGGCGCTGTGCGACAGCGCCGAAGATTTGACGGGCTTAAAACGCGTTTATATAGACGGCGTGGAATACGGCGTACTCGGCGTGCGCGCCCAAGGCGAAATAGGCTATATATCGTTAAAAGGCGTGTTCGATAGGAACGCAGCCGAGCTTTTGCGCGGCAAGGACATAGAAGCCCTACGCGACGATATGCCGCCCCTTCCGGACGACAGATTTTATATTGCGGACTTAACGGGCTGCGCCGTCGTAACTTCTGCGGGAGAGGAGATAGGCGAAGTTGTCTCCGTCACCCCCGCGAGGACGGATATTTACACTCTTAAAACGCCAAAAGGCGAACTCAGTTTTGCCGCGGCGGACGGCGTTATCGAGGAAGTGGATATCCAAAACAAGAAAATTACCGTCAACAAGAAAAGATTTAAGGAAGTTTCGGTTTGAAAATCACCGTTCTAACTCTCTTCCCCGAGATGTTCGCGCCCTTAAAGGAGAGTATCGTCGGCAGAGCCGTCAATTCGGGAAAACTGAATATCGATATCGTAAATATCCGCGATTTTACCGAAAACAAGCATTTTAAGTGCGACGATTATCCCTTCGGCGGAGGCGCGGGAATGGTTATGTTGCCACAGCCTATTGCCTCTGCAATAGAGGCGGTAGACCCCGAGCGCAAGGCGCGGCGAATTTACCTTTCCCCCAAGGGCGAAACCTTCAAACAAGAAAAGGTTTTCGGGCTGTTAAACTACGAACACCTTATTTTGCTTTGCGGCCACTACGAGGGGGTTGACCAACGCGTTATCGATTTGTATATCGACGAGGAAATATCTATCGGCGATTACGTCTTGACGGGCGGCGAGCTGCCCGCAATGGTGGTGTGCGACGCTGTCGCGCGCTATGTGGACGGCGTAATTTCAGACGGTTCTTTGGTGGACGAAAGTTTTTCGGGCGGCGGACTTGAATATCCGCAGTACACGCGCCCCGCGGAGTTCAAGGGCTTGAAAGTGCCCGAAGTGCTTTTATCGGGCGACCACAAAAAGATTGACGAGTGGAGAAAAGCAGAGGCGCAAAAGCTTACTTTAAGCCGCCGCCCCGACCTTTTAAACGGTGAAAACAAATGAAAACTATACAGTGGTTCCCCGGTCATATGACCAAGGCGATGCGAATGATGGAAACGCATCTCTCGCTTGTGGACGGGGTGATTTTCGTGCTCGATGCAAGGTGTCCCGCCGCATCGTTCAACCCGAAGTTAAAAAAAATGGCACAAAACAAACCCGTTTTATACGTTTTAAACAAGGGCGATTTAGCCGACGAACGCGCGGACTTTTTGCTGAAGCTTATAAAAGACGCGGGGGCGCAAGCCGTTAAGATAAACGCGGTAAATGCGGGTTCAAAAAGGGATATTACGGGGGCAATTGAAAAACTTGTTGCCGAAAAGCGCGAACGTGCGCTTGAAAAAGGATACAACAAAGTATTCCGCTTTATGGTCGCGGGCGTGCCGAATACGGGCAAATCTACGCTGATAAATTTGCTCGCCGGCGGTAAGCGCGCGGAAACGGGCGACAAGGCGGGCGTAACCCGCGGTAAGCAGTGGATAAGGTGCGGCAATTTCGAACTTTTGGACACCCCCGGCACTATGCCGCCCGCGTTCGAGAATCAATATCTTGCAACCCACCTTGCCTTTGTAGGCAGCGTCAACGACGATATCCTCGATATGGACGATATAGCCCTTGCGCTACTTGAAGAGTTGTATCAAAAATACCCCCAAAGGCTGACTGAAAGATACGGCATTGAAGGCGGTACACCCCTTAATATGCTTGAATTAGTGTGCGAAAGGCGGCAATTTTTGCTGCGTGGGCGCGAGTATGATTACGAGCGCGCCGAACGCGCCGTTATCGATGATTTCCGAAAGGGAAAGCTCGGCAGAATAACGCTTGACGTGCCCGACGATATAAAAGGACTTAAATTTTAAATGGACAAGCTGAAATATGAAAGAGAGCTTACGGACGTAGGCTTTAAATATATATGCGGCGTTGACGAAGTTGGACGCGGCCCTCTTGCGGGACCCGTGGTTTGCGCGGCGGTAATTATGCCGCTTGACGACATTATCGAGGGGGTAGACGACAGTAAAAAACTGACCCCGAAAAAACGCGCTTGTCTTGCGGAAAAAATCTCCGAAAAAGCCATTGCCTACGCCATATGTCGCGTTGAACCGCAAGTTATCGACTCAATAAACATTTTGGAAGCTACTAAACTGTGTATGAAAAACGCGGTTGAAAGCCTTGAAGTCAAGCCCGACTTCGTCATCACCGACGGCAATATGACGCTTGATATTCAAGCGCAACAAAAAAGCATTGTAAAGGGCGACTATTACAGCTATTCGATAGGCGCGGCTTCGATTTTGGCAAAGGTGTACCGTGACAACCTTATGGACGAGTACGACGCGGTTTATCCCGAATACGCTTTTGCGGAAAACAAGGGCTACGGCACCAAAAAGCATATCGACGGTATTTTAAGCGCGGGGCTGTGCCCTATTCATCGCAAATCTTTCACTAAAAAATGGCAACGTTAAAAATCAAAAACATAAAATTGGGAAAGCAAGGCGAAAAACAAGCCCAAGCCTATTTAAAAGCGCAAGGCTGGCGTATATTGGAAACGAATTGGCGCAACCCTTTCGGGGAAGTGGATATCATCGCCCGAAAGGGGGAAGTTATCGCTTTTATCGAGGTCAAAACCCGACTTTCCGATCAGTTCGGCACCCCCGCCGAAGCGGTGCAAAATAGTAGGAAACTCAAATATATTCGGGGGGCAAACTATTATTTTTACGGTAAAGAAACGGATTTTACCGTGCGCTTCGATATAATAGAGATATTTAAGGGCGAACTAAACCACATAGAAAACGCTTTCACTGCGTAAATATAGGAGGTCAACTATGGAAAAAAGAGCTTACGATATTTTTTCGAAAGCCACCCGCGACGTGTGCATAAGGGTAATACCCGGGCACTTTGCAACCCGTCACTCGCACGTTAACTACTGCGTGGATATGACAAAGGTCAAATCGGAGCTTAACGCTTCCAAAGCTACGGCAAAGCTTTTTTGCGACGCGTTTGGCGCAACGCCCGTGGACACGATTATAACGCTTGACAGAATGAAGATGGTCGGATCGTTCATTGCGCACTACCTTTCGCACACTCACATTAACAAGGGGCAGGATATTTCGGTCATCTCTCCCGAAATTTCAAACGACAAGCTTTTGTTGCGCGACAACTTCCTATCATACGTCAAGAACAAGCGCGTTATGCTTTTAACCGCTTCCGCTACGACGGGTAAGGACGTAAACAGCGTGGTGGAGGGAATCCGCTATTACGGCGGCATCCCCGTTGCGGTTGCAAACGTTTTCGGCGGCGACTTCGAGTGCGGCGTTCCCGTTTACAAGCTTTTCGGGCTTGAAGACGTTCCCGACTATACTTCCAATTCGTCCGTGGACTGTCCATTATGCAAACGCGGCGTTAAGGTGGACGCCGTAGTAAATTCTTACGGATACAGCAAAATCATTTAATTTTTACTATACATTATATGTATAACGAAACGGCGCAAATAGTTTTGTGAAAATTGCGACACACCCCCTAAAATGAGTTGCGTTTTTGTTTTTTATTTGTTAATATTAATTTCGACTTCGGACAGTCCTCTGCTTAAAGCAAAGCAAGAATGTCTTAAATACACGGAGGTTTATTATGAAAGGTTTAGTTGAAGCCATTGAAAACGAAGGCATGAAAAAGGAATTGCCCGTATTTAACGTGGGCGACACGGTTAAAGTCGGTTTCAAGGTTATTGAGGGAACAAAGGAAAGAATTCAGAACTTCGAAGGCGTAGTTATCGCCAAAAAGCACGGCGGCATAAGAGAAAGCTTCACCGTAAGAAGACTTTCTTTCGGCGTCGGCGTAGAAAGAACTTTCCCCTTGCATTCCCCCAAGATTGCGTCGATAGCCGTAGTTAAGCGCGGTAAGGTAAGACGCGCAAAACTTTACTACTTGCGCGGGTTGACCGGTAAGGCTGCAAAGATAGCGGAAATAAAATAATTAAAAAAAGCTCCCGTTGCGCGCGGGAGCTTTTAATTTACCTAAGAGGTTTTTATGTTATCCAAAGTAACAAGCTTTGCGCTTTGCGGGCTTGAAGGCGTTCCCGTCGAGGTGGAAACCGACATAAACAAGGGTATGGTTTCCTTCGATTTGGTCGGACTCCCCGACGCGGCGGTAAAAGAAAGCAAGGAGCGCGTACGCTCGGCTATAAAGAATAGCGCGCTGAAATTTCCCGTTAATAAAATTACGATAAATCTTGCTCCGGCTGATATTAGGAAAGAGGGCACGCAGTACGATTTGCCTATTGCCGTAAGCGTTTTGATTGCAAGCGACCAACTTGCAAACGCGGGCGATACCGTATTTTTGGGCGAGCTTGCGCTTGACGGCGCGTTGCGACCCGTTGCGGGCATACTTCCCATACTTATTTCCGCAAAGGCAAAGGGCTACACCCGTTTCGTTGTTCCCGCGGCAAACGCAAACGAGGCAAGCTTTATTGAGGGCTTGACCGTATACGCGCTAAACAACTTAAAAGAAGTGGTAGGGTTTCTCACGGGCGAAATCGGCTTTCAACCCGTCGCTCAGCGCAGTTTTAAAGCTTCTGTAAGCGATAAAAAATACGATTGCGACTTATCCCTCGTCCGCGGGCAAAAAATTGCCAAGCGCGCTTTGGAAATCGCCGTCGCGGGCGGGCACAATATACTTTTGGCGGGACCTCCCGGCACGGGCAAAACAATGCTTGCGCGGTGTATCCCCACAATTATGCCGGATTTGACGTTCGACGAGGCGTTAGAGGTTACGAAAATTCACTCGGTTGCGGGCTGTCTTACCGAAGAGGGAATAGTTTCTCTCCGTCCGTTCAGAACTCCGCACCACACCGCGACGGTAGTCGCCCTTTGCGGCGGCGGTAACGTTAAGGTCCACCCGGGCGAAATTTCTATGGCGCACAAGGGCGTGCTGTTTTTGGACGAGCTGCCCGAATATTCGAGAAGAACTCTCGAATCGCTCCGCCAACCCCTCGAAGACAGAGTTATAACCGTTGCGCGTTCGGGCGGGGCGGTGACGTTCCCCGCCGACTTTATTCTCTGCGCAAGCATGAACCCTTGCCCTTGCGGCAACTACGGCTCGGCTTATTCCGATTGCACTTGCACTCCTTCGCAGATACAGAAATACAGAAGTAAAATTTCGGGTCCGCTTTTGGACAGAATAGATTTGCAAGTAGAGGTGGACGGAGTCAAATACGAAGATTTGGCCGGTGACGGAAACGAGGAAACAAGCGCCGCCATAAAGGAAAGGGTAGAGCGGGCGCGCGCCGTGCAGAGGGTACGTTTCGAGGATGAGACTAACCTTGTCAACGCGGGAATGGGCGAAAAGCAGCTTAAAAAATATTGCCGTCTTTCGCCCGAGTGCGAGGAAATCTTGCGTGCCGCGTTCGAGGCCCTTCGGCTTTCCGCGCGTGCGAGGTCGCGGATAATCAAGGTTGCGCGGACTATTGCCGACTTGGATTTATCCGAAGAAATTAAGCCCGAGCACGTTTTGGAGGCGGCTTCCTATCGAAGCTACGAAGTAAAAAATTGAACTACACCGATGAAGAAATAAATTTAATAACGCTTTGCTCGTTTAGCGAGCTTTCTTACAACCAAAAACGAGAGATGCTTTCCGATTTGACCTCGTCGACGCCCGATTTCGTGAATTATAAAAAAAGTCTGATTAAAAGTCTTTCCCACGGCGTATATAATAAAGTGAAGTCTGATTTTTACGACCCCGAATACCGCGAAGAAATTTTATCCGACCTTGAATTTTTGGGCATAAGCTGTGTAACCTGCTTTTCCGAAAATTATCCCGAGGGGTTAAGGCATATAGACACCCCGCCGATAGTTTTGTACTGTAAAGGCAATTTAAGCCTTTTGAAAACGGAGTGTTTCTCCGTCGTCGGTTCAAGAAGTACGCTTACTCACGCGCTGACCGAGTGTAAAAAAATTTCAAAAGAGCTTACAAACCACTTTACCGTGGTTTCGGGCATTGCGGAGGGCGCAGATACCGCCGCGTTAGAGGGCGCGCTTGAAAGCGGCAAGGTAATTTCGGTTTTGGCGTACGGGTTTAGATATTTTTATCCCGCAAGCAATAAACAGCTTATCGAAAAAGTAGAAAAGCGCGGTTTGATTATTACCGAGCACCCGCCCGAAACTTCGCCGCAAAAGCATTTGTTCCCCATTCGAAACAGAATAATCGCGGGGCTTTCAAAGGGAGTTTTGGTGGTATCCGCGCGCAAAAAGAGCGGCGCGCTGATAACCGCGGCATACGCAAACGCTTTTAACCGAGAGGTGTTTGCTTTTCCGTATAATATCGGGGTTACCTCGGGCGAGGGCTGCAACGGATTGATAAAAGAGGGCGCAACTCTTATCGAAAATACACTTGACATATTCGGATATTTTGGTTTAGACTTTAAACCGCAAGACGGGGCGGAGCTTTCAAAGGACGAAGAAAATCTTCTTTGCGCAATACGCGAACTTGGCGAGGCTTTCGTTACAGAGCTTGCCGAAAAGTTGGGGACGTTGCCTTTCCGCTTGATTCCCGATTTGTCTAAGTTGGAAATTAAGGGGTTAATAGTTCGTATCGGGGGCAACAGATATTCCGCCGTATAAAAATGGAGAAAATTATGGACTTGATTATAGTAGAATCGCCGTCCAAGGCGAAAACCATTTCAAAATACTTAAAGGGGAAATACAAGGTGGACGCTTCGGGCGGGCATGTAAGAGATTTGCCGGAACGCACCTTGGGCGTAAAAATAACCGATAACTTCGAGCCGAAGTATGAAATAACCGCAAACAAGAAAGAGGTTATAAAAAGACTTGCGCAAGAAGCTAAAAAGAGCGGTAAAGTTTACCTTGCAACCGACCCCGATAGAGAGGGCGAGGCTATAAGTTGGCACTTGCAAACGGTTTTGGGGTTGGATGAAAACGCTTCGAACCGTATCGAGTTCAACGAAATTTCCCCCGCGGCAGTGCAAAACGCGCTTAAAAACCCGCGCAAAATAAACATCAACCTTGTTGACGCGCAACAGGCAAGGCGCGTTTTGGATAGGCTTGTGGGCTATAAGCTTTCGCCCCTTTTAAACAAGCGCATACAAAACGGGCTGTCCGCGGGCAGAGTTCAGTCCGTTGCACTGCGTCTTATAGTGGACAGAGAACGCGAAATTCAAGCCTTCGAGCCCGAGGGCTATTGGCATATGAACGCCTTTTTGCAAGACGAGGCGTCAAGCTACGCTCCATTTAAAGCCACCTATCAATTAAAGAAAAACGGCGAAAGCATTCCCGCCGAAGTCGCAGACGAAATAGAAAGAAAGGTAAAAGCGGGTACTTTTAAGGTTACCAAAGTAAAAAAAGGCGTAACAAAACAGCACGCGCCCGCACCGTTCACTACCTCGTCGCTTCAACAGGACGCGTCGAACAAATTCGGTATGACCTCGCCCGAAACTATGCTTATCGCCCAGCACCTTTACGAGGGTATGGACGTTGGCGGCGACCATATTGCGCTTATTACTTATATCAGAACGGACTCCGTCCGCGTTTCCAAAGAGGCGCAAGACAACGCGCTGTCGTTCATTAAAACGGCTTACGGCGAAGAGTTCGTTCCCGAAAAGCCTAATTTCTACGCCACCAAAAAGGGCGCGCAAGACGCGCACGAGGCTATCCGCCCCATAAATCTTGCCGTTACCCCCGCAAGCGTCAAAAACAGCCTTGACAAAAAGCATTACAATATATATAAGCTCGTCTATGATAGGTTTATCGCCTCGCAAATGGCGGAGGCGCAGTTCAACTCTATGCAGATAGAAACCGAATGCGCGGGCTATACATTCAAGGCAAGCGGCAAGGCGCTTTTGTTCGCGGGCTACACCGCGGCTTATCAAGACGTGCAAAAGGAAAAGGACGAAGAGGAAGAAACCTCTAAACTGTTGCCACCTTTGAATGAGGGCGACACGCTTAAACTAAACGAGTTTGTAAAGGAACAGAAGTTCACCAAGCCCCCTTACCGTTATACGGACGCGTCGCTTGTTAAAGCAATGGAAGAAAAGGGTATAGGCAGACCTTCGACCTATGCGTCCATAATTTCCGTACTCAATAAAAGAAAGTACGTCGAAAAGGACGGAAAATATATGGTTCCCACCGAAGTCGCGTACTCAATCACGGATATGCTTTTGAAGTACTTTACCGATATAATGGACGTAGGCTTCACCGCGCATATGGAGGACGAACTCGATAAAATCGAGGACGGCGGTTGCGATTGGCACAAAATTATCTCGGATTTCTACCCCAATTTCGCCGAACAGCTTAAAACCGCCTCGACCGACGGCGACGAGGAAACCGACGTCGTTTGCGAAAAGTGCGGCAGCGTAATGATAAGAAGAATAGGCAAGTACGGCAAGTATCTTGCTTGTTCCAATTACCCCAACTGCTCTAACATAGTCAGCGAAAGCGACGTGGAAATTTCACCTATGCGTTGCCCCAAGTGCGGTGCGAATATGGTCGTAAAAAGCGGCAAGTACGGTAAATTCCTTGCTTGTCCCAACTATCCCGAATGTTCTTCGATATTGCCTATCGACGCAGAGCCCACCGAAGAAAAGTGCGCTGAATGCGGCACAAATATGTTGTTGAAGCGCGGCAAGTACGGTAAATACGTCGAGTGCCCCAAGTGCTCGTCGAAACGCCCGTACATTTCCAAAGACGCTGTAAAAGAGGGCGACAAATCGGAGGGCAAGTGCCCCGAGTGCGGAAAGCCTATGCGCAGAATGTCCTCGAAGTCGGGTAAAATTTACTTCGGCTGTACGGGCTACCCCGACTGCAAATTTTTAAGTTGGGACGTTCCCACGGGCGGCAAGTGCCCCAAGTGCGGCAAGTACCTTATAAAGAAGGGCGGAAAAATCAAGTGCTCCGACAAGGAGTGCGACTACTCGATAGAAGTACCCGAAAATGAGGGTTGAAATAATAGGCGCCGGGCTTGCGGGGTGTGAGGCGGCCAACTATTTGGCAAGTCGTGGCGTGCAAGTCGTGTTGTACGATATCAAGCCCGAAAGTTTCACGCCCGCCCACTCCGACAAAAACTTTTGCGAGCTTGTATGTTCCAACTCGTTAAAGGGAAAGGACCCCTATTCCAACGCATGCGGACTTTTAAAGGAAGAAATGCGTACCCTCGGCTCGCTGACGATGGACGCAGCCTTAAATACGGCTGTTCCCGCGGGCGGCGCGCTTGCCGTCGATAGGGAGAAGTTCGCCTCGTTCGTGACCGAAAAAATCAAGAATAATAATTATATTTCCGTAGTTTGTAAAGAGGTGGAAAAGGTGCCCGAAGATTGGTGCATCGTTGCTACGGGGCCCTTGACCACGGACAAGCTAAGTAGCGGTATTTCAAACATATGTGGGGGGCAATTACACTTTTACGATGCTTCCGCCCCCATAATTTCGCGGGAAAGTATAGATTTTAACCACGCTTTTTTCGGCGACAGATATGGCAAAGGCGGGGATGACTACGTTAATTGTCCGCTTACCAAGGAAGAATACCAAGTTTTCGTGACCGAACTTCTCGGCGCGGGGAAAGCAGTTTTGCATGACTTTGAAAAGCACGAAATTTTTGAGGGCTGCATGCCCGTCGAGGTTATGGCGGCGCGCGGTTTCGACAGCTTACGGTTTGCAAATTTCAAACCGGTGGGGCTTAAAGATAAGGACGGCAACCGATTTTACGCCGTTTTACAGCTTAGAAAAGAGAACGCCGACGGCACGGCTTACAACCTTGTAGGTTGTCAAACCAACTTAAAATGGGGCGAACAAAAGCGGGTTTTTTCGCTTATACCCGCCTTGAAAAACGCAGAGTTTTTTCGCTACGGCGTTATGCACCGCAATACTTTTATAAATTCGCCCGCTTGTTTAAATGCTGATTTTTCGTTAAAAACCAACCCCAAAGTATTTTTTGCGGGGCAAATAACGGGCGTAGAGGGCTATGTGGAAAGCGCGGCAAGCGGACTTTTAGCCGCCGTGCACATATACGAAAAGCTGAACGGGCGCGCGCCGAAAATCCCCGACAACACAACCGTTTTAGGCGCGTTATCGGCACATATATCGGGGCCTACCGAAAATTTTCAGCCGATGAACGCGAATTTCGGCATACTTAAACCCGCCGAAAAGCTTATAAAAGATAAAAAACAAAGATACGCATATTTAGCCGCACGTGCGCTTGAAAGCGTACGTGCTTACAAGGGAAACCTATGATAAGTTTGGATAAAAAGAATTTACCCGAATATTTATATAGACTCAACGTCGCGCTCATCTCGTTTTTTGTAATTTGGTTTACTTTGGGCGTTGCGCTTATGGTAACGATAGGCTGTCTTTACGGAGAGGAAGTAATCACCTACGCGGTTATGGCAAGCACGTTTGCGGTATTTTTTATAGGGCTTGCAATATTTTTTGCGGTGGGTATTAAGTTAAATGCAAGACTAATATCGGAGCGCGCGGTTGAGCTTGAAAAAAAGTTTGCCGAAATGCCGTTTGACGAAGCCGCAGACATTTTAAAAGCAAACGGCATAATCGCGGATTGCGCATTTATAATTGATGACGGCGGAATATTCGGTAAAAACACTCTGCCTTTTGAAGCCGCGCAATTGGAATTTACTTTTTACAGCGTTGAAACGCAGATATTTCTCGGCATTTTAATCTACGACTCCGACGGTGAAAACGCGGGCGGTTTTGAATTGGACCGCGCAGCGTACAATTATTTACTCAATAAGAGATTAAAAATAATAAACGCCGAATATTTCGATCTTTTCGTTAATGATAAAAAATCTTTCGTAAAATTTGTTTTCCGCTGGGGACACAGACTGTTTCAGAGCGCGCAAACAGGTTTAAATTAAAGTATAGGACTTTTTCAAAGAGGTTTAAATATGGTTGAATTTCACGCAACTACGATTTGCGCCGTAAAAAGGAACGGCGAAACGGCTATCGCGGGCGACGGACAAGTCACCATGGGCGAGAGCGTAATATTTAAAAATTCCGCCCAAAAGGTAAGAAGAATTTACGGCGGCAAAGTTATTTTAGGCTTTGCGGGTTCGGTGTCGGACGCATTTTCTTTAAGCGAGAAGTTCGAGGGTATGCTAAATAAATTTTCGGGCAACCTTATGCGTTCCGCCGTCGAGCTTGCGGAGCTTTGGCGTTCGGATAAAGCCGTAAGAAAGCTTGAAGCTTTGATGATAGTCGCCGATAAGGATACGCTTTTGATAGTATCGGGCACGGGCGAAGTAATTGAACCCGACGACGGTATCGCGGCAATAGGCAGCGGCGGTAACTACGCTTTGGCAGCTGCCCGCGCACTCTATCAGAATACGGATTTTACCGCTGCCGAAATAGCGAAAAAATCATTAAAAATCGCAAGCGAAATCTGCGTATTTACCAACGACAACATCAAGTGCGAAACGATTTAAGGAGGTAACGGCAATGGATTTAACGCCCAAACAGATAGTACACGAGTTAAACAAATACATTATCGGGCAAGACGAGGCGAAAAAGGCGGTTGCTATAGCGCTTAGAAACCGTTACCGCCGCAGTCAGCTTTCCCCCGCTTTGCAAGATGAAATAACGCCTAAAAACATTATTATGAAGGGACCTACGGGCGTAGGTAAAACCGAAATTGCCCGCCGCTTGGCAAAGCTTGTCAAAGCGCCCTTTATAAAAGTAGAGGCAACCAAGTATACCGAGGTCGGCTATGTCGGGCGCGACGTAGAGAGTATGGTGCGCGATTTGGCGGAGTGCGCTATCCGTCTTGTAAAAGAGGAAAAGACGCAAGAAGTCAGCTATAAGGCAACGGCGGTTGCCGAAAGGCGCATCGCAAAAGTTCTTGCCGAAATGAAGAAGGACGAGCGCGGCGAAACGGCAAAACCCGTATTCGAGGACAAGATTGTTGAAGAAATTCACGCGGGCAAGCACGACAACGCCGTTATCGAAATCGAGGTTAACGACGTGCCCAAGCCGTTGGAGCTTTCGCCCGGCAGCGGCGCGGCGATTGACTTGGGCTCCATTTTCAGCGGAATGGGAATGCACAAGAAAAAGAAGCGCAAAATTTCCGTAAAAGAGGCGAAAAACCTAATCGTTGCGGAAGAAGCGGATAAACTTATCGATAACGACGCGGTGAACGCGGAGGCTTTGCGCCGCGCGGAAAACGACGGAATTATTTTTATCGACGAAATCGACAAAATCGCGGGCAAGGGTAACCAAGGCGCGGACGTCTCGCGCGAAGGGGTTCAACGCGACATTCTGCCTATCGTCGAGGGATGTACCGTTATGACCAAGTACGGCCCCATTAAAACCGATTATATTCTATTCATAGCGGCGGGCGCTTTCCACGTTTCAAAGGTGGAGGATTTAATCCCCGAGCTTCAAGGCAGATTTCCCATTCAAGTCGAGCTTAAAAGCTTGACTAAGGATGACTTCGTCAATATCCTCACCCAACCCCAAAACGCAATCACCACGCAGTACGCCGCCCTTCTTGCGGTCGACAACATCGACTTGCACTTTACCAAGGACGCAATTGAAAAAATAGCCGAAGTGTCCGAGGATATAAACACCACTTCCGAGGATATCGGAGCAAGGCGGCTTCACACCGTTATGGAATATCTTTTGGAAGATATCTCCTTTAACGCGGGCGGTAACGACTATCCCGTTATCCCCGTAGAAGTCAACGAAAAATATGTGGAAGAGCATCTTGAAAATATAATTAAAAACCGTGATTTGAAAAAGTACGTCCTTTAAAGGGCGAACCGCCTATAAAAACGGTTTTGTTTCAGCCAACTTAATTGACGAAACGGTGAGTTTATGATTAATGTTCCCAAGGGCACGAAGGACGTTCTGCCCAATCAATCCTATAAATGGCAATATATCGAGGACGCGGCACGGCAAGTTGCGCGGGTCTTCAACTTCAAAGAGGTGCGCACCCCCGTATTCGAGCACACCGAACTTTTCAAACGCGGCGTGGGCGAAACAACCGACGTCGTAA
Source organism: uncultured Christensenella sp. (assembly GCA_910577055.1). Classification (GTDB taxonomy): domain Bacteria; phylum Bacillota; class Clostridia; order Christensenellales; family Borkfalkiaceae; genus Coproplasma. Next base: position 42,847 of record CAJTKX010000002.1, on the reverse strand, counting down.
ATAAAGAGATGTACACCTTCGAGGACAAGGGCGGAAGAAGTATGACTTTAAAGCCAGAGGGCACCGCGGGCGTTGCGAGAATGTTCATTGAAAACGGGCTTGCAAGTTCCCCTATGCCCGTAAAAACTTTTTATATAACGCCTTGCTTTCGCTACGAAAATCCGCAAGCGGGACGGCTTAGGGAGTTTCACCAATTCGGTATCGAGGTGTACGGCTCATTCTCGCCCGAAACCGATGCGGAGGTCATTTTCGCCGCTTCTTCGTTTCTGAACAAGCTGAAAATTAAGGGAGTAAAGCTTGAAATAAACTCGATTGGGTGCCGAATATGCCGCAACGAATACAATAAAGCGTTAAAAAACTACTTTGCGCCGCATCTTGAAGAAATGTGCTTAAATTGCCGCTCGAGGTTCGATAAAAACCCGTTGAGGATACTTGATTGTAAGGAAGAAAAGTGCAAAAACATTGCAAAAAACGCGCCTAAAATCACCGATTACCTCTGCGACGACTGTAAAAAACACTTTGAAACCGTGCGCTCGCTTTTGGCCGCGCAAGGGCTTGAATATAGCGTTAATCCCAACATAGTACGGGGTTTAGACTATTATTCGAGGACGGTTTTCGAGTTTGTTTCCACGCAAATAGGCGCGCAAGGCACGGTCTGCGGCGGCGGAAGATACGACGGGCTTATAAAAGAGCTTGGCGGCAACGACTTGCCCGCTATAGGCTTTGCGGCGGGTATAGAAAGGCTGCTGCTTTTAATGGAAAATACGGGCGTGCCTTTCCCCGAGGATGGCGTTCCGGAAATTTATCTTGCCGGTATGGACGAGAAATCAAGGGCGCAAGCCTTCAAAACTGCGGCATATCTTAGGGGCAACGGCGTTTCTGCCGAGGTTGACCACATGGGACGAAGCGTAAAAGCTCAGTTAAAATACGCAGATAAAATAGGCGCTAAGTTCGTTGCCGTAATCGGCGAAAGCGAGCTTGAAAGCGGAATTTTAAACGTTAAGAAAATGTCCGACGGCACTACCGCCGCGGTTAAATCGGAAGAAATATACTCATACTTAATAAAGGAGGCAAAATAATGGAAAGGGTAGACGCTAAAAAATTTGACGAACTTTTAAAGGGCGATAAGCCGCTTGTTTGCGACTTTTACACGACGTGGTGCGGACCTTGCAAACTGCTTACGCCGATTGTCGAGGAAATGTCCGAAAAGTATGCAGACGAAGCTACATTCGTGAAAGTGGATATCGATTTGAATATCGAGCTTGCCGTTCGGTACAATATAACTTCGATACCCGTCGTAGCTGTATTCAAAAACGGTGAAATAGCTGACAGAACTTTGGGTTATTCGACCAAGGAAGATATAGAAGAGTTCCTAGCAAAAAATCTGTAATTTAGCCGCCGCCCGCGTAAATTTTGCGCGGGCGGTAGTTTTTTTATAAATTCGTTTGTGTTGCGGCGCAAATTATGATAGAATAAATAAAAACGGCGCAACCGTCAAGGAGTTTTCTATGTTGGATTTTTCTCTCATCGCACAAACCGACCCCGAGGTAGCTGAGGCGTTAAAAGCCGAGCTTACCCGTCAGCAAAACAATATCGAGCTTATCGCAAGCGAGAATTTTGTTTCCCCCGCGGTTTTGGCTGCTGCGGGCAGCCATCTTACAAACAAATATGCGGAAGGTTACCCCGCGCATCGCTATTACGGCGGTTGCCAATGCGTAGACATTGCCGAGGACTTGGCGCGAGAACGCCTTAAACAGCTTTTCGGCTGCGAATACTGCAACGTGCAGCCCCATTCGGGAGCAAGCGCAAACCTTGCCGTGTTGTTTGCAACTTGTCAGCCCGGCGATACCGTTATGGGTATGAACCTTGCCCACGGCGGGCACTTGTCACACGGCTCGCCCGTCAATATTTCGGGCAAATATTTTAATATCGTGCCCTACGGCGTTAAAGAGGGAGAAGAAGTCATCGATTACGACGAAATGGAGCGTATTGCCGTAGAGTGCAAGCCAAAAGTAATAATTTCGGGCGCAAGCGCTTATCCCCGTATAATAGATTTCAAAAGAATAAGGGAAATTTGCGATAAAGTCGGTGCAATAATGTTCGTCGATATAGCCCATATCGCGGGCTTGGTTGCGGCGGGGCTTCACCCTTCGCCCGTGCCTTATGCGGATTTTGTAACTACAACCACTCACAAAACCCTTCGCGGACCCCGCGGCGGTGTGATTATGTGCAAGGAGCAGTGGGGTAAAACTATTGATAAAGCCGTATTTCCGGGTATTCAAGGCGGACCTTTGATGCATATAATCGCCGCAAAAGCCGTCGCCTTTAAAGAAGCGTTATCGCCAGAGTTCAAAGTATATCAAACCCAAATAGTAAAGAACGCCGCGGCAATGGCAGACGAGTTTAAAAAACTCGGCGTAAAAATGGTATCGGGCGGCACGGATAACCACTTGATTTTATTGAACCTTACCGATAAGGACATAACGGGCAAGCGCTTAACCGAGCTTTTGGACGAGGTACATATCACCGTCAACAAGAACGCAATTCCTTTCGATACGCAAAAACCTTTCGTAACCTCGGGCATAAGAATAGGTACCCCCGCAATGACCACCCGCGGCATGAACGAGGAAGAGGCGCGCACAGTCGCAAGGCTAATTACAAAGGTTATCGAGGAAAGAGAGGGAGCTTTCGACTATGTAAATAAGGAAGTCGCAAAGCTTTGCAAAACTCACCCCTTATATAAAAATTTAGTAAAGTAAAATAAAGCGGCGGCGCATAAATGCGCCGCCGCTTTTTGCGTTATTTAAAGCATATTCGGGGGTCAATCGTTAAAAAACGAAGAATCTTAACAATGCAAACAGTACTAAAAGCGCCAGAATGGCAACTCCCGCAATGATTGCGCCTATGTTTATCTTTCTGACCTTTTCGCCGCTTGCGTCGTCCTTAGGCGTTATTTTAGCGTTGAATTTGTTTATTAGATTCGATATGCGTTTGTATACGGGCAACGTAACCAAAACCGCTACAAGACACCGCATAAGGTTAAACGGCAGTATAGAAACCCAAAGATAGAAGTTGTAAAAATTTTCTTTGGTGCAGTTAGGGAATAATGGCGTCATCATTCCGATAAGCGGTTCCCAGCTTCCGTGGAAAAAGAACTGAACGTAGAACGGTACAAGCACTAACCAATTGAAAATAATGGCAACCGCAACTTCCGCAGCCGTGCCGGCAGCCATTGCAATCAGCGCACCCTTGAAAGTGCGTTTTCGCTTATAAATCAGCCCCGCCGTTACGGCAAACACGCATGAGGTCACAAGGTCCGATAGTTCTCCGACGAACACCGTCGAAGTACCTTTAAACACAAGTTTTAAAAGTATTTTTATAACGGTAATTATCACGCCCGATACGGGACCTAACGTAAAAGTTCCGATAAGCGTCGGGATATCCGAGAAGTTAAATTCCAGAAAGCTTGGGAAGGCGAACGACATTGAGAAATTGAATATGTACAATATCCCCGCCAAAGAAGAAAACATAGCGATGACCGCTATTCTTGCGGAATTGAAATATCCGCGCCGTGTAGTTGCTGCTTGTTCCATACAAAAAACACCTCTAAAAAATATTTTTAAAGTCGCTCTTTGCATCAAAAAACGCCCCGAACAAATAGGGGCGCAATAAAACGAAAATCCGCTTTATAAGTTCTTTTATCATCCGGACTTTACCGTCGGTACGGGAATTTCACCCGTTCGGGAGCTTACGCTCTTCGCAGACTATACTGCCGGTGGGGAATTGCACCCCGCCCCAAAGAACAACTTCAAATTAATTATAGCTTTACCGCAGCCGCGTGTCAATAAAATTTCTTAAAAATTTTCTTCCGTAAATCATTTTACAATAATTTTTTTTATGTTATTATATTGCTATATAAATTTATGGCAGAATTTTTATCCGACAACCCCGAGCAAACGCTTAAATTCGGGGAAAATTACGCAAAAAACTTAAAACCGAACGCCGTCGTCGTTTTAAACGGCGAAATGGGCGCGGGCAAAACCGTTTTAACAAAGGGTATTGCAAAAGGACTTGGGATTGATGACGAGGTTTTAAGCCCCACTTACGCGTATATGAACGACTATTCGGGCAAGCTTTTCCACTTCGATTGCTACCGCTTAATCAGCGGCGCGCAAGCCGAGGCTTTGGGGCTTTGCGATTATTTCTATGCGGGCGGAGTATGCGTTATCGAGTGGGCGGAAAACATTCAAGACGTTCTGCCCGAAAATTACAAAACCGTAACGATAGAAAAACTCGGGGAGGGGAAAAGAAAGATTATTTATGACTGATTTTCTTGCAATAGACACCTCTTCGCGCTATTTGACGGTCTACGCCCAAAAAGGCGAAAAGTCGGTTTTAAGACACTTGCCCGAGTGCGCTATGCAACACTCGGTTATATTAATGGACGAGGTTGACAAAGCTTTAACCGAAATAGAACTTGCTCCCCAAGAATGCGATTTTATCGCCGCAGTAACGGGTCCAGGGTCGTTTACGGGAATAAGAATAGGCGTGGCCACGGCTAAGGGCTTTGCGGCGGCGGCAAAAAAGCCGTTAAAGTCAATCACCGCGTTCGACTTGATTGCATATAATGTCAACAGTAAAAAGTCGTACGTCGTCATAGACGCGGCGCACGCTCACTATTACGTTTGCGGATACGAGGGCGAAAAAGTCGTTTTTGCGCCTTCATATCTCTCCGAGGACGAAGTAAAGGCTTTGCAAACCCCGCTTTTCGGCTTCGAGGATTTGCCATTTGAAAATTACACCAAACTCGACGTGAAAAATTGCTTGAAGGAAGCGGCTTTAAAGTGCGCAGCGTTATCCGACGATATGCGCGCGCTTTACGTTCGCAAAAGTCAAGCGGAGGAGGCGCGCTGTGCAGATAAGAAAGTGGGATTATAAGGATATCCTCAAAATTTCTCAGATTGAAACAGAGTGTTTCCCGCAAGAGCCGTGGAGTTTTCAAATGCTTGCTTCCAGCTTCGATACGGACAGCTTTCACGGCGTGCTTGCCGAGGACGGCGGCGAAATCATCGGCTACGGCGGTATAACCGTCGCCGCAGACACTGCGGATATTGCCAACGTTGCCGTGACCGAGCCTTACCGCCATAGCGGCGTGGGTACTGCGATTATCGGCGAGTTAATCGACGTGGCTGCTGCTTGCGGCTGTAAAAAGGTGTTTTTGGAAGTTAGGGTATCCAACGCTATTGCAATGGAGCTGTATCTTAAAAGCGGCTTTAAAGGCGCTTACGCAAGGACGCGTTATTATTCCGACGGAGAGGATTGCCTCGTAATGGTAAAGGAGCTTTAAAATTTTTATAGACGGTAAATTCGTATCCTTTTCAAGGTGCGGCGTGGGGGAAGATATTCTTCTTTTGCACGGCTACGGTTCCAAAAAGGAAAGCTTTTACTATCAGATAAATTTCTTAAAAAACTACTATCGCGTCACCGCCGTAGATTTTCCTTGCTTCGGCGCAAGCGAGGGCGCGGACGAAGCTTGGGGCGTAAAGGAGTACGCCGATTGGCTTTTAAAATTTATGGACGCGGCGCATTTGAACTGCCCGCACGTTTTGGCTCACTCGTTCGGCGCAAGGGTTGCTTTTAGGCTGTTTTCTGCCGAAAAAACTCGGCTTCGAAAATTGATAATAACCGGCGGCGCGGGACTTGTAAAACCCCGTACACCCCAATATATGCGCCAAATAACGCGATATAGGCGGGTAAAAAGGCTGTTTCCCAAGTTTGCGGAAAGGCACTTCGGCAGCGAGGACTACAAATCCCTTTCGCCCCTAATGAAAAAAAGCTTTAAAAGAATAGTCAACGAAGATTTAAAGAAATACGCCGCGCAAATTTCTGCCCCTACCTTATTATTATACGGGCGCGAGGACGCGGTCACCCCGCCGACAGAGGAGGGCGAAACGTTTCGCTCGCTTATAGCCGGCAGCAAGCTCGAACTGACCGAGGGCGGGCACTTCTGCTTTTCCGAGCACCCAAAAGAATTCAATTTTAAATTGTTCGCTTTTTTAACGGAGAGTTAATGTTTTTTATTTCTGTTCCAAAGACAATTGAATGCGTGTTATGCGCCGTAGTTTTCGCGCTATTGTATAGCGGGTGCTTTTATAAGCTTCTCGGCATATTGCAGTCGTCGGGCTACAGCGGCACGCGCCTTATAAAATGGTCGCACAAAAAGGGCAACCTCGTATTCGGCAGACACGTTCTTTTAATGCTTATGTGCGCGCTTGCTTGCGCCGTAGTTTCGCTGTGCTTCTCTTTCGCGGGCGAATGGTCTGCGGTTATAGGCTTTGCGTCGTATATCGTTTTCTTCTCCGTGTTTATATGGGCGGATAACAAGGTGGCTTTAAGAACGCCGTTGACCTTAACGCCCCGCTTAAAGCGGCTTTTCGTCATTTTGACGCTTTTGAACGCTATTTTGGTTTACTTATCAATCTGCCTTCTCAACTTTGCGGACAGCGTTTGGGGCAACAACGTATATACTACGCTGAGGTACTGCGCGCTATCGATTTTTCCTATTTTAATGTTCCCTATAGCCGTGCTTGCCAATATCATTGCAAAAATTTACGAGGTTCCCAACAACAAAGCGTTCGTTAAAAAGGCAAAAAAGAAGCTTGCAGCTTCGTCTATAAAAGTAATAGGCATAACCGGCAGCTACGGCAAAACAAGCTGTAAAAAAATACTTTCCGATATCCTTTCCAAAAAATACCGCGTGCTTTCAACGCCGCGTTCGCATAACACCCCTATGGGGCTTGCGCTTTCAATCAACAACAACGACCTTTCGCAATATGATTTCTTTATTGCTGAAATGGGCGCCCGCCACGTCGGCGATATTGCGGAACTTTGCGAATTTTGTCCGCCGAGCGTTGCGGTAATTACTGGGATTTGCCCCCAACATCTTGAAAGCTTCGGCAGTATCGAGAACGTTGTAAAAGCTAAAAGCGAAATATTGCAAGGCGGCGCGGTAAGCTTTATTTCGCCCGACTGTTACGCATTATTTGAGGCATATTCGGGGGTCAAACACTGTGCGGACTGCTTTTCCGATATAGTTTGCAACGCAGACGGCAGTACTTTTAAATTGAAATTGGGCGGCAAAACCTATAAAGCGCATACGCGGCTTTTGGGTAAGCACTCGGCACAAAACGTAGCAATTTCCGCGCTTGTTGCATATAATTTGGGTATGACGGCCGAAGAGATAGTTGCGGCTATCGAAGAGGTTGACTTTATCGAGCACCGCCTTCAACTTATAAAGTCGGGCGGGGTAAATATCCTTGACGACGGGTACAATTCCAATATTAAGGGCGCAGCGGCAGCGCTTGAGGTTTTAAGAAGCTTTGAGGGCAGAAAAATCGTTGTCACTCCCGGGCTTGTAGAGCTTGGCGTATTGGAAGAAGAGGAGAACTCCCGTTTGGGCGGGCAACTTGTCGGCTTGGATTTTGTCATTCTCGTCGGGGAAACGCTTATAACCCCCGTCAAAAACGGCTATATCGAAAACGGCGGCGACGCGTCTATATTAAAAATAGTTCCTACGTTAAACGCCGCGCAAGACGAACTTAAAACCATTCTTCAAAACGGCGATACGGTGCTTTTTCTTAACGATTTGCCCGATATATACTAAGCCGCAAATTCACCAAAGCTAAAAAATAAGCGGAGGTGATTTTTTATGTCAAAAAATATAATCGTCGTATTCGGCGGCGTATCGAACGAAAACGAAGTATCCGTAATTACGGGTACTATGGCTGCAAATATTTTAAAGAACGGCGGACACACCGTTATCCCCGTCTACATTGCGCAAGACGGCTCGACTTACTGCTCGCCCGAGCTTGCCGACGTCAAAAACTTCAAAAGCGATAATTTCAAGGCTTTTCCCAAAGCCGCTATTGCAAACTGCGGGGTTTATCTTTTCAACAGAAAGGGCAGAATGAAAAAGTTCATAAAAGCGGACGCTGCGTTAAACTGTTGCCACGGCGGTACGGGCGAGGGCGGGGCTGTCAGCGGGCTTTTTCAAACTGCGGATATACCGCTTGCAAGCGCGGGCATTTTCGAGTCCTCGCTGTTTATGGATAAATATTTAACCAAGCTTATATTGTCGGCGTTAGGCGTAAAAACGGCGGAGTACGCCTATATAAAAAGTCGTGAAGAGGTTGATTGCCCCCATAATATGTCGCAGTTTCCGATGATAGTTAAGCCCGTAACCCTCGGTTCGAGCATCGGCGTTGAAAAGGTAAACAACCTTAAAGAGTTGCAATCCGCCGTGGAAACGGCTTTAATTTACGACAGCGCAGTTATAGTCGAAAAATATCTCGGCAACCGCCGCGAAATAAATTGCGCGGCATACTTCTACGGCGGCGAGGTTGTAACTTCGGAGTGTGAGGAGGCAATTTCCGGCGGCGAGATTTTAAGCTTCGAAGATAAGTACCAAGGCGGTGGCAAAAGCGTTCTTCCCGCGGATATCCCCGCAGACACGGCAAAGCTGATAAAGGATATAACCCGCAAAGTCTATTCCGACTTGAATATGCGCGGCATCGTTCGCTTTGACTACATAATAAGTGGCGGAGAGGTGTATTTAAGCGAGGTCAACACCGTTCCCGGGTCGCTATCGTATTATTTGCTTTCAAGCGGGTTTAAGGACTTCTTCGCGGTGCTTAATGCGGTAATAGAACAAGCGGCGGAGGACTTTGCAAAAGCAAAAAGTAAAAAATTGTTGCACACGGGCATACTTGAAAATATATCTTCGAATTCGGTCAAACTCGGCAGCAAATAGAAAACAGCCCCGCGGCGATTGCCGCGGGGCTGTTTTTATGCAAAAATTAATTTTCAATATTATCAACGTTTTGTGCTTGCAAAGTATCGCTTTCAACATTCGCCGTTTCAACCACGTCATTTTTATCCAAAATTTCGCCTTTGAAATCTGGCAGCAAGTGCGCCGCTTTAAGCTGCTTTTTGAATCTACACACATAGCATATAATTATCGCTACCGTAATACCTATGACCTCTTGCAAAATGTTGGCGGGCATCTTCATAACAGCAACTTCTGGGAGTAAGGTTTCCCACGTTATTCGCTTTATAAAATATCCGAAAATCACCCAAAGGGCGGGGAATATGCTTGAAATAACGGCAATTACACCCTCGCGCCTATTGCTGCCGGCTTTGTTGAAATGCTTATTTAACAGCATAAACGTCAATGAGGCTACAAGCCCTTGCACGCCGTGAATTATAAGCGAAGGTATTGCGTTATAAGCCGTTCCGTTTATTCCGAACAAATCGAAAAACGTTGTGCCTATTCCGCCCACGATAAACGCGGCAAGGGGGTCCAATATGTACGCCGCCGTAAATATCGCAAAATCGCACCAATAAATTTTGCCCGTAAGCACGGGTATGCCGGGTATGTACCCCGTAGCCACTACAAGCGCCGTCATCAACGCGGTGTAGGTCAGCCACTTTGTCGTAAATAAAACCTTTTTCTTCTTGTTCTTAACCATAACGCTAATAATTATATCAACCGTTTGGTGTTATTAAAATAATCAATTCAATATAATTTTATAATACCAAATATGTACAACTACAATTTAACGGGCAAAAACAAATACTATACATTGTATTCCTTAATTCGCGAAGATATTTTGCGCGGCAAAATTAAGGGTGGGGAAAGGCTTCCGTCCAAGCGCGTCTTTGCAGCGGAGCTTGGCGTAAGCGTAGTAACCGTTCAGCTTGCTTACGACCAACTTCTTGCCGAGGGGTATATCCGCTCTAAGGAGCGCAGCGGATTTTTTGCCGAAAGCGTTGCGGAAGGGCTAAATAAAGACCGTTCCGCACCCGTTAAGCCCGAATGCGAGCCGGCTGAGGAAAAGTTCAAGCTTGACCTTGTTCACGGCAATACACCCCCGAATATGTTCCCGTTTTCGGTATGGGCGCGCCTTATTCGCGCGGTTTTGGCTGATTGCGGCGAACACCTTTTAGAGCGCGTTCCTTGCGACGGCGACAAACAACTGAAACGTGCGATTTCTGCGTACTTGTATCGTTCGCGCGGGATAGACGTGGACCCGCGTTACGTTGTCGTCGGGGCGGGCGCTGAGCACCTCTACGGCGTAATAGTGCAGCTGTTGGGCCGCGATAAGATTTACGCCGTGGAAAACCCGGGCTACGGTAAAATTTCGTTTACATACGCGCTTAACGGCGCACGTTGCCTTCCGGTCAACGTTACCGAGCAAGGTATAGATATTTCCGTACTTGAACAAAGCCAAGCCGCAATTGCGCACGTTTCACCTTCACACCAATTCCCTACGGGCGTGGTTATGCCCGTTTCCGCCCGTTCGCGCTTAATAAGTTGGGCGAAAAACAGCAGCGGTTATATCGTTGAGGACGACTACGACAGCGAGTTCCGTCTAACGGGCAAGCCATTGCAGTGCATGTGCGGGCTTTGCCCCGAAAGGGTTATTTATATGAACACCTTTTCTAAAAGCCTTGCGCCCTCCATGCGAATGGGTTACATGGTGTTGCCACCCGAGCTATACGAACGTTTTTTAAAAATCTTCTCGTCGTCGGCAAATTTTGTGCCGCTGTTCGAGCAAAAGGCGCTTGCTCGAATGCTTGACGGCGGATATTTCGAGCGGCACTTAAACCGTCTTAGAAATTATTACCGCGCCGTTCACGCCGCGCTGTTGAAAAGGCTTGCCGCCTTGCCCGAGCGGTGCGAGGTGGCGGATACGGGCAGCGGGCTTCACCTTATCGCCAAGTTTCCCGACGCTAAGTCTGACGGGCAAATTAAACTGCTTGCCGCCGCCCGCGGGATAAGGCTAAAATGTCTTTCGGACTATCTTCTTGCACCGATGGCGGGGGTGGATGGGTGCGCGGTAATAAACTATTCCGCGCTTACGCCAAACGCCCTTTCTGAAATATAATATAAGCCGCGGCACTTTGTGCCGCGGCGTTCTCATTGTTATTTTTGCGTGCGATTATCTTGCGCAGTTCAACACGACGTAGCTTAAAGGTGAAACGCCGTAGTTGTCAACTCTTTCGTCAAGCGCGTCAAGTTTTTCATAAATATACATTTCTGCACCTCCTTATGCGTATTGAATTTATTATTTCACTTATCTTCCGCAAGTTAAAAAATTGTTCAAAACTGCGTATCCAAGGACAAAGACCTTCCCGCTGTCGTTGAATTCTTCAATAAAATCGTAAAGCATTTTTTACCTCCGAACCTTGATTGCACTTGCAGTATAGCACCGAGCTTTTTGTTAGTCAATAACATTTGAAAAAATTTTAAAAATTTAATTTTTGTTAGTTTCTATCACTATTTTATGTTAGTTTGGATAATTACTGTTAACTTAACAAAAATATGAAAATTTTCAATGTGATATTTTATCAAAACTAACATTTTTTTATTGCAACTATCAACGCGCCTAATGAATTTGAAAAAGCCAATCAAACAAACGAAAAAGGCGCCCGCGGAAAAAGTTTTTTCCGCGGGCGCCAAATGAAAATGAAGGGGGTAAAATTACTTTGAAATTAATTTTAAATAAGTGTCGGGGTTCTGTATTTTATCATTTTTATACACTTCGAAGTGCAAATGGTCGCCGTCCGCATTTTCCGTACCCGTTGCTGCCGCAACTTTTGCTATAACGTCGCCACGGCTGACTTCTGCGCCGACCTTTAAGGTTTCCAACGGCTCAACAAATTTATAAACCGTTCTTACGCCGTCCGCGTGCTCTATTTCAATCATAGCGCCGTAAAGTCTGTCGTTCGTGTAAACGCTTTTAACGGTTCCGTCAACGGCGGCAAGAACTTCCGTTCCCGCAGCGCATTCGAAGTCCATACCCTCATGCAAACGGTAGATATTCAAAGTTTGATTGTGCCAGAACACATGCGCTTGCGATACGACTACGCTTTTTACGGGCGCAATAAATTCGTATTTAGAGGAGGTATCTTGCACGGGGTCTTTGTCGTCGGGTTCACCGTCGGGCGGGGTGGTGGGGTCTTGCGTCGTGCCCCCGTCAATCGAGGGGTTGCCTTCGTTTGAAGGTTTAACGCCGAATACCACTCCGACAACTACTGCGGCAATTACCAAAAGGCAAGCCGCCAAAATGAGGTAGTACGTTAATATTTTTTTCTTCGTAGGTTGGGTTTTTTGCTTGTTTTTCATTTTTTAACTCCTTTTTATATTTTCTTGACAGCATTTAAGCCTTTTATTCAGTATCCGCCGAAAATAATCGGCGACGCCACTCTTGCCGCATTGCCTTTTACGGCGATATGCAGGTTAATCTTTTGATTATTTACGTTAACGGAATAGGGCAAGTCTGCCGTGCAGTAATAGTTAACTCCGTCAGAAAACTCTTCTTCGAACACAACTTTCCCGTCTATGCTCTCCAAAAAGCTATCCAAATCGAAGTTTTCGTAATCCGTACTTTCTCCGCAAACATTTTTAAGACACAGCTTTTGCGCTGCGGCGAAGTTATGCACGGTCACTGTTTTGCAGTCTGCCGAACTCGTTCCGCAATAGAAGGTATAGGTGCTGCCGCTTTCAAAACACAAGTTTTGCGGCAAAAAAGCTACTGCCGCAAGTACGAATACAGCTGATATCGTCAAAAAAAACAGTCTTATAAGTTGCATCACCGCACCCCTTTTTACGGGTTGGTTATTGCCTTAAATTACAAAATTAAACCTTGTAAATAAATTTTTTTGCAACAAAAAAGGCGGTTATTTAAAACCGCCCCGATAAAGCTATTTGTTTTTATCTTTTTTATCCCGTCTTTTCCGCTTTTTCGGCTTGTTTGCGCGTTTTAACGGGTTACCCTTTATAATAATCACGGCAATCGCCGCAGTAAGTAAAATCGTGCCGAATACTACCAGCCAAAACCAACCGGTCTGCAAAAAATTATATCCGTTTTGAAAGGGTACGGGCATATTCATACCCCAAAACCCCGCAATCATCGTCGGCACCGCAAGCAGCACCGTGATAATCGTCAGTTTCCGCATCGAGTCGTTCGAGTTATTGGAAATAACCGAACCGTACGCGTCCATCGTCACGCTTAAAATGTTTTTATAAATATTACAAGTTTCTATCGCCTGTTTATTTTCAATGCTTACGTCTTCGTACAAATCCTCGTAATCTTCGTGGCTTTTCACTGCCTCTACCTTAGAAAGCTTTTCATGTACGCGTTCGTTCGCCGTCAAAGAGGTAGAAAAATATACCAACGAGTTTTGCAAATCCAAAAGCTGAATAATTTCGGTATTTTTCATCGTTCTGCCCACTTCGTTTTGAATACGGTGATTTTTTCTGTCAATCTGTTTCAGACAGTACAAAAATCTTTTTGCGTTATTCAACATAAAAGTAAGCGCAAAGTGTACGGGTTTATCGCAAAAAACGCGCTCTCTGCCCGTAATAAATTCTTTTAAAACGGTGTTGCCCTTCAAGCTAACCGTGATAATACAGTTCGAATTATAAATAATAGATAAAGGAAGGGTGGTATAGCTGTCGCCGTTGGCGCCTTCTTCCATAATAGGGCAGTCCACGACGAACATGCTGCACCCCTCGTCAAACTCCGAACGCGCGCGCTCCTCTTCATCGAGGGCAGCTTTAATCATATCTTCGGGCACGCCGGAAATAGCGGCAACGTCTTCGCACTCGTCGTCGGTAGGGTCAACCATATCAACCCAGCACTTATTTAAAAATTTGTCGGACCTTTCCAACTTTCCGTCTGCGGCAGAGAAAAAGAACTTTACCATAAGTCTCACCTCATAAATTCGTCAAAAAAATGCACGGAACAATTCCGTGCAAGACAAATTTACGCTTTTGTACGGAATTTATTGCATTATAAAGTTAAATAACAACTGTCGGGCACGTCCATAACGAACTCCTAAAAATAGTATAACTATTATATATTATTATATTTCAAATTGCAAGTTAAAGTTATAAATATTTTACGCAAAATTAAAGCCCGCGGGTCGCGTTTACGTCCCGCGGGCTTTAACTTTAAAATTGATGCAACGTCAGATGAAACTTCTGTCCGTTATAAAGTTTTATTACTTTGCTTTATAGCCATAATTATAACCCTTGTCAACTAAGTAGCCATATTTTATAATTTTAAATATGATAAGTTACTTGCCGTTGTGGAAAACAATGAAAGAAAAGAGAATATCAACTTATGTGCTTATCAATACTTACGGAATAAGTAGCGGAACAATAGACAGATTGCGTAAGGGCAAAGGTATAACCACCGCAAAGATAGACGACTTATGCAAAATTTTGGATTGCAATGTGGAAGATATAATCGAATACGTCAAAGATTAAAATAATTAAAGCCCGCCCGCAAGAATACTTGCGGGCGGGTTTTTAAAATTGTCAAATCAAAATCTTTCCGTCCAAAAACGAGTTAAACAGCCCCTCGACGTCGACGCCGCTTTTTATAAAGCAACCTATAAGTTCGTCGGCGCTTGCAATTTTACCGCAGTTGTCACTGAAATACTTTTGCAACCCGCTTACGAATTTGTCGTCGCCCAAAGACGTGCGCAACATATCGAATAGAATCATACCCTTGTTGTAGGTAATGTTGTTGTATTCAAGCTCGCTCTTGTACTCGCTCAAATGTCTGTGCATGCGCGTATCGGCAACGTCGTTAAGCTGACTGAACACCGTAAAAAACGCCCTATAATAGCTAGTTGCAGAGTTAATCATGCCCTTTCGCGTAAACCCGTAATTGGGGTGGCTTTCAAAGAACATCAAAGTGGAGTATTCCGCCAAGCCCTCGTCTTGCCAAGCGTCGTTCATCTGGTCGTTGCCCACCATCGCGTACCACCATTGATGCGCGTTTTCGTGCACTATCGTGTAAATATTGTTATCTGCGTCCAATCCCTCGGCAATCATCGTAAGGGCGGGGTATTCCATACCTCCGTAGCAGAACCCCGTTTGCACCACGGAAAGAGTGGGATAGGCGTACTTTCCGAACGTTTCCGAAAAATACTTTAAGCTTTCGCACGCCGCCGCCAAAGAATTTTGAGGGGTCGCGTCGGTTACATAATAATAACTTACTTCCGTTCCGTTCACCGTTTCGGAAACAACCTCGAACTTCTCGGAAAGAACCATTGCAAAGTCGCGCGCGCCGTTTAAGGCGTAGCTGCATCTTTTTCTGCCGTTCACGCAAGTTTCGTCCGTCAGCTTGCCGCTGCTTGCGCAAGTATACTTTTCGGGCATATCTATCGTAACGCTGTAATTAGCGCATTCGGAATAGAACGGGTCGCCGCAATAGTAATAGTTGCACTCTACAAAGCCCTCGGTATTACGCCCGCACAAAACGGGATAAAAATTACCCAAATTCACTGCGTTCGCGGTTATGCCCGTACGGTGGTTTACTTTCGCAAGCGTAAGGGTGTAA
The DNA here is from genome assembly GCA_910577055.1 of uncultured Christensenella sp. Lineage (GTDB taxonomy): Bacteria > Bacillota > Clostridia > Christensenellales > Borkfalkiaceae > Coproplasma. The sequence continues at coordinate 27,431 of CAJTKX010000002.1, read as the reverse complement.
TAAACTGTCAAAACCGTGTTATCTTCGGGATATATGGGGGTCAATAGGTTTACGGTAAGTATATTTTCGTCCTCGCCGGCAACCGTCCAACCCGCGCAATTTTCCACGTTGGTAATTTCCATTTTGCCGTAGCTTTCCCCGGCATAGTAAGCGCGGTTTTTATATGTATCCGAAACGGGCGAGTACTGCGCGCCGTCCCTAAACGCATTGCCGTAAAGGTTGAACTTCAAATCCGAAATTTCCGTGTTCGTATTATTGTAATAATCTACGTTCATTATTCCGGAAAGAGTTCCCGTTTCGTCCTCGTAAGTGCAAGTTATATTGTATAAGGTCGTCTTGCCTTCGTCCTTGTTGCAAGCCGAGAGCGTAACGCAAAACGAAATTGCGCATACGATAAGTATAACAGAAATAAATTTTTTCAATTTTTCACCTCAATGGACGCAAATCGCGCTTTTTAAATAAGATATGCGTCTTTAAAATCAAATAACACCGAATTTTAACATATTTCGCCTTGCCGTAATAAAATGTACAATATGGTATTCTGCGTGGTTAACGACGGCACGGTGGAGGATAGGGACTATTTGCCCGACTGCGACGTTGCAATTTTCGGTTTCGGCGGCTTGGGCGAAGTGGACTATGAAAAAGAGCTTAAAGGCGAAACGGATAAGTTCGATAAGGTTGCAAGGCTTTCCAAGGATGCCGACTGCGGCTTGGTCTGCGGCTGTAAAACGGTAAGCCGCGGGCTTGTGCGTAAGTCCGCCGCCGTATCGGATAGGGGCAAGCTTCTCGGCATATCCGATATGTTGCACGTCTTGGACTGCGAGGATTATAAAAGTGGCTCGTCGCTCGGTTTTTATAAGGTGAACGGCTGTAAGGTCGGGCTGTGCGTCGAAAACGATTTGCTTTTCCCCGATACCTTCAAAAGCTTGTCCATGTGCGGCTGTAACGTAGTAATCGCCGTGCTCGAAGAACTGCGTGACAGCGTGCCGCCGTTGCTCATTCGCGCCTACTCGTATTTGTACGGAATACCCGTTATAATGACGGCGGGGAAAACGGCTTATTTCGCTGATATATCGGGGGCAATCGCAACTTCTACCCAAAATATCACCCTATTCGACGTAAGCCCGCGCAACAATTATCACTTAGTTACCACGCGTATAAAGGGCATTACCGCCGACGCAAAAAACGATTATTAAGACTTGACAGCTGCGTAAAGTATAGTATAATAAAGTTGCGGAGCTGAATTATGACAGAGAAAGAAAAGATGCTTGCGGGGAAAATCTATGACCCGCACGATGAAGAGCTAAGGGCAATAAGCTCGCGCACCCACGCGCTGTGCTTAAAGTACAACAACACCCCCGATACGAAGTTTAAAAAAAGGGAAAAACTTCTTGCGGAAATTCTGCCTAACAAGGGTGCGGGAACTTATCTTCAAGGTCCCGTTCAATTCGATTACGGAGTGTTTACAAAAGTCGGCAAAAACTTTTACGCAAACTTTAATTTGACCGTCTTGGATACTTGTCCGGTAACTATCGGCGACAACGTTTTTTTGGGGCCGAACGTATCTATACTTACACCCATTCACCCGTTTAGATACGAGGACAGAAACCCTTATTTACACGAGAAAGGCTATATCACCGATAAAGAGTACGGCGCGCCTATCATCATAGGCGATAACTGTTGGATTGCGGGCAACGTAACCATTCTTGCCGGCGCAAAAATAGGCTCGGGCTGCGTAATCGGCGCGGGCGCGGTAGTTGCGGGGGAAATACCCGATAACACTCTTGCGTACGGCGTTCCTTGTAAACCCGTGCGTAAAATTACCGCAAAGGACGCAATCGAGCTGAAAAAAGAGCTTTTTTAATTAAGCAAGCGGCGATTTGAAAAATTTTTCAAATCGCCGCTTTTGCTTGTAATTTCAAAAAAAGCTTGCTATAATTAAATTATATAATAATTTATGGCTTAGCTGAGGTATAAAATGTACAGTATGACGGGTTACGGCAGGGGCGAATATAAAAAGGGCGGCGTAGAACTTACGGTCGAGATAAAAACGGTAAACAACCGTTATCTTGACGCGTCCGTAAAAGCTCCGAGAATTTTAGCCGCTCACGAAGAAACCGTTCGCACGGTTCTCCGCGAAAAGCTAACCCGCGGTCACGCCGATATATTCGTTACTCTTTCTGATAAGCGCGAGCGTGAAAAGTCAATTTATTTGGATGAAGAAACGGCTAAGTCCTACGTCGCGGCGGCAGCCCGCATAAAAAAGCTTTTCCCCAAAATTCAAGACGATATCAGCGTCAGCGGCGTTCTGCGCTATCCCGACGTGATTAAGACGGAGGACGTTGCCTCTGCCGACGAGGAAATTTTGACGGCTTTAAAGTCCGCGCTTTCCGGCGCGCTCGACAAGCTTAACGCTATGCGCGAGGTGGAGGGCAAAAAGCTTGAAGAAGATATGCTTTCGCGTATGAAAACAATCGAGCGCCTTGTTGTCGAGGTCGAAGCCCGCGCGCCCGTTGTTGCGCAAAATTACAGACAAAAGCTCGAAACCAAAATGAAAAAGATTTTGGAGGGCGTTGAAGTGGACGAAGGTCGGCTTTTGACCGAAGCCGCGCTATTTGCCGATAAAAGCAATATCGACGAAGAATTAACCCGCCTTCACTCGCATATCTCGCAGTTTCGCGAAATCTGCCGTGAAAAGCTCGTCGGAAGAAAGCTTGACTTTTTAGTGCAAGAATTTAACCGCGAAACAAACACTATATGTTCAAAATCAAACGATTTGGAAATAACAAGATTGGGGCTTGCATTGAAAAACGAAATCGAAAAAGTGCGTGAGCAAGTCCAAAATATCGAGTAAGCATATGAAAAATTTACTTATTGTACTTTCGGGACCGTCGGGTGTTGGCAAGGGCACGGTGTTAAAACGGCTTTTAACTTCCGAAAATTACGCTTTAAGCGTTTCTTGCACAACTCGCAAAAAGCGCGAAGGCGAAGTGGACGGTAAATCTTACTTCTTCATTTCCAAGGAAGAATTTTTAAAATCAATCGAAGAGGACGGATTTTTAGAATATTCCAACCATTTCGAAAATTACTACGGCACCCCGAGGAAGTTCGTAGAAAAGCAGCTTGAAACGCACGACGTAGTGTTGGAAATAGACGTCAACGGCGCGCTGCAAGTTAAAAAGTCTTATCCCGAAGCCATCTTAATTATGCTATTACCGCCCGACGCGGAAGCTTTAAGAAACCGCCTTAAAGGCAGAGCAACCGAAAGCGCGGAAGAAATCGAGCGAAGAATACAAAGAGCGGAATACGAGCTTTCCAAAAAAGACTTATACGACTACGCCGTGGTCAACGACGACCTCGACGGTTGCGTAGAGCGATTAGATAAATTAATCAAAACTTTAAAAGGAGTAGAAATATGATAAATTATCCCCCCGTTGACTTACTCATAGAACAGCTCGGTACTGACGGGCAGCCCGTATCGCGTTATTGCCTTTGCGTGGTTGCTTCCAAGCGCGCAAGGCAGATAATCGAACAGACCGCGGGTCAAAACGCGAACAGTAAGGAAATAATCAAAGAGCTTGCCGTTGCCTCGCGTGAAATCGCAAGCGGCAAGATAAAGTGCGTAAAGGATTAAGCCCGATAAGTGTACGCACAAGTCATAGTTGACATAGCCCACAGCCAAGTGGACAAAATATTCGAATATTCTTGCCCGCCCTATTTAAAGGCGGGCAGTCGCGTAAAGGTGCCGTTCGGCAAAATGCTTGTCGACGGTTTTGTTTTGGGCGTAGAAGAAAGGTCGTCTTTCCCGCCCGAAAAAATCAAACCTATTGCGGAGATATTCGACGAACTTCCCGCGCTTCAACCCGAATGCTTTTCGTTGATGGAGCGCATTTCTTCGCGCTATAAAGTCCCCAAGGCCGCCGCGCTTCGGCTTTTTTTGCCGTCGGAGATGCGCCTTGGCAAAGTGCGCGAGGTTTACAAAAAATACGCTAAACTCGCACATATTAGCGTACCAATCTCAAAATCCGCAAAAAAACAACAGCAAGTTTTATCGTTTTTGGAGGACAAGACGGAGTACGATTTTACCGCCCTTTGCAATATGTTCGGGCGCGGCGCCGTCAATTCCCTTGCGGAAAAGGGCGCTATTATCGTTGAAAAACGGCAAATCAAGCGCAATCCATTTTCGGGTATGGAAGCGGAAGTAAAGCCCAAAACTCTTACATATATGCAGTCCAATGCTATAAAAAGCATAGAAAATTCCTCAAAAAGCATCCACCTTATTCACGGCGTTACGGGCAGCGGAAAAACCGAAATTTACTTGCAAATTATAGCTGACGTTATTAAAAACGGCAAAACGGCTATATTTCTTGTCCCCGAAATTTCCCTAACGCCGCAAATGCTTTCTCAGCTTCGCGCCCGTTTTAAGGGAGAGGCGGCTATTTTACACAGCGGGCTTTCCGCGGGTGAAAAATTCGACGAATGGTGGCGACTACGTTCGGGCGAGGCTAAAATCGCAATCGGCGCAAGAAGCGCAATTTTCGCTCCGCTTGAAAATATCGGCGCAATTATCATTGACGAGGAGCACGACTCTTCCTATCTTTCGGAAACCGCCCCGCGCTACTCCACTGTAGAGGTTGCTAAATTCCGTGCCGAGTTCAATAACTGTAAATTGATTTTGGGCAGCGCTACGCCTTCGGTAGAAAGCTATCTTGCCGCAACAGAGGGCAAGTACAACCTTATCACCCTTCCCGAGCGAATCAATAAAAAGCCTATGCCCGAAATCGTCATTGCCGATATGCGTAAAGAGGTCAAGCGCGGCAACCCTTCGCCCTTTTCGGCGGCGCTTAGGGAAGAGCTTGACGCAACCTTGAAAAGCGGCAATCAAGCGATTATATTTCTTAATCGCCGCGGCTATTCTCAAAAGGTTATCTGCCGCGACTGCGGCTATGTAGCCAAGTGCGAAAACTGCGACGTTTCTCTTACCTACCACAGCGAAGAGGACTGTTTAAAGTGCCACTACTGCGGCGCAAGATACCGAATGTTGCCCGCTTGCCCCGAATGCGGCGGCGTGCATATCCGTTACAGCGGCACTGGCACGCAGCGCGTCGTGTCGGAACTTTCCTCGCTTTTTCCCGCTGCGCGTATAATAAGAATGGATAACGATACCGTTTCCGGCAAGGACGGTCACTATAAAATACTACACAAATTCGCCCAAAAAGAGGCGGATATCCTTGTCGGCACGCAGATGATTGCCAAAGGTCACGACTTCCCCGCCGTAACCCTCGTAGGAATACTCGACGCCGATATGAGCTTGCAGTTTTCCGACTATCGCAGCGGAGAGCGCACTTTTCAGCTCATAACGCAAGTTTCCGGCAGAAGCGGAAGGGCGGATATGAAGGGCAAGGTCGTTTTGCAAACCTATTGCCCCGAAAATTATATACTCCGCTATGCAGTCAACTACAATTATTCGGGCTTTTTCGATAACGAAATCGAAATACGCAAAGCCACGCTTTTTCCGCCGTTTTCGCTTATATGCCGTGTAATGGTCACGGGCGAGGACGAGGCAAAGACTCTTGAAGCTTTAAAAACCGTGTATTTTGAAATTGAAAAGCTCAGAAATTTCGATTCCAAACAGTTTTTGTTTTTAAATAAAATGCACTCGCCCGTCAAAAAAATTCAAGGCAAGCACCGCTACCAAGTGCTAATGCGGCTAAAAGACGAGGCGCTTTTACAAAACATTTACGAAATTTCGGTTGCGGCAACCACGCCTTACGTTCTCGTTTATGTAGAAGAGAACCCGACCAACCTATCATAATCGGTTCACAAAATCTTGGCTATATTGAGGCGGCACAGCCGCAAATTGGGCGCGCAGGCGCAAAAGCGTGGTTTTGCTTGCGCAATAAATTATTTAATACGGAGTAACAATAATGTCAGTTAAATTCGTCGTGCAAACGGGCGACCCCGTTTTAAGAGAAAAATGTAAGGAAGTTCGCGCTTTCAATACCGAGCTGTGGCAACTTCTTGCGGATATGAAAGAAACCGTGCGCGCGGAAAACGGCGCGGGGCTTGCCGCTCCTCAGATAGGGCTGCCGATACGCGTCGTAGTTATTGACGTAGAGGAAGGGTTTTACGAGCTTATCAATCCCGTAATTATTTCCACTAAGGGCGAGCAAGTGGGACCCGAAGGCTGTCTGTCCGTCAAGGGCAAGCAAGGCACGGTGCGCCGCCCCAACAAGGTAAAGGCAGAATACCGCGACAGATTCGGCAAAAAGCACAAGCTCACGGCGGAAGGCTTTTTCGCCCGCGCGGTCTGTCACGAACTTGACCATCTTGACGGTAAATTATATACGGATATCGCCGACGAATTGTACGATTTGCCTCCGGAGGACTGATATGAGAATAGTTTTTGCGGGCTCGCCCGAGTTCGCCGTCCCTACGCTTAAAGCGCTTATCGACAACGGCAAAGAAGTAGCGGCTGTAATCACACAACCCGACAAGCCCGTCGGCAGAAAACAAATTTTAACGCCCACCCCCGTGAAAGCTTTCGCCCTCTCGGCGGGCGTTCCGGTTTATGACTTCAAAAAAATCAAAGATAACTGCGAAGTGCTCCGCGCCTTGAACGCGGATATAATGATAACTTGCGCTTACGGGCAACTTCTCACCGACGAGGTCTTAAATTGCTTCAAAGGCGGAGTATGGAATATCCACGCCTCGTTGCTGCCCGAATTTCGCGGCGCTTCACCCATTCAATCGGCTATATTACGGGGTGAATCTCATACGGGCGTCACGGTTATGAAAACCGAGCTTGCCCTCGATAAGGGCGACATTTTGCTTGTAAAAAGGTGCGAGATAGGCAACTTGACTTGCGGCGAACTGACCGATAAGCTGTCCGTTTTGGGTGCGGAAGCCGCTCTTGAAGCCGTAAAACTGCTTGAAAACGGCAAAAATCAGCTTTTGATGCAAGACGACGTTAAAGCGACCTACTGCACCAAAGTCAAAAAGGAGGACGGTAAGCTTGATTTTTCCGATTCTCCCCAACATATATGTCGTTTAATCAAAGCTTTCAGCCCCGCGCCCGCTGCGTTTTGCTATTTTAACGGTTCGATTTTAAATATATACAACGCAGAACTCAGCCCTCTTTCGGGCGGCAAAGCGGGCGAAGTTATATCGGCGGACAAGCGCGGTATCGCCGTCGGGTGCAACGGCGGTTCGGTTTTGATAACCGAATTACAGCCCGCGGGCGGAAAACGTATGAAAGCCGCCGATTTCGTCAACGGAAGAAAGATAAAGGCGGGCGATTTTCTTGACTAACCCTTTAACAGACCCGTACTTGATTCTCGCCAAAGTATATAAAGAAGGCAAGTTTTTAAAGCAGTCTATTGCCGACGTTCCTATAGAGCCTTTAAATAAAGCCCGCACCGTGAAAATTTGTTACGGCGTGCTTGAAAAAGACTGTTATTTGGAGTATATATTGGGGGCAAACGCAAAAAAGCAGCCCAAAAGTTCGGTAAAAATCATCATAAAAATCGCGCTGTATATGCTTGAATTTATGTCCAAGCACGACTATATGGTCGTTGATTACGCAGTCGAGCTAACCAAAAAACTCGGCAAAGAGGGCGCTGCTGGTTTCGTTAACGCTTTTTTAAGAACATACCGAATTCCGCCTTTGCCCGAAAAAACCGAAGAAAGAATGGCGGTGGAGTGCAGCGCGCCCTTGTGGCTTGTCAAAAAGCTTAGGCGCAGCTACAAGTCGGAAGCTTCCCGAATTCTTACCGCGCCAAGCTTAGGGGTATGTGTTCGGTTTGAGCGCGGCTCGGATAAATACCTTCAAAACAACCACACGGCAACCCCTTTCGATAGCGTCTACATTTTTAAAAATTTCGTTCGTGACGAGGGGTTTTATGCGGGCGATTACACCTTTCAATCAGTCGGCTCAATCGCAATTTGCGCGGCAATTCCCGCTTGCGGCCGCCTTTTGGACGCGTGCGCAGCCCCGGGGGGCAAGTCTGTATTGCTTGCAAAAAAGTGTAAAGCCGTGACCTCGACCGAGCTTCACCGTCACCGCGTGGAACTTATAAAAGTTTACGCACAAAGAATGGGCGCAACCAACGTAACGGCAATTCAAGCCGACAGTTCGGTTTTTAATTCCGAGTTCGAAAATGAGTTCGACGCCGTCCTATGCGACGTGCCTTGCTCGGGTACGGGCGTCATAAACGAAAACCCCGATATCAAGCTTTTCCGCAAGGAAAGCGATGTAGACAGTTTAGCGAAAATTCAGCTTTCGATTTTGGAAAATTGTTCCCGCTACGTTAAAAGCGGAGGCTTGCTTTTCTATTCTACTTGTTCGGTCTTGCCCGAAGAAAACGACAGCATCGTCTGCAATTTTTTGCAATTGCACCCCGAATATGCCTTAAATAAGCCCATTTCGCCCCTTGGACACAAGGAAACGAAGTACGGCTTGCAATTTTTGCCGCATATATCCTTGGGCGCGGGGTTTTATCTGGCGGCATTAAAAAGGAGAGGTAATGAATAAACGCAAAAGCTATATAAAAAGTTGTGAAGTTTCCGAGCTTCTCGAACTCAGTCTCGGCGGCTACAAACAAAAAATTCTCGTTGAGGGTAAAACAAAAACTCCGAAGATTTTTGCGATTTTATAAAATGAAAAAAATTCTCCAAGACCTCGGTTTGGCCGAGCTTGAAAACTTAATATCTGCTTTGGGTGAAAAGCCGTTCCGTGCCAAACAGCTTTATACGGGGTTGATGCAAGGTAAAAAAATTTCCCAAATCAACGTGCCAGCGAATTTGCGCACTCGGCTTTTGGAAGATTATGAGGACGAGCCTATTCGCATATTGAACTCTTTAACCTCATCCGACGGCACGGAAAAGTACCTTTTCGCCCTTGCCGACGGCAATATTATCGAGGGCGTGCTCATGAAGTATAAATACGGCAACACGCAGTGCGTATCCACGCAAGTCGGCTGCCGAATGGGTTGCAAGTTCTGCGCAAGCACTTTAAACGGACTTGTCCGCAACCTTTCTTCGGGTGAAATTCTCTCGCAAATTCTTGTTGTCAACGCCGCTCACGGCGGCAACCTTGAAAAGCGCGCAGTAACAAATATAGTGCTTATGGGCAGCGGCGAGCCGCTTGACAATTACGACAACGTTTTAACTTTTTTAAAGAACGTTTCCGCACCTTGCGGGGTCAATATTTCGGCGCGGAACATATCGCTTTCAACTTGCGGCATCGTGCCGAAAATTTACGCTTTGGCTGACGTGCAAATCCCCGTTAATTTGACCATATCCCTACACCAAACCACCGACGAGGGGCGTGCAAGAACTATGCCTATCGCAAAAAAATACACCGTTGCGGAGATACTTAAAGCTTGCGAATATTACTTTGAAAAGACGGGCAGAAGGTATATCTTCGAGTACTCCTTGATAAACGGCGAAAACTGCGATAAAGAGCACGCCGAAGGGCTTATAAAGCTGTTGAAGGGCAAGCCTTGTCACGTCAATTTGATAAGACTGAACGAGGTCGAAGAGCGTGACTTGAAAACCGTTACCGAAAATCAAGCTTATCGGTTTTTGGGGTTATTGGAAAAGGGCGGACTTTCGGCAACTCTTCGACGCCAAATAGGGGTAGATATAGGCGGCGCGTGCGGGCAACTTCGCGCAAGCTACTTAAAAAACGAATAGGAGAAAAAACATGCAAATAAAAATAGCGCCTTCCATACTTTCGGCGGACTTCTCGATAATGGGCGAGACTGTCAAAAAATTAGAAAAATGCGGCGCGGACTTAATTCATTGCGACGTAATGGACGGCAGCTTTGTCGAGCCGATTACCTTCGGCGGACAAATGATAAAAAATATACGTCCGTTAACAAAGCTTCCGTTGGACGCGCATCTTATGATTGAGCACCCTAAAACTCAAATAAAATTCTTTGCCGACGCCGGCGCGGACATAATCACCGTGCACTACAAGGCTTGCAAAAAAATTTCGGACAGCTATCTTGAAGAAACTTTGCAGCTTATCAAATCCTGCGGCATAAAATGCGGAGCGGTTGTAAATCCCGATGTTCCCGTCGAAAATATCTTTCCCGTATTCCCGCTGTGCGATATGGTGCTTTTAATGTCTGTATATCCGGGCTACGGCGGACAGAAGTTTATTCCCGAGGTGCTTGAAAAGGTCAAAAAAGCCCGCGCTTACGCGGTTAAAATCGGTCGCCCCGATATGGATATAGAAATCGACGGCGGCGTAACCGAGGAAAATGCAAAAATAATAAGGGAGGCCGGCGCCAACGTACTTGTAGCGGGCTCTGCGGTATTCAAAGCCGCGGACACTGCCGCAGCCATAGCCAACTTAAAGGGCTAATTCACACTTTTCGCCCCTTGCGCATATAATTTTACAAATAATTTTAAAGGGGTGAATTATGACGGTAATTTGCGTAAAACCGCCCAAGGCAATAAGAAAAATTTTGAGGTTGTTTATCAATAAATGATTTACACGGATATGCACTGCGATACGCTTACGGTTTGCACCGAAAACGGGTTAAGCTTAGCTGATTGCAATAGCCAAACAAGCTTAAAAAAGCTGAAAGAAAGTAATTGCGCGGCGCAATGCTTTGCCATTTTCACTGATGGCGAAGGCGCCGCTTTAAGCTTTGAAAAGTATTTGGCTTATTACAAGCAAAATGTGGCTAAACTTAAGCATATTGCCGCACCAATTGAAAATTACGGCGATATTTTGCAGTGCAAAGACGGGGATAAGGTCGGGTGTATTCTTACGGTAGAAAACCTCGGTTTTATCGGTGACGACTTGTCGCAAATAGACCGTTTGAAAAACGAGGGGGTCAAAATGGCGTCCCTTGTTTGGAACAACAAAAACCAATTCGCAGTTCCCAACCTTGTGTTTGAAAACGGCGTGCCGCAGTTCGAAACACGGGTAGACGAAGGGCTTACCGCACTTGGCAAGGCTGCGGTTGAACGCCTTGATTACGATAAAATTATCGTCGATATTTCTCACCTTTCCGACGGCGGCGCGCGTGATATTTTAAACGGCAGAAAAACCCCCGTGGTTGCAAGCCACTCCAATGCGCAAAAAATTTTAAACGTCTGCCGCAACTTATCTGACGAGTTAATAAAAAAAATCGCCGACTGCGGCGGCGTAATCGGCGTAAATTTCTGTAAAGACTTTTTGGGCGAGCCGGCGTTCGGCTTCGCTTTTAAACATATCCGTCATATTATAAATACGGGCGGGGAGGACGTTATTGCGCTCGGTTCGGACTTCGACGGTATTCCCGTAAATACCGAGCTTCCCGACTGTACCGCCGTGCCCAAGCTTTTGCACTATCTTAAAGATAACGGCATATCCGCCCGAACGATGGAAAAGTTTGCTTATAAAAACTTTTTCCGCGTATTTAAAGAGGTTTGCGGATAGTCGGCAAAACGACGAAAAGCAGCCGAGCGTTCAACCGCTCGGCTGCTTTTGATTTAACGTAGGTTAAAAGTGAGCGTTAAACTTACGCTCTTTCAACGGTTTTAAGGCATCTTGTGCAGACATAACCCGTAACGGTCTTGCCGCAACTAACATAAGAAACCTTTTGAACGTTCGCTTTAAACGTTCTTCTCGTTCTTCTTTTAGAGTGGCTTACGTTATTGCCCGTAGTCTGACCTTTACCGCAGACAGTGCATACTCTCGACATATCAAACACCTCCGAATAGGTATAATAGCAATTTCGCGTTTTTAGTAAAAAAGCTGAAAAATAAAGCCGTTTTTTTAAAGCGGCTAAATAAATATATCACTAAGTTTTAAAAAAATCAATTAAAAACGCGATATAAGTTTTAATTTTTTGATTATTTTACAAAATAATTTTAAAAGCTTTACCCAAAAATTAACCTTCAATACCATTTATTTACAATAATTACTTGCAAATTGCGTTTAAATGTTTTAAAATAGTAAAAGGCAAAACTGCTATCGGGAGATAATAATGTCTGTAAATACAAGCAACGTATTCGGTAAAATTTCAATATCGGATTCAGCCATCGCAAAGGTGGCTAAAAACGCTGCGCTTGAATGCTACGGCATAGTAGACACCAGCTCCCGCAAGCTTACAGACTCTCTTTCGGAGCTTTTGAAAAAGCAACCCGACGGCAGAGGAATAAAGGTAGTTACTTCGGGCGACAGAATTTTTATCGACGTAAACGTAATTATAAAATACGGCGTATCGATAAACGCCGTTGCCGAGTCCTTGAAAGAGGGCGTAAAATACAAAGTTGAAAAGTTCACGGGAATGATTGTAGACACCGTGAACGTCAACGTCATAGGTGTCAAGTTATAGTATCCGCGCAAACTTTGTTTGGGTGGATTTCTGTTACTTTCAAAAAAGAAAAAATCGAATGGTGTATTAATTTATGGCAAAAACGGTAAACAGCACCGAATTCCGTAAAATGGTGGCTTTCGGTGCCAGAAATCTTGAAATAAACAGGGCGGAAATCGACGCAAGAAACGTATTCCCCGTCCCCGACGGCGACACGGGTACGAATATGTCGCTTACGCTTCAATCCGCAGTCAAGGAGATGAACGCATGCTCTTCGAATCGCTTCCAAGAAATTTGCGACACGGTTTCAAAGGGCGCTTTGAAGGGTGCGCGCGGTAACTCGGGCGTAATATCTTCCCAAATTTTCCGCGGCATCTGCTCTGTTGTACGCGAAACAAAAGACGCGTTCGATACCAAAACTTTCGCAAAAGCTATGGAGGCGGGCGCAAAAATTGCTTACGGCGCGGTATCTATCCCCAAAGAAGGTACCATTTTGACGGTTATCCGTTTAATGGCGGAAAGCGCCCCCAAGCTTGCAAGCAAACATAAAGACTTTATTCCCTTTTTAACCGCCCTTATCGAGGTCGGCGACGAAGCTTTGGCAAAAACGCCCGAGCTTATGCCCGTATTGAAAAAAGCGGGCGTCGTTGATTCGGGCGGTATGGGGCTTATGACCATAATGCGCGGCTTTTTATCCGCGCTTTCGGGCGAAGACGCCGACCTTGCCGACATTCCATCGGAAGCTTCCGACGGTAAAAAGGACGACGACGTATTCGGCGACAACTCCGATATAATCAATCTCGACCTCGGCGACATCGAATTTGCTTATTGTACCGAGTTTTTCGTAATCAATTTAAAACAAATGACCACGCTTGCCGACATCGACAGACTTAAAGAAAAGTTGATGAACATAGGCGACAGCGTTATCTGTATCGGCGACTTGGAGCTTATAAAAGTCCACGTCCACACTAACACCCCGGGCATTGCGCTTACTTACGCTTTGGAGCTTGGCGAACTTGACAGAATAAAAATCGAAAATATGCTCGAAGAAAACCGTGCGTTAAAAGCCAAACTCGAATCCGAGAAAAAGGATATGGGTATGCTTTCAATCTGTGCGGGCAAGGGACTTGAAGAAATTTTCAAGGACTTGATGTGTGATAGAGTCATCGAGGGCGGACAGACTATGAACCCCTCCGCGCAAGACATTGCGGACGCGGTGCAAAAAATTAACGCGGCAAACGTTTTCGTGTTCCCCAACAACTCCAACGTCATTTTGGCGGCAGAGCAAGCTAAAGGGCTTGTAACCAACCGTACCATTCACGTTATACCTACAAAAAACGTGCCCCAAGGCTTTGCGGCTGCGCTTGCGTTCAACCCCGAAGCTTCGGTGCCGGAAAACAAGACAAATATGACCCACGCAATAGACAATGTCGCGTCGGGACAAGTCACCTACGCCGTGCGTGAAACTACAATGAACGGTTTCAAACTCAAAGAGGGCGATATAATCGGACTTGACAACAAGCGCATACTTGCCAAAAGCGACAACGTGGTAGATACCACGATGAAGCTTGTAAAATCCTTAAAGAATGACGAGCACGGGCTTATCACCCTATATTACGGCGAGGGCGTCAAAGAAGAAGAGGCGGAAGAACTTGCGGGCAAGCTTGCCGAGCAATACCCCGACTGCGACGTGGATTTCCACTTCGGCGGTCAACCAGTATATTATTATATGGTATCTTTGGAATAATAGAAAATTGTTAATTAAAGCCTCCGCGCGCAAACGGCGCGCGGAGGCTTTAAGATATAGGCGGTAAAATGTACCTTACTACGATAAAGTATATTTCGGAAAAACGCGAAAAAGATTTTAATAAAATGGGCGTGTATACGCTTGAAGAGTTAGTCCGCCTCTTCCCGCGCGACTATCTCGACTTGCGCCACGCCACGCTTATAAAGGACGCCTACCACAACGACGTCATTTTGACGGTGTGCCAAGTTCTCAACGTCGAGTTTAACCGTTACGCACGCCGCCCGTATGTAAAAGCCTTGTGCCAACAAGGAGGATATATGTTTACGGCGATTTGGTTCAATCAGCCATACGTCGTTCAAAAACTGTTACCCGGGGAGTACTTATTCTACGGCAGAGTTCAAAACAAATACGGTATGGGCTGCCAAATGACAAACCCATCTTTCGAAAGTACCGATAAAAATTCCCGTTTAAAAGGGCTTGTTCCCGTTTACTCGCTGTCGGGCAGTTTAACCCAAGGCGTAGTCAGAACGGCTATCCGCCAAGCCCTCAAAAAAGTGCCTTATTTAAGCCATATCCCCGCACCTTTGATAAAAAAATACGATTTAATTCCCCTATCCGAAGCGTACTTTAAAGTCCACTGTCCCGAAACGGCGGACGATATAAAAGCCGGTTCCGAGCGCATCGCGTTAGAGGAATATTTTTTGCTTATTTCGGCTTTCAAAGTTATAAAAGGCGGCAGAGAAGAGGCAAGAATACGCCGTTACGCCGTCACCGAAGACGATTTAAAAGCCTTTATCGCCCGTTTTCCCTTTGAATTTACAGCGGGGCAGAAGGAAGCGGTTCAAAACGTTTACAAAGCCCTAAATTCCCCGCACAAAATGAATATGCTTTTGCAAGGCGACGTGGGCAGCGGCAAGACGGCGGTTGCGTTAGTCGGCATATATATGGGGGTCAAATCGGGTTTTCAAGCCGCTATGCTCGCCCCTACCGAGGTACTTGCCCGCCAAAATGCCGAGCTTATCAAACGGTATTTTCCCGATTATAAAGTGGAAACTTTAACGGGTTCAACCCCCGCAGTCGAAAAGCGCGCCATAAAAAAAGGACTTGCAAGCGGTGAAATTAACATAGTTTGCGGCACTCACGCCGTAATTCAAGACGACGTAGTCTTTAAAGACCTTGCTTTCGCCGTCTGCGACGAGCAGCACCGCTTCGGCGTTGCGCAGCGTTCTTCGCTTGTCGAAAAAGGCGAAGGTTGCGACGTGCTCGTTATGTCGGCAACGCCCATTCCCCGCACGCTGTCGCTTATATTCTACGGCGACTTGGAAGTGACCACGATAAAGGATAAACCACGTTCGCGGCAAGATATATCCACCTCAATCGTTCCCGAGCGCAAATATAACGATATGTTAAAATATGTTGCCGAACAAGCCAAAGCGGGCAATCAAACCTACTTCGTCTGTCCCAAAATCGAGGGTGACGACGAGGGTACCGTTATGTCCGTAACCGAGCTTTACGACGATTTGCGCACAAAAATGCCCTCCGTTCGCATCGCGCTTCTGCACGGCAAAATGAAGGACAAGGAAAAGAACAGCATTATGTCTGCCTTCAAAGCCAAGGAGTTCGACTGCCTTGTTTCTACCACCGTAATAGAGGTGGGCGTGGACGTGCCCGACGCCACCACTATGATAATTTACAATGCGGAGCGTTTCGGGCTTTCTCAGCTTCATCAGCTTAGGGGGCGCGTCGGCAGAGGGGACAAGAAGAGTTACTGTTTCTTGCTCATGGGCGCGGACACGGAAGACGCGCGCGAACGCCTTTCCGTCATTAAAAACTGTACGGACGGCTTCGAGATAGCTGAAGCCGACTTAAAGATACGCGGCGGCGGCGACTTTATGGGAACGCGCCAAAGCGGTAGAATGCTCAGCGAGATTAAAAATCTCCGTTTTCCCACGGAAACGATATTTACGGCAAAAAAGCTTTCGGACGAAGCTTTCTCGGGCACGCTCGATACCCGCGCCTTAACCCTCATTGCCGCCGAAAAGTACAAGGCGCTTGCTGACGTAACTTTGAACTGACGGGGAAGTTATTATGGGAGAAACCGCTAAAACGATTATCGAATATGTGGCAATACCGTGTTTTTTAATCATCGCTTTGCGTAAAAATCTTATTCAATTTAATTGACAATTAAGTAAATATTTGTTAAAATTGCTTTCGCACGCTTAGTATGGACAACTATCCCAAGCGCCGCAAAAGCAATTTTTGCTTTAACCATATTATATTATAGCCTTTTACTTTCTCCGCTTTTAAGGGTATGCGGAAGAGGTGAAATATTCATTAAATCAAGGAGGTAAAAAATGCCTACAATCAACCAGCTTATCAGAAACGGCAGAGAAAAGCAAGTCTACAAGTCGAAATCGCCTATTTTGGACAACTGTCCTCAAAAGCGCGGCGTATGCCTTTCGGTTACTACTACGACCCCCAAAAAGCCTAACTCCGCTATAAGAAAGATTGCAAGAGTACGCCTTACCAACAAGCAAGAAGGTACGGTTTACATTCCCGGCGAAGGTCACAACTTGCAAGAACACTCGTCCGTCCTTATTCGCGGCGGCCGTGTAAAGGATTTGCCCGGCGTTCGTTATCACATCATTCGCGGTGCGCTCGATACGGCGGGGGTTTCCAAGAGAATGCAAGCTCGTTCACGCTACGGTGCGAAGAAACCCAAGAAGTAATTAAAACTTACAAGCATTAAAACAAAACCAAAAAACGTTTTACGGCGTTTCCTACTTGTTTTTCGGAATATATTTCACCCTTACCGAGATAAAAGTAGGCAGTATTTGCGGTTTCACCCGCAGAGAAGGTATGCTACCTTTTAGTTTAAAGGCAAGCATTAGCTTATTTAAGGTAAACCCTTAAAAAATAAAAAAGGAGGACAAAATTATGCCCAGAAGAGGCGGCGTTCCCAAGAGGGACGTATTACCCGATCCCGTGTATCATTCGAAGGTTGTAACCAAACTTGTCAACCAAATAATGTACGACGGCAAGCGCGGAACGGCACAAAACATCGTTTACGACGCTTTTAATATTATGAGTGAAAAACTCGGCAAAGACGCAATGGAAATTTTCGAGCAGGCAATGAACAACATCATGCCCGTTTTGGAGGTTAAGGCAAGGCGCGTCGGCGGCGCTAACTATCAAGTGCCCATCGAAATCAGACCCGAAAGAAGACAAACCCTTGCAATCCGTTGGCTCGTCATTGCAACGAGAAAGCGCAGCGAGCGCGAAATGAGCGCGAAGCTCGCGGCCGAGCTTATCGACGCGTACAATAACGCGGGCGGCGCGGTCAAGAAAAAGGAAGACACGCACAGAATGGCAGAGGCAAACAAGGCGTTTGCGCACTTCCGTTTCTGATAGAGGTTAAGTATGGCAAGAGAATACGATTTATTGCATACGAGAAACATCGGTATTATGGCGCACATCGATGCGGGTAAAACCACTACTACCGAGCGTATTTTGTTTTATACGGGCATCAACCATAAGATAGGTGAAACTCACGACGGTACCGCAACCATGGACTGGATGGTACAAGAGCAAGAAAGAGGTATCACCATAACTTCCGCAGCGACCACTTGTCATTGGACTAGGACGGGCTTTGCGAAGAAGGATGAGTGCCGTATCAACATTATCGACACCCCGGGACACGTTGACTTCACCGTTGAGGTTGAGCGTTCGCTCCGCGTACTCGACGGCGCCGTGGCAACTTTTTGCGCAAAGGGCGGCGTTGAGCCTCAGTCGGAAACCGTTTGGCGTCAAGCGGACAAGTACCAAGTACCCCGTATCGCATACGTCAACAAAATGGACATTAACGGCGCAAACTTCCAACGTGCGGTCGATATGATGCGTGAAAGGCTTCAAGCCAATCCCATTCCCATCGAACTTCCCATCGGTAAGGAAGATACCTTCCGCGGCATCGTAGACCTTATCGAAATGAACGCGGAAATTTACGACAGCGACGACGGCAAGCAGTATCATAAGGACGAAATCCCCGCAGAATTGAAGGCCGCGGCGGAAGAAGCTCATATGGCTGTTATGGAAGCGGCTGCCGAGGGCGACGACGAGCTTATGGAAAAGTTCCTTGAAACTATGGAGCTTACCCCCGACGAAATCCGCAAAGGACTTCGCAAGGCAACCATCGCAATGAAGTGCACCCCCGTTTTGTGCGGTTCTTCGTACAAAAACAAGGGCGTTCAGATGCTTTTGGACGCCGTAATCGACTTCCTTCCTTCCCCCGTAGACGTAGCTCACGTCAAGGGCGTTAACCCCGACTCGGGCGCGGAAGAGGAAAGGGAAACTTCCGACACGGCTCCCTTCGCGGGACTTGCGTTCAAAATCGCAACCGACCCCTTCGTTGGCCGCCTTGCGTATTTCAGAGCGTATTCGGGCGTACTCGATTCCGGTTCTTACGTTTATAACTCGACCAAGGGCAAGAAGGAGCGCGTAGGTCGTCTTGTTCAGATGCACGCAAACACGCGTACCGAAATTCCCAAGGTTTACTCGGGCGATATCTGTGCAATCGTCGGCTTAAAGGACACCACTACGGGCGACACCCTCTGCGACGAGAAACACCCTATCGTATTGGAGCAAATGACTTTCTCCGACCCCGTTATTCAGCTTTCTATCGAGCCTAAGACCAAAGCGGGACAAGAGAAGATGACTATGGCTCTCGTCAAGCTTGCGGAAGAGGACCCCACTTTCAAGACCTATACTGACCAAGAAACGGGGCAAACCATTATCGCGGGTATGGGCGAGCTGCACCTCGACATTATCGTTGACAGACTTTTGAGAGAGTTCAAAGTCGAAGCCAACGTCGGCGCACCCCAAGTTGCATACCGCGAAACTATCCGTCAAGCGGTTGACTGCGAAGGTATGTACAAGCGTCAGTCGGGCGGTAAAGGACAGTACGGTCACTGCAAACTTCATATGATTCCCGGCGAACCCGGTTCGGGCTACACCTTCGAAGATTTAACCGTCGGCGGCTCTATTCCCAAGGAATATATCCCCGCAATCGACAAGGGTATTCGCGGCGCGGCAAAGAACGGTTTCCTTGCCGGCTACGAAGTAGTGGACTTCAAAATTCAAGTCTACGACGGCAGCTACCACGAAGTCGACTCTTCGGAAATGGCTTTCCAAATTGCCGGCTCTATGGGCTTTAAGGACGGTATGGCAAAAGCAAAAGCCGTACTCCTCGAACCCATTATGAAGGTTGAAGTTATCACTCCCGACGACTATTTCGGCGATATTATGGGCAACGTAACCGCACGTCGCGGCACTATTGTTTCGACCGACGACAGAGCGGGCGCAAAGGTTGTTGACGCGGAAGTTCCTCTTTCGGAAATGTTCGGTTACGCAACCGACCTCCGTTCGAGAACCCAAGGCCGCGGTCAGTTCACGATGCAGTTCGACCATTACGCAGAAGTTCCCAAGTCCGTTGCGGAAAAGGTAATAGGCGAAAGGTCTAAAAAGGCGTAACGTCTTTTCTGCAACAGAAAAAAATTTGCAAAGCGTAATGAGCTGCCGTGCGCAGTGCGGCAGACCATAAATTTTTTCCCAAGTCCGTTGCAGAAAAAGTAATAGGCGAAAGGTCTAAAAAAGGTTAAACCTTATATAAGCGTCGCAATACGGCGTTGCGCTGCGGCAACCCTCAGTTACTTACGCAAAGTAAGCTCCTTCGGGTTTTCCTCCCGCGCCTTGTCTTGCTCGCTTCTCTAAGGTTAGACGAGTCATTAATTGGCAAAAAAACTTAAATTTTGCGCGTTTTTTAATTGTCTTTTTAATATTTTTAATATATAATATAGGCAACGCGCTAAGAAACGCGCAAAATAGCTTATAAAATAAGCAACTTACCGCAAAGCTGCGGTGAATTTATAAAAATAAAAATTTTAGGAGAAACAAAAATGGCAAAGGCTAAGTACGACAACAGCAAGCCCCACGTTAACATCGGCACAATCGGCCACGTTGACCACGGCAAGACCACTCTGACCGCAGCTATCACTATGGTAATGGCGTGCAAAGGTCAGGCAGCAAAGATGAAATACGACGAGATTGATAAAGCTCCCGAAGAGAAAGCTCGTGGTATAACAATAAACACCGCTCACGTTGAGTATCAGACCGAAAAGCGTCACTACGCTCACGTTGACTGCCCGGGACACGCAGACTACGTTAAGAACATGATTACGGGCGCTGCACAGATGGACGGCGCAATTCTCGTAGTTGCTGCAACCGACGGTCCCATGCCCCAGACCAGAGAGCACATTCTGCTTTCCCGTCAGGTAGGCGTTCCTTACATCGTAGTATTCCTTAACAAGTGCGACCAAATGGACGACCCCGAACTTTTGGAGCTTGTCGAAATGGAAATCAGCGACACTCTTGAAGCTCAAGGCTTTAAGAACTGCCCCATCATTCGCGGTTCGGCTTTGAAGGCTTTGGAAAAGGCTTCTTCGGGCGCTCCCGATGCAGAAATTCTTGCAGCTCCCGAGTGCCAATGCATTCTTCAACTCATGGACACCATCGACAGCTTCATTCCTACCCCCGAAAGAGATACGGCTAAGCCCTTCCTTCTTCCTGTGGAAGACGTATTCACGATTTCCGGTCGTGGTACCGTTGCAACCGGTAGAGTAGAAAGAGGTACCGCTCACGTCGGCGACCCCGCTGAAATCGTAGGTCTTATCGAAAAGCCCGTTTCAACCGTTATTACCGGTCTTGAAATGTTCCACAAGAGCGTTGACGAAGCTATCGCGGGCTTCAACGTAGGCGCGCTTCTTCGCGGCATCGACAGAAAGGGTATCGAAAAAGGTCAGGTTCTTGCTAAACCCGGCACCGTTAAAACCGCTACCAAGTTCACCGCTCAGGTTTACGTTCTTAAAGCAGATGAAGGCGGCCGTCACACTCCTTTCTTCAACCACTATCGTCCTCAGTTCTTCATCAGAACTACCGACGTTACGGGTTCTATCGAACTTCCCGCCGGCACCGAAATGGTTATGCCCGGCGATAACGTAGAAATCAGCGTTGAGCTTATCAAGCCCGTTGCAGTAGAAGAGAAGCTCCGTTTCGCTATCCGTGAAGGCGGCAGAACGGTTGGTTCCGGTACTATCGTTAAGGTTCTCGGCTAATTAAATAATTTAATTCGAAACACTCAGCCCCGCACGTTTGGCTTGCGCTTAGTTCTGATTGCTGTTAAGCAATTAAAATACTTGGACAAGCGGAACGCTTGCGCGGGCTGTTTTAATTTTATTGACAAATAAAAGTTTAAGTTATATAATATAAATAGCTTAATATATTTAATTTATGGAGGGAGAGTATGTTTTGTAAACATTGCGGCAATGAAATCGACAATAACGCAATTATATGCACGAACTGCGGCGCTGCAACGGATAACATAAATAAAACGTCGCCGGCGGCCGCACAAAAAAACACAATGGCGCTAATCGGCTTTATTTTATCGTTCTTCATGCCGTTGGTCGGCTTAATTCTTTCCATAATCGGCTATCAAAACGTTAAAAAACCCGAATATGCCGGCGACGGTAAAAGCTTTGCTGTTGCGGGTATGGCCATAAGTGCGGTGTATTTGGGTATCGGCTTGATTGCGGGTTTAATCGGTAGCATATTCTGGTTTAGTTTTTTAGGTTGGATACTTTTATAGTATTTTTCACGGACAAATTTCCGTATATTTCCACAAATTATTCGATATTTTTTTCATAAATTCTTGACAGTACAAATAAATTATTCTATAATTACTTTGTGAACAAACTGTGAAATTAAATCTTTTAACCCCCCGGGGGGTTATTCTTTACCGACGGTAAAGAATAAAACGCTTAACTGATTTAATTTTCTCGGTAAAAAATAAAAGGAGAGAAAAAAGATGTTTTGTAAAAATTGTGGCAAAGAGATAAACGACGAAGCAGTCGTATGTCCCAACTGCGGCGTAGCAACGGAAAAAATGGCTCAGACAAGCGCACCCGTTCCCGCTCAGAAAAATACCATCGCACTTGTTGGTTTCATCTTGTCGATTTTGGAATTTAACGTTATCGCGTTAATTCTTTCAATCATCGGCCTTACCAATTCAAGAAAACCCGAGTACAATGGCGACGGTAAAGGTTTTGCAATAGCGGGTATTATTATCAGCTGCATCACCACAGTATTTTGGATTATCATTTTTGCAACTTGCGGAAGCTTCGTTGCTTGCGCGGCAGCCGGTGCACCTTACGGTTATTAATCAACACTAAAACAAAAAAGGAACGTTTGAAAGCGTTCCTTTTTTTATGCCTCTTTGTTTATTTACGAGCGGAAGGGGTTATGCGATTTTCACCCTTTCGTTTTTTCGTAAAATTTGCAACGCCTTTTCAGTGTGCAGTTAGCGCAATCGGGCCGTTGCGAGTGGCAAACCCTACGTCCGTGATAAATAAGGTAGTGGTGCGCTTTCGACCACATATCTTTCGGTATCGCCTTGCACAAGCCTTCTTCAACCTTTGCGGGCGTGTTACCCTCGGAAATACCAAGCCTATTGGAAACTCTGAAAACGTGCGTATCAACCGCAATAGCGTCGCCGCCAAACGCCACCGCATACACAACGTTCGCCGTTTTTTGTCCCACGCCGGCAAGCGTTTTCAGGCTTTCAAGCGTTGCGGGCACTTTGCCGCCGAAGTTGTCTATAATATCGTGTGAGGCGGATAAAATATGCGCTGCCTTGTTTCGGTAAAATCCGCACGAAAATATATATTTTTCAAGTTCGCTTTGACTAAGCTCAATCATTTTCTCCGGCGTGTTATACTTTTCGAAAAGCACCGCCGTAACTTTATTCACGCGCTCGTCAGTGCACTGTGCGGAAAGTATCACCGCAACCAACAGCTCGTAAGGCGACTTGAAATGCAGCGCGGGCTGCGCGTCGGGGTAAAGCGCGGCAAGCTCTTTTAAAATTTCTTCGGTATTGTTCATATCTTAATTTTATCACAGCGGCAAAATAAAATCAACCAAACGGCGGTGCGGGCTTTAAAGCCCGCACCGCCTTGCTCGTTTACCGTCTCAAACTCTTCCGAAAAAGGTTCTGCCGTAAACGTTTTTCATTACGTAATAACCGTAAAATGCGGAATAATTCCCGCCTTTTATCACGGTTTTGGCGCGGTTCAAAAAATTTTCCGTAAATTTTACCGAAAGCCCGCACCCTATATTCGCCTCTTTTGGCGTATTTATTATAGTCGATTTTATTCCGTATTTTCCCAGCCGCGCGTTGCAGTCAACCGCTTGTGAGCGTGAGCGGAACACGGCAAGTATTTCAGTCATATATCATTTTACCTTCGTATATAATATGGTACTACCATAATATGACGGAGTAAAAAATTTTGATTTATTTTGATAATGCAGCAACGGGCGGATTTAAGCCCGACGGAGTAATATCCGCAACCACCGCCGCGCTCGGTCATAGCGCAAACCCCGGCAGAAGCGGACACAAGCTGTCCCTTGCCTGTCTTGAAAGGGTTTACGCCGCGCGCAAACTTTTATGCGAATTTTTCGGCGCGTACAGTTTCGAGCGCGTCATATTCACCAAAAACTGCACCGAGGCTTTAAACATCGCAATCTTCGGCGCAATCAAAGCGGGCGACGAAGTTGTAACAACCGTTGCCGAGCACAACTCGGTTTTGCGCCCCCTCGAATATTTAAAGGGCAAAGGCGTAGCCGTATCTTACGCGCCGCTCACCGCAGACGGAGAGGTAGACGTTAAAGCTCTTTTCAATCTCGTTACCGACAAAACCCGCGCAGTCATAGTCACGCTTGCCTCTAACGTCACGGGTGCTATGCCCGACATTAAAGCTATAAAAAATTCGATTCCCGAAAGCTGTCTGTTAATTTGCGACGGAGCACAAGCTTGCGGACACATCGAAGTGAATATGAAAGAGTCGGGTATAGACGCGCTTGCCGTTGCGGGGCATAAAGGAATGCTCGGCGTGCAAGGCAGCGGAGTTTTGATTTTTTCCGAGCGAATAAACCCCGCGCCCGTACTTTTCGGCGGCACGGGCAGTGAAAGCTACAACCTTAATATGCCGGATTTTTACCCCGACGCATTGGAAAGCGGAACCCTAAACTATCCCGCCATAATTTCGCTTGGCGAAGGCGCGCTGTATTTAATGCAAAATTTGGTGAAAAACCGTCAAAAAACCGAACAAATGAGCGCGTTTTTGTGTGAAAATTTGATAAAAATAAAGGGAGTAAAGCTGTATTCCAAGCCCAACCCTTGCGGAATAGTAACGTTCGAAATCGAAAATATACAGTCCGAAGTCGTTGCGTCCGAGTTGTCCGAAAAATACGATATCTGCGTACGCGGCGGACTTCACTGTGCTCCGCTAATGCACAAGGCGCTTAAAAGCGAGGGGCTTGTCCGCGCGTCGATATCGTCGTTCAACACCCAAAACGAGTGTGAACTTTTTATAAAAGCAGTAAAGGAACTATGTATAACTCGATAACCGAAATTATCGGGGGAACGCCCCTTTTACGGTTAAAAAGCGGAGTTTTTGCGAAATTAGAGTACTTAAACCCCGCCGGTTCAGTAAAGGATAGGGCTGTAAAATATATGCTTGAAGGCTTAGCGCTGTCGCCCGACTCAACCGTAATCGAACCGACCTCGGGCAATACGGGCATAGCCTTGGCGGCAATTTGTGCGGCTAAGGGAATAAGGGCGATAATCGTTTTGCCCGACAGTTTCAGCGTGGAGCGGCGTAAAATCATAGCCGCATACGGCGCGGAAATAGTTTTGACGGACGGCAAGCTTGGGATGAGCGGCGCAATCGAAAAGGCGCAAAATTTGCAAAAAACCACCCCGAACAGCGTAATTTTGGGTCAATTTGAAAATTTGGCAAACCCGTTGGCTCACTATAAAACCACCGCGCCCGAAATTTGGAACGATACCGAGGGAAAAATAGATATTTTCGTCGCGGGCGTGGGTACGGGCGGGACGCTTTCGGGCGTGGGCAAATTTTTAAAAGAAAAAAACCGCGCAATTAAAATCGTTGCTGTCGAGCCGAAAAGCTCGCCCGTTTTATCGGGCGGGTGCGCGGGTTTGCACAAAATTCAAGGCATTGGCGCGGGTTTCGTTCCAAAAACGCTGAATTTGAGCGTCATTGACGAGGTTTTGACCGTTGCCGACGAAGCCGCCGTATCCTCCGCCAAAGAATTAGCCTTAACCGAGGGCTTGCTTGTCGGCGTATCTTCGGGCGCGGCTTTTGCGGCGGCAAAACAGCTTGCCGCCCGCCACAAAAATAAAACAGTCGTAACCGTCTTTCCCGACGGCGGCGAAAAGTATCTGTCTACGGGGTTGTTTTAAATACTTTTCAGTCGGTTTATAACTTCCTTTAATTTGCGCCTTTTCATTCCGTCCACAAACGGTGCAAGTGCGTTATAAAAATTGTCCAAGTCGGCGTTGGTCAAAGTGCCTTCGCGCTTGCCGCGCTCCGCTTCGGAAATTACCGTATGTAAAATTTGCGCCTCGTTTTTGCCGCTCATCGCTTTCGTTAACACTTTGGCAAGCTCAACCGTGTTGTTGTAGGCTGTCGCAGAGCCGTCGTTCGGGGTTTTGGGCGGTTCGTTTTGGGGTTGGTTTTCGGAATAGCTTTTAAAATCTTTCATATTATCTCCCGCATATAATGTTATTATCAAAATATGCCGGAGAATTTTTTTATGCAACTTTTAATTATACTTGCACTTTTGTTGTACGGCGGAAAAAACAATTCAAGGAATATTATCGAGGATGTAAAGCCCGTCTTGGAAACATTTGGCGGGGAAGAGATAAAGGAGGCTTTAAAAAGCGCGGAAGAAATTACGGGTATGCTTAACGCCGTAAAAGGACTTGCGGACAGCGGCTTATTCGGCGGCGGAGAGGAGGGGCAGCCGCCTGCGCAAGGCTTTGGCGGAACTGTGCAAACAAGCGCCGCGGACGACTTTTTCCCGCTTGCGCCAATTGCCGCCATCGCAGATAAGGACATTACATATTCCCTTTCAAAATACATAGCCGAGGTAAATTAAAAACAAGTCGCCCGCGCCTAATTATTTACGCGCGGGCGGCTTAGCGACTCCGCGGAACTATTTTGCCTAGTTATTCTCGGTTTGGAAGTTTGTTTGCCGCTATTGATTTTCGGAAGGCAGTATGATACAATAAAGCTATGAAAATCGGTATTTCGACGGCAAGTCTTTGCAAAATATATGAAACCGAGGACGCGCTTTCCGCATTGCGGGAATCGGGCGCGGATATATGCGAAGTGTATCTAGGTACTTTTTACGAGTACCGCCCCGAGTTCGCAAAAAAATTCGCCGAACGCACGGTGGGGGTAGAGGTGAACTCCGTACACGTCAATCCGCTCAACTTCGAGCCGCAGCTTTTTTTCAGCTCGCGCCGCGATAGGGGCGACGGGTTTTATTGGCTCGACCAAATTTTACGCTCGGCTCAAATTTTCGGCGCGAAAAATTACACCTTTCACGGGACTTTGAGAAAAGACGACGGTATGGAAGATTTCGATTATATCGCCGAACGTCTGCGCGAAGTCGTTGATTTCTGCGCGCGCTACGGCGTGAAACTATGTCTTGAAAACGTGCGGTGGGGGCTTTATAACCGCCCATCTGTCTTTACCGAACTTAAACAGCGTTGCCCGCAGCTTTCGGGGGCGTTTGATATCAAGCAAGCAAGGAAGTCGGGTTATCCGTACCAAATGTATATTAAGGATATGGAGGGCGCGATTTCGCACGTTCATATCTCGGACGTTGACAAAAACGGAAAAACTTGCTTGCCCGGGCAAGGAATTTACGATTTTAAGGAAATTATCTCAAGACTGAAAGACGCAGACTTTGACGGCGCGGTTATAATTGAAAGTCAAAGTTTTAACGAACTTGCCGATTTAAAACGCTCGGTTGAATATTTAAATAGTATAATATAACAAGGGAGTGAAAAAACTCCCTTTTTTGTTAAAAAAATCATTGAAATATTTTGTAAAAACGCTTGACTTAATTGCTTTACTTTGATAAGATATAAAAGCTGTCGGTTTAGACAGCGATGTTTTTCTTTTGAAAAACTGCCCGCTTTCGCGGGTAAAGCGAAGATTTACAACTGCATAGAAGAGAAGAATAAAAGTACAAAAAAGGCAATTAGATTAATTGGTTAATACGAATTTGAAAAGTGCAATTTTGCGCCTTAAGAAACTGTAATTAAGAAATTAGTCGAGTTAAGAATGTAGAATTTTTGTAAGACAAGTAGATTAAAGAAGATATAGCTAAATTATGCTATAGAGGAAAGATCAAGCTACAAAGAGCATACGGAGGATGCCTTGGTACAT
>CAJTKX010000001.1 GCA_910577055.1 uncultured Christensenella sp. | reverse complement strand
GTTAACGACAATAACTCACGCCATAAATCGTCGTTTAAAACGGGCTTATTGGCCGAATTTTTATCGTTATTGGAAATTCCCAATCCGGACGGCAGAAACCTTGACGTGGTTGCGGACCGATGGGAGGACGACCCCAAACTTTTACAACACAACGGCAAGCTAAGACTTCCTACCAATATGTGGTTTGTAGGGACGGCGAACAACGACGACAGTACGTTTTCTATATCCGACAAGGTATACGACCGAGCAATGGTATTAAACCTCGACAAAAAGGCAACTCCGTTCGAAGCCGAGGGCAACCCCAAGAAGATAAGCTCTACGCACTTGGAAGAGTTAATGGCGAAGGCACAGCGGGAGTACGATATCAGCGACCGCAACCTCCGCCGCATAAAGAAACTCGACGAGTATATGATAAAGACTTTCCATATCACATTCGGCAACCGAATAATGAAACAAATCCGATGCTATGTGCCCGTGCTTGTCGCTTGCGGCGGCACCGAGCTTGAAGCGTTGGACGACATACTCGCAAGGAAAGTATTCCGCAAATTGGAAAGCAAGAACCCCGTCCACGTCAAGCAAATGGCAGACGGAGTATGCGCTTATTTAGACGAACTGTTCGGCGAGGACAAATTGCCGCTTTGCAAGGAAACTATAAGACTTATAGAACAAAACGTTTAATTTGTCACAAAAACTTCGGCTATAATGCGCCTTATATAAAAACAGTTTAATTGACCCCTTCTTTAAATAAAGGAGTTTATCCTATGTCAAGATTCAGAAGTTTAATTTTAATAATCGGACTATTACTCATCGCCGTGGCGGCTGCGCTTTTAACGGTGCTTGTTTTGTATGCAACGGGAACGATAATAACCGACCCCATAGAACTTGTTTACTCGGTTGGCAGCGACCAAAAGATTTACGACGGCACTCCGCTGACTTTGTCCGAGGACGATTACGAACTTGTAAGCGGTAATATTTTAGAGGGGCACACCGCAGAGGTGAAAATCATAGGGTCGCAAACCGACGCGGGCATAAGCGAAACCACTGCGGAAATTAAAATTTACGATAAAAACGGCTTTGACGTATCCAAGGAATACGCGGTAAAGATAAATGCGGGGACTTTAACGGTAGATAAAAAGGACTTATCGGTCGTAATTCCCGATTCTGACGTGTATTATAGCGGCAAAGAAGTGTACTTCGATAATTACGAAGTTGACGGCGAGCTTGCGCTCGGACATAAATTCGTAGGTTTGAATACCACGCTTTTAAACGTCGGGGACTATATTCCCCAAGACATAAAATTCCTTGTTTACGATGCGTTCGGCACGTCTGTAACCGACAACTACAATATAAATTGCGAGGTAGGCAACGTCAAAGTAGTAGCCCGTCCCGTAACAATTAAACCCGTCGAGGTTACAAGGTATTACGACGGTCAAACCTTTACCCCCACGGAATACGAAATTACAGAAGGCTCGCTTGTAGAAGGGCAGTTCGCAAACGTGGAAATCGCCACTGAGGCAGGCGGCGTTCCGTCCGCAAAAAACTATACGGAAATGCGTATAGTGGTTAATGAACGCAAATTCAAAATTTACGCAGACGACGGCGTAACCGAAGTTACGGGAAATTACGACTTAACTTTCCCCACTGCGTTTTTCAAAATAGAAAAGCGCCCCTTAACGGTAATTACCGACAGCGACGCGTTTATTTACAACGGCTTGGCGCAGTCTAAAAACGATTATAAAATAATTGCCGGCGACGTCGCGCCTAAGCAGACGTTACAAATTGACGGCTTTAATTCGATTACCGACGTAGGCAGTATAACCAACTCGTTTACATACAAAGTTCTCGACGCCGATGGAGAAGAGGTTACGGGCAATTACGAAGTTAAAACAACTTTCGGCACTTTGACGGTAAAACCTCTCGATATTACCGTATATACAAAGTCATACTCAAAGGAGTACGACGGTAAGCCTCTAAGCAGCGTTATGGGCAGCGACGAAAAATATAGGGTAGTGCCCGCGCTTTCTTCGGACTTGTTTAAAATTACTTATACGGTTGACAGCGACGTGCTCAACCAAAAAGATGCTATTGCGCAGACTTATTACGATATAAAAGACTTTAAGATTGAAAACGACAACGGCGACAACTTAATCGAGTTGGGCAACTTCAATATCAACTATCAAAGCGGACAGTACTCTATAACCAAAAAATCCGTAACGGTGCAGTCGCCCTCGGCAACTTTCGTCTATAACGGTGCAGAGCAATACGTCAACGACGACGGCGGATATGCGGCATACGGCTTGGCGGCGGGTGACTCGTTGCAAGTCAATGCAGACAGCTTTACAAAGGTTATTTTCGTTACGGACAGCGGCACTAACTTGTTCGAATTCGATATAGTATCCAACGGCGACAGCGTTATAGACAATTACAATATTTCATATAATTTCGGCACTTTGACCGTTATCAAAAAAGAAATAGAAATTCAGTCGCCGACGAAGTCTTTCGTCTACGACGGTAACGAGCACAGTTTTACGGAAGGGGTAACTCCCGCAGTAGTAGGCAACGATGTTTTTGCAATAGTCGAAAACAGCGAAACAAAGGTAAAGGACGTAACCGCGGCGGAACCCAACTTGTTCGGTTACACCATTACAAGCGCTTACGGCGACGTATCCGACAATTACAGTATAAAATTTATTCCCGGTACGCTTTCGGTTACTCCCAAGCCCTTAACCGTAGATTTAGACAACTTTGATACGATTTACGACGGCACCGAGTTTACAGTTAATTCCGAAGACGCGATTGTTTCCGATTTGGAAACTTTGGACGTAAACGATTTTATTGTTGCGCCTTATTCCGAAATGAAGAATGCGGGCACATATTATTACACCGTAGAGTATAAAGGCGAATCGCAAAATTACAGCATAAACGCGGGCACGGGAACGGTTAAAATAAACCCTAAACAAGTCGCTCTTGTTTGGAACGATGCAGAAGTTTCAATGACCTACCACGGCTATGAAAGCTATTACGACAACGACGGGCTGCTGATAGACGGTTTAAGCACCGCCGACGGACACACGATTGCTACCGCTACGTTTAATAAATCGCTTACCGCAATAACGGTAACCGGTGTAACGCTTCAAGACGATTTAACCTCTAATTACGAGGTGGATTGTTCGGGCGTAGAGATTATCGTTGACGTAAAGCCGTGTGAAATTACCGTTGTGCTTCCCACAATTACATACGACCCGTATTACGTTTACGAGGATTTTACCGAATATATCTCTTCAAGTATTTCCGTTATCGGGCTTGCGGCGGGGGACGTCTTTACCGTTAAGACTATCGATACCGACGAATCAAGCTATTATCGCATAGCGGACTACGAGTTATCGCACTCGGAATATTACAATATAACCAACTTGAACGCAGAAGGAAAAATCATCTATCTGCCCATTAGTTAAAGCATATATTGGGGGCAATTGAAAAAACAAGGCAAAAAAACAGTAAGGTTTGTAAAGGCGTATGATATCTTACGATAGTTACATAAACCGAATACAAAAAGTCGCCAAGGTCAAGAACTTCGTCGTAAAATACAAGTTCTTGATTATAGGCGTGCTTGCAGTTATAATCGCGGGGGTAACAGCCCTTTTGGCAACGAAAGGAATGGTCACCTCGGCGATGGTTTTGGACGCCCGCTATTCATATGGCGAAAGTTACAGCCCTACCTCGGCAACAGCCTTTTTAAGCGACGTAACTTACGAATATTCCTTAAAGGGCACGGACGAGTGGACGGAGGTTAAACCCGTCAAAGTCGGCACATATCTTGCAAGAACCGTTACAGACAAGGCAATAGGCAAGGGCTACGGCGACCCCGTCGAATTTGAAATTTCACCTAAGGAAGTGGAGCTTTCCATAGTTTCCGATACGATGACTTACGGCGACGCGCCCGTCTGTGCGTTCGATAATATAGTTTCCGCCTACGGCGACAAAATTTACAGCGCGGTAAGCACATACGATTTGCCAAAGACCGACAGCCCCGAAGATATGCGAGTCGACGTAACGGTAAATAAGGTAATAGTGCTCGACAAGGACGGAAACGACTCTTCCGAATGTTACTCGTATTCGGCCGTGACGAAAACCCTTACTTTAAATAAGCGCGCTTTAAACGTCGCGCCCGTCAGCCGCACAGAAACGTACAGCGGCGCGCCCGTTTCTACGGAAGTGGAAATAGACCCGTCCGTACAGCAAACTCTTGACAGTATTAAGGACAAAATTTCTTCATATAACGCAGAGTTCACGCTCGGCGGCGCAACGGTTATTGCCCCCCAAAACGCGGGCGCTTACGGCATATCCTTAAAGGACGTAAAAATCAGCCATAACGGCGTTGACGCAACTCATCTTTATAACATTTCATACGGCGGCGCAACCTTAAACATAGCGCAAAAATCGCTTTCGATAACTACGGCAAGCGAACAAAAGACCTACGACGGCTCGCCCATATCCAAAGCGGACGGAATAAAACACGACGGTTTGATTTCGGGTCATAAGCTTTCGGCAATCGGAAGCGCGCCGTCGCTTACGGACGCGGGAACAACGCCCAACGCGCAATATTTCGAGGTTTACGACGCAAGTAACGCCCCCGTTACGGATAACTATAATATCTCGTACTCGTTCGGCACCCTTACGGTAACCCCGCGCGAGGTAACCGTCACGTTAAACGATATTGCCGACGTCATCTACGGCAATTCCGTAGTGTACGGAGGCGGCGGAAAAATTACGAACGCTATCGGCGAATGTACCGTTGATAT
Organism: uncultured Christensenella sp.; assembly: GCA_910577055.1. Classification (GTDB taxonomy): domain Bacteria; phylum Bacillota; class Clostridia; order Christensenellales; family Borkfalkiaceae; genus Coproplasma. Next base: position 586,050 of record CAJTKX010000001.1, on the reverse strand, counting down.
TAAAAACGTTAACTTGCAATATTCGCCTCTCGGTAACTACTCATACCCCGACGCGGGCAGCTATAAAGTCCTTTGCGACGCTAACGACATATCCATATCCAGCGGCGGCAAAGTCACCTCAAACTATAAAGTAACCGCAGTTAACGGCGGTTCGCTTACCATAACGCCGCGTCAAATATCGGTAACGCTTTATTCATACCAAGTCGAATACGGCACAACGCTTCCCGTGCCCTCACACTCGATAGGCGGCGACGGGCTTGCCTCGGGCGAGCAATTCAAAGGCGCATACCTATACGACGGTGCAAAAGCCACGCTTTTAAACGTGGGCAGTCATACTGTTTCCCTTGATACCGCAAATTGCAGCTTTACCAACCGCAACGGCGGCGCTGTTTCGGCTTCCAACTATACAATTACGTCCGTAGGCGCAAGCACGATTACCGTATTCAGTCGCGGCATAACGGTATACCTTAAAGACGAAACGGCGGTTTACGGCAACAAAGCCGTTTACAGCGGCGGCTATAAATCGGTGTTAAACCTTGCCGACGGTCAAACCGTAACGGTAGACGCGTCCAAAGTCGTCGTTCCCGCGGGTACGCCCGACGTCGGCGACAATTATGTAATAAGTTGCCCCGTAAGCGCAATACAAATTTTAAACAACGGAACCGACGTAACCGCCAACTATACCGTTGCGGTAGTACAAGGCACGTTTAAAATCACACCCCGCCCGATAACCGTTCAAGCGGAGGATATGTCGGGGGTAATCTACGGCGAAAAAATCGAATACACGGGCAATTACGCAAACTCGCCCGACCTTGTAATAGGAGAAACCCTAACCGTTCTCAGCGTAAAATTTAACTTTAACGAGGGCGATATTCCCGCCGTAGGCAATAATTACACAATAACCCCCAACGGCGTACAAATTTTGAAAGCCGACGGCACGAACAGCACTAACAACTACCGAATTACGCCGTCAAACGGCGCGCTTGAAATCGTTCAACGTCCCGTAACAATACGTTCGGAAAATAAGGACTTTGTTTACAACGGTTCTCCTCGGTATTACGAGGGTAATTCGGTTGCAGACGACTCGCCTTACGATATTTTGCGTGATAAGGGTCACCGCATAGCCGTTTCGGGGCACGCAACGATAACCGACGTGGGTACAACGCCAAACGCGCTCGACTATACCGTTTACGACTCTTTCAATAACCCCGTAACCGCCAACTATAAAATAACAAAAATAGAGGGCACGCTTAAAGTGACCGCCCGTCCTATTTCGGTTACGCTTAACACATACTCGGCTATCTACGGCGACAGCTACGCTTACGCAACGGGCGCGGGCAACTATGCAAACTATCCCGACCTTGTAGGCGGCGATACGCTTGAAATTACAGCCGTAAATTACGAGTTCGGCAACGCTCGATATCCCGATGCAAGGACGGCGGCGTATAGGGTAAGCAAAGCAAGCTTTAAAATTACCAAACCCGACGGCAGAACGGACAGCGCAAACAACTATAACGTCACTTGGACGGACGGCGCGCTTACAATCGAAAGGCGCACTATTACCGTCGTACTTAACACATATTCGGCTATCTACGGCGACAGCTACGCTTATAAAACGGGCGCGGGCAACTACGCGAACACCCCCGACCTTGTAAGCGGTGAAACGCTTGAAATTACAGCCGTTAATTACGAGTTCGGCAACTTGCAATATCCCGACGTAAGGGAGGCGGCTTATACCGTAAGCCTTGTCGCGTACAAAATTTTAAAGTCGGACGGCACAACAAGCTCTTATAACAATTACTCGGTAATTCCAGTAGACGGCGCGTTGACAATAACAAAGCGCGCAATTTCCGTCACGCTTAAAGACCTTGCCGACATAACCTACGGCGAAGCGGCGGTTTACTCCGTCGGCGGCGAAAAAATAGTGAACGCAATCGGTAATTGCACGGTAAACTTCGATACGGATAATTTGCAATTCAACGCAAAGGCAACCTCGGCAAATTATTCTTACCCCGACGCGGGCGACTACTCGGTAGATTTAAACAGCGACATTATTTCGATATTAAGCAGCGACGCGGACGTTACGGGCAACTATACCGTAACCGTAAACGGCAGTTCGCTTACTATAAACAAGCGCACCGTTACCGTTTACCTTTACGATTATTCTGTTGACTACGGTGACGAGCACGACTACGTTAAAGTAAACAACGGCGGGTACGATTATTTAAGCTTCGGCAGCCTTGCAAGCTTTGATGGGGTAGAGGAAACCCTAAACATAACTTCCGTAACCTACAAGCTCGGCACGGCAAAATATCCCGTCGTCGGCGAATACGGGTTCGACAAGGCGGGCTGTGAAATTCTTAAAGCAAACGGCGCCGTCGGCAACAACAACTATGCGATAGATTTCGACGGCGGCTTGCTTACCGTAAACAAGCGCGCAATAACGCTTACTTCCGACTCTTACGAGTGGACTTACGACGGCGCGGCGCATAACGGCTTGGACGGCGACGGCGACGGTTACGAAATTACCGACGGCTCGCTTCCCGACGATGATTTTAAAATCGTGCCCACGGCATTAACAAGCGTTACAAACTATTCAACCGCCACAACTTATAACAAGCTGTCCTACGATATCACCTATAACGGCGCAAGCGTAGTCGCTAACTTCGATTTGACCGCGGAAAATACGGGTATTTTGACGATTTTACAACGGCATATAACGGTATACACCGCAAGCGAAAGTAAGGAATACGACGGCGCAGCGCTTTCAAACGGCAACTATAAAACTTATTTATCCTCTACGACGGTTACCGACGCGACCGCAGAGGACGGACTTGTCGGCAACGATAGATTGACCGTTGTCGGCGACTTGCCCTCGATAACGAATTTCGGCACGCAAGAAAACTCGATTAATTTCCGACTTCCCAACGACAACTACGTTATCGACGACGTCAAGGCGGGCACGCTTGAAATAACCAAGCGCCCCATAAAAGTTGAAACGAGCGGCGACGAAAAAACTTACGACGGTTATGCTTTGTCTTGCGGCGATATAACAGCAACTTACGGCGGCGAAAAGGAAGGGCAGCCCGCATTTTTACTCGACGGAGAAGAACTTATAATTGTAGGTAATCTTCCTACAAGAACAGACGCGGGTTCTTCCGACAACACCATTGGCTTCCGACTTCCCAATACCGAAAATTATTATGTAAGCGAAACCGTATACGGCAAGTTGGTGGTGAAAAAGCGCAAAATCGGCGTGCGGTTGTTGTCCTATTCGGTTGTGTATGGCGACAGCTACTCATATCCTACGGGCGCGGGCAACTATGAAGAAATTTACGAAGGCAGCCTTGCAGTCGTAGACGGCGTATCGGAAACGCTTGAAATTACTGATATCTATTTCGAATTCGGCAACGCGCAATACCCCGACGCAAGGGAAGAAGTTTACCGCATAGGCACAAGGGGCTTTAACGTGACCAAGGTTGACGGCACGGAAGGTCACGATAACTACATACTTTCTTGGGAAGGCGGCGAGCTGACGGTAACCAAACGCCCCATTATCGTAAATATCGAAGATACCGAGTGCGTCTACGGAGAGGCGGAGCTTCCCACGCCGAACTTTACCGTTACGGGCGTAGAGGGCAAGGACGGACTTGTAAACGGCGAAAAGCTGAACATAACCTCCTTTAACCGTGTAAATGAGGACGGCGAAGAGCCTTCCCGTTTCGACGCGGGCAAATATACGGTTTCCGTCGGGGACGAATATACCTTTACCGACGCAAGCGGTAAGCCGTTAACTGCGAAAAATTATGAAATAATCGACTGCAACACCGGCACGCTTACAATAACCAAACGCCCCATAACGATAACTTTAAAAGATTTAATGCGCGAATACGGCGAAAGCAGTTCGAGCAGTTTAGTCTTGTATGACGATGATATTAACGATGCGTTGGAAATAGGCGGCGCACTTGCCGCGGGCGAAACGTTGAGCAATTTACACCTTCGGTCGCTTGAAGATTCCGACGGAAACCGCCCGACCATGAAAAACGTCGGCACATATGAAATTTCGATTTGCCATTTTGTGGTCACACGCGCGGGCGGTAGCTCAGATATAATAGTTCGTCCTATTGGAATCGCCTCTACAACAAGCAATTACGAAATATCTTCAGACTCGGTTTTGACGGCAACGCTTACTGTCACCCCCAAAGATTTGACCGTTGACCTTAACGACGTTGAGCTTACTTACGGAGAGCGTGAAAAAGCCTTGGACGGCTACCTTGTAGAAGTTACCGACGGGCTTGCTTTTAGAGAAAGTTTGTCGCTTTCCGAAGTTTTCGCTGCCAACAAAAGCGGCTTGACCGTTGCGGACAGCTATCTTGACGCGGGCGACTATACAATAAACGCCAACGCTTACGACGCGGTTATTTACAGCCGATACGGCAAAGAAATAGAAAACGGCTATAAAAACTACAATATCAAGTTCGTAGCGGGCAATTTAAATGTAAAACAGCGCGCCTTTACCGTAACGCTTAACGATATGCCCAACGCTGTTTACGGCGATGAAATTAAGTACGTTGCCGGCGGCGAAGAGGCAAGCGGGCTTTTGGATTGGCACCGCTTTGAAATCAACCCCGATAACATCTCGTTCGGGGATAACTCGGCTGCGCCCGAATACCTTAACGTAGGCGACTACACGATAAACGCCAACGAAGGTTTTATAAAAATTTACAACGGCGAAACCGAAGTTACCGAAAATTATAAAATAGCGGCAACGGGCGGTTCGCTCACCGTAACCGCGCGCGAAATTACGGTAACGCTCGATAACGCAACAAGCGTCTATGGCGAGATGTTGGGCGTGCCCCAAACAACCGTAACAAATCTTGTAAACAATGACGAGTTCAATATTGATTACCTCTATTTGAAAGACGGCGAAATGCCCGCCCGTTACGACGTAGGCGATTACGATATTTACCTCGATGAGGAAAAGTGCTCGTTCGTGTATACCAACGGCGCGCCGTCGTCAACGCCAAACTATCAAGTAGTTTTAAGCGCGGCAAGCACTCTCACTGTAACAAAACGCCCCATAACCGTAACGTTAAAAGATTTAACGCGCGAATACGGCGAAATCGATGATGGCGTGTTAAACTTGTATAACGATGATGTTAACGAAGCGTTGGAAATAAGCGGCGAATACGGACTTGCCGAGGGTGAAACGCTGCGAATTTTACAAATTTGGACGCTTCAAGGTTCCGACGGAAAACGCCCGACCATGAAAAACGTCGGCAGCTATGACGTAGAAATCTTTAACTTTGTCGTTAGGCGCGCAAACGCCGATTTGGACTATATACTTTCCGTGAGTCCGTCAATGGCTGAAAGCAATTACGAATTATCCGCAGACTCGGTTTTAACGGCAACGCTTACTGTCACACCCAAAGCGGTGGAGTTTGACCTTGGCAGCATAGAATTGACTTACGGCGACAAGGACAACGCGCTTGACGGGTATACTTTCAATGCGCAAGAGGGGCTTGCCTTCAATCAAACGGTTGTGCTTTCGAATTTCGCCCTCGTCGGGTGGGAAGCTTCGCCCAACCTCGATTACCGCCTTGCCGTAGGCAATTACGGTATCGACCCCAACCGCTTTACGGTTACCGTATACGCGGAGGACGGCACAGAGGATACTTACGGCTCGGCTAACTACGTTGTAACCGTAAAAGGCGAACTTGTAATTAAGCCCAAAACCATAACCGTTCAGCTTTTGGACTTCTACAATCGGCAAGAAGAGTATTTCTACGGCGACGGCGAAAAGCTTGTTTACCCCGCGTATATAGGCAACTATATTTCGGACGACGAACTCGCTTACGGGCAACAGCTGCAAATAGTTGTTTCATGGTCGCTTAACGGCGAAAACGTTTCCGCGCCCAAAAACGCGGGCGCCTATGTTTATTCCGTTGATTCGGAAAACAGCTTAATCTACGACGGAGAAAGCTTTGCAAGCGGGCTAAATAACTACGATATCCAAGCTTCCAAATCGGTAACTATTAAACCAGTAGCAATACGGCTTGAACTGCCCGATATGGAAATCGTCTACGGCGACGCGCTGCCTTTCGTTCCTTACGAATTTATAGAAATTCCCGACGAAAACGTAGCGTTACGGTACGAGGGCGAAACGTTAAAAGTAAAAATAGTTTATTACGATGGGAACGAATACGCATACGGGCGCAAAGTTGAAGTTATCCCCAAAGACGCGGGCGGTTACATTTATTACGCACCCGATTATATGACATACGACGCGGACGGTACTCCCCATACCGTAAGAAATTATGACCTCGAAGTGTGTGAAGGCAGTCTTTATATAAATCAAAGGGAAATTTCCGTAAAAGCTATTGACTTGCCCGACGTAGTCTACGGCGATGAAGCTGTTTCTTACCCCGTTTACACGGATAACCACGGCGAGATAGGCTTAAACGGCTTGCCCGAAGGTCAACGCTTGCAGATAAACTCCGTCGAATATTACGGCGAATACGGCAATCTAATAGACGGCGTGCCCACAGAAGTCGGCGTTTACTACATTGTTCCCGTAAGCGTAACCGTCTATGACGAGAACGGCAACGAAGTCGATACCGACAAAAACTACAAGATTTCTTATACGGAAATTCCCGATTGCGGCACGGTCAGAATTTTGCCCCGCGAAATTTTGCTTGAAACCAATACCCACCTCGATTGGGTCTACAACGGCGAATATCAGTACGATACCGACTTCACGCTTTGGCTTTTGGACGATAGCGGCAACAAAATAAAAACCATTGATTCGCCCGAAAACGTAATTGTTCTTGATTACACCAAGTTAAAGGAAGCCGGCGATGATGTGGTCGACAACGAAGTGGTGTACGACTTCTCGCTAACCAACTACTCTATATCCCAACGCGTTTGGGGCTTGCTTAAAGTTAATTACCGCCCCATTACCGTTCAAACGGCAACCAACCTCGACAATTTGATTTACAACGGCGAGGAGCAGTATGACGACGGCTTTAAAATCACGGTCGGCACGCTTGCGGACGGGCAAGAAATTGAAGTAAGCGCCCGCCAAACGGTTACTACGGTAGACCAAGGCGTTGTCGAAAACAGACTTACTTATAAAATTTTCGACGGCGAAGAAGAGGTTACAAGCAACTACAAAATTACCGACGACTTCGGCTCGATAAAAATCAATCCACGACCCATTACCGTTGAAACGGCAACCAACACCGATAATTGGACTTATAACGGCGGCGAATTCAGCGATTATAATTACAGTTTGATTGGCGGCACGCTTGTAGACGGACACGTTATGTCCGTTATAGGCGGCACCAAGATTGCCGACGTAAGCGACCCAGTGGACAACGACTTAACCTTTGAAATAATAGCTGACGGCGACGACGTTACGGTAAACTACGCTATCACTCAGCAATACGGCAAGCTTAAAGTCAACGCGCTGCACATTTCTATTGCGCTTAACGGTTATCCCGACTTGATTTACGGCGAGCCTACTTACCCCGACGAGTTCGACAACTATGATTTGGCAAATTCCACCCCGCTTGTCGCGGGCGAACGCCTCCGCGTAACCGTTAAATACGTTAATTCGGACGGAATAGAATTCTCATCCGTCAAAAACGTAGGTACTTACACAGTAAAATACAACGGCAAATATGTAGAAAAGGCGGACGGCAAAATTTCCACCGACAACTATGTAATCGATGATGCAACCGACGGCTCTGTTACCGTAAGTCCCAAGGAAATCGGCTTCGGGCTTGAAAATTTAAGCAAGGTTTACGGCGACGACTTCGCGGGTTATCCTACTTACGCTATTTACGATAATCTCGAATACGGCGAGGCTATGACCGTAACCGTAGACTACTCCGAGGATATCGATAAAACGACGAACGCGGGCAAATACGCAATTAAAATTGCAAGCTGCACCATAGCGGGCGTAACCTACGGCAACCCCGTAAACGGCGTAATCGACTGCGGCAACTACATAATTACCTTTACCGACGGCGAGCTTGAAATAACCGCCCGTAGGTTGATTGTTACGTCGGGCAGCGCAACCAAGCCCTACGACGGCATTGCGCTTACTTGCACCGACTTCAACCTTGCAAAAACCTACGCATACGGCGGCGGAGTAGGTATCCTCGATTGGGATAAGGAAAAAACCGTCTTAAAATATATCGAAGGCACGGCAAATTCGATAATCAACGTAGGAAGAACGTACAATAGGGCGCGCTTTGAAAGCGTTTCCGACAATTACGTTGTTTACAGCCACGCTGTGGGCACGCTTGAAATTACCAAAGTCGCAATAGAGATTAGCCTTAAAGAAATTACGGGCGAATATTTCTACGGCGATACCGTAAATTACTACACGGGCGCGGGCAACTATGACGGCGGCGTCGGGCTTGTCGGCGGCGAAACGCTTGAAATAGGCGTTGCGTTCAAAGACGAAGACGGAAACTTCGCTCAGCCTAAGGCGGTCGGAGTTTATACCTATGCGTACGATGCCGACAGCAGCGTAGTATACAACAGCATAGGCGGCGCGGGCATAGACAACTACGAAATAACTTGCGTCAACGACTATGAGTACTCCGTTGAAATCAGTCGAGTGGCTATCACAATTACCCTCGATAATTGGGACAGCGAAGAATACAACGGTTACGCTCACGAATACGGCGGCAACTACACGGTAACCGAGGGAGCGTTTGCCTACGACGAAAGGCTTGAAATTGCCGTTAAGTACTATAAAGACGGCGCGGAAATAAGCGCACCCGTCAATGCGGGCGAGTATTTCGTGCAATACGATGCGGCTAACAGCAGAATAGGAAACGACCTTCCCGACAGAAATTACGATATAATAATTCTCCCCGAGGACGGTATTTCCTTTACTATCCGTCCGAAAAATATTACAATATCTATGGGCGACGAACGCCGTATTTACAACGGTATGGCGTATAATTACCCTACCGATAACCTCAATTTCGTTGCGGACGCGGCTGACGGTGAAAAGATTATCCCCGTAGTAAGCTATCAAGACGGCGAAGCGCCCAAAAATGCGGGAACTTATAGAATCACTTTGACGGACTTCACCGTCGAGAACGGTTTAACTGCAAATTACAGCTTGGTAAATAAATCCGCTTTGGAAAACGGCGAAATTTTCTGTAACCTTACTATCGATAAGCGTGATATATCGTTCGCGGTTATCGACGCGTCGATTGAACTCGGCAACGATATTCCCAAGGCAAGCTATACCGTAGGCGGTTACGGCTTTGTCGGGGAAGAGCAAAACGAGCTTGTTCCCGTTTACACATACTACGCAATCGGCGAGGGCGGAGCTTTAACTCCCGTAACCGAAGAAGAACTGAACGTGAGGGGCGAGTACGCGGTAGGTTTGAGCTTTATTGACGAAAACGGCGTGCTTGACAACTATAACGTTGTCGGCAACGAGTACGGTATTTTGGAAATCACCGCGCGCAAAGTCACCGTTAACATTATGTATACGGGCGGCGACTTCACCTATAACGGCGACCCCATAAGCCTTGACGGTTTAACTTACAGCCACGTTCACACCACTAACCCGACGGAGAGCGGCTTCCTTGCAGACAATATTCCCGAGCATAGGTATTCGTTCACGGACGCAAAAGGCAACGTCGCTTACGACGCGCCCGTCAATGCGGGAACTTACACCGTAAAAGTAGAGTTCCTCAACGTTGACGAGGACGACTATGCAATTTACAACGAAGGCAGCGTAACTATAACAGTTAAGCCCCGCGAAGTAACGGTTGAAATTACTTGCAACGGCTATGACGACTTGATTTACACAAATACGAACTTGTCAAGGGACGGCGTTGAAATAGCGTTTAACGGCATACTTGAAAAAGACGAGGGCGATTACACCGTTGATTGGTACTTCTACAACAAGACTATGGGTAGGCGCGTAACGGTTGACTACTCGGGCGATTACTATGTTATGCCCGAAGTAAAGGGCGCAAACGACAACTACGTTATAGTTGACTATGAGCCTACGGTATTGTTCACAATCGCTAAAATCACCGTGTACGTTACGCCCGTGGGCGAAAAAGTGCAATATGAGGGCAAATCGCTTTCTCTTACCGAATATGAGATAAGATACGGCGCGTTCCTCGACGGCGACGAGTTGACTATTACGGGCAGCTCTGTGCTCAGCACAACGGTTAGGGCGACCGTCACTATCAAGAGCGCAAGCGTTACCCAAAACGGCTTGGATATCACCAACTGCTACGATATCCACTATAAGTACGAGGCAAGCGACCCGTTCAACGGCGATAAGGCTTGGTACACGCGCGAGAACTTCTCGGCAGTGCTCGAATTTATCCCTATCGATATTTATTACGAGCAAGCCGTGCTCGATACAAGGGAGTTCGCCTACGACGGCACCGCGCACACGCTGTATCATCAAGGTGTCGATATTTCCGCGAACGGTTTCGACCTTTCAACACTTATAACCATACAAAACGCAGAGGACTTCATAGGCAACTGCACCTTAAAATTGTCGCTTATGCAAGTAAAGAACGTTCTTGTATATAAAAAGTGGATAATAATTCAAGTGCTTAACGGCGCGAACAAAAACGTAACCACGCTTTACAACTTCCATCTATTGAACGAACAAGAGTCGCAAGTAGTCGTAAAAGGATACGATTTCACGCTTGAAATAAACGGCGACGTTGACGACGCAGCCCTTAAAACTGCTTTGGAAAACAACGACTCAACCGTATTTTCGGGCACTGCCTTGTACGGCAATAACGAGTATCATATTCTCAATTCAAGCTTGTACACCGCTTCGGGACTCGATAAGTTGGGGCACGCGTGCGAAGTGCTTGTAAGGGAAGTGAACGGCAACGTTACGGTTAAAGTAATCGTATACGGAACGTCGGCGTCCGGCACGCGCACGGAAGCAAGCCTTTACTACGATTTCACGGTCGCAACTTCGTTAAGCGACGTAAGTATGAGCCTTATGGCGCTATTAAAGTTTGACGCAACTAATTAACACGCCGACAATTCGGCAATCGGAGGATATCACTATGAACCGCGGATTCGGTTTCTATTTCGGGCACGCAATGAAGTCGTCTTGTAAGACGCTTTGGCACAAGGGCAATCTTTTAAAATATTTTGCTTGGGTAATAATGGAGCTTTTGGCGCCTTTTACGCTGTTACTCGGCGCAATGTTTTCGTTGGCGAACGTACGTCAGGCGAAAATAGCGCAAAGGGAAAATACAATCGACTTGCCGCAGTCCTTTAAAGTAGCGTGCCGAGCAAAGCCGTTTTGGACGATGTTTTTATCGTTGGTATTGGAAGGGTTAATATTCCTTGCGGGCATAATTTTAATAGGCGTTGCAAGCGTAATGTTGGGCGTTATCGGCTACGTCGTGTGTCTTTTCGTGAACACGGTTGAACCATTGCTTATAATTCTTGTATTTCTTGCACCCGGAATGCTTGTAACGTTGGTGTATTGCATAATAATGCCCATACTTTTTGCGCCCACGGCGTATATAATCGAAACCAACCCCGAAATAGGCGCGGCGGACGCTATTTCCATCTGCTTCAACACTATGAAAAGCCGCGGCAAAATTACCTACTTTTTAAACCTTTTAATTCCCGCTATCGTAGAGGGCGCGATAATCGGTTTATGCGTGGCGACCGAAATCGTTTTGGCGATTTTTATAAGTGATATACGTCTTGCCGTAACGTTGGCGGTACTTGTAGGCTTGATATTCTTCGTAGCGTTCGCGCTTGTTGCTCCTATGTTCGCTTTGGCAAGAAAAATCTCCAACCAAAGCCTTTTCGAGGATATCGTTTTAGACCCCGTCAACGCTTCGAAGCGCACCAGCGGCGTAAATATCAGAAAGTGCAAGGGAGTTAAATTTGACCCCGCCGAGTATGAAAACGAGCTGTCCCTTCTGTTCGACGAAACTTACAGCGACAGAACCCCCGTTCCGGAAAACCCCGCTTTAAAAAGACAGCGCGAGCGTGAGAAACGTCAAGCGGTAAGGGAGGTCAGCCAAGCCTATACTCAGCCTACATACAGCGCTCCCGCCGACGGCGAAGAGGAGGACGGCAAGCTTTTGACGGTCAGCGACCTTATCCGCGACGTTGAAACTCCGTCGGACACGGTCGAACCCGTAAAATCCGAGCAACCCGCAACAGAGCCCGCAGCCGAGACAAAGGAAGAGCCGACTCCCGCAGTCGAACCCGATAAGGCGGAAGAAGTTCCCGCAGTTGAATCCGTTAAAACCGAAGAACCGGTTGCGGCAGAGCCAATGAAAGAGCCCGCGCCCGTGCAAGCGGAGGAAACAGTAAAAGTGGAGGAGCCCGTAACGGCGACCGTAGAGGAGCCTATAAAAACTGAGGAACCGACAGCTCCCGCCGAGAAATCCGCAAAAGCGGAAGACCCCGCCACAGTCGAAAAGCCCGAAGAGGAGCCGACCGAGGCAGCGGAAGAACCCGCAGAAAAGCCCGTCAAAAAGACGACGGCGGCAAAGACGACGGTTAAGGTAACTACCAAGGTCGCGGCAAAACCCGCAACCAAAACTACGGCAGCCAAGACCGCAACCGCCAAAACCGCAACAACGGTTAAGGCTAAAACCGCGGAAAAATCTACAACCAAGACGACGACAACCGTAAAGGCAAAGGCTAAGCCTGCGGACGGCGGCGCAGACAAGTAAGTTTACTCCGACAATATAGAGGACAGTTATGACAATGTTTATATGGAGAATATTAGCCGCCGTATCCGTCGGCGTGTTCGTTCTCGGGATAATACTTCTGATAGTTTTAAGGCTGCTTAAAAACGGCTATTATCACGAATTCACCCAAGATGAGCTTTTAAAGACGGTAAAAGCGGCAAACTCCAAAAATTCAATCTATTTCACCACGGGTGAAACTAAAAAATTCATCAAAAAATACGTTATCTGTAAGACTCTGTACGATAAGTATTTGGTGTGCAACTATGCGCGCAACTTCGAAGATATTTCGTACTTCGTCGTGCAATATTCCCACTTTAAAAGGGTAATAGGCGTAATCAACGTAACCCACCGCGACACGGGCGACACCTCCAAAGTAATCGCGCTTAAAAAGGGTTGCGCGTTTGTAAACGTGGTTATCGGCATTGCCGACGGAATAACGGTAAACTCCAACGTAATAAGACCGCTGCCTATGAGCAAGGTCCGCATTAACGCTGCACTGCGCAGCTTGACGCTGTTTACCTTTCTGTTTGCGGTTCGTCACGCCGCTATCGAGCTTTTCAGCGGCATTTACACGCGCGCGTTTCTTACCAACTTCTGTAACTACGGTTTAATAGCTGCAAGCTTCGTCCTCGCGCTTATAAGCTATCTTATAACCGCGCTCTGTTTCAGAAGAAGAAACGCAAAAATAAGAAACGGAGGTGCGCTTGAATATGAGTTCCTATAACAATATAGAAAAAATCAAGTACGCTTCCGAGGATTGCGTGGTAACCTTGCGCGAATATATCGTTTTCGAAAACGAGCGCGCCGAAGAAAAGTACGTCGTTTTCAAATTTGCAAACAACGTCAGTCAACAACTCCTCGGAATGGAGTTCGAGGTAAGCCAATACGATATCGACAACAACCTTGTTGAAAAGTCGGTAGTAATATACAACAAATTTCTTGCAAAGCCCGATAAAGAGTTCGTACCCAAGGCAAAGCTTAAAGTAAATTACTTGTGCAAATCTCTGTCGGTAAGACTTATACAAGCCGCTTTCGACAGATTTATTTGGAAAGAGGGGCAGTACCTTGACAACAGCTATAAGTTCGAGCATTACGCCCGCGACGAGGATACCGAGGCGGCAAAACGCGCTTATCCCGTAAGCGAAGCCAAGGTTACGGAGCCTAAGCCCGCCGCCGCGCAAAAACCGCGCAAGGGTAGGCTTCCGTTCGTTGCAAAAAACGCAACCCGCAAAAACATAGCAAGGTTTCCCGCTGTTTTCAACTTCTTGGTTTGCGTTGCTGTAATAGCGGCAATAGGCGCGTCAATCTATCTTTTCAACGCCAAGTCCACTGCGTTCACTTTGGATAATTTCGATTTAAAAGTCATCGACAAGGGCGCAAAAACAGTAACGGTTACGGGCTACGCCGGCGACGAAACGTCAATAACGATACCGTCAAAAATCGACGATTACACCGTTATCGGAATAAGCGAAAACGCTTTTGCCGAAACGGAAATTAAAAGCGTAAAATTCAATTCGTCGTCGCTTTATATCGAAAGCTGCGCGTTCGACGGCTGTGAAAACCTTAAAACGGTTTCCGCTACGGGTGCTGTTACCGTAACCGTAAACGCATTCAGAAATTGCACCAACCTCGAAACGGTGACCCTTCCGAAGTCCAATCTTCTTACGGGCTGCCTTAAAGGCTGCACCCGCCTAAGTTACCTCGAATTTAAGTCCACCGACGCAAAAACCGTGGACGACCTTTTCTCGGGCACAGCCCCCAAAAATCTAACGGTTGTAGCGGACGGCAAAGCCCCCGACGGGGGTGACGGCGGTTCGGACTTCGTTTACGATCCCGCCGCAACTTATTCTTACGGCGAGCTTAACGGCAAAGGCGTAGCGGGCTATGTAGACCATAAGGAATACGAAACCGTCAACGGCGAAATTATCACCGTCAATCCCAACGGTTCGACAAGCCTTGTCTTGACCGAAGACGTTAAAAGCATAAGCGAAGCTGTTACAGCCTTAGCACGGTAGACGTTTACTTCGACGTAATTGTTAGTTACGAAGAGTTTAATTGCTCGTACTCAAGTACTGAAAATCTTATTATAAGAACGCAAGATCTCAATTATTACGGCTTTTTAAATAACACAAACATCGATATCCTCGAAATTTATGCGGATAAAAACGTCGTATCTTTGAACGAATTTATCAACGGTGACTACTCTTTTTATAATCCGAAGGAAGTAAAGCTTTATATAAAGAGCGAAACATACGATTTCAGATTGGGTTATCACGGTTACATATCGAATTGATACCGAAAACGTAAAAATCTTTAAAGGAGGTGATTGCCTTGGCTAATTTATTGGCGACAGCAAGCAACGAAGTCAATTTAATACCGCTGTGGATAATGTTAGGCGTTTACGGCGCAATCATTCTCCTTATTTTCATTAACGCAATCAAGTTCGGCTTAAAGCACGCGCTTATAAAGTATTCGATTATCGCAGTTACCATAGCGTTAATCGTCGGCGGGCTTGTTTACCTCGCTATACAGCTATCCGCTTGGGAACCGCTTGCGTTGATTGACCTTGCAATAAGGTGGTTGCCTACGGTCATCTTCGGGCTAATCGTCTTGGTTGCAACACTGTTCGGCATATGGCGCGGACTTAGAAAAAGCTTAATACTTGCTATCCACGCGGTCTGCGCGGGCGCGCTGTGCGTAGCTTTCTTCTTTATTTTGATAAACGTGGAAGAAGTGGACGCGGGCGTTTTAAACTTCCTTAACTTCTTTGCCGGCGGCGACGGCGCGCTTCAACGCGCTTTGGGCGTAAACGAAAATTTAACAACGTTCAAAGAAGTTTTGGCGGCGTATCTTCCTACGCTGTTCGGTACGGATACCGATATCGGGCTTATTCTTGCTGATAACGCCGCGTATATCTATACGCTTGTGGATATGGCTTTCCGCGTCGTTATCGCTGTATTCTCGTGGCTGTTATACATCGGAACGGTATTTATCCTTTATATCGTCTATAACCTTTGCTACTCTCAACGCAAATACAAAAAGAACAGAATCGCCGAGTTCGTAAACGGTAAAACCGATCGCAATTACAGAACTCACCGCATAGGCGGCGGCGTGGTCGGTTTAGTCCGCGGCGTGGCTGTGGGTCTGTTGTCGTTATCGTTCCTCGGCAGCGTATTCTTTATCGCCGCCGGCGGCAAGGGCGACGGCAAGCTTGAAGATTACGACTTCGGCGACGACGATATTAACTATTACTATCAAATTTACCGCTCGATAGAGGGATACGGCTCGCAAGGCATATTCAAAATTTTAAACGCTATGTCAGACGCAGCCGACACCCCGTACTATCTGTTCGCGGCAGATTTAATTTTTTCGGGCGAGCTGAACGACGAGGAAATGGACTTCTCCGACAATATCAAGTTGAGGGAAGAATTTGCAAATTTGACGGGCTTTGCGCGGGACACTATGGAGCTGTTTATGCGTTACGGCTCGGAAGAGCTTAACGCGCTTGTCGGCGGAAAGGTCACCGATACCGCGTTCGACACCGTCGTACAAGTAATGACGAGAACGGGTTTCAAAGAGGAATTTAACGCGCTAATCGACGCTTTCGATACTCAAACATATATCATAAACCTTTCTATGTCCCTCGTGAATTCCGTCGTACGCAATATCGACGACGTTTCGTTCATATCTGTCGGCGAGGGCGAACGCGAGCTTATAAAACTTATTTTCAAAAAGGGCTTTTTGACCCCTAATATCCCCGACGAGCGCGCGATAATCGACGCAACGGGCAAAACCGAGGCGGAGGGTAACGATATCCGCCCTTACCTAACCGTAAAACACTTGCTAAACAAAAACGACGCAAAGACGGTTTTGAACGTAGCGCTGTCCGTGCTTGCGGGCGAGGAAACGGGCGACACGCTTCAACTTGCAAAGCGCATTATTCCCGAGCTTGAAAAACTCTCGATTTTGGGCACGGACAAAAAATCCGCTTTAAATCCCGTTTTCGGCAGAATGTACTGTCTGTTCGAAAATCTCTATCTTACCGCCGCCGGCGAGGACGGGTTGAGCTATTCGGAAATGTCCCAAGACGGCGTAGATTGGGTGGGAGAAATAAACACCCTTTTGGAAGTTTCCGAAGATACGCTCGTGCTGTACAAAAACGTATTCGAAGAGGGCGGCGAACCCCTCGATAAAATAAGACGGTTGTTTGACGAAACGGATAAAAACTACTCCGTCAATATGGAAATCTACGACAAGCTTTGCGTATTCTTAACGGACAGCAAAGTGTTGGGTAGGGCGCTTTCCACAAACTTCGTTTATATCACTTTGCGCGACGCTCTAAACGGCGTGGCGGAGGGGATTTATCTTCCCCGTGATTTGGAGTTCGGCAACGTTTACGATAGCGACGGCAACGTAATTTCTTACGGTGAAACTTATCAATTATTCCACGGAGTAAAACTTCTTTTCGGCGGCGAAAATAAAGACGCTTTCGACGACCTTTTGAATTTAGGCGATACCGCAGATATAGAAGCAGTTTTGAACAGCCTTGCCAATATCCTCGAGATTGCCGATGAAAACGGCAACAAGCTTTCAAGTTATCTTACCGAATCGAAAATTCTGCGTTCGCTTATTTCTATCGAGCTTATCAACGCGGCGGACGCGGGCAACACCTTATATGTGCCGAATGCAGCACGCGAAAAGGTAAAGGGCGAGTTCGTTCCTCTAATCTTAAAGAGCGAATTAGTGCAGCTTTTGGATAATATGCAGCTGCTTGTCGATTTCGTTCGTCCGTTCCAAGGCAACAGTACGGAATGGGAAACGGAGGTGGACGGATTTATCGAGCGGGACGATTTCTACGACCTTGTAAAGACCAACGGGATTTTCGAGGGCACCGTTGCGCAAACGCTTAACGTGCACCTTGGCGGAGAGTTGATTGTCCCCGCGGCAATAAAGGACGATATAGAGGGTTGGATAACGATAGACGGCAAACAAGGCGAGCTTATTAATCTTATCGACGCTTTGCGCGTGGCAGAGTTCAAGGTTTCCGATATCCTCAATAAAGATGGCGCGTCCTTTGACTACTCCGACGTGGTTGACAGCATAACCCGTATGGACGACGGACAACTCGATATCTTCTTCGATTCAAGCGTTCTTCACTATACCGTATCCGATTATATTTTAAGCGGAGATGTAACCGTCGGCAACGACTTCGTGCTTGTCGTGCCCAACTTGGCGCGCCAAACTCTTTCAAACGACACTATCGACAGTTTAATAAAGAAGAACGAGCTTATTTCGGCGTTTAAACAAATCGATGACTTGAATATTTTGAACGACGATGAAGCCGTAGGCGATAGCGGCGTAGATATCTCCTCGATTCTTGTTAAACTTGCCAACAATAAGACCTTGACGGACGGTAAAATCATACCCGCGTCAATCGTCGCTTCGATGGTCAAAAACGGCGAAATTGCCGACGACCTTTTGGCTATCCCGACCGACTTGAAGGCGCAAGGCTCCGCCGCCGAGTTGAGATATTACGGCGACACCAATCTTTGGACTGACGAGCTGCCCGCGCTTATTGACGCGCTTGACGAGCTGTTGGGATTGCAAGGCAAGGACGAGAACTACGAGTTTGACGAAGCCGCCTTAAACGAAGAAGTTAAAGGTATATTGACTACTTTAAACCAATTATCCGACGTAGACCCCCGTCAAACGCGCCTCGGCGTGTTGTACGCGTCTGTCGTGTTCCGCAACAAAATGACGGAAGAGATAGACGGCTCGCTTAATAGCGATTTAATCGAAGGGGAGGTAATCAAATACGCCAAGCTCGACGGCTATTACACCTTTGACGAGCTTCAAGCCCTTGCCGACGCGGCAGAGCTGTTGGGTATATCCTCATTCGATAACCTCGATAACGCGCAAAACGTCAATGCGGATAACCTAAGCGAAGTTTACAAATCCGTGTTGGCGCAAGGCGTAATCAGCAAAAAGGTCAAGGACACTATCGCCGACCAAGACGTTAACGACGTCAACTTGTACGACCACCCGCTTGCTTATAAACCCGAGATGCCCAATCTCGTTTACAGAGAGTGTGAAATAGAAACGCTTTTAAAGATGAACGGAATATCTTCGGGCAGCATAAACACCAAAAACGTGAGCGGTTTCGTTTACAACACGGAAACCGAAGAAACGGCGTCCTATCTGCTTGTTGCGTCGTTAACGCAAAAGCTCCTTGTAAACAAGTGGTTTATCGTACCGCACACCGTATTCGATAAAGTCAACGGCATAATTCAGCCGTACGAGCTTATGCTTGCCCTTGACTCGTTTGACACGTTGGTTGAGGAGGGATATATAGAAACCGACGAGTCAGGCGCGGTCGACTTCGAAAATATCGACGAGGACGCGCCCGTAAGCATACCTCGGGCGGACTTGCGTGAGCAAATATTCAAAAGCCAAATTATCCGTGCAAAAATCACTTATCAGCTTGTCGATAAGGCTAAAACGGCAAATCAAGCGCTTGTCATAGACGCAAGCAGTTTCGTACGCATCGACGATATAAGAGAGGGAGACCTCGGCGGCGAAAGAGCGATGATAAATAAGGACGCGCTTGAAAAGTTTGCGCACGCGCTTGAACTTATAAGCGGAGAAGGCGCGGAATTCGGACTTCCCGATATAGACGAAGCCTCTCTTAAAGACCTTTACGATGAGCTTGACGAAATTTTCGAATCGGATATAATGAAATACCGAATTTGCGAATATCTATCGACGTACCTTCACGAAACTGTAACGGCAATCAACTTAAACAACGGCTCTTCGGTCAAAGTTCACACAGCCGAACCCGACGAAATAAGAGAGCTGATAAACAGATTTTCTTAACAAAAAAAGCCCCGCGCGGTGATACCGCGCGGGGCTTATCTTTTATTTTAGTCTGCTTTGCGTTTAAACAGCAATTTCTTTTGCGCCTCGGATTTAGCGCGTCTGTCTTTACCGAAGAAGAATAGGGCAACCGTGCCGGGACCGGCGTGCCCGCCCGTGCAAAGGTCGTAATAATCGGTAATCACGTTCGTAACGCCGCGTTCGGCAAGCATACGCTTAATTTCGTTGGCGTCCTCCTCGCAATCGGCGTGCGCAATGGCAATAGTCTGTTCCGTGGGGTTTTCCACGTTATCGTCAAACGCTTTCATAATAGCGGCAATCGCCTTTTTCTTGCCGCGCTCCTTGCAGAAAACTTCCAACTTTGCTGGCTCCGTATCGTTCGCCCAAAGTACGGGTTTAATGTTTAAAAGCGTGCCCGCAATAGCAGCCACGGCGGAAACTCTGCCGCCCTTTCTCAAATATTTCAAATCGTCAACGGTTACAAAGCTGTTCACAGTGTACACGTTCTCGTTCGCCCACGCGGCGCACTCTTTCGCGCCCGCGCCCGATTCGCGCATCTCCGCAACTTTCAAAACAAGCAAGCACGAGCCCATCGAAGCGTTCGCCGTATCGATAACATACACTTTGTTCGCGGGGAACTTCTTTTCAAGCTCTTCCTTGGCGGCAACCGCTTGCGCGTGCGTTCCGCTTATTCCCGAAGAAATCGTAAACAAAATTACGTCCTTTCCCGCTTGTAACGAGGGGGTAAGATGTTCTTCGAACCTCGCCTCGCCTATAAGCGACGTTTTAATTTCCGCGCCGGCTCGCATATCCGCATAAAACTTTTTCGCGGTTTCGACAAACGGCACGCCCTTTTCGTAACACGGCTGTTCAACTCCGTTCACCGTACAAAGATAGGGGATAACGCCGATACCGTATTTTTCAACCAAATCTTCGGGAATGTTGTTTCCCGAGTCAGCAAATATATCGAATTTATTCATTTCAATCTCCGTACCCCAAGTTAACCTCCGCCGAATGTTCGGCAAAGTGGTTTCGGGTGGTTTTTTACTTATAATAACATTATTACACTTTTGGCGCAAAATACAACCTATTCGCTCTCGGTTTTTCTCCACGGATTTTTTTTTGACTCTACCGCCAAATTTTCACACTCTACTCACAGTAGAGTTGTTATTTTTTGTTGTATTTTTGCCTTAAATATGCTAAAATATCGCTATGGAAGATTTAAAGGACGTAATCGCAAAGAAGCTTGTCGAACTGCGCACCCAAGCAAAGCTTACGCAGCTTCAACTTGCGGAGATGCTTAATTATTCGGATAAAGCCGTTTCCAAATGGGAGCGTGGAGAGGCTATCCCCGACGTTCGCGTATTGGCTAAAATCGCGGAAATTTACGGCGTTACCCTCGACGATATAGTTAAGGAAGAAACTTTGCCCACGCCCGTCCAAAGCAAAAAACGGATAAAGGGCAAGCACATCTTGATAACCGCGCTTGCGGCGGTTTTGGTGTGGTTTATCGCAACGGGCATCTTTATGGTGTTCTATTTCATCGACCCAACCGAACAGTATTCGTACCTTGTTTTCGTCGTTGCGCCTTTGCCTACGGCTATCGTCCTTTTGGTTTTTTCGGGGCTTTGGGGCAACAGAATTACAAACGCAATAGCAAGCTCGCTTGTGGTATGGGCTTGCGCGGTAATCTTCCACGTTTTCGTTGAAACCTTCGCGCCCGAGTTTATTAAAATTTATTTTATATATATTGTTGCCGCCGTGTTCGAGCTTTTAATAATTTTATGGTTCGTGTACCGTTGGTATGTATCCAAGCACGGCAAACTTATAAAAAACCGTCGTGAAAGAGGTGAATAATTATGGACTTAAATAAACTTGCATCGGCGTTAATACCCGATACCGATTTGCTCGACCCCGAAAAATACGAAGAAATTTTCCCGCCCCGCACCGTAGAAAAGGGCGCGGAAGTGACCCGTCTTGCGCCCTCGCCAACGGGGTTTATCCATTTGGGCAATCTTTACTCCGCGCTTGCGGACGAAAGGGCGGCGCACACCACGGGCGGCGTGTTCTATCTAAGAATAGAGGATACCGACGAAAAGCGTAAAGTAGACGGCGCGGTTGAAAGCGTAATCCGCTCGTTGAAATATTTCGGCATAAAGTTCGACGAGGGCGCGGAAATCGAAAGCCCCTTAAACGTATACGGACCGTACTATCAGCGTCAGCGCGCAAAAATTTACCGCAGCTTCGTAAAAAAGCTTATTCAAGAGGGCTTGGCTTACCCGTGCTTTTGCACCGCGGAAGAGTTGGACGAAGTTCGCGCCAAGCAGACCGAAAACAAGGAAACCACGGGCTATTACGGCAAGTACGCCAAGTGCAGAAACTCCACAGAAGAGCAAATTTACGCCAACTTAAAGGCGGGCAAGCCCTTCGTTATCCGCCTTAAATCGCAAGGCAGCATAGAAAATAAAACGACTTTCCGCGACGCTATAAAGGGCGACATTACCGTAACGGAAAACGACCAAGACGTGGTAATTTTGAAGTCAGACGGCATACCCACATATCACTTCGCCCACGCCATAGACGACCACTTTATGCGCACTACGCTTGTAATTCGCGGCGAGGAATGGCTTTCGAGCTTGCCCGTGCATATCGAGCTGCACAAAGTTCTCGGCTTTAAACCGCCGAGATACGCGCACACCTGCTCGCTTATGAAAATGGACGGCGGCACCAAACGCAAGCTGTCCAAAAGGAAAGACCCCGAGCTTTCCCTCGACTATTACAGAAAGGCGGGCTATTATCCCCAAGCCGTCGTAAAATATCTTATGACCGTCCTCAATTCCAACTTCGAGGAGTGGACGTTAAAAAATCCCGACGGCGACTATAAGGACTTCAAATTCAAAATCGACAAAATGGGCAAAAGCGGCGCGCTGTTCGATTTGGATAAACTAAACGATACCTCTAAAACCGAAATTTCCAAGCTATCCGCCGAGGAGTGCTACGCATTTTTAAACGGTTGGGTAGACGAGTTCGGTACCGACGCCGATAAAGCGCACTTTGCCTATAAAGACTATTTAATTAAAATTTTGACCCTTATAATGGGCATTGGCGGCAAAAAGAGAAGAAAGGATATCGAGCGCGCCGAACAAGGCGTAAGACTGTTGGACTATTTCTTTGACGATACTTTCAAACCCGAATATTCTTATAGGTTCGATAAGGACACCGTAAACACCGTTCTTAATGAATTCGCCGCTGTTTACGACTCCGCGGACGATAATCAAGCGTGGTTTGCAAAGGTCAAGGCAATCGCCCCTAAGGTAGGCTTTGCAAGCGAGATGAGCGAATTTAAAGCAACCCCCGAAAAGTTCAATGGCAGCGTATCGGACGCGGCGGAAATTTTAAGGGTAGCTATAACGGGCAGTCCCAATTCGCCCGATTTGTGCACTATAATGGGCATCTTGGGCAAAGACCGCGCCGTATCAAGATTGCTTGGCGGCAGAATAAAATAAGAGGGACTTTTCACAAATGAGTTGGGTAGACGCTTTGCTTGTGGCGGCGTTTCTGTTTTTCGTGGGCAGCGTTTTGGGCTGGTGCACGGAAGTTATTTTCAGAAGATGCTTCACCGCAAAAAAATGGATTAACCCGGGATTTTTGACGGGACCGTATCTACCGCTTTACGGCTTCGGAGTGGTCGGGCTGTTCGGTATTTCGCTTATCCCGATTGATACGGGCAGCGCGGCTTGGAACGCGGTAGTGGTTATACTGATTATGGGCGTTGCTATGACGGTCATAGAATATATTGCGGGTCTGATATTCATAAAGGGTATGAAAATCAGACTGTGGGACTACACCAATCGTTGGGGCAATCTGCAAGGCATAATTTGCCCGCTGTTTTCGTTTTTTTGGCTGCTCGTTTCGGCGTTTTTCTATTTCGTAGTTTCGCCGTTCGTAATCGACGCCGTTGTTTGGTTCGTCAATCATATGGCTTTTGCGTTCGTCGTGGGGCTGTTCTTCGGCGCGTTCCTAATAGACTTTGCGCACTCTGTCAACCTATCGGCAAAAATCCGTTCTTTTGCAAAAAATCACGATATAGTCGTTTCATTTGAAAAACTTAAAGAAAGCATTAAAGAAAAATTCGAAAAAAAGCAAAAAAAGGCAAGCTTCGTGTTCCCTTTTAAATCCGAAAACGGCTTGACCGCCGAACTTGAACATTATAAGAACAATAAAAACTTAAAAAAGGAAAATACCGAATGTTAGAACTTGTAGACATTAAAAAAGATTATCCCGTTGCGGGCGGCGTCGTCAGCGCGTTAAAGGGCGTAAGCATTAAGTTTCGCCGTAACGAGCTTGTTTCCATTCTCGGCGCGTCCGGTTGCGGCAAGACCACGCTTTTGAATATTATCGGCGGACTTGATAAGTACACCTCGGGCGACCTTATAATCGAGGGCAAATCCACCAAGGAATACAAAGACGGCGATTGGGATACATACCGCAACCATTCGATAGGCTTCATTTTTCAAAGCTATCACTTGATTCCGCACCAGACCATTTTGCAGAACGTAGAGCTTGCTCTGCTTATTTCGGGCGTAAGCAAGGAAGAGCGCCGTCAACGCGCGATAGCCGCGTTAGAGCGCGTAGGCTTGGGCGATAAATTAAAGAACCGCCCCAACCAACTTTCGGGCGGGCAAGCACAGCGCGTCGCTATTGCCCGTGCGCTAATAAACGACCCCGAAATAGTACTTGCGGACGAACCGACGGGCGCGCTTGACAGTAAAACGAGCGTTCAAATAATGGAGCTTTTAAAGGAAATTGCAAAAGACCGCCTTGTTATAATGGTTACGCACAACCCCGAGCTTGCCGAACAGTACTCAACCCGCATAATTCGCCTTTTGGACGGCGAGGTGGTGGACGATACGACGCCGTTCGACGGCGTTGCCGAAGCTGCCGCTCCTCAACCCGAACAGCCCCAAAAGACGAACAAGGGCAAAAAGAAAAAGGCTTCTATGTCGGTCGGTATGGCAATGTCGCTGTCGCTTAAAAACTTGTTGTCCAAGCGCAAGCGCACCGCGCTTGTGTCGGTTGCGGGCAGTATCGGCATAATAGGCGTATCGATGGTGCTTGCGATATCCGCGGGAGTAAAGGCTTTTATCGCCGATATGGAAAACGATATGCTTTCGGGCTATCCGCTATCCGTCACGGAAACGGCAATCGACTTCACCGCGCTTATGGACTTCGCGTCCGCGCAAAACGTAAAGGTAGACCCCACAAGGCTAAACGACAAGGTCTATGTAGACAGCCTTATCGAAACTCTTATGAGCTTGGGCGACACTATGACCACAAACACGATTACACCCGCCTATGTGGACTATGTTTCCAAAATGCCGTCAACCTATTACAACGCTTTGCAGTACGATTACGGCATAAATTTCGCCAACAATATTTATACGAATTTCAAGCTCGATAGCGACGACGACGGCGAAGAGGTGTCTATTACGGGTATCCGCACTATGTACACGGCGGTGCTTAGCGAGGTCGGCAAAATCGAGGGCAACGAAAAATACACCCAATTCGCGCAAGTAATTCCCACGGTAAGCACTTTTCAAGAGCTGCCCGACAATTACGACTTTATCCTCAGCCAATACGATATTTTGGCAACTTCGCTCGGCAAGACCGAAAAGCTAACACAAAACGAGCTTGAAGATATTTTCAAATCAAAGGACAGTATTGTAATGGTCGTAAACGACCACGCTACAACCGACCTTGTTTTGGGTCAGTACGGATATTTCACCCAAGATGAGTTTTTGAAATACGCCGAGCGCGCGGACGATATTTCCCAAGGCATTGAAAACAACGAGTATGACGAAGTTTTAGCCGACTTCTTGAACGGTCAAGATTACGACTTCTTTATCGACGGCGAGGGGGAAAGCTCGTTCAAGTGGTACCCCAACGACACGATTTACCGCGAAACGAATTATACGCAGACCACGTCGCCGTTGGATATGCTTTATGTTCCCGCTACGGGTATAGGCGAACAGCCCAAGCCCGCCGCTTACGAATACTTCCCTTATTCGGAGGACTTTGCCGAAAGTGAAAACGACGTAGATTTGAAAGTCAAAGTCATTTTACAGAAAAAGTCGGGCGTATCTTACGGCAGTTTGACCACGGGAATGTATTATACCAAGGCCTTGACAGACCACGCATTGGAAACGGGCAGAAACAGCAAAATAGTAAATTACATAAACGAACAGCCCAACAAGCAGCTTGACGGCTTGCCTTTCGCTTATCACTACACATACAACGAAATTTCGCACGATAGGGGAGAAAACGGCTTAAAGCTTTCGTATTACGTCACCGCGTCGAGCAGCGGAATGATGAACTCGATGATGAACAGTATGATGGGCGGAATGTTCGGCAACGGCAACAACGACGAATACGCCTCGCTTAGGGTGAAAGCCTCCGTTCTCGGCGGAGGGGAGCTGCCGATTGCGTTTTACGTTTATCCCCTCAACTTCGACAGTAAGGACTTAGCCACCGACTACCTTGACGGTTGGAACGACCTTTGTAAAGAGGGGGCGACTTATACTTGGACGGACGCGGACGGCAACGAGCGCTCAGTCAAGCTCGAAGAGTCCGACAAAATAAATTATACCGACCAAGTCGGGCTTATCATCACAATGGTCAACACCATGATTGAAATGATAACCATAGCCCTTATAGCGTTCACCGCGCTGTCCCTCGTCGTTTCTACTGTTATGATAGGAATTATAACCTATGTATCCGTCGTGGAAAGGATAAAAGAAATCGGCATTTTACGCGCTGTCGGCGCAAGAAAGAAGGATATAAAACGGCTTTTCAACGCGGAAACTTTCATAATAGGCTTTGCCGCGGGCATAGTCGGCATAGTGGTAACTTACCTTATTTCGCTGATATTAAACCTTGTATTGGGCACGCTTTTCGGAATTTATTCGATAGCCGCGCTGCCTATATGGCAAGCGCTTATAATGGTTTGCGTAAGCGTTGTATTAACGCTTATATCGGGCTTAATTCCCGCAGCGGCAGCAGCGAAGAAAGACCCCGTCGTCGCACTCCGAACGGAATAAATTTTCGTTAACTATTTATCAATAAACGGTTGACACATTTTTCCAACTGTGTTAAACTTATAAAGAGTTAAAAACATTGAGGTTTGTTATGAAAAAGATTTTTAAAGGCTTATCTGTTTTGGTTGCTGCAACCGCACTTTGCGCCGGCGTTGCAACGGCAACGGCTTGTTCGGGCGGTTACAACGGCACATACTATGGGGAATATCATTATATGAGCCAATACGGTGTTTACGGTATGGTCGTTGAAGTAACCGTTGAAAATAATATTATTACCGGTGTTAAGGATATAACCAATACCGACGACTCTTATGCAGTTAGCGTTCAGAAGGATGCAAACGGTAATGCTCAAAAGTGGACCGTTGTAAGTAACGCAAACCCTGATTATGGCTGGACTGAGAACTCAGTAAGCAATTGGACGAATAACGAAAGCTGGCTTTTGCAACAGTATAACGGCAAAGCAGTTGCCGATATCCTTGAGATATCTGTTTTCACCGACTATGCTTGGAAGTTGGACGGCAGCGCAAAAGAGCCCGGCACTATGGGGCAACCTTACAATGCTGATCACAATGCGGAGCTTCAATCAAGCGGTTTGCTCATTACAAACTCAACGCAGGGCAGCGGCAGACTTCTCCTTGCCGTACAAAACGCGCTTAAAAAATAAACAACTTAAAATCTTTAACCCGCCTTTTTAAGGCGGGTTTTTTCTTGCCATTTAAAAGAAATTAATGTTATAATTAAGCTATGAATTTACTTAAAAAAACCGTGCCTTTTCTTGCGGTCGTATGCGCCGCAGTCTGCGCGGCGGGCTGTAATAATAAAACTTACGGTTTATACACAAATATGCAGGACGGATTTAAGGTCGTGGACGGTAGCTTTAAAACCGAACTTATAGAAGGCTATACCCCGACGGAGCGTGGAGGTGAAGCCCCCGACAGCACGGGCTACACCACGAAAGGCATAACCTATTTTTCAATGTATACCGACGCAACCGTCGCGGTGTCGGACGACTTTAAAGAAGATACGGATAAAGAAAAATTTGCAGATTTTACCACAGAAGAGGGTAAAAAATTTATTAGTTTCACGCAAGCCGTTAAACAGCAGTTGGACTATATCGACAAGTCGCTTTCAACCTCGGTCGTGAACTCCGACGTATCGCGCTTCAACGCCGCCGCCGCGGGCGAAAAGGTACAAATTTCCAAAACCGCGTACGAGGTAATAAGCGAAGCCAAGCGCATTTACGAAGTGACCGAAGGCTACTACAACCCCGCACTGTATTACAACGTGCTTGCCTACGGCTTCGGCGACAAGCACCGCGTAATGACTAAGGAAGATTTGCCCTCGGACGAGCTCGTTGCAAAATATACCGACCTTTCGTCGCACTTTGGCGAATTGCAGTTAATCCGCGATGGCGAAACGCACTACGCGGTAAAGCCCGAATACACCGTTGAAGCGGCTGGCGAAACGCTGACCATGCATATCGATTTGAGCGGCATAGGCAAGGGCTACGCCGTGGATAAGGTGGAAAAATTATTTAACGACTACGGTTACGAATTCGGATATTTCAGTTTCGGTTCAAGCAGTATGCTCGTAAAAAGGCACTTAGGCGGCGCGTATAAATTGGGCTTGTCCAACCCGCGTTCCTCGTCAAGAAAGCCGTACGTCGAAACCGAAATTTTAAACGAAAAGCTTTCCACAAGCGGCGATAACGAGCAGTTTTACACCATCGAAGGTGTCCGCTATTGCCACGTTATCGACCCCACGACGGGCAAACCCGTGCAAACGGGCATAATGTCGGTAACCGTAATAGGCGGCAGCGCAGCCGAGGACGACGCTCTCACTACGGCGATAATGGCAATGGGCAAGGAAAAGGCAATTTCGTTCGTAAAAGAAAAGCTGAACGACAGAAGAGTAATCTTCACCGTCGAATAAACATATGTCACTAAAAAAAGTAGAACAAGTCAAAGCCGATAAGGGCTTTAAAATATGGGATTTAATTATCTATGGCGTAATTGCGGTAACAGTCGCCGTGCTGTTTATCGTAATTTTCGCAACCAAGGACGAAAGCCCTCTCACGGGCGTAAGGGTATTCGTTGAAGGGCAGGCGGTGTTTGAATACGGGTTCGACGGCGGAGCGGTATAT
This sequence comes from uncultured Christensenella sp., assembly GCA_910577055.1. GTDB lineage: Bacteria > Bacillota > Clostridia > Christensenellales > Borkfalkiaceae > Coproplasma. Next base: position 557,200 of record CAJTKX010000001.1, on the reverse strand, counting down.
TCGGATACGGTAACGGCGGAAAACGTAAAAGAGGACGATAACGGTTTAACCGTCACCGTAAACGTTGCGGACGGCGTTAACGTAATTTATATAAATAAATCCGCAAAGACGGTAAAGGTTACCGAAGCGGACTGCAACGGCAAACAGTGCGTTTATTTCCCCGCGATAGACGACAACAACAAGATAATTTACTGCAACCCTCACAGGCTGAGAATAGAACCCCTTTCAAGAGATTACGACGACCCGAATTTAATTATGTAATAGCGTTTCGCTAAACGTGATAGCAAAATAAAGCCCGCCCCTGCGCCAAACGGCGCAGGGGCGGGCTTTATCATTATAATAATTGCAATAAATACGCGGTTATCTCATTAATTTTATTCAGCCGCTTTTTCTTCCTGTGCGGGAGTTTCTTCCGCAACAACCTTACGGCTTATAATAATGTGTCTCGGGCACTTTGCAACGCAGGTTAAGCACCCAGTGCACTTTGAATAATCTATCTCGGGCAAATTGTCCTTCATAGTTATCGCGCCGTGCGGGCAAGATTTAGCGCAAATGCCGCAAGCTATACAGCCAACTTTGCAAACGCTTGTCACTTCCTTGCCGCGGCACTTTGAAGAGCAAGCCACAAACACGGGCGCGGAGGAGGGGATACGGTCGATTATGTCCTTGGGGCAAGTCGTAATGCACGCCCCGCATGAAATGCATCTGTCGGGGTCTACTTGCGCAAGTCTGCCCGTAACTTCAATCGCGTTCTCGGGGCAAACCGCCTTACAGTCGCCGCAACCGAGGCACGCGTAAGAGCAAGCCTTATTCCCGCCCAAAAGCGAAGCGTTCGCCGCGCAAGTGGGGTTGCCGGTGTATTCGAACTTATCCGCACAGTTCTCTATGCCGCCGTTGCAGTGCACAACCGCAACCGTAGGTTCTTCGTCTTTAAGCTCGATGCCCAAAAGCTTAGCTATTTCCGCTTTCTTTTCGGGCGAGGTTACATGGCAGTCCGCAAGGTTACCGCTACCGTCGGCAAGCTTGGAAGCGAACCCGCTGCAACCCGAACAGCCGCAACCGCCGCAGTTCGCACCCGCAAGATTATCCAAAATTTTCGTAATCTTTTCGTCTACGTCAACTTTAAACAACTTGCCCACAATAAGAATTAAAATACCTATAATAAGCGCCGTTCCCGCAAATATGCCCGCTACTATGCCTACAGTTATCCAAGTTTGATTGGTGATTTCAAGTAAATTCATACCGCTTCCTCCTTAACCTAAGCTGATATAGCTGAACACGGTGAACGCCATACAGATAAAGCAAGCCGTTACCATAGCGATGGGGAAGCCCGCAAGCGCCTTAGCGGTTTTGTAATAATTCAGCTTTTCGCGCATACCGCTCATTATAATCATAACGAGGGTGAAGCCCAAGCCCGCAAACAGCGCGTATAGAACCGCCCAACCGATATTCATAGAAGCGTCGCCTATAAACGATGACATATCGCCTATAACAAGCTCGGTCACGCCGAGTACGGCGCAGTTCGTAGTTATAAGGGGCAGATAGATACCCATTGCTCCGTACAGTGAAGGGGAAAGCTTTTGAATAATCTTTTCCAACATCTGCACAAGGGAAGCTATTATGAAGATAAAGAAGATTATCTCCAAAAATTCAATTCCGAGGGGCACCATAACGTAGGTGTAAATAGGATAGGTAACAAGGGTTGCAAGCACCATAACAAGAGTAACCGCTATGCCCATGCCCGCCGCTGACGACGTCTTTTTGGAAACGCCGAGGAAGGGGCAGATACCGTAAGTTTTAACCGTAATGAAGTTGTTCGTCAGAACAGCCGCAAGAACTATCGCAATAAAAGTACCCATAGTTTACGCAACCTCCCTTAAAAGGTTTTCACGCGCAAGCTTGTTTGCCTTTACGCGCTTTGCACGCTCGATGCAATCGATAACGTAGGTGAACACCGCAATGCTCAGTCCGTAAATAAGGAACGCTCCCGCGGGTTTTGCAAGCATACTGATTTTAAATTCCATAATCTGATATCCGAAGAGGGAACCCTTTCCGAAGAACTCGCAAATTATGCCCATAAGCGTAAGCGCAACGGTAAAGCCCAAGCCTTGCATAACTCCGTCAACCGCAGCTTCGGGAACGGTGTGCTTGTTTGCAAACGCTTCCGCCCTACCGAGTATTATGCAGTTTACTACTATGAGGGCAAGGAAGCCGCCCAAGCTGTCGTATAAGTCGGGCACGAACTTTTCAAGGAACATTCTCGCAAAAGTTACAAGCGTCGCTATAATTACGATATAGCAAGGTATACGCACCGAGTTGGGTATAACTTTTCTTAAAGCCGATATCAAGATATTGCTTAAAGTAAGTATAACCACTACGGTAAGTCCCATACCCATTGCCGAGAACGCCGAAGAAATAAGCCCGAGGGTGGGGCAAGTTCCCAAAACCAACATAAACGTGGGGTTTTGATAAATAAGTCCGTCTAAGGTAATCTTTTTATACTTATTCATTATACGTTACCTCCTTCTTCGTTTTCTTCGCCGCCGCCGTCGGGATTTGTTTCGGGCGTTTCGAACGTTAAGGTCTTAACGTAAGTTATCGCGCCGTTCACCGCGTTTGCAATCGCCGTCGACGATTTGGTTGCGCCCGAAGATAAGAAATCACCCGAAGGCTCGAACGCAAATCCGTCGCCCGTAATGTCCTTACCGGAGTAGTTGCCCATATGCTTTATGTCGTTGATATAGGACTGCCCTACGTTTCCGATTATCGTTGCGTTGTAAATAGTGGTAGGCTTGCCGTTCGTTATAGCTATTGCTACGCGGCAGGTAACAGTACCGTCCTGATATCCGCCGTTACCGGTGGAAGTTATAAGATAATGCAATATTTCGTTTTCGCCCACCGTATACTTGACTTTGTAGTACTCGTTTACGGTTGCATTTCCGTGCTGCGCCTCAACCTTGAAGCCCGTTACGGTTTCGTCCTCTTTAGTTATCAGTTTTTCAACGCCCTTGTCGTCCGTACCGTAAACCGATATAACGTTTTCTCCGTAAGCCTTCTGAATTTCTTCAAGGAACCTTTCGCCCAACGCCCTAACCTTACCGAAGGAGTTGTTAACGAAGTCAAGCGCTCCGTTTACCGCGTTGCAGATAGCGGTCTTAGTTCCCTTTACGGTCGCGTTGGTTATCATATTTTCGGTGAAGCCTTTCTCGTTTATCTCGCTGTTGTACAGCTCGCCGAACTGATTCAACGCTTTATCGGTAACTCTGTCTATATAGCTTTGGTTTTTGTTGCTGTCTATTACGACTTTGCCTATGCCGCATACGGCGCCGTTGTTAAATTCGATAACCACCCAGCAGGTAACCGTTCCGTTTTCGTAACCGCCCTTGCCCGTGGATTTAACGAGGTAGTTTCCGTCCTCAACCCTGTAAGCTTCTTCGATAGTCGCGTTGCTGTTATAGTCCGCAACCGCAACCGCCGTAGTTGCTACGGACTTGCCGTAAATCTTGCTTATCGCGCGTTGGAATCTTTCCTCGTCCGAAACCGCCAAAAGCCCGTTCATTATCGTTAGGAATATTCCGCTTACAAGCAGTACGCACAACAAGGTTACAAGACACTTGAATACGTTGCTTTTGAAAAATCCTTTAACGCTCATTTTACGCTTCCTCCTTATCGGATTTAACGTCGCCCGCATTCACGCTTTGCACGCTTGCCGCGGGGCTAAGCTCCGCATTTTCGATTTTTTCGCCGTGCATGACTTTCGCCGCCGCGTTTTCGTCGACTTTCAACGCGTCCACGGCTTCCGCAACTCTTTCGTCGGGCGTCTTTTTATTCTTTTCCTTTTTAACTTTAACATAGCCGAACGGCTTTCTGATAATGTACTTATCGATGAGGGGCACGAACAAGTTCATAAGAATAATCACAAACGAGGTAACTTCCATTTTCGTGAAGTATCTCAGTACCGCAACCAAAATCGCGGCAATTACATAATAAACTATTTGTCCGTAAACGCCTTTGGGCGAAGTAACGTAGTCGGGGAACATAAACACCGCGCCGAACAGCACGCCGCCCGAGAAAAGGTGGGGTAAGAACAGCTTCATATCGAATATGTAGCCGCCCGTTGCAATAAAGCCGAACCCGCTCATAAATACAGCCGCAAACCCGAAAACAACTACAAACAGCAGCGGTTGCCACCATTTAATGACGTTTCTTGCGCATAGGTAGATATAGCCGACTATAATCGCAAGCTTGCACGTTTCGCCTATGCAGCCCGCAACGCCCGTACCGAGGAACAAGTCCAACACGGTAACTTTCGTTTCGGGGTACGCCGACAGTAACCAAGAAAGGTTTGTCGCGTTCGAGAAAATTCCGCTTTCGAAGTTCAGCGCGGGGATATTCGCCGCAGTGTAGGTGGAAACCGCCGCAAAGGAGATAGCCATAAACACGCGCCCCGTAGCCGCGGGGTTAACCAAGTTTTTACCCGTGCCGCCGAACAGCATTTTTACAATAGCTATCGAGAATATGCTGCCTATAAGAATTTCATACCACTGCGTCGTCGCGGGAAGAATAAGCGCAAGTATTAAACCCGTCACCACGGAAGTGAAGTCAAACTGCTTCCACCACCTCAAACACACCTTGCCCGCGTCCTTGCACTTTTTGGCAAAGCCCTTGTTTGCAATAAAGAAGTAGACGAACTCCGTCGCCACGCACGCAACAACCGCGACCATTTCCAACATAAACGCCAATAAGCCGAAGTACACAATGCCGGCTATTGCGCAAGGCAACAAGGCAATGCACACGTCAAGCATAATGCCGCGCGTCGTTCTTTTCGATTTAACGTGGGGAGGAGTGGAAATTACGATACTGTTATCCATTCTTCAATCTCCTTAATTCTTTTGGCGAAGCGCAGCCTTCGTCTTTCTTATTGCTTGAATTAACGGTCGCTTTGCGGGACAGATGTATTCGCACGCCCCGCACTCTATGCAAGCGTTAACGTTGCCGTATTTCTCCGCCGCCTCGAAATCGCCCGCCGCCGAGTAAAACGCAGTGTTCATCGGCATCAGATGCATCGGGCACACGTCTGCGCACTTTCCGCAGTTCAAGCACGGCGTAGGTTCGTCTGCCGCGGCTTCCTTTGCGGAAAGCAGTAATATTCCGGAAGTAGTCTTGTGCGTGTAATTATCGTAGTTTGCAAGCGCAACGCCCGTCATCGGACCGCCTTGCACAACCTTTTTGGGGTTCTCGGCTTCGCCGCCGCAATATTCCACTATTTCTTTTACGGAAGTGCCTACCCTAACCAACAAGTTTTTCGGCTGTTTTACGGCTGTGCCCGAAACGGTTATCACCTTCTCGTACAAGGGCTTGCCTTGTTCAACTGCCTCGCACACCGCAAAGCAAGTACCCACGTTGTGCACTACCACGCCGAACTCTGCGGGTATTTTTCCTTGAGGGATTTTGCGTCCCGTCACCGAATAAGCAAGCTGTCTTTCGCCGCCCAACGGATACTTTTTGGCAAGGATAACAACCTTAATATCCTCATACGGCTCGAACGCGGCAATCGCGTCGGGCTTGTTTCGTTCGATGCCTATTGCAATATTGCTTACGCCAAGCGCCGTTGCAAGCAACCTTGCCCCGCGAACTATTTCGTCCGTCTTTTCAACCATAAGCCTATGGTCGCAAGTCAAATACGGCTCGCACTCGCACCCGTTCACCACAAGCGTGTCCACCGGCGTTTTCGGCGCAACTTTCACGGCGGTGGGGAAGCCCGCCCCGCCAAGCCCTACAATTCCGCAATCTCTGATTCTCGCCTTAATCTCTTCCGCCGTGGGGGAAGTGAGGGGAGGGAAGCGGAATTTATCCGCGCCGTCGGCTTTAATAACGACGAAAGTTTCCTTTACGCCGCTTGCGCCAAGCTCTTCCTTGATTTCCGTAACCGTACCCGCAACGCTTGCAAACACGTCGGAAGAAATTGCCCCGTCCGCCTTTGCAACAACTTCGCCTTCTTTCACCTTCTGCCCGACCGCAACGCAGACGATAGCGGGCTTGCCGAGCGATTGTGAAGTGGAAACGGTAACGACCTCGGGCGCGGACATAACCTCAATGGGCAAATCAGCCGTCAGCTCTTTTTTACCCTTGGGGTGAACCCCGCCGAAGTAGTACTTTCCTTTTACTGCCTTCAAAACTAACCTCCGTTAAAACGCAAATGCGCGTTTCAGTTTTTATATTGTTTTTAAATTAATTATTGACTTTTTTCTTTCTTTCGAAAACCACTTTCTCGAACGCGCTTTTCGGCACGCCGCGAAAAATCAGCATAGTCACCCCGCCGACTATTGCGCCCGAAAGTACCCCAAGCAACATCAAATACGGCATATAGCCAAACATTAAGTACGAGCCGCTCAAAAACACGAACACGATGTTTTGCGTAATGTTATGCGCCACCGCCGCCGCTACCGACACGGCCATAACCGAAACGCGCGGGTGTGCAAGGTACATCAACACGGAAGAAACCGCCATAGACACTACGCCGCCCGTAAAGCTGTACAGCACCGCGGAAAAGTTGCCCGCATATATTGCGCCGAAAACCGTTCTCACGGCAACTACCGCAAACGCCTCTATCGGGGAATACATTATCAGCGCGGCAAAAGAAAACACGTTTGCAAGCCCCATTTTAGCCCCGGGAATGATTAAAGGGGGGAATAAACTTTCTATTATGAAAGTAATTAAACTCAAAGCCGTCAAAATTGCAAGCACTGCAATTTTCTTTGCGGCGTTTTTGCCCGCGCTCATAAAAATCATTATACACTAAATTATATAATTAGTAAATAGATAAACCGCAATAATTTGCGGAATTTTAAAATTTTTTTGTGCGCGCGTTAAGCGCGCGCCGTGTACGCGCCTTGCGCAAGCGCCCGCACCGCAGTGACCGCAGCCGCGCGCACAAAACAAACCCGCCCCGCGGCATAAAGCCGCGGGGCGGTACACAAAGTGGTTCGGGGCGGAACGCCGCGGGGGCGGCGCAAGCCCGTTTGTGGTCTTAAAACTTAAAAATTTTTTAGTTGCCGCATATCCGCGGGGGAATGAAAATATAGTTAAAAAATGTACTATGCGCAACTCAAATTTAATATAATATGAAATATAGTTAAAAATTGTAGTATATTGGGGGTCAACGCGTCAATTTTGAATGCTTGGCACGGTGTTTACAATCGTTGCAACGGAAAAACGGATAGTTTCGGGCAATTTGCGGTAATTGTTCATTAAAAGCTGTTCTTGGGGCGTAAGCTCCATAAAAGTCTCGTCAACGGTAAAAAACTGCGCCAAAGTGCAGCCCAAAGCGTCACAAATCATCTCTAAATGGCGTATAGATGGCACCGTACCGCGGGAAAACGTGTTGGCAAGCGTACTTTGGTTCACCCCCGAAAGCTCGGCAAGGCGATAAACGCTCATATTGCGTTCCAAACGCATAGAATTAAGCCTTTTTATAACGTCCATACTCAGTTGCCCTCCCAATATCCTTATTTTACACCAAATTTTAACTATAAAACATTCAAAAATGAGTTGACAAGCAAGTTTAATTTAACTATAATGAAACTACCGACCACGAAAAAAACCGAATATATCCGTCTTGAATTTTACGGCTATAAAACTGTTTGCGCGTGGTCTTTAAAGTTAGGTTATTCCGCGATAATACGCGAAATAATGTGGTTCGGGGCGGATAAGGGATATATTCCTTTATCCGCTTTTTGCACCCGAACTGTATAAAATCGGTTACACAACCCATAACCGCGTTTTGGCGCGGCAAAAAATCACAAAATTTTTTTGCGTACAACAAAAAAATTTGTGAACTTCTATAAAACTTAATACCTCCCGAACCACCCTTTTAAATTTGTTAAATGCCGCATATGCGCAAGCGTAGCGGGGTTTTAAATAAATCTCTTGAAAGAGAGGAGGTATACTATATGTATAAAAACAGAAATAGGAACAAAGGAGTAAAAATCAGCTTAATAGTTGCGCTTATCGCGGTACTGTTCGGTTGCTTAGTGCTTTTTGCAAGCAACCCTTTTTCAGTTGCAAACGCTGAAAGCAGAGAAACGGTTGACGTTTCGGAACAGTCGCAAACCGACAACGGAATTTCGGCACAGTCTGCCGCAAGCTTAGCGGAAGCGTGGAACGCAGCCGTTGACGAAAGCATATCAACGGGCGGGCAAGTCACGTTCACCCTAACCGATGATTGGACGGCGCAACCCGACGCAACTTATACCACATCGTTCGGCAGCGGCACGGGCTTTTACAACGGCTCGCTTAATATCCCCGTCGGCGCCGATATTATTTTAGACCTTAACGGACACATAATCAACAGAAATTTACAAACTATTCAAACTAACGGTAACCTTATTTACGTTTACGGCGCATTGGAGCTTCAAGATAGCGTTGGCAACGGCAAATTAACGGGCGCAAACCATGCCGGCGACGGTACCGTCTATGTTAAAGGCACGTTTACGATGAAAAGCGGCGAAATAAGCGGCAACACAAGCGGCTGCGGCGGCGGTATTTACATCGATAGTGAATCAACGTTTACAATGAACGGCGGCTTGATAATTAATAATACTGCAAGCAGCAACGGTGGCGGTGTGTACATGACCGGCGATACATTCATAATGAACGGCGGTGAAATATCGGGCAACAAAGCTATATGGGACCGTACTTCCGGCATTATAACCGGCGGTGGCGGCGCAATATATGTTACTAACGGCAGCACATTCAACTTATATGGCGGTACTCTGTCCAACAACTCTGCACGTGCGGGCGGCGGCGTTTATACTTTCGGTAACGTCAATATATATGACGGTGTAATCATTTCCGACAACTCCGCAATCGAAAAGGGCGGCGGCGTATTCATTGGGCAAAGTTCAAGCGACCGCATGCACGGCAACCTTGAAATGTACGGCGGCGAAATAAAAGGCAACACCGTTACCTCGCCCTTGGAGAACAACGATAACATTCAAGGCGGTGGCGGTGTGTACGTTGACGGCTCGTTTATTATGTACAACGGCACTATAAGCGATAACAGCGTAACAAGACACAAACAGACCGACGTGGAAGACGGCAACTGCTACGGAGGAGGCGGCGTGTTTGTAAAAGGTTCTTACGTTTTCCCGGGTACGTTCGAAATGATAAACGGCACGATATCGGGCAATACCTCAACAAATGCGGGCGGCGGCGTTTTGGTTGTTGGCAGTATTAACACATTCCCCGTATTTACAATGGACGGCGGCACGATTACTAAAAACGTTTCAACCCTTATAGAGGGAGGACTTGCGGACGGCGGCGGCGGAGTCGGCGTTGCGTATAACGCCGAATTCATAATGAACGGCGGCGTAATTTCAAACAACCAATCCGACCGCGGCGGCGGAGTACGCGGAATTATTTCAGCTAGTTTTTCGATATACGGCGGACAAATCTTCGGCAATACGGCAAGCGCATTCGGCGGCGGTATAAGAGCAGACGAGGGAAGTATAGCCAATTTTTACGGCGGCACGATAGGCGGCGCAACCGCTGCCGAAGCCAATAAAGCTCAGATGGGCGGCGGAGCGTATATCACCGGTCATATTGACCACGATTCATGGACTACTTTTAACATGTACGGCGGAACCATTATCGGTAACGAAGTCGGCCACGAATCGGTCGTCGGTGACGGCGGCGGTATTTATGTAAACGGCTATGCGATCTTTAATATGTTTGACGGCGAGATTATAGGAAACACTGCAAGCAGAGAAGGCGGCGGTATAAGAACTGTTTCAATGCTGTCAAATAAAGCCTTTGTTAATATTTCGGGCGGACTGATTAAAGGAAATACTTCGCCATCAGGCGGCGGTATATTTATAGGTTATGGCGGTATATGCGAAATTTCGGGAGGTATAATTACCGAAAACCACGCATTGAACGCGGGCGGCGGTATTTATTGTCTACACGAGTTTACCTTTACCGGCGGGCAGATATTCAATAACTCGGCGGTGAATACCGCAGACGACCTATATTTTAGGGACGGCACGTTGAATATAAGCGGCAACCCGAAAGCTAAAATAAACTTGCACTCTTCATCGCAACAAATAAATATAGTAGGCAAACTGACTGCGGGTTGCTATTTGGAAATAGAAACATCGGTTCATAACGGTATAGTATTTACAAACGGCTACGGCAGTTATATGGGCGCCGACGACCCCACGAATTACTTCGGTACAAGCGGCGAATTTATTGCTGCGTTAAACAACGACGAAGTTTTATTCGTGACGGCAAGCGGAGCGTTTACTTGGGAATATTTAAAGGGCAACGTTTCGCTTGGAACAACAAGTGCTTCAAGCCATACCGTGCCTTATACGGGCGAAGTTTATTCGGTTAAGGCATATTACAACACAACAAGCGCAACCGTTACAAACGTTTTGCTTTTGGACGCAAACGGCAGCGCGGTGCAACAAATTAAAAATGCGGGAACATATACCTTCTCGGCAGAGGTCAGCGGCTCGGTTGTAGCAAACAAGGTGTTTACGCTTATTATCGAGCAAGTAGAGGTCGAGCCGGAGTGGGATGACGAGGTTCTGTACTATACGGGCGGATTGCAATATCCCAAGCTGACCCTTAACGGAATTATCGGCAACGACAAGGTTACCCCCGTAATATACGCCGCCGACGCTGGTATCGACGCGGGCAATTATAACGTTTCGTTAACGGGCTTAACGGGCGCGGCGGCTGTCAACTACAAAATTAAAGGCGGCGCGCAAACGTACAAATCTTACACCATTCATAAGGCGCAGCTTGTAAAGCCCGTGGCAAGCGGAAATCTTACCTACAACGGCGCAGAGCAGACTTATTCGGTTGGCGGATACAACAGCCTTTTAATGTCATTGGGTGGCACATATGCCGCAACTAACGCGGGTAAGTACACTGCAACGGTAACTATAAACGATACTAAAAACTACGAGTGGGCGGACGGCACTATTTCGGCGCTGAACTTCGAGTGGATAATTAACAAACTGCACGTTACCGTAACGGGCGGCATAAAGGCAGAGGATAAGTATTACGACGGCACTACGGCGGCAACGATAACCGCCACCGACGATTTGAAAATTTTGGGCGTGCTTGACGGCGACTTGGCTAATCTTGGCGTTGCGATAGACCCCGACGCGGAATTGCCCGCAGAGTTCGATAACGCAAACGTGGGTTGGCATACGGTTATAATAAACGGCTTTATTTTGACGGGCGACGCGGCAGAAAACTACGAGCTTACCTCGGACAGTTGGGTATCGTTCGCGCAGATTAAGCCCGCAGAGCTTGTAATAAGCGGCTATACCGTAAAGGACAAAACTTACGACGCAACGTTTGCGGCTGAGTTCTTAAAACCCGTTTTGGTTGACGGCGTAGGCTTTAACATAGTTGCCAAAAACGGTAAAATCAATCAAACGGACGCAACTGCGGAATGGCAAAGGCTTTGCGACAGCCTTATAATCAACGGCTACTTTGCAAGCGCGGGCGTAGGTGAAAACGTTGCGGTAAACGGCATTAGCTTTACTTATCCCGCGGCGGACGGCAAGCTTTGGAGCAACTACATAATTTTATTTGACGACAGCACGGCAACCGAAGTTACGGGCAAAATAGTTGCAAGAAAGGTTGTTGTGGAAATTAACGATGCTTCCGCAACCTACGGTCAAACCGCAAACTTGACCTATGCGTACGCTGCGGCTAAGGCGGACGGAACCGCGGTTGACGGTATTCTGCCCCAAGACGATTTAAAAATAGAGCTTACGCGTGAGGACGGCGATACCGTCGGTAAATATGTAATAAGCGGCGCGGCGCAAAACGCGGCGATTGCCGGCAATTACGAAATATTATGGGTGCGTGTGGACGCGGACGGCGTTAAATACGACCTTGACGAGGACGACGGCACTACCAAACCCGTATATGAAATTACCAAAGCGGATTTGAAGGTAGCTGTGAACCCCTTGACGGTAGTTTACGGCAGCGGCGTGACTATCGATATAGGCGACGTTATTTTCAAGGGCTTTGTAAACGGCGATACGGCGGACGATTTAACGGGCGAAGTCGCCCTCGATACGGACGCGGAGCGCTACAACGACGCGGGGCTTAAAATTTACGACTTCGCGGCTTGGGACGGCTCAACCTTTAAATATCCGGACGTAGGCGGCTACGACTTGCTTGCTTGCGGTTATTCTTCCGATAATTACGAAATTTCTTATGTTGCGGGCAGCCTTACGGTTACCCCCAAGGAAATTACGGTTGTCATCGACGAGGTTAAGGCGCAGTTCGGCACGCTCGAAAGCGATTTGCCGAGCCTTACTTGGAAGATAGAAAGCGGCAGCGCGCTTTTGGACGGACACGAAAAGTCCGACCTCGGCGTAACCCTTACAAGGGCGACGGGCGGGCTTGCGTACGGCTTCGAAGAGGTAGGCAGATATCTTATAAGCGGCACGGCGGCAAACGCGAACTACGATATTAACTTCAAGAAAAATTATTTCGTAATCAACCCGTTCGAGGTGGATTTGAAGTGGTACGAAAGCGCGGATGATACCGAAACCGCGGGCGTGAACTTCACATACGAATATAACGGCAAGGAACAAACCCCCGTGGCGGCGTTCCTTGGGTTTATCGATGAGGAAACGGGCGTTGCAATGACGTTTACAAGCCTTGACGAAAATCCCTTAGTCGTCGTTAACGGCACGGGTAAAAACGTAGGCAGCTACAAGGCGCAAGCATTCTTGACGGATACCGAAAACTTCGCGTTTAAGTCAAACGCGGTTAAGGAAGTAGAGTTTAACGTCACGCCTTTGGCGGTAGAAGTCAAGTGGTTTGTAAAGGCGGACGACGAGGACAGCATAAGCCTTGAAAACAACTCGGACGGCAGCCTTGCAAAATACGAGTATAACCTTAACACGGTTTACAAGCCTTACGCTACTGCTAAATTCTTGGAAAGCGGCGTTTCTGTCTTCGTAGAGGGCGGACAAACGGTTATTTCCGTAGGCGCGCCGCATACGGCAACGGCTTATATAGTCGGCAGCAGCAACTACACAATTAAGGCGGGCACCGAAAGCTGTAAATTTATTATTGTCAAGACCACGCCCGACGATTTGTTGTGGTACTATGACGGAGAAGTGCATACAAGCGGCGCGCTTGAAATCGTGTACGACGGAGAGGCCCACGCGCCTTATGCGGTTGCGGCTGGGGTAACGTTCAGCTACCAAATTACCGATGCAAGCGGCAATAAAAAGGCTGCGGCTATCTCTGCGGGCGAATACACCGTAACGGCAACGCCCGTAAACGGAAATGTTCAACTGACTGCGGAACAGAGCGCGTTTAAGTTCAAAATCAATCCGAAAACGGTCACAGTTCAATGGTCGTCTAACGGACTGTACTACAACGGCGCAAAGCAGACCCCCCAAGCAAGCTTTACGGACGCGCACGGGAATACTGTTATTTTAAACGTTACCCTTGCCGGCACGTTGCCCACATACGGGTTGAACGTAGGCGTATACAAGGCGCAAACCAAGCTTGCGGATAAAAACTATGTGCTTTCTTATGTGGACGCCAACGGCGCAACCGTGAACGTCGATGAGAACGGCGTGCTCGAATACGAGTTCGAAATTCTTGCAAAAGCCATAACGGTCAAGTGGGATTTCGAAAATAACGAGTTTACTTACAACGGCACGGCTTATAACGACGGTTTGGTTACTCCCGAGCTTGACAACCCCGTAAACGGCGAAGAGCCGGAGCTTACTTACACGCTTTTAAAGGACGGTGAAACCGTTTCCGAAATTAAGGACGCGGGCGTTTACACTTTGCGCGTGGGGCTTAAATCGGGCGTTGCGTTGAACAAAAATTACACGGTTGTCAACGGTAATTACGAAATCGTAGTGAACAAAGCCGATTTGAAGATTACCGCAAAAGATTTGTCGGTTAAAACGGGCGACGTTGCGAATTTTACGGCAAGTTTCGACGGCTTCCAAGGCGACGATACGGCGGCTTCGCTCGGCGTAGGTACTTACGTTTCGGGCGAGGAAGAGGCGGCGGTTTATGCGGTTAACTTCTTGACAAGCGCATACGACCCCGACGCGGCGTACACCCAAGCGGGTTACGATATCGTTATGAAAGACGATATTTCCAAGCTCGAAGAAATTTTGTGTAACTACGATATCGACTTTACAAAGGGACGCATTACGTTGACCGTGAATTACGGCGATATACGCGTGACGGCAAACCTCACCTATGACGGCGAGTCGCACAAGGTGCAAGCTTGGTATTACAGCTTGAACGACGGCGACCCCGCAAACGAGGACTATTGGCTGCCTTTGGACGTAGTGTTCTACACGGACGATACTTACACGGCTCCGCTTTTGGACGGCGACGGCAACCCCGTAACTACGGCAAAGGAAGTAGGCAAGTATTATATAAAACTCGAAAGCTTGCCCGAGAATATCACCGTTGACGAGGCGAAGATTAAGCGCGTATACGAAATCACCGTCAGAAATATCGTAATTCACATTAACGATATTACTACTACTTACGGTTCGCTTACGGAAGATAACGTAGAAGGCATTTTGGAAGGAAGTTGGGATTGGGATAACGACCCGTTAAGACGTCCCGCTGCCGGCGACGATTTGGGAATTACTTTAAACCTTTACAAGCAGCTTTTGAAGATATCTTCAAGCGATTTCGACGCGGCGGGATACTTGAAAGTTTGGACTGACGGCGACTACTTTATCAAGGGCGAATGGAATGCCGAGGACTTCCGGGATAAGTACAGCGTAACATTCGTAGGCAGTATGACGGACGACGGCGTAAACGGTTGGGGCATGTGCTACGTTGAAAAGGCGACGATAATCTTTACTGCGGGCACGGACGAAAACGGTTACAGTCAGCTTATCGAGGATTTGACCGTTGCGGCTGCCGTGGATAAGAAAAACTCTGCGGGAGAGTACTCGTACATAAAACTTCAAGGCAACGAGGGGGCTACCGTAATTGTTTACTACGGGCAGAAATACAGCCTCGATTTGGGGGATAAGGACCTTATTCCCGAGCCGGAAAACGAGCAGAGTTGGAGCACGGTAAGACCTACGTTCGAGCAGCTTACCGCAGAAGAGATTGCCGCGGGGCTTGAAAAAGCCGATAGACACTACGCTATCAATTTCAGAATCGAAGCGGCAAACCACGAAACTTACTACGGACAGTGGCGCGTGGAAGTACTCGGAAGCACGCTGTGCATAAAAATCGTGTTCTCCGATAAGCGGTTCGAAGCCGTTTACGGCGGCACCTTCGACGACGGCGTTCCCGTTCCCGAGGGCAAGGAGCTTGCGGCTTACCTCTATGAAAACGGCTATATCGACACCAATCTTTCCACGGTAAGCGCGGCGGACTTCGCTAAACTTTCCGCTAAGGTGGTTACCGATTTAAGCATTAACAAGCTTGGCGTGGGTGAGTACGATATAGTATTCGAGGGCGCTGAAAGCATTACGAACGGTAAGTACGTTTTGACTTACAAAAAGCAGCTTTCGGACGAGGACGCAACCAACGTCGGCAAGTTTGCGGTTATGCCCCGCACGCTTCAAGTAGAGTGGGGTGAAACAGAGTTCGCTTACAGCGGCGAAAGACAGTTTACGGCTCCCGTTATAGTCGGTTGGAGCTGTAACGCAGACTATGCAAGCGACGGCACTTACGCGTTTACCGACGATAAGACCGGCGAAACTATCCAAATAAAAGTAACTTTGACGGGAGACTTTATCAAGGTCGGCGGACACGGCGTAGAGCTTGAAATCGTCGATAACGACAACTTTACGTTTAGGTCGGGCGAAACCGTTAAAACTACTAAGGGCGTATTGTCAATCACGGGCAACATAACTTCGGGCGACCCCGCAGAAGTTGTCGTGAACGGCGGAATGCCCGCATGGGTGGTAGGAGTGTTTGCAGCGGTTGCGGCAATTGCAATTATCGTAATAGCAGTGCTTGTTGTAAAGAACAGAAAACGCGATAACGGCGACGACGACGGCTTCTACGAAGACGCCGACGTCGAAAATATGTAATATATTCCTCATAAAAAAGCCGCCCGCGCAAATTGCGCGGGCGGCTTTGTCATTATAAAAGCGTTGACAAAATCGGTTTGTAAAGTTATAATATGTATGAAAAATTAAAAGGAGTTAATATTATGGATTTGAAATATAAACGTAAAAACGTCTATGAGGACGCGGACGGCAAAAAGCTTGAAGAAATTTACGATTTCGCGGAAGGGTACAAGTCTTTCCTCGATAATTCCAAGACCGAGCGCGATGCGTCGGTAACGGCAAAAAAACTTGCGGAAGAAAACGGTTTTAAACCTTTTTCGTTTTCAGAAAAGCTTAAAGCGGGGGATAAGCGTTACTTTATAAACAGACACAAAAACGTATTTTTAATCAAGGTCGGCACCGAACCCGTCGAAAAGGACGGCGTTAGAATTATGGTCGCGCACGTTGATTCGCCCCGTCTTGATTTAAAACCCAACCCTATGTACGAGGACGCGGGGCTGTGCTATTTTAAAACGCACTACTACGGCGGAATTAAGAAATATCAGTGGACGGCAATTCCCCTTGCTTTGCATGGCGTGGCGGTGCTGCGCGGCGGCAAGCGCGTGGAAATCTGCGTCGGCGAGGACGAGAGCGACCCCGTATTCTATATTACCGATATTTTACCTCACCTCGGCGCCGAGCAAGCGGCAAAGCCTCTTTCAAAGGCGATTGACGGCGAAAGCCTTAACGCGGTTATCGGCGGGCTTCCCGCGGTAGGCGAGGATGACGAAGACAAAAAAGAAGCTGTAAAAACCGCGGTTTTAAACCTCTTAAACAAAAAATACGGCTTGACGGAAGTCGACTTGCAGTGTTCGGAGCTTTGCTTCGTTCCCGCGGGCAAGGCGCGCGACGTGGGCTTTGACGGCGCTTTGATAGCGGCGTACGGGCACGACGACAAGGTCTGCGCTTACCCCGAAATGAAAGCCATTTTCGACTGCGAGACAGCACACACGGTCGTTGCGGTGTTTGCCGATAAAGAAGAGATTGGCAGCGTAGGCAATACGGGTATGCAGTCAAAGGTCATCTGCGACGTTATCGAAACTATCGCAAATTCTTTCAAGGCTAATCCCATCGAGGTCAGATACAACTCCAAGTGCATTTCGGCTGACGTAACCGCGGCTTACGACCCCGCTTTCGCATCGGCGTTCGAAAAGCGCAACACCACGTTTATAAACTGCGGCGCGGCGGTATCAAAGTATACGGGCGCGCGCGGCAAGTCCTCTACCAACGATGCGTCTGCCGAATTTATGGGCTGGATACGCGACATTTTCGAGGACAACGGAGTATATTGGCAAACGGGCGAGCTTGGCGCTGTAGACGTCGGCGGCGGCGGCACCGTTGCGCAGTTTATCTCCAACCTCGGCATAGACACGGTTGACGTAGGCGTGCCCGTGCTTTCTATGCACGCCCCTTACGAGCTGATTTCCAAGGCGGATATATACGCACTGTATCAAGCTTGCTTGGCATTTTGTAAATAAATGAAAAGATAAGCGGCGCGGTTCAAACGAACCGCGCCGCTTTTTTATTTGGATTGTAAGTTTTGCCGTCAAGCAATTAATATGCAAAATCAAGCGGAACGCTTGTTGATTTGCGGTTAGTTGTCTTTGTCTTGTAGCATTTAAGATATCCGGTCAAGCGGAACGCTTGTTAAAATTTGTCGCTTTTTCTCGGAATGAAGCTATACACATTCTTCAACACTTTTCTTACGAAAGGACTGTATTTTTTAGCTCCCGACTCGAACAACACATAAACTCTTCCGTTCAGCGTGCAAAGCCCTTCTGACATCGAGGGTATCGAGTAGTCGTTCAACAACGACGAGCGCTCTATATAATAAACGTAAAGGCTGCTGTCGTAGTAGGGCGCGCCGTTTATCGTTTTAACGCTTTCGTCATACTTAAAGCCCGTTTTTTCAATCTCGGTGTATTTTATGCGGCTGTTTTTGCTCAGCGACGCCGTTTCCCACTGAAATCCATAATAATAAATATGCGAATTTTTCAGTCCGTAGCTTTGCGATAATACCAATCCGTTGGAAGTCCTTGCAAAGCCTTGAATTTCATCGGGAATGGAGAAAATTTTCTTTATAGCGGGCACTTTCTCGCCGTTTGCGTCGTAGCCGTCGCCGGTTGCAAGCCCGAAAGTCGTCGAAGTAGAGGTGTTGTACTCATACGCAAACGCTCTGTTCGTTTCTTTGTTGGGGGTAGTCAAGCAGTGTTTTTCGTTCGTTTCGTATTTTCCCGCGCGGTAGAATTCGCCGACGTACAGCCTATCGTTCGATGAAGGAGTATTCGTTGCGCCTCCGTCATAGTCGTAAAAATACAAAAACGACGCATTGCAGTTTGCACCGAACGAATTTTTAAACTGAATTTCGCCGTTTTCTGCGGCAAGTTTTATAATTTCCGTTGCAATATTGTTGGTTGACGTGGACTTATCCTTCGTAGCTACGAACACTTTATCGTCCGAGCTTACCCAAAGATAGTACCCGTTTGTCGCAATTCCGCCGCAGTGCCCCGTGTAATCGCTGCCGTCCGCGTTTTTCAAAGAAACATACCCGACTTCGCCCGTAACGTTGCCTACAACGTATATGCGCGAGGGCTGATTTTTAAAATACGAGGTAATAAAAAAGTAATCTTGCGATTTTTTTACTTCGGTTTCCTTGCCCTCGTCGTCGGTGACGGTTTCGGTATAGTTCGCTTTATAAGTAGTTATGCCTTGCGGGCAAGCGCCGTCTTTAAGCCCGGGAATTTCTATTTCGCTGCGGAAATCGTTAAACCCGTCGAAGTTGTTGCCGCCGTCATATCTGTCGCCCCAATACCATATCATCAAAAAGATGATTAAAGAGAGCAGTACCGTGAATATTAC
Organism: uncultured Christensenella sp.; assembly: GCA_910577055.1. GTDB lineage: Bacteria > Bacillota > Clostridia > Christensenellales > Borkfalkiaceae > Coproplasma. The sequence continues at coordinate 538,244 of CAJTKX010000001.1, read as the reverse complement.
CGTAAAAGTTACGAATAATTTTTTATGCTTCATCTAAAAACCTTTTGCCGTTATTCTTAGTATAACTCATTTTAACAATAAAAGAAGAAAAAAGCAAATAACTTTGTGTTGTTTTGTCAATTTGTACGCAAATTGTCCGCCTCGGCTTAACTTGGGTTCATATTTAACCGTTAATCAATGATTGACAACTTCGACAAATTGTGATAAAATGCTGATTAGAGTGTGCCTAAGAACACTGTGTGGAGAAAATAATGAGCGTTTTATTATGCGACAGCAACAGCGAGCTGTGGTTCACGAAAGCTGAAGCGCTTGGCGTGGATTATATTTCTATGCCGTATTGCTACGGCGGCGAAGAATATAATTACGACCTCGGTAAAAATACCGACTTCAAAAAGTTTTTTACGGCGGTTAGAGGCGGCGTCGTCCCCAAAACGATGGCTTTAAACCCCGAAAATTATAAAGAAATTTTAACCCCCTATTTTGCGAAGGGCGAAGATGTTTTGTATATAAGCTTCTCCCACGCAATGAGCGGCACGTTCAGTCAGCTTGACAAAGCTTTGAGCGAGCTGAAAACAGAGTTCCCCGAAAGAAAGTGCACAGTATTCAACACAAATTCCGTTTGCCTCGGCACGGGTATTCAAGTCGAAAAAGCGGCACAGCTGAAAAACAGCGGCGCTTCCGACGAGGAAATTATTGATTTTTTAAACGATTTTACCAACAAAGTTGCAATGTACTTTGTGGTTGACGACTTGATGCACTTAAAACGCGGCGGCAGACTTTCGGGTGCGGCAGCCGTCGCCGGTACTATTTTGTCACTTAAACCCGTTCTTACCACTAACGAGAAGGGCGGACTTAGCGTCTATGAAAAAATTATGGGGCGAAAGAAAGCTTTGAAATCTCTCGCCGATAAAGTTGTACAAGAAATAACCGACCCCGAATACGGCGTTTATGTAGTTGACGCGGATTGCGAGGATATGGGTAACGAGCTTGCCGATTTAATTAAAAAGGCGCGCCCCGACATCACAATAAAACGTCAAGCGGTAGGTCCCGTAATAGGTTCGCACTGCGGACCCGGAACGTTCGGTGTTATTTTCGTTGCGGACAAGCGCCCTATTCCTTTGGAGAAAAAATGATAAAAGTTAAAGAAATATCCCTTGACTCTAAAAGAGACAAGAAAAAGTTTTTTAAGTTCCTAATCGACTTATATAAGGGCAACCCCTATGCTTGCCCCAATCTTTACACCGACGAGTTTGCGGAGTTCGACCCCGCCAAAAACGATGCGTTCCGCTTTGCCGACTGCAAAATGTTTTTGGCGTATAAGGACGGCAAAATCGCGGGTAGAATCGCGGGAATTTGGCACCGCGGCGTGAACGAAAAGTTCGGCTACAAGCAGCTGCGCTTTACCCGCTTCGACGTTATCGACGATTTCGAAGTTACCAAAGCTTTATTTGCCGAGCTTTACAAGTGGGCGAGAGAGCTTGGTATGGAAGAGATAATCGGACCTATGAGCTTTTCCGACTTGAACGAAGAGGGAATGCTTATCGACGGGTTCGACAAGGATAGCACCTATATTGAAATTTATAATTATCCTTATTATGTCGAGCATATGGAAAAGCTCGGCGCGTATAAGGTGGTGGATTGGAACTGTTTGAGAATGAAGGTGCCCCCCGAGGGCGACGAACAGCTTGCAAGACTTGCCAACGCCGTTCAAGAGAAAAACGGTTACGAGGTGCTTGACGTAAGATATTGGTTAAAGCACGACAAGAAAAAGCTTTCCGAATACATTATGCAGTGTTTGGATATTCTTGACGAGGCTTATGCGCCCCTTTACGGTGTTTCGCCCATAAACGACAAGCAAAAGCGCCGCGAAATGGCTACCATATATCAAGTGCTTATCCCCGAGCTTGCCGCCGTTATTATGAAGGACGACAAGGTTATCGCATACGGCTTTATGATGCCGTCCATAAACGAAGTTATGCAAAAAGGCAGGGGCAGTGTGTTCCCTCGCGGAATTATCCCTTATATAAAGGCGATGACTCACGTCGAAGTTGCCGATATGATGAGTATCGGTATCACCAAAGAGCACAACAACAAGGGCGCCGTCGCTATGATTTTGCATCATTGCCTTGTAGGGCTTAATAAGCTTGGCGTAAAATACCTTGAAACGGGACCTATGCTTGAAAATAATAGGCATATCAACAATCTTTGGAAAAGGTATAATCCCGAACTTGCAAAGCGCCGGCGTTGCTGGGGCTTAAAAGTCAACCCCGCCGAACCCACCGACGGAGAGAAGAATGATTGAAGTTAAAGAAATTTCTTTGAACGACAACAAGGGCAAGAAGAAATTTTTCAAGTTCATAATCGATTTATACAAAGGCAACCCCTATGCTTGCCCCAACCTTTTAAGCGACGAATTTGCGGAGTTCGACCCCGAAATTAACGACGCGTTCCGTTTTGCCGACTGCAAAATGTTTTTGGCGTACAAGGACGGCAAAATAGCGGGCAGAATTGCGGGAATTTGGCACCGAGGCGCTAACGAAAAGTTTGGATATAAGCAGCTGCGCTTTACCCGCTTCGACGTTATCGACGACTTCGAGGTTACCAAAGCTTTATTTGCCGAGCTTTACAAGTGGGCAAAAGAGTTGGGAATGGAAGAGATTGTCGGACCTATGAGCTTTTCCGACTTGAACGAAGAGGGAATGCTTATCGACGGGTTCGATAGGGACAGCTCTTACATAGAGATATACAATCACCCTTATTATGTCGAGCATATGGAAAAGCTTGGCGCGTATAAGGTGGTGGATTGGAACTGTTACCGCGTCAAGGTGCCCGAAAAGCACGACGAAAGGTTACAGCGTTTAAGCGATAAAATCGCAGAACGCAACGGATACCGAATTTTGGACGTTGCGTATTATTTGAAGCACGACAAAAAGAAGCTTTCCGAATACATAATGCAAGCTATGGACGTTTTGGACGAGGCGTTCGAGGATTTGTACGGCGTTTCGCCGTTGAGCGAAAAGCAAAAAAAGCGTGAAATGGAAACCGTTTATACCGTGCTTAAACCCGAATTTGCGGGCGTGGTTTTAAAGGACGAAAAGGTAATAGCGTACGGCTTGGTTATCCCATCTATGAAAGAGGTATTAAACAAATGCCGAGGCAAGCTGTTCCCGCGCGGTATTATTCCTTATATCAAGGCGATGAAACATTGCGAGGTGGCGGATACGTTAAGCATAGGCGTTGCCAAAGCACACGCAAACCAAGGTGCGGTGGCTATAATTATGAACCACTGTCTTAAAGGACTTATTGCAAACAAAGTCAAGTTCCTTGAAACGGGACCCGAGCTTGAAACCAACGACAACGTGCAGAACCTTTGGAAGAATTACGAAAGGGAAATTGCAAAGCGCCGTCGTTGTTGGGGATTGAGAGTAGAATAAAAATTACGCCGCGGGCTGAATTGCCCGCGGCGTTTATTTTCTTAATATATAGAGGAAGTAGATATGAATTAACGGAATGCTTAAAAAATCGCTTTTAAAATCAAACCGAATATAAAAGTTGCAAGCGCGCCTACGAACGCAAGAAAAATTTTAAATGTTATATCGCGTTGCTTTTGCTTTGCCGTGCGTTTGTACGCAAAGCCGCTTTCTTTCAAGTTTATAACGTACATCTTTTCTCCCTTTCGTTCGGAAGGAATCAAATCGAAGTACCCGTCGCACTTTAACGCGGTAAGAATATCTTCGAGCTTATCGGGGCTAATCTTGTGTTTAGCCGGCAGAACGGACAGAATATCTATGGGGGAAACAAGGCAGCCGTCCGTGCCGTCGCAAAGGCTGTAAACGGCGGACATTACCTCGTTTTCGTATCTCGTCAGCATCTACAAAAGTGCGAATATAAGGGAAATTACTAAGCTTCCCGCCGCCCCGCCGAAAAACGCCGAAATAAAGATTGCCCCCCACATATGCCTTACTTTTGGGGTATTTTCTTCAATTTTCGGCTCTTCCGCTACGGGTTCGGGTAAAGGCTCGTATTTTTTTAAAGGGGCTATGCAGTACAAATTGCCGCTTGAATATTTAAGGTCGATAAATCCGCCTTCCCTAAGGCTTTTCAATGCGCCGCGTAGCGCGCCGTCGGTTTTATTCTCGCCGTCGGGGAACACGTCAAATAACTCATCCTCGGAAAACACGACGAACTTGCCGAAAGCCGCAAGCGAACATATTTTTTCAAGTACCGCAATGCAAATTCTGTCCATCACAATTAATAATGGCGAATTTTTCGGGTTTTTATACGATAGCGGAGTAGATAAGCCCGCCCACGAACAGCAGCGCGCTAAGCGCAAGCAATACATACGCGGCAATAAAAACGAATTTCAGCGCGGGCAAAGGATTTTTCCTTTTTTGCGTAACCGCAAAGGAGAGGGCGCAAAGCTCTAAAATAAGGCTTGCAATCAGCGCGTAAATTCCCATAAACGAAAAACTCAGCCCGAACGCTACCGCAGACAGTACGCACATAACTATCGAAATATAAAAGTAGGTTTTGGTCGTGCTTTTTATTTCTTCGTCTTTAATTTCGTTTTTCATAGCTCTATCCTCAACTCCTCGTGCGCGTTCGGGTCCACGAGCACCGTCTTATAATCAGTGTAAATCACAAAGCCCGCATTAGCCTTGGGCGGCTTTTTAACGCACGCCCGCCGCGTGTAATCAACGGGTATTTTGCTACCGTCGCGTCCGTCCGAATAAAACGCGCATATTTCCGCCGCCGCAAGCAACACCTCGTCGGGTACGGGCTTGCCGTCGCAAATTATAGCCACATAGGAAGAGTGGTAGCTTTGGGTATGCAACCATAAATCTTCGCTTGAAATACTCTTCAAAAGTCGGTCGTTTTGCGCGTTGTTACGTCCCGCCAAAATCTTAATTCCCCCCAACATATATGCTCGATACGGCGTTATTTTTACTGTTTTCTTTTTGCCGTTCTGTTCGGCGGGGATAAGGTTTAAACTTCGCAATTCTTCCTCGGTTTCGATAAGGTCGCAAAGGTTTTCCGCGTTGCGTATATGCGAAGCAATGCTGTGTAAATAGTTCAGCTTTTCTTCGGTTTCCTTTTTCTGTTCGGTCACGCTTACCGCCGTACGCTTTAATTTTGCATATCTTTTATAGTATTTCTGCGCGTTGTCCGCGGGCGAAAGCGACTTGTCTAACGCAATTTTTATCTTTCCGCCCTTTTCATCATAGTAATTTACCGCCTCAAATCCGTCCATTCCGCGTGAAATCGCATAAATGTTCGCGGTAATAAGCTCGCCCTTCAATTTCACCGTTTCCATATCTCGGCAGTCCAAAAGCTTTTGCCCGATATTGGCAAGCCGCTTTTCGTATTTTTTAACCGACGAGGCAAGGGCAAGCGATAATTTTCTTACCTTGTCTTCGAAGTCCCTTTTTGCGTTAACTTGGGCATAGTATGCGGTCTGCGCCTCCAAAACACTGTCAAAAGCCCGCTTATCTTCCGCGGAAGAGCGCACTTTGAAATCGGTCGGTTCTCCGTCCGTAAAAGTTACGCAAGGAGCGCAAATTTCGTCGTTCAAGTAGGCAAAAACCTCTGCCGCGGTAGGGTTTCCGCCGTAATTCGATACAATTTCAAGCGCGGTAGCGTACGAGACGCCCTTAATTTTGTCGGAAATAATCTTTGCCTTGTCGCCGTCCGTTCCGTCGAAAATATGCGTTATCTGCGCCATATTACGGGGGGAATACTTATCTTGCGGCTCGGGCAAGCTGTATTTTACGCCCGAAAAAAGCACGCGGCGCGTGTTTTCGCCAATGGCAGTGGTTTTCAATGCGCCTACTATAATTCCGTTTTGCACCAACACCGCGTTAGAGTATTTTCCCATAAGTTCGACGTACAACGTCATTTTCGCAAGCTCGAATTCGGAAGTGCAGTTAAAATCAAAATAAACTATCCGCTCGTCCTCGATTTGCCCCACGCGCGTTATCTCGGCGTTTTGCAAGTGCTTTCGCAAAAGCATACAAAAACCGAGCGCCGTTTTGGGTGCTGGCGCTTCCGCGCCGGTTAAATTTATTCGGCAACCCTTGGCGGAAAGGCAAATTTCAAGTTTAACCGTGCCGTTTCGGGTGTATATAATAAAAGTGAGCAAATCTTTATTTTGCTGTACTATTTTCGAAATTTTCCCGCCGACAAGAGTTTGGTCAAGTTCTTTCGCTATAAAGTTTATTGTAAATGCGTCTTGCGGCATAAAAAACTCCTTTGGAAAATTATAACTCATAAAATAAAAAGTGTCAAATTCGTATTGAATTTGCTTTTCAAAATTATAAAGTTGTGCTAAAATACAATTTGCATAAATTTAAAAAACTACATATTTTAGGAGTAAAAAATGAAATACACACAGTCAGTCGGAGAAAAAAGCACGGTCAAACTTACCATTTCTTTCACGCAAGAAGAGTGGAAAGACGCAATTTCCAAGGCGTATTTGAAAACCCGCGGTAAATATACCGTTCCCGGGTTCAGAAAGGGTAAAGCGCCCCAGCCCGTTCTTGAAAATTATTACGGCAAGGGACTGTTCTACGAAGAGGCTTTCAACCTTTTATATTCCCAACATTACTACGCTATACTCGAAAAGGAGAAGGCTAACTTTACGGCAGTAGGCGAGCCGGAGCTTTCCGTGGAAGATATGACCGACGGCAAGGGCGTAACGCTTGCGGCGGTCGTTCCCGTAAAACCCGACGTTAAAATCGACGCGTATACGGGTTTAAAAATCAAAAAGTATGAGTATAATGTTAACGACGCCGACGTTGACGCCGAAGCTAAAAAGCTTTTGGAGCGCAACGCGAACGAAGTCGAAGTTAAAGACCGCGCGTCCAAGAAGGGCGACAAGGTAAACATCGACTTTTCGGGCACGGTAAACGGCGAAAAGTTTGCGGGCGGCACCGCCGAAGAGTATGATTTGGTGCTCGGCAGCGGAAGCTTTATCCCCGGCTTCGAGGAGCAAGTAGAGGGTATGAAGGTGGGCGAGAAGAAGGACATCACCGTCAAATTCCCCGACGACTATCAAGCTGACAATCTTAAAGGCAAAGACGCTGTATTCGCAATCACTTTAAATAAGATTTTCGAAAAGCAACTTCCCGAGCTTACCGACGAGTACGTCAAAGCGCACGCCGGTGCGGAAAGCGTCGAAGAATACAAAAACAAAACGCGTGAAAAACTTATAAAACAAGCCGAAAACCGCTCGCGCGACGAAACCGAGAACAGCATCGTCGAAGAAATTTCCAAGCACGCAACGGCGGAAATCCCCAACGCGATGATTGAAAGCGAAATCGACAGAATGGTGCAAGACTTCTCTTACCGCCTTATGTATCAAGGCATCAAGCTCGAAGATTATCTTAAATACATCGGGCAGAGTATGGAAGAGTTCCGTGCTCAGTTCGTTTCGCAAGCACAGCCCCGCGTGCTTCAACAGCTTGTTATAGAAAAGATTATCAAGAGCGAGAATATAACCGTTTCCGAAAAGGAAGTGGACGACAAGATTGCCGAGCAAGCTAAATCGGTTGAAAAGACAGCCGAAGAATACAAAAAGACCATTGACCCCCGTCAGCTTGACTATATCAAGAACGATTTGGTAATAACCAAGCTGTTCGAGTTCCTTATGGCTAATAACGAGCTTTACACCGACGAAAAAAAGCCCGCAGCAAAATCCGCTGCGACAAAAACGACTGCTGCTAAGTCCGCGGCTCCTAAATCTACTGCGACAAAATCTACTGCGACAAAGTCTACCGCAACCAAAACCGCCGCTAAAAAGCCCGCGGCTAAGAATGAAGATTAATTTTCGAGGTGTTTGAAAATGGAAGAAAAGGGCGCATTGGTTCCTTATATAGTTGAACAGACTTCCCGCGGGGAGCGTTCTTACGATATTTACAGCCGTCTTTTAGAGGACAGAATTATCTTTTTAAGCGGCGAGATTGACGACGCGGTTGCAAACACCGTAGTCGCGCAGCTTATTTACCTCGAAGCGAAGGACCCTTCCAAGGATATTTCGCTTTATATCAACAGCCCGGGCGGCTCGGTTTCCGCGGGACTTGCGATTTACGACACGATGAACTACGTCAAGTGCGACGTTTCGACTATCTGTATAGGTATGGCGGCTTCGATGGGCGCGTTCCTTTTATCGAGCGGACAGAAGGGCAAAAGATACGCTCTTCCCAACAGCGAAATTATGATTCACCAACCCCTCGGCGGAGCGCAAGGTCAAGCAAGCGATATAAAAATCGCGGCGGAGCACATATTAAAAACAAGACATAAGTTAAACACTATTCTTGCACAAAATTCGGGTAAGCCGCTTGAACAAATAGAAAGGGACACGGATAGGGACAACTACCTGTCCGCGCAAGAGGCGCTCGAATACGGGCTTATAGATAAGGTGTTCTATAAAAGATAAGTTTATTGTAATAGGAGTATTTTCTTGAAAGAGCAAAAGCATTGTTCATTCTGCGGAAAAACCGAAGATTTGGTTAAAAGGCTTATAAGGGGCAACGACGGCGCGCATATCTGCGACGAGTGCGTCCTTATCTGCGGCGATATGCTTAAAGAGGTTGACGCGCCCGAAGCGGAGCAAGTTCCTTTAAAGACGCCCGCGGAAATAAAGGACGAGTTGGATAAGTATATCGTAGGTCAGCACGAGGCTAAAAAAGTGCTTTCCGTCGCGGTGTACAACCACTATAAGCGCATAAACAATATGGTTAAAGACGCGGGCGACAAGGACGTTGAGATTGAAAAGTCCAACATTCTTCTGTTGGGTCCCACGGGCTGCGGCAAAACTTTGCTTGCAAGAACGCTTGCTAAGATTTTAAACGTGCCTTTCGCTTCTTCCGACGCAACTACTTTAACCGAGGCGGGCTACGTTGGCGAGGACGTTGAAAATATTCTTTTGAAGCTTATTCAGAACGCCGACTACGACATTCAAAAGGCTCAGCGCGGAATTATATACATCGACGAAATCGATAAAATAGCGAGGAAGGGTGAAAACGTTTCCATCACCCGCGACGTTTCCGGCGAAGGAGTTCAGCAAGCGCTGCTTAAAATTATCGAAAGCACGGTTGCGAGCGTTCCCCCTCAAGGCGGAAGAAAACACCCCCAACAAGAATGTTTAAGGATAGACACCACAAACATTCTGTTCATCTGCGGCGGGGCTTTCGTAGGGCTTGACAAAATAGTGCAAAAGCGTAAGGATAACACCTCGCTCGGTTTTGGCGGCACAGTCAAGAATACCGAGGATAACGTCTACGAGATGTTGGCGGACGTTAAGCCGCAAGACTTGACCAAATTCGGACTTATTCCCGAATTTGTAGGGCGTATCCCCATAGTTGTAAGCTTGCACCCTTTGAACGAGGACGCGCTTGTAAACATTTTAACCCAACCGAAAAACGCTATTATAAAGCAATATCAAAAGTTGATTGCTATGGACGGCGTGAAGCTCACCGTCGAGGATGGCGCGGTCAGAGAAATCGCAAACACTGCAATACGCTTAAAAACGGGCGCGCGCGGACTCAGAACTATTATAGAGAGCTTTATGACCTCGGTTATGTATAAACTTCCGTCCGAAAAAAACATAAAGGAAGTTATCGTCACGCGGGAGTGTGTAACCGACAAAGCCGAACCAAAGATAATTTACGGCGAAAAGACGGCTTAAAAATAATAAGAATTTAACGGCGCGGGCAAAAATCGAATTTTTTGCCCGCGCACCCAATATAAGAGGAAAATACAATGGCAAGAAACAAAACGGAAATTCTGCCCGTAGTGCCTTTGCGTGGCAGAGTGGTATTCCCCGATACTACGCTCAGCTTCGACGTGGGTCGGATAATTTCCCTGACGGCGGTTAAAAACGCCGCGGATGCGGACTCTCGGCTGTTTATATGCACGCAGAAGAATGCGGAGCTTACCGAAGTTACCTTCGACGACTTGTACTCTGTGGGCACCGTTGTGCAACTTAAACAAATTACGCGTTTGCCCGCAAACAATATAAGAATTACCGTGCAAGGCTTGTACCGCGCGGCGGTGCGCGTCATCGATTTTAGGGACGGCGCTTTTTCTGCCGAGGTGGACGAGGTAAAGCCCGTTCACGGCGAAGAGGCTTTGGAAGAAGCCTATTTCCGCACGGCAAAGAACGTTATGCGCGATATTTCCATGACCGAGTCGCGTATATCGAAGGATGCCGTCGCAGCTCTCGATAAGTGCGGCGACCCCGACGAGTTCGTGAATATCGCGGCGCACAATTTAAACCTTAAATACGAAACCAAGCAGCAGATTTTGGAGTGCGAGCGCGTCATAGACAGACTGCGCACTATCGATAAAATTCTCAACGACGAGTTGGAAATCTCTCGTTTGGAGCGCAAAATCAACTCTATGGTGCGCCAAAACATAGACAAAAACCAACGCGAGTACTACCTTAGAGAGCAGCTTAAAGCCATTCATACCGAGCTTGGCGACGACGAGGAAGAAAAGGAAGAAATGGAGAGGCGCGTAAAGGCTAAGGGTATGCCCGAAGAGGTCGAGAAAAAAGCTTTGAAAGAGCTGTCCCGTATGGACAAGATGCAGACTTCTTCGCCCGAGTACAACGTTTTAAGAACATACGTCGATTGGCTGCTTGACTTGCCGTGGTCGGAAAAGACGACCGACACCGAAAATTTGCAAGACGCGGTTAAAATTTTAAACGACGACCATTACGGTCTTGAAAAAATCAAGGAAAGAATAACCGAATACCTTGCCGTTTTAAAGCTTACGGACGGACTTAACGCGCCCATTTTGTGTCTTGTGGGCCCTCCCGGGGTGGGCAAAACCTCTATAGCAACGTCGATTGCACGCGCCCTCGGCAGAAAATTCGTAAGAATGAGTCTTGGCGGCGTTAAGGACGAGTCGGAGATACGCGGGCACAGAAAGACCTATATCGGCGCCATGCCGGGCAGAATTATAAACGGCATAAAACAAGCCGAAAGCGTCAACCCCGTATTTTTATTGGACGAGATTGACAAGCTGTCCTCGGATATGCGCGGCGACCCCGCAAGCGCGCTTTTGGAGGTTTTGGACCCCGCGCAGAACGCAACTTTCCGCGACAGATATTTGGAAGTGCCGTACGATTTGAGCAAGGTGCTTTTTATAACAACGGCGAACGGACTCGAAGGCATTCCCCGTCCGCTTTTGGACAGAATGGAAGTTATAGAGCTGAACGGCTACACCCAAGAAGAAAAGTGCGAGATTGCCAAGCGCTACTTGGTGCCTAAAAAGAGAGCGGCAAACGGACTTAAAGAGGGGCAAATAGAGTTTGACGACGGCGCGCTTAACGCTATAATTTCGGGCTACACTATGGAAGCCGGCGTCAGAAATTTAGAGCGCAAGATTGACGCCGTTTGCAGAAAAGCCGCGGTTAAATTTGCCGAAGGCAACGACGAAAATGTTACCGTTGTAAAAGAGAATTTGGAAACCTTCCTCGGCGCAAGACGCTATGAAGAGGACAAAAGCTTGGGCAAAGACGAAATAGGCGCGGCTACGGGGCTTGCTTGGACGGCGGTGGGCGGAACTACGCTTACCATCGAGGTTTCCGCAATGCAAGGCAAGGGCGATATACTTCTTACGGGCAAGCTCGGCGACGTTATGAAAGAGAGCGCAAGGGCGGCTATAAGCTATATCCGCTCCAACAGTGCAAGCTACGGCTTAGAAAGCAAGGTGTTCGAAAATACCGACATTCACGTTCACGTGCCGGAGGGCGCAACTCCCAAGGACGGACCGAGCGCGGGCATAACTATGGCAACGGCTATACTTTCGGCGTTCACCAAAAAACCCGTTAAAAAGTCGGTTGCAATGACGGGCGAAATCACTTTGCGCGGCAAGGTTCTGCCCATAGGCGGCTTGAAGGAAAAGGCGCTTGCTGCGTACCGCATAGGCGTTAAAAATATCATTATCCCCGCGGAAAACAAAAAGGACTTGGAAGATATCCCCGAAAATATCCGCGAAAAATTGAATTTTATACCCGTAACCGACGTGGACGCGGTGTTTAAAAACGCCATAAAAGGGCTGTAAACAATGTTAAAAATTACGAACGCGGAATTTATTACAAGCGCGGCGGACAAGGCGCAATTTATAAAAAGCGACAAACCGATAATCGCCGTTTGCGGCAAGTCGAACGTCGGTAAATCAAGCTTTATAAATATGCTTGCAAACCGCAAAAAGCTTGCAAAGGTTTCAAAGGAGCCGGGGCGGACGCGGCTTGTCAATTATTTCGATTTCGGGCAGTTCGTTTTGGCGGACTTGCCGGGTTACGGCTTTGCACGGGTTTCCAAAGCCGAAAAATTGAAATGGGCGCGGCTTTTGGACGATTTTTTTTCCGAAAAAGAAAATATAGCGCACGTTTTCGCGCTTGCCGATATCCGCCACAATCCCACCGAGGACGACAAGCAAATGGTGGAGTACCTTTATTATCACATAGTGCCTTTCACGGTTATTGCGACCAAGGCGGATAAGCTTTCCCGCGCGCAAGCCGATAAAAGCGTAACGAATATCGCCGCAGTTTACAAGTGCGGCAAGGACAACGTTATTGCAACCTCGGCGGAAACGCGGCAAGGGCTTGAAAAGACTCTTGAAAGAATAGAAACGATTTTACTTAGCGGAGAAGAAGATGCTTGAAGAATTTTTAAAGACCCCCGCGGGACACGCAGTCTTCGGAATAGTCATAGCGGTTGCCGCAATAGTTATTATCGAGCTGAATTATAAACTGTTTTTCAAATACGTTTTGGACTTTGTTTTCGCGCTGTTCGTAACAATAATTTGTTCGCCCGTGCTTGTGGCGGGAGCGATAATTTCGCGCAAGCGCGCCGGCTACGCTTTCGAAGAAACGCCCTACCTCGGCGCAAAGGGTAAAATTGTTTACTTAAAGTCTTTTGCGGGTTTAACCGGCGGGATAAAGTATTTGCCCCGCCTTACGGATATACTTTCGGGTAAATTAAGCTTTGTGGGAATTTCGCTTTTAAAGCTGTCCGACGGCGCGCTTTTGGACGATACCCATATGGAGCGGTTCGCAACTCGCCCGGGGTTAGTCAACCATTTGGTGTTGCGCGGGCACGAGGGGCTGACCTATGAAGAAGCTTTTGCGTTGGACGCGCGCTACTGCAAAAAAAGAGAGCTGTTTACCGATATCTTCATTATCATAAAAAGAGCCGTGCTTTCTTTGCGCGGCGACGGAAAAAGTTACCTTGGCGAAACTGCGGAAAGCTACGGCGAAGTACTTTTAAAGCGCGGCGCCATAACGGAAAGCGACTTGCTTGCCGCCGAAAAGAACGCCGAAGAAGCCTTAATAAACGAAGAAATGCGCAGCGAAATTAAAAACAAAAAATACAATTAAGAATATTGCAGAAAATATCGTTCATACTGTCTTTAAGGAGAGTAAAATGGTAATTGCAAATATAATTTCTTATATACTCGTGCTTTTGGGCGCGCTGAATTGGGGACTTTACGGAATTTTCGATTTCAACCTCGTAGGTTGGATTTTCCAAGGACCGCGCTCGGTCGGGTCGATTATTTTATACGTTATAATCACCCTTGCGGCTTTGTGGCTCATTATTTCGCCTATAATTTCGGGCAACGGTTTGCGCCTTAAAATGAGAGATAAAGAAGAAAGAGAAGAAGCGTTGGAAAACCGCTAAAATAACGGCGCGCGGACTTCAAGTCCGCGCGCCGTTATTTTTTTATTGCAAAACAATACAAAATATGGTATAATAAAAAAGTTTTATGAACCGCTTAACGCTTAAACAAAAAGCCGAGATAGTTTCGGGCAAAGATTATTGGCGCACGCACGCCTTCGAAACCGCGGACGTCGAAAGCATATACTTTTCGGACGGACCCGCGGGACTGAGAACGCAAAACGGCAAAGACGACTGTATGGGGCTTAACGCTTCCGCGCCGTCTACTTGTTTTCCCGCGCACTCGGCTTTGGCTTGCTCGTTTAATCCCGAGCTTGTCCGCGAAGTCGGTCGGCGCATAGGCTGCGAAGCGGCTCGGGCGGGCGTAGACGTGCTTTTAGCCCCCGCAATCAATATCAAAAGAAACCCCCTAAACGGCAGAAATTTCGAATATTTTTCCGAGGACCCCTTTTTAAGCGGCGTTATGGGGCGCGAATACATAACCGGCGTACAGTCTGCGGGCGTGGGCGCTTGCGTCAAGCACTTTGCCGCCAACAATAAGGAATTGGGGCGGACGGTGTACGATTCGGCGGTTGATATGCGCACCTTGCGGGAAATTTATCTTACCACGTTCGAAATCGCGTTAAATGCCAAGCCCGTTGCCGTAATGACGGCTTACAACCGCCTTAACGGAGTTTACTGCAACGAAAACGCTTGGCTTTTAAAGGACGTTTTGCGCGGCGAGTGGGGCTTTGACGGAATAGTTGTTTCCGATTGGGGCGGAACTTTCGACCGAGTAGCAGCCGTGAAAGCGGGCGCGGATTTGGAAATGCCCGCTTGCAAATTTTCTTCCTCGGAAATCTTAAACGCAATAGATAGCGGCAAGCTGACCGAAGAGGAGTTGACGGTTTGCTCGGACAGAATAGTTAAGCTTTTAAAAAAGCTGAAAAGCGTTGAAAAAACCGAGTGCGACTATAAAGAAAACGCAGCGTTTGCCGAAAAATGCGCCGAGGAGTGCGCGGTCTTATTAAAAAATGACGGCGCTTTGCCCCTTAAAGAGGGCGAAAAGTATGCGCTTATCGGCGAATTGGCGAAGTCGCCCGCATATCAAGGCGGCGGCTCGTCGCACGTCAACCCGACTCGCCTTACTACTCTTTTCGGTTGTATGGGGGGAGACAACTGCGTCGGGTACGAGCGCGGTTATAAACTTAACGGCAAGCAAAGCAAGCGGCTTATAAATAGAGCTTTGAAACTTGCGGCGCGCGCGGATACCGTAATTTGTGCGGTCGGAATTGCGGCGGGCGAAGCCGAGGGCGTGGATAGGGAAAATATCCGCTTGCCAGAAAACCAATATAAGTTATTATCCGCTTTGAAAAGCGCGGGCAGGCGTGTGGTTGCGGTTTTGTCTTGCGGCGGCGCGGTGGAAACGGACTTCGACGGCGGCGTGAACGCGCTTTTGCTTGTAGGGCTGAACGGTCAAGGCGGCGCGGCTGCCGTTAAGCGCATTTTAACGGGCGAGGTGAACCCATCGGGCAAGCTTGCCGAAACGTTCCCTTTTAATATAAACGATTTGCCGAGCACGCAATATTTTACCGATAACCCGTACTGCGTGGAATATAAAGAGGGTATGCGCGTAGGCTACCGCGGTTTGACGGACGGCGCAAAGTATCCGTTCGGTTACGGGCTTTCTTATACCGAGTTCGAGTATTCCGATTTGGCTTTGGACGGCGGCGCGGAGTTCACCGTAAAAAACACGGGCAACCGCGACGGCGCGGAGGCGGCGCAGCTTTATATAGAATTTCCCGCAAGCGCGAACGCGCCTAAGATACAGCTTAAAGGCTTTACAAAGGTTTTCTTGCGCGCGGGCGAAAGCGCAAGGGTGAAAATATCTTTCGACGAATTTTCTTTCCGCTCGTTCGATGCTAAAATCGGTAAGTGGGTAACCGTCGGCGGGCTGTATAAAATTTATATCGGCGCGTCCGCAAACGATTTGCGGCTTGTATGCGAAACGGAAATTGCGGGCGTAGACGGAGTTGCCGCAGCGAACTGCACGGGGGTATGCGCCGAGGAATATGCGCTTACGCGCGATAAAAAAGGACGTATAACAGCCGACTTCCATACTCCGTTTTTCGAGCTTAAAAACTCACGCGGTGGGCTGTCAAGGTTTGCCGTAAAATTTGCGCTAGCCGTTACTAAACGCAGCCCTACGGCAAGCGGAACTATGCGCTATGTAACTTTAAGGACTGCCGCGCAGTTCGCAAAATTCGACGGGGTGCGGTCTCAAGGGCTTGTGGAGTTTTTCGACGGCAAGTATTTTAAAGGTATAGCAAAAATTATCCGCGGAGAGCGGAAAAAGAGAGATAAAAATGAGTAAATGGGTAACCGTTTGGGGCAACGCGACTTCGGTTGCGGAGCGCCGCCCCGAAAATTACGCAAAGGACATAACGCTTAGATACCCCATAAAGTGCGCGTTCGGCGGCAACGCCTTGCGTTTGCATTTTTCGAATTTTTGCGGCACCGAGCCGGTTACTTTAACGCGCGTATCGGTTGCGCCCGCCGTTTCGGATAGGGAAATCAACTTAAAGGACGCCGCCGTCGTCACGTTCGGCGGCAGCGAAAGCGTAACCATAGGCGCGGGGGAGGAGGTGTTTTCGGATGAAATTCCCTTTCGAGTTAAGCCCCTCGGCAGTATTTCCGTCAGCGTATATTTAAAAGATTTTACTCTTATGCGCTCGGCAGTAGTTATAAAAGGACCGTTAACGCGCGGCTTTTTCTCGCTCGGCGACCAATCGCTATCCTCGGTTTTGCCGTTGGAGCGGACGCGCAGCACCGATACGTTCTATTTTTTAACGGGCGTAGACCTTTGGACGGACGACGATAAGCGTGCCGTAATTTGCTACGGCGACTCTATAACCGCGCAAAGTTGGGCGGACTATTTCGCAATAGAGTGTATGCGCGACCCCTACAACACGACCGCCGTCATAAGGCGCGCGGCAAGCGGCACGCGTATTCTGCGCGAATACACTTGCATCACATACGAAAGCTACGGACTATGCGGCAAACGCCGTTTCGAGCGGGAAATTTCCACCGTAAGCGGCGCGGACGCGGTAATTATCCAACAAGGCATAAACGATATTATCCACCCCGTCGGCACGGAAATAAACCCTTTTCGTCCGATGTCCGATTTGCCCGATTTAAAACAGCTTAAAGAGGGTTATAAATATTATATGGACGTTGCCGAAAAATACGGGCTTGAGGTGTTTACGGGCACGCTTTTGCCAATATACGGGTGGAGGACGTACGCGCCTTTCAGAGAGGAGCTTAGGGGCGGCTTTAACGAATGGTTGCGCTCGTTAAGCAACTGTATAGACTTCGATAAAGAGGTTTGCGACGGGCTTGCTTTCGCCGCGGGAATGGATAGCGGCGACCACTTGCACCCAAGCGAAAAGGCGTACGAGCTTATGGCTAAATTAGCGTTTAAGGCAACTAAAAAAGGAGATTGATATGCAAGACGTTTATTACCCTTCCAAAGACGGAAAGAACACTATTCACGCAGTTGTGTGGAAGCCCGAGGGAGAGGCGCGCGGCGTGGTTCAGCTTATCCACGGCATGTGCGAGTATGCTTCGCGTTACGCGCCCTTTGCCGAGTTTTTAAATAAAAACGGCTTTATAGTCTGTGCGGACGACCATTTGGGGCACGGACTGTCGGTTAAATCCGCGGACGACTTGGGCTACTTCAACGACCGACGCGATTACTCCGTCACCGTCGAGGACATTCACGAACTTAAACTCATCGTCCAAAAGGAATCGGGCGATTTGCCTTGGTTTGTTTTGGGGCACAGTATGGGCTCGTTTTTTTGCCGCAAATATATATCCGTTTACGGTGGCGAATTCAAAGGCTCAATAATTATGGGCAGCGGCTTTAAATCAAAAGCTACTTTAAACACAGCGCTGTTTATGGTTAAACTTAACGCGGCTTTTTTCGGCTGGCGAAACAGAAGCAAGACGATAAAAAAGCTTGCGTTCGGCTCGTACAACAAAAAGTTCAAGCCCGCCCGCACGGGTAACGATTGGCTTTCGAAAAATCACGACAACGTGGACGCTTACGAAAAGGATAGGCTGTGCGGCTTCGATTTTACAAACAACGGCTACTATATTCTGTTTTCGGTTATTAAGCAAGCCTGTTCCAAAAAGGTTATCAAAGCAGTCCCCAAGGACTTGCCCGTTTACTTCGTTGCGGGCGACAAGGACCCCGTCGGCGATTACGGCAAGGGCGTTATAAAGGCTTGCAACAAGTTCCACAAGGCGGGCGTTAAGGACGTTTCCATAACTCTTTACGACGATTGCCGTCACGAAATTTTAAACGACGTTTGCAAGGAGCAAGTGCAAGACGATATTCTTGCATTTATTACGGAAAAATTAAATGGTTGAAAGTTGGAATATAACTATACCTTCGCTTACTAAAAAGAAAGAGCGGAAAGCTTACGTCTATTTGCCCGCCGACTACGACGAAAACGGAGCATATCCCGTTATGTATATGTTTGACGGGCATAATCTGTTTGACGATAGCGAGGCTACTTACGGCAAAAGCTGGGGGCTTGCGGACTACCTCGATTACACAAACACGCAAATTATTATTGCGGCGGTAGAGTGCAACCAAGAGGGCAACGGCAGACTCGAAGAGTACACCCCCATAAGCTTTAAGGACGATGACTTCGGAAATGTAAAGGCGCGGGGCAAAAAATACATGGATTGGCTTGTGAAAAAATTCAAGCCGTACATAGACGAAAATTTTGCGACTATGCCCGACAGAGAGCACACCGCGATAGCGGGCAGCTCGATGGGCGGACTTATGACCTTGTACGCGCTGTCAAAGTACGGCAAGTATTTTTCGCGCGGGGCGGCGCTTTCGCCCAGCCTTTGGGTTGCGGGCGGGGAAATACCTCCGTTTTTGAAGGAGGGTAAGCTCGGCAATGACATGCTTCTATACACCGACTACGGCAGTGAGGAGTTTTCAAACCACCCTACGCAAAGAAAGGTTTTTGCCGAAACTTGCGCGTATTTAATAGGGCGCGGCGTTAACTTAACCGCGCGCGTAGTCAAGGGCGGCACCCATTGCGAAGAATCGTGGGAGCGGCAAATTCCGTTTTTTATGAGCGCGCTCGGATTCGACCCCGAAAATTAGATTTATTTAAAGGAAGTACATATATGCGTAATTTCATTTTTGTTTCACCGAACTTTCCCGCGAACTATTGGAAGTTTTGCCGAGAGCTGAAAAACAACGGTTTTAACGTATTGGGTATAGGCGATTGCCCCTACGACAATTTGTCCGTAGAGTTGAAAACCTCATTGAACGAATACTACAAAGTAAACAGCCTTGAAAACTATGACGAAGTGTTCAAAGCGGTTGCGTTCTTTACGTTCAAGTACGGCAAAATCGATTATCTTGAAAGCAACAACGAGTATTGGCTCGAACGCGACGCGCTGCTCCGTACCGAATTTAATATATCTACGGGCTTTAAAACCAAGGATATGAAAAAGGTTAAGTACAAGTCGCAAATGAAAAAGTTCTACAAAAAGGCGGGCATAAAGGTGGCAAGGCACTACCTTGTAAAGACGCTTGCGGGCTGCCGAAAGTTCATAAGCGAAGTGGGTTACCCCGTAATAGTCAAGCCCGATAACGGCGTGGGCGCAGAGGCAACTTACAAGCTTAAAAACGAGCAAGAGCTTATCGACTTTTTAAACAAAAACCCCAAGGGCTACATAATGGAGGAGTATCTTGACGCGATAGTTAACTCCTACGACGCGATAGTAGACGGCAACGGCAATCCCGTGTTCGAAACGGGGCTTGTCGAAATGGGCGATTTAATGGATATCGTCAACTCGCAAGACAACAGCTGCTATTATTATTTAAACAACCCGCTTGACGACGTTCGCGACGCGGGCAGAAGAACTTTGAAAGCGTTCGGCGTAAAGAATAGGTTCGTGCATTTCGAGTTTTTCAGACTGTTAAAGGACCAACATATCGGCAAGAAAGGGGAGGTAGTCGCGTTAGAGGTGAATATGCGCCCCGCGGGCGGTTGCTCGCCCGATATGATGAACTACGCCAATAGCACGGACGTGTACAAAATTTGGGCGGACGTAATGGCTTTCGGCAAAACCGACGTTGAGCCGCAAGAAAAGTTTTACTGCACCTATGCGGGCAGAAGAAACGGCAAACCTTTCTTATATTCCGAGCAAGATATATTGGACAAGTACAAGTCGAACATAAAGCAGATTTGGCATGTGCCCGCCGCGCTTTCGGGCTGTATGGGCAATTTAAGCTTTTTGGCAAACTTTAAAACAAAGGAAGAGATGAACGCGTTTTTCGACGACGTGTTAAAAGAGCGCTGATATATAATATTGAATAATAAACTTTAATAAAAAACCGCCCGCGCGCGTTTGACTTGCGCTTAGTTCGTATTGCTGCAATGCAATTAAGATACTAAGTCAAGCGGAACGCTTGTGCGGGCGGTTTTTTATGTTCTTGTTTTAGTGCCGTTTTCATCTTCCAAGCCTACAAGATAATCGCAAGTCACGTCGAAGTATTCGGCAAGTTTTTTAAGATACGAAATTTTCGGTTCGTTTACGCCGCTACACCACCATAGGACGGCTTGATTACTGACGTTTATATCCTTAGCCAAACGGTATCTGGAAATTTTGTTTTCTTCTAAAAGCTTGTTTAATCGCGTTATAAATATTTGCATAAAAATATTATAAAAGAAAACTTACATAAATTGTTGACTATCACAGAAAACTTTGATAGTATTTTGATTATGGATAAAGAAAAAATCTGTAAAAATTGTGTACACTACCAAAAACATTACTCTATATATAAAACAAGACTGAAAGAGGTGGGCGGTAGGTGCTTGCACGACAAAATTTACCCGTATTACCACCACAGAAAATTTGTTGCGCGCACGGACTGCCAATATTGGCAAAGCGGTGAAACCGTTCGGGACGAACGGCGCGATGGAATAATAAAAGAAATTTGCGCAATCAAACGCACGCTTTCCGACATTGCTTTAATATTAAAAAATTGGTTCTAAA
The DNA here is from genome assembly GCA_910577055.1 of uncultured Christensenella sp. Taxonomy (GTDB): domain Bacteria; phylum Bacillota; class Clostridia; order Christensenellales; family Borkfalkiaceae; genus Coproplasma. Next base: position 517,491 of record CAJTKX010000001.1, on the reverse strand, counting down.
ACGGAAACTTCGCAAATAAGTTATTATACACATAGATTTTGCGGAGGCGGATATGCTGGATTATAACGTTTACGAGGACATTGCGGCACGGAACGGCGGAGATATTTATATCGGGGTGGTCGGACCCGTGCGCACGGGTAAATCAACCCTAATAAAGAAGTTTATGACGGAGCTTGTCATTCCCAACGTGGCAAGCGGCAACGACAAAGCCGTTATGATAGACGAATTGCCCCAATCTGCTTCGGGTAAATCCATTATGACGACCGAGCCGAAGTTCGTGCCGGCAAAGGCGGTTAAAGTAAAAATAGAAAACGCGGTTGCAAACGTAAGGTTTGCCGATTGCGTCGGCTTTATCACCAAGGGTGCAAACGGTTTCGAAGAGGACGGCAAGCCTCGACTTGTCAACACCCCGTGGAGCGATAAGCCGTTGCCCTTTGCCGAGGCGGCGGAGCTTGGCACGGATAAGGTAATTTCCGAGCACTCGACAATAGGCGTGCTCGTGACGACGGACGGCTCGATTGCGGATATTCCCCGTTCGGGATACGTCAATGCGGAAGAGCGCACCGTTGCGCGCTTGCAAGAGTTGGGTAAACCTTTCGTTATAGTTTTAAACTGCGTTGACCCCGAAAAGGCGGCGGCTAAAAGACTTAGGGAAGAGCTTGAAAACAAATACGGCGTTTCGGTAATTGCCGCCAACTGCGAAAAGTTGGACGCTTCGGGTCTTTTGAACGTCTTAAAGGCGGTGCTTTTCGAGTTCCCCGTAACGGGCTTCGACGTTGATATTCCGGATTGGATGCGCTTTTTGCCCCAAGAAAGCTCCGCCCTTTGCGAGCTTTTGGAAAGAATAAAGACGGTTGCGTCCGCTGTCAACAAGATGAAAGACTGCAAAGCTTTCGACGATATGCTTAAAGACTGTCGTTTTTGGAAGGGAGAGCCGTCTGTTTCCTTGAACTTGGCGGACGGCAAGGCGAAAGTAACCGCATTCGTGCAAGACGGCATATTCTTCGAAATGTTGTCCGAAATCGCGGGCGACGAAATATCCGACGAGTATACGCTTATGCGCTACGTTCGCGGAACTTCGGAAGCAAAGCGCGGCTACGATAAAATCAAGGACGCGCTCGAATGCGCCAAAATCAACGGTTACGGCATAGTTCACCCCGATGACGATGATATGAGCTTAGAAGCTCCCAAGCTCGTCCGTCAAGGCGGCAGCGTGGGTATAAAGCTGCGTGCAACCGCGCCAAGCTATCATATAGTAAAAATCGACGTCACGGGCGAGGTCAGCCCCATTATGGGCAGTGCGGCGCAAAGCGAAAGCATAGTTCAAGGTATGATGAACGGCTTCGAAACCAACCCCGATTCAATGTGGGATACAAACGTATTCGGTAAATCGCTTAGGGGTATGGTAAAGGAAGGGCTTGCGGGCAAAGTGGGCGCCATGCAAGACAACACCAAAAACAAAATGCGCAAGGCTATAACGCGTATCGTTAACGAGGGCAAAGGCGGGGTAATTTGTATTATCTTGTAAAATTCGTAACTCTGTCACAAGATTTTAACTTACAGAGTATAATATAGCAGCAACAGACGTTAATCGCGCTTTAAGGGCGCGGGTGACGGGTTTGCGGAAAATATGACGGCGGAGCAAAACTTGCTCCGCCGTCAACAATTATTTTCGGTTTTCGTCGTCAGACTTAAATGGAGAGGGGACTACCATATCCCCGTTCGCGCTGAACAAAGCCGCGTCATCTTTCAGTCCCGCAATGTACGCGTAATACTGCTCCTCGGTAAGTTTTGCGATTTTGTTTTTCTTTTTACCCATAAAAAGCCTCCGCCTTTTTTTATTATTATGGGTACGCGCGCGCGATTTTATACGCGCGTTTTTTTGCGGAAAGTAAGTTATCGGCTAAATATTGTACGCACGGCGATAAACGCTTGCGCAGCGCTATGCGGTCCGCGGCGGGCAATCGCTGTTTTTACAAATCGATACATCGCCCAATCAAAAAGTCAACCGTACAGCCCAATGCTTGGGCAATTTTTACAATGCTTTCGGCAGAGGGCTGAGTTTTGCCTTGCACCCAATAGCGCATAACCGACTCCGCAATGCCCGTAATTTTCGTAAGCTTGTAGCGCGATATATTAAAAAGCTTTAAAACCTCTTCAAGCCTTTTTGCGAAAGGCGGGCACGGCAAAAAATCTTCCGCTGCGCTGTCCTCGTCAAGCCCCAGAAGATAGTCGCAAGTCACGCCGAAGTAGTCCGCAAGGCGTACCGTCATTTCAAGGGTGGGCGTAGATAGGCCGCTTGCATAGCGGCTTAAAGTACCCTCGCCGCAACCAATCTCTTGACTGACCTCGGTAATGTTTGCAAGGTTCTCCACCACAAGCTCTTTAAACACATCGGGGAAGTTTTCAAGTCCCATTTACTCGGCTCCTTATGAAATTATCAGCTAAAACTGAATTTTATTCAAGTTTAGCTGTTATTTTGTGTTTTGTCAAATGGAAATTTCAGCCAAGAATAAACTTTTGCGGGTCATTTTGCGTTATTTCACTCTTAAATTATGAAAAACGGGCAAAAAAAGCCTTAAAAAGTGTTAAAAGCTAACAAAAAAGTCCCGTTTTAGGCTATAAAACGGTTTAACGGCAAGGGGCGCATAAGGGGTGCCGGATTAGGTTACCCCCCCGAATATGCCTTAAATAACGCAAAAAAAAGTTAAAATAAATGAAAAAATATAGCGTTATTAATTTTACTTTTTGCAAAAAAGGGTGTAAACTATTAATAGAGTAACCTAAATAGGGGTGCTTTAATAACGAAAATTACTCAGACGAGGTGTAAATATGGCAGACAAGAACACCGTACAGACGCCGAAGAAAGCGGACCTAATCCTCCAAAGACAAAGGGAGCTATCCGCTAAGCAAGAAGAAACGCTTGCGCAGTCCAAAATTTCCAACGGCAGACTTAACACGGTTTTAGAACAGCTTACCGAAGCGAGAAACGACGTTAACTACGTCATCGCTCAAGGTAGAGAACTGCAAGGAAATATTCAAAGCGATTTCGAAACCTTAAAGCAAGAGTTCAGATTTATCGCTATGCAAAGCGAAAGTATTTTCACCGCGCTGTCGGATAAAGTGCAACAGCTTAACAATCTTCTTTCGGGAAGACCCGTCGACGAAACGGCGGTTGCAAGCGCAGCGGATATCGACTACGACTATCTTGCCGAAAAGGTTGCGGAGAAGATTCCCGCGCCTACGGTTCAAAGCGTGGACGGAACACAAGTCTATGCGCCCGTTCAGCAAGAAATCGACTACGACTTGCTTGTCGATAAACTTATCGCCCGTCTGCCCATTCAGGACGTTGCGCCCGTTCAAGGCAATATCGACTATGACGAGTTGGCAGACAGACTTGCGCGCCGTATGCCCGCACAAGAAATCGCCGCGGCGTCCGCGTTGCCCGTCAACGTATCTGTTGCAGACCGCGCGATTGATTACGAATATCTTGCCGACAAAATCGTTTCCCGCTTACCCGCGCAAGAGGTGGTTTCACCCGACTATATAGCTTCCAAAGTAGCGGAGCAAATCGTTATCGCCCCCGCAGAGGATATATCGGCAGATTATATTGCGTCTAAGGTGGCGGAACAAATCGTGCTTCCGGAAATCACCGCGGAAGTGGACAGCGATACCATTGCGGAACTCGTTGCCGACAAGCTCGGAACGATGCCCGCCGGCGATATCGATTACGACTATCTTGCGGCTAAGGTCGCCCAGCAAATCGAACTTCCCGAAACGCAGAACTATACGGCTGCGACTTATGCGGAAAGCCCCGCTCATTATGAGATTAACGAGGACGAACTTGCAGACGCTATCGCGCTTAAAGTCGGCTCCTTAAAACCCGAAGATTTCGAAATTCTTGTCGACGACGAGGGCTGCGCGTCTATATCGAGGGAGATTATTGAAAGGCTCGATTACGAAGGCTTGGCTGCCGCTGTTGCGGAAAAGCTGCGTGAAGCAAGCGCCGAGGAAGAGACCGAAGAAACCGACTACGAAGAAATGGCTGCGCGTATCAGCGAAAAGATTACCGTTGCCGGAATTAACGAGGACGCGATTGCTGACAAAGCCGCTGCGGCGCTTTCCAACTATCTGCCCGAATTCGATACCGACGAAATCGCAGACAAGGTTGCCGAGCAAGTTATTAACGCAATGCCCGCCGTCACCGTTGACAGCGAAGAAATTACAAACACCGTAGCGTCGAGAATTATCGAGGCTCAGCAAGATAACGATTACGAAATCGTCATTGACGAGGAAGGCGTTGACAGAATGTCCGACAGCGTCAGCGAAAAGGTATATCAAACCAATGACGAGCGTTTCACCGCAATAGACAACGAAATTGCGGAAATCAAAGAAATTCTCAAAAACCTTCAAATCGTTCAAAACGTGGTTGTTGCCGCTCCCGTAGAGCAGACGGTAGAAGAACCCGTTGAGGAAGAGATTGAAGAAGAACTTGCAGAAGAGCCCGTCGAAGAGGAAGTTGTAGAAGAAGTCGTTGAAGAAGAGGTTGTCGAAGAACCCGTTGAGGAAGAAGAACTTGTCACCGTCAGCGATGTAATCGAAGAAGTCGAAGAACCCGTCGAAGAAGAGACTGTCGAGGAAGAGACTGTCGCGGAAGAAACTGTCGAGGAAGAAACCGAACCCGAACCGCTTGAAACTACCGAAGAAGTTGTGGAAGAAATGGTTGAGCCTGTTCCCGAGGTCGTAGAAACCGCCCCCACGGCACAGACGGTCGTTATCGCAAACGTTTCGGATTCCGACGAAGATGACGACGACAGCGAAGAGGACGAAAACGGCGTTGACTTCCTCAATATGATGCGTTACAACCGCAGCTTTATTGCAAGAATAATTCAAAGCTCTGACGAAACCAAGACCTATTACGGTAAGGTAAGAAACGCGCTTTTAAGCTATCGTAAAGTAAACTCTAACATCGCGTGGGGCGCAGAGCGTTTCCACAAGGGCAGAGAAACTATCGCTCGCTTTAAAATCCGCGGCAAGACGCTTGTATTGTATATGGCGATTGACCCCAAGGAAATCGAGTACTCGGTATATCATCACAAAGACGTAACCAACAACAAGTCGTTGCACGGCACGCCTACGATGATTAAGATTAAAAGCCCCCGCGGCGTTAAAAAGGCTGTAAGGCTTGTGGACTTGATGCTTGAAAAGCGCAACGGAATTAAGAGAAACGTTCCCGAGCGTGACTACGCGGCAATGTATCCTTACGAAACCATCGAAGAGCTTATCGAAGACGGACTTGTTAAGGACGTAAACAAAGACTAATTTAATTTTTGCGGGGGTTGAATTTTGTCAACCCCCGTCGTTTTATAAAAAGCAACAAAAGACAATAATTAAGTGAATTAAAATATCGGAGTAATATATTGGAAAACGAAAAAGCAAAACCTTCCACAAGGTTACAAAGACGTCGCCCCAACAGAAACCCAAACGGCGACGCGGCGGGCAAGTCCGCAAAAAAGACTAACGAAAGGAAGAACGCCAACGCACCGTCGGGCGTTAAGAATAACGGACAGAACAAGCAGAACAAACAGAACAAAAAGGGCGGGCAGAATAATCTTGATTTCGGCGGCAAACGCGGCGGCAAGCCCGTTAAAATTATCTTCCTCGGCGGCGTGGGCGAAATCGGCAAAAATATGACCGCCTTGGAGTGCGGCGACGATATCATAATTATCGACGCGGGCGCTATTTTTCCTACCGAGGAAACCCCGGGGTTCGACCTAATCGTGCCCGATTTAACTTATCTTTTGGAAAACCGCAAAAAGGTCAAAGGACTTATTTTGACCCACGGACACGAGGACCACATCGGCGGCGTGCCCTATCTTTTGAAGGAGCTTAAAGTGCCCGTCATCGGCACCAAACTTACGCTTGCGCTTGTCGACAACAAACTGCGCGAGCACAGACTTAACGACGTAAAGGAAATTACAGTTACGCCCAATCAGACGATACAACTCGGCTGTTTCAAGGTGCGCACCATAAACGTAAACCATTCCATCGCGGGGTCGTTGGCGTTTGCAATAACCACCCCCCAAGGCGTAATTTTCCACAGCGGCGACTATAAAATCGACTTAACCCCGGTTGCCGGCGAACCAATAGATTTAAAAACTATAAGCGAAATCGGCTCTTCGGGCGTGCTGTTGTATATGGGCGAAAGCACCAATATCGAGCGCGCGGGCTACACTATGAGCGAAACGGTTGTCGGCAGTACTTTGGACAGACTGTTTTCCGAAAATTTCAAACGAAGAATAATAGTTGCAACTTTCGCTTCGAACGTTCATAGACTTCAACAAATTATCGACCTTGCCGTAAAGTACGGGCGCAAGGTTGCGCTTTCGGGTAGGAGTATGCTTAACGTTGTCGAGGCGGCTGAAAAGATTGGCGAAATTACCATCCCAGACGACGTGCTTGTAGACGTTTCAAAAATCAAAAATATGCTCGACAGCGAAATCGTAGTGGTATCGACGGGCAGTCAAGGCGAGCCGATGAGCGCGCTGACCCGTATGGCAAACGGCGATAATCAGTTCGTTACCGTCGGCAAAAACGATACGGTCATTATCTCCGCGTCGCCAATCCCCGGCAACGAAAAGCTTGTTTACCGCGTCATCAACAACCTTTATAAACTCGGTGCAAGCGTTGTTTACGAAAGTCTTGAAAATATTCACGTTTCGGGTCACGCTTGCCGTGAAGAGCATAAAATTATGCACAGCCTTTTAAAGCCAAAATACTTTATACCCGTGCACGGCGAGTATAGGCATTTGAAAAAGCACGCGCAGCTTGCCGAAGAATTGGGACTGCCCGAAAGCAGAATCATAATTCCCGACATAGGCGACTGTATAGAGGTTTATTCGAAAGGAATGAAAAAGGCGGGCAGCGTGCACGCGGGTTCGCGCCTTATCGACGGCGAGGGCATCGAGGACGAAAAACAAAGCACCGTCATCGAGGATAGGCGGCAGCTTTCCGAAGAAGGGCTGTTCATAGTTTCCGTTGCGGTCAACGGCGGCGAGGTCGTCGGAGAACCGGCGATAAACTCGCGCGGGTTCGTGTTCGATTTTCACCGTGACTACGACAAAGAAATACGCGGTGTTATAAACCGTGCGATAGAAAGCGTCAATATTTCTAAAAGCGGCGTTGACGAGTTAAAAAGAACAATCAAGCGCTCGCTTAGAAATTACCTATTAAAGAAAACCAAACAGTCGCCTATGGTAGTGCCCGTAGTCGTTGAGCTATGACCGAGTTTAATTACGCGCATAAGAATACCGAAAACGGGGAGCGAACGACCAAAACCGCGCCCTTGAATAAGCCGCAGATATCGGAAGAAATCCAAGCTCTGCGGCAAAACGCGTTTAAGGCGGAAATACCCGTTTCCGACGACGAAACACTAAACTTTTTATGTACTTTAATAGCCGCTTTAAAGCCTTGCAATATTTTGGAACTCGGCACGGCGGTTGGGGTTTCGGGCGCGGCAATGCTTCAAGGTTGCGCCTTTGCGCACTTAACCACGGTTGAGCGCGACGAAAATTTTTATAAGGCTGCTAAGGAAAATTTCAAATCGCTTAATATCGACGGTCGGGTTACGGCTGTGTCGGGCGACGCGGGCGAAGTTATTGCAAGCTTGCCCGAGGGCGGTTACGACTTTATATTTTTGGACTGCGCCAAAGTGCAGTATATAAAGTATCTTCCCCGTCTTAAAAAATTGCTGAAAAAGGGCGGCGTACTGCTTGCCGACGACGTGCTGTTGTTCGGGTATATTACGGGCGAGGCAGAGGCGCCCAAAAAGCGTAAAATGCTTGTCGAGCATATCAAGGAATATATCGCCGCAGTAACCGACGATGAAGAGCTTTACACCACGATTCTCGATATCGGCAACGGCGTTGCAATGAGTGTTAAAAAATGAAAGTCGAACTTTTAGCCCCCGCGGGGAACTTTTCAAAACTTAAATGCGCGCTTTACTTCGGCGCGGACGCCGCGTATATCGGCGGCAAAGAATTTTCGCTTAGGTCGTTTGCGGACAACTTCACGCGCGATGAAATGGTCAACGCGGTAAGTTTTGCGCATAGCTTGGGCAAGAAAATCTACGTCACCGCAAATATTTTCGCAAAGAACGCCGATATGGCGGTTTTAGAGGACTACTTTGCGTTTTTACAAAGCGCGGACGTAGACGCGGCTATCGTTTCGGATAGCGGCGCGTTTTATGCGGCGAAAAAAAGCGCGCCCAAGCTTCAAATACATATCTCGACCCAAGCCAATTTGACGAATAAATACGCCGTCAAGTTTTGGCGCGAGCAAGGCGCAACCCGCGCCGTCCTTGCGCGCGAGCTTTCTGTCGACGAAATAAAGGAAATCAAAGACTTCGTTCCCGATATGGAGCTTGAAGCCTTCGTGCACGGCGCAATGTGCATATCGTATTCGGGTAGGTGTTTGCTTTCAAACTATCTTGCGGGCAGAGAGAGCAACCGCGGCGAGTGCGTTCAAGCTTGCCGTTGGAACTATCAAATCCGCAAGTCGGACGCAAAGTCGGACAGCGGTTGGCTCGATACCGAAGAGGACGGGCGGGGAACTTATATTTTAAATTCCAAGGACTTAAATATGTCCGCGCACCTCGATAAGCTTGAACGGGCGGGCGTTTGCTCGTTTAAAATCGAGGGCAGAATGAAATCGGAGTACTACCTTGCAACCGTTATAAACGCATACCGCCGCTGTATGGACGGAGGCTATTCCGAAACGGTCGAGCGCGAACTTTTAACCGCCGCTCACCGCGACTACACCACGGCTTACACCCTCGGCGACAACGATAAAACCGTTAACTATTCGGACAGCCAAACCAAGGGCGACTGCGACTATATCGCAAACGTCGTTGCCGGCGGCGACGGATTTGCCGAGGTGGAAATGCGCGGAAGATTTAAAGTGGGCGACGCGCTTGAAGTTTTAAGCCCCACGGCGAACTTCGGCAAATCGTTTACCGTCGAAAAAGCCTATGCGGACGGCGAAGAGGTTACCGACTGCAAGCTTGTACAAAAAATTTACAGAATAAACAGCCCTTATTTATTGCAAAGCGGGGACATTTTGAGAAGGCGGAAATGAACTACAAGGTAAAAAACGTTTACGGCAAGACCAAATCCGAAAAAGTTAAGGTAAGCGTGCCCGGCTCAAAAAGCATAACGGCGCGCGCAATGCTTTTGGCTGCCGTTGCCGAGGGTACAAGCACCCTTTTCAACGCGCAGTTTTCGGACGATTGCCAAACCTTTTTAAACTGCTTAAAAGCTTTGGGTATCCCCGCAGAGGTGCACGGCTCCACCGTAAAAATTACGGGTTGCGGCGGCAAACTCGGTTTAAAAGAGGGTAAAATCAACGTGGGCAGCGCGGGCACTGCGGCAAGGTTTTTGCCCGCCTTTTTGGCTTTCCAAAGCGGCAAATATTATTTGGACTGTTCTAAACAAATGCAAGCCCGTCCCGTCGCGCCGTTAATTTCCGCGCTTAAAAGCTTGGGCGCAAAGTTCACGTTTTACGGTGAAGAAAATTGTTACCCTTTCACGATAGAGGGAACGTCAACCCCCGCGGAAGAAGTTACGGTAGATATCACAAAATCAAGCCAATTTTTATCCGCGCTTTTAATTTCCGCGGCGTGCGCGGGCAAGCCTATAAAAATAAAGGCGAACGGCACGCACGGGCTTGATTATGTTAATATGACGCTCGAAATGATGTGGTCGTTCGGTCTGACGGCAGAAGAGGGCGACGGCTACGTCGTTTGCGGAAAGTACTCGGCTAAAAAATACGATATCGAGCCGGATATTTCCGCCGCGTGTTATTTTTATGCAATGAATAAAATTTTGGGCACGCAAATAGAGGTCGGCGGGGTTATGCCGCACAGTATGCAAGGCGACTTGAAATTTATTAAGCTTTTGCAAAATTTCGACGGCGGGAAAATCGATATGCGTGAGTATTCCGACCAAGCCCTAACACTTGCGGCGATTGCGCCCTATCTTAAAAGCCCCACCGAAATTTGCGGGGTTGCGCACATACGCAAGCAAGAGTGCGACAGAATTGCGGCGATAGTAACTAACCTTGCCGCAATGGGCGTAAGGTGCGAGGAGCGTGAGGACGGAGTAAAAATATACCCCGCCGCGCCCAAGCCCGCTTTAATAAAAACCTTCGGCGACCACCGCGTGGCTATGGCTTTTGCCGTGACGGGACTGCGCGCCGACGGAATAGAGATTGAAAACGCAGAGGTCTGCTCCAAGACCTTTAAAGAGTACTTCGATGTTTTGGACGGTTTGTGCGCCGAGCTTACCTAATCATTTACATAAATGGAACGCATTGTTATTCATTCGGATTTGAATAATTTCTACGCCTCGGTCGAACGTCGGCTTCACCCCGAGCTTATCGGCAAGCCATTGGCTGTTTGCGGCAGCAAGGAGGAGCGGCGCGGTATAGTTCTTGCCAAGTGCGAGGAAGCCAAGCGTCACGGCGTAAAGACGGGCGACACCGTTTGGCAAGCCCAAAAAAAGTGCCCCGACATTTTGATTGTGCCCCCGCACTTCGACGAGTATATGAAATATTCGCGCAAGGTCAAGGCAATTTACGCCCGCTATACCGACCTTATCGAAAGCTACGGCATTGACGAGTGTTGGCTTGATTTGACCCGCTCGACGCGCCTTTTTCCGCCGTTTGAAAATAAATACGTCGAAGCGGGCGGGGAGCGGCACTTCACCGACGAATATTTGCGCTTTATCGGCGATATTATTAGGAACACCGTTAAAACCGAACTCGGTTTGACGGTATCTTGCGGGGTGTCTTTCAACAAGGCGTTTGCCAAGCTCGGCTCGGACTTGAAAAAGCCCGACGGCACTTCGGTTATTTCCAAACTCAATTATAAAACCGTCATCAACCCGTTGCCCGTCGAGGACTTGCTTTTCGTCGGCAAGGCAACAAAGGAAAAACTGCGCGGAATGGGGCTTAACACGATAGGCAAGCTCGCCGCTACTGACGATAAAATAATTCAAAGGATTTTCGGCAAATTCGGCGAAACGCTTTTAAGGTACGCCCGAGGCGAGGACGAAGACGAAGTAAAGCATATGGACGACAAGCGCGAGTATAAGTCCATAGGCAACTCTTGCACCTACCGTGAAGATATTACCGAATTAAGCCGTATAGAGCGGCTGTTGTACGTCTTGTCCGAAAGCGTTGCCGCGCGCCTACGCGAAGCGGAGCAAGGAATGGCGGACACCGTGCATTTGTGGGTGCGGTTCAGCGACTTAACGGATTTTTCCGTGCAGAAAAAGGTGCGCCACACCGTGCTTTGCAGCGAAATAGCCAAACACGCGTTCGCGCTATTCAAAGCTTCCGTGCCGCAGCCGTTTAAGGTGCGGTCTATGGGGGTGACGGTTTCGGGCTTCGATAACGGAATTTCGCAGCTGACCGTTGACGAAAGCTCGGGCAACTATAAAAAGCTCGAAGCGGTCGAGCGGTGCGTGGACGAAATTCGCAAAAAGCACGGCTACGACAAATTGCAGCGCGGAATTATCGCCGAAGAGCCGGAAGAAATGAAAAACGACTTAAAAAACTCTCACCTTATAAAACCCGCCAACTTCGAAGACAAAGGCGAATAATTAATAACCGCCCGAGCGCGTTCGCGCTCGGGCGGTTATTAATCGGTTGACTTATATAAAAAAATAAACTATAATACCCTTGCGACGCTAAATTAATAAACCCCGTAACTCCGTAACCCTTTTAAGGGCGGAGTCTATGTATATTTGTGTAGAAAATAGGAAAACATTGGTAGTAATACCTGTTCCTAACTACCTATTTTCTACGGAGAAGGTTTATTGGCGTCGCAACCAAGGAACGGTATTCTACGGTGCCGTTCCCGTAAGGGGCGGCATCTTTTTTATGGCTTATAACAAAAACCGTTTGCGTGATTTGTCGATAAAAATATTAGATGACATAAGCAGAATTTTAATTTTTTACGATATGGACGTTCATTATGCGAAAAAATGGGAGAAAATCAAACTGAATATTGCGCGGCGCAATAAAAAACGCAGTATAAAAAGATTTCTGTTTTTAAAATTAACTTACGATTTATATGACGGCAAGCCTCCGACCGTTGAACAGTGCGATAAAAGATATAAAATTCTTTTAGAACCCTATGCTTCGGTTTTGAATTCGGAATATTGGAGCGTTGACGTCATAAACGAATTGCTTAAGTTTTTAAACCGTAAAAAGGCATATACCATAAGCGAAGCTATTGCATTATATAAGGAAAAGTTTGCTTAAATAATTTGACTATTTTACGGTTTTTTCATATAATCAATTTATAAAAATCAACGGCGCAAGCAATGGAGGAATTTTACAATGAGGCTACCCGAAATGTTCGGCGAAAACGTGTTTAACGATTCTGTTCAAAAAGAAACGTTGCCCAACGAAGTTTACAAGGCTTTGAGGGAAACTATCGAGGCGGGCAAACAGCTTGACGTATCCATCGCGGGCGCGGTTGCTTCCGCAATGAAAAAATGGGCGGTGTCCAAGGGCGCAACCCACTACACGCATTGGTTTCAACCCCTTACGGGCTTAACCGCCGAAAAACACGACAGTTTCATCGAACCCGAGGGCGATAAAGTAATTATGCGCCTTACGGGCAAAAGCCTTATTATCGGCGAGTCCGACGCATCCAGCTTCCCTTCGGGCGGCTCCCGTGCGACCCATATGGCTCGCGGTTACACCGCTTGGGACCCGACTTCGCCCGCGTTCGTTAAGGAGGGTACCTTATACATACCGACCGTTTTCGTTTCGTACACGGGTGAAACGCTCGATAAAAAGTCGCCGTTGCTGCGCTCGATGAACGCAATCGACAAGCAAGGCAAAAGGCTTTTAAAATGCTTCGGCATAACTTGCAAAAAGGTATCTTGCGAAACGGGACCCGAGCAAGAGTATTTCATTATCTCCGAGGAAGAGTACTTAAAAAGAAAAGATTTAATTCTTACGGGCAGAACGCTTTTCGGAGCGCCCGTAACGCGCGGGCAAGAGTTAGAGGACCACTATTTCGGGGTTTTAAAGCCCGAAATCGCCGACTATATGCGCGATTTGGACGAACAGCTTTGGAGCTACGGCATACTTTCCAAAACCAAGCATAACGAGGTTGCGCCCGCTCAGCACGAGATGGCCCCCGTATATTCCAAAACCAACGTTGCGGTAGACACCAATATGTTGACAATGGAAATTATGAAAAAGGTTGCGCATAAGCACGGTTTTGTGTGCCTTTTGCACGAAAAGCCTTTCAAGGGCATAAACGGCAGCGGCAAGCACAACAATTGGTCTATTTCCACCGATACGGGCTTGAACCTTTTAAAGCCCGGCGATAACCCCGAAAGCAACACTCTGTTCAAGCTTGTTTTAACTGCCGTAATTAAGGCCGTAGACGACTATCAAGGCGTGCTCCGCGCGGGCGTGGCTTCCGCCGGCAACGACCATAGGCTCGGCGCGGACGAAGCGCCCCCCGCGATAATTTCCGTATATTTGGGCGACCAACTCGGCGCGCTTGTAGACAGTATAGTCAAGGGTGAAAACTACGTCGCATGCCAAAAGTCGGAAGGCTCGATAGGCGTGCCCGAAAGCCCCATTTTCCCCAAGGACGCAACCGACAGAAACAGAACGTCGCCGTTTGCGTTTACGGGCAATAAGTTCGAGTTCCGTATGCTCGGCTCGCAAGCAAACGTAGCCGACGCGAACATCAGCCTTAACACCATTGTTGCGGACGCGTTCGAGCAGTTCGCAACCGAGTTGGAGGGCAAAAAGGACGTTGAAAAGGCGGCGGAGACAATCATCAAGCGCGAGCTTAAAGCTCACTACCGCATAATTTTCAACCACGACGGTTACGGTCCCGAATGGGAGCCGGAGGCGGCTAAGCGCGGGCTTTTAAATAAAAAGAACACCGCGGACGCAACCACCGTTTTATACGAGGATAAAAATATAGACGTATTCGTCCGTCAAGGCGTTTACACCGCTGCCGAGGCGAAGGCGCGCGCGGATATCCGCCTTGAAAACTACGCAAAGATGATCAATATCGAGGCGTTGACTATGGTAGAAATGGCTAAACGCGATATTATCCCCTCGGTATCGGACTTTATTGCCGAGCTGTGCCAAAACGTAGCCGCAAAGCAAGCTGTTTGCGATAAAATTCCCTTCGAAACCGAAAAGAATTTAATCACACGCCTATCGGAACTTAACGATAACGCAAGCGCGGCGGTAGCCAAGCTCGAATCCGATTTAAAATCGGTAAATAAAAACAAAGTAATCGAGGCTTCCCAAACAATGGCGCACGTCATTATTCCCGATATGGAAGAGATAAGAAAGTACGTTGACGAAATGGAAACGCTTACGTCTTCCGACTATTGGCCTTACCCGACGTACTTCGACTTGCTGTATAGCGTGAAATAAAGCATAAAAAAGTCCCCCGCCGAGGGGCTTTTTTAATGACAATTTTTTATGTGCGTGTTATAATTGCAAAGTAATGAAGAAGTATTCGCGTTTGGTATGGGATAACGCCCTGAATATGGTAATTATGTCCGTTTTAACGGGACTTTTTGCGGGCGTTGTCGTAACCTTTTATAATATTTTAATGTCGCTTGGCGAGGGGACTTCGGAAAAACTGTATTCGATGTTCCTCGAAAACCCCGCGTTTATTCCCCTTTTGTTCGTCGGGCTTGCGGCGGGAGCGCTCGTTATTGGCACGCTCGTTAAGCTCGTCCCCATGATACGCGGAAGCGGCATACCGCAGATAGAGGGGGCGGCGCGCGGCGTAGTCCGCTTTAAGTGGTATATCACGCTTACCTCGATGTTTGCTGCGTCTTTGGCTTGCGTAGTTATGGGCTACCCCGCGGGCGCGGAAGGTCCGTCGTTGGAAATAGGCGGCTGCTGCGGCTCGGCAACGGGCACCCTTTTAAAGCGCAACCAAATGGTTAAAAGGTTGCAAATCGCAAGCGGCGCGTCGGCGGGTCTTGCCGTCGCGTTTAACGCGCCGATTACGGGCGTCGTGTTCGCCTTAGAGGAAGCTTTCCGCTCGTTCTCGCCCCAAGTGTTCATTTGTGCGGCTATAAGCGTTGTTACCGCCGTCGTTACAAGAAACGCTATCCGCCCCGCAATGGGCTTCGGCGTGGGCTTTGCGTTCGACGGGTTCGAATTCGCCCAAATCGGATTTGGCGGTTCCGACCTTTTGTTCTTCTTGTGGGTTGCGCTTGCCGCGCTTATCGTTTCGCTTGCGGGCGTAGGGTTCTATTACCTTGTATTTGCAACAAAACGCCTTTTCAAAAAAATCAGCTTTTTACACGGCATAGGCAAGTATATAATTCCCTTTGTGCTTGCGGGCGCGTTCGGGCTTATTACCGTTTATTCGCTTGGCGGCGGACACAGCTTTATCGATTCGCTTTCTTCCCACGGAGAGGGGGAAATAAGCGTATTCGGCATCGGGCTTATAGCAAGCCTTGCAGTTATCGTTGTTATCCGCTTTATCACGGCGGTTATGACAATGGGCTGCGGCGTGCCTTGCGGCGTGTTCATTCCTATGCTTGCAATCGGCGCGGGCTTGGGCGCAATTTTATCTCTTTTATTCCAAATGGGTGGAATGGACGCGCGCTACGGCGACTATCTTATAATAATCTGTATGGCGGCGTTCTTCACTTGCATAGTCAAAGCGCCCATAACGGGTATTGTTATGGTGTTCGAGCTGACGGGTCAGTTCGTAAACTTCTTACCCGCGCTGTTGGGTATTGCCATAGGCTATCTTATCGGTATGCTGTTTAAAACCGAAGCTATTTACGAAAAGAATTTAGAGCAGTACATCGCCGACGAAAAACTCTACGACAAGGTCAGAAAAATCCGCCTCGAACTCAAAATTATGGCTAACTCCAAAGCGGACGGCGCGGCTGTAAGAAAAATCGTATGGCCCACCAACGGGCTTGTTGTCGGGGTTATAAAAGAGGACGGTAAGGAAAGCGTTGCCGACGGCGAAACCGTGCTGCACGCGGGCGAGTGCATAATTTTCGAGTGTGAAACCGACGACGAGAAAGAGTTGTTGGATTATATGTATTCGATAGTCGGCAAACAATAAAAAGGACAAGTTGACAAGGCCGATTAAATATTTATAATTATAATAAACGGCGCGCCCCGAAATTACATTTTCGGGGCGCGCACCCTATTTGCGAAACTATTTAAAGGAGGAAGCAGTGAACAGAGTTGACGAAAGATGCGGACAGAATAAGCACGCTAAATGTCATTATGCCTCGAAACGTATTTTTACGGCATTGAAGATAATCAAAGTTCTTCTTTATATTCTTGCGATAGTTCCCATAGTGCTTTCGTTTATTCCGCAAGTTAAAACCGAATACAACCTTATCTGTTCGATAGTTTCGTTTGCGCTGTCTATCGTGACAGAGTGCGTAACTTCCTTTTTAACCAAGCACAAGGACGCGGGCATACACTCGCTGCAACTGTACGAAACGGGCGTAACCGGCTCGCCGTTCTCCAAAATAGAATACGATAGGGAGCTTACAAACGATTTAAACGAGCTTGCAATACGCAAGGGGCTTTATAAGGCGCAAGAGGTCGAGGAAAAGTACAAAATTTCCGTTCCTTCCGATATAAGCGACGATTACAGCTATTTATACGTCTGCCGTATTAACGCGGCTACTAACAAATATATTTAAAGCCGAATATTTTACATATATTTCTTCTTTTTGATGGCAGTCGTCGCGCTGTTTGTGGGAATGATTTTCCTTAAAACCGAAACCAAGGAATATCTTGCCTTGATAATTGCGTTCTATCCGCTTGTAAGTCCTATAATAAAGGACTGTAACAGCGCCAAGGAGTGTATGCGCAACTGTACAAAAACTTGCGCGGATATCGATAATTTCTTTGCGGACGGCGACGTTTCTACCGAAAGGCTTGCAAGAATGCACTATTATGTGCAACAGCTCGAATATGAAATGTACAGAAACCGCCCCGTTATTTTCAACTTCTTCAAAAAGATGTTCAAAAGGGGCGTAGAAGTGTTGCAGACGGGCGTAACCGAGCGCTTCCGTTCGGCGATAGTGGAGTTAAAGCAAAAAGCGCTTATACAAAAGGGGGTAATCGCTCAGCCCAAGGGCAAGTCGCTTATAGTTCAGCGCGACATCGATATGGAAACCTTGAAGCAGCTTGAAAGAAAAAAGAAGCAGCAAAAGGCGCAAAAACAGATTGCGGCAACCGACGCAACCAAGCGCGCGGCGGTTAAAAAACCCGCGCAAAAAAAGTCCGCCGAACCTAAAAAGAAAAAGAAATGAAAATTAAGCCGCCGATTTTATTCGGCGGTTTTTTCTTGACTATGCGGGCGGGTTGGGCTATAATGTATAGAGTAATAAAAACCAACAAAGGTGGGGAATTATGCTAACGAGTATCTGCGGAATAAATTGGGGCGACGAAGGCAAGGGAAGAATGGTTGACCTTCTTTCCGAAAAGTTCGATATCGTCTGCCGCTATCAAGGCGGAAACAATGCGGGGCACACCGTCATTAACGAAAAGGGTAAATTCATTTTAAATCTTTTGCCGTCGGGTATTCTCAGAGATAGCGTAGTCAACGTTTTGGGCGCGGGAATGGTTATAGATATAAAGCACCTCTGCGGCGAAATCGAAAGACTTAGAGAGGGCGGCATAAAAATCTCTCCCGAAAATTTGAAAATCAGCGATAAAGCCATTATCACTATGCCTTACAACGTATTGCAAGATATAATGGAAGAGGACAGACTTACAAAAGCTACGGGTAAGCCGTACGGCTCGACCCGCCGCGGAATTGCGCCCGTCTACGCGGATAAGTATATGAAAAAGGCGTTCAGAATGGGCGAGCTGTTGAATACCGCGCTTTTATACAAACGTTTGCCCGATATCGTTGCGTGGAAGAATATGACTATTAAGGCTTACGGTTTCGACCCCGTAACCGTGGACGAAATGATTGAGTATTTCGAAACTTACGGCAAGCCGCTTGCAAAATACGTTTGCGATACGGGGCTGTATCTTAACGACGCGAACAAGAAGGGCAAGAATATTATGTTCGAAGCTCAGCTCGGCGCGCTCCGCGATATCGATTTCGGCATCGTGCCTTATACCTCGTCGTCGTCAACAATCGCGGCTTACGCACCTATCGGCGCGGGCGTGCCAAACCTTAAACTCGATAACTCCGTCGGCATTATGAAGGCTTATTCAAGCTGTGTGGGCGCGGGTCCTTTTACTTGCGAATACTTCGGCGAAAAGGCGGAAAAACTCCGTGCGCTCGGCGGCGAATACGGCGCGGCGACGGGCAGACCCAGAAGGGTAGGTCCTTTTGACGTGGTTGCTTCCCGCTACGGCATACGTTGCCAAGGCGCGGACGAAATCGCGCTTACCAAGCTTGACGTGCTTGACGACTACGAAGAAATCGAAATCTGCACGCATTATCTTTTAAACGACAAAGTCATTGACGAGTTCCCTTTCACCGACGTTTTGGACGAGTGTAAGCCCGTGTTCGAAAAGGTAAAGGGTTGGCATTGCGACATAACCAAGTGCAGAAAGAAAGAGGATTTGCCCAAAGAAGCGCTTGACTATATCCGCCTTTTGGAAAAACTTTGCGACTGCAAGATTAAGTACGTTTCGGTCGGCGCAGAGCGCGAAGCGTGCATTGAAATGAAATAAAAATCAACAAATAAAAGCCGCTTGCGGAATATTCCGCAAGCGGCTTGTTTTAATTACTTATATGCCGGGCTTTCCGAAGCCTTGCCTACCAATTCGATAAATTCTTTTTTCAAAGGGTCGGCGTTTATATAGGCGGACAGACCGTTAAGCCGCGCCAAAACGCTTTCAAACGACGCGTCGCCCTTGTATGCGGACTGCCTAAGCAACAGTCCGAACTCCGCCACGCAGCTTATGAATTTAAAATCGTCATTCTCGGTGGAGGAGGCGTTAACATAAACCTCGTTTTTAACACTGTCTGATATTTCCGCGGCGGCGCGCACGTCCTTATAGCGCACTTCTATATCCGCAAGCTTAGCGTCCGCGCCCACTTCGTCGGGCATATAGAATTCCGTAAGCTTAACCTCATACAGCGCCGCAACGCATAGGTTGCTGCCTATTTCGCCCGCGTCCGTCTTTTCGTTTCCGAAATCTTCTGCGGAAATTATTTTTGTATCGTAGCCTATAAGTCTGTATTTTTCTACGTTTTCCGTAAAAGTTACGCCAGCCTTGGCGTCCTTTGCAACCGTCTTTAAAGTTGAGCTTAATTCTTGGACGAAAACTTTTTCCGCCTCGGTTTTGTTGTCAAGATAAGCATAGTTGCCGTTGCCGCATGTCGCAAGCGTTTCCAAAATTGTGTCGCGCGTGTTGCCCATACCTACGCCCATAACAGAGAGATACACGCCGCTTTTTGCTTTTTCTTGGATAAATTCTTTCAGCTCGGTCTGAGAGGTTAAGCCTACGTTAAAATCTCCGTCGGATATAAGTATAACGCGGTTGTTGCCGCCCGCAATAAATCTGTTTTCGGCTAAGCGATACGCTCTTTCAAGCCCGTCGCCGCCGCTTGTCGCGCCGTTTGCAACCAAACCGTTTACGGCTTTTTTGATATCCGTTTTATTGTCGGCGGTACATTCCTTGCCCTCTAAAACCGTTTTAACGCCGCTTGCATAAGTGACCAAGGAAACAACGTCGTTTTCTCCCAAGCCGTCTACAAGCTTTTCTATGCCGTACTTTGCAAGCCCTATTCTGTCCTCGCCCGCCATCGAGCCGGACACGTCTATTAAAAATACATAATTGCAGTTTTCGTTTTCAATGTTGTACTCGGCTGTTTTTACGCCCGCAAGCATAAGGTGGTTTTCTTCGTTCCACGGGCAAGGCGCAAGGTAGGAAGAAACCTCAACCGCTTTTTCCGTAGGCGCGGCAAAATCATAACCGAAGTAATTTATCATTTCTTCTATACGCACGCTGTCGGGTGCAACGGTCTGCCCGTTGTTAATCTGCCGCCTTACAAGCGAATAAGTTGCCGTGTTTCTGTCCAACGAGAAGTAAGAAGACGGTGCTTCGCCAACGCTTTTAAAACCGTTTTCTACTATCGAATTATAGTCGTAGTTGCCTACTTCGGTGTAAGACGGGTCGGGTGCGCCGCCCCAATCGCCACCGTTGTCGTACCCGCTGCACGCGCTTAATCCCACGCACGCCGCGCCTATTAAAGATACTGAAATCAAAGCGAATTTCTTTTTCATCTTTCCACCTCGTTCGGACGGTAACATCGTCCGTTTTGCTGCAATTACAACGAAACAAGTTTTGCTTTTGTCCCGCAAACTTCAAAATTAATTTTGCAACAGAAGTTCGATGCACTTTAAATAGGAATTTTCGTCAGAGGACTGAACGTTAAAGTAATATTTAACGCCGCCCCTTTCTACAAGCAGCTTGTTGACGGGTTCGCCGTTGTCGGCAATTTCTTTTGTAAGGCGGTAAGAAAGCCCGCGGTAAGTTCCCGCCGCGCCGTCTTGATAGCCTTTGAGGGGGTCGAATGTTTCCGCCGCGTATTCTACGAAAATTTCCGCGTCGTATCTTGCGCCCGAAATAAACGTAACTTCCGCATACACGAACGCCGTCGTTTCGTCGGCAAAACGGGTTATATACGCGTCCTTTACCTCGGAATTGGATTTATACGCAAGGTTTTCGATAAACTTCAACGAGTTATCGACTTTCGATAAGGTATAAGCGTTTGCTTCGTCGTATCTAAGCTCTGAAATTTCATACGTCGAAACGGGGGGAGGGTCGCCGGCGGCGCCGTCGGGGGCAACGGCGGAAAAATCCGCCCGCGCAATCAAAACTGCGGCAACGGCAAAGACCAGCACGAACGACGCTGCAATCGAGGCTATTTTTGCAAACCTCGGCAGCGTGCTTTCGCGCCGTTTAACCGACTTTTTAGCGTCGGAAACTATATTATTGGGAAGCTCGGGGATATCTACTCCCGCGAAATACTCCTTAAATTGTTCGTCCAGCCGTTGGTCTTTCATTCTTCTTTACAACGATTTTAATCGCCCTTCCGTCCCGCGGACAGCGTTATTTTTAAATTTTCTTCGGCTTTTTTTATAAGCCTATCCGCCGCAGATTTGCTTATTTTCATTTCCGCGGCAATTTCGCGCACGGTCATATCGATAAAGTACTTTAAATATATCGCCCGCCGTTCGTCGTGGGCAAGTCTTAGCATGGCTTGCTCTAACATAATAGCGTCGTCGCGCTTGTCGGGCGCATAGTCGGAGGAAGATAGGGAGAAAAACTCTTCCGTTGACGCGGCGGGGTGCGCTTTTTTCTTCCGAATAAGGTCAAGCGCGGTGTTTCGCACTATCTTTAAAATCCAGCCGTAAGGATTTTCGTCTTGTCTGTATTTATGCGCAAAACGGGCTATTTTTATCAAGCTGTCGTGCACAACGTCCTCGGCGCCGTCCCGCCCTACAAGGCTTACCGCTACGGCGAACATTCTCTTTCCCGCGAAAATATAAATTCCGTCCAAACAATCGGGAACGCCCTTTGCAACGCCCGAAATAAGCTTATTCAGTTGTTCGGCTTGCTTATCGGGCATATCGGTTCTCCTTGAATTATATTTTGCGGCTAAATAAGTGTTTTGTCAACTTTAATTTCAATTTTTGTTGCGCCATTGTGCAAATGATAGTATAATAAAACTATGAAATTCTATAAGATGCACGGTATCGGCAACGACTATATTTATTTCGACTGTATGGGCGGCGAACTGCCCGACCCCGAGGCTTTGGCTGTCAAATTGTCGGACAGACATTTCGGCATAGGCGGGGACGGGATAATTTTGTTGTGCCCCTCGAAAATTGCCGATTGCAAGATGAGAATGTTCAATGCGGACGGCTCCGAAGGCAAAATGTGCGGCAATGGCGTGCGCTGCGTGGGCAAACTCGCTCACGATTTGGGCTATGCGTCTGGCAACAGCTGCCGCGTGGAAACCCTTTCGGGCGTGAAAACGCTTGAATTTACATTTGATAAGGACGGCAAAGTCGCAAGCGCAAAGGTAGATATGGGCGCGGCGATTTTGGACGGCGAAAAAATCCCTTCTGCGTTCAAGGGCGCAAGCGTAGTCAACCGGCTTTTAAAGCTTGACGGGGAGGAATACAAAGTCACGCTTGTATCTATGGGCAACCCGCACTGCGTCGTATTTAAAGACCCGGACGGGCTTGAAATAGAAAAAATCGGCAAGTCGTTTGAAAACCACCCCGCCTTTCCAGAGCGGATAAACACCGAATTCGTGAAGCTTGTCGGTAAAAACGAACTGAAAATGCGCGTTTGGGAGCGCGGCAGCGGCGAAACGCTTGCTTGCGGCACGGGCGCGTGCGCTACGGCTGTCGCCGCAGTTTTAAACGGACTGTGCGACAAGGGCGAAGAAATAACCGTTCATCTTCTCGGCGGCGACTTGAAAATTATATACACCGACGAAACCGTGTTTATGACGGGCGGCGCAACCCTCGTCTTTACGGGTGAAATTAATTTATAAAATTAAAATTTTCTCAACTCTTGCTTTTATCGCGGGTATGTGATACAATTAATTAGATTATAATTTGAGGAATTTTACGGTATGACAAAGTATATTTTCGTTACGGGCGGCGTTGTTTCGGGCTTGGGTAAAGGTATTACCGCCGCATCTCTCGGCAGACTTTTGAAGTGCAGAGGTTACAAGGTGGCTTCGCAGAAGCTCGACCCCTATATTAACATAGACCCCGGCACTATGAGCCCTTATCAACACGGCGAAGTTTTCGTTACCGACGACGGCGCGGAAACCGACCTCGACTTGGGTCACTACGAGAGGTTCATCGACGAAAATTTAAATAAATACTCCAACCTTACCACGGGTAAGGTTTATTGGAACGTTCTGAATAAAGAGCGCAACGGCGAATATTTGGGACAGACCGTGCAAGTTATTCCGCACGTCACAAACGAGATTAAGACCTTTATTTATAACGTCGGCAAAACCTCGAACGCAGACGTAGTAATTACCGAAATAGGCGGAACAATCGGCGATATCGAAAGTCAGCCGTTTATCGAAGCTATCCGTCAAGTCGCAAGGGAAGTGGGCAGAGATAACTGCTGCTTTATCCATGTAACGCTCGTGCCCTATATCTCCGGCTCGGAAGAGTTCAAGTCCAAACCCACGCAGCACTCCGTTAAAGAGCTGCAAGGTATGGGCATAAATCCCGACATAATCATAACCCGCGTGGACAACCCTATGCCCGAGGACGTTAAAGCCAAAATAGCGATGTTCTGTAACGTCGAACCCGAGTGCTGTATCGAGAATATGACATTGCCCGTTTTGTACGAG
This sequence comes from uncultured Christensenella sp., assembly GCA_910577055.1. Classification (GTDB taxonomy): domain Bacteria; phylum Bacillota; class Clostridia; order Christensenellales; family Borkfalkiaceae; genus Coproplasma. Next base: position 494,081 of record CAJTKX010000001.1, on the reverse strand, counting down.
TGCCCAATAATGCTTGAAGACAGCCATTTTTCGGAAATAGTTTGCAAAAGACTTAAACTTGACCCGCGAGTTATCGATTTGACCGAATGGAATAAAATGTTACAGCGCATAGCCGCACGCGACAAAAAGGTTAAAATCGCGCTGTGCGGAAAGTACGTTCAACTTCACGACGCATACTTATCCGTAGCGGAAGCGCTTGCGCACGCGGGATACGAAAACGCGGCGAAAGTGGAAATAGAATGGGTTGACACCGAAGAGATTGAAAAGGGCAACCTTAAAAAGATTTTCGGCAACGTTGACGGTATATTGGTGCCCGGAGGCTTCGGCAACCGCGGCGTAGAGGGAAAAATTCTTGCCGCAAAATACGCGCGTGAGAATAATATTCCTTATCTCGGCATATGTCTTGGTATGCAGACCGCCGTCATCGAGTACGCAAGAAACGTCCTCGGCTATAAGGACGCGAACTCGTCGGAGTTCAATCCACAATCGGAGCACTGCGTTATCGACCTTATGCCAGACCAACACGGCGTAAAAATGGGCGGCACTATGCGCCTTGGCGCGTACCCTTGCAAGGTGCTCGGCAAAATTATGAAGAATGCGTACGGCGAAGAAGAAGTTTCCGAACGCCACCGCCACAGATACGAGTTCAACAACGATTTCCGCACGGAAATAGAAAAGGCGGGTATGGTAATTGCCGGTACTTCGCCCGACGGAAGCTTGGTCGAGGCGGTTGAAATACCCGCTAACGATTTTTATATCGGCGTGCAGTTCCACCCCGAATTTAAGTCCCGTCCGCAGTGCGCGCACCCCGTGTTCAGAGAGTTTATCAAACACGCTGTAATTTATAAAAACAAAAAGTAAAGGTAAATATGAATTTTAACGGTAACTTTAACAATATAGCCGACAGCTATCTGTTTGCAGAGGTTGCAAAACGCGTTGCGGCTTACACCCAAGCCCACCCCGACAAAAAAGTAATAAAGCTCGGCATAGGCGACGTAACGCTGCCCCTCGTGCCCGAGGTTATCAAGGCTTTGCACGGCGCGGTTGACGATATGGCAAAGCAAGACACATTTAAAGGCTACGGCCCGTACGAGGGCTATGATTTCTTGCGCGAAAGTATTCGAAGCTATTACGCGGCTGTCGGCGTAAAGCTTGACATGGATGAAATTTTCGTTTCCGACGGCGCAAAGTCCGACCTTGGCAATATCCTCGATATTTTTTCGGCGGATAATACGGTGCTCGTTCCCGACCCCGTTTATCCCGTCTATGTAGATACCAACTTAATGGCGGGCAGAAAAGTGCTTTTCGCCGACGCTACCGAGAAAAACGGCTTTTTACCTATGCCCGACTACTCGGTGGACGCGGATATAATTTATATCTGTTCGCCCAACAACCCCACGGGCGCGGCTTACGACAAAGCTCAGCTTAAAGAGTGGGTTGACTACGCAAATAAGAAAAACGCGGTTATTTTGTACGACGCCGCTTACGAGTGTTTCGTTTCCGATGATGCGCTTGTCCGCTCTATTTTCCAAATCGACGGCGCGAAAACTTGCGCGATAGAGTTCTGCTCGTTCTCTAAAATAGCGGGCTTTACGGGTACGCGCTGCGGGTATACGGTTGTGCCGAAAGCCCTTAAAAAGGACGGCTACAACCCAAATAAGGCTTGGCTTAGAAGACAGTCCACAAAGTTTAACGGCGTGCCGTATATCGTCCAAAAGGGCGCGGCGGCGGTGTTTACCGAAAAGGGTATGAAGGAGATTAAGCAAAATCTTTCATACTATATGCACAATGCAAAAGTCATTGCGGACTGTATGGACGACCTCGGAATTTGGTATACGGGCGGCAAAAATTCGCCTTACATTTGGCTTAAATGCCCCCGCGGTATGGGCAGTTGGGAGTTCTTCGACTATCTTTTGAATAACGCGCAAGTGGTGGGAACACCGGGCGCGGGTTTCGGAAAATGCGGTGAAGGGTATTTCCGCTTGACGGCGTTCGGCAGCAAGGAAAATACGAAAGAAGCGGTTGAACGCATAAAAGCGCTATTGAAATAATTTATGCACGGTGATAAAAATGGAAAATCTTATTGAACGCGGCGCGGGCATTTTATGCCATATTTCGTCGTTACCCGGCAAGTACGGCATAGGTACGGTAGGCAAAGAAGCTTACGAATTTGCCGACTTTTTAAAACGCTCGCATATAAAGTATTGGCAAATTTTGCCCCTTGCGCAAACGGGTTACGGCGACAGTCCGTATTCGTCGGTGTGCTGCAATTCGGGCAACCCGTATTTTATCGATTTGGAAGCGCTTAAAGCCGATGGGCTTTTGGACGACGAGGAGCTTGCAAGCTGCGAGATGCCCGTCGGCGATATCGATTACGGCACGCTTTACAAGACCCGTTACGATATTTTAAGGTTGGCGTACGCGCGTTTCGATATCAAAAACGAGGAGTTCGTTCGGTTTGTAGAAAGCGGCGAATTCGACGATTACGCCGTGTTTATGTCTTTAAAAAGCATATACTCCGGCTCGTTCAAAGATTTTCCCGACAGCTATAAATATTCGGAAAATTTAGCAATAAAAGAATTTAGAGAAACCAACTATAAAAGCGACTACTGTTTTTGGATATTCGTGCAATATATTTTCAAAAAGCAGTGGACTAAGCTTAAAGCTTATGTAAACTCTCTCGGAATAAAAATTATCGGCGATTTGCCCTTGTACGTTGCGTACGACTCGTCCGACGTTTGGGCGCGTCCCGAGCTTTTCCGTCTCGATGAGGACTTGAACCCGACCGAGGTCGCGGGCGTGCCGCCCGATTACTTCTCGCCTACGGGGCAGCTTTGGGGCAATCCGGTGTATAATTGGGATTTAATGGAAAGCGAAAACTACGAGTGGTGGATTGAGCGCTTAAGAAAAATGCGCGAAACGGTGGATATCATCCGCATAGACCATTTCCGCGGGTTTGACAGATATTACTCTATCCCCGCCGACGCGGAAACTGCCGAGTACGGCGAATGGAAGCAAGGACCCGGTTTAAAATTCTTTTTGCAATTAAGGAAGAAGCTCGGCAATATTCCCGTCATTGCGGAAGATTTGGGAATAATCGACTATGGCGTAGAAAAGCTTAGACAAAGAACGGGCTATCCCGGTATGAAAATTATGCTGTTCGCGTTTGACGGTAAGCCCACAAACCCGTATTTGCCGCGCAACATTCAAGAAAATTCGGTCGTTTATTCGGGCACGCACGATAATGCAACTACGCTTGGGCTTTTGAAGAGAATGAACGACGGGCAATTTTCGGTGTTTAAGTCAAGGCTGCGCGCAGCGCTTAAAGACGAGGAGGTTGTTTTCCCCTTTATCACAAGGAGAGAGGCGGCGCGCGCGCTTTGCATAAGCGTTATGGCGACCAAGGCAGACCTTGCCATACTTCCTATACAAGACGTGTTGGGGCTTGGCGACGAGGCGCGTATGAACGTTCCGTCAACCGCTATGGGCAATTGGAAGTTCAGGTTGACCCAAATACCGTCGCGCTATCACGCGGCTATACTCCGCAAAATCGTCAAAGAATATAACAGATAACATAAAGCGCCGCGCGGCAACTTGCCGCGCGGCGCTTTTACTTTATGTTTATGTATTGTCGAATATCCTCGTACATACAACGGTCATATCGTCGGTCACAATGTGGTTTGTTTTATCTAACGCCCCGGCAAGAATTTTATCGGCTAAATTCTGTGGGTTTAAGGGTTTCAGCTCTTGCAAAAACTCGTACAAGTCGGTCGCGGAGGGGAAAGCGGAAGTTATTCCGTCGCTCATAAACACCACCATATCGCCGTCCTTTAACAGCTCGGTGCAGACGGTGGGGCGGAGGTTTTCCAATATACCCATAGGCAACGAGTTGCTTTCCAAAATTTTTATTTCGCCCGCGCGCAGAATTATCCCCGCGGGCGAGCCTATTTTTACAAAGTCCGCTCTGCCCGTATCCAAGTTTACTGCCGCAATGTCTATGCAAGTGAACCGCTCGTCACGGTTAAACGACAACAGCTTGTTTATCGTCTTTAAAATCGTGTCCGCCGGCATTTCTGCGCGATAAAACGCTTCTATCAGCGAAATTGCCGACTCCGATACCTTTTTTGCATATTCGCCGCTGCCCATTCCGTCGGACAGCGCCATTAAAAACGAGTGCTCGTTTATGCGTATTACCGAGTGCGTATCGCCCGAAACCTTTTCGTCGGACTTTACTGCGCACGCCACGCCGAACGCCGCGTCAAGTCGGGGCGGAGCCGTAAATATAAGGCAGCTTTTTTCCTCGTCGTAGGATATTTTATCCTTTAAAACATACTTGCGCTTTAAGGCGTTTGAAATAATTTCCGTCATCGCCTTTAAGTTGGTTTTGCCTAAAACTACAGCGCAAAGCTCGGTTGCCTCCTCGCCGTCTATGTACACCTCGGGGCAAGAAATCCCGTGTGAGGACAGGGCTTTTTTCACCCCCTCGGCGGCGCCCGCAAAGCTTTGCGTTTTGCTTAAATCCACGGCGCAGCTTTTCATAACCTCTGAAATGCCGCGCGCTTGCTCGGCAAGCATCTTACGCCCGGAACGCGCGTTTTCCGTTTCGGTCATATATCTGCGGTATTCGGCAAGTATAGCGTTCAGCCCGTTCAACACTTCGGTAGGGCGGGCGCAGTTCAAAGTCATCTCGGAGGGAAGGTCTATCAAATTAACCTTGCCCTTTACGCAGCCCGCGTCTATAAGCCGCTTAAAGCCCGTGTAAACGCTCGTCTTTTCGCACCTTGACTGTCTTTCGCAGTTTTTACAGCACTTTTCTTTCAGTTCGGAAAGCATTCTCTCTCGTGCGGCGCCGTCGTTTACTTGCTCGTCAAGCGCGATAAACGCGCACTCTATCTCTCGGAAAACTTCTGAAATTCTGTAAAGCCTTTCGCCCGTCCGTCTGCGGCTGCGCGTCACGGCGGTTTCGGGCAAAACTTCCTTTACAAGCAGCCTGCGTTTTAAGCTTGCAAGCTGTTTTTCTCTAAACAGCGACGGTAGAAAGCACGCAAGAAACAAAAGCAGTGCGTACAGCACTATTAGTGGTATGGCGCAGTTGAAGCAACCCGCAACGTACATATAGTAAGCCGTCACGGCGGCGGTTATCGCGCCGGAGGCAAATCTGCCCGCGCCGCTGAAAAGCAGCGCAACGGTCGTTATTATTACCAAAACCGTCAACGGCAGCATAGATAAATTTACGACTGCAGACGGTAAGGCTACGGCTAACCCCACTATTAACGCCGCGGGCGAACGCGCAAGGCGTACGGCAAAGACGATTATCATCGACGAAAAACAGATGTAGAAGGCTTGACCGAAGAGCTTGTACAGCCCTACTCCGCAGACGGTGTAAACCACGCCGAGGCAGACAAGCTCGTCCTCGCGAAGTCTGCACCTTTGCAACCTAAATAAAAGCGCGTACACGCTTTTAAGGCAGAAATAGCTGAATACCAATATTATGCCCGCGGCAATTCCCCGCAAGGCGTAGCCGTTTGAAATTATAAATTCTTCCGTACCGAGCCACGGCGCAAAAGCGACGTAGGGCGCAAGCGCGATTATAAGGTAAGCCGCCGCCTCGAAACGGACTTTTCTGCCCGTTCTGCGGTATAAAAAAGTTATCATACCCAAAAAAAGCCCCGCAAATGCGCTTGTTAAGCTTACAATTAGGTTTAAGCTTACTAATGAAGAAAGCACGAACAACACGGGCGTGACAATCACGCTCGAACCGCATAAAAGCGCGGCAAACAGTATGCCGAGCGAAAACGGCACGCCTTTTACCGCACCGTTGGCGAATATAAATGCCGCAGCAAAAGCCGCGTAAAAAAGTATCGTTTTTAAGTTGATTTTTAACGGCATAGCCTTATTATATAATGGCGAGGTTTGAAAAATTTGTCGTATATAAATGAAGTTTGCCATATATACGGTAATAATTTTTTGAACCACGCGGGACAAATCTGAAAATCGTTTCGTTGTAATTTCGGTACTTGCAAATCGCAATTTAAGTGCTATAATAAAGGTGAGGCTGAATATGAACAAAAAGAAACTGTTTTTAAAACTTTTAATAATAGTGGTCGGCATATCGAGCATGTTTTTACTTTCCTCGTGCTTTACCGCGAGTGGCTTGGCTTCTTGCGGTAGGAGTTGCAGAGAGTCGTGCAAAAGCAATGACGACGATTTGATAGACGGCAACGAGTACGGAATTTATTATACTCTGGCCGCTGACGGCGACAGCTACTTTGTATCCGAAGTGGGGTATAAGGAGTATAACGTTAAAATTCCCGAAAGCTACAACGGCAAGCCCGTAACAGGAATAATGTCCGGCGCGTTCACGCACTACAAACGCGGCGTCGGCTGTGCGGGTAACTATTATTTCGGTATGACCTTGTCAAGCATTGTTTTGCCGAAAACCATAAAGGAAATAGAGTACGGCGTATTCGAGTTTGGCGGCGAGTACAATCACGGCAGCTATGGCGCAAGGTGTAACGAGGTGTACTATGAAGGCGCCCTCGAAGATTGGTTTAAAATCGACTTCGGCAGTTCGCCGTTCTCCGAAAGCACCTTGTTTTATGTGGACGGTAAGAAAGTGGCAAATATCGAGGTGCCCGAAAGCATCACAAGAATAGGCGCAAATACGTTTGCAATGTTCGGCGGGCTGAAAAGCGTTACCTTCCACGAGAATGTTGCGGTTATCGAAGAAAACGCCTTTTACGGCTGCGACAAATTAACCCAACTTGAATTTCCTTGTATGGATTTAATAATAGGCGCGTACGCTTTTACAAACTGTTCGGCAGTGGAAAAAATTTCGTTTACGGGCGAAAAACTTGTGCTTGAAAACCAAGTTTTCTCTTTTCTTAATTCCTTGAAAGAGGTAGAATGGAATTCGGTTAAAATTGCCGTCATACCCGAACTCGCTTTCTACGAGTGCAGTTTGTTGCAAACTTTCGTTGTTCCCGCGTCGGTAGAGGTGATAAGGACGGACGCGTTCCGCGGCTGTTACAACCTTGCCGAAGTATATAATTTTTCCAAGCTTCAAATAGTTGCGGGGTCGGTGGCAAACGGCTGCGTCGCATATTACGCGGGCGTTGTTCACACCGCAGAAGAGGACAATACCTATATCCTAACCGTGGACGACTATAAGTTCGTTATCAGTGAGGCGGGCAACACCTTGTTTAAATACGTCGGCGAAGGCGGCGCACTCAATCTGCCCGTTTTGGGAAACGGAGAAAGCTACGCCATTAGGGAACATTCTTTCAACGGCGACAACCGCATACTGTCCGTGAATATTCCCGAGTGCGTAACTCAAATAGGCGACTTCGCGTTTTTCGGGTGTAAAAACCTTAAAATAGTTTCGGGCTGCAAGGGCGTTTTAACCGTCGGCGAAAGGGCGTTTGTGGGTTGCGGAAGTCTTGAAAGCGTCGAGCTTGCCGCCGTTGAAGAAATCGGCAACTATGCGTTCAATAATTGTTACGCTTTAAAAACTTTCACTTTGCCCCAAAGACTAAAAAAGATAGGTTCGGCTTCTTTTGTCGAAACGGCGGAATTAACCTATGCGGGCACTTTGGAAGAATGGTTGCAAGTGGAACTTTATGACGGCGCGACAATACCTATAAAGGTGACTTGTGCCGACGGCGAAGTATGGGAAGGCAACATATAAAAATAACAATCGCGCCCGCCATTACCGTAGTTACCATAGTGAATTTAATAATACGCAAAAAAGAAAAGGCATAGCGTTAGGCTATGCCTTTTCTTTACTTTATTCAATAGGTTGCTTTCTTTCATTTTTCATTATATAATGATTATACGATAAACAATAATTTAGCAGAGGATTTAAAATGCTCTTTACAAAACCCACCTATGAAGAATTAATGTTGCCATTTAGATACATCGAAATTTCTGACGATTTAAAATTGAGGCAAATTAATATAGAAGCGTATGGAAACGTTTTTGGCAAGAATAAATATTGTTATGCTTGGTATGAGCTTAAAACGCGCAATAATAATGATTTTAATGACGTGATTGAACTGCTGAAAAATTCCGCAGGCAAAAAGGTAAAAGTTATAATAAAACTTAAAAAGGGTATAGCAAAAGATTTTAAACTTGATATAGATAGTCTATCAGAAGCTTATAACGACGAGCGTTTTAAATTGTTATCATTGCTCGGTTGGGGCTTCAATGATAAGAGTTATGAAGAGCTCACTGCAAAACGATAAATTTCAATTTATCTTTGTAAATAATGTGTATTTAAAAAGCTCTCGAACAAATTGTTTGAGAGCTTTTTATAATCGTATGTCTGATTCCTATGGGGAGTGCGCTTTTGGCGGGCGCGATTGTTCAATGTTTTTGCATTGCCAAATACACCATTAATACTGTAACGTCGGCGGGGTTTACGCCCGAAATTCTGCCCGCTTGTCCCAAAGTGAGGGGACGAACGCGTTCAAGCTTTTCGCGTGCTTCAAGCCGCAACCCCTGTATCTTGGAATAATCGATATCTTGCGGCAGTTTCTTTTCTTCAAGCTTTTTCGCCTTTTCTATTTGCGCGCGGCTTTTGGAAATATACCCCTCGTATTTAACCGTCGTTTCAGCCGTCTTTATAATTTCCTTGCCGTAGTCTTTCAGTATGCCGAAGTGCTTGCAAATATCTTCAACCTTGCCGCCGCGGCGAATAAGGTCGGCGTAGGTCACGCCGTGCGTATTGCCGGCAAGTTTGTACTTTTCGCTATATTCAACCGCGCTTTCCCTATCGGTTTTTTTATTTAAAACTTCTAAAACTTCCCCGTATTCTTTCTTTCTTTTTGCAAATTTCTCAGCCCGCTCTTTTGTCAATAGGGCGGTGTTTTCTATCTTCGGGGTCAAGCGGAAGTCCGCGGTGTCTTGCCGCAAATTAAGCGCGTACTCCGCGCGCGAAGTCATCATTCTGTACGGCTCTTCCGTACCCTTGGTGCACAAATCGTCTATAAGCACGCCTATATACGCCTCGTCCCTACTTAGTACAAGCGGCTGCTTGTTTTTAATTTTAAAAGCCGCGTTTATCCCCGCAATCAGCCCTTGCGCGGCGGCTTCTTCATAGCCCGAAGTGCCGTTTATCTGCCCCGCCGTATAAAGCCCTTCAACTTTTTTAAATTCAAGCGTGGGGTAAATATCCAACGTGTCTATGCAATCGTATTCTATCGCATAGGCGTAGCGCATAAATTCGCAGTTTTCAAGCCCCTCAACCGAACGGTACATTCTTTTTTGTATATCGTGCGGCATAGAGGAGGACATTCCTTGTATATAAATTTCGTTTGTGTCCGCGCCCTCCGGTTCGATGAAAATTTGATGCCGCTCCTTGTCAGCAAATCGTACCACCTTCGTTTCAATCGAGGGGCAGTAGCGCGGTCCCGCAGAGGTTATATCTCCGTTGTATAGGGGCGAACGGTCAAGGTTATCCAAAATTATTTTATGCGTTTCGGCGTTGGTATAGGTTATATAACATTCGCTCTTGTTTTCGGGCGGCGCGTCGTGCAAAAACGAAAACGCCGGTATGCCGTCCTCGCCGTGCTGTTTTGTGCAAGCTGCGAAATTCACCGTGCGTCCGTCAAGTCTGGCGGGGGTGCCCGTCTTAAACCGTCTTACATTGAATCCGAGGTCAATAAGGCTTTTCGTAAGCTCGGTTGCGGGCGCAAATCCGCTCGGCCCGCTTTTTTGTCGGTGCTCGCCCGTAACGGTTTCCGCATTTAAATATACGCCCGTTGCAAGCACGACGGCTTTTGCTTTAAATATTCCGCCGTAAGTCGTTTCCACTCCGCAAACGGCACCGTGTTCAACTAAAACTTGCGCACATTCGCCTTGCACTATGTGTAAGTTTTGCGTGTTTTCAAGCGTGCGCTTCATCTCGCGGTGGTAAGCGTTTTTGTCGCATTGGCAACGTAGGGATTGTACGGCTTCGCCCTTGCCCTCGTTCAACATTCTTATTTGTAACGCGGTTTTGTCTGCGTTTACGCCCATTTCGCCGCCGAGCGCGTCAATCTCCCGCACCAAGTGCCCTTTTGCCGTGCCGCCTATCGAGGGGTTGCACGCCATAAAAGCTATGCTGTCAAGGTTTAAGGTCAGCATAGCGGTTTTCAGCCCGAGCCGTGCCGAAGCAAGCGCCGCCTCACAGCCCGCGTGCCCCGCCCCGACCACGACTATATCGAATTGTCCTTCTTCAAAAGTGCGCATACTAATAGAGTTATTGCCCGAAAAAGTTCGGGCAATATAAGTTTTATTTCGTATTGAATTAAGCTGACTGCTTATTTCTTTAAGATAATATTTTTAATGTCGTCAATGTCCTTTGCGATTTTATCGTTTACGCGGCACATCTCGTCAACCTTATCGCGGGAGTACAAAATAGTAGTGTGGTCGCGTCCGCCCAACTCTTTTCCGATAGAAACGAGGGGAAGGGACAAAAGCTCGCACATCAAATAACAACAAATTTGGCGCGGCGTTACAATTTCCTTCTTCTTGCTTTTGCCCAAAAGGTCGGCTTTCGCAATATGGTAAAATCCCGTAACCGCGGCTATAATGCTTGCGGAAGTTATCTCTTCCTTGCCGCTTTCGGAAACCGCCTCGCTTAAAGCGCTTCTTGCAAGCGCAATGCTAATCGGCTCTTCGTGCAGTTTAGAGGCGAAAATAACCTTCGTAAGTCTGCCTTCAAGGGTTCTTACGTCGTCGCCCGAGTCTTGCGCAAGGAAAGTTAAAACGTCCTCGGGGACGATGCACTTCTTTTCCATAGCCTTTCGCTTTAAAATGGCTATTTTCGTTTCGAAGTTGGGGGGTAGAATGTCGAACAGCAACCCGCCGGCAAACCTCGTTCTAAGCCTTTCTTCCAATGCGTCGAGCTTTTGAGGGGGTTGGTCTGAAGTAATAACTATCTGTCTGCCCTTTGAAACAAGCTCGTTAAAGGTGTGGAAGAACTCCTCTTGAACGGCTTTTTTATTCTCTATTATCTGAATATCGTCGATAATCAGCACGTCGGCGTTGCGGTAGTGTTGCCTAAGTTTGTTACTCTTTTCGCGCGCGTCCGGTCCGCGCCCCGTAAACATAGTGTCGATTATTTCGTTTACGAACTGTTCGCTTGTGACGTAAACCACTTTCAGCTCGGGTTTTTCTTCAACGATTTTGTTCGCAATCGCTTGAATCAAGTGGGTTTTGCCCAAGCCCGTGCCGCCGTAAATAAATAACGGGTTGTATGTGCCCGCGGGGTCGTCCGCTACCGAACGCGCAGCCGCGTACACGAATTCGTTGTTTTTGCCTACTACAAAGCTGTCAAAGGTGAATTTTTTGTTTAAGTTGGCGGGGGCGGCGTAATTTTCCTCGGTGGGCGCGTTGTATGCAAAGCCCTCGCTGCCCTCGACTTTCAGTCTGAAATCCGAAATTCCCACGTCGGCTTTAATAATCGCCTCACGCATCTTTTCGGCAAGAGTGCCCGATATGTACTTAGCAAAGCTTTCGGTAGGGGTTTCAAGCACGATAAACCTACCGTCGATATCGACGGGCACCAACTTTTCGATATAAGTCGTATAGTTGATGTAGGAGATAATCTCGTGCATTTTTTCTTTTATGGGGTTATAAATAAAGTCAAAGTTTGCTTTTTCTGCCATAATCGAGGTTTAATCCTTTGAAATTTCCGAAATTTTTGCTATAATAAGTATCGTTAACAATTATACAACAAAAACAGACTAAAATCAAAGTGTTTTGACCGAAAATGCGCATAAAAAATTTGAATTTGAAAAATTTCAGAAATTACGCCGATGAAAGCGTTGAGTTTACGGACGGGCTCAACGTTCTTTTCGGCAAAAACGCGCAAGGCAAAACCAACTGTGCCGAGGCGGTTTTTTACCTATGCACCGGCGTATCTCCGCGGGCAAAGCGCGATAAGCAGCTTATTCGCCAAGGCGAACAAAAAGCAGAGCTTGCCGCGGAAGCCGAGGGCAGATACGGTAAAATCGTCATTAACGCGACCATTTGCGAAACGGGACGGGAATTTAAGCTTAACGGCAATAAAATCACCAAAAGCGCGGACATTTTGGGCAATCTTTTTTCGGTTTTCTTTTCCCCGCACGAGTTGCGGCTTATCCAAGACGGACCCGACGAAAGAAGGCGGTTTATGAACGTTTCCATATCCCAACTTTCACGCCCGTACTATATTGCGTTGCAAAGGTATAATAAAATTTTGGAACAGCGCAACAATCTTTTAAAATTGCGCGATTTGGACGCCGTTTACGACAGCTTGCCCGTATGGGACGAACAGTTGTGCAAGTATGCAGCCGTAGTTGCGCGCAAGCGCGCCGACTATATCGAGATGCTTGCGCCCCTTGCCGCCGCCGCTCATTCCTTTCTGACCGACGGAGGAGAGGAGTTGAAAATTTCCCCCGAAAAGAAATACAAGGGGACCGAGGCGGAGCTTGAAAAGCGGCTTTTCGACGAGCTGTCCAACAATTACGATAGGGATATTCGTTTAGGCTATACGGCGTCCGGACCGCACCGTGACGATATCGATATCGATATAAACGGTATCGACGCGAAAAACTTTGCCTCTCAAGGGCAGACGAGAACGGCGGCGCTTTCCATAAAGCTTGCGGAAGTTGAAATCTTCAAAGAGCTGTCGGGCGAGTACCCCGTGCTTATCCTCGACGACGTTATGAGCGAGCTTGACCTTCCCCGCCGCAAAAAGTTGGTTGAAAGAACCTCGGGTTTGCAGACAATTTTAACTTGCACCCACGCCGAGCGCGTGCTTTACGGGAAAGAAGCGAACAAAATTAAAATAGAGGGCGGGGCGGTAAAGAGATGAAAGCCGACTTGCATATTCATTCATATTTTTCGGACGGTATGCAAAACCTTGTCGATATCGTCGCCGCAGCCGAAACCGCGAAATTGGGTTTAATCGCTTTAACGGACCACGATACCGCGGACGGGTGTAAAGAAATTTCTTCGCTTGCCGCCGAAAAGGGGATAAAGACCGTTACGGGTATAGAAGTTTCCGCCTACGACGGACGGATTAAATTTCACACATTGGGTTACGGCGTGGATAGTGAAAAGTTTGCGCCCTTTCAAAAACGGCTTTTCGAAAGCTCGCTTAAACGGGCGGAAGATATAATTTACAAGCTTAACGGCTGCGGTTTTAACATAACGTTGGAAGAGGTGTTTGCGGAAAGGGAATACTCCGCTTCGCCCGTACACGGTATGCACATTGCCCGAGTTATGGTCAAAAAAGGCTACGTTTCGAATTGCGACAAATTTTTTAAAAAATTTCTTGCATACGGTAAACCCGCGTTTTCGTGTATTCACCGCCCCTCGCCCGAAGAAGCGGTAGAGGCTATAACCTCTGCGGGCGGGCTTGCGGTAGTTGCCCACCCCGCGAGAATAAGTATGAGCGCGCCGGCGCTTTTTGACAGAATTAAAAGCTTAATCGCTTGCGGGCTTGGCGGAATAGAAGTTTATTACACTACGCATACTAAGGAGCAGACGGCATACTATAAAAATCTTGCCGAGTCGCTCGGATTGTTTGCAACGGGCGGTTCGGACACGCACGCGTCGGGCGGCAGCCGAGTTATCGGTCAGCCTTGCTTCGAGCCGAGCGCGTCGCTTTTGAAGAGGCTTAATATTGAAAATTCTAAAATTTAACATTGCAATTTTTATGCTCGCCGTTTTAGCGAGCGTAATTTTTTTATTCGGCGGTTTTACCCTTTCGATTCCTAAGGGGGTAGAGGTTGACGGCGTTGCCGTGGGCGGACTTACACGGCAAGAAGCCGCTTGTGTTTTGCGGCAAAATATCGAAAACGATTTAAAGGGTAAAACCTTGGAGGTGCGCGGTGGGCGCAAAATTTACACCTTTAAATTCCCCGAAATTTACTACAAGGATAATATTTATACACTGTTGAAAAACGCCAAAAAGGGGGATAAGCTCTGCGCGGATGTCAGCTATTACTTATGCGGTTTAAATTCAATTGCCCCCAACATATGCCGCAACGAAAGCGTTTCCGTTACCGAGCCTTACGCAAAATTTTCTTCGTTTTCAACGCCGTTTTCTTACTTCGAAGGGAACGACGGAAAACTTGCGGACGAGAAAAAGCTTATTGAAGATATAAAAGCGTCGTTAAACGGCGGGTTCGAGCCGGTAACGTTAAGCTATAATATCGTGAAGCGGCAAAAAAACATGTCGGAAGTTAAAAAAGCCACGCGGCTTTTGTGTACTTTTACGACTTACTTTGACGGTTCGAATATAAACAGAACAAGCAATATTCGCCTTGCGGCGGGCAAAATCAACGGTACCGTTCTGGAGAGCGGAAAAACTCTTTCGTTCAATGATATTGTGGGGGCAAGGGTTAAAGAAAGGGGTTTTTTGCCCGCCAAAATAATCGAAAAAGGAGAGTTTATCGAGGGCGTAGGAGGCGGGGTTTGCCAAGTAAGCACCACGCTTTACAACGCCGCGCTTTTGTCGGGACTTGAAATCAAAGAGTATCACCCTCATTCGCTTGCAGTATCGTATGTGCCTCCTTCGCGCGATGCAATGGTCAGCGGCACTTATTTCGATTTGAAAATTTCAAACCCGTATCCCTCGCCCGTCTATATCCGAGCAAACACGGTAAACGGTAGCGTAACTTTCAGTATTTACGGATACGATGACGGAACGGAGTACTCCGTTTCATCCGAGGTAACGGGCACTATCCCCGCGCCCGAGGAAAGCTGCGACTCTCCCGAAAAAGCTAAGGCGGGCAAGGACGGTATGACGAGCGAAAGCTATATCACGGTGACGCGCGGCGGCTACAAAAAAACCGTGCGGCTGCGCAAGGACAAGTACAACCCCGTCAAGCGCGTAGTCTATTCCGCTCCCGCCGAAGAGGGCGAGATTTGTGACGAAAACGGCGAAAATGCGCCCGAGAATTAAGTAAGTCAATTCATTTGTGTTTTTTATTTTATTGTGTTACAATAAAAAAGACGTATTTTTAAATTTTGTCCGCGGAGGAGCGTATGATAAAAATTTTAGTGGACGCAATGGGCGGCGATAACGCCCCCGCGGCAACTTGCGAAGGCGCTGCTTTGGCGCTTGAAAACGATAAAGAATTGCATCTCATTTTGACGGGTAGACAAGCCGAAATCGAGAAAGAGCTTGCAAAATACAAGTACGACAAGACCCGTCTTGAAATCGTAGACTGCCCCGACGTTATCGGTATGAACGATATCCCCACCGAGGCGATAAAACGCAAGCAGTCGTCGCTTATAGCCGCATATTGGATGCTTAAAAAAGAGGAAGATATTTGCGCGCTTGTTACGGCGGGTTCCACGGGGGCAACCATAGTCGGAGGACAGCTTATTTTGGGAAGAATAAGGGGTATTAAGCGCCCCGCGCTATGCCCCGCGATTCCTAATAACCGCGGCGGGGTGACTCTTCTTTGCGACTGCGGCGCAAACGCGGAGTGTAAGCCCGTTATGTTGTGCCAATTCGCCATTCTTGCTTCGGCTTATGCAGAGGCGGGCTTTGGCATAAAAGAGCCTAAGGTCGGGCTTTTATCCAACGGTACGGAGGAGCACAAGGGCGACCCCTTGCACCAAGAAACTTACGCATGCCTTTCCAAAATGAAGGGCGTGAACTTCGTCGGCAACGTCGAGGGGCGGGATATAATGCTGTCCGAGTGCGACGTGGTAGTTGCTGACGGATTTTCGGGCAATATCGCGCTTAAATCAATGGAAGGTTGCGGCAAGCTCGTATTGGGCGTTATAAAAAAGGAGTTTTCGGCAACGCTTTCATCTAAAATCGGTTACTTATTTATGCGCAAGGCAATAAAGCGTATGCGCGGGCAGCTCGACTTCGAAAAATTCGGCGGCGCGCTTTTATTGGGGCTTAAAAAGGTTGTGGTAAAAAGCCACGGTTCTTCCAAGGCAAAGACGATAGCCGCATCTATTGCGAACGCTGCGGCGATTTATAGGGGCGGCTTGGTGCCCGCGGTCGAAAAAAAGCTTGAAGGAGTGGACTTTGCCGCGCTTATTCCGGAGGAAGAGTAGTGGACTTTTCTCAAACAGAGAAGAATTTGAATTACACTTTTAAAGATAAAAACTTGTTGAAGCGGGCGCTGACGCTTTCTTCGGCAGACAATACGGAAAACAACGAAACGCTTGAATTTTTCGGCGACGCGATATTGGAGTTTATAGTTTCCGAGAAAATTTTCGACGAAAACACAAGCGAAGGGCAGTTGACCGAAAAGCGAAAAGCCCTCGTTTCGGACGGAGCGTTAAAAAGCGTTTCGGAAAAACTCGGGTTGGACAAATCGCTTATTCGCAGCATGGGCGACTTGAATAATAAAAAAGCTATTCCTTCCGCATACGAGGCGGTTGTTGCGGCAATATATCTCGACGGCGGACTGAACGCGGCGAAGCAATTCGTAAACGCTACGCTCGATTTTGCCGTCGGCGCGCCGAAAAACCATAAAGGCAAATTGCAAGAGCTGTTGCAAGCGCGTGGAAAAAGTTGCCCGGTTTACGAGCACGAGCGCGTGGGAACGGAGCAAAGCCCCCGACATATAGCGAAGTTAAGGCTTTTCGGCAAGACATTTCAAGGCGAAGCCGATAAACTTAGGGAAGCCGAACAAGAGGCTGCAAAGCAAGCTCTTGACTATATAGCTTGTACCGATAATTAACGGCGCAAGCAAAAACGACGTTTTTTGCTTAGCGCACTCAATTTGCGCAAACTTGCGGCTGACCGAGAGTGCAATGCCGCAATAATATATGTGTGCCCTTAAAGATTGCGGCACAAGGGGCGAGTGACCCTTGAAAATCACGAAAAATCGCGGGGCGAGTATAGCCGAGATTTTCGTGAGGGAGTTTTTTATGATTACTTTTAAACAAATACAACTTGTAGGGTTCAAATCTTTTGCGGACAAAACTACCGTCAACCTCGGCGAGGGCGTAACTTGTATAGTAGGACCCAACGGTTGCGGCAAGTCAAACGTTGCCGATGCAATAAGGTGGGTTCTCGGCGAACAGTCGGCAAAGATGATGCGCGGCTCGCAGATGCTTGACGTTATTTTCAGCGGCACCGAGGCAAGGCGCAAGATGTCCATGTGCGAGGTTACTCTTACATTCGACAACACCAAGCGAATTTTCGATATCGACTGCGACGAAGTCGAAATGACGAGGCGGCTTTACCGCGACGGCGAAAGCGAGTATCTTTTAAACAAGCAGACTTCGCGTATGAAGGTGTTGACCGGGTTGTTGCACGGTGCGGGCGCCGCAAAAGAAGGCTACTCCATTATCGGACAAGGTCGTATCGAACAGATTATGAACGCCAAGCCCGAGGACAGACGTTCTATCTTCGAGGAAGCAACGGGCATAGTCGTTTTTAAGGATAGAAAAGCCGATGCGGAGCGTAAACTTAACGCCGCCAAGGACAACCTATTCGTGCACGCGCAGCGTATGCAAGAAGTAGAAAGGCAGTTAAACCCCTTGAAAAAGGCGGCGGAAAACGCAATTAAATACCGCGAAATTTATTCGGAGCTGAGAAAGCACGAAACCAACTTATACATATTCCGCCATGACGGCGCAGAGGGCGAAAAGCAGAAGATAAACGATAAAAAGAAGAATATCGACGACAGAGTCGAATACCTTGTCAAGCATATGGAGGATTTGCTTGCGGAGTACCACGAGTGTAGAAAAAACCTTGACGAAGCCGACGTGACTTTGCAAGATTTAAACGACAGAATCCGCCGCTACGAGGTCGGTATCGAACACAAGAGCGGCGAGGCAAAATTGTATACCGAGCGCGCAAAATCAGTAAAAGCCAAACTTGCCGCCGCGCAAGAGGATATCACCTATTCGATGAAAAGAATAGAAGAGATAGAGCGCGATATGCGGAGAAGCGAGGCTTTAAGCAGCAAAAACACCGAAAGAATTACCGTTATGAAAAGTCAGTCTGATGAGCTGCAAGCTCAGTCGGACGAGCTGTCCAAGAAGATTTCCGACTACGAATATATGACGGGTCAGCACAGAAAGAAGGTTTTGGATACCTTTAAAGACTTGTCGGAGCTGCGTAAAAATATGGGCTCGTTAGAGGCGCAAAAAGACCTTATAAACGAGCGTATGAGCGCGATAGAGGCGCGTATGACGCGCGTTCGCGACCGTCGTGATAAAGCCCATGCGGAGTACGACAGCAGTATAGAGCGAGGCAATTCACTTGCGCAATTCCTCGGCAATGAGGACGCGCTTTTATCCGAGGCAGAGGCGAAACTTGCCGCAAGCGAAGAAAAAATTCAAATCTTGGTAAAACAAATTTACGATACCGAAGCGCAAATTAGAAGCTTAAACGACAGCTTAACTACCGTCCGCGCGCTTCGCGATAGGTTCGACGGATATATCTATTCGGTCAAAAAGCTTATGAGCGATGCGAAGGACAACCCCGAGCTTTCAAAAAAAGTAAAAGGACTTATTGCCGATATCGTAAGCTGCGATAAGGATTATGAGGTTGCAATTGAAACGGCTTTCGGCGGCGCAATGCAAAACGTTGTAACCGGCACGCGCGACGACGCAAGGGAACTTATCGAGTACTTAAAGCGCACCCGCTCGGGTCAAGTTACTTTCTTGCCCATAGACGCAATGCGCCTGAGATACGAAAACGACCAAATAAAAGCCGCCGTTCACGATATGGGCGCGATAGGCTTTGCGATTGACCTTGTTCAATTCGATAAGCAGTTCGAAAGCGTAATACATAACCTTTTGGGTAATACATTAATCGTAGATAATATTCAAAACGCTACGCAAATATCAAGACGCTACCCCCGCGCGTTCAAAATAGTTACGCTCGACGGCGACCAAATCGCGGTTTCCGGCTCGATGACGGGCGGTTCCAAAAGAGAGGTTGCGGGCAACCTTTTGGCGAACGAAAGGCGTATTAAAGAGCTTGAAGAGGGCGTTGAGGCAAAGAAAGGCTTCCTTCTTCGCGCCGAGAGTAAGCGCGCGGAATACGAAAATTCCAAAACTACGGCTGCGGACGAGTTGACCCTTTTAAGAAACAAATTACAAGACGCCAGGTTAGAGCTTGCTACCGTTACCGAAAAGCAGACGCTTTTGATGCAATCGGTTACGGCGGCGGAAAGCGAATATGCGGCTTACAGCCAATCGGTTAACGAGTTAAAGCAAAGACTTTCGGGACTCGACACGGAATACACAGACGTAACGCAAGGCGAAAGTCACCTTTCAAGGCAGACCAACGAAGCGTCAACTGCAATGGACGATATGAGCGAAGAGTTCAACAAAATGCGCAAACAGCGTATGGAAAAGCTTGATAAGTTGAACGGACTGCGCATAGAAATCGCGTCGCTTGAAAGTGCGGTTCAGTCCTCGTCCGAAACAATAGCCCGCCTCGAAGCGGAAAAGCAAAGCTTGCACCAAAAAATCGAGCGGACCAACGCAGCCATTCCAGAAATCAAAAAGGAAATCGAAGCGTTGAACGCCCAAGCCGAAAAAACGGCTTTGACCGAAGAGGAGCAAAAAGTCGTAAACGATTTGCGCCGCCAGATAGGCGAAGTTACTCAGTTCAAAAACGATTTGAACGAGAGGATAAAGAAGGGCGATATCGACAGACTCGAAAGCATAGAGGAGCGCGAAAAACTGATTGAAAAATCGCACAACCTCGATATGGCGCTTACCAAAATCGACAGCGATTTGGAATATTTGCGCCAACGTATTGAGGAAGAGTACGGCGAAACTTACGAGGGTTGCTTAAAGTACAAGGAAGACGATTACGACGTTTCCACTGCAAACTCACAGATTTCAAGCTGTAAAAGGCAGTTGACTATGCTCGGCGCTATTAACCACAACGCGGTCGAAGAATACGACGAATTGTCCGCCCATTATGAAAAAATGGTGACGGATAAAGAAGATTTGGAAAAGGCAATTTCCGACCTTAACACCGCGCTTGACGATATCCGCGCCGAAATGTTGAAGATTTTCGACGAAGGCTTTAACATTATCAACGAAAACTTCAAACGCACGTTTAAAGAGTTGTTCGGAGGCGGTAAAGCCGAGCTGCAACTCGACTACACCGACTGTGACGACCCCCTCAACGCGGGCGTTGAAATAGTTGCTTGTCCCCCGGGCAAAAAACTTTCCAAAATTTCGCTTTTATCGGGCGGGGAGCGCGCCCTTACCGCAATTGCGATATTGTTTGCAATTATAGGTATGCGCCCTATGCCGTTCTGCGTTCTCGACGAAATCGAAGCTGCGCTTGACGAAGCAAACGTTGCAAGATATGCAAAATACTTGAAGAAGTTCGCTTCCGACACGCAGTTCATCGTCATAACCCACCGTAAGCCCACAATGGAAAGCGCGGACATTCTCTTCGGCGTAACAATGGAAGAAAAGGGCGTATCCAAAGTCGTTTCGGTTAAGCTTTCCGAGGTTGCGGAAAAGCTCGGCGGCGACACGATTATGTAATGACGCGATTATGTAATATCGTTCACAACGGGTTTGCGCTGTTTTGCTTGCAAAACATTTCGTGATTTTTAGCGGTTAAAACATATAAATAGGTTAAAAATGGGTATATTTTCAAAACTAAAAAACGCACTTAAAAAGACGAGGGAAGGGCTGTCAAACGCCCTTTCGGGGTTGTTTTCAAGAAATAAATTGGGCGATGAGTTCTACGACGGACTTGAAGAAATTTTGATTAGCGCGGACATTTCCGTAACCACTGCGGAAGATATCGTTGACGAAATCCGTATGGAAGCCAAGCACGACAAAATAAAGGACAAAGAATTCGTAACCGACCTTTTAAAGGACGTTTTGGAAGAAAAACTGACCGAAGCGGAAGTGCCCGAAATAAAGTACCCCGCGGTGATTATGCTTGTCGGCGTTAACGGCGTCGGTAAAACGACCACCGTCGGCAAGCTTGCAAACTACTTCCTATCCAATGGCAAAACCGTAACGGTTGCGGCGGCGGATACTTTCCGCGCGGCGGCTGCCGACCAACT
Organism: uncultured Christensenella sp.; assembly: GCA_910577055.1. Lineage (GTDB taxonomy): Bacteria > Bacillota > Clostridia > Christensenellales > Borkfalkiaceae > Coproplasma. Next base: position 473,073 of record CAJTKX010000001.1, on the reverse strand, counting down.
TACCGTTTGGGCGGAGCGCGCCAAGGTGCGCATCGTCAAGCATGAGGAGGGCAGCGACCCCTCGGCAGTGGTTTTCGACGCGCTGACTTCGGCAAAAGCCAAGGGTACGGACGTTGTTATTATCGACACGGCGGGCAGACTTCACGTCAAGGCGCACTTAATGGAAGAGCTTAAAAAGATGTCCCGCGTGGTCACGCGCGAGTGCCCCGCGGCAAACTTCTACAAGCTGCTTATATTGGACGCGACAACGGGCAACAACGCGATATCCCAAGCGGAGATTTTCAACGAGGCGGTTGACCTTGACGGCATAGTTTTGACAAAGCTTGACAGCTCGGCAAAAGGCGGCTTTGTAATATCCCTATGCAGCGAGCTTCGAATCCCCGTCGTGTTCGCGGGCGTGGGCGAAAAAATCGACGATTTAGAGCTTTTCGACCCCGAAGATTTCATAGACGCGATATTGTAAGTCTTACATCCGTTATTTAAGGCATATATCGGGGGCAATTTCAAAAATCAAGCCTAAAAAAGCAGCGGGGCGGCGATAAAAAATCGCCGCCCCGCCTTTTTTGTCGGTTTTTTGTGGTTGACCCCGACATTTTTACGGTTGACCCCCGCATATGCCGCATTTAACGCGGTTTTTTATAGGTCGTCAACGTCTTGAACGGGTTCGCCGCCGTCAATGGGCGTACCCGTATAACTGCCGTTGGGGTCGTAACAGTCCTTAAACTTATTTACTGTTTTTCGTGCTGTTTTTGCCACAACCCTTACCGCCGCAGTTCTTTACGTTCTTTTCGCTGGTTTTGCCGCAACCCTTGGTAGAATTGCTTGTCTTGTTGGTTTCGTTAGTCTTTCTCATATTTTCTCCTTTTGAAACGGAACGTGCAACTCAACATAGCCTTGACTTTTTCCGCAAAGCGGGCACACGTTCCAAGCCTTCGTTGAAGTATGCATATAACCGCACTCGCTGCAAACGTAGAGGATAGGGCTTTCATTGCTGAACAAAACGCCTTTTTGGAACGCCTCGTGCAAGTAATGGAAAATCATTTCGTGCCTTACTTCTACTTGTGCAACAAGTTTAAAAAGGTTAGCAATATCCTTAAAACCTTCATCTTCCGCATCTTTTTGGAACGCGGGGTAAATCACTTGATGTTCTTGTCTTTCGTCGTCTGCGGCAAGCTTTAAGCTTTCCGCCAAATCGCCGCTGTGAAAGGGATAACCCGCATTCAAATCGATGTTGTCAAGGTATTCTCCGCGTTTATTCAACTCTTCGAAGAATCTTCTTGCGTGCTCCGTTTCGTTTTTGGCAAGAATTTTCACGGTTTCCGCCAACGTGAAGTACCCTTGTGCCGTCGCCGCTTGTGCGATAAGCTGATACCTCATACCCGCTTGCGATTCGCCCGCAAAACTTCTTGCCAAGTTATTGTAAGTCTTGGTCTGGTCAAATTGCATAACTTTCCTCCGTTGTACAATTAGATTGAGCATAAACCCCGCAAATATTCGGTAATTTATGTGGCATTTTTTGTAATTTCGCATATTGACACGCGCCCGAGCAAGGTGTAAAATTGAACTATGAGCAAAATTATAACTATTTCACGGCAGTTTGGCAGCGGCGGCAGAACGATAGGCAAATTGACAGCCGAGCGGCTTGGCATACCTTGCTACGACCACGAGCTTATAGAAGAGGTTGCAAAAAGCTCTGGCTTTGCCAAAGAGTATGTTGAGGCGCACGGCGAATATGCCGACCACCGCACTTGGCTTGGCAAAGCTTTAAAAAGCGCCAACCGATTCGAGGGAATGTCCAACCAAGACAAAATTTGGATAGAACAGCGTAAAATTATTTTAAGCATAGCCGAAAAGCCTTGCGTAATAGTAGGGCGATGCGCCGACTATATTTTAAGGGATAGGAACGACGTATTGAACGTTTTCATACACGCCGACGACAAATTCCGCGCCGAGCGCATTGTTACCTTATACGGCGAAAAGCCCGAAAAGCCCGAAAAGCGCCTAAAAGACAAGGACAAAAGGCGGGCGGCTTACTATAAGGACTACACCGAAACGGAATGGGGAGTGGCAAGCAACTACCACGTTGCGCTTGACAGCGGCAAAATAGGGATAGAGGCTTGCGTCGATATACTTGCGCGCATATATAATATATAATAATGAAAGCGCCCCGACGGCAAACAGCCGTCGGGGCGGCGCGCTAACGGCAAAAATAAGAGCGGCGCGGCGATAATAAATCGCCGCGCCGCTCGTTCAAACTTAATAAAACCGTTAAAGAAGTAATGCTTGAAAGCTAAAAAAACGCCCTAAAAAAGGGCATAAAAAAAATACACCTATTATTATATTAGGTGAACTTTTTCTGTTTGTATAGTATCACTAAAAAAGTGTTAAGTCAAGCATATAAGGGGGGGTAAATTTTTTATTTTTAATTTTAGTATATGTAAAAAGCGGAAAAAACTGCCAAAAACGCCCAAAAAAATACACCTATTATAATAATAGGTGTATTTTTTTCAAACTTGAAAAATGCCGTTAGTTGCGGCATATTCCGCCCCGAACCGCGGAAATGTGCCCTTTTGTGTACATTCACAAAAGGGCAAGAACGCAGATATTAAAAAAACTCTTTAAAAGGAGGAACAAATATATGAACAAAATAAAAAAAGGAAAAGGCAGAGTAACAGTCCTTACCGCGCTGATTGCCACAGTACTATGCGCTGTCGTAGCGGCGTTTACGGGGCTTTTCGGCGGCTTCGGCGCAAGCGTACAAACGGCTGATGCAACCGCAACGGGTACCTCGTATTCGATAGGTACGGGCGGCAGCTTCACCGCGACAAGCCTTGCAAACCTTATGGGCAAAATTATGGGCAGCAGTACGGCTAAGTCCTATAATGAGTTAAAAGCCTATATGGATAAGGACGCCAACCACGCAAGGACGGGCAACGAAATCGGCGCGCAAGTATCCTTGGGCGGGCAAACTTGGAACGTAGTTTACGCGTCACAAACGCGCGGTGGCGACGTGGTTGCAACCCTTTGGCTTGCGGCAAGCAGCGATACGCAAAAATGGAATAACTGGTACGCAGACAAACCTACTTGGACGTATCCTTCCAATATGTATTCTTCAAGCTATGTTCGCAGCTATCTTACGGGCAGCTCATATGCGCATTCTTCAACCGACGGCAGTATAAGCGATGCCTCGCTTGTAACGATGACGAAAGGAACGCAAAATACTACTTGGCGGACCTTTATTTCTCAATACGGTAATTATATAGCTACCCCGTTGAATATAGAGTATCAAGAATCCGAAAGCTCTATGATTTCGAACAACTCGTCCTATACATATCTTAACGATGCATACGGCGTTCCCTCGAAAGTGAATTGGTACAGCGCAAGCTGCGACTATTCCTTAAAAGCGGGTTACAATGAATGGCAGCACGATAAGCTTTGGCTTCCCAGCTATACGGAAACGGGCGGCACTTCAAGCTCTGTTGCCGGCTTATGGGGCATTCCCGCCTCGGTTCGTGCCAATACAGCCAACTCTTGGCTGCGTTCCGGCGGCCTCGGCCATGCTAGCATTGTTTGCACTCTGAGCGCCTCGGGTGGCGATGGCAGCATCGGTGCGACTAGTTCGTACGCCGTGCGGCCCGCGCTTCATCTCAATCTGAAATCAGCCGCGTCAGCGGCGGGGCTGTTCGTGGATAAACCCGCAACAACCGAGTTGACAAAAGCGTACTCGGCGACGGCTGCAAGCACGCTTACGATACCCTCCGTCACAAATATGACGGTTACAAAACCCACTTCGCCCACAACGTGGACGAACAGCGGCACAACCTTGACAATCCCCGCAAACACCCCCGTAGGAACTTATAATTTAAGTTATACCCCCGCGGCGGGTTACAGTTGGTCGGACGGAAGTGTGGGGGCGGTGACGGTTCCCGTGCGCATAACCCCCGCAACAATATCTTCGATAACTTGGTCAAGTACGGCAACTTCGTTCCCGTACACGGGTTCGCAAATAGTTCTTACGGCAAGCGCAACGGGCGCGGGCAACTTGCCCGTGGTTATCACGGGCGACAACGTGAACGTAGGCTCGTTCACGGTCACGGCGGTCAACGCAAACCCGAACTACGTTTTCTCGTCGGGCTTGACTACTACTAAAACCATAACCATAACAACGCAAGCAATAAGCGCGGTTAAGTGGAGCATTGCTAACAATTCGGGTTTCGAATACGACACTCAAAACCACGCGCCTACGGCGTCGTTCACAGCGTCTAACGGACAGCTTTACAGCTTGCCCGTTACCTTAACAAAGGATAGCGCAACCGTAACAAGCGCGGTAAACGCGGGCACTTACACCGCAACCGTAGCCGTAGGAACTCACAATAAAAACTTCGAACTTAAAACCGCAAGCAGCATAAATTTCAAGGTTAACCCGCGTGAAGTTCAAATCGATTGGGGTGCGGAAAGTTTCGCATATACGGGGGGCAACCGCGATACGGCGGTGACGTTGGGCGTTGCCTCGGGACTTTTGGGCAGCGATACGTTATCCCTTACCGCAACGTACAAAAGCGGTGATAGAAAGAACGTTACCGATACGGGCTTTGTAATGGAGGCTGCAATTTCGGGCACGTCCTCGAACTACAAATTGCCGTCGGTAAAAACCCATACCTATAAAATTACTCCGTTAACGCTTTCGGGCGTGACCGCAACCGCAACGGGCACATATACCTACAACGGTTCTATACAAACCCCCGAAGTCACCTTGTCGGGCGGCAACATCGTCGCGGGCGATACGGTTAAAACCTTCGTTTCGGGCGGCGGTATAGACGCGGGCACGCATACCGCTACGGTAATCGGCATAAACAACCCCAACTATTTGTTGGACGGCACTTTAAGCACGAATTTCACAATCAAACCGCTCGATATCACGGCAAGCGATATTAAGTGGAACGTAACGGATAATCAAGAATTTACTTACAACGGCGCAAACCGCGCGCCCGAGGCTTGGTTCACGTTCCACGGCGTAACCTACGCGTTGCCCACCGATTTAACCGAGGTTTACAACGTTGGCACGCATACCGCAAACGTAACCGCGGGCGTGTTCCAAAACAACTTCAATCTTGTAGATGCGGATACCGATAACCCCACGGGCAACGCGTCAAGCGTATCTATAAAGATAAACAAGGCAAAAATCACGGCGAACGACGTTGAGTGGAGCTTTACCGAAGGTTTCAAATTCGCGCCGAATACCGACCCCGCAATGTATGCGCTGTTCCGTTATAATAACGTTGCGTATATTCTGGATATAAGTTACACGGACGAAAGCGGCAACGCGGTAACAACGGGCGGCGACGGCACGCAGTGGAAGACGGGCGTATATACGGCTACGGTTGCGCTCGGCACGGGCGCGGAGTTTGCAAACTTCGAGCTTGTCGGCGCCGTTTCAAGGTCGTTTAAAATAACAGACAGCGCGGCGGGCAGTTATACCGTAATTTGGGAAGGTTTCAGCTCGGTTGTAAACTACAACGGCGCAAACCAAACCCCCAGCGCGTACATAATCGTAGACGGCGAAAAGCTTGACGTTACGGTAACCGTAGAAAAATGGGACGGCAGCGCGTGGGTAGCCGCAAGCGAGGCTAAGAACGCGGGCAATTATCGCTTCACGGCAAAAAGGACGAACTACGAGCTTGCAAACGACAAGGTAGAGTGCAGAATAGACGCAAGGGTTATCTCGGTAGATTACGCGAATCTTACGGGGCTTACGCACGGCACGGTTACCAACGTTACCGCGACGACGACCGACCCCGTTGCCTTGGCAGAACTGAACGCGGGCAAGCTGAACTTTGCCGTATCGGGCAGCGGACACGTTGCGGGCACGCACGTTGTAAGCGTAACCCCTCAAATCGAGGACGGGCAAGGCGGTTGGGCAGCTACGGGCAACTACGTTATATCCAACGCAACCGCAGTGCAGACAATCGGCAAAAAAGTTTTAGGCATTAACGACATAGAGTGGAAGCTCGACTTCACCTATGACGGCAACATAAAAATCCCCGAGGGCAAGGTAAAAATAAGCGCATTGACCACGGCGGACCAAACGGGCGGCGCGTACGTTATCTTCGAATTCGTATACGCTGTAGACGCGGGCAAATACAACGTCAAGGTTTTGGGGATATCCAACGATAACTACACTTATACGGGCGAGGTAGAGCTGAACATAAAAGAGCACGAAGTAACCGAAGTTAAGTGGGAAGGCGTGCAAAACGGTAACTCGGTTACCTATAACAAGAACGACCAAGCGCCCAAGGCGTATATCGAAGTGGGCGGCGAAAAGGTTTATCTTGACGCTAAGTTAGAGTGGTACGACGCGACGAACGGCGCATGGACGGAAGTGCCCTATGCGATTAACGCGGGCAATTACCGCGTAACCGTTGACGAAATCGCGACGGGCACGGGCAACTACTTCTTGTCCTCGGCGCAGAACGAGTTCACTATCGATAAATTCCAACTTTCGGAAATTTACTTGACGCAGAACGTGTTCACCTACAACGGTCACGACGTTGAAATAGAGGTGTACGCAATCGGCGCGAACAACGAAAGAATATTTATAACCAACCATACCGTAATGGACGAATTCGGAACGACCGTAACGTCATTCACCGACGCGGGCAACTACACCGTGCAAGTGCAAGCGGGCGTGTTGGGCGCTAACGCAAACTATACCGTAAAACAGCTTATTACTACAACTTTCGTAATCAACCCTCAACTTGTAAACGTGACGTTCGAAATCACGGGCAACAGCTGGAAGTGGAAAGTAGACGCAAATCCTGTGCCTACGGTAACCGTAAAGGCGAACGTAGCGAACGCCGTGGAGGTAAGATACGGCGCAATGGGCGCGGACAACGAAAAGCCCGAAAGCACCAACCACGGACTTTCGTACAGCTTCAATATCACCGGTATGACGGGCGACGGCATCATAACCGTTGTAGTTACAAGCGCAAACTATCAAATAACGGGCGCAAGCGTGCAAACGTTCAACGTAATCCCCGCCGACGGCGAGGCGCAAGCAACGTTCAGCTTTGACGGCGGCGTGTGGAGCGACGATAACCAACAGTTTACTTACAGCGAAACCGAGGGCAAGACGATTGAAGTCAGCGGCGATAACGACGTAGTTATCAGCTACTACAAGGACGGCGTGCTTTTATCTTCGCCTATTACGACGACGGCGGGACTCGACGCGGGCACTTACCTTATAACGGCGAACTGCCCCACGCGTGAGCTTTCCACTAACATTACGGCAACTACAAGGACTTTCACCGTGCTTCCCCAAGAAGTTGATTTTGCACAAGTAGGTTGGCTGATTGGCGGCAACGCGGTTGCAAGCAATACGGTGGCTTATAACGGACAAATTTACAACGCTACGCTTGATTTGGGCGAGCTTGCGGACGACTTCGAAGTGTACTACACGAACGGAGCGAACAAAAACACGGGCAGCGTGACGACTACGGCGACGATAGTGCCGAAAAACGCGAACTATAAAGCGGTAGGCGTTACGGAAAGTTATACTTGGACGATTGAAAGCGTCGAAGCGGCTGTTGCTTGGAACGACGACGGCACCGTTGCAAGCGTAACGGGCGACTGTGCCGAGGCGACGGGCGGAAGCTTCTTCGTCAAAGACGGCGCGGCTTATAAAGTCGTGTACAAAAAGGCGGGGGTCGTGCTTGACGGCGCGCCCACCGAAGCGGGAGATTACACCGCGGAATTAGTGCTTGCGCTCGGCAACGACGATAACGTAAAAGTTACGGCGCAAAGCTTCGATTTCACCATTGCCGTTCCCGACGTGCCTACAATCGACGGCGGCGCAAGCGGCGGCATACAAAGCTGGTGGTGGATACTGCTTATAGTTATTACGGTGCTTGCCGTTATTGTCGCAATCTGCGCTATTATCGCGGCGGCAAGAAAGAAGGCAACCCTCGACGACGAGGACGGATTCTACGACGACGTGACCGACGAGGACTTGCTGTAATTTTCTACAATTTGAGTGGCGTTCCCGTTGAAGGGCGGGTAAGTCATACCGTAACCCGAAACAAACGGTTTATGAAATGAAATAATGTGGTTCTTATGGATTTTTTATAGCCGCAATTTAATTTCGGGTTACGGGAAATTCGACAATTCGGGTAGCCGCCCGCACTTATGTGCGGGCGGCTATTAGCTATTTGTTAGAATTTTACATTTTCTGAAAAATTCTTTAAAAAATTTTAAAAAAAGTGTTGACTTATGTCTTTTTATGTTTTATACTGTAACCGTAGGTGAACGTTAACACTTTTCGGCAGTCGCCGACGGAGTTTGAAACTTTAACGAAGGAGAGATATGAGCGGTAAGCGCATTACTATAAGGGAAGTGGCAGCAGCGGCAAGCGTTACCGCACAGACCGTGTCGCGCGTGTACGGCGGCAAGGGATATGTGTCGGCTGAAACTCGTAAAAGGGTGTTGGAGGCGGCAAAGGAATTAAATTATATCCCTAACCATACGGCGGCGGCGTTGAGAAAGGGCGACTCGAAAATAATCGCGGTCGTGTTCGACAGCCTTTGCAATATTTATTTCTCTATAATGGTAGATTATATCCACCGAGAGGTGCAAAAACGCGGCTACACTTTGCAGACGATATTCGTCGATTCGCACATAATAACCGAAAATATTTATAGGCACGCGCTTTCTTTGGGGGCTTCCGCGGTAATCAGTTTCTTGGAAACCGACCCCGCGCTCGATAAAGCTATAACAACTTTCAATTCGCCCCTTATAATTTTCGGGCGGCGCGCGCTAAGCGACCATATCGATTATATCACCACAGATGACGTTCAAGGCGGTAGGCTTGTTGCAAGTAGACTGATAGAGGGCGGTTGCAAAACGTTCCTTTATGCGTCGGAAGCGTTCGATATGACGTGCGTCAAGGACCGCTTTTCGGGCTTTGAAGAGGTGCTGTCCAAACACGGCTTTTCTTCCGACATAATCGATTGCAGCGGCGGCGCGGAAAAGACGTTAACCGAATACATTCAAAGCGGCAAATTGCCGGACGGAATTTTCTGTTTAAGCGATATGATAGGCTACGGCGTTTTGAAAACGCTGAAAAAGCTGAACATAAGCGGAGTAAAGGTTATCGGCTACGATGATATTCAGTCGGACATAACTTTACCCGTCAATCTTACATCGGTAGGGCTGAACAAATACGAATACGTTGTATATGTATTGTCCAAAATCATTGACAAAATCGAAGGCAGACTGACGGGCCGCATAGCCGAAAAGGTACCCGTAACGCTGTATGTAGGCGAAACGGGCTGAAAACCGAAAACGCAAAATAAAGGGGGCGCCCCCTTTATACGCACTTTACAAGTGCGTATAAAAAACTTAATAGCTGTTAAATATTTTTTCGCCGAAACTGATTTTTTGGAGCTTCTTTATTTCCAGCCGAATTTCGTGTTTCGGCATAAATTATCCAAAATATGTTAACGTTAACTTATTTTTTCTCCTTATTTCCTTAAAGCGAAAACCTCCTATCCATATTCCCCCTTTTCATTATTATAAAAAGGGGGAATAGCCGAGGGAGGGGTTTGCGCGTTATTTGCGCATAAAAAATTACGGTAAAAAACGCAGCCGCAAATCTCGCATGCGGAAGCGTATTACAAATACAAGTCTGCGAGGACTGAAAATTCGCAAAAACAATGGGGGGACTTCTATGAAGAAGAAATTTATTGCATTATTGGCAAGCATGACGGCTGCGTGCTCGTTATTGGCTTTAACTGCTTGTAACGAGTCTTGCTCGGGTGATAACGGCGGAGAAACCGACCCGCCCATTATAAATACGGGCGACGACGAAAAAGCCAACTACACTATCAAGCTAGAAAGCACGTCAACCTCGCGTACTATCGATTTGGAAGCGGAAGATACTTTAAGATTTTCCGTTTTGAAAAACGGCGCAGCCGTTACGGGTGACGACGCAGAGGTTACGGTTTCGCTTAACGGCGATTCCATTAATTATACCGTCGGCTCGGGCAGTATAAAAATTATGCCCGTAAAAGTGGGCAAAACGGTGCTTACCATTTCGCTTAAAAATCATCCCGAGGCGGCTTCTAAAACCTTTACTTATAACGTTGCGGACTTTTTCTTCTCACGCGATTTGCAGAGAGGCGACATCAATTTGTCAGATGAAAGCAACAATAGGGTTATCGTCAAACGCGCAAACGATGCGGCTTCGCTGGTCTATAAAAAGGCGTCTAAGAATTTTGTGTTCAAAGCTACCATAGAGCTTCCCGCAAACGCTCGTCCCGACGCCACGGGCGAGTCTTTCGGCTTGGCTTCCTTCCGCGACGCGGGCGGCGACAGTTCTATAGGCGATAACGCCCTTTGGTTCGGCGCAAAAAGCAGCGCACAAACGGGCATTTACAGCATTTACCAACGCAACTTCTATCAAGGTTGGGGGTCGCCCAAGGACGAGAAAACGCTTGACGGATATCAAAACCGCGACTTCGGCACGGATAAAATCGACGTGGAAGTCGAAATTATAAGAAACGGTTTCGACTACTATTACAGCATAAACGGTTTTTACGGAAAATACACGGACAGCACCAACTTCGACGAAGCTACTTACCCCGGCATCTACTCGCAGCATTTCAGCTTTATCGTCAAGGACTTCTCCGTAATTATGGACGAGAAAGAAGTAGCCGCAGCGGCGGAAGCTTATTCTCGGAAAGGCTACGCAACCGTTTCCATATCCGAAAAAAATATTTCTTATCTTGTAAACGGCGAAGCTTACAACTTTACGGGTAAGGCTTATCCCACGCTTGCGGGCGACGGGAACGTTGCGCTGACGTGGAGCATCATCACCGACGAGCTTGACAATAAGGGCGATACCGCAATCAATTCCACTACGGGCGAGCTGACCGTTGCCGCCGGCGCAACCGGTTATATAACGGTTAAGTGCGAAGGCGAAGGCGGAATAAGCGACGCGTTCAGAGTGCGCGTCCGCAACGCAGTCGAAACATATCAAGACAATTTGTTCAACTACACGGGCGGCGTCGAGCTTATCGAAGAGGGTAGATTCGTGTTCCCCGAAGAATTTTCCTCGGTTAACGGCATCGGCGAAGAATACAACTACGTTTTACCCGACAACAATTACTATGCGCTGTCAAAAAACACATACCGCGGCGCATACTCGGTAGAATTCAAATTATCCGATTACAGAAACTACACGGGTGACAAATTAGAGGTTACCCTTGGCGAAGGCAACAGTAGATTTTATATTCGCCGTCAAGGCAATATGGTTGAAGCGTATTGCTTGGGTACCTACGGCTCCAAAGCGGAGGTCGGTTGGTTTACCGCGCATTTACCCTCGGGCTTCGATTGGAATTCGACCAACACCTTTAAATTCGAGGTAACGGCAAACGGCACATATGCGGTTTATGCAAACGGCGTAAAGCTACAATTTGTCGCTTACAATACGTCCTCTAACGCAACGATTAAAAAACCTTACGATAAGCTTTTGCAAGACGGGCGGGTCAAATTAGCGGTAAACGGAGTATCTGCGACGGTGTCCGATATTTCGATTACTCAAGGCGAACTTAATCTTTCGGGCGCAACTTACGTTGCAAACAGCGCGGCTTTCGGCGATTATAACGAAAACGGCTTTACCGTAAATATTCCCGACTACACCGCTGGTAATTGGAGCGGTAAATATCATTACGCTACAAGAATTGCCTATATTGACGGCAAATGGTCAAAACTTTCGGGCGCATATGTTATCGAGTTTGACGTGGACTTCGCAGAAGCGATGAAGGACGGCAAGCTTGTTTTGAAAATCGGCGACTACGAATACCACATTCTCAACAAATACAGCGCCAGCAAAAATCTTTACGGCTACATTCTTACGCACGACAACGATTGGAACAACGGTACCGAAACCGTTATTACCGATATTTCGGGCAACAATATTCTCGGGGTGCATGTCCGTTTAGAAGTCGATGCAAACCGCAATATCAAACTTTATATGAATGACGTCATCGTCGGCGACGGCATTGCGCTGAGCGCAGCTCCTTCTGCTTCGTTTGTTGAGTTCTATACCTACTGTGGGGCGGGAGAAAGCGGAAACAGTATGACGGTCAGCAACCTTACGCTTTCCGATTACTCCGCAAAGAGCGGAGTGTTAACCGTAGATTTGCAAGGGGGAGTGGATAGGGCGCTCAGCGAAGAAGAGGTTGAGCAACTCGATTTCACCGTAAAGCTTGACGGGAATGCCATAACCGCTTACACGCTGTCCTATGACGTAACCGGTACCGATGTAATTTCGTTAAACGAAAGCACTAAAACGGTCACCGCGCTTAAAAAGGGCAAAGCGGCAATAATCGTTACTATAACCCCCAACGACAGTTCGATTGCTCCTAAAACTATAACCATTAAATACGAAGTTTCCGATTTCTTCTTCCATAAGAATATGCATCGGGGCAATTACGAAATCATAAAGGACGTTGAAGGCAACGAAACGGGCGTTTCGTTAAATAGCGGCAACTCGGGCGTTGTATATAGGGCTGAAAGCACCAAGTGGGTATTCTCGGGTACGCTTTCTTTCAACGATTGGACCGAAACAGACTCAATAAATATCAGTTCTACCCTCGGCACAAACCCTACCGACGTAGCAAACAACGATTTGTGGTTCGGCATAAGCTGCGGTAACGAAGGAAAATACAAGATTATTTCAAGAGAGTTCTACGGCGGTTGGGCGGGAACCGAATACACCCTTGCAACCGATTACGCAATTCCCTTGGTAAACGGCAAACGCGTAATAGATTTCACTTTAATACGCGACGGCAACAACTACTACTTCAAGCTTGGAGACTTCGTCGTTTCCCGTTCGGTTACCTTGGGCGAGGCAACTTATCCCGGCATATTCACACAGCTTAATCCCGTAACCCTTACGGATATGTCGATAGAAATGACGGATAGCGGCGTTGCGCAAGCAATAAACAAGCTGAAAACAGAAACCCCGATGACTTCGCTTAAAATCGACCAAAAAATATCGGCGCTTACTGCGGGCGAAGAGTATACGTTTACGGCGGTCAAAACTCCCGCGTTTATAGACGAGGGTTATGTTTGGAGCATAGACAAGTCGGGTTTGACGGCCGGCGCCGACGATGTATCGATAGACGCAACCACGGGCGTTCTCACCACGGGCGAAAATTCCGTAGGTACGCTTGTTATAATTGCAACTTCGGCTAAGGGAAATTGCACGGACCGCATCGAAATAGAGTTGACCAAAGAAGAAATTCCGACAGAAAACGACTTGTTGGCTGTTTACGGCGCAACACTTGCCAAGGACGCGGCTGGCAACTACACCAAAGTTGTATTCTCCGAGTCGATGCAGAATGTAGACGGTATACAGTCCGACGATAAATACGTTGATAACACCGATTATTCCGCAAACCTTAAAAATACGGTAAAGGGCAACTTCTCAATCGAATTCACCGTTTCCAACTACAAGACGGACGGTAGGGATTATCCCAAGCTTATGGTTTCCCTCGGCGGCGAGCACAACCAATTCTATGTTGTTTATTACCGTCAACAAAACGTTCATCAGATAGAAACGATGACGGAATCGATTGACGATGACGGAGTACATCACGGCAATCAATGGGTAAACGCGCCTATGCCCGCCGGCTTCGACCCCACGGCTGAGCACACATATAAGATAGCGGTTCAGACCGACGGAACGTATAAAATGTACGTTGACGGCGCAGAGCTTACGTTTAATATGAACGGCGCGCACCGTATCCCCGTAAGACGTATTCAAGATTATAACGCAAATTGCAAGGTAAGGTTTGCGACCACGGGCGTGTCGGCTACTTTAAGCGATATCACCGTGGTAGACGGAACGGATTCAAGCAACTTGACGACTCTCGGCAACCTCTATACCGAAAATTACAACGCCAAGTTGACAGCAGACGGCTTTGTATTGAAAGCGGGTCAAGAGGAATGGAGCAACGAAAAGTTAACCCCCGGCGGCAACCAAGTAAATTATACGGGCGCAGTTACCGCAAACACAGAAATCACATTCAAGCTTGCCTTCTCGGGCGGAATGAGCGACGGTAAATTCATAATATCAATAGGCGACAAAAAAGTAATGCTTAACAACAAAGTCGCAGTTGCCCAAGGTTACAGCGTAAACGTAAATAACGTCGGCGACGATTGGAATACTCACGGTACGTTCCCTGCGGATATAGTAAACGAAATGTATGTAAAAATAGTTCGCGTAAACGGACAAATTACCGTATATGTAGGCGCTACCGAGAACGATATGACTTTACTGCACACTTGGGCAAACGCGGGAACGGATACGGAACTACACTTCTATTTGTTCAACGGAAACAATTCGTACAAATCTGTTACCGCTACCGTTTCCGAACTTAGCGTAACCGAATACACAGCATAACCGAAAGGAGCAAAGTATGAAAAAATTATTAAGCATAGTAATGGCGTTGCTTGCGGTGTTTGCGTTGGCAATGACCGGTTGCAAAACAGAGGAGGAGTCTAAGCCCATAATAAGGCTCAGAAGCCAAGCACAGCAATACTTGAAAGTCGGCGACTCTATGGAAATAGTGTACAGCCTTCACAACAATACTTCCGATAGTGTAACGTTCGTGTCGGAAAACACCGATGTTGTCGAAGTCGATAAATTCGGCAACGTCGACGCCGTAGGCGTGGGCGAAACCGACGTTAAGCTAACGCTTGACGAGGATACTTCCGTCAGTGTTTCGGTTCACTACACCGTAACCAAAAACTTCTTTATGACGGACGATAAACACGTTAACGGCATTGTCAATTTGAAAGGGCAAGACACCTCGTCCGATGTTTACATTACCTCGGGGCAAGCGCAAGTGCTTGTAAACGCCGCCGGGGAGGAGTGGTATTTTAAAACCCATCTCGACCACACCGGTTACTCCAACGGCGACCTTGCGGGCGCTTGGGGCGTAGGCTCGTTCCTTGTGGATAACGCTCATAACCTCGGCAACGTTATGTTTTGGTATGAACTGCGCAGAAAGGACGACGATAACCATGCGCAACTCTACTTCGGCGGATATAGGTACGAAACTACCATAGAGGATGCGGGCGGACACTATCAAGAAGCCGTGTCAACCGAAAAAATCGACGTATCCGAGGGCGTTGACTTGACTTTGTATAGGCAAGGCACAATGCACTACTTTATGTTGGAATACCCCGATAACGGCGAAACAAAGACAATCAAACATTGCTACGACGTGCCCCTTTTCGACGGGCTTGAAACTTTCCCCGGAGTTTACGGGCAAGAGCAAAAGCTTACAATTTCAAACTACTCTTCAACTAATGTTAAATCCGAAGTGCAAGCTAAGCTTCTCAACTTCCAAAAGGCTGAAGATATTAAAATCAACGTAGTTGATAACAGACTTGTCGCGGGCAAAACTTATCAGCTTACTTCGTCAATTCAACCCGCTTACACTACTGATAAAAATATCACCTATACGCTTAAAAACGCGCAAAACGGAGTAGCGCTTACCCCCGACGGCAAAATCACTATTGCAGACGGCGTAGCCGACGTAGACATTACCGTTGTTGCAACCGCAACAAACGCACAGACCGTCAGCGACGAGCGCAATTACCGTATTATTGCCCGTCCCGTGTCCGAATCGGAAATACTCGATACGGGAATGGTTGTCGGTACGGTTGACTTGACGCAAAACGGCTATGTTTCTTCAAGCGAAAGTTATATGCCGCTTATTTGCGACAGCGAAAATTGGTATGCGGAAGCGGTTATAAAGGGCAATATTTTTGACGCAAGAGCCGCGCTTATGGCTGTTACGGACGGATACGGCGACTACTTTACTTACGGGCTCAACTATGTCGCGGATAAGAGAAACGGTTCAATCGACTACGGCGATTTCAACGGCAAAACAAAGACAATTGCTTCTTCGTCAAACGGCGGACTCGGTACAAAAACCAATACTTTGGGACTTTTAAAGAACGGTAACGATTTGCTTATGTTTATAAACGGAAAGCAAATTAAAAGGCATACCACAACGGTGCAAGGTAAGCTTTACCCCGTAATTTATACCGCTCGAAGCGGCATAGAGGTTTCGGACGTACGCCTTGTAACGGACAGCGAGGAAGTGTCGGCTATCGTTGCGGAAAATCCTTTCTCGGTAGGCAGATTGGTAACAGTCAATAACGGGTCTTACAAACTCGGCGCCGATACGCTGTCGGGCGGCGGCGACTATAATTGGCCCCCCGTAAACGATTACGAAAACGGTCTTAAATTCAACTCCACTTTTAAGGGCGGTTGCACAATACAGTTTACTATGTCCGATGTGAAAGTGAAGCAAATGGACGAAATCGACTCTAAAATACTCGTCTATTTAAAGAGCGAGGCTACTACTTGCAGTATACAGTTTGTAATTAAAGATAGAGACGGCGACGGTACGCCCGAGTGTAAGCTTTGCGTCAACCTCAACGATGCAAGCTGGTCGGAGCACGATATCCCCGCCGAACTCGAAGAAAGTATTTTAAAAGGAACTACCCAAGTCAAAATCGTCAAAACAATGACGGAAGTAGAAGTGTGGATAAACGGCACGCGGCTTTTCGAGGGTAGAAACTTTATGGATAACTTCAACTATTGGAACGAAAGCACTTTGGCAACTCCCGGTATCGGAAGCTTCAACTGCGGTTTGACGCTGACGGACGTGTCGCTTTCAAGATAAGGAGATATTATGAAAAGAAAATTTATTAAATCGGTTGCGGCGCTCGGCGCGGCGGCAACGTTGGCAGTAGGTTTCGGCGGTTGTAATCTGCCCGGCAATAACGGCGGGGGGGACGGAAATACCGATAAAGTAGACTCTTTTACTACTTACACCGCGTCTACAATCGGTTTTACGGACAACAGCGGAACGTCGCAGTCGTACAATACGGGGCTTTATTATCGCAATGATTTAACTTTGGATATGGGCGACCCGATGCTCCTGTACGATAATGAAACTTTCTACGCTTACGGCACCCGCGCCGGAACCAATATCGAGGTTTTCACAAGTATGAACCTAAGCGATTGGTCAAGCGCAAGCGTTGCGTTCAACCCCGCCGCAAACAGTTGGAGCCGAACAAGCATTTGGGCGCCCGACATTCATAAAATCGGCGACAAGTGGTACTTGTATTACACGGCAAGCTACACCGAACCCGGCGCAAGCAAGGATAACTGCCAAATAGGCGTTGCCGTTGCCGACGACCCCGCGGGACCTTACGTTCAGTACGTCGGACCCGACGCGGACAATAATCAAATTACCGTCGATAAACCCCCGTTCTATTGGAAAAACCATACTATATTGGACCAACACGTTTTTGTGGACGACGACGGCGAAATGTATATGTTTTTCAGTTACGACACCAACTACGCCCAACCCGACGATTTGGGCTATTACGCGGGGCTGAACAACGGTACGGCGGAAATTTGGGGCGTAAAGATGAAGGACCCCGTAACGTGGGATTTCTCCACGCTTACGCCGCTTATCTCGGCGGGGTACAAAAAATATTCCGATAAAATAGCCGAAAAAGAAGCAAACAAAAGTAACGGCAAAAACCGCACGATAGAGTGGGAAACTTGGTCGCCCTCCTTTAGCGAACCTATGGAATGCGTGGAAGGACCGTATATGATAAAGCGCGATGGCAAGTACTTTCTTACCTATTGCGCCAACAGCTTCGTCGATATGGAGTACTCGGTAGGCTATGCTGTTGCCGACGACCCGTTAGGCGCGTATGAAAAACCCAACGATACTTATCTTCAAAATATGCTTGTCGGCGTTCCCGCGGCAAGGGGACACTACACAAGCAATAGATATAAGGGCTTTATGACGGGCACGGGGCACGCTTCGATTTGTAAAGTCGGAGACGAGTATATGTTCGGATACCACGCGCACTACAACCGTGACGAGTGGGGCGCGCTTCAAGACATTTACGGCTATAAAAGCGAATGGCGCGCTTTGGGCGTGGATTATCTTCTCTTCGACGAGCAAGGTATGCCCTATACCAACGGACCGACTTACTCTTTGCAAAAGCTTCCCGACGCGGTAACGGGTTACAAGAACCTTGCGCTCGGCGCACAAATAAAGGGTGAAGGTAAAAACATAAATTACCTCAACGACAACTATACCAACCGCGCTATAAGAACGGAAGAGGTCGCAAAAGAGGCTCAATTTACCGCCGGCAAAAGAAATATCGAAATCAAGTTCGACAGCCCCGTATACGTTAAAGCTGTGAATATCTTCAACTCGTACGATTACGAAAAATCAACAACCTTTATCGAACAAATAGACTTCGGCGATAATAAAGGAATTGTAAATTTGGTTTTCAACAACAAATACATTGACAGAGAACAAGAGTTTATTTTCCCGCATTCGGCTTACAATATCGAACTCGATGCGGAAGTCAGAACAGACAGAATCGTAATCACGATTGATTGTTCGCACGACTTTGCTCTCGGCGAAATCGAAGTAATAGGGAGGAAATAACAATGAAACTTAAAAAATTAACTACTTTTGCAGTCTGCGCGGCTACGGCTCTTACTTGCACGCTTTCGGCGGCTTGCAATACGGGCGACGGTAACGGCATTGTAAACGACCTTGTTTATGACGAATACGGCGAAGTCGTTTTTGACAACGTAAATTTAAAGGTTTGGTCGGTAATCGGTTCGCCCGATAATAAATACCTTGACAAAGTAAACACGTCGTTCAACGACTATTACCGCTCAAACGGTCTTACGGCTACTGTCACGGAAGTTGCGGAAAGCGCTTTCTACAATCAGATAGTGCAAACTCTCAATACCGACCCTAAAAACTCCCCCGACGTAATAATTTTCCACAGCGAACGGCTTGCAAAGCTTGCAAACGACAAGGTGTTGTTGCCTATGGACGATTTTTATGCGGCTGTTCAGGGTAACACATTCTCAAAAGAAAATTACCTTTCCGAAGTAATGCAACAGTGTATCTACGACAGTAAAATTTACGGCGTGCCCCTCGACGTTCACGCTGGTATGTGGTACGTTCGTGAGGATATTCTTGAAATGAACGAGCTTGAAGTTCCCACTTCGCTTTCGGAACTTGTAGAAGTTTGCAATTCGCTTATAGACCTTTACAACGCGGGGCAGCTTCAAACCCGCGCAATGGATAAGGACGACGCGGCCGCAAGGAATTGGACTACGGACGCCGATTTCGGCGACGATTATTGCCCAATAGTTATGAGTAAACAAGGCGGTATAGAAACGGGTTGGATTCCTCAAACGGCGGTAATTCAAAACGGCGGCGCGATTACGGACGCAAACGGCGGACCCGCTTGGGATACGAAAGGGCTTACCGACGTGATGCAGATGTTCCGCGATTGGCAGACGGGCGCAAGCACATATGTGGACGGACAGCTTAAATTCGAATACAGCGGTAAATTCGTGGACGAAAAGAACGACTATAACACGACGTGGTCAAAGCTTGCCAAAGGAGAGGCGGTTTTCTGTTGCGAAGGTCCTTGGTGGGCAGAGGACAGACTCGACGAATACGAGGCTGTGCTCGGCAGTAAGGCGAACGGCGATAGATTCAATCCCCTCGGACTTATGAATATGTCTAAGCTTTACGCCCTTGACGAGGACGCGGAGTACGCAAGCAAGGTTTATGGCGTTGGTCACTGCTTCTCGGTATGCAAAACCGTTACAAGTCTTACAAAGTGCGTGGGTGCAGCGCTTTACGCTCAGTATATGACCGAAAACGCGTACGACTATTTTCAAGGCGGACACCTTCCCGCAAACAAGGCGATAATCGCTTCCGAAAAGTTTACGCAGCATAAGTCGGGCTACTATGACCGTTACGTTAAGTATCTCGGTAACCCCGAAGACTTCGTTATGCTCGGTTCGACGCCTCATTATTCCGAAGTATACCAAAGCCTTAAATCGGTATATGAGGATGTGTTCACTTATAACGCGGACTATCAAGCTATGACCATTCAGCAAATAATCAACGCCCGCGTAAGCGAGGCAAGGAACGATATCGCTTCCAAAGAAGGACTATAAAAAATTATTAGGAAACATGAAAGATGGAACGCATGACTACCGTAAGCAATTACGCGCTTAAAAGAAGCAAAAGAACAGAGTTTTTCAAAAGATACGGCATTGTTCTTATCTTTTTGGGACCTTATCTTTTCTTTTTCCTTTTGTTCTGCATATATCCGCTTTTATACGGCATCGTTATGTCGCTTATGAAGTTTTCCATAAGCGATTATTCGCAGAACGAGTGGCGCGGCTTAAAAAACTATTGGACTATTCTTACTCAGTATTCGAACAGCGTGTATAGCCGAAACTTCTGGTATTCGATGAAAAATACCGCTGTATTTGCGGTGATAATAGTTCCGCTTGCGGTAACCATTCCGCTGATTATGGCAGTGCTTATCAATACTAAGCCCAAAGGCTACAAAGTATTCCGCGCGCTTATTTATCTTCCTTCGGTGTTGCCCGTTTCGGCAAGCGGCGTAATTTTCATCGCTATGTTCAGCCGTAACTTCGGTTACATTAATCAATGGTTCGGCACCGATATCGATTGGTTGGGCGGAAGTTCCACAACTGCATGGATAGTAATTTTACTGTTGTGCCTATGGGGCGGCTGGGGCGGCAACTTCATTATTCTGAGCGCGGGGCTTAAAAACGTGGATAAAAGCCTTTACGAGGCGGCCAACGTCGACGGCTGTACGGGTTTCAGAAGAATGATGGTAGTCACCTTCCCCGCCATAAAGCAACAGCTTATACTGTGTCTGTTTACTACAATTATCGGCTATTTCGGTTTGTACGGCCAAATTTACGTTCTTACAAACGCCGGTCCGAGCATCAATATCGACGGCATAAATTACAACTCTACAATGTCGATAATGTGGTACTTGCAAAGTCTTATTAACGGCACCAACTTCGAGGTTTACGGAATGGTAAGCGCGATGGGCTTGCTTCTTGGAATATTTGTGGGAATAATAACGGGCTTGCAGCTTTGGCTCACACGCGAAAGGAAGAGCGGCACTAAGCTTTCTACCGAGTTTGCGGCTTATATGCAGACGGGCGTCATAGGTAAAAGCGCGGCGCTGCCCGAAGTATCTGACGACAAGGGGGGCAACGAGAAATGAACGTCTTTATTATAGTCGGCATTATTATTATTGCGTTAATTGCGGCGTTGCTTATCGCGTTGGATATAACCGTAATTGTGTTAAAGCGCAAAAAACTTATGCCTACGAATAAGCTTGGCAGATACCTTTCAAGAAACTTGGTTCAAATAAACGCGTTTACCGTCCTTACGGTTTTTTGCGTGGTGTGGCTTATACCGTTGCTTATCGGCGTGCTCGGCTCGTTAACTTCGCGTTACGCTTTCGAAAATTCGCCCGGCGAACTATTCCCTAACGACGGTTTCACTTTTGAAAATTACCTTGCATTCTTCAACAAGTACGAGGTGGACGGCACAAGACTTCCCGTAGAAAGATGGATTTTAAACAGCTTTATAGTTTCAACCGTTTCAACGTTTCTGTATCTTCTCGTCGCGGGGCTTGCGGCTTACGCTTTCGTGTTTATGAAGTTCAAGTTTAGGAATATTATCTTTATGTTCCTTATTTTCACGATGGTTATTCCGGGCATAGCGACGATGACCCCTCAGCTTTCCAATATAGCAAACCTCGGTATAGCGCGTTCGCTTTGGGCGCTGATACTTCCCGGGCTTGGCGGAGTGGGCGGACTGTATCTTATCAGACAGTTTTTCCTCGGAATACCCAAGGATTTAATCGAGTCCGCTAAAATGGACGGAATGAGCCATATCAAAATTTTCTTGCACATTATTCTGCCCCTCGGCAAATCTGTTTTCCTTGTTCAAGGGCTGTTCTGCTTTATGGGCGCTTGGAACGACTTGCTTTGGCCGCAGATAATTTTGGGCACAGCCGATAAAAGCCTTTGGACGCTTCAAGTCGGCGTTGCGTACATCTCGGGCGACAAGACGGCAAACGCGATAGGTATGTCGCTTGCCAGCGCGATATTCAGTGCAATACCCATTATCATACTGTATATATTCACACAAAACAAAATAATAGAGGGGGTTGCGGCTTCGGGCGTTAAGGGCTGATTTGATTATGGAAAAGAAAGTTTCCCAAAAAGAAGCAAGGGCTATTTATCTTGCTAACAATAAAAGAATTATAGACGACGATGTGGACGGTTTTGTTGTCCTCAGAAATATCGATAAGGTTTACGACAACCGCGTTCAAGCTGTTTTCGACTTCAATCTTTCCGTAAAAAAGAACGAGTTTATCGTGCTTGTCGGACCTTCGGGCTGCGGTAAATCCACTACGTTGAGAATGATTGCGGGGCTTGAAGAGATTACATCGGGTTTTCTGTATATAGACAGCGTTTTGTCAAACTACCTCGAAAGCAAGGATAGGGATATAGCAATGGTTTTCCAAAGCTATGCGCTTTACCCCAATATGACTGTATACGACAATATAGGTTTCGGCTTGAAAGCTCGCCGCGTTCCTAAGGAAGAGATAAAGCAAAAGGTTTTCGAAGCGGCGAAAATGCTTGACCTCGGACCATATCTTGACAGAAAGCCCCGCGAGCTTTCCGGCGGACAGATGCAGCGCGTGGCGTTAGGCAGAGCGACCGTAAGAAACGCTAAGCTGTTCCTTATGGACGAACCATTATCTAACCTTGACGCAAAGCTCCGCGTGCAGATGCGCAGCGAAATAGTCAATCTTCACAAACGTATCAATGCGACGACAATTTATGTAACTCACGACCAAACCGAAGCCATGACAATGGCGGACAGAATTGTCATTATGAACAAGGGGCTTGTACAGCAAACCGGCAGCCCTTTGGAAATTTACAACGACCCCCAAAACGTGTTTGTGGCAACGTTTATAGGGAACCCTCCCATGAACGTATTTTCCGCAGACGTTACGGGCGGCAAGCTTAAAACGGAAAACGGCGCCGTTACGCTTAAAGGCGACTATCACGAAACTTACGCAAAGCACATTGCAAGGCGCGCGGAATTTTTTAAAGACTTTGAAACGAAAGCTCAGCTTATCGAAGAAAAAGCCGCTTGCGATTTGATTCAAAAGCTTATTGCAGAGCTTAAAAAGCTCAATCAAGACGAACTCAAAGCCCGTCTCGAGGAGATTTGTGCCGCACTTAAAACGCTGTCTGTGCAAAAGGGATTTATCAGATTCGGAGACGGCGAGGCGGAAGCGCTTATGTCCAACCTCGACAACCTCGATTTGAAAACCTTAAAGCGCGACTTGTTGCATGTCAAGCAAGAGGTTGACAATACCGACTTGCAGATTTCGGGCACGCTTAAAAAGTTCGATTCCGCGGGCGCGTTCGTCAATAAGGAAAAAGAACCGGTAGAGATTGGCAAAAAGAAGAAAAAGAAAAAGGAACCCGAAGTTCCTTTGAACGAACAGAATTTGCAGATAATTCGGAAGTATCTTGGGCTGTATAGCGCGGAAGGCGCGCAGACAAATGCGTTTATAGGTATTCGCCCCGAGGATATTCATTTCTACGAAGATTTCAAAGGGAATAAGAGCGAACCCGTTCGCGCAACTGCAAGCTTTGTAGAGCTGCTCGGCAGCGAATACTGTATTTATTTCGATTTGTTCGGCTCCCGCATCATAATGAAAACGGGGCTTGGGCGCATAATCAAAACGGGAGATGAAATAGAAATCTGTTTCAATATGGATAAGCTCAAACTTTTCGATAAAATAAGCGGCGAACGCGTCATTTAATAGGAGTAAATTATGAAAAAGAAAGTTTTTGCATCTGCTGTTGCAGCAACAATGTGTATTTCAATCGGGTTGTGCGGTTGTGTAAATCCAGGTGAGGGCGACAATGGTTCAGACGCTGAGCCTAACTACGCGTTTTCCGTATGCGACGTTTACGCTTGGAAAGGTTATCCCGCATCGGAGTTTACCCCCGTGTTCGAGGACCCCGCCTACGCCGAGGAGCTGTCGTTCGAATACGATGCTACAAAAATCAGCCTATCCGAAACGGCCAGAACGGTTACGGCGCTTACTGCGGGCGTTGCCACGGTCAAAGTAACCTCCGCGCACTATGAAACGAACTTCAAAGTTTATTGCGAGGAAGTTGATAAAAGCGACGAGTGTTTCCAATTAGTAAGAAGCAGCAATAACGACGGCGTTCATATTTGGCTCGATTGCAGACGTCAACCCGACGCTTGTCAATTCGAGTGGGACGTATCCGGCAACGAGAACAAGACAACGTTGTTTATAGGCGACTCGTATATGGACCCGGGGTTTTTCACTGAGTTTGAAAATTTTTACGGTGATAAGGACGCCCTTTGTTGGGGTATAGGCGGTTCGGACAGTTTCACTTGGGAAACATTGCTTCCTCTTATTTTTACCGAAACAAGCCCCAAAAACCCCAAAAATATAGTTATGCATGTCGGCACAAACGATGTTTACAACACCGACAACACAGATACGGAGTATATGACTGCACGCGTGACGTCTTCCCTTCAAAGAATTTTCACGCTTATGCACAATAAATTCCCCGATACAAACATTTATTGGTTTACCATAACCGACCGTGTATACGATGGTGCGCAAGAACGGTATGATACCGTTCACGGCATAAACGCCAATATGATTGAGTGGGGTAAAGGCAAGGATTGGATAACGATAGTCGATACCAATCCCGAAGTGAAATTTTGGATGATGAAATCGGACGGAACGCACGTCAAAGCCGAGGAATACGGAGTATTTGTAGACGCGTTGTACTCGGCGGGCATAGACATACTCGATAAAAACTAAAAAGGAAAAGAAATGATACAGATACTCGATAAAATATTTCATCTGACTAACGGCGATTTTTCCTATTCATTTTACGTTAAGGAAGGCAAGCTTTACCACTCGTACTTCGGCAAAGCGCTCACTGTTTCCGAAGAAATTGCAACTCAATCTGTCTTAGGGCGGGGGCTTTTGATAAATTGCGGCCGTGATGCCGCTCAGTTTGAAATGCCCGAAAGCGGTAGGGGCGATTTCCGCGTTCCCGCGGCAGTTGTCCGTAGCGAAAAGACGATATCCGCCGACTTTACTTACTGCGGATACGAAATTCTACCGACAAAGCCTAACTTCGGTATGCCTTCTTTGCGCGATGGCGGCGAAACGCTTAAAATTACCTTAAAGGACGATGTTTTAAACGCCGAAATGTATCTGTATTACACCGTATTCGAAAACGGTCTTGCACGCAGAAGCGAAATTAAAAATCTCGGCAAATCCGTTTTGTATTTAGATAAACTTTCGTCGGCGTGTGTGGAATTTCCCAAAGGTCGGTACGATTTAATCGGATTAAACGGACGGTGGGGCAGAGAGTGCAATATTGTCCGCGCTGCCGCAACTTGCGGGGTAAAAACCTTTTCTTCCGTGCGCGGGGTTACAAGCCACCAACACAATCCGTTTGTCACCGTCGCGGAATATTCGGCGGGGGAAGAAAACGGCGAAGTTTTCGGCTTAAATCTTATTTACAGCGGCAACTTCGAAATCGAGTGCGAAAGCGATGAAAAATCTCAACTACGCGTGAATATCGGCGCAAAAATAATGCATGGCGGTATCGCGTTGGGGAAAGGAGAAATTTTCTCTTCGCCCGAGGCGGTGATTGTTTATTCGGACTGCGGGCTTGGCGGTATGAGTCGCAAATTCCACAGACTTTACAGAAAAAATCTTATTAATCCCGCTTTTGCGGATAAGATACGTCCGGTTGTGGTAAACAGTTGGGAAAGCTGCTACTTCGATTTCAATGAAGACAAACTGCTTAAATTTATTGACGGAGCTAAAGGGCTTGGCATAGATACGGTAGTGCTTGACGACGGTTGGTTCGGACGCCGCGACAACGATACAAGTTCCCTCGGGGATTGGTTTATCGATAAAAACAAGTTGCCGCACGGGCTTGACCCGTTGATTTCCCGCTGTAAAAAACACAGCTTGAAGTTCGGAATTTGGTTCGAGCCGGAGGCGGTTAACCCCGATAGCGAAATGTATAAGGCTCACCCCGATTGGGCGCTTAAAACCGATGGGCGCGAGGGTATTCGTATGCGCAATCAGTTTACGCTCGATTTTTCGCGGGCGGAAGTGGTTGACAGCGTGTTTAAAATGATGAGCGAAATTCTCTCTTCATACGATATCTCCTATGTAAAATGGGATATGAACAGACCCCTTTCGGACGTGGTTTCCGCAGAGAAATACCTCGGCTTTGTAAAAGGAGTGTACTCTCTGTACGAAAAGTTGACTAAGGCGTTTCCCGACGTGCTTATTGAGGGGTGCTCCTCGGGCGGCGGTAGATTCGACCCCGCGATGCTGTATTACAGCCCTATGATTTGGACTAGCGACGACACCGACGCGTTTGAACGCGCCCACGTTCAATACGGCGCTTCGCTTTGCTATCCTTTGCAGACCCTTTCCAATCACGTTTCAGTCTGCCCCAATCATCAGACGGGAAGAACTCTTTCCTTCCATACTCGCGGCGCAATAGCTTCACTCGGTTGCCTCGGTTACGAGCTGAACGTCGCGGAGATAAGCGAAGAGGAACGCAAGCAAATTGCCGAACAAACGGCGCTTTACCGAAAAGACGCGGAAGTCATTCTTAAAGGCGACTTGTATAGGCTTATCAGCCCATTTGAAAACGGAGTTTTCTGCGAAGAAGTCGTTTCCGAGGATAAAAGCAAAGCTTACGTCGTGTTTATGCGTGGATTGAACGTTTGCAATATGCCGCTTGAAAGGGTAAGGCTGAAAGGGCTTGACGCAACCGCTATGTATTACGTTAAAGAAAAAAATGTAAAATGCACGGGTGCGGATTTGATGTACGGCGGACTTTGCCTTGAAGTTTACGGCGAAGATTTCGGCGCGGAAATTCTGCACATTGAACGCACTGAAAATTAAAGGAATTATTATGAAATATTTAAAGACCGAATACCCCAGACCCCAAATGAAACGCGACGAATGGATACCTCTTAACGGGGAGTGGGATTTCTGCTTCGCGGAGTGCGCGTCTATCCCCCGTGACGATGCGTTCGATAGGAAAATTCTCGTGCCGTTCACATACGAATATAAAGCAAGCGGAATCGGCGAAACCGCACCGCATTCAACGGTATGGTATAAAAGAACGTTCGAACTAGACAAACAGTTTTGCGATAAACGCATATTGCTTTGCTTTAACGCAAGCGATTACATAACCGACGTATGGGTAAACGGTAACCACGTTGTAAACCACGTCGGCGGTTTCACGCCGTTTTCTGCGGATGTAACCGACAGCGTATCGATAGGGGGTAAAAACACCGTAACGGTTCGTTGCTACGACCCCGCGGACCCCACGGTGCCGCGCGGCAAACAGAGTTGGACGGGTAAACCGTTCGGCTGTTGGTATGCGCCGAATACCGGTATTTGGCAAAGCGTTTGGATAGAAACGTTTGTGGACGACTGTATAGAAGAGTATTACGCCGAACCCGATATCGACAACTGTTGCTTTACGGGTGAAATAACCACGTTGTACGGCGTTGCCGACAGCGCGGAAATAAATGTGTATTTAAGGGGCGAGCTTTACAAAAAACAGTTGCTCACGCTCGATGGTAAGCAAACGCGCTACTGCGTAAAACTAATGGAAGACGACTTCGTGGACGAAAAACTTTTCTGGTCGCCCGAAAACCCCACGCTTTTCGGGTTGGACATCAGTCTTTTAAAAAACGGAAAAGTTATCGACGTTATTCACACTCGCCTCGGAATGCGGAAAATTTCGATAGATGAGTGCGGGAATATATGTCTTAACAACAAAAGGCTTTACCAAAGACTTATTTTAGACCAAGGATATTGGAAGGAAAGCGGGCTGACGCCGCCCTCTTGCGAAGCGCTTAAAAAGGATATCGAATTCGCAAAAAAAATGGGCTTCAACGGCGCGCGAAAGCATCAGAAGATAGAAGACCCTTATTACTATTACTACGCCGACGAAATGGGCTTTTTGACTTGGTGCGAAATGCCCTCGGCTTATAATTTCAATTCGCGCGAGATGAGGTTACAGCTTTCCGAATGGCAAAACGTCATCACCCATATGCGCAACTTTGCAAGCATAATATGCTACGTTCCACTAAACGAAAGTTGGGGCGTAAGGAAAATTTTAAACCAATCCGCACAGCAAAATTACGCGCGTTCGCTTTATTTCATAACCAAGGCTATGGACGCAAGCCGTCTTGTTTCCACAAACGACGGGTGGGAAAATATCGATTTAACCGACGTCATTTCCATTCACGATTACGCTTACGACAGCTCGGAATTTGCAAGCAAGTACGCCTCCGAAAATCTTGACGCGGTTTACCCCGCGGGGAGAAAACTTATGGCAGAGGGGTGCGCTTATTCGGGACAGCCCGTTTTATTTACCGAGTTCGGCGGCATCGCCTTAAAAAATTCTTCAACGAACGGTAATTGGGGATACAATGACGGGGCTGAGGACGAAGAGGAATTTATTTCCCGTCTTAACAATCTTTTAAAAGGCGTTTACGAGTGCGGCTTTCAAGGCTTTTGCTATACGCAGCTTACCGATGTCCAGCAAGAGGTAAACGGATTGCTTGACGCGGACCGCAAACCCAAACTCGATATGTCTGTACTTAATGAAATTTTCGGCAACAAAAAATAGCGCGGCGCAAACTGCGATAAGGCGGTGGAGTGACAATGGCTGCTTTGCACAACCAAATTGAAAATTTAATTGCCTACGCGTTGGAAAACCTTGGGCTTGACATTAGGGACGTAAACTATAAAAAGAACAGATTACTTGAAATTCTTGACGGCTGCGATGCCGAGCTCACGCCCGACAAGCGCGACGAGGTGTACGGAGAGCTTAGTTTAAGCCCCGCGGCAATATGCGATAAATTTAACGAGCTTTGCAAGACAAATACCAAGGCGGCGACCGACTGGCTTTATGACTATTGCGTAAAAAACGACTACGTTAAAAAAGCCATTTTGGACAAAAACCCGCGGTTCGAGTCGGAAGGGCTTATCATAACCGTAAACAAGGCAAAGCCCGAATTCCGCGACCCCAAAAAGGCGGCAAGCGGGAATAAGGTGGACGGCGGTTTTTGCAAGTGCGTCATTTGTCGTGAAAACGAGGGGTTCGGCGCAAGAAGCAAACGCACTTTAAGGACGGTAGGGCTTACTCTCGACGGAGAAGATTGGTTTTGGCAATACTCGCCTTACGGCTACTTTAACGAGCACGGAATTGCGGTTAACTGCAAACACACCCCCATGCACGTTGACGAAAGCGCTTTTAAAAAACTTTTAGATTTTGTGGATACCTTCCCGCACTACTTTATAGGTTGTAACGCGCCGTTGCCCGGAATAGGCGGCAGCGTGCTCGCACACGACCATTTTCAAGGCGGCGGCGAGGTGCTGCCTATGCACAAGGCAAAAGCCAAGTTAACCCTGTTGCACCCCGAATATCCCTCAATTACCGCAGAAATAGTTGATTGGAAGGGTACGGTTGTGCGCCTTGTTTCTAAGCGTAGGGACGAAGTCGTTGCGCTTTGCGAGGTTATAAGAAAAGCTTGGGTAAATTATGAAAATTCGGCGCTCGGAATTGTCGCCGTTGACGCCGACGGAGCGCATAATGCGGTAAGTCCCACGGTTATCAAGACCGAACGCGGCTACGAAATGAGCATTATTTTAAGAAATAACGTCACTTCCGAAAAATTTCCCGACGGAGTATTTCACGCTCATCCCGAATTTCACGTTATAAAGAAAGAAAGTATCGGATTAATCGAAGCGCAAGGACTGTTTATTTTGCCGGGAAGGCTTGAAGAAGAACTGGCGGAAATTGAAAAATTTATCGAGCAAGAAAAGCCGTTGCCCCCCGAATATGCCGCATTTAAGCTTGTTTTTGACGAAGCTTCCGAAATTTTTGCGGCAAATAAAAAGGCGGGCGCAAAATCCGCAATAAAAACGGAATTGGGCAGTATTTGCGGCAGAATTCTTGAAAATACCGCAGTTTTTAAAGATACGGAGCAATTTTTGACGTTTTTAAAGGGGCTTGGGTTCGAAAATGAATGATAAATATGATTTTAAAGTTTCGGCAGCTGGAAGAATTAACCTCATCGGCGAGCACATAGATTACTGCGGCGGCAGTGTTTTACCCGCGGCAATATCCCTCAAAAACACGGCATATGTGCGCCTCAACGGTACAAATTGCATAAATTTGAGTTGGTCCACATTGCCCGATAGGGTTACGCTTGAAATCGACAAGCTCGAAAGCTATAAAAATTTGAAGTACGGGAACTACCAAGCCGGCAGCGCGCTTATGTGGCAACGGGCGGGGCATAAAATAGTAGGCTGCGATATGTTTATGGACTGTACCGTTCCTTTCGGCAGCGGGCTGTCAAGCTCTGCGGCGATAGAGGTAAGCACGATTGCCGCCCTTGCAACGCTTGCGGGCGAAAATTTTGACAAAGTTGAGATTGCCCTTGCCGCGCAAAAAGCCGAAATCGAGTTTGCGGGCGTAAATTGCGGAATTATGGACCAATACGCTTCGGCTTGCGGTAAAAAAGACAGAGCTATGCTTTTGGACTGTAATACTCTGCACTGCGAGTATTTGCCATTGAATCTCGGCGATTGTACTTTGGTAATTACAAACTGCAAAAAACCGCACAGCCTTGTAGAAAGCAAATACAACGAACGTCGCGCAGAAACGGACGAGGCGCTTGCCATACTAAGAAAGTACATTTCTATAAATTGTCTTGCCGATATTACTCCGCAAAAATTTTCGGAATATTCGTTGATGTTGGATATGCCGATAAGGCGCCGCGTGCGCCACGTCGTGGACGAGTGCGAACGCGTTCGGCAGTCGGTTAAGGCATTGCGTGCGGGTAAGCTTGAAATGTTGGGGCTTCTTCTCAACAAATCGCACGAGTCGCTTTCCAAAAATTACGAAGTGACGGGAAGGGAGCTTGACGCGCTTGCTTTTGCTGCGCAGTGTCACCCCTTGTGCTTAGGTTCGAGAATGATGGGCGGCGGGTTCGGCGGTTGCACCGTATCGCTTGTAAAAACAAGCGGATTGGACGACTTCAAGCACTATGTTTACGAAAAATACGAAAACGAAACGGGCTACAAGGCAGAGTTTTACGATGTTGCGATATCCGACGGCATAACAGTGGAAAAATTGAGATGATTTGATAATGGCAAACCCTTAAAAAGGTAATCGATAGCAAATATTAACGGGGGAGGAGAATGAAGAATTGCAAATTGTTTGAAGCATACAAAACAAATGCTGTCGGCGTATGGTATTTCACGCCTTGCGAGGGCGCTTTTAAAATCGGCAAGCCGTGCAAGGGGTTCGGTTGCATAAAGTATGCGGAAGGTTCGGTATATACGGGCGATATTTACTATGACGGTAAAAATTTCAATAAGCTCGGTTACGGTCAGCAAGATTTTTCACGCTCGGTTATCGGCTGTTTGATTTCCGCGATAGGGGAAAAGAAATACAAGTTCGTCGGTCAATACGATTACCGTAAAACCGATTGGATTTACGGCAACGGAGCTATTTACTATACCTATGCGGGCGGCGAGCCTTCACACTTTGTAAAAGGCTTTTTCCGTGGCTTGGATAAAGTAGGAGAGTATAAGGGCGAGTTCGATTATTCTCGGCTTTTGGACGGTTATACCGCGGAAATGGAATTTGACTACGACGAGAATGCAGTAAGGCTTGAAGAGCTGTGGTGTAGAATTTTAGACGCGATTGACAAAACGCAAAAAGCAAAAGTTTTGTTTTTGGGCGATTCTTATTTTGAGTTCGCCGATTATCAAGAGTTTGCGGGCAAAAATTTTTTCAAAAACTATTTCCCCGAAAATTACGTAAATTGCGGCATAGGCGGCTCTAAATTTTCGGATTGGATACAGTGGATTGATAAACTGAAAAATATTACCGCTCCCGAAAAGATTGTCATTAACCTTGGGTTTAACGATTTAAACACCGGAAAAACTTCCGAAAAAACCTATCGAGATTTTTTGGAATTATCCAAGCTGTTGCGCGGCTATTTTCCCGAAACCGAGCTTTACGTCTTATGCATAGTTCATTCGCCGAGTTGCGTAAAATTCCTTAACGCTAAGGATAGCTATAACGCAAAAATTAAGGAAGGCGCACCTAAATGCGGCGTTGTCGCGGCGGAGTGGAATAGCCTTATAAAAGAAAGCGGCTTAAACTGTTTTCATGCCGACGGAGTTCACCTAAACGAAAACGGTTACGGGTTGTTCCGTGAATTTATCGATGATTTATTGAAAAACGGCAAAATATAAAAATCGGCTTTTAAGCGGTAAGCCGCCCGCGCTTTTTAAGCGCGGGCGGCTATTGACTTAAACAAAAACCAATGCTAAAATATTGAAAAGCCCGTTCGTCACGCCGAAAGCGCAGAACCACAACAAAAACGCGTTATTTGGCATATAGTATGGGGGTAATCGGCAATTTGTGTAATTTTTTCGGAATTTAATTAAAATACTGTTATTTCAAGCATATGTGCGGGGTAATGATAATAATTAGGCGGCGCGGCGATTTAATTCGCCGCCCGCCTTTTAATTTATAATTTTATTATCAATAATTTATATGGAGGCACTTTATGAAATACAAACAATGGCTTACGGAATGGCTTGAAAACTACGTCAAACCCGTATCCAAACACAAAACCTATATTCGGTATAACGAGATAGTGCAACAGCACGTTACGGCGCAGCTCGGTAATTACGAGCTGCAAAGTTTAACTCCGCTCGTTTTACAGCACTATACTATGCGGCTGCTTAAAAACGGCAATTTGCGAACGGGCAGAGGGCTTTCGGTAAATACCGTCAACGGCATAGTTACGGTTATCCAAAATTCATTGCGTTCGGCGTACAGCGTCGGACAGCTTGACGAATATTTTGCCGATAAAATCAAGCGCCCCCGTTCAAACCAAAAACAAATAACCAGCTTTACCGTATCCGAGCAGAGAAAAATCGAAAAAGAAGTGCTAGCCAACCCAAAGCCGAGAATGTTCGGTATCGTGCTGTGCCTTTATACGGGACTGAGAATAGGCGAACTTCTTGCTTTGGAGTGGACCGATATAGATTTTAACAAGTGCACCGTATCCGTAACAAAAAGCTTGCACGACGGTAAGGACGCAAACGGCAACAATGCCCGCATAATAGACGCGCCAAAAACCGTCACCTCTAAACGGGTTATTCCCTTTCCCAAACAGCTTTTGCCGTATCTTAAAGAGTTGCGCCGTTCCGCCACGGATAAATATGTGGTTTCTTCCTCGAAAGGGCAAGGGGTGGTGTTTGTGCGCGCTTATCAAAAAAGCTTCGAGGTCTGCCTTAAAAAACTGAAAATCCCGCACAAGGGTTTTCACGCCTTGCGGCATACGTTTGCCACCCGCGCGATAGAGTGCGGAATGGACGTGAAAACTCTTTCGGAAATTTTAGGTCACAAAAACGCTTCCGTAACTTTAAATAAATATGTGCATTCTTTTATGGAACACAAAAAAGAAATGATGAATAAAGTCGGTAAGCTTCTACATTAGTTTAATAAATCTTAAGTGTTGACTAAAATAAATTGCAATGATAAAATATATTTACGATGATTTTTTAATGGGGGAATATATGAAGAAGATTATCGCGGCAATTCTTGCTTTATCTTTGGCGGCGGGCGTATTCTGCGGCTTTTCGTGCGGGATAAACGACGGCACAGACGACGGGGACGACGGCGAGGTGATTATCACCCCCGAACCTAAACCCGAGGACAGTTTGTCCGCACACCAAAAAATCAACTTGTCTGCGGACGGGTACGTTCGCGACGGGATTAACGATTTTTCCGTTTACGAGGGTACTTCGGCATATCGCAAGGTAACGACAGCGGAGGAACTTTTATCGGCTATTGCCGATGCTACATACCACTATAAAAATGTTTGGGATGAAGATACGGGTACTTATACGCAAGTTCCCGCCGACGGGTACACGGAAGAAAACTTCGAGGGCGCAGTTCGCGTTATCGAAATTGCAAACGACATAAATCTCGGATATAACGTTTTGAGCGCGGAGGCAAAGGCAACCGGGCTTGTTTCAGATTTCGCCTCAAGCGCAAACAAATTGTCGCCCTATCTCTATATGTCGGATAATTTTAACGAAAACGGCATATCTCAAATTAAAGTAGAAAGAGTTTCAAACCTTTTAATCTATTCCAAAAACGGCGCAAAACTTACGCACTGCGGCTTTAAACTAAGCTATGATAATAACGTAGTTTTCAGAAATTTAGAATTCGACGAAATTTGGCAGTGGGAGGACGGAACTGCCGAGGCAAGCAAAATAGGCGATTACGATTGGTTCGGTTGGGCGTACTTTAAAATAGCTTTCTGCGGCTATATTTGGATTGACCACTGCACCTTCGGCAAATCTTACGACGGACAAATAGATGTTTCCAACCCCGAATACACCGCCAACGCCCAAGTTGCGGCTTGCGCGCCATACGGAGCGGACGGTAGTTGCGCCGTGCATATCAGTTGGTGTAAATTCAACGCCGGCAGCGAAGACGAGGACGGCTATATTTACCAAACAATGCAAGCAATCGAGGAAGAATATCAAGCGCATACGGACGCCGAGGACGGTTACGTTTCCAAACACGCTTATTATGACGCATTAAGGGACGGCGGCGTTACATTTGAAGAAATTTTATACGGAATTGCAATTCCTCAAAAGAAAGGTTTCCTATGCGGCGATAGCGGCGACGACTATAAATATAATTTAAAATTGCAAGTTTCCTTTGCGAACTGCACGTTTAAAAATTTAGAGGACAGAATTCCCAAGCTTCGCGGCGGCAACGCGTATATGTACAACTGCGTTGTCGATAGTTCAGAGTATTACGCTTACCGCACTCGGTTAAGAAGTAAAAGCGCCGCAAGTTTGGTTTCCAAAATAAATTCGTCTTGGAAGTGCGGATTGGTTTCTCAAGGCATAGTCTGCGGCAACGGCGGCAGCGTCAAAGCGGAAAATTGCATTTTCAGAGGAGTAGAAAACCTTTTAAAGAATAACGACAGCAACTCGGCGGATAAAGTTATCGGCGGGTACGAGTTAATAAATTGCAGCTATAAGCTCGGCGCAAATTCAACCGAAATAGTCGGCTCTTCGCCCGATAAAACGTTCCCCAACAGCTCGGCGGGCACGTTGAAAACCGAGTATTTCTCGTGGCACACGGAGGACGGCTTGGCGCCGTTCATTCCGTCGGTGACAGCGTTAAACGTGTTGGGAGAATACCTTGCCGACGTAGATTACGGAGCGGGCGCGCATACTTCGTTTAAGCTTTCTCTTTTAAAAAGCAAATATTAAAAACCAAAAAGATGCCCGCATGCTATGCTTGCAAGCATCTTTTTTTATAATTAAGGCAGTAACGGTTTACTTTTTACGTTTTTTCTATTATAATAGAAAAAAACCATAATGAAAAAACGCAAACGTTTAGGGAGGTAAATATGAACGTTTTGGTTACGGGCGGCGCGGGTTACATAGGTTCGCACACATGCGTTGAGTTGTTAAACAGCGGTTACGGCGTAGTCGTCGTGGATAATTTTGCGAATTCCTCGCCCGAAAGCGTTAACCGCGTAGAAAAGATTACGGGCAAAAAGGTTGCTTTATACGAAGCGGACGTACGCGATAAATCCGCACTCGATAAAATATTTTCGGAACACAAAATCGATTGGGTCATTCATTTCGCGGGCTTAAAGGCGGTTGGCGAAAGTTGCGCAAAACCCGTCGAATATTACGATAACAATTTAAACGGTACGCTCGTTTTGTTGCAAGCTATGCGCGGGCACGGCTGTAAAAAAATAGTTTTTTCGTCGTCGGCAACGGTTTACGGCGACCCCGAAGTTCTGCCTCTTACCGAAGATTGCAAAACGGGCGGCACGACTAACCCCTACGGTACAAGCAAGTATTTCCAAGAGATTATGTTAAACGACGTATACAAAGCCGATAAAGAGTGGTCCGTGGTTTTGTTGCGTTATTTCAATCCCGTCGGCGCGCACAAAAGCGGGCTTATCGGCGAGGATCCCAAAGGCATACCCAATAATTTAACGCCTTACATTGCAAAAGTTGCTATTGGCGAGCTTAAAGAAGTAGGCGTGTTTGGTAACGACTACCCCACGCACGACGGCACGGGAGTCAGAGACTATATCCATGTGGTAGACCTTGCAAAGGGTCACGTTGCGGCAATCGGCAAAACCGTGAAAAGCGGAGTTTACACTTACAACCTCGGTACGGGGGTAGGGTACAGTGTTTTAGACGTTATTCATGCGTTCGAAAAAGCTTGCGGGCACGCGCTGCCCTATAAGATATTGCCCAGAAGGGCGGGCGATATCGCGGCTTGTTATGCAGACGCCGGCAAGGCTAAAAAAGAGCTTGGTTGGGCTGCTGAACTCGGCATAGAAGAAATGTGCCAATCAAGTTGGAATTGGCAGCAAAAAAACCCCAACGGTTATAAACGTTCCGTTTAATCTTGCATTATAATCGCAAACGCTAACATAAAAATGATAACTAAAACTTTATTCGATAATTATAATGGCAAAGAGGTGTACTTGTACACCTTGTCAAACGGCGAAATTAAAGCGGGAGTGCTTGATTTCGGCGCAACTCTCAATTTTATAAAGCTGAATACGGCGGACGGCGAAAAAAATATTCTCGTCGGCTACGACTGCGTTCAAGGATATATAAACAGCGGCTCCTACTGCGGAACGACGGTCGGCAGAGTGGCAAACCGTATCGCGGGCGCAAGTTTTACTTTAAACGGTAAAAATTATAAAGTGTCGGCAAACGAGGGCGAAACTTGTTTGCACGGCGGGATAGAGGGCTTCGATAAACGCTTTTTCGATGCAGAGGTAAACGGCGACACGCTTGCGCTTTCTCTTGTCAGTCCGGACGGCGATATGGGCTTCCCCGCACAGCTTAAATTCCGCGTAGAGTTTACCTTAAACGGCAAGGAGCTTTTAATGGTGTATACCGCCGTAAGCGACGGAACAACGCTGTTTGCGCCGACTTGCCACGCTTATTTCAATATGAACGGCGGTGGAGAAGTCACCGGCAACTTATTGCAAATCAATGCAGATAATTACACGCCCGTTGACGATAATCTTATACCTTTCGGCACGGTTGAAAGCGTCAAAGGAACTCCTCTTGATTTCACTTCACCCAAAAGAGTCGGCGAAGATTTAAAAGGACTTGGCGGCAAGACATACGACCACAATTTTTGTTTGAAAGGCAGTCATGTTGCCACGGCAAAGGGGGAGAAAAGCGGAATTGCTATGGACGTATATTCCGATATGCCCGGCGTGCAATTTTACTTGGGCAAGCCCGCCGCATTTAACGGCATAGGCGGCGGTTGCGGTTTCTGTCTCGAACCTCAGTTTTACCCCAATTCGATAAACGTTGAAGGTTTCGAAAGCCCTATTATTTATAAAGACGAAACCAAAAAGCATTATGTAAAATTGCTATTCGGCTTAAACTCATAATCACACATTAAAAAAGCGGTTTTTTTAAGCCGCTTTTTTATTTTGATAATAAACACAGTGGTAAATAAAATTTTGCCCGCATATCATAAATAGTAAAACGCCGTACTGTACATAAAGCTATTCGCGGCAACTTTATGTAAGCAGAGGCAAAAATATATTAAAAGGAGATTTTATCTTATGGATGAGAATACCCCCTATACGTCCGAAACAAAAGAACTTACGGCAGAGGAAATCTGCGGCTCAACGAACATTCTTGATACCGTACATCTCAAAAATCTCGTAGACGACCTCTCGAAACTTTACGGCACGTCTGTATGCACAAAGGTTGCAAAGGACTCTAAAACTGCGGCAGAAACAAGACTGATTGAGGCAATTCGCGCCAACCTTGACCGTTATAGCGGTTAAATAAAGTATATTATGCAAACAATAATCCACCCGCTTGTCGGGTGGATTATTGTTTGTATAAAAAAATTTTCGTCACGCAAATTTCATAGTTACTTTGAAGGCGTACTTTTACTTTTTAATCAGCAACAAACATTAAACGATAAACTTGTTTGCAATTTTCTTATAAACATACTCCGAATTCATTGACAGCATAAAAAATTTATAGTATATTTATTCATATAATCCCGTAAAAAACGGCTCATTATTCAAAAATTTTTGAAAAATATGCATAAAATTTGAATATTTTTGCAAAAATGGAGTTTTTGGGGTTAATTTGAGGGTAAAAAATTTTTTAATTTAAAAGGAGAGCGCTATGAAAAACAAGAAATTACTTGTGCTTTTCTTGGCAACACTGTCAGTTTCGGCTGTCGGAGCGGTAGCGGCAACGGGCTGTAACTCGGAACACGAGCATGCGTATACGTGGCATTCGGATTCGGAGAAACACTGGGAAGAGTGCGATTGCGGCGATAAAAAGGATTCCGCAGACCACGTCGACGTAAAGAACAACGAAACCGGTGCAGACGGCAAGGACGGCAAGTGCGACGTATGCGACTATGAAATCAAGCAAGTCGTAACGTTTGATATGCTCGGTCGCGGCGTAGCGCCCGAAACGCAGAACGTTGATTACGGCGAAAAGGCTGTAAAGCCCGCCGACCCCGCTGACGACGACGCTTATATTTTCAGCGGCTGGTGCAAAGACGCTGCTTGCGAAACGGCATTCGATTTCGAATCGGACGTCGTTACGGACAACATTACCCTTTACGCAAAGTGGGTAGAGAACAAAACCCCCGGCGAAAGTATGAAGTATGCTTTCGATATCGAGTTGGGGCAGATGAATCTTAAACCCTTGGGTTCGAAAGGTTGTACATATTATAAATTTACCGCTACCGAAAACGGCAGGTATCGGGTTGACTTGCCGTTAGGCGCCAACAATCAAAAGTGTTACTTTACGACCGATTTTGACGACGGCGTAAATTACGGCAACGGCTACGACAGCGACGTAAAATATTTTGACCTTGCAAAAGGCGCCAGCGTTTATGTGAAATTATCTTGTGCGGAAACTTTGCCGAACGACGCGCAAGTCAGCGTTACTGTTTCCGAAACGGTAAACGAACCGTTGCCCGCTGACAGCTGGTTTGACGGGCTTTATACCAACGGCGACGCTACGGAATTTATTTTAAATAGAGAATCGGGAACGATTATCCTTAACAGAAAGGCATATTATTATAATTATATCGGCGGCGAATACAAAGATATTCTTACTTTCAATATGGACGGGGACCCGAATATGGGGTTAAAAGGAACGGAGTTTACATTCGTCCGTGTAAGCGACGGAATTTACCATGTTACGGCAACGGGCGACTCCTCTTTGGATAGGAAGTTAGCATATTTCCCTAAGCTCGACGAGCTTGCGGCGGTAAGCAAATTCGGCGGGGTTTACGAGCCCGCGAACGATAATCTTGCAAACGTTACGAAAATTTCCGTACAGCAAGACGGCACAGGCTATTATTTGATAGCCGACGAATTTAATAGAGAAAGTAAAGTTGCGGTGAATAACCCCGTGTTCGATAACGAATACGGTCTGCTTAAATTCGGGCAATTTATGATGAGCTTGAATATGGACGGAGATACGGTAATCGGCGTAAACTTGTTTAACGGGGATAGCGACAAGCTTGTTGCGTATACGAGAACGGGCGACGCCGTGCCCGTAAGGCTTCCTTTGCAAAGCGGCACGGAATACGTCGGTATGAATTACAGAATAGTAACGGACGCCGACACTTATTCGGGAATTACGCAAAAGTGGGACTACAACTTTGACGACCCTCTCGGACCCGATATAGAAGTCACCGACTATGATAGAGCTACCGATACTTATACCGTAAGCATAAGCGGCACAGTGTATAAACTTGTTTTCGAAGGCTCGGGTGACGGCCTTACGGTCAAAGTTTATGACGCTGCGGGCGTAAACCTTTTGGATACGCTTACAAAATATGCGGCGGTTTACAATAACTTGCCCTTGGACGCGGCGGGAGAAGTAGCGGTGCCTATTTCCGATTTCAGAAAGGGTATATATCACTTTAAGGCGACAGCTACGGGTTGGTACGAATTTAATTGCACGGATGTAAATCTGGAAATTTATTACAACTTAAACGGCGAATATCCTACACAGCTATACCGCGGCACTAAGTTGGATTTCACAGACGGCGCGCAAACTGTCTATCTTGAGAAGGGCGCGATAGTCGGCGTGAAAAATCTTTATACCGAGAACGTTCCCGAAACCGTTTTGTTTACGGCGGGCGCGGGACTGCCCCCTAAAGGCACGGACGAAAGTAACCCGTACGAACTTAACGGCGAAGGCTCGGTTTCCGTTGCCGCTTTGTCTGCGGGTACCAAGCTATACGTTGAGTTTAACCCCTCGGAGGCGGGCAAATATTTGGTTTGCGTATCCGGCTCTATGTTCCAAGGCGGCGCGGCAAACGGTTACCGTTTCCATTACACCGTCGGGGCGACCGAAGTCGGTTGGAACAGCGCCACCTTCCAATGGCTGGGCGGGCTTACTAACGACGACCATTACTATAAACTCAGCGTATCGGATACGAACCCCGTAACGATAGAGGTGGACGGAAACGACGATTTCTCTAACAACGTGACCGTAACCGTAATTTCCGACTACATATCCGATGCGACGACGGTGCAATTCCAAAACGCGGGTTCAACTGCCGACGCATTAAACAAAACGGCGGTTGCACTGCGTGATGGAACGTATCTTATCGAAAATACTTACGGCAGCGACCTTACGGTGACCGCAAACGGTTCGTTTACTGCAAAGGTGAACGGCGTATCGGCTAACGTGACAGGCGAGGGGAACAATTACACCTTAACCGTGCCGTCGGGTACCAATTTGTACGTTACGTTAGATTTATCGAGCGCATCTATGGTATTTTTCAACCTAACGTATCCCGCGGGTAGCGAACAGTATCCGTACGAAGTGGATTTGTCGGCCCAAGATAGCTATACTGCCCAAGTCATGGCGGGAAACACGTATTTCAAATTCAAGTCGGCGGGCAACGTCATAGTAGCTTGCGATTATTGCTCGCTCAGCCTCAACGGTGCGGGCAAGAGCCGTAACACGGCGTTTGCAGTCGAAGCGGGCGACGTGCTGGTTGTATCGGCTTCCGCTGCGGACAGCGTTGAAATTTCCGTCGCTCCCGAAGTCGAAGGATTGTTTACAGCCGAGCAAGTAGGTACATATTCCTCAAGCAGTTTTCCTTCAATGACTTTAATACTCAATAATGACTTTACAAAATGTTCTTTTACGTTAAACGGTACGCAATACGGCGTTACGGATATACAATTAAACGGGGATACTTATACTATCACTTGCAACGACGGGCGAAAACCTAAGTTTCAGTTCAATCCGGACGGTACCATAAAGTGCACCGATAGCGGGATTCCTATTCCGAACACGCTGACTAAGACGGCTTAATAAGTTTAAATTTAATAAATATTAATATTTATACAATAAAAGAAAGGGGGGGCAAGCGCTCCCCTTTCCGTCTTTATGAAAATATCTATCATTTTATGTCTATAAGTATTATTATCTGCGCTATTAAGAAGAGCTTATAACTTTTTAAATATTTATGCACGTTAAAATCATTGACAGTATAAAATAATTATGGTATATTTATTCAAATAACACTTAAAAAATCAATTTGATATTCACATTTTTTGAAAAATATGCATAAAATTTGAATATTTTTGCAAAAATGGAGTTTTTGGGGTTAATTTGCGGGTAAAAAATTTTTTAATTTAAAAGGAGAGCGCTATGAAAAACAAGAAATTACTTATGCTTTTCTTGGCAACACTGTCAGTTTCGGCTGTCGGAGCGGTAGCGGCAACGGGCTGTAACTCGGAACACGAGCATGCGTATACGTGGCATTCGGATTCGGAGAAACACTGGGAAGAGTGCGATTGCGGCGATAAAAAGGATTCCGCAGACCACATAGACGTAAAGAACAACGAAACCGGTGCAGACGGCAAGGACGGCAAGTGCGACGTATGCGACTATGAAATCAAGCAAGTCGTAACGTTCGATATGCTCGGTCGCGGCGTAGCGCCCGAAACGCAGAACGTTGATTACGGCGAAAAGGCTGTAAAGCCCGCCGACCCCGCTGACGACGACGCTTATATTTTCAGCGGCTGGTGCAAAGACGCTGCTTGCGAAACGGCATTCGATTTCGAATCGGACGTCGTTACGGACAACATTACCCTTTACGCAAAGTGGGTAGAGAACAAGACCCCCGGCGAAAGTATGAAGTATGCTTTCGAAGTCGAGTTAGACAACCCGATGTCCACCCTTAAACCTTTGACTTCGAAAGGTTATACATATTATAAATTTACCGCCGTGCAAGACGGCAGATATACAATTTCGCTTGCAACCGGAGCAAATAGTCAAAAATGCTATTTCGCGACGGACGCGGACGACTTTGACGCCTATTACGGCAACGGTCACGACAACAGCACGATTTGCGAACTTTTTACAAAAGAAAGCATATACGTTAAACTGTTCTGCGACGAAGACCTCGACGACGAAGCAACGGTCGGTATAGCGCTTAACGCCGTTTATAACGAACCTCTTCCCGCTGACAATTGGTTTGAGGGGCTCTATATCAACGGTGCGGGCTCGACTTCGTTCGCGCTTGACAGAACTAATAATCAGTTAACTTATAACGGTAACGCTTACGGGTTCAACTATCTTGCGGGCAAGTTCGATACGTTGTATTTCGATACCGATAACGATAGTATCCAAGTAAAGCATAAGGGCGACGCCTTTGTATTGACGGCTGCCAACGGTAATAATTCTGTCAACTTGGTACATGTTGCAAAACCCGAAACTCCCGCTTTGGTCGGCGATTTCAGCGGCACATACGTTCCCGCTACAAGCGGTGCTACGAGCGACGGTATCTCAAAAATATCCATAGATGAGGACGGCACGGGCTATTATTTAATCAGCGCGGGGGGAAGTTCGGGTACTTATACCCGCACTTTTGACAGCGCAAACTTTGACAGCGAGTACGGGCTTTTAACGTTTGGAATGTACACGTTTATGTTGAATACCGACGGCGAAACGAAAACCTTGAAAGTATTCGGCGGCACGGGCGAAACCTTTGTTACCTATACGAGGACGGGCGACGCCATTCCCGCAAAGATTAAATTGAGTTCGGGAACTCACGAGTTCGTGGGTCAAGATTTCAGCCTTACGGATAACGGCAACAGTCAATATTGGAACGACGATATTAATAAACCAATCGTAGTCACCGACTACGTCAAAGCCGAAAACAAGTACACCGTTTCGTTAGACGGAAACGTTTACGTTCTTAAAGTGATTACGAA
Source organism: uncultured Christensenella sp. (assembly GCA_910577055.1). Lineage (GTDB taxonomy): Bacteria > Bacillota > Clostridia > Christensenellales > Borkfalkiaceae > Coproplasma. Next base: position 429,625 of record CAJTKX010000001.1, on the reverse strand, counting down.
CGACGCGATAGAGGTTTACGACGAAACGGGCGCGAACCTTTTGGATACGCTTGAAAGGTATGTAGTAGACTATGTAAATTTGCCCGCCGATGCTGCGGCGGAAATAAGCCTTGATACTTCCAAATTCAAGAAGAATTTCTATCACTTCGTTACAACGGAAGCGGGTTGGTATACCTTTAACTCTACGGACGAAAATCTTGAAGTTTATACGGGTATCAACAAGTATACGCCTACTTTCACCGAGGAAGGAGTTACCAAGTTGGACTTCTCCGACGGCGCGGTAACGGTATATCTTAGCGTAGATACGGTTGTCGGCGTAAAAAGCTTATATACGGACAATAAACCCGCAACGGTATCGCTTACCGTCGGCACGGGTACTGCGCCTAAGGGCTTTGACGAAAACAACCCCCTTGCAATTAACGGATTGGGCGAAACCGAGGTCGGATTCCTAGTAGACAAATACTATCTTACGTTTACGCCTCCCAAAGCGGGTTCTTATATAATCAACGTCAGCTATGTATTAGAAAACGGCAATGTTTCTAACTATTTGAATTATACCGTAGACGGTAATAAAGCGGGCTATGATTATTCCTCATGGAAATTCGTTGGCGGAGTTACGGCAAGCGTTCCATATTATACCCTTGAAGTAACCGATACTGCCCCCGTAACGATAGTTATTGTAGGCGAATCCCGTCGTGATTACGCCACCGGGAACAATATCTTCACAGAATACAATAACGTAAAAATCACGATAGCCGAAGACTACAAAGTCGGCGCGAAGAATGTTGAGTTTGTGGAAGGCGCTCCCGTAGATAAAGTTATTACGGCTTCGGCGACTGTAAGCGGCGCGGGCACGTATATTATTTCCGATACCGGCGAAAGCGTGCTTACCATCACTGCAAATTCGGAGTTTACGGCAAAGGTGCACAACGCTGACATCGAAGTTGTAAACGTGGGCGGCGTATATACGGCAACCGTTCCCGCGGGCACGGACATTTATGTTACGGTTAGCGCGGCGGTAACGTTCTCCATAAGCTATCCCGAACCCGAAAAAGCCGACTTCGGTCACTTCAAGGCGGATACGGATTTCGGCGAATTAATTCTATACTTCGACGAAAATATGGAAAACGCAACCATGTCGGTTGGCGGTGAAAATTTGGGCGCTGTTACCATATCCGGAAGCAACGGCAACTATACGATAAGTTATGATGGTTCATATACGGCAACGTTGACGATGGGAGCGAACGGTTTATATACGTTCGAGGACGATTATTTCGGTACCCACGTTTTGGCAGTATATCATCCCGCGCCCGCCGCTTACGATTATGCATATTCCGGCAGAACGAACCATGGTAATATGATTCAACTTACCGTAAACTTCGATTTTACTGCGGCTACGTTAACTATAAACGGTGTAGATATGACGAACGTAACGATTACTGCCGGAGCTACGCAAGGTGAATATACGTTGAGCTTTGTTGATAGCTATGACTACGAAAATGTGGCAACGCTTACCGATTCTTGGGAGTATATCGTATTTTCGGAACCGGAGTTCTACGGCAGCGGTACATTGAACCCCGTTGAAGGTTAAGCGAATAAAGTAAAAATTTAAAACAAAATCGTAGGCTATTCCGAAATTTTTCGGAATAGCCATAGCGATACTTTGAAACTTTTGATTTTTTGGCGAAAAATGGAAGAAAACTTTTTAAAATTCAAGAAAAGAGTATGGAGGGACATACTTATAAAGTGCATTGTTGCGGGCGCGGCGGCGGGACTTATTGCGGTTCTTGCCGTTTTACTGCCATGCAAACTTTACGGAATTAAGCTTTTTTGGCTGTACTATATTCTTATAGCCATAGGCGGAGTCGCCTTAGGATGTGGAATAGCCTTTCTCTTTCTGTGGACGGACGATAAAAAAATCGCAAAGCGGCTCGACAGCGAGCTAAACCTTGCGGAGCGAGTGCAAACTTCTTTAAACTTTGTTTCCCAAAGCGGGGCAATGTTCGATATGCAGCGCGCCGACACGGTTGCGGCGCTTGCGTCTTCACCCGTAAAGTCGCTTGCCTTTAAGAATATAATAGCCACTTGCCTTTGCGGAATTATAGCGCTTGCGGGGGTAATCGCCGTCCCTGTGGTGGCGACCACCGTGCCTCCCGTTTTCGCCGCTCGGGAAGAGCAGCCCCCCGTTGACCCTCCGCGCGACATAACCGATTGGGAATGGGTTGCGCTTGACGAGCTTATCGATTATGTAAAAGCTTCCAAAAAGGCGGACAATTTCACTAAATTAGGCGTCGTTCAACACTTGGAAGGGTTAAAAACCGTTCTTATAAACGGGGTGTCGCAAAGCACGCTTAGAAGCTTTGTGCAGAATACGGTAACCGAAATAAGAAACACCGTTAAAGACGCAAACGAAATGTGCGCCGAAGAACAGCAAGCGCTTAACTCCGAAGAGGAAGCGTATGTAATTTCAAAGCTGTACGAAATTTTCAATCTTCAGCCCGCCGTTGAAGAGGAACCCGAAACTCCTCCGGATGATAAAGAAGACCCCTCGGGCGGCAATAACTCCGGCAACGGTAACGGCAACGTAAACATCAATCAAATGCCGTTTTTCGACCCCGAAAAGGGTTACGTTTTGTGCGGCGAGGTTCGCGGCGAGTATTATGACCGCGTCCAGCAAGCTTTAAACGAGGGAACAATCTCCCGCGAAGAGTGGGAATATATAATGATAACGTATTTCGGCGATTTAAGCGGAAATCGGGACAATTGAGAGGTTAAAAATGGATAACAAAGCGCAAGTTGAAAATTTCAGCCGTTCTGTTTCGAAAATCAAAGAGGAAATAAGAAAGGACTTGGTAGGGCAAGACGATATCGTCAATAACGTTATAATAGCAATTATTGCGGGCGGTAACGTTCTTTTGGAAGGCGTTCCCGGAGTCGGTAAAACAAGGCTTGTCAGAACACTCGGGAAGGCTTTAAAGCTTCCCTTTTCAAGAATTCAGTTTACGCCGGATTTAATGCCTTCGGACGTTACGGGTACAAACGTAATCGAAAAGGACGCGGCGGGCAAGATGAATACCGTGTTCCAACGCGGGCCCATATTCGCGAACCTCGTTCTTGCGGACGAAATAAACCGTGCAACGCCCAAAACGCAGTCGGCAATGCTCGAAGTAATGCAAGAGCATAGGGTAACGGTTGCAAATAAAACCTACGCCATACAAGAGCCGTTCTTTGTGTTGGCAACGCAAAACCCCATCGAGCAAGACGGTACTTATCCTTTGCCGGAGGCGCAAATGGACAGGTTTATGTTCAAGCTTCTCGTCGGTTTCCCTTCCGTAAAGGAGCTTGCGGACATAGTCAATATGACGCAGATTACAATGGAAGAAACCGCCAACGCGGTAGTAGACGGCGCAACGATTCTCGCCATGCGCGAGCTTGCAAAGACGGTGCCCGTCGTTCCCGACGTTTTATACTACGCTATGCGGTTGGTTGCGCGCACTCATCCCGAGCTGCCCGACAGCGGAGACGCCGCTAAAAAGTATATTAAATACGGGTGTTCGCCCCGCGCGGGTCAAGCGCTTATCACCGCGGCTAAGGTCCGCGCGCTGATTGAGGGTAGATTTAACGTATCTTACGGGGATATAGACGCGCTTGCATATCCCGTTTTGCGGCACAGAATGAAGATTAATTACGCCGCGATAAACGAAAGACTTACCGTAGACGACGTAATTTCAAAGCTTATTGCCGAAAACGGCAAAGAAAAGGGCACTGGGAATCTTGACGAAAAGCCTACAGCAACGCCGGTTGAACCCGTTGCGGCCGCGACGAACGATGAAGCTGAAACGCTCGCGGCAGAGAATAAAAAAGAGAAAAAATTTAAATTCGGAAAAGGCAAAAAAACCAAGACGGAAGAAACTACTCCCGTAGAGCTTAACATTAACAGCATAAATTAATTCAAAAAAGGGCGCAAAGTGGCGTATAATGAAAAATATTGCAATTGACGAGGCGTTTTTGCAACGGATTGAAACGTTGCAAAGCGTTCTTAAAAACAATATAGCCGGACTATTCGGCGGTAATCACAAGAGCAGAACGTACGGTTCGTCCTGCGAATTTGTCGATTACAGAAATTATGTTCCCGGCGACGATATTACGAAAATAGATTGGAACGCATACGCCCGTTTCGAAACGCTTTATTTAAAGCTTTATTTGGACGAAAGACAGCTTCATACCAAAATTTATATCGACGCAAGCCAGTCAATGGCTTTCGGCGACGGAAAAAAGGCGGAAATGGCGCTTAAAATAGCTGCAACGCTTGCTTATCTGTCGGTGACGGAACTTGACAGGGTTTCCGTATTCGTTATACGCGACAGCGAGGTTACCGAAGTGATTTCCTCTATCTCGGGTAGGGAGAGGTATTTTGCCGAAATAACCAAGCTCAACGATATAGAGTTCGGGGGCAACTGTTTCATAAGCGACGGTATTCTGCCTACGCAAGTGGGCTACGGAGACGGACTTTCTGTTATAATTTCCGACTTCTTGACGGACAGCGACTATGAAAACGCAATAGACTATCTCGCCGACAAAAAGCGCGACTTAATGTGCATTCAAGTTCTCACTTCCGAGGAGTTAAACCCCAAGGTCCGCGGAAAAAACCTTTTTTACGACAGCGAAAATACGGGTAAAAGCTATAAAAAGAACATTAACAAAGACATTATAAAGGCGTACCGCGCGGCAGTTCGGTTTGTGCAAGACAGACTGCGCAATTATTGTAACGCGCGCGGGGCGGAGTATATCCTCGTCAATGACGAAAAGCCAATTGACGAAATTTTCTTCGAGCAGTTTACTGCGATGGGGGTGCTGAAATGAGTTTTTATTATCCCCTCGGGCTTTTGGGCTTGCTGGGAATCCCCATTATAATCTTAATATATATAATCAAATCGAAATACACCGAACAGACCGTAGCTTCCACATATCTTTGGGAGCTTAGCGAAAAATTCCTTAAAAAAAGAAAGAAAATTTCCCGTCTTACGGGCATAGTTTCCCTAATTTTGCAGCTTTTAGTCGTGCTTACGGCTTCGCTGCTTATCGCACACCCCGTTTTCTTTGTGCCCGATTCCGCAAACGATATATACTTTATACTTGACGGCTCGGCGAGTATGAATATGCAGTCGGGCGAGTCAACCCGCTTCGAAAAGGCACAAAAAGAGATAAATTCCGTAATTGACAATTCCCTCGGCGGCAGCACTTATACGCTTATTTTCGTAAACGACGCGTTAAGCGTACCTTTCGAAGGAATTACCGATAGGGAACAAGCGAAAGCCAACGTAAAATCGCTTTCCGCCGGCTGGGGCGCGGCTGATTGCGTGTCGGCTATAAACTTTGCTCAAGCTTATTTCGAGGCGAACAGCTCCGCTGTTTTCTACCTCGTAACGGATAAAAATTACGACACGAATATGGAGCTTATCGACGTTTCAAACGGCGAAAACAACTACGCATTGTACGAATACGGCTATAAGTATAACGAAGACGGGCTTTGCGGAACGGGTAAAGTCGTTGCTTATCGGCGCGACGTAACTCTTACAGTGGAAATGCTTGTAACCGCCGACGGCGGGGAAGAGGTGAAGGTCGCTCAGACTTCCGTCAGCGCAACGGCGGGCGTGCCCGCCGACTTCGAGGTGCAAGCGGAGGATTTAAGTTTTACTTCGTTAAAGTTCCGCATATCGGACGGCGACGCCCTCGAAGAGGACAATACCGTTGTATTGTACGACGAAGCAAAGTCGCAAGATAGGAAAGTTCTATTAATAGACAATACCGATGACGGCGCGTACCTTCGCAACGCAATCGCAAGTTCGGGCAAAGCGGAAGTTGACGTCGTTTCTCCACAAAAATATCTTGAAACTCCCGCTATAGGCTACGGAATGTATGTGTTTAACGGCTACACCCCCGCCAAACTTCCCAAAAATGCGGCAATATGGCTTATTAATGCCGTGGACGGAAGCGGAGAGGACTCCGGCATAAGTTATAGGGGTACTCAAGTTCCCCGTGATGAAACGGGTCCGAACAGTTATTTCGTTCCTCAATATTCGACCGGGTCTTCCACGCAAGAAAAACAGCTTACAAACGGGCTTGTAAGGCGTGAGGTCGCCGTGCGGCAGTACGCGCGCTACGGCGTTCCCCGCAATTTCATTTCGGTTATGAGCGTGGGCGGAGATTCGATTATTTCCGCGGGGTATAACGAAAACAACGACAGAGAGGTCGTCTTTGCGTTTGAAATAGGCGATTCCAACCTTGGAATGTTGGATGACTTTTTAATTCTTGTAAGAAATCTGATGAATTATTCTTTCCCGTCGGTTATCGACAGTACGGTTTACGACTGCGGCGACATAATGAACGTAAACGTAGTACCCGGTTGCCAAAACATAGTTGTAACCAGCCCGTCGGGCAAGAGTACCACTTTGGATACCGCCGACAGCTCGGTATGCGAATTTAATCTTACGGAAACGGGCACTTACTCCATTTCCGTTAAGCTTGAAAACAGCCGCGACGATACCGTCGTGTACGCGTATTCGTGCGTTCCCGAATCGGAAAGTCGTTCGGAAGGCGGCGGCGCGGTCAATTTGAGCGGAGAGAGAACTTACGAGTTTTCGGACGGATTTTACGATAAGCTTCTTGCTTTCTTTATAATAATAACGCTGCTTCTTTTGGCGGACTGGGGGGTATATTGTTATGAGCAATATCAGCTTCGATAACCCTTGGTTGCTATTTATCGGTTTGCCGCTTCTTGCTGCGGTTATAGTGCCGTTTGCGGTCACGGTAAGGCGGGACAACGCTAACGCGCACAATATCGCTTCGTTCGGTCTGCACGCATTAATTTGCATTTGTATAACGCTTGCAATCAGCGGAATGACTTTTGAAACGATGGTAACCGAAACCAACGTCTACGTTTTGGCGGATATTTCTTACTCCGCAAACCATAACCTTGACGAAGTACAAGAAAATATAGAAAAAATCTCCGCAAAGCTCCCCAAAAATTCTAAGATGGGCGTAATATGCTTCGGCAGAAACTATCAGATGATTGCCGACCTCGGCGATGAAGTGCCCGACGTGACGTCGGCAAGCAAGGTGGACAAAAGCGCGACGGACATCGCTTCCGCGCTCCGCTATGCGGGCAACCTTTTCGACGATAACGTTATAAAGCGCATAATCGTTATTACCGACGGCGTGGAAACGGTTGCGGCCAACAATATAATCAGGGTAGTAAGCGCATTGCAAGACAACGACGTATATGTAGACGCGGTATTCCTTGACGACAGCCTTGACGAAAGCGTAAGCGAAGTTCAGATTGACGGAGTTGAAGCAACCCGTTCGACTTATGTCGGTAAGACAGAGGAAGTCGAAGTTTTAGTCAGAGCGAATTGCGGTGAGATTAACGGCGAAAAGTCGGAACGCACTAACGGTTATGTCAATCTTTATAGGGACGGCGTTCTTGCTTTAAGGCGTTCGGCAAGCTTTTATGACGGGCTGAACGTGGTTACGCTTCCTCTTTATACCGAGGAAGAGGGCGCCTACGATTACGAAGTAACGGTAGAAACGGTAGACCTTGCGGCGGATACTTCTGCGTTCAACAATAACTGCTTGTTTTCGCAAAACGTCACCGCCGAGCGCAACGTGTTGTTTATCGGCGGCAGCGACGACGACTGTCAAGCGGGTAGGGACATTTACGGTTGGGAAGACGTAACTTACGTCAGTAACGTTGACGAGGTTCCGCTTTCCGTCGAAGAACTGTGCGTATACGACGAGATAGTTTTGTGCAACTTTGACGTTCGCACTTTAAAATCCGCTACAATGTTCACTTCAAGCCTTACCGCGCTTGTGGACGATTACGGCAAAACTCTTACCACTTTCGGAAATACGTTCGTGCAGAACGACACGGGCGAGGACAGTATTGAAAATCGGGCTTTAAGAAAGCTTGCCGACTTACTGCCCGTAAATATAGGCAATCCCGACCAAGATACCCGACTTATAGCTATAGTTTTGGATATGTCTTTAAGTATGAATTTCGAGGGGCGTTTTAACGTTGCAAAACGTGCGGCGGTGAAACTTTTGGACGTTTTCAACCCTACCGATATGGTAATGGTAGTGGGCTTCTCGGGCAGTATAGAAGAACTGTTGCAGCCTACTTACTTGACCGAGCCGTCGGCTATAAAGGCGATAATAGAAAAACAAGAGGCGGGCAACGGAACCAATTTAACCGCGGCGCTAAAATATGCTTACGAACATATGCCGTCACGCTTCCACAACAAGCAGGTGATAATTATTTCCGACGGGTTGAATAATGAAGGCGACGATGAAGAGGCGATAAATCTTGCCAGAAAGATGTCCGGTGAAAATATATCAGTTTCCGCACTCGGCATCTATCCTAATGACGAGGGCAGAGATTTTCTCGATAGAATCGTTAAGAACGGTCAAGAAAGCGGAGATAAAGTATTTTGCCAGCATATCAACAGCGAGGACGAGATTGACGTCGTAATAGGCGACGTAACCGACAACGCAAGCGAAATAGAGATTTCGGGCGACAGATACGAAGTAAGTATCCGCCGCCCCGGCGAAGAAGTTGTTCAAGGCGTCGAAAATATCGGCGCAATCGGCGGTTTCTGGTATAATTGGACCAAGGATACCGCAAATGCGGTGCTTACCGCAAAGTATTATAGGGATAACGGAGTAACCTCTTTCGACGTGCCGATTTACGCTTATTGGAGCAGCGGCGGAAAGGGTAAAGTTGTTTCATTCCTTTCGGATATTTCGTCTAATTGGACTTACGGTTGGACTTACGGTACGGGCGGCGAACAGTTCCTTTCCAACATTCCTACGGCAACTTTGCCTTCCGAACGGATAAATACGCCGTTTATAGTGGAAGTGGACGGTAGCGGAAATTCTACAACCGTTTACGTCAGCGCTTCAAGCACTCTGCAAAACAGCGCGTCGTTTACGGCTTCGGTTATCGACCCCGACGGTATGACAACGACTAAAACGCTTACGTTCGATTCAAGCAGATATTTTGCAACGTTCTCTACGGACGCTCCGGGCCGTTATTCCGTCCTTGTGGATTATTCTTATAACGGGCTTAGCTATCATACGGAAATCGACTTCTCCGTATCATACTATGCGGAGTACGACGGATTTACCAATTACAGTAAATCTTATATGTACAGATTATTGACCGAAAACGGCGAAATTTTAGAACTTGACGAGATAAAAACGATTGAAAACAACGCTTCTACCTATACTACGTTTACGTTCAAGTTTACTTTGCCGCTTATGGTAGTTTCCGCAATAGCTTTCGTTGCCGACATTATAATAAGGCAGTTAAGGTGGAAGGACGTAACGTCGTTCTTCTCGGGACTTGTAAGGAGGCGTAAATGAAAAAGAAGTTTATAATATTCGTTACGGCTTTTTTGAGTGCGATTCTCCTCTGTTCGGGCTGCGGGTTTGGCAGTTATATAGATAACGTCAAGCCGAATTCGCCCGTAAACCCCGCCCCTCCCGTAAACCCGAATCCGGACAATCCCGACGACCCCGATAACCCGGCGCCCCCCGCAGAGCCAAGCTCGCATTACACCGTGACGTTGTATTACGGCACACAGCCCTATCTCCCCGGCGAGGAGGAAATAACAGTCATTTGGCGCAACAATTTCAGCGTTCATAGGGCGCTTCTCGGTGCGGACGGCAAAGCTGACGCTGGCGAACTTGACGGCGATTATTCTATCTATCTCGAAGGGCTTTCAAGCAAATACACCTACAATCCCAGCGCGTACACGGCGACTTCGGACGAACATAATATAACCATATTAATAACTTCTGTCCGCTCGCCCGAATCCGGAGGCGGCACGGGAATTTATTCTTGCTACAAACTGAAATACGAGGGGACTTACAGACAGAACGTTACAAGTTCTACGCGGGTTTCATACTACGAATACCGTCCCGAAGCCGCGGGGATTTATTCGGTGGTTTCTTGGGTCAACGCCTACGAAAACGAAATTAATCCCTATATCCAGCTCTACGGCGGGTCAATAGGAATGAAATGGTTTGAAAGGCAGCTTGACGGCGGCGGTTTTGCTATGGACGGCGGATATACAAAAAATTTCCGCTACGAATATATGATTGACAGAACGGAAGTGGGGCATTCCTTCACGTTCGCAATAGGGGCGGAAACCAAGTCCGGCGAATACCCCGTCAACGTCGATTTTGCAATAACTTACGAAGGACCTTACTCAAACTCCAATTCAGACGTAAGAGTTATCCGTGCCAAGGAGGCAAAAAACAAAGCGAGCGAGAAGAATGCGGGTGAAGAATTCGTTTATGCAAACGAGTTGTCGTCTTCCGGTAAAAAGTCTCCGTCCGACTCTTTAATTAAAAACTTTGACGCGAATAATTTCAAGTATAACGAAAATACGGGCGTATATCACTATTACAGCACAGAGCTGTACGGTAACAACCCGTTCGGATACGGCAAAAATTACGGACCCATTCTTTGCTGTGCGTTGACGCCGGAGTTGCCGTCTTATACCATAACCACGCTGTATAACGCAAATGCTACGGGGTTAGGCAACGGCAGTAACTATCTCAAAATTTACAACGTATGGCTGGAAGAAGAACAAAAATACGTTGTGCTCGATTACACTGCGTTTATAAGAGAGGACTACTATAGGTTCTGTAACAGCGAGGGTATGTGCTACGTCACGCAAGAGCTTAAAGAATTTTTGCAAGTATTTGCAGAGCGGCATTCGCTTTACACCGATAAAATAAGCTCCGGTGAAGGCACTCCCGAATTTTTGGGTTACACCGCAAATCAAGACGCTTTATGGCTGTTTGCGTGCGGTGTGTATTTACCGGCATAAACAAATAAAGGGTATTTGCCCTTAACCGAGGTAAAAATGAAAAGTACATTAAGAAATATTCTTGTGGCAATGCTTGTTTTTGCGGCTTCCGTTTGTATGACGCTGGGGCTTGTTGCCTGTCAGCCCGAGGCGAAGATAACCGAGCTTATAATCGAAAACGCAAAAGTGGATTTTGTCGTAGGCGACGATTTTACTCTTGGCGACGACTGCGTGATATACGCCGTTTACGAGGACGGAACAAAAGCCAACGTTACGGCGGAAGTCGAAATCAGAAAGGAAGCGGGCTTCGATATGAACGTTTCCGACGAGTATCAAATAACCGTAAGCTACGGCGGCAAAAAAGAAGTTTATTCCATTTACGTCAGCGACTTCAGCAACGTCCTTAGAAAGATAGAGTTGGATACTTCCGACGTCAAAAAGCAGTACTCTCTCGGCGAGGTTGTTTCCTTTGACGGTTTAAAAATAAACGCCACTTACGAGAACGCGCAAAACAGACTGATAGTTTTCCACTATACAAGCCTTAAAAATTTCAACGTCGAAATCAAGTCTCAGGACGGCACCGTAACAGACGATGCATTTATGAAGTTGGGCAACTATACGATAACCGTGTCGCAAGGCAACGTAAGGGCAAGCTATTCTGTAACCGTTAGCGGCATCGGCATTTCAAGCGTTCAAAGCGCTGTAAATATCGGTAAAATTTTCAGCTCCGAAGTCGCTTCGGGTACGCAGACGACTAAAAACTCTCTGCACGGCGGCGAATTCTTCGACGATACGGATTACGAGTATAAGTACGGCGACAACTATACCTACGTCAAAGAAACGCGCGTCATAACTACGCTTATACCGGGCGTAACCGAAGGAGATAAGGGTACAAGCGTTACGGAAACCGTAGTTACGGAAAATAATTACAGCATACTTAATGGCGATATATTCTGCGCTAGGTTCCAAAACGGCGTCCTTAACACAACCTCGCATTTACTGAATGAAATGATGGACGGACCCGTCAATCTTTTGTGGTACAGCTTTCTAAGCGTTTACGGAGTCGAGAACACGCTTTCGGAGCTTTATAAGGCGGCAACGGCTTGCACCAACGGCGACCTTGTAGAAACCGTCGACGAGGCTAACAGAACTTATACCTTCACATTCTCCGGACTTGTTAACTATACGTCCCGTTCCGACTATTACGAAACTACAGTGTCCTTCACATTGGGCGAAAAATACAATGTGGAGCGTGCGGAATATATCCAGAAATATTGGGAAAACAATGAATCTGCCGCGGGCGCGGATTGGTATGTGCCATCTTTCATAACCGACGAAAACGGAAAAACCGTTCCCAATATCGAATATTCTAAGGCAACGCACGTCGTCGTCGAACAGCAGACGGGTGAAAGGACGGAACAGAACCCCTATTCGAAATCGCTTTTTACCGTAGCTTCGTTTGATTTATCCTACAACGGCAACATACTTGAAGGACCCGACAGTACAATCAAGTGCAGCATGAGTAACCCCAACATTACATTAAACATTGTAAACGTTCTGCCCGAAACGGCGGATTGGCGGATAGATACAATGTTGTTCAGCTACGAAGGCAACCGCGGAGGTTACCAGCCCAGCACCGGCGTGCCGGTAGGTCCCAGCAAAGGTTTCCTTGCATATCGGTCCAGCACGAATTTAAACGACATAAAAGTATCGCTTAGGGGCGGCGGAACTTGGAAACTTCTAATAAAAACCGAAAACGTTGAAAAGAGCGTGACATTCGAGGTTACGGGCGACGCCCCCTCAACGATGGAATCCTTTATACGCAACGAAACGTCGGGCAACTTCTATGCGGGAAGCAGTAAGACGGTAACCGTAAACGGAGGAATTTATTTTTACGGCAATGTAAAATTGGGGTTGGACGCAAGCCAGACCGCAACGTTAACGTCCGCAAACGCTTCGTCTGCAAATATCGAAAGAACGACGGCGGGCGATACCCCTTGTTTCAAATTTACTGCAAGCGCTGCGGGAACTTATACTGTCAAGGTTGTCTCCGATTCCAACAAATCCGCTTATTGCGAATTTACTTTTACGGTGGTAGAAGAACCGGATTATGCTTCGCTTTTAAACGGTAAGTACACCGTTACGACCTCGGAAGAGATTTACGACGTTACGTTTACCCAAAGCACCGCAGACCCCGTAGAGGGAACCGTAACGGTTGTTAAAACCCCTATCGATAACGACGGAACTACCCCCGACGCGGCGAAAACGCAGTCTTTCAGCTTCACCGTCAATCGTTCGAGCATGGAAATAGTGCTTGTAGCAGTCTCGGGCGACAATTTGGGTATTAGGTTGTTTGTAAGTGCGGAAGGGCAGTTAAAGTTAAATGACGCGTACGACAATAATTACACCTTGCAGCGTGCAAATTAATGAGCTGAAAACAGAAAAAAATCGGGCGTATTATTATGCCCAGAATACCCGAAAAGAAAATTGTTTCGGGTACGGTTAAGGGAGATAAATTAACCGTAATGGGAGCAACTCTCAGTTTGCCGACCGCTATCCGGCCCGCCGACGACGAATATGAAATTCATATTCCCACGCAAGATTTTACTCTCGGGGGAAAAATAAAAGCGCAGTACGTTGCAGATGAGGATGTAAACGGTCAGCGCCTTGTTCAAATGAACGTCAACGGTGAGGCGGTGTTCGTTCTCGCCGATGAAGATTCCAAAACCGACGGCGGTATATCTATTGAATTGAAGCATTGCACGTTTATCTCTAACGGAGAGGAAGTTGTTTCTCCTTTACCGTTTGATAACGAATTGCAGGGTAAGCTCATTCGCAACAAGATTCTAAAAGAAGTTAAAAAGGACGACGGCAGCGTTAAAAAGGTAAAAGCTACCGAATTTACGTTGAACGTTAACGGGATAGAGTTCAAATGTCCCGACGATGTTGCGGATAAGATAATAGCCGGATGCGGAAAATATGCGTTTAAAATTCCTCTCGGCGTAAGATTTTCACCCGAAGCGGGCAAACTTTATTCGGAAGGTATCCCCGTCAACGTTGAAAAGATATATGATTACGGTACCGGCAAATATGCACTGTGTACGGTAAAAGTTGAAAAGCCCGCAGAAAACAAAAAGGAAGCGCCCGAAATTATCGAAAAGAAAATTTTCGTTGCCGTAACCGACGAACAGCAAACGGGCGCAAGCACGCTTTATCTGGATATAGCAAATGTCGGCGTGTACGATTTGGAACAGGATATTAGGCTTATCTAAAAATAACTTATTTATGGAAGGTATAAATGTCGAAATTTACTGAATGGCTAAAATTTTATTTTGTGGGGTTTTTTACCCACAGTTTGTCAAAGGAGGGTGGCGACCACAGCTTTTTCAACACTCTTCTGAGTTTTGTTTTGACGTTTATAATAGTCTGTTGCGGACTTGTTGCGGGTTATGCCGCATCGTTTAGCGTACAGTACAATAATTCAAATGACTTTAAAGACTTTTTGTACTCGGCTTTTGCCAATGAGAATTCATCAAGTCGGATTGACTTGTCTGTTAAAGACGGCTATCTTTCGGCAGTCATAAAAGACGGCGAAAGGGTAAACACGCTTTTAAACGAAGGGCAGCAATACGCGGTTAACGGATATCAGCTCATTGTAGATACCAGACCCGCCGAAACAACTTACGCGGATTTTACGGTACAGTGTAAAAAATCGGACAACACAGAAATAGATTATAGCGTTTACCGTTCATTATCTGATGAAGAAAAGAAGTCTTACACATTATCGGTTAATTACAGCGGTGAATGGTTAGACCCTTCCGAAAAGCAGACCGAATATGAAGAATATTTAAATAATGTCGAGAGTGTTTCCGAAGCATACGGTAAGTTAAAAGCCGACTTGTCGGACGATACTATTTCTGCCAAGCAATATACAAACGGTATATACGAATTGTATTTCGGTTCATATTACAGCGGCTTGCCCGGTGATGCGTACGGTAAAGCGCCGACGCTCAGAACTTATTATCTTTCTCCGACGACATATGAGAACATAGATAAATACATTGCAGTATTGGATAACGTATGTTTCTGCGCGTTTAAAACCGACAACGGTGTTGCCGTTGAATTCAGCGGTTATTTCAATAAACTTGCCGACGGTACGATAAACGGCGGCAGCTTGACTTCGGCAGAAATGCAAAACAATGTAGACGGTATGATTAAGAAATCGTTTGCCTCTGCAACCGGACTTAATTTTCTTGTCTATATAATAAGCCTTAGCCGTTCGGTTGCAATTTATGTTTTGGCAATCATACTTTTGGCGCTCATTGCTTTTATGGTTTTGAAAGTGCTGAAAGTGGAGGAGTGTCCAAGATATGTAGACGCAATAAAAATTGTCGGCTCGTTTCAATTATGGAGCGCAATTATAACGTTTTTGTTGACGTTTATTTTCTCGTTTTTCCTTGCAAGGGGTGCGGTATTCACTGCGGCGGAAATAATACTTTTGTGCATTTTGTTTTTGCGTACGGCTCTGTATATAACTATGGAGTGTATAGCCGATAAGAAAAAGAAAAATATCAAGACTGAAAATCAATAATAGACTTTATGATATAAGGCCGTAGCTTCCAAAATAATGGCGGCTATGGTTTTTATTATGTTATGAATATCTTAAAAGTAATTTTACCTGTATTCTTGATGATAGCAATCGGCTATATAGGGAAAAAAATTAAATTTTTAAATAAAGACGCAATAGACGTTATTAAATTTCTTGTAATGAAAATAATGTTGCCAATTGCAGTTTTTAAGCGCTGGGTACTGCGGTGTATAGTGTGCAAACAGTAATCTTGGTTGCCATAATGCTCGCCGTATTAGGGGTGTCATTTTTACTTGGTTAGTGTGGAAAAATGAGAGTGGAGGAAAAATCCTTTATTGTATAAATCAAATGAACATTACCGTAGATAATATGGTAGGAGGAATGTGTAAAAACAATCTTGGTGAAGTCAAATATTGTAGTAACAATGGCTTGCTTGTTTGTAAAAGTTCTTCGGGGATCAAAGGGGATCTCGTTGCTTAAGGTAATGCTGCGGTCAATTAAAAAAATATAGTGGAAAATATTGACAATTAAAATTTTACAATATATAATCATGCTATAGAATTAAATTAAGAGCCTGAAATAATTCTCTAATGAAAAAGATAGTCGTAATTTCACTATTAATGATTTTTTCAGTATTTTTTACGGGATGTTCGGAATGTAGTAGATATACTGAAGTTACAATAAATGTTGGTAATTATTATCTTGAAGATTCCCAAGAAGAATATATAGAAATAATAGATCAGTCAAGTTTAGCGTTTCACAATATTGATTTTTCTGATTTGAAATCATTTTTGGAAGCAAACAAGATAGAAGTAGACATCACAGAATTAAATACTGAAATGAATTGCATTCATGATTATTATTTTGTGGAAGACTGGGATTCTTTGATGGTTAATACATCTTACCAAATTAGTCTAATGATTGAGTATAATTACCTTAATCAATTAATTCTTCAAGAAAAAATATATATTTTGCAATAGTATAAAGCCGAACTATAGTTCGGCTTTATACTTTATTTAAAAATAATAATGAGCGACCTTAAAATTTTTATATATGAATTAAAAAATATATTTAAACAAACATTAATATTTACTAGCATTTCTGTTGCATTATTCACTCTATCAATAGGTATGCTATGTTTTTCATCGGATATGATTTATAGGTGCATATAAAATGCACCTATTTTTTTGTATTAAAAAACCGTGTACATCATTATGTCAACATCGTGTCAACATAAACTGTGTCAACATCGAGTTTTGTGTCAACATTAAAAAATAAAGTCTGTGTCAACATTTTTTCGTCCGTGTCAACATTTAATTCCGTGTCAACATTTTTATCAAAAAATCGTAGGAAATTTCTTAATTCCGTGTCAACATTTTTTCGTCCGTGTCAACATAATGGTGTACATAGGGGTCATTTTATGCCTATGGTTACCATAGGTATAAAAAAGCGGTTTCCGAAGAAACCGCTAAATATAGTATTAAATTTACTAAAAACACTACATATTGTGTTTTCTTACTTCGTCATAGCTTCCTGAACGGCAACCGCAACGGCAACCGTTGCGCCTACCATAGGGTTGTTGCCCATACCGATTAAGCCCATCATTTCAACGTGAGCGGGAACAGAGGACGAGCCTGCGAATTGCGCGTCGGAGTGCATTCTGCCCATCGTGTCCGTCATGCCGTAGGAGGAAGGACCCGCAGCCATATTGTCGGGGTGGAGGGTTCTACCCGTGCCGCCGCCGGACGCAACGGAGAAGTACTTCACGCCGTTTTCAACGCACCATTTTTTATAGGTGCCCGCAACGGGGTGTTGGAAACGGGTGGGGTTAGTGGAGTTGCCCGTAATGGATACGGAAACGTTCTCCATCTTCATAATCGCAACGCCCTCGGGCACGTTGTCCGCACCGTAGCATTTTACCTTTGCTCTGGGACCGTCGGAGAAAGCGACGCTGTCAACGACCTTAACCGTTTCGGTGTAGGGGTCGAATGCCGTTCTGCAATAGGTAAAGCCGTTAATTCTGGAAATGATATACGCCGCGTCCTTGCCCAAGCCGTTCAAAATAACTCTTAAAGGCTTAGTGCGGACTTTGTTTGCGTTTTCTGCAATTTTAATTGCGCCTTCCGCCGCTGCGAAAGATTCGTGCCCCGCAAGGAAGCAGAAGCAGTCCGTATCTTCGGAAAGAAGCATAGAAGCAAGGTTGCCGTGACCTTCGCCTACTTTTCTGTTTTCGGCAACCGAACCGGGGATACAAAAGCTTTGCAAGCCCACGCCGATTTTAGTCGCTGCGTCTGCGGCTTTCTTGCAGCCGCTCTTTATTGCGATAGCCGCGCCCACGGTGTAAGCCCAAACCGCATTTTCAAAACAGATAGGCTGTGTGCCGCGAACAATCTTGTCTACATCGATACCCTTTTTCAAGGTAATGTCTTTACATTCTTCGATAGATTTAATACCGTATTCTTTCAACACGCCGAGAATTTTTTTCTCGCGTCTTTCGTAACTTTCAAAAAGAGCCATTATGCCTCAACCTCCTTGTCCGTTCTGGGGTCAATGTACTTGACGGCGCCGCTTTCTTTCGAGTATCTGCCGTAAGTTCCGATAGCCTTGTCGTAAGCTTCGAGGGGAGAAAGCCCTTTCTTGATAAAGTCGGTCATCTTGCCGAGGGAAACGAACTTATATCCGCAAACTTCGTTATTTTTATCGAGGGCGAGCGCGATAACGTAGCCTTCAGCCATTTCAAGGTATCTAACGCCCTTTAACTTTGTGCCGTACATTGTGCCGACTTGCGAGCGGAGTCCTTTGCCTAAATCTTCGAGTCCCGCGCCGATAGTAAGCCCGTCCTCGGAGAAAGCCGACTGCGTTCTGCCGTAAACTATTTGCAAGAACAGTTCACGCATAGCGGTATTAATCGCATCGCAAACAAGGTCGGTGTTGAGGGCTTCCAAAATGGTTTTGCCGGGAAGAATTTCCGCCGCCATAGCAGCAGAGTGGGTCATACCCGAGCAGCCTATCGTTTCTACCAAAGCCTCTTCGATTACGCCGTCTTTAACGTTCAAAGACAGCTTGCACGCGCCTTGTTGAGGGGCGCACCAGCCGATGCCGTGCGTAAAACCCTTGATGTCCTTGATTTCCTTTGCCTGTATCCATTGACCTTCTTCGGGAATGGGTGCGGGTCCGTGTTCGAATCTGCCGGACACGCCTTTTGCAACGCAAATCATATTCTCTATATCTTTTGAATATTGCATTACTTAAACAAACCTCCGTTTTTTTTGATTTAACATTGTTCATTATAACACGCAAAGCTCGAATATTCAATTTAATTGAGTAAAAAAATTACAATTTTTTATAAATTTGTTTACCGGCCTAAAAATTTTATTATAATATAAGGGAAGGAAAAGAAAAAATGCTTTGTCAACGCTGCAAAAAGAACGTAGCAACAGAAAACTACGTTGAGATAATTAACGGTGAAAAGTTCGAAAGCCACCTCTGCGCAAAGTGCAGTCAAGAAATGTACGGCGAGCTTCACTCAAAAATGAGCGAGAACGTCTGCGCGTGGCTTTTCGGCTCAACCGCGCCCAAAAAGGTCTGCCCCGTGTGCGGCACCACTTACGCCGACTACGAAAGAAGCGGGCTTTTAGGCTGCGCAAGCTGTTACGACGTTTTCAAGGAAGAGCTTCTTCCCGCAATTCACGCAATACAAGGCAAAGTCGAGCACGTCGGCAAGGTAGGCACCAACAACGACGAGTTGGGGCTTCACAGACGTTTAAAGGCTTTGCAAGAGCAGCTTGAAACCGCCTTGCGCGAAAAACGCTACGCCGAGGCGGGCAGACTTAATAAACGCATATATGAGATAAACAAGACGTTGTACGGGGGTAACGACAATGGCTGATTTCGATAAAACCGTCGTTTCGACCCGTGTGCGCCTTGCCCGCAACCTTGAAGGTTATCCTTTCCCGTCCCACTTAAAGGACGAAAAGCAAGCAAAGGAAATTATCCGCCACGTCACGTCGGGGCTGTCAAGATTGGACGAATTCAAGCTTTATTTTATGGACGGAATTTCAGAGGCGGAAGCGCTGTCGCTTAAAGAAAATCATCTAATAAGCCCTAACCTAATCAAGACCAAGAAATATTCCGCCGCGCTTATTAACCGCGAGGAAAACGTATCCATAATGATTAACGAGGAGGACCACCTGCGCGAACAGTGCATAGTTAAAGGTTACGACTTAAATCTTGCCTACGACACTATGTCCGAGATTGACAACCACATAGCAAAATCGATGAAATTCGCTTACGACGAGCAGCTCGGCTTTTTGACGGCGTGCCCCACCAACCTCGGCACGGGGCTTAGGGCTTCTGTTATGCTGTTTCTTCCCGCAATGACGATAAACGGATTTATGCCAAGGGCAATAAAAAGCATATCGCACTTGGGACTTACCGTCCGAGGAATTTACGGCGAGGGCAGTCAAGCGGAGGGGTATTTATACCAAATCAGTAACGAAGTTACCCTCGGGGTTACGGAAGAGTATATTATTTCCCAAGTCAAGGAAGTGGTTGAAAAAATTTGCGTAATCGAGGACGCTCAGCGCCAAAATTTGAAAAACGGTCCGTCCGCGCTTGAAATTCAAGACGACTGTCTGCGTTCTTACGGAATACTTACCAACTGCGCAAAGCTTACTTGCGACGAGCTTATCCGTTATTCTTCGAGCGTGAAATTGGGTGCGTGCCTCGGCTACATTAATCTTGAAGACGTTTCGTTAATTGACGAGCTTTGCGTGAATATGCGCCCGTCGAACATAAACGCCGCCGCCGAAATGGAACTTACGCCCGTCGAACGCGACGTTTACCGCGCGCAATATACGGCAAAATATTTAAAAAAGCACGTTAAGCGCTAAAATCAAGGAGGAGTTCACAGTGGAATATATAAATAAATTTACCGACAATTTACAGCAAGTCATTTCGGTTGCGGAAGAAGCGGCAAAGCTTTACGGCAGCAGTTATATAGGCAGTGAGCACATAGTATTCGCTATGCTAAATTGCCCCGACTGCACGGCTTATAAAATACTTACCTCTTGCGAGGTATCCGAGCCCGCTTATCGCGAATATTTTGCACGCTCGATAGACCGTCATTCCAATATCAACGGCTACACGCCCCGCACCAAGCATATGATTGAGCGAGCGTTGGAGCTTTCCATTGACATAAGCGGCGAGGACAGCTTGGCGGGCACCGAGCATATGCTTTTATCGGTTATGTCCTCGACAGAGTGCCTTGCAATGCGTATTCTGCGCGCGTTGGGCGTTAACCTTGCCAAGCTTTCAAGCAAAATCGAGCTTGCGCTGTCCGGCTCCTTGCCCGAAACCGAGGAAGAGGACGACAGCGACCCGTTGAATATGTTTGAAAACTTATTTACCGCCCCCGCAAGCAGCGCGCCAAAGAAGAAAGAGAGCAAAAGCACGTCCGCGCTTGACAAAAATATTTTGCAGTACGGCGCGGATTTGACCCAAAAAGCGCGCGAGGGTAAAATCGACCCCGTTATAGGCAGAAAGAAAGAGATAGACAAAATCATTCAAGTATTATCCCGCCGCACCAAAAACAATCCCGTCTTGATAGGCGAGCCGGGCGTAGGTAAGTCCGCGGTAGTCGAAGGGCTTGCGCAAGCGATAGTCAAAAATGAAGTGCCCGACCTTTTGAAGAATAAAATAGTTTTTTCGCTTGACCTCTCGTCAATGGTTGCGGGCGCGAAGTACCGCGGCGACTTCGAGGAGCGGCTTAAAAACGCTATCAACTCTATAAAGAATAGCGGCAACGTAATTCTGTTTATAGACGAAATTCACCAAATCGTGGGCGCGGGTGCAACTTCAGACGGCAATATGGACGCGGCGAACATATTAAAGCCTATGCTTGCCCGCGGAGAGTTGCAAACCATAGGCGCAACCACGTTGGAAGAATACAGAAAATATATTGAAAAGGACGCGGCGCTCGAACGTCGTTTTACCCCCGTGCAAGTGGACGAACCGACCGTAGACGACACCGTTTCGATTTTGCGCGGACTCCGCGACAAGTACGAGGCGCACCATAAAGTAGTAATCACCGACGAGGCGATTATCGCCGCGGCAACCCTTTCGCACAGATATATCACCGACAGATTTTTGCCGGACAAGGCGATTGATCTTATCGACGAGGCGGCTTCGCGTGCGCGCCTTAACAGCCTTAACAGCCCCGAAGAGGTTAAGGAACTCGAAGAAAAGTTAAAACGTTTAAACCTTGAAAAGAACAAAGCCGCCAAGGGGGAAAATTACACACAGGCGCAAAAGCTTGTAGATGAAATCACCGAAGTGCAAGAGCAAATTAAAAAGCTTACTTCCGATTGGAAAGGTGAAAAGCAGACCACCGCGCCGAACATCGGCAGCAACGAAATAGCCGACATTGTCAGCAGCTGGACGGGCGTGCCCGTAGTTAAACTCACCGAGCAAGAAAGCGAAAAGCTTTTGCACCTCGAAGAGAATTTGCACAAGCGCATTATCGGTCAAGACGAGGCGGTCACCGCCGTTTCCAAGGCAATACGCCGCGCCCGTGCGGGGCTTAACGAACCGAATAAGCCAATCGGCTCGTTCATTTTCGTAGGTCCTACCGGCGTCGGTAAAACCGACCTTGCCAAAGCCCTTGCCGAGGTTATGTTCGGCGACGAGCGGCTTATGATAAGAATGGATATGTCCGAGTTTATGGAAAAGCACTCGGTATCAAAGCTTATCGGCGCGCCCCCGGGATATATCGGCTACGACGACAACAACGGCGGACAGCTTTCCGAACGGGTAAGAAGAAAGCCCTATTCGGTAGTTTTGTTTGACGAGGTTGAAAAAGCCCACCCCGACGTTTTCAATATTCTTTTGCAAATTCTTGACGACGGCAGACTTACGGACAGCAAGGGCAGGGTAGTCAATTTCAAAAACACCATTATAATAATGACTTCCAACGTCGGCGCAAGTCAAATTAAAAAGATGTCAAACTTCGGTTTCACCTCGGGTGACGAGGCGGACGCTGGTTACGACAATATGAAGGACAATATAAACGAGGCGCTTAAAGAGCAGTTCAAACCCGAGTTTTTGAACAGACTTGACGATATAATCATTTTCCGCAAGCTCACCAAGGAAGAGGCGGGCAAAATCTGTTATAAGATTATCGACGGGCTTTCGGCAAGGCTTAAAGACAGAAATATTATCTTGAATATTTCGGACGCGGCAATGGATAAACTTTTAGACGAGGGCTATAACGATATGTACGGCGCGCGTCCTCTAAAAAGGATTGTGCAAAAGCGTATAGAGGATAGACTTTCCGACGAAATTTTGGCAAACCACATTTTGGCGGGCGAAACCGTGACGGTGGACGTCAAGGACGACGAATTCGTTTTCCGTTCGGATACAAACTGAAAAATGCGGGCTGTTTAGCCCGCATTTTCTATATCTTGTGTTTTTGTAAAAAATTTTAATACAATATTTTGTGCTCCAAACGTTTGACAAAACAAAAACCTACTGATATAATTAAATTCCAAACCGAAGCCGCGCGGCAACTGACGAATTTTTGCGAATTAACGCAAGGAAGCCGCGAAGGGCAAAAAAGTCGTTCGTCTGGGCTATTTATTTTTATAAATAGCTCATTGTTTTTTCTTTCTGATATGACGGGTAAAATACATTCCTTCGAAACTTTCGGCACGGTGGACGGACCGGGGATACGCTTCGTGGTATTTATGCAAGGTTGTCCGTTGCGCTGTAAATATTGCCACAACCCAGATACTTGGGTATTTAGCGGCGGCAAAGATTATGCGCCGGAAGAGGTCGTGAAGGAAGTTTTAAAGTATAAAAGCTATCTTTCGGGCGGGGTAACCGTTTCTGGCGGTGAGCCGCTTGCTCAAATCGGTTTCGTTACCGAACTTTTCCGCCTTTTAAAACAAGCGGGTATCCACACCGCGCTCGACACCTCGGGCGCAACTTTCAACCCCGCCGATGACCGTTTCGATACCCTTATAAAGTATACCGACTTGGTTCTTCTCGATATAAAGCATATCGACGACGGTATGCACAAAAAAATTACGGGGTTTTCCAACAAAAACACGCTCGATTTCGCCCGATACCTTTCCGAAAACGGCGTAAAAATGTGGATTCGCCACGTCCTTGTGCCCGACATTACGGACGACGACACAAGTTTGAAAAAGCTTAAAAATTTTATAGACGGCTTAAAGACGGTGCAAAAGGTTGAAGTTCTTCCCTATCACACAATGGGCGAAGTAAAGTATGAAAAGCTTGGTGCAAGCTATCCGTTAAAGGGCGTTCAGCCCCCTACGAAAGAGCGCGTTGAAAACGCAAGAAAAATTTTAACTGTTAACGACAATACTATATGAGAGGTGCAAATTATGGATATCAAAGCTTGGGATGGGTTCACCCGCGGCAAATGGAACGAAGAGGTTAACGTACGCGATTTTATTCAAACCAATTACACCCCGTACGAGGGCGACGGCAATTTTCTTGCGCCCGCCACGACGGCTACAAAACGCTTGTGGAAAGAGATTTTATCCCTTTCCGAAAAAGAGCGCAAGGCGGGCGGGGTTTTAAACGCGGACACCAAAACCGTTTCCACGTTGCTTTCGCACGGCGCGGGCTATATCGATAAAAAGCTTGAAAAAATCGTCGGACTTCAAACGGACGAGCCTTTCAAGCGCGCTTTGCAGCCATTCGGCGGTATAAAAATGGCAGAGCAAGCCTTGAATATGTACGGCTATGAGCTTGACCCCGCAATAAAAGAAATTTTCACCAAATACCGCAAGACGCATAACGACGGAGTGTACGACGCTTACACCCCCGAAATGCGCCGCGCGCGCAAAGCCCATATTTTGACGGGCTTGCCCGACACCTATGGCAGGGGCAGAATCGTCGGCGATTACCGCCGCGTCGCGCTATACGGCGTAGACTTCCTTATCGCGCAAAAAGAGCAAGACAAACTTAATATGGACGGCGATATGACCCCCGACAAGGTGAGAAACCGTGAAGAGTTGTCCGAGCAGATTAAAGCCCTTAAAAACTTGAAAGCCCTTGCGCAAATTTACGGAATGGATATCTCCCAACCCGCCCAAACCGCAAAGGAAGCCGTTCAAGCCTTGTACTTCGGGTATCTTGCCGCAGTCAAGGACCAAAACGGCGCGGCTATGTCGATAGGCAGAAACTCAACCTTCCTCGATATTTATATCAAGCGCGATTTAGAAAAAGGCGCGCTTGACGAGAGCGGCGCGCAAGAGCTTATCGACCATTTTGTAATGAAGCTGCGCATCGTCAAGTTTATGCGCACCAAGGAATATAACGAGCTTTTCTCCGGCGACCCCACTTGGGTTACGGAGAGTATAGGCGGTATGGGTATAGACGGCAGAACGCTTGTAACTAAAACATCGTTCAGAATTTTACACACCCTAACCAACTTGGGACCCGCGCCCGAGCCTAACCTTACCGTATTGTGGAGCAAGCGCTTACCCGTAGGCTTTAAAAACTTCTGCGCCGACCTTTCGATAAAGACCTCTGCAATTCAGTATGAAAGCGACGACTTAATGCGCCCCGAGCTTGGCGACGATTATTGCATAGCTTGCTGTGTAAGCGGAATGCGCGTGGGTAAGGATATGCAATTTTTCGGCGCGCGCGCAAACCTTGCCAAGTGCCTTATGTACGCCCTTAACGGCGGCAAGGACGAGCTTGTAAAAGATAAGGACGGAAAGGCAATGCAAGTTTCGCCTTGCTTTGAGCCCGTAGAGGGGGACGGCAAGCTTAACTTCGAAGAGGTAAAGCGCAAGTACGGGCAAATGATGGATTGGCTTGCGGGCTTATATGTCAACACCTTAAATCTTATTCACTATATGCACGACAAGTACAGCTACGAGGCGCTTGAAATGGCATTGCACGATACCGAAGTCCGCAGATTTTTCGCCACGGGCGTTGCGGGGCTTTCGTGCGCGGCGGATTCCCTTTCGGCTATCAAATACGCGGAAGTCTACCCCGTAAGGAACGAAGAGGGGATAATAACCGACTTCAAAATCGAAGGCGACTATCCCAAGTACGGCAACAACGACGATAGGGCGGACGAGCTTGCCGTTTGGCTTGTAAAGACCTTTATGAACAAAGTGAAAAGCCACTACACTTACCGTGAAAGCGTGCCTACTATGTCAATTTTAACGATAACTTCCAACGTGGTTTACGGTAAGAACACGGGCAACACGCCCGACGGCAGAAGGGCGGGACAACCGCTTGCGCCGGGCGCGAACCCTATGCACGGCAGAGATTGCTGCGGCGCGCTTGCCTCGCTTGAATCGGTTGCAAAGCTTCCATACGAATACTCGCGCGACGGTATATCAAACACCTTCTCGATAACGCCGAATTCGCTTGGCAAAGAAAAGGAGCAGCAAATAGAAAACCTTGTAGGGCTATTGGACGGCTACGTTGCCGACGGCGGATATCACTTGAACGTAAATGTGTTCAACCGCGACACTTTGCTTGACGCGCAAGCCCACCCCGAAAATTATCCCCAATTAACCATTAGAGTATCGGGCTACGCGGTTAACTTCAACAAGCTGACCCGCGAACAGCAGAACGACGTTATTTCCCGTACCATACACGAAAGCTTTTAACTGAAAAAATCGGGCGTATTATTATGCCCGATTTTTTCAGTTAATACCCTAATATGCCCCAAATAATTGAAAAAGGCGGACAAATCCGCCTTTTTTCTTGCAATAAAAAAGTACACCTATTAGCATAATAGGTGTACTTTTTACACCGTTAAGATACCACTATATTATTAAAAAGTCAATAAAAAATTGCTATTTTTCACAAATTTCCAAAAATTGCCCCCCAAATATGCCAAAATTCGACATAACTTGACAAAAATTTGTTAATTTTTGCCAAGTTTTTTATTTTTTAACAAAAAAAATACACCTATTATGCTAATAGATGTATTTTTCTGCAAATCCCAAAAGCAGAAAGACCCCCTAATATGCGGCAAATAAGCGTACTTTTACATTCCTTTGAAAACTTTTTTCATAGTAAAAAAGTTGTGAACCACTTTGAAGGAGACCGAACCACATGAAAACTTCATTTAAGCGGACGGGCAAGTTTAAACTTGTCTTATTTCTCACACTGTGCGCAGCCTTAATTGGTTGTGTCGTATTCCTATGCTTCGAAATTTTTAACCCAAACAAGGCAACTGCGGAAGTACCGCAACAAGCCGAACAAACGGAAATCTCCGCCCCCGACCGCGAGGCTTCGTCAACGGCAGTTACAACCGTAACAATACCCTCGATTACTTCAAGTGATGATTATGCCACTCCTACATCATATGTAGCGACTGCTATTTGGACGGGTAAACAAATAACAATGGTAGTTGGCGTTAATTTTAACCCTAGTTTAATGACATGTAGTGCCGGAACATATTCGCCGTATGTTGCGGGTACTAACCCCGGCGATTATACGCTTACTATGTCGCTGAAAAACACTACAAACTATCAATGGAGCGACGGAACAACTTCGCCCAAGACGTATACGCTTGTAATAATAAAAAAGGTTGAAGTTCCAACCATTAATCCAAGCAGTAGCTACACAATTAGCGGTAACACGGCAACTGCGGTTTATAGCGGAAGTTCTATCACAATGGCGGTTATTGCCGATTCTTCGTTAACTACGGCAAGCGGCGGTAACGATTCGTCGAGTAGTTTAGCGCCGGTTTTACATAAAACAGACGTCGGTTCGTATTCCATAACCATTGCACTGAAAAACACAGAACATTATGTGTGGGTGACCGGTGGTACTACAGCAAAAACTTATACGTTAACAATAACAAAGGCAAGCGTTACCATACCGTCCATTAATTCAAGCGACAAATATTCCATAAGCGGTAGGACTGCAACGGCTGTGTGCACGGGCGAACAAATAAGAATGACGGTAGGGGTTAATTATAACCCTAATTTAATAACGTGTAGTGCCGGACAGACTTCGCCGTATATAAACGGTACTAATGCGGGCACATATACGCTTACTATGTCGCTGAAAGATACGGCAAACTATAAGTGGAGCGACGGCACCACGTCCGCTAAAACGTACACTTTGAATATTACGGGTAAAGCCTTATCGAGTTTAACTATCAGTTCGATTTCCGCACAAACATATAAAGGTAGCGCCATTACACCGACAATTACGATTAAGGACGGTACAACAACCCTTACAAACGGTACGCATTACGCTCTTTCTTATTCGAATAACGTAAACGTGGGTATTGCCACCGTAACTATAACGGGTAAAGGAAGTTATGGCGGCAAAGTAACAAAAACATTCACTATTTCCGCGCGGAATATATCAAACGCAAGTTTCGGAACTATAAGCACGCAATACTACAATAAAGGTACGGCGATAACCCCCACGCCGACAATAACGGATAACGGCATAAGCAAAACGCTTACAAACAACACGGACTTTACTTTTAGCTATTCCAATAACGTTAACGTAGGCAGCGCGACCATAACTATTACGGGTAAGGGCAATTACACGGGCACCAAAAGCACTACGTTTACTATAAACGGGCGCGCAATTTCCAATGCAACTATCGGTACAATAACCAATTATACATACGACGGCACGGCAAAGAAGCCCACTGCAACGGTAACGGACGGCTCTACTACCCTTTCAAGCACGTCGGACTTTACGTTTAGTTGGTCTAACAATATCAATGCGGGCACGGCAACGCTGGTTATAACGGGTAAGGGAAATTATTCTGGCACTAAAAGTGCAACCTTCACCATATCCGCGCGCAATATATCAAACGCAACCGTCGGTACGGTTTCCTCGCAAGAGTACACGGGCAGCGCAAAGAACCCCGCGCCGACGTTAACGGATAACGGTATAAACAAGACCCTTGCAAATAATACCGACTACACTCTTAGCTATGCTAGCAATATTAACGTGGGCACTGCTACTATAACCATTACTGGTAAGGGCAATTATACGGGCACCAAGACGGCAACGTTCAGCATAACCGCCCGCAGCATAACGCACGCCACGGTCGGCGCAATAGAAAAATACTATTACGACGGAACGGACAAAGAGCCGACCCCCGCAATAACGGACGGCAGCGAAACGTTGCAAAATGGCGTTGACTTCGAATACGGTTACCGTAACAACTTAGCCGTAGGCACGGCGACCTTGATAATTACGGGTAAGGGCAATTATAGCGGCGTTAAGGAGGTAAGCTTCGTAATCGAGGCGCCTACGATATCCACCGCGACCGTAACAATATCGCAGAATACATACACCTATGACGGCACGGCAAAGGAGCCGAGCGTAACTCTCGTGCAGATTGCCGATTTAACGCTTATCGAGGGGGTAGACTTTACCGTAAGCTATTCTGCGAACGTAAACGCGGGTACGGCAAAAGTAATTTTGACGGGTACGGGCGATTATTCGGGCACCAAAGAAATAACTTTTACCATTAATCCCGCGGATATATCGTACGCAACGGTATCGGGCTTGCAAATCGAATATACATACACGGGCATAGGCATCGAACCGCCTTTAACCTTAACTTTGGACGGTAAAACTCTTATAAAAAATACCGACTATTTAATCGTATACTCAAACAATCTTAACGTCGGCAACGCAACTATAACAATTACGGGCAGCCGCAACTATACGGGCACGTTGACGGACGGGTTTACTATCGTAAGGGCGGACTTGTCTTCGGCAACGATTACCGGCTTTGACGCATCGCCCGAGTATACGGGCAGCGCGATAGAACCGTTGCCCGTGGTAAATCTTAACGGTTTATTGCTTACAAAGGATACCGAATATATTCTCAGCTACACGGACAATACGGAATTGGGTACCGCAACTATAACCGTGACGGGGCTTGGCAACTTTACGGGCACGGCAACGGCAACTTTCGTAATTGTCGCGGCGGATATTTCGTCCGCAACGGTGACGGGAATAAACGCAAGCTACGACTACACGGGCAGCGCAATCGAGCCTACCGTAACGGTAACTTATAACGGCACTGCGCTTACAAAGGATACCGGTTATACGGTAACTTACTCAAACAATATAGCAAAAGGCACCGCAACCGTAACAATAACGGGTATCGGCAACTACACGGGCACTATAACGCAAAACTTTAATATAGGCGAAGCGGACATAGACGACGCCGCCGTAACGGGTATAGACGCAACTTACGACTACACGGGCAGCACGATAACACCCGAGCCTATCGTCACCTTCAACGGCGCGGTTCTTACAAAAGATACCGATTACACGGTTGCATATACGGACAATAAAGAGTTGGGTATCGCAACGATTACAATAAGCGGACTCGGCAACTTCAATTCAACAAAAACCGTAACTTTCGAAATTGTGGCGGCGGATATATCCAAATCGGAAATAACTGGCATAGACCGCACTTACGACTACACGGGCAGCGCGATAACGCCGTCGCCTACCGTCACCTATAACGGCAAGGTGCTTACAGAGGGTACCGATTACACCGTTACATACCGCAACAACACTAATTTGGGCGCGGCAATAGTAGTGGTGACGGGTATGGGCAACTATACTAACGTAAAGGAAACAGCGTTTACGATAATCGTAGCCGATATCGCTTCCGCAACGGTAACGGGCATAGCAACCACGTATCAATGGACGGGCGGGGCGATAACCGCGTCGGGTGTAACGGTTACGCTAAAAGGCGTAACGCTTGTAAAAGACCGCGACTATGTAATAAGCTACGATAACAATATCGAGGTCGGCATAGCCGCCTACACCGTAACGGGTATAGGCAACTACAAGGCCAATATAGAGGGTACCTTTGAAATAACCAAAGCATTGCCTAATACAACAATCAGCTATGTGGATTGGGACGGAACGGATACCCTATTTGTAGGCAAATCGTTACCCCAAATCACCGCAACCGCGAATTATAACGGGTCAACCGTCGCGGGAAGCGTAGCTTGGAATGAAGAGGACGGTTTTGCACCCTCGTTAAAAGGCGGCGAACACGAGTACCGTTGGACTTTCACGCCCGACGATACCGACCACTTCTTTACGGCTTCGGGGGTAGTAAAGCTTACCGCGCAGCAACCCAATTACGTTGCGATTATTGCGGAGTGGAAGGACACTGCTCAGCCCGAGCTGTTCACCTCCACATCGTTTGCGGTAATTAAACAAAACTTGAAAGTCACGGGCATATTCAACAGCGGCGACACCGACGAAATCGAGGGCGGATTTTCGTTTGTTATAACCGACTCCGAAGGCGTAACGTATACCACGAAAATGCCTACAAAGGGCGGCAAAGATTTCTATATCACGGTAAGCTTCGGAGCTCTTGACAACGAAATTTTCAACGTTGAAATCAAAGACGTGGTTTTAACCGAACTAACCGTAGACGACAGCAACGCAATAACGAATTATATCGCGCTAGATACTTTCGATACCGCGTCGATAACAGTGACCGCAAAATACAACGACGGCGTGGAAAGGACTTTGGATTATGGCGATTACGGCATAACCTATGAAAAAGGCAAGTATTTACAGTACGGCGACGAGAAAATAACCGTAAGCTTCACCGACGGCGGCGTACCGCTTACGAAAGAGATTGCGGGGCTTAGCGTATCCAAAAAGCCTTTTGAGGGTACTTTAACGCTTTCGCCCGAGGATAAAGACTATAACTTCGGCAACCCGATAACGGGCGGCGGGATAGAAAACTTGCCCGACTGGGTAACCGTAACGTACGAATACGAGGACGAAGAGGGCAATATTTACACCGACGGGGTAAAGGACGCGGGCGCCTACAAAGTAACGGCTAAGTTTACCGTAGACGACAATCACGAACCGATTGCCGATATCGAAGCTACGTTCAAAATAAACCCTATCGACCCCGTAATAACGCCGGCGGTAGGCGGCAGCTTGGCAGTCGGCACGCTTTTAAGCGATTTAACGTTCACGGCGGGCAACGGTGCAACTGCGGGAACGCTTACTTGGGACGAGAGCGCCTATGCGCTTAAAGAAGGTATAAACAGATGTTACTACACCTTTACGCCCGATGACGCAAAAAACTACAATGTTATTCAAGGCTATGTGGATATTGCGGCGGAAGTTCCGCAAACCTCTGTAGCGGGCGACGACGGCAGCCTTGCGGGTTGGCAAATCGCGCTTATAGTTATTTGTGTAGCCGTAGCGTTGGTTGCGCTCATCCTTGCGCTTAAATTGCGCGGAGCACGCGGCGACGACGACGGTTTCTACGATGACGTTACCGAGCAAGACCTGTTGATGTAATTAGGTGGCACGCCCCGAACATTTCGGGCTTTCCATAACAACCTACGCGCCGAACTTTGTAATGTAAAAGAAATAATGTGGTAGTTATTCTGTAATATGGCAAAGGTTAGTGCGTAGGTTAAAATCGAATTGAAGAAAGCGCGGACTTTCAGTCCGCGCTTTCTGTTATGCTGTTAATTACGAGTAATAGCTTACCGCGCCCTTAAAAATCGCGTAAGCTATTTTGTCTTGATACTCGTCGCTGTTTAAAAGCTTGTCGTCATCTGCGTTGGTCATAAACCCGCACTCAACGATAACGGAGGGGTTTTGCGTGCACTTCAACATATAATAATCGCCTACAAGCGCGGCGCTTTCCCGTACGCATTCTTCCATACCGTTTAAAGACGCTTGTATCAAGTCGGCAAGCGCCTTGCCGCAGTCGCTGTCTTTATCGAAGAACACCGTTGCGCCCCGCCTTGACGGGATAGGGCAAGAATTTTGGTGAACGGATATTACCATATCGGCTTTGTTATCCTCGATAATTTGCTTGCGCTTTTTCATGTCGCGCATTTTAAAGCCCTTTGTCGCAAGCCCGTAAAGTCCGCCGTTGTCGTTTCTCGTCATAACGGTTTTAAAGCCCGCGCCCGCAAAATACCCTTTCAATTTTTTTGCTATCGCAAGGTTAACGTCGCTTTCTTTCGCGCCCGTTGCCGTGCCGTGCACGCCGGCGTCTATTCCGCCGTGCCCCGCGTCTATAACTATCACTTTTTCAACCGTAGCGGAAGTGCTTGCCGCCACCACGCCGCAACAAACGCCTATAATTATTCCCGCCGCAGCCATCAAACACACGGCAAGAACCACGCTTTTTTTAAAAAAGATTAATTTCACGCTATATCCTATGGAATTATTGCAATTTTTATGCGGGTATGCTAAAATAAAATGAGGAGAATGGGTTAATGTTCAAATTTTTTACGACTCTTTCCGAAGAAAAAACAAAAAACATCAGCCCCGTTACGCTCGCTTTCGTGGGCGACGCTGTCTATACGCTTTACGTCCGTGAAAAACTTGTTGCCGAGCACGATTTCTCCACGGGCACGTTGCAAAAGCTTTCCTCGTCCGAGGTATCGGCGCACGGTCAAAGCGTTCTTTTGGATAGAATTTTGCCCCTTTTAAGCGAGGAGGAGCTTGCCATTTTCAAGCGCGGCAGAAACGCAAAAAAACCCACACGTTCAAAAAACGCCACCGTTGCCGAATATAATAACTCAACGGGGTTCGAGGCGCTTTTGGGCTATCTTTATCTGACGGGGAAATACGACAGAATTGACGAATTATTGAGTGACAAAAATGAAAACTGAGGGCAGAAACGCGGTTTTAGAGCTGCTTAAAACAGATAAAAATATAGATAAACTCCTTTTAGAGAAGAACCCGCAAGGCAGTCTTAACAAAATCTTTGCCGAGGCGCGCAAAAACGGCGTGCGCGTTCAGTTCGTGGATAAAAAAGTCCTCGATAAAGAGAGCGTCGAAGGGCGGCATCAAGGCGTTATAGCATTTTCCACCGATTACGAATATTCCTCTCTCGACGAAATTATTTCCGCCAAAAAGGAAAACGGCGGCTTGGTAATTTTGTGCGACGGCATAGAGGACGTGCACAATTTAGGCTCGATAATAAGAGTTGCCGAGTGCGCGGGGGCGGACGGCGTTATAATCCCCGCAAACAAGTCTGCAAGCGTTACCGAGGCGGTTATACGCATATCCGCGGGCGCGGCGGAGCATATGCGCGTTGTCAAAGTCAACTCAATTAACTACGCCGTTGACGAGCTTAAAAAGGCGGGTTATTGGTTATACGCGCTCGAAGCCGACGGCAACGATATTTACAAAGCCGATTTATCGGGCAACGTCGCTTTGGTTATCGGCGGCGAGGATAGCGGCGTTAGGAGGCTTACGCGCGAAAAATGCGATTTTTGTTTGTCTTTGCCTTTGCACGGCAAGGTAAATTCTCTAAACGCGTCGGTTGCGCTCGGTATTGCAGTTTATGAAGTGATTAGAAGAAGATGACTGACGAAGAACTGATTATAAAGGCGCGCGGCGGAGACAAGCGTGCGCTTGAAGAAATTTTAAATAAATACTCAAACCTTGTTCAAGCTATTGCCGCAAGATTCTTTTTACACGGCGGCGAAAACGAAGACTTGGTGCAAGAGGGAATGGTAGGGCTTTGCTCCGCCGTTAACGGCTTCGAAGCGGGCGGCGCAAACTTTTCAACCTATGCTTACGCTTGTATAAGAAACGCTGTTTTGGACGCTATAAAAAAGAGCCTCGGCGCAAAAAACGCGGCTTTGAACAACTTCGTTCCAATCGTGGAGGTGGGGGAAGAAATTTCGCCTATAAGCCCCGAGGACGAGGTTATAAAACGGGAAAACAGACGGGAGTTTTTACAGAAAATTTCCAAAATATTGTCTTCTACCGAATTTAAATCAATAGTTATGCAGCTTGACGGTATGTCCGTCGCGGAAATTTCCGCCGCGCTCGGCAAACCGCAAAAAAGCGTTTCAAACGCCTTGGCGCGCGCAAAAACCAAGCTTGAAAAATTATACCGAAAGGAGGATTGACCCCTATGTATCTTGCGTTTTATAGGACTTTCAGACCTACGAACTTCGATGAAATCGTTCGTCAAGAGCATATTGTCCGCATACTTAAAAACCAGATAGAAAGCGACAAAGTGGGGCACGCGTACCTCTTTTGCGGTCCGCGCGGAACGGGTAAAACCACTCTTGCGAAAATTTTCGCAAAGGCGATAAATTGCGAAACACCCGTAAACGCTTCTCCTTGCGGAAAATGCGCAACTTGTCGCGCGCTTGCAAACGGTTCCAACCTCGATATTTCCGAAATCGACGCGGCGTCAAACAACGGCGTAGATGAAATGCGCGATTTAAGGGAAAAGGTTCAGTATCCGCCCGTAGCGGGCAAATATAAGGTTTATATCATCGACGAGGTGCATATGCTGACGCAATCGGCGTTCAATGCGGTTTTAAAGACGCTTGAAGAGCCTCCTCGCCATGCGGTATTCATTCTTGCCACCACCGAGCCGCAGAAAATCCCCGCAACCATTTTATCGCGCTGTATGCGGTTCGATTTCAAGCTGATACCCCAACACGATTTGGAAGAACTTATAAAATCGGTATTCGAAAAGACGGGCAAAGAGTACGAGGACGCGGCAGTTTCCGCCATAGCTCGTGCGGGCGCGGGCAGCGCGCGTGACAGCCTTTCTATCGCCGATATGTGCGCGTCGTACTCGCGCGGGAAGTTGACTTATGACGACGTTAACGCCGTTTTAGGCAGCGCGGAATGGGCGAAAGTGGCACATATATGCGGGTGTATCTTAAAAGAGGACGCTTCGGCGGCGCTTGCTGCGGTTGAAGAAATTCTTGCAACGGGCAAGGGGGTTGGCGTACTTATAAAGGATATGCTTTCATTTTTGAACGATTGCACGATAGTAAAAGTTTGCAAAACCGCGCGGGAAATAGTCAATTTGCCCGACGAAACCTATAAAATTATAGAGGACACGGCGCAAAATGCGGACGGGCACAAGCTTTTGCGCGTAACCGAAATACTTGCAAAAGCCGAAACCGATATGCGCTATTCGCTAAGCGGCAGAATTACTTTGGAAACGGCGGTTTTAAAGGCTTCTATGCCTCAAACCGACTATAATATAGATGCGCTAATCGGCAAGGTAAATGCGCTTGAACGCAACATATTAGGGGGTGTATCGCTTAATAAGGCGGTTGAAAAGCCCGTTTTGCCGCCTCAGCCCGAGCCGGTTCGACCCGCAAAGAAAGTTGTTTTACAAGACGACGGCTACGACCCCTTCGCGGCGGCTTCCGTCAAGAAAGACGAAAGCGCCGTACAGCCGCAAATTTTCGATAGTTTGCCCGTCAAACCTACGGCAGCCAACTTCGGCAGTGCGGATAAGGATAAGGTTTTCGCAAAATTTATAAAAGCTTTACGCACAACGCGCAAAAACGCAGTTCTTTTTACCCTTTGTATGGATTTGGCCCACGCTTTCGAGGGTGAAAAGCTCATTCTTTTGACCGAAAGCGAGGCGGTTTTAAAATCGCTGAACCGTGCCGATAACGCAAAATTCATTTCGGAAGTTTTACTTGAACTCGGCGTGACGGAGTTCGAAGTCCGCTTCAAGCAGAAAGGCGAAAGCGGCTACGAAAGGGCTTTAAAGGAGCTTAAAACAAACTTCGACGGAACGGATATAGAAATTAAGTAAAGTATCGAAACTTCAATATATATGGGGGTCTATCCCCGAAAGGAGTGTATTTATGGCAGGATTTAAAGGCGGAATGGGCGGTATGGGTAATATGCAGAATATGCTCAGAGAAGCTCAAAAAATGCAAGAGCAAATGCAAAAAGCCGACGCCGAGCTTGAAGATTACGAGGTGGTCGGGCTTTCGGGCGGCGGCGACGAGGGCGACGAAACGGTTGTCGTCTATATGAACGCAAAAAAAATGATTAACGGCGTCGAGTTCGGCAGTAAGCTTTCTTCCCTTGTCGATATTACCGACGAGGACGACG
The DNA here is from genome assembly GCA_910577055.1 of uncultured Christensenella sp. GTDB lineage: Bacteria > Bacillota > Clostridia > Christensenellales > Borkfalkiaceae > Coproplasma. The sequence goes on along the minus strand of CAJTKX010000001.1, from coordinate 393,271 downwards.
TCGAGATGCTCGAAGACTTGATTATGGCCGCAATAAACGACGGTTACAAAAAAGCCGACGCCGTGTATGAGGAAAAAATGGGACCTTACGCGAAAGCGGGTAAAGGCTTAATATAAAAGGGTTGATATAAATTATGGACGTGTTTATCGAGCCTATCGGCAGATTAGTCAACCAATTTTCAAAGCTCCCGGGGGTAGGCAAAAAGACTGCCCAACGTTACGCTTACAAAATTATCGGTATGACAGAGGCTGAGGCTAAGGAATTTGCCGAAAGCATAGTTTATTGTAAGCAAAGGGTACGCTATTGCAAAGTGTGCGGCAACTTCACGGAAGAGGACGAGTGCGAAATTTGTAAGCGCCGTCAAAGCTCCGTTATTTGCGTAGTTAAGGAGCCTAAGGACGTTATTGCAATGGAAAAGCTGCACGAGTTTAAGGGAACTTACCACGTTCTTCACGGCGTAATCAGCCCTATGGACGGAATAGGTCCCAACGACATTCGCATAAAAGAGCTTTTATCCCGCATTGACGGCGCCGTTCAAGAGGTTATAATGGCTACCAATCCCGACGTCGAGGGCGAGGCAACCGCAATGTATATTGCAAAACTTTTAAAACCCTTGGGCGTTAAGGTTACGCGTCTTGCCCACGGCATTCCCGTCGGCGGCGAGCTTGAATACACAGACGAGGTAACCTTGTCAAGAGCTTTATCTGAGAGGAAAAGTATATGAAAATTTCAGTTTTGGGTTGCGGACGTTGGGGTTCGTTTATCGCTTGGTACCAAGCCACCGTGCTTAAAAACCGAGTCATAAGTTGGGGACCCGAGGGCGACTATTCGTACGAAGTTTTAAAAACCACGGGCAAAAACGAGTACGTCACTTTGGATAAGTCGATAAAACTCACTTGCGATTTGCAAGAAGCGGTTACGCAAAGCGATGTCATCATAATATCGATTTCGGCGCAAGGCTTGCGCGGGTTTATGCAAAAGGTTACCCGCTATCCCGTCAAGGACAAAATCTTCGTGCTGTGTATGAAAGGCATCGAAGAAACCACGGGCAAGCGGCTTTCCGAAGTTCTTATAGAAAGCGGCATCGAAAAGGATAAAATCGCCGTGTGGGTGGGACCCGGGCACATTCAAGCGTTTACGCAAGGCATACCAAACTGTATGATAATCGACGCTTACGGCGAAGATTTGAAGAAGTACGTCGCGGACAGCTTCAAATCGAATTTAATTCGCTTTTACTACGGCAGCGATATAATCGGTTCTGAAATCGGCGCGGCGGCAAAAAACGTTTTGGGTATTGCGGCCGGCGTTCTCGACGGCAGCGGTTACGTCAGTTTAAAGGGACCTTTAATGGCAAGAGGCGCGTACGAGGTCGGCAAACTTATCAAGGCTATGGGCGGCGAGTTTAACTCCGCATACGGTCTTGCGCACCTCGGCGACTATGAAACAACGCTGTTTTCGGAGTATTCTCACAACCGCCGCTACGGTGAAATGATGGCGCACGGCGCGAAGTTCGAAAAATTAGCCGAGGGCGTTATGACTGCAAAAGCGATGAAAGAGCTTGGCGACAAGTACGGCATAGAACTGCCTATAACCCACGCCGTGTACGAAGCTTGTTTCCTTTCCCGCGCATTTGAGGGCGGCGACGGCGCAAAAACTTGTATGGATATAATTCTCAAATTATTTGAGCGCGAAACAAAGAGCGAATTTTAATAAAACGCCTTAAATACGGTTGCTATTTTTTAGCAATCGTATTAAAATTTTATACTGAATTAATACTTTTAAGGACTTTTATATGCTAAGAGAAGATTTAAGAAACGTGGCGATAATAGCCCACGTTGACCACGGCAAAACAACGCTTGTAGACGCAATGTTAAAGCAAAGCCACGCCTTCCGAGATAATCAGTCTGTGGAAGAGCGGGTTATGGACTCGGGCGATTTGGAGCGTGAAAGGGGTATAACCATTCTCGCAAAAAACACCTCTATACACTACAACGGCGTAAAAATCAATGTTGTGGACACTCCGGGGCACGCCGACTTTTCGGGCGAGGTGGAGCGCGTTATGATGATGGTTAACGGCGTGCTTGTACTTGTTGACGCAGCGGAAGGACCTATGCCGCAAACCCGTTTCGTTATGCAAAAGGCGCTTGAAATGGGTCACCGCCTTATCATTGTAGTAAATAAAATCGACCGCCCCGACGCAAGACTTAACGAGGTTCAAGACGAAATTTTAGAGCTTTTGTTGGAGCTTGACGCATCCGACGACCAACTTATGTCGCCCGTGGTGTGGTGCTCGGGCAGAGACGGCACGGCAACGCTCGATTTAAACGAACGGGGCAAGGATTTAACTCCACTTTTCGAAACGATAGTAAATCACATTCAGCCTATGGAAGTGGACGATGAGGGCGCAACGCAAATTCTTGTATCTTCAATCGACTATAACGATTACGTCGGGCGAATAGGTATCGGCAGAATAGAGCGCGGCTCGGTTAAAGCGGGACAAGCCGTAACCGTGTGCAATTACAACAACGTTCAGCAGAAAACGTCGGGCAAAATAGTCAACCTTTATCAAATTGAAGGCTTACAACGCGCACAGTGCGAAACGGCTCGTGCGGGCGATATCGTATGCTTTTCTGGGCTTGAAAAAATCAACATCGGCGACACCGTCTGCGCAACCGATTGTGTCGAGCCGCACAAATTCGTAAAAATTACAGAGCCTACGGTCGAAATGACTTTTTCTGTCAACGACAGTCCTTTTGCCGGCAAAGAGGGCAAAATGGTCACAACGCGGCACCTCCGCGATAGGCTTTTCAAGGAGCTTTTAAAGGACGTTTCGTTGCGCGTTGAGGAAACGGGTTCGGCGGATAGCTACCGCGTCTGCGGTAGGGGCGAAATGCACTTATCCATTCTTATCGAAAATATGCGAAGAGAAGGTTACGAGTTCCAAGTTTCTACCCCGCGCGTAATGTTCAAGGAAATCGACGGAGTTAAGCACGAGCCTATGGAGCGGCTTATCGTAGACGTTCCCGACGATGCTACGGGCGCAGTATTCCAAAGTATGGGCAACAGAAAGGGCGAGCTTTTGCATATGTCGGCAATCGGCAGCCGCACTCGGCTTGAATTTATTATCCCCGCTCGCGGACTTTTCGGCTATAAGTCGGAGTTCCTCACCTCGACCAAGGGCGAGGGCGTTATGAATAGCGTATTCTTCGAGTATCAGCCCTACAAGGGCGAGCTTTCCCGCCGCAGCACGGGTTCGCTTATAGCTTTCGAAACGGGCGAGGCGGTAACTTACGGACTGTATAACGCGCAAGGCAGGGGCACGTTGTTTATCGGCGCGGGCACGCCCGTATACGAGGGTATGATAATAGGCGAAAGCCCCAAAAGCGAAGATATAAACGTGAACGTATGCAAAACCAAGCACTTGACAAACACCCGTTCAAGCGCAAGCGACGACGCGTTAAGGCTTATAACCCCTAAAAGAATGAGCCTTGAAGAATGCCTTGAATTTATAGGCGACGACGAGCTTTTGGAAGTCACCCCCAAATCTATTCGTATAAGAAAACGCATTTTGGATTCCGAGCTTCGCGCAAAGGCAAACGCAAAGCTTAAAAAGGGCTTGGCGTAACCGCGCTTTGTTCATCACTTAATATTAATCAGCCGCCCGCGCAATTTGCGCGGGCGGCTGTTTGTTATTAAGTTTTATTTTTCGGTCAATTTATCTTTAATAACGCCTATACTCGCAATCATTGCGTCAAACGCTTTTATAAGCTCGTCTTGCGTACGGTTATTGTTTACAAAGTTGACTTCCCAATTTTCACAAGTTTCTTTGCAGCCCGTAATATCTTTGTTCGCCCAACACTGCCCGCAAGACGTCTGTAAATACTGCCCGTCTATTTTTGAATAAAATTGAGTGAAATTTCCGCAATTTTCGCATTCTTTCTTCATTTTTCTGCTCCTTACATAACATTATAATTGAGGATACTCACAAAGTCAATGAGTTTACTCAATATTTGGTAATATTTTGTTATGCTTATTTCTGTACGCATAAAGGAATTAAGAATAGATAAAAAATTGACACAAACACAGCTTGCCGCAAAGGTGGGGTGCAGTCCTTCAATGATTAGCCGTTGGGAAACTGCCGATTGCGAACCAACAGCAACCGCAATTTTGAAATTATCCGAAGCGTTAGAGTGTTCAACCGATTACCTACTCGGCAAAACCGATATGTAATAATCATAAACACAACATAAAAATCATATAATAAACCACCCGAATATGGGTGGTTTTTTTAGTGAGGTTTTGATAATGGAAGAAGGGCACAACTTATCGATAGAACAGTGTAAAAGGGTATCGGCAACGGCGATTTTAAGCGTTGACGCGTTTTCGGATAAGCAAATACTTTTAACCTACCAAAGCGGCAGAATAGTCGTTAACGGCAGCGGAATGAAGATAGTCAATTTTTCTAAAACAAGCGGCGCGTTTTCCGCCACGGGCGATATTTTCGGCGTGCGCTATATTCAAAAAGGCGGCAGCTTGCGCCAAAAACTTTTTAAATAGGTTTATGCAATTTTTCATTTTTATGGTATGCCTTTTGTGCGGTATCGTAAGCGGCATTGTGTACGACGTGTTGTATATTGCCCGCACCGTTTTATGCGGCGTAGATAAGTCCGCATATACCGTCAAGGATAAAATTTTCATAATTGCGGCGGATATTTTATATTGCCTCGTGTTTGCGGCGGGGTTTATCTTTACGTCCGTTATGTTCGATTTCGAGGGGCTGCGCCTCTATATGCTAATCGGCTGTCTTTTGGGCGCGCTTATATATTTGAAAAGTTTCCATTTAATAGTTGCATTTTTCTCCAAAAAAGTTTATAATAGTATCACTAACTTAAAGGAGAAAAACGGTGGACGAACAAAAGCGGTTCAAAATGGCGGCGGCGATAACCGTCAACGTGATACTGTTAGTGGTGATTTTGACAGCCGTGATAATATACCAACTCGTCGCAATAGGCGTAGGAAACTCTCAAAAAAAGGCGCTGCAAACCGAGTTGGCTCGATACGAACAAGATTTAAAGCAAAGCGAAAAAGATTTAGAGTATCTTAAATCAGAACAGTATCTTTTAGACCAAGCCTTAAAGCTCGGCTACTATTTCCCCGACTAAGCTATGAAAATTTCAGCAATAGACATAGGTTCGAATTCCGTCCGCCTTGCAACTTTTGCGGGCGGAAAAACTTTATATAAAACCCTTAAAACCACTCGCCTCGGCGAGGGACTGTCCTTGACGGGCATTTTGAAGGAAGAGGCTATCGAACGCAGCGCCAACGCCGTTGCGGAGTTTTACCGTTACGCTTTAAACGAGGGGTCGGATAAAGTTTACGCATTTGCCACCGCAGCCGTCCGTTCGTCGGCTAACGGGCAAACTTTCGTCGGGCGCGTTAAAGAGCTTTGCGGCTTAAACGTAGAGGTTTTAAACGGCGAAGAAGAGGCAAGGTGCGGAATTTTGGGCGCGCTCGGTTTCGGTGACGGCGGAATTATCGACGTGGGCGGCGCAAGCACCGAGGTAACCTATCAACTCAACGGACAAGTTCTTTACGCAAAAAGCGTCAACATCGGCACTGTTCGCCTTTACGATTTGGCGGGACGCGACAAGGATAGACTTTTAAACGTTATACGAGGAAAGCTGCAAGACTACGGCGACTTTACGCCGCAAAACACTAAAATGTACGCAATAGGCGGCACGGCTTCGCGCCTCGGCTCGATGAAGCACCGGTTAAAAGAATATCACCCCGAAATAACCGACGGCACCGTATTGACGCTTGAAGAGATGTACGCGTTAGCAGATAAGCTTTTGAGTATGTCGGTTGAAGAGATACGCGCAACCACCATTTGCGGCAGTTCGGCGGAAATCGTGGGCGGGGGCTGTCTTTTAATGGCGGAGGTTATGAATTATTTCGGCTTAAAGGAAATTATCGTTTCCGAAAAGGACAACTTAGAGGGCTTCGTCCTTATAAAGGAGGGGCGGCTGTGAAATATTTCGCTGCGGTAATTTCCGCGATATTCGCTGTTGTTTTCGCCGTGCTGTGCGGCTTTGTCGCTTGGCGCGAATACGGTTTATGGGTTATCGCCGTATCCGCCGCAATGGTTTTGTCATTGCCGTTATCGTCGCTTTTGCACGAGCTCGGGCATATTCTTTTCGGCGCGATATGTAAAATTAAAGCCGTTCCCAAGTTTCGGCTTTTCGGCTCCTCTTGTTGTAAACTTATTCCCAAGACCGATAAAAAACTCAGAGTAAGGCTGTTTTTTACGGCGTTGGGCGGAGTTTTGGTCAATTTAGCGGTACCCGTAGTAATTATTTTTATCGTACGGTACACCGCCGCGCCCGCTTGGCTTATCTTTTTGGTTCCGTCAAATGTTTATCTTTTGATTTTAAATATTTTCCCCGCGTGGTTCGATTCGGGCAAGACGGACGGGCTTGTTTGTAACGATTTGCTTAATAATACCGACAACGCAAAAGTTTTGCTTGCCGTACTCACCGTGCAAGCTCAAGTTTTAAACGGTAAACCCATAGAGGAAGTGGAAGAAAAGCTTTTATTCGACTTGCCGCAGATACGGGAAGACGACCCCGCATTTATTTCTCTTTCCGAACTCAGATACGAGTATTTCAAAGCCAAAGGCGAAGAAGAAAAAGCCGAACTTTGGAAGAACCGCTTCGAAGAACTTAAAAAAGAATACGCATAGATAAATCGCCCGCGGCAACAAGCCGCGGGCGATTTCTTTTCAGCTAATACGGTAAAGCCTGCCGAAGCAGTTCGGGCACACTCTGCCCCAAAGCTCGGCTTTCATTTTGCATACATGGTTGCCGCAGCTTCCGCACTCGAAAAAGTTGTTTAAAAGGTCGTCCTTGTCCAAATTTTCGCAGTTGATTTTTTCCATAAAAACAGTATGTTTAATTTAAGTTTTTTTATGCTGAAAACAATAATTTTTTCTTCAAATTCTTGCGTTTGATTATATAATATGGTATAATATAAACGAATAACTTTTTAGGGGGTCATTATGCCTGAAAAAATCGAGAACAATTACGACGCCAATTCCCTACGCGCGTTGAAGGGCTTGGAACCCGTCCGCGAGCATCCCGGTATGTACATCGGACCTACTGACGAGAAGGGCTTGCACTGCCTGGTTAGGGAAGTCATAGACAACTCCATTGACGAAGCTTTGGCGGGTTATTGCGACACGGTTGAAGTCGTTATAACGGAGGACGGCTCTTGCAGCATCAAGGATAACGGAAGAGGAATTCCTACGGGTATCAACTCTGATACGGGTATAAGCGGCGTAGAGCTTGCCTTAACAAACCTTAACGCGGGCGGCAAGTTCGGCGGCGGCAACAAGGCGGGCGGTTATAAAATTTCGTCGGGACTGCACGGTGTGGGCGTTTCGTGCGTTAACGCGCTTTCGGACAAGCTCATAGCTGAGGTATGCCAAAACGGACACAAATACCGTCAAATTTATCACTGCGGTATTCCCGAGGAGCCTCTCAAAATCGTAGGCGACACAAATGAAACGGGCACTACGATAATTTTTCACCCCGACGCGACCATTTTGGAAACAACCGAGTTTAACTACGACACTTTAAAAACCCTTTTAAGGGAGCTTTCATATCTCAACAAGGGCTTAAAGCTCACCCTTACAGATAGGCGCGGCGAAAAAGAACGCCACGACGAGTTCTGCTACGAGGGCGGCGTAGTTCACTTCATTGAAGATATAAACAAGGGCAAAAACGTATTGTTCGAAAAGCCCGTTTACTTCGAGGACAGCGAGGGCGACGATAAATTCCTCGAAGTCGCTATCCAATACAACGACGGCTATTCCGAGCAGATTTTCCCCTTCTCGAACAATATCCGTCAGCCCGACGGCGGCACTCACCTTGACGGTTTTAAAGCCGCGCTGACGAAAGTAATAAACGACGCGGGCAAAAAGCTTAACATCTTAAAAGAAAACGATAAGCTTTCGGGCGACGACGTAAGGGAGGGAATAACGGCGGTTGTTTCCGTCAAAATTGCCGACGCGCAGTACGAAAGCCAAACCAAAGCAAAGCTTTGTTCCACCTATGTTCGCGGCTTTGTGCAAAAGGCTGTAACCGACAAATTCGGCACCTACCTCGAAGAGCACCCCGCCGAAACAAGAGAGCTTATAATGCGCTGTATCACGGCGCAGCGCGCAAGAGAGGCGGCAAGACTTGCAAGGGAAGAAACCCACCGCAAAGGCGTTTTGGAAAGCACGAAGCTTCCGGGCAAGCTTGCGGACTGTTCGGATAAGCGCCCCGAGCTTTGCGAAATTTACATTGTAGAGGGCGACTCCGCGGGCGGTACGGCAAAACAAGGGCGCGATAGGCGGTTCCAAGCAATTCTGCCTTTACGCGGCAAAATTCTCAACGTAGAGAAAGTGCGCGTACACCGTGCGCTCGAAAACGAAGAAATTAAAGCGATGATAACGGCGTTCGGCTGCGGAATGATGGAAAACTTCGATGAAAGCAAGCTCAGATACGACCGTATAATCATAATGACCGATGCCGACGTGGACGGCTCGCACATAAGAATACTGTTGCTTACTTTCTTCTATCGCTATATGCGCCCGCTTGTCGAAAACGGTCATGTATACGCCGCTCAGCCGCCTTTGTACAAGGTTTCGGCAAAGGGTATAGAGGATACTTACCTTTACGACGATAAGGCGCTCGAAGAGTTCAGAAACTCCTATAACGGCAAATTCGAATTACAGCGTTATAAGGGTCTTGGCGAAATGAACAAAGAACAGCTTTGGGAAACGACAATGGACCCCGCAAGGCGCACGCTTGTAAGAATAAGCGTAGAGGACGCGATTGAAGCCGACAGACTTTTCTCGCTGTTAATGGGCGACCAGCCCGAGCTTCGCCGTCAATTCATCGAAGACAACGCAAAGCTTGTTGAAGAGTTGGATATTTAAGGGGGAGAGGATAAAAAATGGCTAAAAAAGAAACAAGTCCCGAGCTGACCGAAGAATTTAAACGAACGCTCGAAATGACGAAAATTTTGGACAGAGAGGTAGACGAAGAGCTTAAAAAGTCCTTCATCGCCTACGCAATGGCGGTCAACGTGTCCCGCGCCATTCCCGACGTTAGGGACGGCTTAAAGCCCGTTCACCGCAGAATTTTGTATTCCATGCACGAGCTTGGTCTGTATTCCGATAAAGCGTTCAGAAAGTGCGCGCGTATCGTCGGTGATTGCTTAGGTAAATATCACCCCCACGGCGACAGCTCGGTTTACGATGCGCTTGTAAGGCTTGCACAAGACTTTTCAATCAATTTCCCCCTCGTTGAAGGGCACGGCAACTTCGGCTCCGTGGATGGCGACCCCGCCGCGGCAATGAGGTATACCGAGGCGAGAATGTCCAAGCTCGCTTCCGAAATGCTCCGTGATTTGGATAAAGAAACGGTTGACTTCTACCCGACGTTCGACGACACGGGTATGCAGCCCTCGGTTTTACCTTCCCGTTTCCCCAATATGCTTGTAAACGGCTCGGACGGTATCGCCGTCGGTATGGCTACGAACATTCCGCCCCACAACCTCGGCGAGGTTATCGACGGCGTTATCGCCCTAATTGACAACCCCGATATCGAGGTTGACGACCTAATCGAATATATCACCGCCCCCGACTTCCCTACGGGCGCGTTGATTATGGGCAGAAGCGGTATAAAAAAGGCGTACAGAACGGGACGAGGCAGTATAATCATCCGTTCCCGCTGCGAAATAGAAGAGTACCAAAGCGGCAACCAAACCAAGCAAAGAATTATCGTAACCGAAATTCCATACCAAGTTAACAAGGCTAAGCTTGTCGAAAATATCGCCGACCTTGTTAAAAACAAAAAAATCGAGGGAATTTCCGATATCCGCGAAGAGTCCGACCGCGACGGTATGCGTATCGTTATAGAGATAAAGAAGGACGCAAACGCGCAAGTCGTGTTAAATCTTTTGTACAAGCACACCAACTTGCAAGTTTCGGACGGAATTATAATGCTTGCCCTTGTGGACGGCACGCCCCGAATTTTGAACCTTAAAGAGTGCTTGTATTACTACCTCGAACACCAAAAGGAAGTTATAGTTCGCCGTACCAAGTACGACTTGAACAAAACCGAAGAGCGCGCCCACATTTTGCGCGGACTTGTTATTGCTCAAGCAAGCATAAACGAAGTAGTCGAAGTTTGTAAAAACGCAAAGGACAAGACCGACTGCGTTCAGCAACTTACGGCGAACTTTGCGCTTGACGAAAGACAAGCTACTGCCGTTGCGGAGTTAAGACTTTTTAGAATTTCCCATTTGGAAGTAGACAAACTCAACGAAGAGCTTTCGAATTTGGAAGCGGCTATCGAAGATTACAAAGATATCCTTGCTAACGAAAGCCGAGTGCTCGATATAATCAAGACCGACCTTTTGGAAATCAAGCGCAAATATCCCTCCGAAAGAAGGACCGAAATTGCGATTGATTTCAGCGGCGAAATCGAGGACGAGGATTTAATTCCCGTTGAGCAAGTTGTCGTATCTATGACTCATTCGGGCTATGTAAAGCGGCTTCCCGTATCCGAGTATCACGCTCAGAACCGCGGCGGCAAGGGTATAACGGCTCACCGCCCCAAGGAAGAGGACTTTGTCGAGAGAATGTTCGTATGCTCCTCACACGACCATCTATTGCTGTTCAGCGACCGCGGAAGAGTATACCGCATTAAAGCGTACGAAATACCCGAAGCGCAGCGTACGGCGCGCGGCAGAGCTATCGTAAACCTTGTTCAGATAGAGCAAAACGAAAAGATAACCACGATTATTCCCGTCAAAGACGGCGCCGAGGGCTATATAGCCTTTGCGACAAAAAACGGACTTATCAAAAAGACCAAACTTGAAGAATTTGCGCGTATAAACAAAAACGGTAAAATCGCAATCAAGCTTAACGAGGGCGACACTTTGATTTCCGTTCAGTTCACGACGGGCAACGACGAGCTTATGATAGCCTCCAAGGGCGGCAAGTGTATCCGCTTTAACGAGTCAAACGTTCGCTCGATGGGCAGAGATACGGCGGGCGTAAAGGCAATGAAAATCGGCGATGACGACGCGCTTGTAGATATGCTTGTCGTAGACGAAAGCAAAGACATTTTGACCGTGACAACGGGCGGCTACGGAAAGCGCAGCAGAGTGGAAGATTACCGCATTCAAGGCAGAGCGGGCAAGGGTATAAAAGCCGGCACTTTTAACGAGGTAACGGGCAACCTTATCAATCTTAAACAAGTTACCGACGACGACGATATTATGATTATTTCCGACGGCGGCACAATAATAAGAATGCACTGCTCGTCAATCTCGACGATAGGAAGGGCGGCGCGCGGCGTAAGGCTTATGCGTCTTAAAGACGGGCTTGTGGCAACGGTTGCCGTGACCGAGCGCGACGACGAGGCTGAAACGGAAGTTCCCGAAGAAGCCACCCCCGAGGACTTAGCCGAGGGCGCAGACACCGACAGCGAATAATATCAAAAAAGCGCGGAGCAACGCTCCGCGCTTTTTAATTGTCAAAACCGTTGAATGCTTTCTGTAATTCCATACCTATTTTAACGGCTTTGTTCAATATTTCGATGCAAGCGTGGTAGTTTAAATAGTCAAACCAAGTTTCCAAAGTCACGGCGTACCTTCTCAATATCCTCTTTCCGTCATCGTCAAGTATAGCTTCAAGTTTTTCTTTTTCCTTTTCTACATCTTGTAATTCCAAGCTTTTGTTTTCTTTTATAAGCCTTTCTTTTAATTCTTAAACGCACTCATGTTTCATAAGTTCGTATAATATAGATGCCACAAACAACCTCCTTGTTTTACTAATATAGCATATCGTTTTTCGACTGTCAATCGAAAAACGATACAAGGCGTGTTATTATTTATTTATGAAAACTTTTGGAGAAAAACTTAAAGAGTTAAGGGTGGATAAGGGGTTAACGCAAAAGCAAGTGGCGGAAGCTCTTTCTGTAACAATTTCTACACTTTCGCATTGGGAGTGCAATTACCAAGAACCTTCTTTTAAAGATTTAGCTGCTTTATGTTGTTTTTATGATGTTTCGGCAGATTTCCTTATAGGCTTATCTGATATTTAAAATAGAAATCCGCCCGCGCTGTTGCGCGGGCGGATTTTTATTTACGCTTTGTTTTTGCGTTTTTCTTTCGGCTCTTTTTCTTTTTTCTTTGTGGACGGGAATATTATATGCGACAGCTCTTGCAGCCAGCCCGAAATAGGGAAGGCGGCTTCTACTACAACTACTATAATAAGTACTTTCGCATAGTCCCATTCAAGCGCCGACCAATCTTTATACAGCATCGCGTCTGTCAACGGCGTAATGCAGTAGCACCCTACAATAATTCCGAACACCGCCAAACACAGCACTGCCCGATATACGTTGAACGGCTGACAAGTTCGGAATACCATTACAAAGCCGGAGAACGTCATCGCAATCATACACATTGCGCGGTAGTGCGCGCCGAATTCGTCGGGGTCTATAACGTTCGTCAAATACATTGCCATAGTGCAAAGTATCATCAGTATCGCGCCCGTCACGGCTCCGCTCATAACGTGGGTAATAAACTTGCCTTGCACTCTGTCCTTATTGGGTTGCAACGAAAGGAAGAACGAGGGTGCGCCTATTATCGCCGTTTCCAATAAAAGCATATTCTGAGGCATAAACAAATACGGTTTGCCCATACATATGCAAAGGAAAGCAAGAATTGCCGTAAACAGCGTTTTCATCAAATACAGCGACGAAGAGTTTTTAATGTTATTTATAACCCGTCTGCCCTCGGCAACAATCTTCGGCATAGAATTGAAGTTGTTGTCCATCAAAACAAGGTGAGATACGTTTCTTGCCGCCTCGCTGCCGGATGCAACCGATATCGCGCAATCGGCTTCTTTCAGCGCAAGAATATCGTTTACGCCGTCGCCCGTCATCGCAACTGTATTGCCTTGCGACTTAATCGAGCGCACCAATATTGCTTTTTGCTCGGGTGAAACTCTGCCGAATACCGTATACTTGTTCGCAACGTTTTCAACCTCGGTATCGTTCAGCCCGTCAAGGGAAATAAATTTATCCGCGTTCGCAATTCCCGCGCGCTTGGCTACCTCGGAAACGGTTACGGGGTTGTCGCCCGAAATAACTTTGACGTTAACGTCGTTTTCCTTAAACCATTTAATGGTGTCAATCGCGTCCTCGCGCACGTTGTCGGCTATCGAAATTATCGCAATCGGCTTCATAATTGCGGGTAGTTTATCGCCGACTATGGGGGAGGGAGAGTGCGCAAGCACAATTACGCGCAAGCCCATCTGAGCATACTGTTTTACTATTTTTTCAACCTTGGCGGGGTAGGGTTTAAGCACAAACTCGGGAGCGCCCATTGCAAAAGTTCCCGCCTCGTCAAAGGTTACCGCAGACAGTTTTCTTTTAGATGAAAACGGTATCTTTGCCGTCGCCGCGAAAATATCGTTATATCCGAAGTGGTTATTTAGGGCTATCGAGGTTTGGTTGTTTCCGTCAAGCTCCCTAAGCAAGCTGCCCATTATGTCGTTTAGCGAATAGTCTTTTACGGTGTTTAAAATAATCGTGTCGTTTACGCGCATTCTGCCGTCGGTAATCGTTCCCGTTTTATCAAGGCATAGCACGTTAACGCGCGCAAGCATTTCCAAGGAATACATATCTTGCACAAGGGTGTTGGACTTGGTCAGTCGCATAATTCCCACGGCAAGCGCTATACTCGTTAAAAGCAACATTCCCGAAGGTATCATACCTATAACTACGGTACATGTTCGTTGAACGGCGTAGTTTACGTCAACGTTTATTCCGCCGCCGGCGGCTAACACTTTAAGATAAGTTTCGTCGTTATAATCTATATTGTGGTAGGTCGTAAGGAATGTGCCTATCGCAATGGGGATAATAAGTATCGAAACGCACTTAATTATCAGCTTTGTCGAGTTCATTAGCTCGGAATTGGGTCGCTTATACTTCTTCGCCTTGGAAGTCAGCTTTTCAAGGTAAGTTTCTTTGCCGACTTTTTCAACTCTGAATTTTCCGCTTCCGCTCGCAATAAAACTGCCGGCGTATAAAATATCGCCTATTTGCTTTTTAATCGCAATCGATTCGCCCGTCAAAAGGCTTTCGTTGACCTCTACCGAACCTTCCGCAAGTATACAGTCGGCCGGCACTTGACTGCCCAAATCGAGCACGATAACGTCGTCTAAAACGATTTCTTGCACGGGTATTTCTATTATTTCGCCGTCGCGTATTACTTTAACGGTATTTTTCGCCAAAATAGACAGCTTATCTATCGACAGCTTAGAGCGTATCTCTTGGATAATACCAATCGCAACGTTTGCGGTCGTTATAACAATAACAAGATAGTTCGAAAATCCTTGCGTGTTTGCTACAAGCAGCGCGATTGCCGCAAAAAGACACAGTAAGTTAAAAAACGTGCAGATATTCCCAACGAAAATACTCGCGTACGAACGGGAGTACTTCTTGTTCGTATCGTTGAATAAAAACTGCTTAAACCGCGTTTCTACTTGTTCCGCCGAAAGACCTTTGTTCAGCTTGGGCGAAAATCTGTCAACCTTGGTTGAAACCGCTTTTTTCGGGTGCGACTTGAAGTATTTGATTATTTTCTGCTTATCGAAAGCTTCCGCGGGGGCGGCGGGTTCCGCCGTTTCGACACGCGGGCGTTGCTCGTCGCCGGGGAACAGCGCAATTTGCACAGCCTCGTCTGCGGCAACCGTACTTTCTTCGGTTGCTTCGTCGGACGGCTGCGGGGCTATTTCGGGCTTTTCCTCGGGTTTTTCCTTTGTACCGACTTTAAAAAATATTTTGCTCATACACCTTTATTTTATCATAAATATAACCGATTTTCAAGAAATTCTAAGCTATTTATTTGCATTTGCGGTTTATTTTAAGTATAATATCGTTAATCTTGTTTTTAAGGACAATAAAAATGATTGATATTAACCTTATCCGTGACAATCCGGAGTTTGTAAAAGAGAATATTAGAAAAAAATTCCAAGATAAAAAGTTGCCCCTTGTGGACGAAGTAATAACCCTCGATAGAAAAAAGCGCGAGCTTCAACAAGAAGGCGACAGCCTTCGCGCCCAAAGAAACGCGCTTGCAAAGCAGATAGGCGCGCTTATGCGCGAGGGTAAAAAGGCGGAGGCGGAAGAGGCAAAAGCAACCTCAAAAGCCAACAACGACAGAATTGCCGCAATAGAAACCGAAACCGCCGAAATAGACGATAAGCTTAAAAAGAATATGATGGCAATTCCCAACATAATCGCCGCAGACGTGCCGTTGGGTAAGGACGACAGCCAAAACGTGGAGGGCAAGGTTTTCTTAAACCACGCGGAAAAGCCTTTTGACGTTCCCTATCACCTCGATATTTTGGAAAGCCTTAACGGCATCGACTTGGACAGCGCAAGGCGTACAAGCGGCAACGGCTTTTATTACCTTACCGGCGATATAGCCCGCTTACATTCCGCCGTTTTATCCTATGCGCGGGACTTTATGATTGATAAAGGCTTTACCTATTGCATACCGCCTTATATGATTCGCAGCGACGTTGTTTCGGGCGTTATGTCCTTTGAGGAAATGGACGGTATGATGTACAAAATAGAGGGCGAGGACTTGTATTTAATCGGCACTTCCGAGCACTCTATGATAGGCAGATTTATGGGCGAAATTTTACCCGAAAGCGCCCTTCCGCAAACGCTTACATCGTATTCGCCTTGTTTCAGAAAAGAAAAGGGCGCGCACGGCATAGAAGAGCGCGGCATTTACCGCATACACCAATTCGAAAAGCAAGAGATGATTGTCCTTTGCAAGCCCGAGGAAAGCGACTATTGGTACGAAAAGCTTTGGAACTATACCGTAGAACTTTTCGTTTCAATGGAAATTCCGGTACGTCAGCTTATTTGTTGTTCGGGCGATTTAGCCGATTTAAAATACAAAAGCTGCGATATAGAAGCGTGGAGCCCCCGTCAAAAGAAGTATTTCGAGGTGGGCAGTTGCTCCAACTTGACCGACGCGCAAGCAAGGCGTTTGGGTATCCGTTACAAGGCGGCGAACGGCAAAAACGAGTTTGTTCACACCCTAAACAACACTGTGGTTGCACCCCCGAGAATGCTTATCGCTTTTCTTGAAAATCACTTGCAAGCCGACGGCAGCGTCTATATTCCACCGGTGCTTCGTCCCTATATGGGCGGCAAGGAAAAGCTTGTTCCGAAAAAATAAAAAACAGTCCGCCGAGCGACGCTCGGCGGATTTCATTTTATTTTCTAATCCGTTTTTTAAATTTATTTGCTTGAATAAAGCTTATCTTGAAATCTTTTGCCCTCAGTTTTTTAAGGTCGGCAGCATAAAACCGCTTTTCAAGCGCAAGGTACAAAACTATATTGTCCTTCAACCTCGAATCGAACTCTTTCAGAGTTTCCGCGTTTATTGCCTTGGCTTTAATCGCCAACATCGCGCTCATATAAAAGGTTATAAGCCTTGATAACAGCGCCTCGAAGATAAAGGAGTAAACCTCTTTGGTAAGCTTTGCTTTGCTCCTTTTAAATTCGTCCAACGCGTCGGTAAGCATTGCCGCAATCTCGTCCGAATATTCCGTATGTACGGCGGAAAAGGTAAACGGCTTTAATTTTACCGTAGCAACCGACTTTGCGTTAAACGCCGCAAAAATTTCCGCGGAATATCTGTCAACGCAATATTTTGCGGGCAAGCTTTTGAGCACGGCTGACTTAAATAAATACCCGCCCTCGAAAACCACGATATCTGCGGACGCGTCGTCAAGCTCTTTTAAAAAAGCCTCGGTTTCGCCGCAAACAAAATCGCTGTCCACAAGTACCGCGTACTTGCTTTTAATTTGCTTTAAAAGCTCGTATAAGGCTTTTCCGCCCTCTTCCGCATAAAGTATCTCTATTTCTTCTTTCGCGGGCAATTCCGCGCCCGCATTTTTGCAAACCGCAACGGTAAGAACTTTCTTCATAGGTATTAAAATTATATTATAAACTGATTGAAAAGTCAACCCGCACTGTGTTATAATAAATACCGAAATGAATTTGGTTTTCTTCGATATCGAGTGCGCGGGCGTACACAAGACCTATGCCAAAATCTGCGCGTTCGGTTACGTCGTCTGCGACGAAAAATTCAATATTATCGAAAAGCGTGATATCCTAATCAACCCTAAAGGCAAGTTCGAGTTGACCGACAGAAAGGGCGATAAGGGTATCGTTTTGCCGTACAATTACGAGGAGTTTAAAAAATACCCCAAGTTCAATGCGGTTTATCCGCAGATAAAGGCACTTTTAGAGGATAAAAACTCCGTGGCTGTCGGGCACGCGGTCTTAAACGACGTAAAGTATCTTAATTTGGAAACCCGCCGTTTCAAGCTACCCTCGTTCGAGTTTTCGTTCGCGGACAGTCAAATGTTCTTTATGGCGGGCAAAAACGACTTTTCACGGCAGTTCGGGCTTGAACACATAGCGGAAGAGCTTGGCGTCGAGTTCACGCCCCACCGCGCCGCCGACGATGCATACGCGACGATGAAAGTAGTGGAAGCAATGTGCAAAAAGTACGGGTGCGACTTTTTCGGTTTGGTAAAGCTGTTGGGGTTCGCCTACGGCAAAATATCCAACTACGCCGTCGCCCCGCCGCAGTGTACGGGTTTCAAAAAATACAGACAAGCCAAGAATAAGGAAAAGCAAGCGCGCGCCGAAAAGCGCATAAAATTCAACAACAACCTAACTAAAAAACGCATACGGCGGCAAGGCAAGCTTGCGGGCAAAAAGTTCAACTTCTCGCGTAAGATAGAGGATGATACGTCGATTTCCCTTTCGTTCGTGGACAGAATTTACGAGTTGGGCGGCAGCTACAAGCAGCGCGTGGACGAGTGCACCCATTACGTCGCGGAGGAAGGCGATGACACCGACCGCACAAAAAAAGCAGCGGCGGCTGGCAAAACAGTGCTGACTTTGGCGCAGTTCAAGGAGCTTATAAATGGTTGATTTGCCCACGGAATTTCTTGAAAGGTTGCAAGGCGAGCTTGGCGCTGAGTTCGCGGCTTTTTTTGAAAGCTACGACCGTCCCGCCGAAAAAGCCGTGCGCGCAAACACGCTTAAAATAACGCCCGAAGAGTTCGAAAAGCTTGCGCCCGTTCCGCTTGACGGCGAGGTTGCGTGGGAGCACAGCGGCTATTACGCCAAGGGCGAAAGTTTGGGCAAGACTATATTTCACGCGGCGGGGCTGTACTATGTGCAAGAGCCTTCCGCAATGTGCGCCGTGCCGGAACTTGAAGTTAAGTCGGGCGAGCGCGTTCTCGATTTGTGCGCCGCCCCGGGCGGCAAAGCAACGCAAATCGCGCAGTATATGCAAGGGCAAGGCGTTTTGGTTGCGAATGAAATCGACTTTAAGCGTTACGGAATACTAAAAAGCAATATCGAAAGGTTCGGCGTAAAGAACGCTGCCGTGACTTGCCAAAGCCCCGAAAACCTTGCTGCTTTTTATAAAAATTATTTCGATAAAATCCTCGTTGACGCGCCTTGCTCGGGCGAGGGTATGTTCAAAAAAGAGGACGCCGCCGTGCGCGAGTGGAGCCTTAAGGCTGTGCAAGCGTGTGCGGCGCGGCAAGCAAAAATTTTGGAAAGCGCAAACGCGATGCTTGCGGGCGGCGGACGGTTGGTTTATTCTACTTGCACCTTTGCCCCCGACGAGGACGAGCGGCAGATTGAAAACTTTCTAAAACTTCACCCCGAATATACTTTAATAAAAATGAAAAAGCTTATGCCGCATCGAGTGCGGGGAGAGGGGCACTTTTGCGCCGTACTTGATAAAACTGCGGGCGAGCGCGCCGAAGATTTCCGTTTGAAGGTTAAGGAAAGCGACAAAAAAGAGTTTGCCGAGTTTGCAAAAAATGTTATTTCCGTTGAACTTAAAAATATAGTAAAGTTGGGTGACGGAGTATATTCCCTAATTGACAATTTCCCCGCAGAGCTTAAAGCCGGGGTAAAGTTGGGCGAATTGAAAAACGGTCGCTTCGAGCCGTCTCATGCGCTCGCAATGAGTTTGAATGGTGGCGAAGTAAACGGTGTGGAGGTAAGCGAAGAAACTGCCCTTAAATATCTGCGCGGACTTACCTTTGATTGCAACGAAGAAAGCGGGTGGAAAGCGGTGTTGTTCAAAGGATACCCGTTGGGTTGGTGTAAAGTAGTAAACGGAGTCGCAAAAAATCACTTGCCGAAAGGACTTAGAATTTAATAAAAAACCCGCCGAGCGCGTTTGCGCTCGGCGGGTTTTTAATTGTGGTTATTCCTTGTTTTCGTCGGAGGTTTCTTCCGTCGTTTCTTCGGGTGCGGGTTCTTCTGCGGGAACTTCCGTAGCCTCGTTATCAACGGGTGTAGGCTCCTCTGCGGGAATTTCAGCCTCGGGAACGTCCGTAGTGCCTTCGGTTTCGGGCTCAACGACTTCGTCCTTTACAAGGTGAAGTTTCTTAACGTATCTGTCGCGCTTGCGGTATACGTTTTTGTTCGAATTCTTCACGCCCTTGGCCTTTCTTCTCTTCTTGATATACTGCGTGATTAGTATTGAAACAAGAGTGATAAGCAGAACTACAACAAGCACGATTGAGGAGATATAAAGTCCTAACTCGGCAGAGTTATTGTTTTCTTCTTCCTCGGTATCGTTGCTGTCCGATACGGTATTTTTGGAAATGCTTTGGTCAACGGCAGAGTAGTCTACGAAAATATTTTTCTCGTGCCTCGACTCGTCGTCGAATTTAAGATAAGCAAGTTTCTCCGTGAAAGAAGATGCGTCGTAGTTGTAACCCGTTTCGCCGTCGCGTGCGGTGTTCGCGTTGAAGGGAACATACGCTTCCGAATCGTAAAGGGTGAAGGTGTAGTAGCTTGCCTCGTATTTACCGTCGGTGTACTGTGCCAATTTGCTTTCTATTTGTTGCTTTTGGTCCGCGGTAAGATTTTCAAGCAGTTTTTCGTAGGAGCGGATATTTTCTTTCGTTCCCGAAGTAAGCTCTCCAAGCAATTCGGGTTTAACTTCCGCAATCGCCCTATTGTAAGCGTTTATAATTTCCGTTTCGTAGGAGCTAAGTCGAGTTTCGCTTACCGTGCCGTGGCTGTAATCGAACGCAACCGCGCCGTCGGCATATTTGCCGTCTGCGTCAACGCCCGTTTCGTTGCGTGCGCCGCTCCATACTTCAAGGCGGTAATTCTTTTCGTCGCTGCCCGCTGAAACCACGAAGTTAACAGTTACCCAACCGTTCTCGTCGCCCAAGCTATCGCAGTCGTCCTTGGTTAATTTTACTGCAAGCTCTTTGTTTATTTCGGGGTTGCTGTATCTTGCGTGTTTTATATCGAAATTATTAATTTCGTTATCGCGGTTTGTAACCTCGGTCGTTTTATCGTCATCACCCTCGGTTATTTCAACGTAATAATACTTTCCGTCTATACACTCGTAAACGTGCGTGCCGTCCGTACTGCAAAGGTAGTGGTCGGATACCGTGCCGTTCTTGCCGGCTGAGGTTTTGTAGAACGTTTTGCCGTCTCCGTATTTTTCAATATAGTCGTAACCGCCTATAACGGGGGTGCCGTCTTCATTGAAGTATTCAACGTGCTCGTACTTGCTGTCTTTATAGGATTTGACAAGATTGTAAAGGTTGCCGTACAGCTTGCCGTCCTCGCCGTCGTAAAGTCCGTCGTCGCGCAAAGTGTAAACGATGTGTTCGCGGTGCTCCGAAGCCGTCCAATCTTCGTCAAGCTCTTCATCCAACACGTTGCCCTCTTCGTCGTACCAGAATGTGTAGGAAGGGGTGGTGTAGTTCAAAAGCTTTAAGTCGTCCGCATTGCTTGTATCAACAAGGTAAACATAAGCAACCGCATCGCCCGAGACTTTTACGCGTACGCTTATAACCTCTCTGCCATTCGCGGCTACCGTCTTGCTTGCGCCGTAATAGCCGTAATTGACCACGTCGGTTAAGGAGTAGTAAGTTTCATCGTCGCTGTAAGTCGTGCCTTTTGCCGATTTGTATTTCTTGCCGTTCAACGTCACGTCCGCAGTTTCGGTTGAGTCGTCGTCAAGCAAAATATAATATTTTTCGAAGTTCGTTTCGTTAGCCGCCGCTTTTGCTACATAAGTCCTTAAATTATTTATAATGATAAGGGGCTGATAGCAATTCTCGCCGAAAACTTTATCCCATTCGGTTGCGCCGCTTAAAAAGCTGTTTAAAATCGCTTTCTTTGCGTCGGCGGTCATTACGGAGTTTTCGTCGCCGAATACATCTCTGTTGATAAGACCCGCATTAAGCGAATTTTTATCGCCGAGGCTACCCAAAACGTTAGCTCCGTTTATACCCGTGTAGGTATCGGGGAGAGCAAGCCCTTCGTTTACGTCGTAAGTGCCCGTCGCCTCGTCGAATGCGGTTCCGCCGTCCTTTTTGCTGTCCTTGGTGAACGAGAAAAGCGCGGTGGTAGTGCCGGCGGAGGCAAGGTCGTAAATATCCTCGTTAATATTAAGGGTCTGTAAGTTCGCAATCGCCGCATAGCCGCTTTCGAAAGAGGTAGCGGAAGTTATCTCGGTAGTTCCGAACGAGAAGTCGATTTTGAACGTTTTTTCGCTGTCGGTTTCGTTCTTCACAAATACGAAGCACTGTACCCAACCCTTATAAATATCTTTTTCGTCCTCGAAATCGGTCGTTTTATCGGTGGTGTCAACAGTCAAGGTCTGAACGCTGTCCTCATCGGGCAGATTGTTTTTGTCAAGCTCGTAAACTTTCGCCGTAGCCGCCGTGTCGCCGTCCATATCGCTCGTTTTAACCCAGAACGATACAAGCAAATATCCGTCTTTTGCAAGCGTGAAATCGCTGTGCGTTATCGTGGAAGTGTAGGGCGCGCCGTACGCCGAGAACATAACAAGCGTGTTGCCGCCGTTCGCCGCGGGAAGGTTGTGCGCGCCGTTGTCGCCCGTAAGGTTATTTAAAAGCTTTGAAAAATCTCTTCTGCCGCTGAAATCGCTGCCGCTGAAAACTTTGTTTTTGTCAAACGCCGTTATAAGGTCGTTGGAGGTGGGACGGCCGTCTGTCAAATCCTTGGGTAGGTTCAAACCGCTTTGCGCCTTGCTGCCAACGTTTGAAATAACGTTGTTGCTGATTTCCTTTGCCGCCGCGTATTCCGCACCCTTGCTGTCCTTTTCGGTAGTCAAACCCGCTTGCACAGAGCTTGTGTCAAAAGGTATTGCCGCGTAGTGCGCGTCCTCGCCCATGCCGGTTTCCGACGCAAGGTCGATAAGGTAGTTGAAGTCGTAAGCGTGTCTCGACGTTCCGTCTGAAGCGACGTCTGCGTAGAAAATTTTCTCGTCCTCGTCGGAAGTAAGGGTGCAAGTCGTATTAGCAACCTTTGCCTTGTCGTATGACTCGATATTGCTCAGCTCGCGGTACTTCGTGACTTGAACGTCGTCGAAGAAGGCGTAGCCCGTAACCTTTTCGTTGTTTTCCGAGTTGCCCAAACCGAGTTTCAACTGCACGGTTGTGTTTGCAAAATCGCACGCGTTGATATAAACGGTATATTTTACCCAACCGTTATTCGATTTAAGCTCTGTATCGGTTGTGCCGCCGAGAATTTTTTCGGTGTTAATCGCCTTGATTTGGAAAGAGTCTATAGGCGAGCTTGCAACGGTCTGAACTACTTCTATATACGCGCCCTTGTCCTCTTCGTTTTCGTCCGCGGCGTAGCCCTTGTTAAACTTTAAATCCGAGGTTTTAACCCAAAGGGATATCTCGGCGGAGGTCTGCGCTTCGAGCGTAATCGAGGAGGAGGTGTAGTATTGGTGAAGCCCGTTGTTGTTCGAGTCCGTGGGTGCGTTGTGTATCATCAATACGTTGCCTACGGGCTTTTCTTCCATATCCTCGTCAAGGTAATAATTGCCGTTATCGTCCTTGTACGCTTTTTGGTCGCCGAATGCATAAGTGCCGTCGTCGTTCGTCTTGAAATCGCCCCAATGGGTGCCGGGGTTGGCGATAAGCTCTTTTCTGACAAGGTTAGTGAAGCTCTCGTCAAAGTAGAACTCCTTGTCGTCGGCGTTGTAATAAACGGTTTCGCCGTTCAAGGTGTAGCCGCTTTCTTCGTCGCCTTGAATATCGAAATAACCTTGATATCCGCCGTCGTACTTGGTTATCCAGCTGTCGTCAAGCTTGTCCGCTTCAAGCGTCGCCGCATAGGTATCCTTGTAAGGAATATCGCGCGAACGCATCGAGTTGTAATTTACATACTCATCGTTATCGGTGGTCAAGTCGTTGTTAAAGTCAAGCTTTTCCGCAAGGTCGTCCGCTGTAAGCTTGCCCCAATCGTCGTCGGAAGTGCCGACAATGCCGGATTTAACCGAGGTGTCGCCGCCGAGCGTCCAACTGTTTACGTTTTTGATAAGGTGAATCGCCTTATCGGGAATATCGAAGTGCTCGAAGTTTCCGTTTTTCAAAAGCTGAGCGTCGTCTTTCGCCGTAACGGCGGTAGAGGGGGGATTCTCTTCGGTGGGTGCGCAAGCCGCGGCAAGACCGGTGCAAGTTACGGACAGCGCGCAAAGCATAGCTATAACAGCCTTTCTTTTTCTGTTCTTGTTTGAGTAATTTTTAGCCATAAAACTCCTGAGGTTTTCTCAAAAAACTCAAAAACCTTTTTAATCGTACCTTTACATTTTAATATAATCAAAGATTATAAGCAAGCAATTAGCACTCAAATTATAAGAAAAAATTCATTATTTTGGTAATTTTGCAAAAACTGATATGGAAATGTTGTTCAAGAAAAAATCTTTAAAGGGAATATTCACGGGGCTTTTGACTGGCGGAATAAACGGACTTTTCGGCGGAGGCGGAGGAATGGTAGTGGTGCCGCTGCTTAAAAATATGCTCGGTTACGAGGAAAAACACGCCCACGCCACGGCAATTTTAGTCATTGCTCCCGTCTGCGCCGCCAGTGCGATAACCTATATAATTAACGGCTATTTTGCCGCGGACGTGGTTATCCCCGCCGCAATCGGCTCGGTTGCGGGCGGACTGCTCGGGGCGTTTTTGCTAAACAAACTACCAGAATTTATCGTTAACGCGGTGTTTATCGCCGTAATGCTTGTCGCGGGGGTAAGAATGTTGATATGAGCTTTATTCTCTATCTTTTAGCGGGATTTTTCTCGGGTATGCTCGGCGGTATGGGAATGGGCGGCGGCACTATCTTAATCCCCGTTTTAACCGTAATTTTGGGCGTTGAACAGCACATAGCGCAAGCAACCAATTTAATTGCCTTTTTGCCTATGGCTGCCTTTTCTTTAAAGGCGCATAAAGAACGCGGTCTTTTAAAGACCGACGGGGTATGGAGCGTAATTGTTCCCGCCGTTTTAACTTCGGTTGCGGGCGGGCTAATCGCGGCGCTGTTGCCCGCCGTAATTTTAAAAAAGCTTTTCGGCGTGTTTTTAATACTTTTGGCGGTGAAAGGTTTGTTTTCGATTAAGCTTACCGCTAAATAAAAAAAGCGCCCGCGCTTTACAGTAATTCCCATAGGGAATTTTAGGCAAGTCGCAGGTAAAAGAGAATTAGGCATAGCGTTAAGCTGTGCCTTTTCCGTACTTTTTTCATTGACGAAATAGGCTACTCGTAGCCTAGTGAGATATCGGTATAAATCTTATATCCGCAAAACAACGTTTTAATCTTTGCCGAACATTTGATGAACTTGAATTTTTACTACTTTTGCAATTTTAAAAAGAGCGCCTATCCTATAGTTTTTATTATTCTGTATCTTTTCTAACGTACAGCAGCTTATGCCACACAACTTGCAGAATTTTGTTTTTGAAATTTTGTTTGCTTTTAAATAGTTCTCGATTATTTCTTTCTTAAATTCATTTATCATATTCTATCCCTCTTTTGGGATAATTATATCATCCCTAATTAGGGATTGTCAAACATTTATCCCTCTTTTGGGATATAATAAATATAATACAAGGTATGATATGGAAAAATTTTCAGAAAGATTAAAAGCGTTAAGACAAGAAAAAGGGTTGTCTATTCAAGGATTGGCGAAAGAAGTACATATAAGTTCGTCAGCTCTTTGTCGATGGGAAAATTGCCAAGCAGACATAAGAGGTTCTCAACTTGTTATACTTGCCAAATATTTTGATGTTACCATCGATTACTTAATGGGTTTAGAAAATGATTGACAAGAAATAATTTAACAACTTATTGCGTGTATGTAAAATCCCTCGGACCAAAGTCAGAGGGATTTTTATTTCTGATAATTCCCTATGGGAATTGCGCTTTGCGCGGGCGCCTTAATTTATTTTTGTTTTGCTTTTTTCTGCCTTGAGAACAACTTTTTGAACGGGCGCGAAGAAATCATCGAAAGGCAATACTGCGCAAGCAATGTAAAGCCCAAAATCAACGGTCCGCAAATAAGTATCTGCCAAACGGGCGCAAGGTAGTGTGAAATTATTCCGTTCAGCAACCACCCGAACAGGCACGCCGCAACTACGATTAAAATGCCGTGCAAGGTGTACTTCATATATGCTATGCCGTCGCACTTCTTTTTCAAAAGGTGCAAGTTAAGCGCCGCGCATATAAGTTGGCTTAAAGCAAGCCCCAAAGCATAGGCATACACCCCAAGGTAACGCGTCAAGAACAAAACCGAGCAAATCATCGCAACCGCGCCTATGCAGAAGTGTAACAGCGTACGTTTTTCGCAGTTCATACTGTTTAAAACAGTATTTGTAATCATCGATATGCACAGCGGCAGCACTATGAACGAGCAGTTGCGCACCAATTCTCCGCACAGTTCGTTATCGAAAAGGAATACGCTTATCGCGTTGCCAAGCACGAAAAGCACGGGGATAAGCACCGTTGCGATGAAAATAGAGGCTTTTACCGTCTTTTCCACATCGTAACGAACGGCTTTTTCTCTTTTTCTGTAATAATTTTCCGAAAGCTCGGGCGCAACCACGACGGCAATCGAGCCGATAAGCGCGTTCGGCGTAAACAAAAGAGGCACAGCCATACCCATTGCAACGCCGTAAATGCTCATCGCCTCGGAGCTCGAATATCCGCACGCGCTGATTAAAAGAGCGGGCATAAGCACCGACACGGCGGAGTTAAGCAACGAAGTAGAGGTGCGCATCGCCGTTATCGGCGTTGACGAAGCAATAAGGGGTTTTAATTGTTTTTTGGGGTTTACGAATTTTCCGCCTTTCTTGAAATACCAAAAAAGCGAAGCCGCAAACGAAAAACAGTAGGATATAAGCACGGCAAGGGTAGCGTTTCTTGCGCCTATAACGGGGTCGGCAACGCCCCAAATCAACGCTATGCCCGCAAATACCATTATCGCGTCCTCGACAAGTTCTATTATCGAGTATGGCAAGAATTGTTTGTTGCCCCAAAACGAGCCGCGTATAACTCCGTATACCGAAGTTAAGACAAGCCCGGGCAATAAAATTATGAAAATTTGAACGCACCGCTCGTCCGAAAATAAAAATCCGAAAGCGTTTCTGCCGAAAAACAAAATAAGCGCAATCGGCACGGTTATTGCCAAAGTGCAAACAACGCCCGCGGTCACCGCAGCGTTTCTGCCCGATATATCGTTTTTCGCGTTCGATTTCGCCATTAGGCGGGATACCGTTACGGGAATACCGCTTGAAGCGACCGTCAAAAACACCGAAAACACCGTTAGGCAAATCTGATAAATGCCTATACCTTCCGCGCCTATTATGCGCGTTAAAATTATTCTGTAAATAAAGCTTAGTCCTTTTTCTACGGTGGAAAATGCCGTAACTTGCGCGGCAGAACGGTAAATATTGTTCTTCATCAACAATATTCTACAAAATTCCTCGTCAGATTATGAACAATTTATCTTTTATTTGCGTATGATATATCAAATGTTTACGCTCGTTACGGACAGAAGCAAATATTTCAGGGTCAAACGCGGGCAGACCAAAGCGGAGGTAGAGGCTGCGTTCCGCACGCCCGTAAAAAACTTTTTTTGCGGCGCGATTGCGGAAATCGGGGAGGAGATGGAAATTTACAGTTGCCTTCCTACGGAAACCTACAAATCTATTTCCCTTAAATTCGGCGTGCCCGCGGAGGAGCTTAAAAGGATAAACTTTTCCAAGCCCTTATATCCCTCGTGCAAGCTGTTTGTGCCGTGCAAAAAATAGTGCGTGAGCATATAATAAATTAACGACAAAAAACGGAGGTTAAAATGTCATTTTTTTCCAACTTTCAATCGGATAAATGCCCCGGTACTATAAGCGGCAATCCCCTTAACGGAATGTGTGAGAAAGTGTGCATTCAGGCACAAAAGATTTTTGATGCCTGCATAAAGCAAATTCAGATTGAAAACTATTCGCTCACGCTTGAGGGCAACGTCCCCGCTGAACCTACATACCCCTTGACTTTCATAAGCGCAAGGTCTACTTCGTCTACGGGCAACATCACAAGTCTTAACATAGAAAGACTTCACGACAAACCCGGCTGTGCAAGAGTGCAAGCAACGGTAGGTATTCCCGTCGAAGTGCTTTACACCGATGCAAACGGAGTGGAGGGCGTGGCTCAGTCCACCATAAGCGTAACCGAGGACGTTCTTTTATTCGTACCCGCGCCTTCGATTATGCCCTATAAAGTAACAAGCGAGGTTTCTGCCGTATGCGCCGAAGGTAGGTTCAATTCGGACACAAATACTTTCAGCGTCAACGCTTGCCTCACCGTAATTTTAAAGGTCGCAATCGACGTGGAAATTCTCGTTCCCAGCTACGGCTATTGCGCTATTCCGCCCGCACAGGATTACTCTCAAGAGGTATGCGCGGGGTTCTTCGAACTTCCCTTGTACCCGCAAGGCAAACCTTCTTCAAAACAATAGTTAAGGCGTAAACTGCGTGTAGCTTTGTTTTTTAATTTCTCCTTGCTTCCCCCTCAAAAACCGAGGGGGAAGTTGTGTTTTTGTGTGTTTTCGTAGTACTATGTCACGCATAATCGGCGGTTTTTGCCCTAAAACGGCTATTTTTTTGCAATAAATCAAACTGCTTGTAATTCTTTAAATAAAATGCTACAATATGTTTATGGCAGTATTTTCAATAAGCGATTTGCACCTTTCGGGAATGTCGGACAAGCCTATGGACGTATTCGGTAAAGGTTGGGAAAATCATTTTGAAAAAATTAAATCCGATTGGCAAAAGAAAGTTTTATCCGACGATGATATCGTCTTAATCGCGGGCGATATAAGTTGGGGGACCACCCTTGAAGAAGGGCTTTACGACCTTGATTCGCTTAAAGGATTAAAGGGCAAAAAAGTCTTTATCCGCGGCAATCACGACTTTTGGTGGAACGGCATAACCAAGCTCCGCCGCGCCGCTCCCGACGGCAATTTTTACTTTCTTCAAAACGACTGCGTCAAGTTCGAAAATATAATTATATGCGGTTCTCGCGGGTGGACTTGCCCCGGCAGCAACGACTATTCGGACACCGACGAAAAGCTTTATAAGCGTGAGGCGGAGCGGTTCAAACTCTGTTTCAAAGAGGTCGAAAAAGTTAGGGAAGAGGGTGACAAACTTATCGTTATGATACATTATCCGCCCTTTTCCAAGACGTCGCCCGCAACGGATTTTACTGCGCTTTTCGAGGAGTTCAAAGCGGATAAAGTTGTGTTCGGGCATATCCACGGAGAGTCGTTTTTTCCTTTCCGCACCGTAAAGGGCGGCGTCGAATATATTCTCACCTCTTGCGACAAAGTTGATTTTACGTTGCAAAGAATACTTTAAAACGCTTTACTTTTAAAATAAAAGTGTGATATAATCAAACGGAAAATAAAGGCAGAAGATAACAATGATTTCTATTTTAAAAAAAGGGAAGTCGTTTCCCCGAAAATATGATATCAAGCGTGGCGGTCGGGAAGCTATTTGATTTAAAATAGCGTCTTTGCCGCTTTTTTTCTGTCAACTGAATTAAAGGTAAAAAAGATGTTAAAAACTAAGGACCTTTTGGGTTTAAAAGATTTGTCGGTAGAAGAAATTTACGAAATTTTGGATACCGCAAAAGAGATGAAAAAGCTGATTTTATCCGATAAAAAACATTCGGATTTGCTTAAAGGCAAAGCGCTTGTCACGCTTTTTTACGAAAACAGCACCCGCACGCGCTCTTCGTTCGAGCTTGCCGCAAAATATCTCGGCGCAAGCGAGGTAAACATTTCGGTTGCCACAAGCTCGGTGCAAAAGGGCGAAACGCTTATCGATACGGGCAAAAACCTTGACGCAATGAAAGTCGATTTCATCGTCATACGCCACCAAATGGCGGGCGCGCCCAAACTGCTTGCCGAAAATGTCAAAGCAAGCGTCTTAAACGGCGGCGACGGCATGCACGAGCATCCAACCCAAGCGCTTTTGGATATCTGTACGCTTAGGGAAAAATTCGGCAAAATAGAGGGCTTAAAGGTCGCTATTTTGGGCGATATCAAGCACAGCCGTGTTGCAATGAGCAACCTTTTCGGACTGAAAAAACTTGGCGCGGAGGTCTATATGTACGCCCCCGCAACTATGATACCCAAAGAGCTTGATAAGCTCGGCGCGCATATCTGCAAAAGCCGTGAAGAAGCAATCGACGGCGCAGACGCGGTTATGGGACTTAGAATACAGCTTGAAAGGCAAAACGGCGGGCTGTTTCCGTCGCTTTCGGAATATTCCCGCTATTACGGCGTAAACGACGGATTGTTAAAATATGCAAAAAAAGGCGCGTTGGTGCTCCACCCTGGCCCCGTAAACAGAGGGGTCGAGCTTACGCCGCAAGTCATCGACGGCGAAAAAAGCGTTATTTTGGAGCAAGTAACCAACGGCGTTGCCGTCAGAATGGCGCTTTTAAAACTGTTTAACGAATATAGGGAGGCAAATTTATGAAACTTCTTATAAAAAGCGGCACTGTCGTCACGCCCGCGGGCGAAATTAAGGTAGATTTGCTTATAGACGGCAAAAAAATCGAGAAAATTGCGCCCGAAATTGCCGAAAACTGCAAAACCATAGATGCAAGCGGCAAACATATTCTTGCCGGCTTTATCGATATGCACGTTCACTTGCGCGAGCCGGGTTTCGAGGGGAAAGAGGATATTGAAAGCGGCTCGAAAGCAGCCGTTGCGGGCGGAGTAACGCAAGTTTGCTGTATGCCCAATACCAATCCCGTATGCGACAACGCGGTCGTTGCAACTTATATCAAACACCGCGCCGACGAGGTCGGGCTTTGCAAAATTCACCCCATAGGTTCAATCACCAAGGGCGAAAACGGCGAAAGCTTGTCGGATATTGGAAAAATGAAGTCTGTCGGCGTAGTTGCGCTCAGCGATGACGGGAAATCGGTTGAAAATTCACAAATTATGCGTCTTGCAATGGAATACGCAAACGATTTCGGCTTAAAATGTCTTTGCCATTGCGAAGATAAAAACTTAGTTGACGGCGGAGTGGTGAACGAAGGTTTTAATTCCACTTTGACGGGTCTGAAAGGTCAGCTCCGCGCCGCGGAAGATATAATGATTGCGCGCGAGATTGCTCTTTCCGAAAGTTTGGATATTCCCGTTCATATCTGTCACGTTTCTACTTACAGCGGAGTTGAAATAATAAGAAGCGCTAAATCGCGCGGGGTTAAGGTTACGGCGGAAACTTGCCCTCACTACTTTATTCTCACCGACGATATAATTACTACTTACGATACGAATACCAAGGTAAATCCGCCCGTCCGCGAGGAAAAGGATAAGATTGCGGTAATTTCGGGCTTAAAGGACGGCACTTTGGACTGCATCGTTACCGACCACGCGCCCCATTCCGCTAAGGACAAGCAAGTTGAGTATAATCTTGCCGCGTTCGGTATAAGCGGAATCGAAACAAGTTTTGCTTTAAGCTATACTTACCTCGTTAAAACGGGAATTTTGAGCCTTGCGGAGCTTTCGTACAGAATGAGCGCCGCACCCGCAAAAATTCTCAATCTTGACGGCGGTGAGCTGAAAGAGGGCGCGGTTGCGGACCTTGCAATAGTCGATTTAAACAAGAAATACGTCATCGACAGTAACAAATTTCTTTCCAAAGGCAAGAACACGCCGTTCAACGGTTTCGAGGTTTACGGCGAAGTACAGTACACAATCGTTGACGGCGCAATAAAATATAAGAGGTAAAAATATGGTTGACAAACTGATAAAAAGAATTATCGAACTGCAAAACCCCACTTGCGTCGGGCTTGACACAAGCTTCGACTATCTTCCCGACGATATGAAAAGGGGGGTAACCAACTTCGACGAGGCGGCTGACGCTATCTACGAATTTAACAAAAATATTATTGACAACGTTTACGACGTGGTTCCGTCCGTAAAGGTGCAAATCGCCTATTACGAGGCTTACGGTTCGGCGGGTATCCGCGCGTTCGAAAGAACGGTTAATTACGCAAAAGAGAAGGGGCTTATCGTAATCGCCGACTGCAAGCGCAACGACATAGGGTCAACCGCGGCTTGCTATTCCAAAGCTTACCTTGGCGAAACTCCGTTAAACGGCAGAGCGGTCAAGGCTTTCAAGGCGGATATGCTTACGGTAAACGGCTACCTTGGTTTTGACGGGATTAAGCCTTTCGTTGAGGATGTAAAAGCGCACGATAAATCTATTTTCGTACTTGTAAAAACCTCGAATCCGTCAAGCGGAGAATTGCAGAATTTGAAGCTTGAAAACGGCAAGTTTATCTATGAGCAGATGGGTGAACTCGTGTCGGAATGGGGCAAGGACAGCGTGGGAGAGTACGGCTATTCGGACGTCGGAGCGGTTGTTGGCGCCACCCACCCCGAAGAGGCGGAAAAGCTTAGAAGAGAACTTCCCCATACCTTCTTTTTAATCCCGGGTTACGGCGCTCAAGGCGGCAGCGCTCAGATGCTTAAAGTCTGCTTTGACTCCGACGGCTTGGGCGGAGTCGTCAACTCTTCCCGCGGTATAATTTGCGCCTATAAAGACGCTAAATACGCGGGCAAAACTTATGCGGAGGCAGCCCGCGCGGCGTGCCTCGATATGCAAAAAGACTTGGCTTCCGTTATAGGAAAAATGGGTTGATAAAATTTCAAAACCCCCGTTATTTCAAGCATATATGAGGGTCTATTGAATTTTTTTCTGAAAATTGAGGTAAATATGAAAGATATTTTATCTACTGTCAAGGATAACCGCGAGATTGCCGAAAACATTTATATGATTACCTTGACGCTGCCCGAAAAGCCGCAAACCCTCCACGGCGGACAGTTTGTAAATCTCGCCACGGGCGACAGTTCTTTGCTTTTGCGCCGCCCACTCGGCGTTTGCAAGTCAGCGGGCAACGACTTGTCGCTCTGTTATCAAGTTAAGGGTAAGGGTACGAAAAAGTTGACTGAGGCAAAGTACGGCGATAAGCTTAAAGTTTTACTGCCTCTCGGAAACTACTTCGATTTGTCCGAATACAAGTCGGTTGCCGTCATAGGCGGCGGCGTGGGTGTTTTTCCCCTTATAGCAACTTTGCACGACAATGAAGATAAAGATTTATATTCTTATATCGGCTTCCGCAATAAAGGCGCTGTGTGCCTTTTAGACGAGTTTAAGTCGTGCAAAAAATTGACGGTAACCACTGACGACGGAAGCTATGGCGAAAAAGGCAACGCAGTGCAAGCGTTTTTTAAGGACGGACCAAACGTCGATGCAATAATTTCTTGCGGTCCGCCCGTTATGCTTAAAGCATTAAAGCGCGAACTTCAAGAAAGGGGCATAAAAACCCCTTGTTTCGTGTCTTTGGAAGAGCGAATGGGCTGCGGCATCGGCGCGTGCCTTGTGTGCGTTTGCAAGACGGCTGACGGCGCTAATGCGCGCGTGTGTAAAGACGGACCGGTGTTTGATATAAATAAAGTGGAATTATAGGAGGTTATCTATGGAAACTGTAATAGCGAAATCTAAAAAAACTATTTTGGCGGCATACATAATTTTTATTGTCTTCGGCGCATTTTTCTGTATGTTCGGTATTTCCGCATTGTTTTTTGAGGAAACCGTTATCGGGACAGTTATTCTCTGTGTAGGTCTTTTTTGCATGGGAGTAGGCGTCGGTTGGACGGTTTATATTGCAAAAAAGCCCAAAGTGTATATTACTTTCAAAGAAGGCAAACTGTATTTTTGGAACGGTTTGATATGTTCACCTTCGGAAGTAGATTATTGCACTTCGCGCAATGCCGGTTTAGACGGCGCAATTATCAATTACGGCAAGTTGATAATTTCTGTTCATAACACCGAATACAAACTGCAATTTGTAGAGGGGGTAGGCAACGTCGTATCGAATATAACCGCCCTTAAAGCGCAATTTACCGCGATTGAGGAAATGCAAAAGCACATCGAAGAGAAAAAAGCGGTTGAAAACCCCGTTCAAGAGAGCGAAAAAGGTTAACATATGGCAAATTTAGCAGTTGAATTGTGCGGGGTAAAATTTAAGAACCCCGTAATCGGCGCAAGCGGAACGGTGGGCTTCGGTAGAGAATTTAACGAACTTTACGACCTTTCCGAAGTGGGCGGCATAAGCACCAAGGGAATGACGTTAGAGGCGCGCCTCGGCAATCCCGTACCAAGAATTGCGGAGAGCACAAGCGTAATTTTAAACGCTGTCGGTTTGCAAAACCCGGGCGTAGAACATTTTATAAAGTGTGATTTACCCTTTCTTAGGGAAAAGGGAGTGGTTATAATTGCAAACGTTGCGGGCAAAACCCTTGAAGATTACGGCGCAATTTGCGCAAAATTAGACGGGCTTGTGGATATGGTAGAGCTGAATATCTCTTGCCCCAACGTGAAAGCGGGCGGAATGGCGTTCGGCATCAAGCCCGAAAGCATTAACGAAGTTACCCGCGTTTCCAAAAAATCTTTGAATAAAACGCCGTTAATCGTAAAACTTTCCCCCAACGTCGAAAGTATTGCAATAAACGCAAAATCGGCAGAGGACGGCGGCGCAGACTGCGTGTCGCTTGTCAACACCTTTACGGGAATGATTATCGATATCGAAAGACGCAGACCGATTATTGCAAACAACACGGGCGGCGTATCGGGCGCGGGCATAAAGCCAATTGCCGTAAGAATGGTTTACGAAGCTTCCAAAGCCGTAAAAATCCCAGTAATAGGTATGGGCGGCATTATGACGGGCGAGGACGCAATAGAGTTTATGATGGCGGGC
This sequence comes from uncultured Christensenella sp., assembly GCA_910577055.1. Lineage (GTDB taxonomy): Bacteria > Bacillota > Clostridia > Christensenellales > Borkfalkiaceae > Coproplasma. Next base: position 358,974 of record CAJTKX010000001.1, on the reverse strand, counting down.
GCAAAGGCGGTGCAAGTAGGTACGGCAAATTTTGCAGACCCCTATGCGATGCCGAGAATAGCCAAAGAAATGAATTTATGGCTTGATAATCACGGCGTAAAAGCCGTAAAAGATATCGTCGGCACTGTAACTTTAAATTAATTTAAAACCCCGTTAACTGGCACATATGTGGGGGTCAATCTGAAAATTAAGGAGAAAATTATGACTTATAAGCAGCAGTTTATCAAATTTATGGTAGAAAACGGAGTTTTAAAATTCGGCGAATTTACTTTAAAAAGCGGAAGAAAAGCACCTTACTTTATAAATACGGGCAACTATAAATCGGGCGCGCAGCTTGCAAGGCTCGGCGAATATTACGCGCAGTGCATCGCCGATAATAAAATAAAGGCAGATACACTTGTCGGACCCGCATACAAGGGAATTCCGCTTGCCGTAACTACTGCGGTTGCGCTTTATAACAACCATGGCGCAGACCTTAACTATTGCTTTGACAGAAAGGAAGTCAAGGATCACGGAGAGGGAGGTCTTTTCGTCGGAAAACAGCTTCAAGACGGTGAAAAGGTTATAATAGTAGAGGACGTTATGACCTCTGGTAAAGCCTTGCGTGAGCTTCTTCCCAAGCTAAAAGCAGCGGCAAACGTGGAAATTGCGGGTATGGTAATTTCGGTTGACAGAATGGAACGCGGGCTTGAAAGCAGCCTTTCCGCCGTGCAAGAGGTTTACAAAGAGTTCGGCGTTAAAGTATACTCAATAGTGACAATGGCTGATATTATTGCGGCAATCGAGGACGGCGTAATCGACGGCAAAGAATACCTCGACAAAATGAAAGAATACCGTAAAACTTACGGAGTGGAATGATTGTTTTATACCCCCGTTATTTAAGGCATATATAGGGGGTAATTGAAAATAAAGCCGCAGCGCGGGTATCCGCGCTGCGGCTTTTTGGGTTTAAAGTGCGGCAAAAGAGTAGCCTAATGATTTATAGTGGTCTATTATTAATTTCAAAGCGTCAACCGTTGTTGTTTTGTTGGTGGTATCGTGGGAAAGTAAAATTATATTTTCCTCATCTTTCGCGGTGCTTACGGCAAACTTAAATAGTTGCTGCGGCGTTGCCTTATAAATCTCCGCGTCGCGCGTGGAAGCGTTCCAATCGAAATATTTCAAACCGTGTTGCGTTACTGCGTCAATAAGCGATGCCGACAGCCCGTGGCTTCCACCGGGGAAGCGGTATAAAGTTGACGGCTTACCGGAAACTTCCTTAATAATTTTATTGCACTTGTCGATATCTTTCAGCAGATTTTCGGGCGAAGAGTAAATATCTCTGTATACATGTGAGTAAGAGTGAACCCCTACGGAATGCCCCTCGTCGATTTCGCGCTTAATTAAGTACTTGCGCGTTTCTGCGTGTATTCCGACGATAAAGAACGTCGCTTTCACGTTTTCTTCTTTTAAAACGTCAAGAATTTTCGGCGTAACCCTATCGCTCGGACCGTCGTCAAATGTCAAATATACTATTTTTTTTGCGTCTGTTTGGGCAAACGCAACCGTGCTTTTTGCTATTTTCGGACTGACGTAAAATACTATAAGAACGGCGCACATTAATAGTGCTGCGCAAATAGCTGTAAAATTTCGGTTGTTCATACCTATAATTTGCGCAAAAACCAAAATTTTACAACTTAAAAAGTAAAATTGCCGCTTATCGCTTTTAAGGCGGCTGGCGGCTTGGTTAATACAGCTTAACGTTTATTATCGCGTCGGCTATTGCAATCTGCAAGCGCCGCAAATCTTTTGAGTATACATAGCCCTCGCTCGCGTCGGTGCATTCGGCGATAAGCCGACGTATTTCCCCCGAAAAACAGTTGTCGGCGTTTGAGGTCAATAGTCCTTTCAAAGTGTTTTGAATATTCGAAATAACGCTTTTCGCTTGAGTTTGTCCGTATTCGCCCAAATCCATCGCGTTTGCGCAGCCGTAAGCAAGAGTAGTAAGCGATTGTAGCGTATTCAAATTACCCAAGTAAAGTTTATTGTTCGCGTTCGAAGCGTTTGCTACTGCATATTCTTCGGTAGTAATTTCTATAACTTCGCAGTTAACATCTCGCTGTTTAAGGCTTTCGCAAACCGATTTTGCGTTTCCGTCATCGTAATAGCAAGCCACGGTTACATAAAAATTGTCGTCATATTCAAGAATATACCCCGCGCCGCCGTAGCTTGAAACGGCGCCCGAAACCGAGCTTGCCGATACAACGTTGTCCTCGGTTCTGTAACATACAAAGTAAAAGGTGGTTTTAAAAGTAAGACTGTTAGCCGAGCAAGAAAAAGTTATTGCGAGTATTATCGTCGTTACGATTACGACCGCCGCAACCGAAATTATAAAAGGTGAAATTTTCTTGCCCGCAATTCTCATACAATAAGATATTTTCAAGCAATAAAATTTATGTTATATCTCTATCCGCCGTCTCGGTAACAAAAAACACAGCCTATGCATAACATAAGCTGTGTTTTTGGAGCTACTGGCCGGACTTTGCGCCCAAAAAATCAATTTTTACAATAAGGTGCGCAAAGCTTCGCTAACGCTCGCGCGAACGCGGTTCTCGCCGTCTCGGTAACAAAAAACACAGCCTATGCATAACATAGGCTGTGTTTTTGGAGCTACTGGCCGGACTCGAACCGGCGACCTGCTGATTACGAATCAGCTGCTCTACCAACTGAGCCACAGTAGCAAATTTAACGGAACGCTTTCTATTATACCAAAATATTTGATTTTTGCAAGCGTTTTTATATCAAAAAATACAAAGCGCGCAACTTTATTTAAGTATTGCATTTCAATACCCTTGCCAAGAATAGAAAAAATTACGCGCGATTTACAAATTTAAGTCTCTTTGCATATTATGTAATACTGCAAAGAGGTTTTTTATGTCGTTAAGCGTGTGCTTGATTGTTAAAGACGAGGAGGACGTAATTTCTCGTTGTCTTAGTTGCGTGCAAAAGTTTGCCGATGAAATTGTAGTAGTCGATACGGGTTCTTCGGACGCAACGGTTGAAAAAGCAAAAATATATACCGATAAAATTTATTTTTTCAAGTGGGTGGAAGATTTTTCAGCTGCCCGCAATTTTTCCTTGGAAAAAGCCGCTTGCGATTACGTTATGTGGATTGATGCGGACGACGTCATAACAGACGAGAACTGCCGAAAAATTAAAGAAATTGTCTGCGGGGCGGATTTTGATATGGCGTTTTTGCCGTACGTCGCAGCTTATGAAAACGACAAGCCGACGTTCGTCTATTACCGAGAGAGAATATTTAAACGCAGCGGAAATTACAGATTCAGCGGTGCCGTACACGAGGCTGTAACTCCGCACGGTAAAATAATTTACGGCGACGCGGCAATTTGCCATAAAAAGATAAAAGAGAGCGAGCCCTTGCGTAATTTAAGGATACTTCAAAAACGCATTGCCCGCGGAATATCCCTTAACGAACGCGAAAAATTCTATTACGGAAGGGAGCTTTTATATAACGGAATGTTCCGTGAAAGCATAGCCGTTTTAGAAGATTTTTTGAACGGCGACGGTTGGATTGAAAACAAAATAGAAGCTTGCCTCAATTTAAGCCGAGCTTATGCAGAAATAAACGATAATAAAGGGGCGATGAACGCCCTTTTGAATTCATTTTTATTCGCTCCGCCAAGGAGTGAAGCATGTTGCGCTTTGGGCGCCCGTTTCTTTGAGCAAAATGACGTTAATTGCGCCATATATTGGTACCAACGCGCATTGGAGTGCGAAGTGGACGTTAAAAACGGCAGCTTTATTAACTTCGATTTCAGCGGCTTTATACCTTGCATTCAGCTATGTGTTTTATACGATAGATTGGGCGACTTGGAAAGGGCGAATTACTATAACGAAAAAGCGGGCGAATTTAAACCGAACGACAAAAGCTATTTAAGCAATAAAAAATATTTTCAGATAAAACTTAATAAAGAGGTAAAAGTTAAATGATAAATTTAAGTATTTTCTTTTCGTGTAACGATAATTGCGGTTGCAATTGCGGCTGTAATTCAAACGGAAACGTAAAAAGAATTTACGTCAATACTTTGACGGGTATCACCGGACCTACGGGTGCAACGGGCGCAACCGGTCCCGCCGGACCTGCCGGACCTACGGGTATAAGCGTGACCGGACCCACGGGTCCCACCGGCGCAACAGAATATGTCCCATAAGGGAAAGTTAGTGCGGGCGTTTATTTTTAGCAGTTAAAAGTAAATGCCCGCGTAAATAATTGACCGTAATTAAAGTTTGTAGTATCATAAACTTAGATTAATATTACATAGTAATATTTCACGGTCAATTAGCTTGCTTAAAGGCTGTATTCAAGTACGGAGAACATTATGAAATTATCGCTTAAAATCAAAAACAAATTAAAAACGGCGGCGGTCATCTGCATTTCGCTTTTTATGGCTTTGCTGTTCGTGTTCGCCGACGTTAAAATCGTTCCCAAACAAAGCGGCGATACCTCAACCGACGGTGCTATCGCCGAAGGCAACGAAAACGTCAACGGCGACACCGATTTAAAGGACGCTTGCGGCTCCCACGGCGAATTTTATCATAACGAAAAATTTTCCGTAGCTACGGAAAGCTTCGTCGCCGACAGCGACGAAGCTTTAAAAACCGATAAATATCTTTCCGATATTACAAGCAAATGCCAGCCTAACGGCTATCTTCCCTACGGCGTTGTTACGGACAAAACGGACGGCGGCGCAAAGCTTTCCGTTAAGGTAGAGGGCGCTGCAACCTATTTCGATAAGGGGCTTTATACGCCTACGCCCAAATCGGTTATATACGATATAAGCGAGTTCGATTACAAGTACTTTTTCAGCAATATAGCCGTTCAAAGCGGCACAAGCGCGAAAGGAAGAGCTGTTTTCAGCGTTGATTTTTCCAATTCCGCAACAAGCGGTTGGGTAAATAAATTTGTCAGCGGCGAAATGACCTCTAATGACAGCGCAAAGCAAATACGCGTTGAAACGGGCGGCTACAAGTATATAAGAATCCGCGCCGACTTTGCAGAGGGCACAAGAACAAGCGCTGCGGCGGTATGGACGGACGCAAAATTTACGGACAGCGATACGACCGAGGTGGAATATCTTGTCAAATCCGTTGCGGAATACGACAGGATAATCAAAACAAAATACGCAAACGCCGACCTTTCGGACCCGAATTTCGAGCTTGCTTTGCTTCAAAGGAACTTTGTAAGCAAATTCGGTACAAACGGTCATGTCACCTTGCACAACTACCTTAAATCCAACAATCAGAATGTCGAAGCCTTCAGCTGGCTTTTCGACAATCTCGACGTGCTCAGAATGTACACCACGGGCGGCACTCCCGACAATACGAATATTTATCTTAAAAACAACACTTATAACCCGAACAGCTGGCTTAACTCCTTAAAGGTTTTAAACACTCTGTACAATACCTACAAGGACGACCTTAACGACAACACGGTTTCCCCTCTGGGCAACCGTCGCCGCGATATCTATCAGAAAATGATGATATCCATTGCGCTTACCTATTCCAAGCGCGTCCGCTTCTGGATATACGATATGGGCGCGGACAACAGCTTTAATAAAACCGACAACGATTCTACCGCAATAAACCGCTATGCGGCGTTCAAAAAAATTTGGCTTGCAAACAAGCTCGACAGCAGAGTTTTCGAAAATATCGAGGTCGAGGAAATGCGCTATATAATGACGACGCTTTTACCCGATAACGAGATTGAATGGCTGCTTGACTATTGGCAGTGGAAGGGCACGAAGGGGCCTTATAGTCTTATGGACTATCTTTTTGCCTACGAATTCTGGTCGGACGCACCTCACCTTCACGACCCTGCAAAAAAGGACTATTATTACAAGAAATACAGACTTGACGGCTACGGAATAGAATACAAAAAGTATTACACGCATGCATGGATGATGTTCGAAACGGGCGGCGTCTGCTGGAATATGTCGAATATCGGCGCCAATATGACCGCCGTCTGGGGACACCCGTCAACGCCCTTGGGTCAGTCGGGCTATGTAGAGCACGTTGCCTATGCAGATTACTATATCAACAGCAACGGCGACGGCTACTGGGCATTGACAAATGACGTATTCGGCTGGATAAATACCAACTTCAGAAACTTCAACAACTTAGGCAGTGCGGGCGGCTGGTACACTCTCAGGGCAATGAACGACTGGGGTACGGGCAGCTATACGACCACTCACAGCGGAACCTATCTTTTACTTGCACAGGCGGCGATAAACGACTTCGAAAATTACGAAAAAGCCAAGGAGCTTACCCTTCTTGCCGAGGTTTACCGCGACGACCTTGTAAAGCAGGAGCAGATTTACCGTCAGGCGCTGTCTGTGCAGAAATTTAACCTCGATGCATGGCTCGGGCTTATCAACAACTATGTCGCGCAAAGCAAATCGGGCGAGGATTTTATTGCGCTTGCAAGGGAGGTTGCAAATTCGCTTATTTATTATCCTCTGCCCATGCACGATATGTTAAAGCTTATCGGCAAGCACGCTTCCGCGCCCGAGTATCAGGCTGTTCTCAGCATGATTATGGCAGAAGCCCTTACAAACGCCTCAAAAGCGACGGAGGCGCAGGTTTTGCAGTCAAACATAACCAGACTTATGGCAAACCACCTGTTGGGTAAGGTAGAAACCGAGGTTGCAAAATTCGCATTCGACGGCGACGGCGGTGCCGAGCTTTCCTTGGGTAAGCTTTACGCCAACTCCACCCCGACGTGGGAATACAGTATAGACGGCGGCACAAGCTGGACGGCAACCGACGCAAAATCGGTCAGCTTTACGGCGGAACAGGTCAACCGCATCAATGTCGACAACGATATACGCGTCCATATCATAGGCACTCCGCGAACGGAGCAAAATATTTACGTTATAGACATTACCAAGGCGCAGCCGCCTAACGGCTTTTATGCAAACGATTGGGAGAACAGGGTTTACGGTCTTGACGACACAATGGACTGGCGCATGGAGGGGCAGACCGAATGGACTGCGTTCAAGCGTCAGCAGCCCGATTTATCGGGCGATAAGGTCGTGGAAATCCGACGGCGTGCGCAAGGCACCGTAATCGCAAGCGAGCTTTCGACTTATACGTTCAGCTCTGCGGGAGAGAATAACCCCCAAAAGCGGTATATTCCCGTTAAAGAGCTGTCGGTCTACGAGGTTTCCTCCGAAGCGACTACCCATCAGGGGCACGCCGCCAATATCATAGACGGAAATTATAACACAAGGTGGCACTCCGACTGGGGCGGAACGGACAGAGAGCGATATATAATTATCGAATTATCCAAACAGTTTGTGCTTACGGGTATGGACTATATCCCCGCGGGCGGCGGCAACGGTAAAATTTTAAACGGCAAAATTTACGGCAGCTCCACGGGCGAATACTGGTCGGAGATTGCAAGCGTAAGCTGGGCAAATAACGAAAGCTTAAAATCCGTCGATTTTGCAGATAGCAAGCTTAAAATCAAATATATAAAAATAGTCGGCGAAAAATGCTCGGGCGGTCTAAGCTTCATTTCGGGCAGAATGTTCAACTTCTATCATAATGAAGAGGCAACCGCAGATACCAACCCCGTTGCGGGCTTGGAATTCGACAGCACCTCGCCGACCAACGGCAACGTAACCGTCACGCTTGTTAACCCCAGCACAAGCATAATAGTCACCAACAACAGCGGCAGAAAAACCTTTACGTTTACGGAAAACGGCAGCTTTACCTTCGAATTCAAGGACGCAAACGGCGCAGTCGGCCGCACTACGGCAACCGTCGACTGGATAGACAAAACGCCGCCTACGGCTACCGCAACCTATAGCGAAACGGACAAAACCAAAAACAACGTCACTGTGACGCTAAGCTTTGACGAGGAAGGCGTAGTAATCAACAATAACAACGGTTCAAACCGCTATATCTTCACGGCAAACGGACAGTTTACGTTCTATTTTCGCGATAAGGTCGGTAACGAAGGGTCGTATACGGCTACTGTAAACAATATATTCAATACCTCGCCCAAAATCGAAAAAATCGAATACAGCGCTACCGAGCCGACAAAGGACGACGTAACGGTTACCTTCCATTTTGACAGACCCGTTAAGTATTATGCCGATTTCAATGCGGGCACGGGCGTGTTTGCGGACGTTTACACGACTGTTATTACCAAAAACGGCGCTTCGATTTTCCTTTTCTATGACGAGCTGAAAAACGGAATAAGCAAGCAGATAAATATTCAGAATATAGACAGAGTTGCGCCCAAGGGCACAATAACGTACAGCACCACAAACAAAGCAAACAAGGTTACCGCCTATATAAGCTTTGACGAGGATAACGTTACAGTCACAAATAACGGCGGCGCAAGTTCGTATCTGTTTACCGAAAACGGTTCGTTTATCTTTGAATATGCCGACCGCGCGGGCAATACGGGCAAAACCACCGCGACCGTAAGCTGGATTGATAAAACGGTTATCGCTCCCGAAATACGCTACAGCACCACAAGCCTCACAAATCAGGACGTAACAGCCTCGCTTATAATCAACGGCAACCTTTCCGCTTCGCATACTTTTACCGAAAACGGAAGCTATGCCTTCGATTATACCCAGAACGGCGCCGCGCAGACAATGGTTGCGGTTGTAAATTGGATAGATAAAACCGCGCCCGTTGCAACCGTAAATTACAGCACGCAGGGCTGGACGCGGAACGAGGTAAGCGCAACGGTATCGTTTGACGAGGCGGACGTCGAAATCCTCAACAACAACAAATCCGACACCTTTATATTCAACAAAAACGGCTCGTTTATGTTCAGGTACAGGGACAAAGCGGGCAACGTAGGCGAAGCAGAAGCAAAGGTCAGCTGGATATTCAAAAAGGCGCCCAAGCCCGTATTCGAGTACAGCACCAAACAGCTTACAAACCGGAATGTAACGGTAAGAATCAAGGAGTTCGAGGTAGACGAGGAGCTAAGCGAGCAAACGTTAAGGGCTTACAGAGCGGCAATAAAGGTCACAAGCAACTACGGCAGCAGCAGCTATGTGTTTACGCGCAACGGCGAGTTTATCTTCACCTACCGCGACGGTGCGGGCAACGAGGGCAGTCAGACCATAACGGTAGACTGGATAGATAAGGTAGTACCTACGGGTATTATAGAATACAGCACCTACGACGTTTGCAGAGGGCCCGTCACCGCTTCCATATCATTCGATAAGCCCAACGTAACCATATCGAATAACCCTGACAACACGTTTACCTTCGACGATAACGGCGAGTTTACCTTTGAATTTGCAGACGAGCTGGGCAACAGAGGCACGTCTACTGCCGTTGTTACGTGGATAAACAAAAACCTGCCCGTTGTAGAGGTTAATTTCAACATTACCCAAAAGACCGATAAGGACGTTGTCGCAACCATCAGCTTTGACAGAGACGATGTTGTAATTATAAACAACGATGGAAATTTCTCGTATACGTTTACGGAAAACGGCAGCTTTACCTTTGAGTATGTATATGGTGGAAATTCCTTTGAAAGCCATACGGTAGACGTTGATTGGATTAAAAAGACCATTTCCATAAAGTACTATAATGACGGGCTTGTAAAGGAGGACGTAATCGCTTACGGCTCCGGCTATCAGATTTTGTTTGTTATCGAGGATACCGAAAGCAAAACCTTCAGCCACTGGGCAGACGGAGAAGATAAATATTTCGAGGGTGATATACTCAGCCTTGAAGACGACCTGTCCTTAACCGCCGTATTTATCGGCGACGGCGACAATACGGGCGACGGCGATAATAGCGGTGACAACAACGGCGACAACAGCGGGGATAACGACAATAACGGCGGCAATGACAATACGGGCAACGGAGATAATACGGAAGGCGGCAAAAAAGGCTCTAATACGGGCGCAATCGTTGCGGCTGTCGTAATTTCGGTTGCTGTTGCGGGCGCGGCGGCCGTTACGGGCGTAATCCTTTACAAAAGGAAAAAATCGCATTAATTTGCAGACTTAATCCACATTTACGGCGAAGGCACAAATGCCTTCGCCGTTATTTTATGTTACACAGACAAGCCGTACCTTCATATACATATAAAAGGCTTTAATTTTTTTGCATAAAGGGGGATACGTCAAACGGACAAAAAAGTACGGCTACCAAGCAATCAGACGCAAAATTATCCGTCCTCCCAACGCAAATGCGTGATAGACGGCAAGCGCTTTGCAATAACAAGACATTTCACGGGCGACAAAAATTTAAGGACAATCATGACGGATACGGCCGTTCGTATGGCAAACAGAGAAATGCTTCCTTAGCCTTTAAGGTGCTGTTTTAAGGAGCTTGAATGTCAAAACGGAACCGACTTAACAAAATCGGACTATATATGCGGCTGTCGCGCGACGACGACAAGGCGGGCGAATCCATGTCCATAGACAACCAGCGCATAATTCTGCAAAGCTATGCGGCGGAATTTGGCGGTGAAATTGTGGACGAGTATATCGACGACGGCTGGTCGGGCACCAATTTCGACCGCCCGAATATAAAGCGTATGCTGCAAGACGCGCAGTCGGGCAAAATCGATACTATTATCGTAAAGGATTTGTCGCGCTTCGGGCGCAATTACATTCAGGTCGGGCAGTATATCGATTATATTTTTCCCGCTTACGGAATACGCTTTATCGCCTTGAACGACAATGTTGATACCGCCGACAGAAGCAGTACCGCAATGGATATGATGCCGATAATGAACGTGTTCAACGAGTGGCACGCGGCAAATACAAGCAAAAAAATAAGGGCGGTGCTGCAAGCAAGCCAGCGCTCGGGCAAATACACAAGCTGGAATTATCCCTACGGCTATAAGGCGGGCGTGGACGAGCGCCGCACGGCGGTTATTGACGAAGAGGCGGCGGTAGTGGTGCGTCGCATTTACGACTTGCGGTTGCAAGGTCATTCGGCGCGTTCTATTGCAAAAATTCTGTCGGACGAGGGTATTCCCAATCCCGCCGCTCACTATACAAGACTTGACGGCAGTAAGCGCAGCGTTGGCTGTTCGGCGCTGTGGGTTCCAAAAACGGTCAGGTGGATACTCGCAAATCCCACCTACCTCGGGCACACGCTGCAGCATAAAACCACGCGTGTATCCTATAAAAACCACAAGGTTATAAATTTGCCGGAAAGCGACTGGATAATTAACGAAAACGCCCACCCGCCGATTATTTCCAAGGAAGTATGGGACAGAGTGCAGTCCACCTATAACGGCGCGCGCGGCCGCGCGGACAAAGCGTCCTCCGTCCACCCCTTGTCGGGCTTGCTTGTCTGTCCCGACTGCGGCAAAAGGCTTAAATTCAAATCCGCAAAAGACGTTAATAATTGTTTTGTTTGCCGCACCTATGTGGATTTGGGCAAAAAATATTGCACCTCGCACCGCATAACCGAGCATTTGCTTGAAAAAATTGTAACGGAGGATATCCGTTCTCTGCTTGCGGCAATAGCTGTTGACGAGGACAAGGCAAAAGAGCGGTTTTTAAGGGAGCGGGCAAAGCATAGCGAGCAGAGCAGATATTCCAACGAAAAACAGCTTAAAGCGCATAAAAACAGACTTGCAGAGCTGGATAAGCTGATACAAACCGCGTTTGAGGAAAGAGTGCTGGGCAATTTGCCGGAAAGCGTCTGCATAAAGCTATGCGAAAAATACCGTGCCGAGGCAGAGGCGGTGCAAGGGGCGATAAACGCGCTTGAAAAAAGACTGTCCGAAGTAAATACGGACGAGGCCGCCGCCGAGGAGTATATTCAAAAATTGAAGCGCTATGCCAATTGCGAACGGCTTACTCGCGAAATGTGCCTGCAGCTAATCGACTTTATAACGATAGGTGAAAGGACGGCGGAAAATGAGGAGCGCGAAATACATATTTACTATAAATTTCGTCAAACGGACTAAAACAGTCCCTTAAAGCACACAAGCAACCGGACCTACCGGAGCAACCGGTCCCGCCGGAGCTACCGGACCTACGGGCATAAGCGTGACCGGCCCTACTGGACCCACCGGAGCAACCGGCCCTACCGGACCTACGGGCATAAGCGTAACCGGTCCCACCGGCCCTACCGGCGCAACCGGCCCTACCGGCGCAACCGGCCCTACCGGCGCAACCGGTATCACCGGTCCTATCGGACCTACGGGCGTTGCGGCTTCCGTTGTCGTCGGTACAACCGATACGGGTGAACCGAGTACCGCGGCGGTAGTTACAAACAGTGGTACACCGCAAACGGTAGTTTTAGACTTTGTTATCCCTCGCGGAGCAACGGGCGTAACCGGTGCGACGGGTATCACCGGAGCAACCGGCCCTACCGGACCCACCGGCGCAACCGGTATCACCGGACCTACCGGACCTACGGGTTCCACCGGTCCGGTAGGCACAGCCGACTTAAACGCTTACGGCGGGTTATACAATACTACTCCGCAAACGCTCAACTTGACGATAGAGGGAACTACGCAACTGCCGCTTCCTTCCACTATGCCGTTGAAAAACGTGACGTATACGCCGGTAAACAGTATTACGGTTGGAACTGCAGGAGTGTATGAAATAAATTATTACACGAATGTATCTGCGGCTGTGGGCACAACCGTTACGATGTCGGTACGCAGAAACGGAACTGCAATTCCGCAATCAACCATTTCACGCGTTCTGTCGGTAGGCGTAAGCTCTCTTTACAGCGGAAGTTTTATCATTGCGTTGAGTGCGGGCGATGTTATCGATATGGCGCTTTCGGCGTTGCTCGCAGTGGGTATTACGTTGGGCAGCGGCGTGAACACAACCTTGACCGTCAAACAAATAAGCGCTTAACGTCTGTTTCTTAAAATGTTAAACCAATCGGCTTAATCAAACAAAAAAGCCCGTTTTGTGCACTTTGCACAAAACGGGCTGATAATTTGTCGATAATTATTGAGGTGTAGCCTTTTTTCGGTTTTCTATTAAGTTATTTATCGCCAACAAAATTCGGTCTATTATTTTTCCGAACATAAAAGCAAACAACGCGCCGAAAATATTGTTTAAAATTCTGAATGCCAATGCCCGTTTTACACCCAAAACGGAAGTGGCGGCAGCAAGGGCGCTTAACGAGTTCCAAGCCGTTTGCCCTTCGTATTTTCCGCAAAAAGCCGCGCCGATACCGCCGATTATACCGATATATCCCCAAAGGACAGACGGTAAAATAATGCTTGCAAAAAACAGTAGGATGCAGCCGATAACATTTGCTCTTATACGGCTTTCAACTCGCATCGGCGTAGTTCCTTGCGGTATCGTAACCGACATCGCCGCAATGCCCGCCCAAGCGGGTTTAGAAACGCCTATAAGAGTTGCTAAAAACAGCGCTCCCGAAACGCATAAGGCTATTTTAATTTGCCAACGGGTGCGCTCGTTCGAGATTTTGAAATCGGTAAACAGATTTTTAAAACCGCACTTAAACTCGGTTTTTTTACGGTTGCGGTATAATACAAGGGCTGTCAACGTCGCGCCGACAAGTAAGCAAATCACCCTGCAAAGATATGAAATCCCGCTCACGTCAGAGCCGTATAACAGTAAATATGACAAAATAAGAGTGCAATGATTGCACCATCCTACGTTATGACATGCAAGAATAACTATAAGTAAAATCGAGCCCGAGTGAATCAATAAGTCGCAGCCCGTAGGCACTAAATGCGCGACTTTCGGGCAAATTGCAAAAATGGCAAAAATCAAGTAAATCGCGCCCAACGAATGGGTTGCGTGTATATCGAGGTCGGTAAATCTAAAAACCAAAATTCCGAGTAGAAGTACAAGCCCCGCCACACAGTTTTCAAAACCGAAAATCAGTCCCGAAAATACAATTACGGCGGTGCTGAAAGCAATATTGAGAAAAATCTTTAAAATATAAATTAAAATATGTACGAACTTATCTTTGGGCTTTTTGAATGAGGCAACATAACTTTTCGAGCCCGCTTGATTAAGTTGTAACTCTTGATAAAAAGTCATTGATTGCTCCGTTTTTAATGTTTTTTTATACAATAATATATAAATATAGCGTTAAATCTCCAAATTGTCAATCAATCAAACAACTTAATAAAATTGCCTTAACATGTCTTCTTTCCGTTTATCAAGTTTTGTATAATTTTGTTTAAAAAATAAAGTGCAAAGCCTAGCGCAAATATCCCGGCTAAAATTCCGAGGATAAATACAGCCGAATACCAAACGCCGACTTTTTCATAATTCATAAAAAAGTAAATATAATTGCCGGTAACCGCTCCGAAAATCAACACAAAAACCAAGTACAATAGGGGGATAGCGGCAACCGTAGGCACTAATTTAACAGTCGTTTTTCTAATGTCGCACAAAAACAAGCAATACGCCAATACAATCAACGGATTAACTATATGCAAAAATGCAAACCCGCCGCTCATCTGAAACTGATTAGAAAACGCAATGCATACAAAGAATACTATCAACAGTAAAATAGCGGCGCAAAGGTATAATATTTGCGGTACGCGCTTATTAAAAATCAAGCAAATTCCGCCCGCTGCAAAAAATATGCCCACAATAAAACTACTTAAAAAAGTAAGCTCGTAAGCTTCCGCAAGGTGTTCGCGGTAAGTAAACAACGAACTGAACACAAGCACAAAAGCTACTACTATGGATAAACAGATTTTAATTATTTTCAGAATTTTTTCGCTCATTTTTCCTTGCCGTCCTTTAATAAAACCCGTTCCAAATCGGCTGCGGTTATCGTTTCGTATTTGGTCGTAAATAATTTCTTTAAAGCGTAAAGGTATACGACGCTCCAATAAAAGTCTGCCAATTTCATCGACGAACCGTCAACAACGGTTTTTTCTTTTTGCCCTTGCTCGATTATTTTTGCCGTGTAAAGATATATCTCCGATTGATAGGTGGTGCTTTCGGACATAAAGTCATTCTTTTCAAAAAGCACTTGCGTAGTTAAAGTCACTTTTGCCGCATAATTTTCGTCTTGTTCTAACTTTTCTATTATTGTTTTCGACAGCTTACGAATTTTATTTTTTGCGGAAATGGGTAGGCGCGACAGCGTTTTCATATCTTTAATTTCTTTATCATTATTGCAAACGGCAAAAAGTTCTTTAAATAAATCTTCCTTTGACTTAAAGTAGATGTACAAAGTGCCTTGACCTATGCCGATATAGTTTGCAAGGTCGTTTATTTTTGTGCCCGCAAAACCGTTTCGCGCAAAATAAAGCATAGCGTCGTGCAAAATTTTCTTTCGGGTTTCTTCGCGTATCTCTTGGCATCTTTCGGGTGTTTTCGGCATAAAATTCCTCCAAATTTATGAATGAACTTTTATTCATTCATTATTTTATGCGGAATTGAAAATAAAGTCAACTAAAAGTATGTAGTTACAGAAATTGATTTATTGTTTAATACTTGATATAATAAAATAACAATAAATTAACGGAACAAAGTTTCAAGGAGGAAATTATGGAACAAAATAAAAAATCAGCCGAAGAACTCTGCAAAGAGGCTATGAAACTTTACGGCGAAAAGAAATACAAAGAAGCGTCGGAGCTTTGGAAACTTGCCGCAGAAGAGAATAATGCGGAAGCGTTATATATGCTCGGAATCTGTTATAACTACAATTTAGGCGTGGACGTAGCGGACAAAAATCAGTGCGGAACGATTGCAAGCGGGTATTTTCAGAAAGCAGCCGACCTAGGCCACGCCGACGCACAGTGTTTTGCGGGGCTTTGCTATCTTCACGGCATAGGCGTTGAGAAGAACGATGAAAAGGCTGTAGAATTATTAAAGAAATCGGCCGAACAAAATTGCACGCAAGCAATGAACAATTTGGGGCTTTTGTGCGCAAAGGGAATCGGCGTGTCAGACCCTAAAAAAAGCGACGAAGAATCTTTTGCTTGGTTTCAAAAATCCGCCGAAATGGGCGACTCTACCGGTCAGCTTTATGTAGGTATCGCTTACTATAACGGCGACGGGGTTAAGCGCGATTACCGCGAGGCAGTTAAAATGTATACTTTGGCGGCGCAGCAAGGCTTAGCGGAAGCGCTTTTCCGCCTTGGCGAATGCTACGACGACGGCGACGGCGTGCAAGAAAATCCCATAGAAGCGTTCAAATTATACAAGCTTGCCGCGCAGAAAAACCACGCAAAGGCGCAGTGCTACGTCGGTTACTGTTACGAGTACGGTTTAGGCGTTTCGCGTAATATGGGAGAAGCCTTAAATTGGTACACCGCATCCGCCAAAAATAATTACTTTCAAGCATATTGCAACCTCGGCTGCTGTTATGAGGAGGGTAGAGGCGTAAAAAAAGATATGAAAACTGCAATCGAACTGTATGAAAGAGGCGCAGAACTTGGCAGTTTGGACGCAATGTTTAATCTTGGCAACGTATACGCTTTCGGCAAGGGCGTCAAGGAAAATGCTGAACTTGCAGTCGAATATTATGCGGCTGCGGCGCAATCGGGGCATAAAGAGGCACAGTATAATCTTGCACAACACTTAATGTACGGAATGGGGGTTGACGAAGACCCCGAAGAGGCTTTTCATTGGTATTCGGAGTCGGCAAGTCAGGGAGATGCCGACGCTCAATATGCCGTCGGGCTTTGCTATGAAGATGGAATGGGCGTTGAAGTCGATTTGGACGAAGCTAAGGAGTGGTACGCGCGCTCGGCCGCACAAGGCAACGCTCGTGCAAAAAAGGCGTTGAAAAAGCTTAAATAATAATATTATGGAAAAGTTCGGTTTTGATGACGGAATAATAAAATTTTTCTATAAACCCGCAAAAACTTCCGCAGAAGATACAGAGGAAGTCAAAACAGCGGAAAGCCCCGAAAAGCTTTGCGAGCTTGCTGCGGAAAATTATGAAAACGGAGATACTGAGCAAGCGTTTAAGCAATGGAGCGCTGCCGCGAAACAAGGTGACGCGCACGCGCAGTTTTGCCTTGCCGTTTGTTATGAGCTTGGGCTTGGAGCGGACGCAGATATTTCGAAAGCGTTCGATTTATTGCAAAAATCCGCCGAGCAAGACGACGTTAACGGGCAATTTCGTCTCGGATTGTATTATCTTAATTACAAAGATTTGGATTTTGCCGATAACAAAGCTTTGTATTGGTTTTCGCAAGCGGCTAAACAAGATTTTGCGCCCGCGGTTTATCGTTTGGGCGAATGCTATTTCGACGGGATAGGACAAGACGCCGACAAAAGCGAAGCTCTTCGGTTAATTCAAAAAGCTGCCGAAAATGGATATGCTCCCGCTCAGTATAAGTTAGGCGTATTTTTTGAAACGGGTAACGGCGTTGAAAAAAATATCGAGGAGGCGGCAAAATATTATTCGAAAGCGGCTGACGGCGGGTACGCTCCCGCAATGTATTCGCTTGCACGGTTTTATGAAAACGGAACTGTAGTAGAAAAAAACTATGAAGAAGCCGTGCGCTTGTATCAAAAAGCCGCCGAAGACGGTTACCCCGCCGCCCAAAACGCGTACGGTTGGTGTTTCGTTGTCGGTAAAATCGTAAGTAAAGATATTTATGAGGCTGTTCGGTGGTTTCAACGGGCGGCTAAACAAGGCGATATGCGCGCGCAGTACAATCTTGCGGTTTGTTATGAAGAAGGCCGTGGAATTCTTCGTAATTTAGAAAAAGCTTATCATTGGTATCTGCAATCGGCAACGCAAGGCGACGATAGGGCGCAGCTGCATTTAGGTTGGTGTTACCAAGTCGGTAACGGAGTCAAAGCCGACGGTAAAGCCGCGTTTGAATGGCTTACAAAATCTGCCTTGCAAGGCAACGCGCAAGCGCAAAGCGATTTGGGATATTGCTATTTTAACGGCATAGGCACCAAAAAGGATAAAACCGAGGGCTTTAATTGGTATTTAAAAGCCGCCGAACAAAATAACGTAATGGCTATGTACAACGTTGGTTGCAGTTATCGTCACGGCGACGGAACTAAAAAATGCGGCTTAAAAGCGGTAGAGTGGTACGAAAAAGCGGCGCAAGCGGGCAGTACCGACGCGTTTTTAAGTATTGGTTATATGTACGAGCACGGTAAGGGAGTCAAAAAAGATTTAAAAAGAGCTTACAGTTGTTATAAAAAGGCGTATGAAAACGGCGAACAGTTAGCTGAACTTTTATTGCAGAAAAAGAAATTCTCAAAATTATAAGACATTAACAAAAAATGGAGCAGCATAACGCTGCTCCATTTTTTTGGTTGAGGCGACGGGATTTGAACCCACGACCTTATGGTCCCGAACCATACGCGCTACCAACTGCGCTACGCCTCAATATATAAACATTATATAATTATTTTATTTTTCAGTCAATCAAAAAATTATGTCAACGCAAAATAAAATTGACTTGCCGCCTCATTTATTATATAATGGTAAAAAACGTATGTGGAGCAAAAATAATGAGCAGAGCCGACGAAATTTTCATTTCCAATATGAAGGAAATTTTATCAAACGGAGTGTGGGACACCGATTTGCCCGTTCGCCCGAGATGGAGCGACGGCACGCCCGCGCACACGGTAAAAAAGTTCGGCATTGTAAACCGCTACAACTTGCAAGAAGAATTTCCAATTCTTACAATTCGCCGCACGGCGTTCAAGTCTTGCATAGACGAGCTGTTATGGATTTGGCAGAAAAAAAGCAATAATATAAACGAGCTTAATTCACATATTTGGGACCAATGGGCGGACGAAAAAGGCTCGATAGGCAAAGCATACGGATACCAACTCGGCGTTAAGCACAAATACAAGGAAGGGGAGTTCGACCAAGTAGACAGAGTGTTATTCGATTTGAAGAATAATCCCGCAAGCCGCAGAATTATGACCAATATCTACACATTTGCGGACTTGCACGAAATGAATTTATATCCTTGCGCGTACTCGATGACTTTTAACGTGTCTGGCGATACGCTGAACGGAATTTTGAACCAACGCTCAAACGATATGCTTACCGCTAATAATTGGAATGTGGTGCAGTACGCCATTTTGCTTATAATGTTTGCGCAAGTTTCGGGGCTGAAAGCGGGCGAGCTTGTTCACGTCATAGCGGACGCTCATATCTACGATAGGCATGTGCCGATTGTCAACGAAATTATAGATATGCCGCGTCTTGCCGCACCCCGCCTTGAAGTGGACAAATCGGTTAAGAATTTTTACGGTTTTACAGTGGACAGCTTCCGTTTGGTTGACTATAAATTTAACGAAAAGAAGTATTCCATACCCGTTGCCGAGTAATAGGCAAAACTTCGTTATTTAAGGCATATATGGCGGGCAATCACAAAAAATCAATTAAAAAAATAGGGTAAACGAATGAAAGCTATACTTCACGCAGATAAAAATTGGGGCATAGGAAAGAACAACGGACTTATGTTCAAAATTCCCGCAGATATGAAGTTTTTTAAGGAAACTACGACGGGAAACGTCGTCGTGATGGGCAGCAATACGTTAAAGTCGTTCCCCTCCGGCAAACCTCTTAAAGATAGGACTAATATCGTTCTCTACCCCGATGGTGAGGATAGGAAAGATTGCAAAATCGTGCGCTCATTAAGTGAGCTTTTTGATGAAATAAAAAAATACCCGCCCGAACAAATTTACGTTATAGGCGGGCAAATGATGTACAAAACGCTGTTGCCGTATTGCGAAGAAGTATTGGTAACAAAGGTAGACGCCGAGGGTGATGCGGACGCATTCTTTGAAAACCTTGACAAAAACTCCGATTTTAAACTTATTTACGAAAGCGAACCTATTGAAACAAACGGCTATTTCGTCACATTTACAACATATAAAAACTTAAATATAAAGCCGTACTGAAATGAGCGTTAAAGGCAAAATTGCGATTTTAACTGTAAATATCTTAATTTGTATCGCTTCGATTTTACTTACTTACTTTTTTATGAGTAGTTGGGGCGTTATTATAAGAGCGGCTTTTTATGCTGTTTCCGGCGTCGGTATAGTCGTAAGCCTTATAACCTTTTTTTGGAACAAGCTTGCAATATTAAAGTCGGCTTTCGTGCTGTTAATCGTAGCTATAATCGTACTTGTTGCGTTTGTCGTCATAAGCGAAGTAGGACATTTAAACGACTATGAAAACGATGAGGACAAGATAAACGGACTTGTCAAAATAATAAGCGATACGGGCGCGTGGGGGATGGCGGTGTACGTCCTAATACAAATTTTGCAAGTGGTAATTTTGCCGCTGCCCGCAGTAGTTTGTTATGTGCCCGGCTCGATTATTTGGGGCGCTCCGATGGCGACGTTTCTTGCCTCGATAGGCGTTGTAATCGGGTCAACAATCGCCTATTTTATAGGAAGAATTTGGGGTAAAAAAGCCGTAATTTGGATAGCGGGAAAGGAAGCGACCGAAAAATATTCGGCTTATTTCGGTAAGCGCGGCAAGGGGATTTTCGTCATAATGCAAATTTTGCCGTTCTTCCCCGACGATATATTGTGTATGGTCGCGGGCTTGACAAGTATGAACTTCGTTTTCTTTATCGTCGTAATGTGTTTCGTCCGCCCCGCAATTATATCCGTTTACTGTTTCCTCGGCAGCGGCGACATTATACCGTTCAGCGGTTGGGGAATCTACGTTTGGGTAGCAATTTTTGTAGTTTGTATAGTGCTTGCAATACTGTCTTTCAAGTATCAAGATAAATTCGAAAGTTGGCTTATAAGCAAATTTACACGCAAGAAAAAGGGAGAGTCGCAAACCGCAATTCAATCGCAAGAAATCGAATTGCCCCCCACATATGCCGCAAATAATGATATTTCGGAGCAAAAAGCCGATGAAACCGCGGAGCAAGAGCCTCCGCCGCAGATAAATTTAAAAGAGTGAAAAAATTCGTTAAACAAAAGCCCGCCGCGGCGTGAAACTTCACGCCGCGGCGGGCTTTTTCATATAATACAGTGATTGATTTTTCACTTGGAGAAGTACAAAAGTAATGGAATGGCTGAATAATTTTACGGGTTGGCAGCTTGCGCTTATGGGAACGGGTTTTACTTGGTTTTTAACTGCGCTTGGCGCTTCGCTCGTATTCTTATATAAAAAGGTAAGCGAAAAAGCTTTCTCGTTTATGATGAGCAGCGCAGCCGGCATAATGCTTGCGTCAACGTTTTTTTCGCTGCTTGTGCCCGCAATGGAAATGGTAGAGGAATATTCCTATCTGATACTTACTTGCGGGTTTGTGCTTGGCGGCGCGCTTATTATAGTAACCGATATCGTAATAGGCAAATTACATATGTTTTCGGAAAGTCAAAATAAGCGCAGCTGTGCCGTAATGTGTATTGCCGTAACTATGCACAACATTCCCGAGGGCATGGCTGTGGGAGTGGCTTTCGGTGCGTTGGCTTCGGGTCAAACAGTTGAAGGCGTTGCCGCAGTAATGCTTGCAATCGGTATAGGCATACAGAATTTTCCCGAGGGAATGTGTGTGGCTTTCCCATTGCGCGCCAACGGATTTTCGAGGACGAAGTCTTTCTTGATAGGTCAGCTTTCGGGCGCTGTCGAGATTGTTGCGGGTGTTATCGGCGCGCTTGCCGTAACCGCAGTAAACGGTATTTTGCCTTGGGCGCTGTCGTTTTCGGCAGGCGCAATGCTTGCGGTCGTGTGCTCGGAACTCATCCCCGAAAGTTTTGCGCAAGGCAAGGTTAAAGCCACGATAGGCGTAATTTTCGGTTTTGCACTTATGATGATTTTAGACCTTGCTTTCGGGTAAAATTTCAAATTGCCCCCAATATATGCCTTAAATAACGTAATTTTTGTATAAAAGCGCTGTGTTTTTTTGACGCCGCGCTTTTCAAATTTTTTGAATAATTACTAAAATTTTCCGCAATATAACGGTATGGAAAAAAGCAGCAATAAAAAAACCGCTATAATCGTCGGCGGCAGCTCCGGAATAGGTTGTGAAACTTGTTTACGGCTTGTTAACCGCGGCTGGAACGTCGTTAATATTTCCCGTACGCCTTGTAAAAACGTAAAAGTAAATAACGTTACTGCGGACGTTTCCGCCGGTGACGAGCTTGTTGACGCAATAAAATCGGCTTGTGAAAAATACGCAGTTTCCGCGCTTATATACAGTGCGGGCTTTTCTATGGCTGCGCCCATAGAATACGCGAAGGAGAGCGACTACAAATATCTCTTCGATGTAAACTACTTCGGTGCATTAAAGGCGGTGCAAGCGGTTATTCCGGCGTTCAAGCAAAAGGGCGGAAGAATTATCCTTGTCGGCTCGCTCGGAGGTGATTTGCCTATAAGTTTCGACAGCTTCTATTCGGCCTCTAAAGCGGCGTTGGAAATGTTTTGCCGTTCCGCCTATTCCGAGCTTAAAAACTACGGCATCAAGGTAACGGGGCTTTTGCCCGGCGGCACGGCAACGGCGTTCACTTTTAAAAGAAAGGTGTATTCTGACGAGGAAAATAAGGCTTATTCCGGCAAAGTCAACCGTGCGGTTGCCGCGCTTGCCAATATGGAGCAAGGCGGAATGTCGCCTTCGGCGGTAGCGGAAATTATTTATAATCTTCTAATTACGGACAAGCCGCCGGTAATTAAAACTTGCGGCACCAAAAACACAATGTTCCGCTTATTTTCGCGCGTTATGCCGGAAAAAATCACCCTGAGAATAAACGAAAGGATGTACAATCAATGAGAAAGGAATTCGATTTATCTCGCCGCGACGAGCGTGAAAGTCTTATAAAAACGTCAAAAACGGGAGGGGAAAGAAATGATAGGAAGAACCCGTGACAACTATAACGAAAACTACCTTAACTACGTTAAAACGCAAGACCCGCCCACACAGCACTTTAAAAATTGCGCCTCCGCTTTCGGGGTTGGCGGACTGATTTGCTGCATCGGTCAATTTATCCGCTATATGTTCGAATTCGCGGGACTTTCGGGCGACGAGCTTGCGGGGGCGACTTCGATAGTTCTTATTTTCCTGGGTTGCTTTTTAACGGGCTTGGGAGTATACGACAGAATAGGCAGATACGCTGGCGCCGGCTCAATCGTACCGATAACGGGCTTTGCAAACAGCGTCACTTCCCCCGCGATAGAGTTCAAAACCGAGGGCTGGATTTACGGTATGGCTGCAAAAATGTTTACGGTTGCGGGCGCCATTATAGTGTTTGGGGTTTTTTCGGGCGTGCTTGTAGGATTAGTATATTTATTTTTATAATTGGGCGCCATATATGCTGCAATTAACAGCATTTTAATAAAAATTTTCAAGGTAAAAAATGAAGAAAGGAAACACCGTATTTTTTGAAAATTCGCCTTGCATAACTTCATTTGCCGCAGTGTGCGGTTCGAAGGAAAAGGAAGGTATTTTAGGCAAGTTTGCCGATATAACTTTGGAAGACGATATGTTTGAGGAAAGCACCTTCGAAAAGGCGGAGTGTAAAATGCTATCAACCGCAATTTCACTCGCAATAGAAAAGGGGGGCTATTCCGAAGCCGATATCGACGTGCTTTTTTCGGGCGATTTGTTGAACCAAATAATTTCAGCAAGTTTTGCTGCGAGGGATTACAACTTCCCGTTTTTGGGCTTGTATTCCGCTTGCTCTACCATGAGCGAAAGTCTGCTTCTCGGCGCAATGATGGTAAACGCGGGCTACGTCAACCGCGTGGTTGCCGCAACGGGCAGTCATTTTGCTTCGGCTGAAAGACAGTACCGCTATCCCTTGGAGCTTGGTTGCACGCGTCCGCCTCAGGCACAGTGGACGGTAACCGCGGCGGGCGGTTGCGTAGTGACTTCCAAAGAAGGGGGAATTAAAATCGTCAACGGGACAATGGGCAAGGTTTGCGACTTCGGTGTTACCGACGTAAACAATATGGGGGCTGCAATGGCACCCGCCGTTGTTATAATAGGACCATAGGCGCCCGCACTTTAACGCAAAAAAGTTCAACGATGAAAGGGTCGCCCAATGCCCGTATTATGCGTAATTTAAATACCTCAGCTTAAATTGCGCATAATAACGGTAAAACGCAGCGAAAGCGGTTCTTTTTTCTTTTGTTATTTGTTGACTTTGCAAGCGTTTAGCGTTAAAATAGTTATTGGTATATTATAATAGTAAATAAACCGATAGCTATATAAGACGGAGTCACCCATTGAAAATCTGCGATTTGTTTGACTTAACTCATACTGCGGCGGCGGAGTATTTGAATAATTTCGAATACCCTTGGCAAGCGCTCGGCGGACTTAAAGATTTTATTGTCGGCTTAGGTAAGACCCTTAGTAAGGGGTATAATGAGATTTCCGACGGCGTGTGGGTTCACGAAAGCGCAAAAATCGCCTCCACGGCTTATCTTGGCGCGCCTTGTATCGTCGGCGAGAATACCGAAGTCAGACATTGCGCCTTTATACGCGGCAGCGCGCTCATAGGCAACGGCTGCGTGGTTGGCAATTCGACTGAGCTTAAAAACGTAATTTTATTCGACGGTGTGCAAGTTCCGCACTACAACTACGTCGGCGACAGTATATTGGGCTATAAAGCCCACATGGGCGCGGGCTCGATAACGTCCAACGTTAAGTCGGACAAATCTCACGTCATTGTCAAAGGCGAGGGTGCGGATATAAAAACCGGCTTAAAAAAGCTTGGCGCGATGCTTGGCGATTTTACCGAAGTCGGTTGTAATAGCGTTCTGAATCCGGGCACGGTTACGGGCAGAAACGTAACTATATACCCTTTATCTTGCGTTCGCGGGACGATACCCGAAAACAGCATTTTAAAGACGGGCGGAACGGTCGTAAAGAAAATTTAGCCCGAGAGAATACGGAAGAAAATTAAGGAGCACTATGGGAAGATATTTCGGAACGGACGGTTTTCGCGGCGAAGCAAACGCCACGCTTACCGCCGACCACGCATATAAGGTCGGGAGGTTTCTCGGCTGGTATTACGGGGAGCTTAAACGCAGACACGGCGACAATTCGTCTCCGAGAATTGTAATAGGCAAGGATACAAGGCGGTCGAGTTATATGTTCGAATACACCTTGATTGCGGGGCTTACCGCATCGGGTGCGGACGCGTATATGCTTCACGTTTCAACAACGCCGTCCGTTGCATACATCGCAAGGGTGGACGAGTTCGACTGCGGAATAATGATTTCCGCAAGTCATAACCCCTATTACGATAACGGAATAAAGCTTTTGAACTCGCACGGAGAAAAAATGGGCGAGGACGTAATTTCGCTTATCGAAGATTTTCTTGACGGCAAGCTCGAAGTTTTCGGTCGGAAGTGGGACGGGCTTACTTACGCCACAAGAGAGAATATCGGTAAAACGGTCGATTACGCTTCGGGCAGAAACCGTTATATCGGCTATCTTATTTCGCTCGGAATGTACTCTTTCCGCGGAATGAAAGTGGGTATTGACTGCGCCAACGGTTGCGCTTGGAATATTGCGAAGTCGGTTTTCGAGGCGCTCGGCGCGACGACTTACGTCATCAATGCACAACCCGACGGGTTGAATATAAACGAAAAAGCCGGCTCGACCCATATCGAAGGCTTGCAAAAACTTGTAAAAGAGAAAAAACTTGACGTGGGCTTTGCTTACGACGGCGACGCGGACAGATGCCTTTGCGTAGACGAGAACGGCAACGTCGTCACGGGCGACCACATTCTCTATATTTACGGCTTGTATATGAAGGAGCGCGGCAAGCTTGTCAGCAACACCGTCGTTGCCACGGTTATGTCCAATTTCGGGCTTTTCAAGGCGCTTGACGCCGCGGGGATAAAGTACGTTAAAACCGCCGTCGGCGACAAATACGTTTACGAGTATATGTCGGCTCACGGCAACAGACTCGGCGGAGAGCAGTCTGGTCATATCATCTTTTCTAAATACGCAACCACGGGCGACGGAATACTTACAAGCCTTAAAGTAATGGAAGTTATTATGGCGAAGAAGTTAACTTTATCCAAGCTTGCCGAGCCGGTTAAATTCTACCCGCAAGAGCTTGTTAACGTCCGCGTTGTAGATAAAGAAAAAGCTCAAAATGACAAGGACGTGCTTGCCGCTGTCAAAAAGGTTGAAAAAAAGTTAAAGGACAGCGGTAGGATTCTCGTCAGACCATCGGGCACCGAGCCGCTCGTAAGGGTAATGGTCGAGGCGGAAAATAAAGAAAAATGCACAGCCTACGCGGAAGAGGTCGTTTCTGTACTTCGCGCAAAGGGCTATTGCGCGGATTGAGGTAGATATGTGCGGAATAGTCGGATATATCGGTAACGAACAGGCTGCGCCAATACTCCTCGACGGGCTTAAAAAATTGGAATATAGGGGCTACGATTCTGCGGGAATAGCTCTTTTAAACGCTTCGGGCGACATCGATATCGTCAAAGCCAAGGGCAGACTTAGCGTTTTATGCGAAATGACGGACGACGGCAAAACAATGAACGGTACTTGCGGCATCGGGCATACGCGTTGGGCGACCCACGGAGAACCGAGCGAAAACAACGCTCACCCGCATTGCAACGACGAAAAGACCATTGCAGCCGTCCATAACGGCATAATCGAAAATTACGCCGAGTTAAAGGAAAAACTTATAAAGAGGGGCTATAAATTCTATTCCCAAACGGATACCGAGGTGGCCACTAAGCTTGTAGATTATTACTACAAAAAGTACGGCGACCCCCTTCGTGCAATTTCTGAGTTTGCTTTAAGGGTTCGCGGTTCTTACGCCTTGGCAGTCGTCAATAAGGACTTTCCCGATACGGTTTTTGCAATTCGCAAGGACAGCCCGATGATAATCGGCGTTACGGGCGGCGCGGCAATTCTTGCCTCGGACGTGCCCGCAATTTTGAATTATACCAAAAACGTTTACTACGTTGACAATCTTCAAATTGCCCGTCTTGAAAAGGGCGCGGTGACCTTTTATAACCTTGACAGAGAAGAAGTTCAAAAGGAACTCGTTGCAATCACATGGAACGCGGAGGCGGCGGAAAAGGGCGGATACGAGCACTTTATGCTCAAAGAAATTCACGAACAGCCCAAGGTCGTCAAAGACACCTTAAATTACCTTTGCCGCGACGGTCGGCTCGACTTTTCCGAAGTAGGGCTTACGGACAAAGATTTCAAACGCATCAACGGTATAGTTATCGTCGGCTGCGGTTCGGCGTACCACGTCGGCGTGGTTATGCAGTACGTTATCGAAGATTTGGCTCGCGTGCCCGTTCGGGTGGAGCTTGCTTCGGAATTCCGTTACCGCAACCCCGTCTTAAACGGCGAGTTGGTCGTTGCAATCAGTCAAAGCGGAGAAACCGCCGATACCCTTGCGGCAATTCGCGCGGCAAAAGAAAGCGGGCTTAAAACCCTTGCCATAGTCAATGTGGTTGGCTCGTCCATCGCGCGCGAAGCGGATTTCGTTTTATACACCAAGGCGGGTCCCGAAATTTCGGTTGCCACTACCAAGGCGTACAGCGCGCAACTTGTCGCGGGCTATGCTTTTGCGGTTAAGCTTGCGAAAATTCGTGGCAAAATCGATAATAATTACTACGATAAGCTTGTAACCGAGCTTATCGCTCTCTCCGAAAAATTGGACTGCCTTATGGAACGGAAAGAGGAGATACAGAAATTTGCGGCAAAGACTATGGATAAACAAGATGTCTTTTTCATAGGCAGAGGCGCGGATTACGCAGTAAGTGTGGAGGGAAGCTTAAAGCTAAAAGAAATAAGCTATATTCATTCTGAGGCTTACGCCGCGGGTGAACTTAAACACGGCACTATCAGCCTTATCGAGGACGGCACGCTTGTTTTCGGCGTTTTGACGCAGAAAAACCTTGTCGAAAAGACTTTAAGCAACCTCATCGAAACGGCAAGCCGCGGCGCTTTGATAGCGGTCATCGCCTCCGACGGCGTTAAGTTGCCCGTAAAAGGGATTGACAACGTTTTCCGCATACCCGATGTGGACGAGCATTTCACCCCGAGCCTTGCGGTAATACCTTTACAATTTTTTGCGTACTACCTCAGCGTTTTGCGCGGTAACGACGTGGACAAGCCGAGGAACCTTGCAAAAAGCGTGACGGTAGAGTAGGTCAGCACAACTCGTCAGTATATTCACTTAAAATCGGAAAAAAATTTATGAAAAACAAATTTAAAAAAATTAAAGATATCGGCATAATCGTTGCGTGTGATTTTGCTGCCATAACGCTATCGGTGCTGTTATCGCTGCTGATGGCGAACAGCGAGGTGGTTTTCTGCCTCGACCTTCTGTATTGGTATCTTTTAAATCTCGTTGTGGGGTACCTATTCTTCGCGCTGTTCAGATTGTACTTTATCGTGTTTACCTCGGTAGGCATAGTCGATACTTTAAAGACCATAGGCGCGGTTGCGTGTATCCTTGCGGCGAATATAGGTTTTTCATTTATTTTTAAAATGGTGAACATTCGCGTTTGCGGCGCCTACGCTATTATTTTAACGGTTTTCGTGCTGCTTATCAGGTTTTCCAAGCGCCTTTACGTTGCGGTTAAATATTCCGTATCAAGGAAAAACAAAAGCAAAGTAAGGGTAATGATAGTAGGCGGCGGCGACGCGGGCACAATGCTGATAAGGGAAATTCTTACTACCGATAAGATAACTTATCACCCCGTGTGCGTAATCGACGACGACGCCAACAAAATAGGCAAAAACATTTACAACATAAAAATCGTCGGCAATACCGAACAAATACCCGAATTTGTAGAAAAGTACGCCGTCGATGAAATTTTAATCGCAATGCCCGCAGTTCCAAAAGCGGAAATAAAACGTATTTACGGCATATGCGAACAAACAAAGTGTAAAGTAAAAACTCTGCCGGGCATCTATCAGATAGTTAACGGCGAGGCAAGCGTAACAGCGCTCAGAGAGGTGCAGATATCCGACCTTTTGGGTAGGGATCAAATAAAAGTAAACCTTGACGAGATTATGGGCTATATAGAAAACCGCGTCGTACTTGTTACGGGCGGAGGCGGCTCAATCGGTAGCGAGCTTTGCCGTCAAATTGCAACACACTCGCCCAAACAGCTTATTATTCTCGATATTTACGAAAACAACGCTTACGATATCGAACAAGAATTGAAGCGCCGCCACCCCGAGCTCAATCTTTTAGCATTGATTGCAAGCATAAGGGACGTGGGGAAAATGGAGGACGTTTTCAAAAAATATTCTCCCGAAATAGTATTTAACGCCGCGGCGCACAAGCATGTGCCGTTAATGGAAACCAGCCCCAACGAAGCCGTAAAAAATAACGTGTTCGGTACTTTGAATATGGCAAGGTGCGCTGATAAATTCGGCGCGAAAGTATTCGTGCAGATATCTACCGACAAAGCCGTAAACCCCACAAACGTTATGGGAGCTACAAAGCGTATCTGCGAAATGATAATTCAAACGATAGGCAAGCACAGCAAACAGACGAAATTCGTTGCGGTAAGGTTCGGCAACGTGTTGGGCTCAAACGGCTCGGTTATTCCTCTTTTCGAGCAGCAGATAGCGGAAGGCGGACCCGTAACAGTTACTCATAAGGACATTATAAGATACTTTATGACAATCCCGGAGGCGGTTTCGCTCGTCTTGCAAGCGGGCGCATACGCTAAGGGCGGGCAGATTTTCGTTCTCGATATGGGCGAGCCGGTAAAAATTTACGACTTGGCTTACAATCTTATAAAGCTTTCGGGTCTTGAACCTAACGTCGATATCGAAATCGTCTGCACGGGTTTGCGCCCGGGCGAAAAGTTGTATGAGGAGCGGTTAATGGACGAAGAGGGTATGCAAAAGACTCCCAACGGACTTATCAATATTGCCAACCCCATAGAGCTTGACGAAGAGCATCTGTGGACGACGCTCGATATGCTTAAAAAAGCGGCTTATGACGAAACGACCGATATGAAACACTTGGTTGCTCAGCTTGTAACCACTTATAAACCCCAAAATTAAGAAAACCAAAAGCGGTTTCCGCAAGTTGCGGAAACCGCTTTTTTATGCCGTTTTTAAGCATTTTCTTTAACTTCGCTTTCGTCCTTTTCTTGAGACTTAACCAAAACCGCCAAAAGACTGCTGTAAATTATCGTGGGGAAGATATTGAAGATATGCACGTCCAACAGCGACAAAATCAATATGGGCATTATCGTCATAACGATAAACGTGCGTTCGACGGTAACGTTTTTAGCAAAAGAAATAATCGTCTGCGCCCTATGAATTAAATACGCCACGATACCTATAATTCCGCCCGCAGCCATAAATTCAAGTATCGTGTTGTGGCACATCATAGGTATAAAGCTAAGCGCCGCGCCGCTATAATGATAGTCTACATAAAATCCCGAACCGAACAACGGCGCTTCACTGAAATATCTAATCGCTTCTTTCCAAATTTCCCAACGCCCGCTGCCGTTCAGCTCGCCGTTTACGAAAATATTCTCGAAAACCGTCTTAAAGAAATCCGCAACCTGTTCCTTGAAAACGCACAAAATCGCTATTCCCGCCAAAACCGCTGCCGCGGCAATGCAAAGGTTTGGAATACGGTTTTTGCCTTTAACAAGTAAAATAATAATGCAAACGGGGTAAATAATCAACGCGCCGACCATAGCTTGTCTGCTACACGATAGGATAGACGCGGCAAAAATAAGCAACGAATAGGCTGTAAACAAATATCCGTATTTATGTTTCCCCGCGAGGAACAATGCAGCGGGCAAGCACAAAAGTATCATTAACCCGTAAGTGTTGTAAACGCCCCAGCCGAATATCAGCGCGCCTCTGTTTATAGTTCCGTCCACAAACAAATTTTCGGTAGTCGCGTACGCTACAATAAGTTCTATTATAAGCAGTACGCTTAAAGCAATAAACCCGTAAGCTATTTTTTCAAAGCAATTTTTATCGGTTTTGATGTTGTCCTTAATCGCGGCGAAAGTTAATAAGAAGCAAATCGCCAAAGCCGCGCCGAAAAGAACATTTTTCGGTGTGTAGGTATCGCTGAACAGTCCGTTAAGCACCAACGCAAACGATAAAAAACACAGTCCGTAAAACATCGGGGTCAGTTTAAATTTCTTCCTTACGCAACTTAGTACAAGCCTATATACCAGCGCGCAAACCATTAGCGAAACTATTATGATAAACTGCGCCAAAATTGCGGGGTTGGAGTAGTAATCGGAAGAGCCCATCGCGCTTGACGGAGTGTTTTTTAAGGAAACTACCAAAGTTATAAAAGGAATTTGCGTGATGACCGGCGTTATATCTTCGAGCAGTAACAGTATGAGTATAATTACTATCCCCAAATAATAAGTCGCAACGATATCCCAACCCAAGTAGTAACACAAAAGCAGTACAGCCGCCGTTACGAACGGGAAAAATTTTGATGATATTATTTTTTTAACGATATCCGGCACTTTACAGTGCTTTATCTTTTCGAACGAAATACCCATACGGAAAAAGTATAGTTCAACAGACCGAAAAAGTCAAGGTGAAATAAATAATTGATTCAATGTATATTGAAATTAAAAATGAAAGTTATGATTATACTACGCAAGAATTTACGGTTTTTATAATTTTATCACAAAAAGATGAAAAGATACTGACAAAACCGTTGCAAACATAGTATAAAAACCGCCCGTAGAGGGAAAAACCCAACTATGAATAATAAACAGCTTATAGATATATCCACTGTCGAAATAACCGGCGACGCCGTTTCGGAGCGGCTTGCAAGCTTTGTCAAAGCGGTAAAAAACCCGTATTGCTTCCGCGTAAAGGCAACTCACGTAAAAATTGTGTTCTCGGACAAGGCAAACGCGCCCTCCGTAGAAAATCTTTTGGTAAATATTGCCGCCCGCAGATTTAACTGAGCTTATTGCAATTCGTTTAAAAATTTTATAAAATATAGTTGCGTTAAAGTGTCATCGTCGGCAAACTGCGGTTTGCCAAGGTGTACATATGTCAAGAATAAGCAAATATTGCCGCGTCGCGGCAGATTCCCCTACAACGGTTTGGAAAGCGGGGCTTTATATTAGGCT
This sequence comes from uncultured Christensenella sp., assembly GCA_910577055.1. Taxonomy (GTDB): domain Bacteria; phylum Bacillota; class Clostridia; order Christensenellales; family Borkfalkiaceae; genus Coproplasma. Next base: position 326,970 of record CAJTKX010000001.1, on the reverse strand, counting down.
TTCAAGGGAAGACGGCGACAAGCTCGAAAGCGAAAGCGTTTCCTCGCAGAAAGCCATTTTGGAACGCTTTGTTTCGGAAAATGCCGAAATCGAGCCGACCGAGTTTTATATCGACGACGGATTCAGCGGAACGGACTTCGACCGTCCCGCTTTTCAGCGTATGATGACGGACGCGGCAAGCAAAAAGATAAATTGCGTAATCGTCAAGGACTTGTCGCGTTTCGGCAGAAACTATGTGGAGGCGGGTAAGTATTTAGAGCTGGTTTTCCCAACCTTCAAATTGCGTTTTATCGCGGTCAACGACGGCATAGACAGCTTTGCTCAGCCGTCCACGATGAACAACGTAATAGTGCCTTTTAAAAATATCATAAACGATGAGTACTGCCGCGACATTTCCGTCAAGGTGCGCAGCGCCCTCGATATCCGTCGGCGCCAAGGTAAGTTCATCGGCTCATTCGCCGCCTACGGCTACAAAAAGGACGAGGCAGACCACAACAAACTGATTATAGACGATGAGGCGGCTGCCACCGTGCGCTTTATTTACGAAAAATTTTTATCGGGTTACAGCATTATTGGCGTTGCGCGTTTGTTAAACTCTCGCGGCGTACCGAATCCGTCCGCGTATAAATCGGCAAAAGGACTTAACTGCCGCCGCGCATCTACTTGCAAAAACGGCGGCGCTTGGTCGGACGCAACCGTGAGAAGAATACTCACAAGCGAGGTGTATATAGGTAACCTCGTACAGAAGAAAAACGAAGTTATAAGCTACAAAATTCACACAGCAAAGCAAGTTGATAAGCAAAACCGCATAATAGTCAAGGGAACTCACAAGCCCATAATTTCCGAGCAAGATTTTAACAAAGTGCAATCTCTGCTTAGTCGTGATACCCGCACGTCGCCCGCCGAAAAAGAGGGCAAGCTGTCGGTATTCGCCGGCTTTATAAAGTGTGCCGACTGCGGTCGGGCAATGCAAAAACGCACGGTAAAGCAACCGAACAAAACATACGAGTATTATGTCTGTTCAACCTATCGCAAAATGCACAGCACGCTTTGTACAAAGCACGCAATTCGCGCCGAAATCCTCGAAGAGGCGGTTTTAACCACTCTTAACAAATATATTAGTCTTGCCGTTGACTTCGACAGACTGCTTGAAAAAATCAACAGAGCGAATAAAGGCGGGGCGCGTTCCAAGCGGCTTACTGCCGAGCTTGTCGCCAATCAAAAGGAGCTTGAAAAGGCGCAAAAAATTTTGCTTGATTTATACCCCGACTACAAAAGCGGCATAATCAGCCGCGAACAATACTTCGCCTTAAAGGAGCGGTATGAAAATTCAGTAAAGCGTGCCGAGCGGGAAATTTCGCGCTTGAAGGAAGAGATGCGCAATTTTGCAAACGGAGTAGACGGCAGCAACGATTTCGTTGCGAAGTTTAAAAAGTACGGCGGGCTGACAGCTCTTAACCGAGATATTATGATAGAGTTGGTTGAAAACATATTCGTGCATGAAGGCGGCGCGGTTGAAATTCATTTGAAGTGTAAGGACGCTTTCCTTGCCGCCTCGGAATATATCGAACAGCATAAGCCCGTTTCCGCCGCACATTCAACGGATATAGCTTAAAAAAACTATGGTGTTTTATTGACAACCGCCCCCGCCGCGGCAGACACCATAATGCAGCACTTAAAGGATACCGGCACCGACCCGACCGACTACGATATGATTTTAACGGGCGACTTGGGCGCGCTTGGCAGTCGTATCGTCAAGGACTTGTGTTGGGAAAAGGGCTATAACATTTCCGCAAACCATGTCGACTGCGGCGAAATCGTCTATAAAGTAATAGAAAAAGAGTTTCAAGGCGGCAGCGGCGCCGGGTGTTCGGCAAGCGTTCTCAATTCCTATATTCTCACCAAAATGAAGGCGGGGCTTTACAAACGCGTGCTTTTCGCGGCAACGGGCGCGCTGCTTTCAACAGTATCGTCGGGGCAAGGGGAAAGCATACCGTGCATAAGTCACGCCGTGCAGTTAGAGGTGTAAAATGGATATCGGAAACGAAATGCTTACAATATTTTTACAGTTTTTAAAAGCTTTTGCCGTGGGCGGGGGCATATGCGTAATTGCGCAGATAATCATAAACTTCACCGACCTCACCGCGGGTAAAATTCTCGTTTACTTTATGCTTGCGGGCGTAGTGTTAACTGCCGTCGGCGTGTATCAACCCCTTGTCGAGTTTGCGGGCGCGGGCGCGACCGTACCCATTTCGGGCTTTGGGTATCTTCTTGCAAGCGGCGCAATAAAAGGAGCGGAAAAAGGTTTCTTCGGCGCAATCACCGGTTCGCTTGCCGCAGCCAGCGCGGGCGTAACCGCCGCGGTGGTTTTTGCCTTCATTATGGCGATTATATTTAAATCGCGTACAAAACCGAATTAATAAAAGGACAAGGCGCGCCATACAATAAAGTATGGCGCGCAAATTCCGTACAAACCGAAAATTCAAGCGTTTTAAGGTGCTGATATTAATTTTGTGCCTTTTGGTGGTGGGGGTGCTTTTATACTTCCAACGCAACGTCACGCGCGTTCTTATATCTATAAGCGAGGCAACTATCCGTTCGATAACCACCGTTGCCGTAAACGACGCAATTTATTACACCTTAAACGACACTATGCGCTATGAAGACCTCATTGCAATAGAGCGCGACGACGTAGGCAACGTAACTTCTATTACGACCGACAGCCTTAAAATTAACCGAATAGCAAGGGATACGGCATATCTCTCGCAAGAAAATTTAACAAAGATGAGCGCGGAGGGCATTCAAGTTCCGGTGGGCGCGCTTACGGGTATAGAGGCGTTAGCCGGTTTCGGTACCAAAATTAATATAAAAATTATTCCCATATCCAACGTTGAGTGCCGCTTCGTTTCGAAGTTTACGGACGCGGGCATAAACCAAACCAAGCACTCGCTGTATCTTGAAATCGTTTCGGATATTTCAATCATTCTGCCATCGAAATCAACCAATCTCGCCTCGACGATAGAAGTGCTCATATGCGAAAGCGTAATTGCCGGCAAAATCCCCGATACCTACCTGCAAGCCTCATTAATCGGCTCGGACGGTCTGTTAGTTCCTAAAAATTGAAATAAAATACTTGCAAAGAAGATAATTCAATGTTATAATGACAGTGCTACATTATCTGAATATTTTTTATGCAAATTGGCATACTACGGGTTACAACGGCAATGTTGTATCCTTTTAACCTTATGTGTGTCAATAAATATTCATAAGATAGTGTAGCAACTGTTAAGGGTACTTATTGCGGGCAACCTTTAACGGTTGCCCTTATTTTTTGCCCGCAAAAAGGAGCAACTTATAAAGAAAAAATTTTTGGCATTGGCACTTGCCGTCGCAACTATGACTTGCGCTTTCAGTTTTACCGCTTGCGCTAACGATGATTCGAGTTCCGACGGAACGGACGGTAAAACCGAACAAGAATGGGGAGAGGTTTATAACATTACGGCGGCATATGCAAAAGCTGTTTCTCTCGGTTATACGGGTACTTTGGAAGAATTTATAGAAAGCATTTCGGGCAAAGACGGCACGGGAATATTAAAAGCCGAAATAAATTCGGAGGGATATCTTATTCTTACTCTCACCGATTTATCAACTGTTAATTGCGGACAAGTTAGCATAAGCGGAGATATTGTCAATAACGTACAAGGAGACGTAATTTACAATTATTGTCCTCATAGATATTCGGAGTGGTCGATAGGTATGGCGCCCACTTGTACCTCGATAGGGTATAATTACCGTACTTGCGAGCTTTGTTGCGACGTTGAGTATGAATTTATCCCAGACAAGCATACAACGCTTTTACAAAACGACAAAATTGAAATGTCTGCAAGTGCCAAGTATCATAGTTTAACTTGTGAAGAATGCAATTCGGTCATAAGAGCAAAACACGAATTCGAAGATGGAGTTTGTAAAATTTGCGGTCAAGAATCACAATATTTGACGTTTATACTTTCGGAAGACAAAACTCATTATATAGCGAGTGGCGGAAATACGTGTGACCAAATTACAACTATCGTTATTTCCTCAACCTATGAAAATCTGCCCATTATGGTTATAGAAGAAGAGGCATTCGCAAATTACAAATGCGGCAGTTTCCAATTCTATAATTTTGACAGTGTTGTTTTGCCTACAAGCATAAGCAAAATCGGAAACCGCCCTTTCCCCAATGTATGTACGATTAATTACTTGGGTACGCGCGCTCAATGGGAAGCTATTGAAAAAGCCGACGGTTGGGACAATGAAATGAACTACACGATAATTTGTATAGACGATTAAAACAATTCCCCGCGGCGGTGCCGCGGGGAATTTATTATCTTAACGTAATATTAAGTTTAAATTTCAGATTGGCGAGTATCTTTTTTACGAAGCCGTCAATCTTGTTTTCAATGGGTTCGTCCTTCGGCGTGAAAGTAACTGTGAACGCCATTGACTTTTTGCCATTTTCAATCTGCTCGCCTTCGTACACGTCGAAAAGATACACGTCGGTTACATACTTGCAAGCCGAATAAATTTCGTTCTTTATTTCGCCGCAAGTCACTTCCTTGTCGCAAGTCAAAGCCAAATCGCGTACAACCTCGGGGTACTTTGAAAGGGGTACATATTTAAAAGGTTTGGCGTGCTTTTTCAACTCTTCGTAATCAAGTTCGGCAATATAAACCATTCTTTCAAGCGCAAGCTCTTCGGCAATTTGCGGCGAAACCATACCTAAATACCCGACTTCATCACCGTCGCAAGTAATTTTTGCGGTTATGCCGGGGTGTAGGAAGGGCTTTTCCGCCGTCTGATACTCGAACTTGGTGTTCAGAATGTTTGCAATGGTTTCCGTAACTCCCTTGACGTCGAAGAAGTTATACTTGCCCCAAACCCCGATTGAAATTCTTTCTTTCTCTTTAGGGAAGTCTTTAATAGGCAACTCGTCCGCAATATAAACTTTGCTTATCTCGAACAGCTTGCCGAACATATTTCCGCGCCTTAAATTCCTTACTATTACGTTCAGCATAGACGGTGCAAGCGTAGTCCGCATAATCGATAAATCTTCGTTTATCGGGTTTAAAATCCGTATCGCCTTGCGTTCGTGCGCGTCGGGCGCGAAGTGCAGCATATCCAAATCTTTTTGCGAGTAGAAAGAGTAGGTCGAAATCTCGTACAAGCCCTTTGAAACAAGCCCGTCTTTCAGTCTGTTTTCGGCTTTCTGCTCCTCGGTGAAACCGCCGTTCGTAATGGAAGCGGAGGGGAGGAAAGTTCCCTCTATATTGTCGTAGCCGTAAAAGCGTATAATCTCTTCGGCAATGTCCGGGTAGCCGTCTATATCCTCGCGGTAGCCGGGTACGGTCAAGTTCATTTCGTCGCCCTTTACGGTAACTTTAAAATTCAGATTTTCAAGAATTTCCGCCATTCGCGTTGCGGGCACATCTATGCCCAAAAGCGCGTTTATTTTCTTCACACTGACCTTCATTTTCTTTTCGGCTGTGCGTGAATTTTCTGTTTTAACGTCAATATGCAAATCGGTAACCGTACCGCACTTTAATTCTTCTATTAAGTGCAACGCTCTTGCCATAGCGCGTTCGGTCGTGTACTCGTTCACGCCCTTTTCGAATAGCGCCGAGCTGTCCGTGTGTTGACCCAAAGCGCGCGCCGTCTTTCTAACGCTGTCGCGCGCGAATTTCGCCGCCTCGAACAAGACCTCGGTCGTATCGTCCTTAATTTCGCTGTTAAGCCCGCCCATAACTCCCGCAATCGCAACGGGCTTGTCTTTATCGCAAATTACAAGGTTATCGCGCGTAAGAGAGAACTCGTTCTCGTCCAAAGTTGTAATGTTTTCACCTTCGTTCGCACGCCTTATATTAACTTCATGTCCCGAAAGCGTCCTCAAATCGAACGCATGCATCGGCTGTCCAAGCTCCAAAAGAATATAGTTTGTAATATCCACGATATTGCTTATCGGGCGCAACCCGCACTTTGCAAGCCTTTGTCTAAGCCATAGAGGAGAGACAGCGCACTTTACGCCTTGCACATAGTGCCCGATATAGCGCGGGCACAATTCCGGCGCAAGGTCGGTTATCTTTATTTTTTTATCCGTTTTAACGGAAGTATAGGAGTAGTCCGGTTCCTTGATTTTTTTGTTCAAAACCGCCGCCACTTCGCGCGCAATGCCGTAAATGCTTTGGCAGTCGGGACGGTTTGCGGTAACGCTTATATCGAAAATGAAATCGTCCAAACCGAGCAAAGGTTTAACGTCTGCGCCGTTTTTACTGTTTTTCGGTAAAAGCAGCAGACCGCAGTATCCCGCGCCCTTGTAAAGGTCGTCGTTCAACCCAAGCTCCGCGCCCGAGCAAAGCATACCGTCGGACTCGATGCCGCGCAGTTTGCCTTTCTTTATTTTCATCACGCCCTCAATCGTGACGTGGTCTTTCGCCGTCGCGTAAACGGACGCGCCTACAAGGGCGCACGGGGCTTTAATTCCTTTTTTAACGTTGTCCGCTCCGCAACAAATTTGGAATACGCCATTATCGCCGCAATCCACTTTGCAGACGGAAAGGTGAGTGCCTTCCACCGGCTCGCATTCGATAACTTCTCCGACAACAACGCCCGAAATGTCTTTGCCGACTTCTATTAATTCTTCAACTTCGAACCCGCAAGAAAAAAGCTTTGCTTGTAATTCTTCCGCGGTAACGTCTATATCAACGTAGGCTTTAAGCCAACTTAAAGGTGCTTTCATTCTCTATACCTCACGCCTTGAACTGTTTCAAAAATCTCGTATCGCCCTCGAAAAGGAGCTTCATATTGTTAATGCCGTATTTAAGCATAGCAATTCTCTCTATGCCCATACCGAACGCAAAGCCGGTGTATTTGTCGGGGTCTATGCCGCAACCCTCTAAAACGTGCCTATTTACCATACCCGCGCCGAGAACTTCTATCCAACCCGTGCCTTTGCAAAGTCGGCAACCGCAACCGCCGCACTCGAAGCAGCTTACGTCAACTTCGACCGACGGCTCGGTAAAGGGGAAGTAGGAGGGGCGAAGCCTCGTTTTTACGCCATCGCCGAAAATCTTTTTCGCAAACTCGTCCAACATACCCTTTAAATCGCAAAGGGTAATGCCCTTGTCCACAACAAGCCCTTCCATTTGCGAAAACATAGGCGAGTGAGTCGCGTCGTCGTCGCTTCTGAAAACCTTGCCGGGGGAAAGAATTTTAATGGGCGGCTTTTTGTTTTCCATAACGCGAATTTGCCCCGCCGAAGTCTGCGTTCTCAACAGCAAATCGTTAGAAAGGTAGAAGGTATCTTGCATATCCCTTGCGGGGTGGTCTGCGGGCGTATTTAGGGCGGTAAAGTTGTAATAATCGTTCTCTATTTCGGGGCCCTCGAACACCTCGAACCCCATACCCGCGAAAACGGAAATCAGCTCGCGCCTGATTAAAGTGTTGGGGTGATACGCTCCGTCGGGCGTTACCTTAGCGGGCAACGTCACGTCGATTTTCTCGTCCGAATATCTCTTTTTCAGCTCAAAATCTTTAATACGCTTTTCAATCGCGTTAAACCTTTCTTCCGTCCATTCGCGCAGCGCGTTTAAAAGCTTGCCCATAGAGGGGCGCTGCTCGGGCGGCAATTCGCGCATATTCTTCATAAGCGAGGAAATCTCGCCCGTCTTGCCCAAAAAGCGCATTTTTATCTCTTGTAAAGTTTTTGAGGATTGAACGTCTTTAACCGCTTCGTCAATACTCTTTTCGATTTCGTTTATCTTGTCTTGCATATTGCCTCCGAAAAAAACACGCCCTATGCCGAAGCATAGGGCGAAATTATCGCTGTACCACCTATTTTCGCGGCGAAAGCCGCCTTAATTAACCCCTTTACGCGGAGAAACGGAGCGGACTACTAAGTAAACTTTTCGCCCGTCGGCTCGCAAGTGAATACCGCTTTAACCCGATAAGAAATCTTTCAGCCGTTTTCGAATTTCTCTCTCTGAAAAGGGTTTTGCAAAGCGTCTGTCTTGGTCGCAGCCTTTAAAATTAATAAAATTATAATATCAAATAAAATTAATGTCAAACGATTTTAAGCGTTTAATAAATGCTTCCGCCGTAGCAATCGTACGCAACAATGGCGGGGAAGTCCTCGACTTCGAGCCTATAAACCGCCTCGGATAACAAATCGTCGAACGCAATGCACTTGGAGGATTTTATCGAAAGCCCGTACAACGCGCCCGCGCCGCCTATTGCCGCAAAGTAAACTGCAACGTTTCTTTTCAATGCTTCGCGCGTCTCGTCGTTCATTTCGCCCTTGCCTATAATTGCGCCCAAACCCAAATCGAGAAGAGCGGGGGCAAAACTTTCCATTCTTGCGGAAGTAGTCGGTCCGCAGCTTCCCGAAGCCTTGCCCGGCTTGGCGGGGCAAGGTCCCGCGTAATAAATTACCGCGTCCTTTATCTCGAACGGCAACGGCTTTTTTTCTTCCAAAAGCGTAATAAGCCGCTTATGCGCACAGTCGCGCGCCGTCAAAATCACGCCCGAAATACTCACGCTTTCGCCCGCTCTCAGTTCTTTTACGACCTCTTTTGTAAGCGGTAAAGTCAGTTTCTTCATAAAACCTCCTTTTCGCAACGCACGCAGTGGCACTGAATATTCACCGCTACGGGCAACCCCGCTATATGTGTGTGCGCCCATTCGCACGCTACGCTTAAAGCGGTAGTATCGCCGTGGAAGCCTTGGCACCCGATATTCAACGCGTTAATTCTTCTAAGCGCCTCGCGTTCGATTTCAGCAACGTCCTCACGCGGGTTTGCCGTTCCAACGTCGCGCGTCAACGCCTTTTTCGCAAGGAAAGCGCAAGTATCGAAAGACCCTCCGATACCTACGCCGACACAAACGGGAGGGCAAGGACGCGACCCCGCAAGTCTTACCGTTTCGACAACGGCGGCTATAATTCCGTCAACGCCTTGCGCGGGTTTAAGCATATAAAGTCGGGACATATTCTCACTGCCGAACCCTTTGGGTAAAAACGTTATATTTATTTTTTCGCCCTCGGTTATTTCCGTATGAATAACGGCTGGGGTGTTGTCGCCCGTGTTCTTTCGCGTTAACGGGTCGCATACGGACTTTCTGAAATATCCGTCCGAATACGCGCGGCGCACGCCGCTGTTTACGGCTTCTTTTAAAGGCTTTCCTTCAAGATAAATTTCTTGACCTATTTCAAGAATAACCACCGCAAGCCCCGTGTCTTGGCAAACGGGCATATTTTCGTTTTTGGCTGCTTGCGCGTTATCTACAAGTGTTTCCAACGCAAACCGCGCAGCCTCGTTGCCCTCGACCTCGCAAGCAAAGTTCATCGCGTCAAGGCAAGCGGGTGTCACGCTAACGCCCGCGCGCAAAGCCATATTATAAATTTTATCCTCTATAAGAGAAGTATTTATCTTCCGCATACCCAAATTTTACAACAAATTCAATTAAAAGTAAATAAATAATTTACTTAAAATCTATTTTAAGTTATAATCATAATATGGAGAACGCAAACGCAAGCGGAATGAACCCCGCTAACCCGTTTTTACGGCATAATTCCCATATCGGCGGCTTTGCTTTAAGCTTGGCGGCAATACTTTATGTTGCCGCGGGGTTGTTGGTATCGGTTATAATTCTTGCCGCCGGTATAGAAGAAAAAACCGACGCTTATCTTTACCTTAATTATCTTGCCGCGCCAATCGCAATGGTGGCGGCAATGGCAATTACTTTAAAATTCAAAAAATTCCCCGTCAAAAGGGCATACCCCGTAAAGTGCCGCCCCAAATACTTTCTTATCGCTTTGTTGCTTATTTACGGGCTTATCTTTTCGGTCAGTTGGATTGACACCGGCGTTACGGAGCTGTTAAAGTTAATGGGTTACGTTCCAAAAGGAAGCGACGCATACCTTCCCGAGCTTTCGGGCGGGCTTGTCGTTCCCGCGCTTTTGGTTATAGCGGTTATGCCCGCAATCTTCGAGGAAGGGCTTTTCCGCGGCGTAATTTTAAACGCTTGCGAGGACGGCGTGGGCACAGTCCGTACCGTGTTTATCGTCGGATTTGCCTTTTCGTTGTTCCACGCCTCGGCAGAGCAGACCGTCTATCAGTTTTTAGCGGGCTGTGTCTTTGCTTTTGTCGCAATCCGCTCGGGCTCGATACTGCCGTCGGTGGTTATGCACTTTATAAACAACGCTATAATAATTATCTTCGCCGCTTGCGGACTTTTGGATGCGGACGGTAACCTTATTTTGTCATCGTCCGCGCAAATTGCTTTAATCGTAACCTCGGCAGTCAGCTTTATTGGCGGAATGGTTTGGTTGATTTTAGATAAAAAACCCGTAACAAAGCACCAAAACGGTGCGGTCAAAGCGTTTTTCGCCTACGGCTCGGTCGGCATAGCGATTATGGGCATAATGTGGATACTGTCCTTTTTTATGAGGTAAAGCGTGCAAAAAATCAATATAGTTTGCGTGGGTAAAATCAAGGAAGATTTCTACCGCGCCGCCGTTACCGAATATTTAAAACGTCTTTCCCGATTCGCCAAAGTCGAAGTAAAAGAAATCGCAGAGGGCAAGGACTTGCAAGAAGAGGCGCAAAGCATCTTGCGTGTGGCAAAAGGGCATACCGTCGCGCTTTGCGTCGAGGGCGCCAAGCTTTCAAGCGAGGCGTTGGCAAAACAGATAAAAACGCTTTGTGACAAAGGTGAGGAAATTACGTTTATAATCGGCTCGTCTTGCGGGCTTTCGGAGGCGGTTAAAAAGCAAGCCGATTTTAAACTTTCTTTCTCGGATATGACATTTCCGCACCAATTAATGCGCGTAATTTTATGTGAGCAAATTTACCGTGCGTTTATGATAAACAGCGGTTCAACCTATCATAAGTAATCAAAATTTTACAAAAATCATACTTTATTGTTGTGATATACGATGAAGTTTCTAAGTTCTACAAAGGTTATCAGCTAAAAAAGTGCGTAATAGGCTATTCTTGCGGCGGCAGGGAGCTTTACGCTTTCCATATGGGCGCGGAAACGGGTAGACAGTTTATCGCCGTTTATGCCGTACACGCGCGCGAGTTGATAACCGCGCGCCTTGCGTTAAAACACATAAAAACGGGCTTGAAGTGCGGCGGAGGTTGGGTAATTCCTTTATTGAACCCCGACGGCGCGATAATTTCGGAAACCACTTTTCCTTTATGGAAAGCGAACGGACGCGGCGTAGACTTGAACTGCAACTTCGACGCCGATTGGGGCAGCGGGCGGCTAAACACTCACGTTCGAGGTGGCGAAAATTGCGTAGGGGATTATCCGTTTTCTGAGCCGGAAACCATCGCTTTGCGTGATTTTACCTTAAAAATACGCCCTTTCGTCACTCTAAGCTTTCACACCAAGGGCGAGGAAATTTATTGGGAGTACGGCGGCAGAGGGGATATCCGTGGCGCGCACATCTTAAAAAGCGCTACGGGTTACGAGGTCAAGCGAATATACGGCTCGGCGGGCGGTTACAAGGATTGGTGTATACAGAAGTTAAAAATTCCCGCCTACACGATTGAATGCGGTTCCGACGGGTTAACTCACCCCATAACCGAACTTAAAGAATTAAAAAAGTGTTACAAATTACTGAAAATTTTTGTTGAAAAATATGGCGGATAAATTTATGAAAGCCGCGCTTAAATGCGCGCAAAAAGGTCTTGAAGAGGGCGAGGTTCCCATTGGCGCGGTCGTCGTATGCGACGGGAAAATTATATCGCGCGGGCATAATAGGAGAACTAAACTTCAAATAGCAACCGCGCACGCCGAGGTCGAAGCTATCGAAAAGGCTTGCAAAAAGCTTAAAAGCTGGCGCATACCCGAGTGTGAGATTTACGTCACTTTAGAGCCGTGCCCAATGTGTATGGGCGCAATGCTAAACGCGCGCATAAAAAAGGTGTATTTCGGCGCATACGAAGCAAAAGGCAGGTCATTAACGGACAAGCTTGCAAACGCAAACCTTGTAAATCACGTCATCGAAGTAGAGGGCGGGGTAATGGAAACCGAATGTGCCGAAATTTTGTCAACTTTTTTCAAACAAATGCGTGAACGCACCAAAGAAAATAAACAAGTTTAATTTAGTTGACTTTATTTATTGTAAATAATACAATAAAAAGGTACGAATACGGGAGGGTAAACTCCCGCAAAAATTAAATCACATCGGAGGAAACCTAATGATTAACCACGGAAACGAAATCAAAATCTTTTCGGGTAACTCGAACAAACCCCTTGCCGAGAAAATCGCGGCTAAATTGAACACGACACTCGGCGAAATGGAAGTAACACACTTTTCCGACGGCGAAATTTACGTTCGCTTTAACGAAACTATCCGTGGTATGGACGTTTTCCTCATTCAGTCAACAAGCGGTCCCGTAAACACCAATCTTATGGAGCTTCTCATAATGATTGACGCGGCAAGGCGTGCAAGCGCGGGCAGAATTACCGCGGTTATACCCTATTTCGGTTACGCCCGTCAAGACAGAAAGGCGCGCTCACGCGAGCCTATCACCGCTAAGCTTGTTGCAAACCTTATAACAAGCGCTGGCGCGGACAGAGTTCTGACTATGGACTTGCACTGTGCTCAAATTCAAGGTTTCTTCGATATTCCGTTGGACAACCTTGTCGGCGGACCGACCCTTTACAATTACTTTAAACCCAAGGTTGACGAAAACTTTGTCGTCGTTTCCCCCGACATAGGCTCGGTAGCGCGCGCAAGAAAAGTTGCGGCGAGAATGGACGCTCAAATGGCTATCATCGATAAGCGCCGTCCCAAAGCCAATGTAATGGAGGTTATGAATATCATCGGCGACGTAAAGGGCAAAAACTGCCTTATGGTTGACGATATGATAGATACCGCCGGTACTATCGTTCAAGGCGCAAGGGCGCTTAAAGAAGCGGGCGCAAAAGCCATTTACGCTTGCTGCTCTCACGGCGTTCTTTCGGGTCCCGCAATCGAAAGGCTTGCGGATTCGCCCATAGACGAGCTTGCAATTCTCGACACGATTAATATTCCCAAGGAGAAGATGTTGCCCATATTCAAAATTATTTCCACGGCGCAAATCTTCGCCTCTGCAATCGAGAACGTTTACCTCGACAAATCCATGTCCAAGATATATGACTAATTAAAAAGCAAAAGCCGCGTAATTTGCGCGGCTTTTTTAAAGGAAAGTATGTTTATAATAGTAGGTTTGGGCAACCCCGAAGAAAAGTATTTAAAGACCTTTCACAATATGGGCTATATAGCCGTGGGCGAAGTTGCCGCAAAGCTTGGCGTTAAGTTCAAAAAAAAGGAATGCGAGGCGTTCACCGCCGAAGCGCATATAGGTGGAGAGAAGGTTATTATCGCCCGTCCCGTGACCTATATGAACGCAAGCGGAAGGGCGGTAAAACAACTTCTTGCAAAATATAAGACTGACGAAACGCGCTTAATTGTTTTATACGACGATTACGATATCCCTAAGGGTAGCGTAAGAATACGCCCCTCGGGCAGCGCGGGCACGCATAACGGAATGCGCTCCGTAATCGCCGAAACGGGCACGCAGAACTTCACACGAATAAGAATAGGTATCCGCGACCCCGAAGTCAATATTCCCATAATCAACTACGTTTTATCCGAAGTAAGAAAGGACGATTACGACCTTTTTATTGCCTCTTGTACAAGGGCGGCGGACGCGGCAATCGCAATAGCAAGCGGTGAAACGGTTGAAAACGCAATGACTAAATTTAACGGGTAATTTGTTAGACCCCCATATATGCCTTAAATAACGGGGTTTACAGCTTGCTTTGGCAGTCTCGGCGGCAGCAAGGACGGCAGCCGCCTCGGTCACCGCAAACGCCCCTTATGCGTTTGCTTATCTCAGCCTTGCAAAACAGCGGGTGTCCGCTGTTTTGAGAAAATCAAGGTTTCGTCCCCATATATGCCTTAAATAACGCATTTTTTCATCAAGGATAACGCACTTGATAAAGGATTTTTTCGGTTTTAAAAATTTATCGGGCGACTATGCCGCTCTTGAAAACGATATCCGCCTCGGCACGCCGACGGCGGCTTTTGGCTTGTTCGACGTGCACAAATATTTAATTGCGGCGTTGCCCGTTCAACCCGTTGTTTATATAACCGCCGACAGCATAGCGGCACAGAACGCTTACAACGCCATTTCGGTATTAAGCGGCAAAAAGTGCGCGCTTTTAACCGCCAAGGACGAGGTTATTTTATATAAAGACGCACTGTCCAAGGACGCAATTTACCGCCGTATTTCCGCAATTTATTCTATGCTTAACGGCGCGGACGTCATAGTTGCGGATATCGAGGCGGCGATGCAGCTTTTCCCCGCAAAAATCGAGGCAATCGACCTGAAAATAGGGGAGGACTACGACTATTCCGCATTGCCTAAAAAGCTTGTAAAAATGGGATACACCCGCGAATATGCCGCAGATACGCGCGGTTGCTTTGCCGTTCGCGGCGATATTTTGGAGATTTTTCCCGTCAATTCGGATAACCCCGTCCGTATTGATTTTTTCGGCGATACCGTTGAGAAAATTCGCCCGTTCGACGCCGTAAGCGGCGAAAGATTGGACGAGGTAGCCGCAATTTCCGTCATTTCCGCGACAGACGCTGTCGTTTCATGCGAAGAAAAGGACAAAATATTGTCCGAATTATCTCGATGCGTAAAAAAATCCTCCGATGCGAAAGCTTACGAGCGGGCTAAGAAAATCGCCGACGATATATCCGATAAACTTGCCCAAGACGACGCGTTTTCCGGCGCTTCCTTTTTGATGCCGCTACTCGGTTGCGCCCGTAATATATTTGATTTAACGCACTCGGACGCGCTTTTTATATTCGACGAATGTAAAAGTATCGACGACAGAATGGAGGGGATATATAAAGAGCATTTAGAGCGCGTAAACGATTTGAAAAAGGGCGGCGAAGCGTTTGATTTTTCCCGAAATCAGCTTGTGCCCCCCGAAACGGTTAAAGAGGGTTTCAAAAAATATAGGTGCCTTGCGTTGCAAACGTTTACTTCGACAACGTCGTTTTTCCGCCCCTTGAAAACATACGATTTCCGCGCCACACCCTCGCCGTCGTATTTAAACGCTATGCCGCAGCTTGTTACGGATATAAAAAATTGGCTTTCAAACGGCTATCGCGTGCTTGCTTTTACGGGCAATTTACAGCGGTATGAAAAGCTTTCTTCAACCCTTTCCGACGAGTACTTGCCAGTTTATCCCGTTCCCGATAGGCTTCAAGCCTTGCGCGGTGTGGCGGTCAGCTCGGAAGAGCTTGCACACGGACTTATAATTCACGACAGTAAACTTGTAATTATAGGCAGCAGCGACATCTATACCAAGTCGGTTACAAAGCGTATCAGAAAGCGTAGGGGCGATATGTTCGTAGCGCCCGAAATCGGCGACTTTTGCGTGCACGAAAAGCACGGCATAGGCAAAATTACGGGCACTAAGAAGATAGAAACGACCGATGGAATAAAGGAATATCTGTCAATCGAGTACAAGGGCGGCGACGTTTTGTATGTTCCCGTTGAGCAAATGGACGTTCTTTCGAAATACGTCGGCGACGCAAGCCCCGCGCTTTCCAAAATCGGCGGCGCAGACTTCGAACGAGTTAAGGAGCGCGTCAAACAGTCAATAAAAAAACTTGCGTTCGATTTAAAGGAGCTTTACGCCGAGCGCAGCGCAAAACACGGCTTTTGCTTCCCCGAAAACACCGTAATGATGCAAGAATTCGAGGACGCGTTTTTCTATGAGGAAACTCCCGACCAGCTCACTTCTATTGAAGAGATTAAAGCGGATATGTGTTCGGAAAAGGTTATGGACAGACTTCTTTGCGGCGACGTCGGCTACGGTAAAACCGAGGTAGCGCTTCGCGCGGTCTATCTCTGCGTGCTCGGCGGCAAGCAAGCGGCGATAATGTGCCCAAGCACCGTCCTTTCCGAACAGCACTACCGCACCGCCGTGGAGCGTTTTAAAGATTTCGGCGTAAGGGTAGAGGCTTTAAACCGTTTTAAAACGCCCGCTCAGCAAGCTAAAATTTTGACCGAGCTTGCAAACGGCAATATAGACCTTGTAGTCGGTACGCACCGTTTACTGTCAAAGGACGTAAATTTCTATGACTTGGGGCTGCTTGTCTTGGACGAAGAACAGCGCTTCGGCGTTGAGCACAAGGAAAAGATTAAAAACGTCAAGAAAAATATTGACTGCCTTACAATGACGGCCACGCCCATACCGCGAACGCTGCATATGTCGCTTGCGGGTATCCGCGATATTTCAACTATCAACACTCCGCCGTTAAAGCGTTTGCCCGTGCAAACCTATGTAGTTGAAGAGAGTGAAACCTTGCTCCGCGACGCTTGCATACGCGAAATTTCAAGGGGCGGGCAAGTGTTTATCCTATACAACCGAGTTGAAAGCATATCGACTTTCACGGGCAGAATTGCCGAAATTATCCCCGAGGCAAAAGTCACTTACGCGCACGGCAGAATGGATAGGGACGTGCTTGAAAACGCCGTCTTTTCGTTCTATCGCGGCGAAAAAAATATACTCGTAACTACAACGATAATAGAAAACGGCATTGACTTGCCTAACGCAAACACCATAATAATCATCGACGCCGACCGCCTCGGAATTTCTCAGCTTTATCAGCTTCGCGGCAGAGTGGGTAGAGGTTCGCGGCTTGCACAGGCATATTTCACGTTTAAACCCTCTAAGGTTTTGACAAGCGACGCGGCCGAGCGGCTTAAAGCAATTATGCGCTTTACCGAGCTCGGTTCGGGTTTCAAAATAGCTATGCGCGACCTTGAAATTCGCGGCGCGGGCAACGTCCTCGGCGCAGAGCAGCACGGTCATATGGATAAAGTCGGTTACGAACTGTATTCCAAGCTTTTAAAGGAAGAGTTGACGGGCGACAAACAGCTTTCGACCGAACTTGAAATAAAGGCGACGGCGTATATTCCCGAAGGCTACGTCGAAAGCAGCGCGGGCAGACTCGACTGTTACAAGCAGATTGCTGAAATCCGTTCGGTCGAGGACTACAAGCGTGTTTGTCTTTCAATCGAGGACAACTACGGACCTATGCCCGACGAGGTGTTGAATTTACTAATCATCGCAGTTTTGAAGTCTTTTGCGGCAAAATTCAACGTTAAAAAGATATGCGTTGACAGCACGGAAGGGTCTTTCGAGCTTGCGTCAATCAATACTTTAAAGGACGAAAGACTGTCCTCCGCGCTTGAAAAATATAGGCAAAGCGTCAAGCTTTCAATGGCAAAAGCGCCGCTTATTATCTTTACGCCGCGCGCAACTCCCGCAAAAACTATGTTGGATATGACTAAATTTCTCAAATTTGCGCTCAGTTTCAACTAAAATCGGTTGCTAAATTTCTTCGGGCGTTATATAATAGTATTTAGATTTTTTTAATGTACCTAATTTCGGAGCAAAAATTATGAAAAAGAAAAGTATCGTTTGCGGAGTTATTGCCACTACGGTTGCCGTTGCTGCAACTTTCGGCGGTTGCTCGCTTGTATCAACAAACACGGCGGCGGATATGAACCAGACCATAGCGGTTGTGGATATTTCCAAGGCTGCCGCGCTCGACAAGCAATTTGAAGATTACAAGGCTGCCGTCGGCGAAACCTCAATCATAAAGAGGGAGCTTGTCGCATACTTTATAAACTACGGATACTCCTACGTCCAAAACTACGGCTACACCTATGAGCAGACTTTTAACCTTCTTCTCGACAGCCTTGTCGAAAACGCAGTGCTCGTTCAGTATTCTACAATGTATCTTTTGGATAAATTGTCGGCTGAAAATTCCAACGCGGTTAACGAGTTCATCGCGGCAAGCAAGCACAGCGAAGCGGCTAAGTACGAATATCTTTTAAACGAAGGCAAGGACGAGGTTAGCGACGACGTAAAAATTGCGGAATACAACCTCCGCAGTTCCATAAACTCGGCTATCGACACCTACGAAAAGAAGATTTTGGACGAAGAGGATTCGTCCGCCGGTACCGATACGCGCACCACGCCGACCGGCGTAGATACGCAGAAAGAGGACTATTATCCCCAAAAGAGCAAGACCGATAACAGTCTTGATTATAACATTTATACGGGATACTACGGCTATACCTTGGAACAAAGCGGCGCTTATCAAAAAGACAAGCTTGACGGCACGACTATTGCTACCCGCATAAAAGCGTACAACGAATTCATTTCCAGCCTTGCGTCGTCGTCCTACGACCTTGTAGACGCCAAAGCCGAGGATTTGAGAAAGGTACGCGATTTGAGTTATATCCAAGACGAGTATGTTTCTCAACTTGAGCAACGCGTAATAAACAAATATTACGACGTTTACGAGGAAGAGCAAGAGAAACTCCTTAAACAGATAGCCGACGAAAACAGCAATAACGATTACAGCTTGATTATCGCGGCGTACAACAACCTTTATAATTCGCAAGCGAAAAGCTACGAAACGGAAAGCAACTTCACTTCCGCAATGGACAGTATGTCCGACACATCTTTCGTGCTTTACGCGCCCGAGGGCGAAGACGGCGGCAAATTCGGCTACGTTTACAACATTTTGCTTCCTTTCAGCGACGCTCAAAGCGACGCGTTGAAAGCCCTTCAATCAGTCTACGCCGACAGCGACCTCGACGGCGGCTATAAGCCCGATTATTATGTAACGAGGAACTCTCTTTTAAATCAAATAAAAACAACCGACCAACGCGCGGCTTGGTTCAACGGCGAAACCGAATACGCTTTTGACGCAACCGATAACGATATTAATTATTACAAGACGGCAAACAACAGCTCGTATCTTTTCTTTGAAAATAACGTTGCAAGTTCCGACAAATACGAAGCTCTCGACAAATACGCGGGCTTGTATCCCTACAACGGCACCGTAAGGGAAATGGACGACGATTATTTGCTTATTCCCAACAAACTTGATATAAACGATATGCTTGTAGAGTTCGAAAATTATATCAAGCATGTAAGCGGCTGCACGGCAACTACAAACAAAACGCAAAACTACGGTGATAATTTGGCTGATAACTTGTATAAATCCGAACTTGTAAACGGCAAAAAGGTTATCGATTATTCCAACTTTATCTACGCAACGGGCAAGGTCGATTTCGGTGTGTCGGATAACAAGGCATACAAGGCAAATCTTCTTAATAAGGACAGCAAGCAATATCAAGTTTTAAGCGCCGTAAACGAGCTTCAATACGCATACACCACCGATACGGGCGTGCTTTCGCAGTATCTCGGCTATTCGGTACAAGCGGGCGATACAAGCTATATCAAAGAATTCGAGCACGCCGCACACCAAGCTGTAAATAGCGGTGCGGGCTCTTATGCGGTATGCGCGGGCGACTACGGTTGGCACTTAATCTACGTCACATACACTTATGACGTGGGCGCGCAGTACGAACCCGTTTGGAATGAAACCAATATCACTACCGAGGGCACTTTCGAAAACCTTTTCTACGAGTGGTTTAAAAGCAATACGCTTTCGGACGTAAGCACGCAGAGAAGGAATGCGATATTAACCGACTTTAAGGGTGACGCAACCGTAACGAAGTACGAATCAAGGTATAAAAATTTACTCGAACTCGAGAACAATTAGGGCAAATCTATGGAAATTTGGCAAGCGGCAATTCTCGGCTTAGTTCAAGGGTTGACTGAATTTTTACCCGTGTCGTCATCGGGGCACGTTGCTTTCTTCAACGCGGTTTTCGATACTCGTATGGACGTAATGTTCTTTACGATAATACTTCACCTCGGCACTTTGGTTGCCGTATGCGTAGTGTTTTGGCGGGACATAATAGACCTTTTCAAAAAGCCGTTTAAAACGCTCGGTCTTTTGGTGCTTGCAACTATCCCCGCGGCAGTAGTGGGGGTTGTAATAGAGGTGTGCGGGCTTGACGATATTTTATTGGCGCGAAATTGCGTCGGTATTGTTCTTTGCGTGTTGTTTCTCGTCACCGCAGTACTGCTTTTTGTGACGGAATTAGTTGCAAAGCGGCGCGAAAGCGTCTTGCCTTTGTGCCTAAAAACGGCAATGCCGATGGGCGTTGCGCAAGCTTTTGCCGTTTTGCCCGGAATTTCGCGCAGCGGCTCAACCATTTGCGCGGGCACTTTGGCGGGCTGCAACCGTGAGGACGTTGCAAAATTTTCGTTTCTTATGAGTATCCCCGTAATTCTCGGCGGTTTCTTCGTAGAACTTGCGTTGGGGCTTTATAAGGGTGAAATTCAGCAAAACTTTATCGACTACGGCGCAACGCTCGGTTGGAGCGTGGCAATCGGCTTTATTCTATCGGCGGTAGCTGGGCTTTTCGCTATAAAAGTTATGCTTAAAGTTATCAAAAAAGCCAACTACAAGTGGTTCAGCCTTTACCTCGTTTTGATTTCTATAACGAGCCTTGTTCTGCACTTTACCGTATTCAACGCATAAAAAAGGGGGCGGCTTTAACCGCCTCTTTATTAATATTGAAAGGAGCACTATGGAAGAAATTTTAAAGGTTGAGGGGCTGACAAAGTCCTTCAAGCAGCCCAAAAAGCTTTTCAAAAAGTCTGACGGACCGTTGATAAAGGTTGCCGTGAACGACCTTTCTTTTAGCGCATATAAAGGTGAAATTTTCGGGCTGTTGGGACCCAACGGCGCCGGCAAAACCACCACTTTAAGAATGCTTGCTACCCTAATAAAGCCCGATAAAGGTAACGCCTATATTTGCGGTAAAAGTATAATTTCGGACGAGAGCGACGTTCGTCGAAAAATCGGCTTTTTGACAAGTGAGCTGAAGCTTGAAGACGCGTTTACTCCCGACTATCTGTTTGATTTTTTCAGCGGACTTTACGGCTTGGAAAGTAGTGCTATTCAAGCAAGAAAGTTCAGTCTTTTCCAAAAATTCGGCATAGATAAGTTTAAAAACCAAAAGTACGGCAATTTGTCTACGGGAATGAAGCAGAAAGTCGCCCTTGTCGTATCCATTGCGCACGACCCGGAATTTATCATTTTCGACGAGCCGACCAACGGGCTTGACGTACTAACCGCACGCGTGGTAACCGACTTTTTGCAAGAGCTTCGCGCCGACGGCAAAACTATAATACTTTCAACCCACATATTCAGCCTTGTCGAAAAACTGTGCGATAGAGTGGGAGTTTTAATTGACGGCAAACTTGCGGCTATAGATACGCTTGCGAACCTTACAAAAGAGAAAAACCTTGAAGATACTTTCTTCGATTTGTATGCAAAAGAGGCGGGTGAAAGATTATGAAAAACGTTTTTTTGATTATTAAAAAAGAGTTTAACCGCTTTTTTAAGGACAGAAGAATGGTTTTAATGATTTTTCTGCCCGGCGTACTTATTTTCTGTCTGTATACGCTAATCGGTACTGTAATGGAGAAGGCTTCGACGACAATACCCGACGACTATATGCCTTCGGCTTATTTTTACCGTCTACCGGACAGCTTCAACGATATGTCCGGTTTGTTCAATTCGCAAGAGTACGATAGCCTCGAAGACGCAAAAAGCGCGGTAACGGGCGGAGCTTTGGATATAGTAGTGGAGTTCCCCGCCGATTTTACCGATAAATACAATTCGATAACCCCGCCCGACGTTAAAATTTACTACAATTCTTCGAATGAAACTTCATATGCGGGCTATTCTATGGCAACGGCTGTTTTAAGCCGCCTTAATGCGTTCACGATAAATTCGTCTGCCGAAACGTTCGACTTGGTAGACGCAGATAAGCAATCCACAAGCATAATCGCAATGATGATACCGCTTTTAATGTTTTCGCTTTTGGCTTCGTCGTGCATATCCGTCGCGCCCGAAGCCATCGCGGGGGAAAAGGAAAGGGGCACTATGGCAACTATGCTCATCACCCCCGTAAAGCGAATTGAAATAGTCTTAGGCAAAACGATAAGTCTATCATGCTATGCAATTTTAAGCGGAGTAGTAAGCTTTTTGGGCGTTATACTGTCCTTACCGAAACTGTCGGGCGGATTGGTTAATTTTGGCGCGGTATCTTACGGGGTCGGCTCGTACTTTATGCTTTTCGGACTGATTATTTCTATCGTCCTTGTAATGATTTCCGCTTTTTCCGTGTTGTCAACACTTGCAAAAAACGTCAAGGAAGCAACCGCGTTTATCGGACCTTTAATGATAGTAATAGTATTACTCGGAATGTCAAGTATGTTCTTTACAAACCCGTCCGTAGGGCTGTACGCAATTCCGTTTATCGGCAGCGGTATTGCAATGTCCGCAGTGCTTTCAATGACCGCGTCGGTCGTGGGCGTATTGCTTGCAATTCTTGCGAACTTGGTGTTAGCCGCTTTGTTTGTGGTATTAATGGGCTTTATGTTCAAAAAAGAAAGCATAATGCTTAAAAAATAATAAATGGCGAAGGCAAAGGAGAAATACTGCACCAAAGTGTGTGCTCAATAGGGAATTTTCATTTGTGGACGAACAAATAGCCCGCTATCTTAGCTTGCGAAGATAGCGGGCTATATTTTCTATTTGTCAGTGTGATAAATTGAAATTTATATTAGGTTGGATATGCACAACTGAAAGTATAAATGTAACTATCAAAACTAATATTCATTTTATATTTTTTGAATTGCGATTTCTTTTTTATCTTAAAGCCATTATTTGTAAGTAATCTATTTGATGCAATATTATCTTGTGCAACTTCCGCAGTTATTTCAATGCCACCATTGTTGCGTATCCAAGTAACGATTAACGTCAACAGTTCTGAACCAAATCTTTTTCTCCAATAGTTCTTATGAATACAATATCCTATATCAAATATTTCCTTTTTTTCGTTAGGGAAAATGCAAGCAGAACCTATTATCTCATTAGAACCGTTTAGCACAACTGTTAAATAATATCCGTCGGGATTATTTTCAAGACCATCAAGTGCTTTTTGGAAATCGCTATCAACATATTCCACTGTCGGGTCGCTCATATATTTGCCATTCACTTTGTCAAACCACATTTCAGTAAGATATGGCAGATCTTTTTTTTGATAATTCCGTACAGTTATTCTTGAAGAAATAAGTGGCTTCTCTATTAGCATTTTGAATGCTCCCTATTAAATTACTGTTTATCGTTATTTTATTATAGCAATCCCATAATAAAAAAGCAAGGTTGTCTTTCCTTGCTTTCTTATCCCTAAAAAATACAACGTAATACACGGTATTTTTTGTAAACAAAAATAAGCTGTGCAGTCTTTTTTGCCGTAATAAGCCGAAACGTAAACAGTGCAGGTAGCTCCTCCAAAGCTACCTTATGGCACACCGACGGGACTGTTTAGTGCTGCTATATCCCTATCCTGACACGGTTCGCAGTTGTCGGTTGCATAAGACCTTGGTATCAACACCCCTTACAAAGCGCAGCTTTCCACTTATTGCGTCGAGAAAGACATTCGGTCCTGCTATTGCGGATTGCAGGTACAGGGCACCGCAAACTCCCCACTTAGCACAGTGGAAATATTTTAACAGATATTTATTTTTTTTGCAACTAATTCACCCGTCTTAAACGGGTATTAGCTTGACAATTTTTTGCCAATACTTTAAAATGAAGAAAATATTTAAAGGTGTAAAATTATGGCAAGCAATTGTAATCACGACTGTTCGTCTTGCGGCGAGGGAAGCTGCTCTTCGCGCAAGAAAGAAAGTCTTATCAAAAAGCCGCACCAAATGAGCGATATCAAAAAGGTCATTGCCGTCGTAAGCGGTAAAGGCGGAGTAGGCAAGTCAATGACGTGCGCACTCCTTGCGGCAGCGGCACAGCTAAGCGGAAAAGTTACCGCGGTTATGGACGCAGATATTACGGGTCCGTCTATTCCCCGTATGTTCGGTACGGACAAGCGCGCAAAGGGTTCGGATAACGGCATTTTGCCCGTCGTAACAGAAAGCGGCGTGCAAATAATGTCAATGAACGTTTTACTTGAAAACGAGGCGGAGCCGGTCGTTTGGCGCGGTTCGCTTATTTCCGGCACGGTTTTGCAATTTTGGACGGATGTAATTTGGACGGGCGTAGACATTATGTTTATCGATATGCCCCCCGGTACGGGCGACGTGCCGTTGACCGTTTTCCAAAGTATCCCCATTGACGGAATAGTGGTGGTAACCACCCCTCAAGACTTGGTCGGAATGATAGTGCAAAAAGCAGTTAATATGGCGCAGATGATGAATATTCCCATTCTCGGCATAGTCGAGAATATGAGCTATATTAAGTGCCCCGACTGCGGCAAAAAAATTCCCGTATTCGGTGACAGCAAAGTCGACGCGATTGCAATGGAGTACGGCATACCCAACGTTGCAAAACTTCCTATCGACCGTGATTTGACGGTTGCCGCCGATAGCGGAAAAATCGAAGAGGTAGAGGAAAACCCTTTAACTGACTTCCTAGGCAAAATACTCAAAAAAATAAAGCTGAATTAACAAAAGCAAGCGCCGCGGCAATTCGCCGCGGCGCTTTTTTCCCAAAGTTAATAAAATTTTATTAGTCGTCCGTATATCCGTTTTTCTCCAAGTCGCTTATCAATTTTTTGTCGATACCGAAAACAAGTCTGAATATAAACCCGAGGAAAGCCAAAATTCCCAAGGGAGCAAAAAGTCCGCCCAAATAAACTATTGCGGTTATTTTTACTAATTCTTCTAAAGAATCTTTGGCGCTCGGGTCGTTGCAAGCGGTTAATGTTAAAATAAAAAACACAAACATTGCTATAATTACTGGAATCAAAACCGCCATAGCAAAACGCCTTATACATGAAACTAAATTGCTTAAAAATTCGGTTAGCTTAAATAAAAAGTTATTGGTATACGGGCGCACTCTCACAAATGTAAAGTAAAATGAAGACAAAAATAGCGGAAAATATAAAATTTTATCGAAAACAGTCGAATATGACTCAGACAGAACTTGCGTCCATGCTGAATGGTAAAAAAAGTCTTATCTCCAACTAAGAAAGGGGTTACAGCACGCCGGATATTTACACGCTGTGCAAGCTTGCAGACATTTTCGACGTCACTTTGGACGAGCTTGTCGAATGGCAAAAAGATTAAAAGCCTTGCAAACGCAAGGCTTTTTTAATCGTTTTTTTCGGGCAGAAATTTCCAATACCTTACCGGCATGCTGCCTTTCATCTGTTTTTCGTGCGGGCGGCTTTCGATATTCACCGCCTTGTAATACTTTTTCCAAAGCCTTTCAAACGCTTTTTCGCTATCGGAAAGACAAATTTCCGCCTCGCCAACGTTAGCCGTAATCCAACACTGCCCGTTGTAAATTCCCGCAATTTTCCGCTTTATATCGTGAATTATAAACGGCATATTCAGCCTTTCTGCAAAGTGCGGCATAAGCAACTCAGTAATATCGTTATCGGGAGAGTAGGGCGCGTAATACGTTCCGTCCGCAGTTTCTTTAAACCTTAAAAAACCCGTAAACCTATGCGTTTCTTCGGTAATCTGATATAAAATATTACTTAAATCAACCACTTCGGGCAAATTATAAGCCGTTCTAACGCGCTTTTTGTACTCGAATATCCTTTTAATATACTTAAAACAAATTTGCTCTTTTTGCGCGTTGCAACTTCTCAGCGCTTTTAAAATATCTTCTTCTGCGCCGTCGTCGTACCTATTCAGCCCCCGCCGCACGCGTTCGCACTTTTCGCTGTCGCGTTGCACGCGCTCTGTTTCGCAGTTCAACGAAAGCTGTATATTGCCGTCCGAGGTTATCACGCAATCGGTTTGCTTGTAAGCTTCGAATACCGCCGTAAAAAAGCTTTCGGGCGCGCCGTCGCAAATGAAAATTTTCATACCTCACCCGTCAACGCGGATAGTGCGACAGACTTCTCGGAAAACATCGAAAGTTGCTCCGTGACTTCGTTTTTACCCTCTAAAAGTAAGCAGTTTTTTACTTGTGCGACGTTTTCCGCGCCGTAAAACTTGCCCTTGCAAGTTATAAAATGTCTTGCCCGTTTTAATACAACGCGCATCTTCGCAAGGCTTTCGAAATCTATTTTCCCATATTTGCGCGCCTCTGTAATTCGGTATGCGCTTTTTGCGCCAATCCCGGGCACGCGCAAAAGGGTGGTAAGGGGCGCGGTGTTCACTTCCACGGGGAAAAGATGCATATTTCTAAGCGCCCAAGCGCACTTCGGGTCGTATTCCCGCGAGAGGTTCTCGCCTTCGTCCACGATTTCGTTCACGTCAAAGCCGTAAAACCTTATAAGCCAATCGGCTTGATATAGTCTGTGCTCCCGCAAAAGCCCCGCGCCCACCGAGGGCAACAGACTGCTTTGTACCACGGGAATGTAAGAAGAGTAGTACACTCGTCTAAGTCCCATATTGCGGTACAGCGCCTCGGTAAGCTTTAAAATTTGCCCGTCCGTTTCGGGCGAGGCGCCTATAATCATCTGCGTGGTTTGCCCCGCGGGGATAACCGCGTCCCGCCGACGCACCTTGTTCAGCTTATCGTAAGTTATCGCGTTTTGCAAACTCTTCATAGGTAAAAGCAAGCTTTGCTTCGTCTTTTGCGGCGCAAGCAATTTAAGCGATTTTTCGCTCGGCAGCTCCACGTTAAAGCTCATTCGGTCCACAAGCTTTGCTGCCTTCATTATAAGTAAATCGTCTGCGTGCGGTATGCCTTTTAAATGTATATACCCGTTGAAGCGATACTCTCCGCGCAGTAATTCCACCGTCTTTATAAGCAGTTCCATAGTTCTGTCGGGCGTGCCGAATACGGCGGAGGAAAGGAACAGCCCCTCGATATAATTTCGTCTGTAAAACCCGATTACAAGCTCGCAAATTTCCGTTGGCGTAACGGTCGCCCGCCTTACTTCCGCACTGCGGCGGTTTGGACAGTATTCGCAATCGTAAATGCAATCGTTGCTCATCAAAATTTTAAGTAGCGATATACATCTTCCGTCAGGGGTAAAGGAGTGGCATATCCCGCTGACGGAAGCGTTACCGAGTCCTTCGACAGTATTTACCCGTTTAGAGCCGGAGGACGAACAGGAAACGTCATATTTTGCGCTTTCGGTTAAAATTTCAAGTCTTTCTGCGTCAATCATACTCAATTTCCTTAAAACAACGTTGCTTTTACCCGTAAGCAAACATATGTTTGTATACAGATAATACCACCCGTAGGCGCGTTTGTCAATGTTTTTTCGATAATTGACTAAAAATTTTTTTTGTGATAGACTTAGGCTATGACAGAATTGAAGCGTATAAAAAAGGGCTATAAAATACTTACGGACGGCACTGAGGTCGGTGAAATAGAATACAAAGAATTTTGGGACGGAATGCCATATTTAAGCCACCTTTGGCTTATGCCGGAATATAGGCGCAAGGGGATAGGCAAAAACGCGTTGCGCCTTTTCGAAGAAGAAATGAAAAGTTTGGGCAACAAGGCGATACTTTTATCTACGCGCGTCGATGAGGAAGCTCAGCATTTTTACCGCAAAACGGGGTATAAGGAGTGCGGCAGTCTTATTCTCGAAGACACGCCTTTATCGCAGCCTATGGAGATGTTTTTTATAAAGGCGCTGTAAATTTCACGCATATTTCATTATTATATTAATTAGATTTGATTAACTCGGTTTATAATTTAAGTGTATTTTAATTACTAAAATTAACGGCGCAACCAAAAACCGCGCTTTTTGGTTAGGCATCGGGATTTTTTTTGAGGTGTTTTATGAAAGTTCTTATAGTTGACGACGAAGAGATGATACGGGGCGTGCTTAAAGAATATGTAGAGTTCGAGGGCGGCACGGCGTATGAAGCTGCGGACGGCATGCAAGCCGTCAAGCTTTGCCGTGACAACGATTTCGACATTATTTTAATGGACGTAATGATGCCTCGCCTTGACGGGTTTTCAGCCGTTAAGGAGATAAAAAAGATAAAAAATATTCCCGTCATTATGCTTTCGGCGCGCGGAGAAGAATACGACAAGCTTTTCGGTTTCGAAATAGGCGTAGACGACTATGTGACGAAACCTTTCTCACCTAAAGAGGTTATGGCACGAATCCACGCCGTATTAAAGCGCGGCTCGCAAGATAATAATACCGACGTAGTCACTTTCGAAGGGCTAACTATCGATATGGTCGGGCGCAACGTGCTTGTAGACGGCGAAAAGGCTGAGCTTACGCCCAAGGAGTACGAAATTCTTTTCTACTTCGTAAAAAATAAGGGCATTGCTTTAACGCGTGAAAAGCTTTTAATGGACGTATGGGGCTTTGATTTTTACGGCGACGACAGAACGGTGGATACTCATATAAAGATGCTGCGCTCCAACCTTAAACAGTACAGAAAATTTATCGTAACTTTGAGGGGCTTGGGATACAAATTTGAAGTCTGAAACGAAGAGGTGCAAAAAACTAAAAAAGCCCAAAAGCATAAACCGCACTATGATAGGGCATTTCTGCGTGCTGGCTTTTCTTATGATTTTTTTGGTAGAGCTCGGCTTTTTCATTATCGTTTCGCAAACGCTTGAAAACCAAGCCCGCGATAAAATTTCTTTGATAGGAAAAGAATTCGAGGCAAGCTTGCAATCGGGCGCAAGCGAGGCTATGATTGAAGAAAGCATAAATCGCAACCGCCTTGACGGAATAAATATCTTTCTTTTCACTTCCGAGGGCGAACCCGTCGCGCCGGACAATTACAGTGATATTCAAAGCGTGCTTGACGAGCTTCTTTTGCGCGTCGGTAGGGAAGAGGTGGGATACAGCGTAACTTACCGTTCGGGCGAAGCTGTCAAGTACGCGTCAAAGACGGAGTACGCCGGCAGACCGCATTATCTTTTCGTCACCTATTCGGTTTCAATCGTGCGGGATACCGTTTTGAATTTGCAATTGTATCTTTTAATAATCGGTTGCGGAGTATTTGCCGCAGCGGTACTGCTGTCGTTTATATTTTCGCATAAGTTGTCCTCGGGTATGAAAAGTATGTCCGATACGGCGGTTTTGCTTGCGGAAGGCAACTATAATATAAAGTTCACCAACGCCGACTATAAAGAAATGGCTCAGCTTTCGGACACGTTAAACTACGTCCGCGACGAAGTCAAAAAAACCGAGGATTTCCAGCACGAAATTCTTGCAAACGTCACGCACGACTTAAAAACGCCGCTAACGATGATAAAGGCTTATGCGTCAATGATAAAGGAAATTTCGGGCGACAACCCCGAAAAGCGCGAAAAGCACCTACAAGTAATCATTGACGAGGCGGATAGGCTTACGGGGCTTGTCAACGACGTATTAAGCGTTTCCAAACTGCAAGCCAATATGTCGGAGTTGAAATTAAAAGTTTTCAATTTGACCGAGCTTGTATACGGTATAATAAACAAATTCGGTTACTTGCAAGAAACGCAAGGTTACAGCTTTATGCTCGATATCGAGCCAAACCTTTACACCCGCGCCGACGAGGAGAAGATAAGCCAAGTTATATACAACCTTTTGGGCAACGCGGCGAACTACACGGGAGATGACAAGACTGTCTATATAAGTTTGAAATCGAGTATGGACGGCAAGCGCGTTCGTTTTTCCGTCAAGGACACGGGCAAGGGCATATCCAAGGAAGATTTAGCGGAAATTTGGAATAGATTTTACCGTGTAAAGGAAAGCCACAACCGTCCCGTCAAAGGCACGGGCTTGGGTCTTAATATCGTCAAGGCGATTTTGGAAAATCACTCCTTTGACTTCGGCGTCGAAAGCAAAATCGAAATGGGCTCATTATTTTGGGTCGATTTCCCTTGCGTCCCCGCCGAAATAGAAGTATAAACAATCATTCCCCAACGGGTTTTTCACCGTCGGGGAAAATTTTTTATAAAAAAAATAAACTTTGGTTACTTTTTTGTTGACATTAGGAATTTTTAATAATATAATATATACAGTTAAAAGGAGAAAACAGATGCCCATAGCAATCGCGCCCTCCAATCAAGAATTGGTGGTTAGAAAAATCGGTGCGGAAGAAAAAACCAAAAAGCACCTTCAAGAGCTTGGCATTACGGTCGGCAGCACAATAACGCTTATATCCTCCACGGGCGGCAACGTAATCGTTATCGTAAAAGAGGGTAGGTTGTGCCTTGACAAAAATCTTGCCTCAAAAATTTTAGTCGCTTAAATCGTTTTGACCCGTTCTCGGGTCAAAAAAATCGTCATAAAAATAAACCAAAGTTAATAATATAAAGAGAAAGGAGTGTATAATGAGCAAATTACTAAGCGAATTTACCGTTGGAGAGAGCGGTAAAATAATCGCAGTAAACGGCGAGGGTAAAATTCGCCGCCGATTGTTCGATATGGGCGTAACCCCGGGCGCGGAGCTTACAATGAAGAAGAAAGCCCCCCTCGGCGACCCTATCGAAGTGACCATACGCGGTTACGAGCTTACCTTGCGTAAAACCGAGGCCGCTTGCGTGGAGGTGGAAGTAAAATGAAAACTTTTGCGTTAGCGGGCAACCCCAACTGCGGAAAGACGACGCTTTTCAACGCGCTTACGGGTTCGACTGCGCACGTCGGCAATTGGCCCGGCGTTACCGTCGATAAGCGCGAGGGTACATACAAGGGCGGCGCAAAGCCTATAAGTATCGTGGACTTGCCGGGAATTTATTCCCTTTCGCCCTACACCCCCGAAGAGGTGATTTCGCGTAACTACATTTTGGACGAAAAGCCCGACGGCATAATCAATATAGTTGACGCAACCAACTTGGAGCGCAACCTTTACTTAACCACCCAACTTTTGGAAATGGACGTGCCCGTCATCGTAGCTTTGAATATGATTGACGAGGTGGAAAAAAGCGGCGACAAAATCGACGCGTCCGCGCTTGAAAAGGCGCTTGGCGTTCCCGTAGTTCCCGTTTCGGCTTTAAAAGGGACGGGCGTAAAACAGCTTATGGATAGGGCTGCGGCAATGCCCGCCGAAAGAAAGGGCGAAACCGTCTTAAAAGCGGCGCTTGCAAAACAGCTTGAAACTGCTTGCGCTTATTACGAGGCGGAAGAGGTCGCATCGCCTTTATTCCACGCTATTAAGCTCCTTGAAAAGGACGATATCGAGCTTGAAAGAAAAGGCGCGTCGGCAACGCTTGCCAAACTCGGCAACGAGGATATGGAAGCGGTAATCGCCGACGAAAGATACAAATATATATCCTCGAACCTTGCAAACGCCAAAGTTAAGGCAAATAAAGCGGTTTTGACCAAATCGGACAAAATCGATAGGGTATTAACCCATAGGGTTTGGGCAATTCCCATTTTCATCGTAATTCTTTTCTTTATTTTCCACTTGACTTTCTCGGAAAATTTGTTCTTCTTGAACGGCTTTACCGAGGAGCAAGGGTGGATGCCCTCCCTCGTAGATTGCGGACTCGCAACCGAGATTGACGGCGAAATAGAGTACAACAATTTCGGCGTCGAGATACTTGCGATAATCTATGACGGCGCAATTTATTCGCCGGGCGTAATACTCACTAATTTCTTGAATTTATTCCTTGACCACATCTCGGGCGGCATAGTAACCTTAATGGAAAACGGCGGCGCGGCAGAGTGGGCAACGGGTCTTGTCGGCGACGGCGTCTTGGGCGGCATCTTCGCCGTGCTCGGTTTCCTTCCCCAAATCCTTGTACTGTTTATGTTCTTTTCTATTTTGGAAGATTCGGGCTATATGGCGCGTATCGCGTTTGTATTGGACAGAATTTTCCGCCGCTTCGGACTTTCGGGCAGAGCGTTTATGCCTATGATAATGGGCTTCGGCTGTTCCGTACCCGCGGCAATCAATACAAGAACCCTTGCGGACGACAAGGAGAGGACGGCTACAATCCGCGTAATTCCTTTCTTCTCGTGCGGGGCTAAGCTTCCCATATTGACCGCGTGCGGCGGCGCGCTTTGCGCAATGGTCGGCTTATCCAACGTAGACGTAATCACAATGTGTATGTACCTTTTGGGTATCGTGTCGGCAATAGTTTGCGTGCTTTTAATGCGCAACACTTCGCTTAAAGGCGAAACTCCTCCGTTCATAATGGAGCTTCCCACCTACCATATGCCTAGGTTCAAAAACCTTATGCTGCACTT
The DNA here is from genome assembly GCA_910577055.1 of uncultured Christensenella sp. Taxonomy (GTDB): domain Bacteria; phylum Bacillota; class Clostridia; order Christensenellales; family Borkfalkiaceae; genus Coproplasma. The sequence continues at coordinate 294,835 of CAJTKX010000001.1, read as the reverse complement.
GTGGGATAAAACCAAGCACTTCGTCAAAAAAGCGTTTACAATTATCTTTGCTTCAACGGTAATAATTTGGCTGTTCTCTCACCTAAGTTGGAATTGGCAGTATGTTGCCGACGAAGAAATGAACAGCTCGATTTTGGCTTCAATAGGTATGCTTGTACAGCCCATATTCACGCCCGTCGGCTTCGGCTCGCAGCTTGGTGAATACGGTTGGGTATTTGCGGTCGCAGCAATCACGGGTTTGGTTGCAAAGGAAAACGTCATCGCAACGTTTGCAACGCTTGCGGCTTGCATAACCGCTTTGGGAGCAAACGTGGACGGCATCGTTATCCCCGACGCAATAGCGGGAATCGAGGGCATAGAGGAAGCGACCGCAATGGTTTCGGCAACGGGCATAACGGGTGCGGGCATAATCGCGTTTATCGCTTTCAATATGACTACAATACCTTGTTTCGCCGCTTGCGCAACAGCTAAGGCGGAGCTTCCAAAAGGCAAGTTCAAATGGACGCTTTTATTTTGGCTGATTGCAAGCTATGTGATAAGTGCAATGGTCTACACGGTCGGAGAATGGTGGTGGACGCTGTTCATTTGGCTTGCGGTAATCGCCGTTATAACTACTTTTATCGTTTTAAGAAATATCGGAAAATTCGATATTCTCAAAATCTTCCATAGAAAGAATAAGGAGAACTGATATGAACCCCGTAGATATAGCGGTAATAGTAATAGTTTGCGTTGCCGTTGCCGCAGTAGTCGGCTATCTCATCTACCGCAAGGTTAAGCATAAGGGCGGCTGTTGCGATTGCTCGGGCGGTTGTTCTTCGTGTGGCGGCTCGTGCCCGCACTGTACGCCCAAAGATGATAAAAAAGACTAACTTTGCTTTCAACAAACCTCAGTTTTTATATTAGTACAGCCTCGCGCCGATTTGGCGCGGGGCTGTACTGTTTTTATTTTTTCTATTTTCTACGTTTATCGTTTATTATTTCAAGCGCATCTTCGTCTATAACCGAAATTTTCTCCTCTTTCGCAATTTCAACCATCTGCGTCAGCGCGGCTTTAAGGAATATGCGCGGTATTTTTGTAAGCTTAGCGCAAGCCTCGTCCGTAAAAACCACATCGGGGTCTATGCGCTTCGCCGCATATTTAACCGAGTTAATATCACCCTCCTTCGCTTGAATTTTTTCGGGGAAAGGTTTTTTAAAGGGGGAGCACCAAAAATTAGTGCTGTCGCGGTAGCCGTAGTCCACGGGCACCCGCGGGAAATCTTTCGCCTTAACTCCGCCCACAATCGAGTTGTAATATTTTTCTTTCATTAAAATTTTGTCTATATTCAGAATAAAGTGCGCTCCGAACTTGCTAGTTATTCCGTTAAAATTCCTATATGGCGGCTCGTAGCCGTCAAGGCAACCGGCTTTGTCTTTATACGCGTTATCGAGCTTGTCGTTCCAAGTGCACTCGAAAACTTGATAAGCCTCTTTAATAACAAGCGGCCTATCGCCTTCCGCAAGCCCCTTTTCAAGCGTAAACAAGCAGTTTTTCATCTTTTCGACGGTGGTATCGCCGGGAAAGCCCAATCGCACAGCCTCACGGAAATATTTTTTATCGTCCGTAATAAAGTTTAAACTAACTTTGCTGCCGCGTAAAATATTCTGCGCGGTGTTAGAACTGTTTCTGCACTCCAACAGCATAGCGTACCTATCCTTGCCCGCTATATAATAGGGGAAGCAAAGTGAGTACGCCCCAAGGTTGGTTTCACCGTTTTCGGCAACAGTGCCCGCCAAAACAGTCGGCATAGGGAAGAAGGAAGAGGTTTGATAGAAGTTGTCAACTATCCGTAAATCTTTAAAGGAACTCATATAAATTATTATATTCGCGCATTCAGCTATTGTCAATATGCGGCGGGGCAATACAGCCCGCAGCCTTAATAAAAACGGCGGGAGTAATCCCGCCGTCGCTTATTTATTTTACATTGCCGGTCCCGTAGTCGAAACTGCGTAAACCCTTGCCAAAAGTTCTTGGTTAAGCGAATAAAGCCCCTTTGCGTCGTGTCCGAAAAGACTGAACTTCTTAATCATATCTTCGGCGTTTTTTTCTTCCTCGCCTTGTTCCTTTATGAACCAATCAAGGAACTGCATCGTTTTAAAATCGTTGATTTTAGCCGCTTCCGCATAGATGTTATTAATCAAGGAAGTCACATATTGCTCGTGCTCGTAACCCGCTTTAAGGGGGTCCTCGGTGTTTTTAAAAGTCTTGTCTGGCTTGTCTATCTTATCGAACGTGACCTTAATTCCGTTGTCTATAAGATAGCGGCGCATCATCATCGCGTGGTCGCGTTCTTCTTGCGCTTGCACCTCGTACCAATGAGCAAAGCCGTCCAACCCCGCGTCTGCGTAGTAGTTCGCAAAATCAAGGTAGAGGTAGCCCGAATAAAGTTCTTTGTTTACCTGAGTATTTATAAGTTTTGCAATCTTTTCGTTTATCATAATTTGCCTCCGAATATTACCCTAATTTTAATACTTTTATTGACCGATTGCAACAGAAATAAATGTCAATTTAAAAATTTGCCTCCGTTTGATAAAATTTGTTGATTTATCAACGAATTATGTTGACAAAGCAAAATATATAGTGCAATATATATTCGTTGATTTTTCAACAAGGGAGATTAATAATGCAAAAATTAAAAAATCTTTGGAGTAAAATTTGGATTAGGGTGCTAAGCATAAGCCTTGCGATACTGCTCTTAATAATAATTGCGCTCGGTATCACGGTCGGCTGTCTGTGGGGCGACGTAATTTCCACCGTATCGAGTTTTAGGCAATTACAGCAGAGAAATGACGAAAATAAAGAGGGCAGCGTTTACACAATGACCGTAAAGGGCGGTTTCTACTTCGATAAATTCCTTGAAAACGGCGGCGCTTCCAACGATACCGAGCTTATCAACTTTATCACTTCGAACATAACAAAGGGGCTTATCGACGTAAGCATAGGCGAATCGGACGTAAACTGCTCTGCATTTATGGCAACTACGCCCGCAGACGACGTGCTGTTTGCGCGCAACTATGACTTCGATAAAACCAACGTCTGCATAACTATATGCGATAGCCCGGGCAAAGGCAGATACAAGTCTTTCTCAACTGTTGATTTAAACTACGTCGGTATGGACACCGAAAAGGACGTAGAGGGGTTAATGGATAAAATCACTTGTTTTGCGGCGTCTTACGCACCTCTTGACGGTATGAATGAAGTGGGGTTAAGCTGCGGAATATTTATGTCTTATCAAGGTGAAGATTTAGCTTTAAACGACAGCGGCACAGTCGCAACCGACCAAAACGACCCCAACAAGAAAAACATTACCTCGACCACTATGCAGAGAATGATACTTGATTACTGCGCAACTGTTGACGAAGCCGTAGAAATGATTTCAAGCTTCAACTTGCACGACTCTGCTAAATCGTCTTTCCACTATATGTTAGCCGACGCGACGGGTAAAAGCGCGATTTTGGAATGGCTTCCCGCCGAGAACGCCACCGATAAGACCGATAACGACGGGTCGGCGCGTGTGCTTAAAGTTACTTACAACACCGATGCAATGTACGACTCGTTGAGAAACTCCGACGATTTCAAATATCAGTGGATAACCAATTTCATAGTAAATGACCACGATGCATATTATGAAAACGACAACGACGCCAAAGTCGGTTGGGATAGGTACGAACATATTTACGACAGATTGAACGCTACGAACGGTGTGGTAGAGGACGAAGCCGCGGCAATGCAGATACTTAAAGAGGTCGGCAGAAGAACTTGGGCGGGCGGCGGCGGTGTAACCGTGCACAGCGTAGTCTACAACCTTACCGATAAAACGGTGCTTTGGGTTGCCAATGAAAATTATGATAATAAAGCGGCAACCTATACATATTCGTTTGAAACGGGCAAACTGACAGCCCTTGCATAAAATTAAAGCCGCCGAGGTGCTCGGCGGCTTTTTAATTTAGCGCTATTTGGGCGGTAAATTCGTGGGGGACAAACGTTGACCTAAATTGAACTGCTAAAACTAAAAGGTCTAATCATATTAATTGAAGTTTATTTTAGCGGTTAAAAGTCAAAATGGCATACGAGCGTAAATAATTGTTAATCTATTAAGCCCAATAAATAATCGGCGCTGACATTCAATTCCTTGCAGATTGAAATCAGAACATCTAATGAAGGCTCTCTTTTGCCAGTGCAATAATTATTTACCACGCCTTGCGACATAGAAATTTTTTGCGCAAGCGCATTTTGAGACAAGTTATTTTCTTTTAATGTTTCGTTTAATCTCTTTTTAAATTCGTTCATATTTAAATTATACGGCTTTTAGCAGTATTTGTCTTGACTTACGGCTATGAGCCGTATATAATATATATGGCTTATAGCCGTAACAAATTAAGGATGGATTAATATAATGAACGAACTGAAATTTAATATTATAACAAAGTATATTGAAACTAAAAATATAACAATAAAAGAATTTTGCAAACAATGTAAGATAAGTACATCTACTTATTATAGAATAATGAAAGGCAAAGATTTTAATTTAATATCGTTATTCAGAATAGCAAAAAAAATGAATATAAGAATACATTTATTTTTTAAATAAATTATCATCTATTTGTCTCGCGCAAACTGTGGTTCGAAACCTTAACGACCAATACAGCAAAAAGAATAGGTGAAAACCTATTCTTTTTGCTGGTGGGAGGTGGTGTGTATTGCCGATTCCCGCAAGCGGGAAACGGCAAACCTTCGCTCCGCTCAGTCGAACGGTATCGCTTCTTCTTATACAACCTCCTTGCAAACAGAATAACAGCACCTCAAAAGAGGTGCTGTTATTCTGGTGGAGCAGTAGTAACCTAAAACGAATATTGTACGCTAAATTGAAATTTATCGTTTTGCAGTGAGCTCTTCATAACTCTTATCATTGAAGCCCCAACCGAGCAATGATAACAATTTAAAACGCTCGTCGTTATAAGCTTCTGATAGACTATCTATATCAAGTTTAAAATCTTTTGCTATACCCTTTTTAAGTTTTATTATAACTTTTACCTTTTTGCCTGCGGAATTTTTCAGCAGTTCAATCACGTCATTAAAATCATTATTATTGCGCGTTTTAAGCTCATACCAAGCATAACAATATTTATTCTTGCCAAAAACATTTCCATACGCTTCTATATTAATTTGCCTCAATTTTAAATCGTCAGAAATTTCGATGTATCTAAATGGCAACATTAATTCTTCATAGGTGGGTTTTGTAAAGAGCATTTTAAATCCTCTGCTAAATTATTGTTTATTGTACAATCATTATAACAAAAACGAAAGGTTATTTCAAGTGTATTACATAAGCAAAAACTAAAAATGGCACTGTGGCGGGTGCTTGATATAACGAGCGCGCGGCTACGCCGCGCGCGCTTCTTTGCAAAAAATAAAAGCAACCTAAACTATCACAAAAAGTGGTTCGTTTTAGGTTGCTATTGGTGGGAGGTGGTGTGTATTGCCGTTTCCCGCAAGCGGGAAACGGCAAACCTTCGCTCCGCTCAGTCGAACGGTATCGCTTCTTCTTATACAACCTCCTTGCAAACAGAATAACAGCACCTCAAAAGAGGTGCTGTTATTCTGTCAATGATGAATGATAAGTAGCGTACTTAACCGCCGAAAAGGGTAGCAGACAGACACAGGGATTGAACCTAATTAGCCGCTATTTTGAAACTAAGCAGCGTATAAACACTTTGATTGAGTTGACATACGCGCTATGGTGTAGTATTATATAGTCAATTAAACGGACAGTTCGTTTGCGCCATCCTGTCGTTAAACAAAACCAGGGCATCTGAATAGAAATAGTCTTTTTAGGTGCAGTCGTTTTGTTGCGGCTGCATTTTTTTGCGCAAAGGGAGAGAAATGTATTATTTAAAAACTTCGGCTTGTTTTGACAGCGCACACTTTCTTCACGGATATAAGGGCAAGTGCGCAAATATCCACGGTCACCACTGGGTTGCGGAAGTAAAGATAAGCGGCGGCAAATTGCAAGTAAGCGGCGAAAAGCGCGGTATGCTTTTGGACTTCGGCGATTTTAAGAAAGCGGTAAAAGAGCTTGCTGAAGGCTTTGACCATACGCTTATTTACGAAAAAAACACCTTAAAACCTGCAACTGTTTCCGCACTCAAAGAAGAAGGGTTTTCATTGGTTGAAACGGATTTCAGGCCAACTGCAGAAAACTTTGCCGAGTACATATACGCCGAACTTTGCAAAAAAGGTTTGCCCGTTTTAAGCGTGAAAGTGTACGAATCGCCCGAAAACTGCGCGGTATACGGTGAGTGATATGTACTGTTTTAAAGTTGCCGAAAAGTTTTTAAGCATAAACGGCGAAGGTCCGCGCGCGGGTGAGCTTGCCGTGTTTTTGCGGTTTTGCGGCTGCAATCTTAATTGCGGTTACTGTGACACGCGCTGGGCAAATACGGCCGACGTAAAATATGAACTTACTTCTGCGGAAGAGCTTGTTGAATACGTAAAATCGACGGGGGTAAAAAACGTTACACTGACGGGCGGCGAGCCGCTTTTACAGGCGGATATAGCGTTTCTTATAGAACTGCTTGGCATATCGGGAGTTGAAGTAGAAATAGAAACCAACGGAAGCGTGCCGTTGAAAAATATTGTTTCAATTTTGCCACGACCCGCCGTTACCGCTGATTATAAACTTCCTTCCAGCGGAATGGAAAAACATATGCTGACAGAAAACTTTTCTTACCTTACGCTACGGGACGCTGTCAAATTTGTGGTTGGGGATAAGGGCGATTTAGTTCGTGCGGAAGAAATTATAAACGGGTACGGACTTACGGACAGATGCCGCGTGTATTTCAGCCCGGTGTTCGGAAAAATAAAGCCCGAAGAAATAGTAGAGTTTATGAAAGAGCGTAAGCTTAACGGCGTACGCCTACAATTACAGTTGCATAAAATTATCTGGGAACCCGATTTGCGCGGGGTATAGGAGAAAGTATGGATATTAAAGAAATAGAAAAACATATCCGTGGGTTATTGGTCGCCATAGGTGAAGACCCCAACAGGGAAGGTCTGCGCGAAACGCCCGCCCGCGTGGCGCGAATGTACGAAGAGGCGTTTGAAGGAATTAAATATACCAACACTGAAATTGCGGAAATGTTTGGAAAAACTTTCGAAGTTCCGTCCGACCCGAATTCAGGCGGCGCTGTTGTTATAAAGGACATAAGCGTGTTCAGCTATTGCGAACATCATATGGCGCTTATGTACGATATGAAAGTAGACGTGGCGTACGTACCGCGCGGGAGAGTTTTGGGGCTTAGCAAAATTGCGCGCATTTGCGATATGGCAGCAAAGCGGTTGCAATTACAGGAGCGTCTGGGACGGGACGTTGCCGAGATAATTTCGCTTGCGGCTTTATCGCCTGACGTCGGCGTTAGGATAGAAGGCTGTCACAGCTGTATGACTTCGCGCGGGATAAAAAACGTATCGTCAAAAACTGTTACCAAAACTTATTTGGGTGCGTTTAAAGACGACGTTACCCTGCAAAATCTTTTGGGGGACAGAGTATGAAAGCGCTCGTTTTATTAAGCGGCGGCGTGGATAGCGCAACCTGTCTTGGACTGGCGGTTCAAAAATACGGCGCGGCGGAAGTTTCCGCCCTTTCAGTTTACTACGGGCAGACTCACAGTAAAGAACTCGCCGCAGCGCAAAAAGTTGCCGATTTTTACGGCGTTGCTTTAAAGCGGCTTGACCTTTCAGTCATATTTGAAGGTTCAGACTGCTCGCTCTTAGCGGATTCGCCAAATGATATACCTCTGCAAAGTTATGCAGAACAACTTTCCGTAACGGGCGGCAAGCCCGTTTCAACTTACGTCCCTTTCAGGAACGGGCTGTTTCTTTCGGCGGCGGCAAGTGTTGCTCTGTCGTGCGGGTGCGAGGTGATTTATTACGGTGCACACAGCGACGACGCGGCAGGCAACGCCTATCCGGATTGCAGCGAAAAATTCAATTCCGCGATGGGCGAGGCTATTTATACGGGCAGCGGCGGACAGCTTAGAATTCTTGCGCCATTTGTAAATTTAAACAAATCTCAGGTTGTACAAATGGGGCTTAAACTCGGCGTTCCGTATAAATATACGTGGAGCTGTTATTCAGGCGGCGGAAAACCTTGCGGCGTATGCGCTACTTGCCGCGACCGCTCCGCGGCATTTAAAGCCAACGGGATAGAAGACCCTGCAATAAAAGGAGAATAATATGTCAAGAGAAAAACAGAACGAAGGTATTACCCTGCTCGGTAACAACAACGTTAAATATCCGCAAACTTACGACCCGTCCGTTTTGGAAACATTTGCAAATAAACACCCTGAAAGGGACTATTTCGTAAAGTTCAACTGTCCCGAATTCACAAGCCTTTGCCCTATTACGGGTCAGCCGGATTTTGCAACTGTTTATATTTCGTACGTGCCGCACGAAAAGATGGTTGAAAGCAAGTCTTTAAAACTGTATCTTTTCGGTTTCAGAAACCGCGGTGATTTTCATGAAGACTGCGTGAATATAATTATGAACGACCTTATTGATTTGATGGACCCCGCATATATCGAAGTATGGGGCAAATTTCTGCCCCGCGGCGGAATTTCCATTGACCCTTACTGTAACTACGGAAAAAAGGGCACCAAGTGGGAACAGGTAGCCTGGGACAGGCTTTCGCACCATGATATGTATCCCGAAAAAGTCGACAACAGATAATAAAAAAGTGGACGGACGTCCGCTTTTTTATTAAGCTCTTTTTGTTGTGTCTGACTCGGAAACAGTGAAATGCAAGATAAAGAAAATCATATCCTGTCATGGCAAGCGTCAACTTGCGCAAAAAGGACATTTTAAATGGAAAAAGACACACGTAGCGGAGTTTTATAAGCTCTTTTTGCGTGTGTCTTTGTGTCAATGATGAATGATAAATAGTGTACTCAACTGCCGAATTGGGTAGCGGACAGACATAAAGGTTGAACCTTATTATTATATCGTTTTATCCAAGCTACGCATATGAAGAATAAGATGGAGGTTGAAATGAAAAAGGCGGTTAGTATATTACTACTTTTATGCAGTATGATATGTATAATTCTTGCGGGTTGTTTGGAAAGCGGAGAAACTTATGTCGTTAAACAAGTTGTTATAGACGTGAACGGCGATTGTATTTTATTGGATATTAACGATAAAACTCTATCCGACTACCCGCACGTTGCCAACGGAATTGACTGTTTAGGTGATAAAATTATTATAAACGACGACAAGGTAATTTTGAACGGCAAAGAAACAAAAAACGTTAAGGCGACAATATCTGAAAATGATATCAATATAAGATTTTCGGAAGTGCCAACATTTATTATTAAAGGGGCTAAATTTGTAAACAAAGAAGTTCATATTTATATATCTGTAAATCAAACACTGTCATATTTAATTTATAAAAAGAAATAAAAGAAATGTCGTATTTTGTTTTTCGACAAAATACGACATTATTCTTGGTGGGAGGTGGTGGATTCGAACCACCGAAGTCGGAGACGTCAGATTTACAGTCTGATGCATTTGGCCACTCTGCAAACCGCCCATATTAAATTTACCCCGTTTAAACGGGGTAAAGTGGAGCTGGTGATTGGAATCGAACCCACAACCTGCTGATTACAAATCAGCTGCTCTGCCAATTGAGCTACACCAGCAATTCCGCCCGTTCGGGTGGTGCCTCGGGGTGGAATCGAACCGCCGACATATGGATTTTCAGTCCACCGCTCTACCATCTGAGCTACCGAGGCGTGGGCGCCTTTCGGCGCTTTAAAAAAATTTGGCGACCCCAAACGGGCTCGAACCGTCGACCTCCAGCGTGACAGGCTGGCGCTCTAACCAAACTGAGCTATAGGGCCAAATTATAAATTAATTAAGTTTTGTCGCGTTAAACTGAGTTTGCGGCGATAAAGTGGTGGGCCTTCACGGACTCAAAGTCGCGCTATCGGTTATGAGCCGACTGCTCACTTATTACCAAAAAGAATTTTGGTGGGCCTTCACGGACTCGAACCGCGGACCAATCGGTTATGAGCCGACCGCTCTAACCAACTGAGCTAAAGGCCCTTAAAGGGGATTACGCTTAACGCATAATGCTAAAATATAATAATATACCCGCAAAATTTTGTCAAGTAATTTTCAAAGCAAATTTAACTATTTTTAATAATTTCTCATTCAACAGCATTTAACAAAAATCGACTAAAAGTTTTAAATTGCGACCTTGAAATTATAGTAATATTTTAAAAAAACCACGGAGAAAAAGAAATGATTGTTACCGGTTACACCAAAAATAAAATTCTTTACATAAGCCTTTCCGGCGAGATGGACGAGTGCGCCTCCCAAGCCGCCCGTGCAAAGTGTGACAAGCTGATTGACGACAATATCAACGTTTCCAAAATAGTTATAAACCTCTCCGACGTTGCGTTTATGGACTCGACGGGCATAGGTTTTTTAATCGGCAGATATAAAAAGGCGGCAAAGCTTTCCATTCCGCTGTATGTGGACAAGCCCAATTTTGCCGCCGACAAAATACTTAACATAAGCGGAATATATTCCCTCATACCGAAAGCAGAGTAAAAGGACGAAAAAGATGACGAAAAATTATTTAAAACTTCAATTTTATTCACTTCCCCGCAATCAAGCCTTTGCGCGCGACGCGGTTGCGGCGTTCTGTCTTGAACTAAACCCCAGCCTTTCCGACTTGTCGGACGTTAAAACCGCCGTTTCCGAGGCGGTTACAAACTGTACCGTTCATGCCTATAAGGGCAATTTGGGGCTTGTTACGATAGAATGTGAAATAGAAGAAAACGCCTTACATATAAAGGTCAGCGACACCGGTAGGGGCATAGCGGATATAAACCAAGCTATACAGCCTTTCTACACGTCCGCGCCTTCGGACGAGCGTTCGGGAATGGGCTTTACCATTATGCAAACTTTTATGGACGAATTTAAAGTGAATTCCATAAAAGGCGAGGGCACGGTCGTCTATATGTCCAAAAGTTTTAAAGCGGAAGTGGAGAATGCTTGACGTCGAAAAGACGAACGACCTGATACGCAAAGCGAAACGGGGCGACGAGGGTGCAAAAGAAACGCTTATTTTAGAGAATAACAACTTAATAAAAAGCATCGTGCGCCGTTACCTTAATAAAGGAGTGGAATACGACGATTTGTATCAGCTTGCCTCAATGGGGCTTTTAAAGGCTATAAACGGCTTCGACGAAGCGTTCGGCGTGCGTTTTTCAACATACGCCGTGCCAATGATTGCGGGCGAAATCAAGCGCTTTATGCGCGACGACGGAAGTATAAAGGTGTCCCGCGCGATAAAGTGTTGCGCAAAGGAGATTAACCGTTTTATCGAAAAGTATTCAACCGAACACGGCACGCAACCGTCCGTGAAAATAATTGCCGACGAATTCAATATGCCCGAAAGCGAAGTGGTGTTCACTATGGGCTCGACAAAAATGCCCGTTTCCATATACAATCAAGGCGATTACAAGGACGAAAAGGGGCAAGAGTTGTTGGAAAAGCTTCCCGTCGAGGACAATCAAGAGGACATAATCGATGCCTTGCAACTGAAAACGGCGATAGAAAGCCTACCCGAACGCGACAGAAAAGTAATAATGCTGCGTTATTTCCGCGATATGACGCAGAGCGAAGTTGCAAATATGCTCGGCGTTTCGCAAGTTCAAGTATCGCGTATAGAAAACCGAATAATGGAAAATTTCAGAAAAGATTTAACCGGTTAAATCCCCCGTACCGAACGGGGGATTTTTCACTTTTAAATTCTTGTCATAATCGGTAAATTATGGTATAATATACTCAACTTGTAAGAGGTGACGCCATGATTAACCAAAAAAACGTACAGCTCGGCACGGTTCGCTCGTGCATAAGGGAACTTTTCGAGTATGGCAAAAAACGTAAAGCCGAAATAGGGGAGGAGAATGTATTCGACTTTTCAATCGGCAACCCAAGCGTGCCCGCACCGCCCGAAGTTTCTGCGGCTTTAAAGGAAATTATCGACACTTGCGACCCCGTTTTACTGCACGGCTATACATCGGCGCAAGGCGACTTCGAAACAAGAAAGACGCTTGCCGACTACACAAATGCTCGTTTCGGCACCAAGCTTAACGCAGATTGTTTTTATTTGACTTGCGGAGCGGCAGCGTCGTTGACCATTGTTTTGAACGCGCTTTTGAACGAGGGCGACGAAGTTATAACGTTTGCGCCCTTTTTTCCCGAATACAGAGTGTTTACCGAACACGCCGGCGGAAAGTTCGTCGCGGTAAAGAGCATAGAGGACACATTCCATATAGATTTCAAGCTACTCGAAAGCGCGATAACGGCACATACTAAGGGGGTAATCATTAATTCGCCCAATAATCCGAGCGGAGTTGTCTATACCGAAGAAGAGATAAAAAAGTTGGCGGAATTACTTGAGAAATACTCTAAGAAGTACGGTAATCCCATTTATTTAATTGCCGACGAGCCGTATAGAGAGCTTGTCTACGATAAAAACACCGAAGTGCCCTACGTTATGACCTATTACAAGCACAGTATAGTGTGCTATTCGTATTCGAAAAGTTTATCGTTACCCGGCGAAAGAATAGGATATGTGGGGGTCAATTGCGAAATGCCCGACTTTTCCGAGGTCTACGCAGCCGTTTGCGGCTCGGGTAGGTCGCTTGGGTTCGTGTGTGCGCCTAATCTTTTCCAACAGCTTATAAAAAAGGTGTATAACTTGACTTCGGACGTTTCGGTTTATAAGCGCAATCGCGACAGAATGTATTCCGCCCTTACCGACTACGGCTTTGAAGTAGTAAAACCCGACGGCGCGTTCTATTTATTCGTTAAATCTCCCGAAAAATCGGCTGTCGATTTCTGTGAAAGGGCTAAAAAATACGAAATTTTAATTGTTCCCGGCAACGACTTCGGCTGTGAAGGCTACGCAAGAATTTCTTACTGCGTTGCGCCCGAAATGTTGGAACGCGCCCTTCCCGCATTTAAAAAATTGGCAGAAAGTTACGGCAAAAAAACTTGTTAAATCAAGCATATGTCGGGGTGTAACCGCCCGCGTTTTTTGCAAACGCGGGCGGTTAAATTATTTAATTCTCAAAATTCAATGAGTTGACATATTCGACAAATTAAATTACAATTATAATAATGATTATTTTAGGTCTTGACCCCGGGCTTGCCACAATGGGCTACGGCGTTATAGAAAAACTTAAAAACGACAACACCGTTCCCGTAGATTACGGCGTTGTTTTAACGCCCAAGGACGAAAACTTGCCCGTGCGCCTTGCAATGCTCGAAGAGGGCATAAATAAAATTCTTAACAAGTACAAGCCCGCGGAAATCGCGGTGGAAGAGTTGTTTTTTTCAAAAAATATAACAACGGGTATTCCGGTTGCTCACGCGCGCGGCGTTATGCTTTTGACTTGCACAAAATACTGCGGCAAACTTTATGAGTATACCCCCAACCAAATCAAGCAGTCTTTGACGGGTTACGGCAAAGCCGATAAAATTCAAATGATGCACGTCGTGACTTCGCTTTTGCACCTTGATAAAATTCCCCGTCCCGACGACGCGGCGGACGCTTTGGCGGTTGCGCTGTGCCACGCGCACACCTCGCGCTTCGGCAGACTTTTCAATATTAAATAAGGATAATTATGATTGGTTTTTTAAAAGGCAAAATTTTATCGTTAACTCCCGATACAGCACTCATCGAAACGGCTTCGGGCGTCGGCTTCGAGGTTCTTGTCACGGGCGCGGCTTACAGCGCTTTGGCGGGCAAGAAGGAGGGCGAAGTTTTTACATATCTTCAAGTTAGGGAGGACGGCGTTAGTCTTTTCGGCTTTTCCTCTATCGAAGAAAAGGAAATGTTCTTAAAGCTCGTTTCTGTTTCGGGTGTGGGTCCCAAAATGGGCATAGCGGTGCTTTCGGGTATGAATGCGGGCGAGGTTGCGACAGCCATTGCCACGAACGACGTAAAGCGTCTTTCAACCGTCAAAGGTATGGGCAAAAAGACGGCCGAGCGCATAATTTTGGAGCTTAGAGAAAAAGTTTCCGCAACGCTTTCTTCAACGCCGACCTCGGGAGAACCTATTCCCGTAAGAATTTCAAGCGGCGACGAGGACGCAGTCGTCGCGCTTATGACACTCGGATTTACCCGTGCGGAAAGCGTAAAGGCAATTTCTCGCGCCCGCGAAAACGGCGCGAACTCTGTCGAAGATATTATAATGCTCGCGTTAAAGGGAATGTAAGGTAATATAAAATGTTTTTTGACGACGAAGACGAATACACCGCCGAGGAAGACAGATTAGTCCAAAGCACCAAGGGAGAGTACGATTTTGAAGAAAACGTTCTCCGCCCCAAAACGCTCGAAGGCTACGTCGGACAAAGCAAAGTTAAGGAAAACTTAAAAGTTTATATGAACGCCGCAAAGCAACGGGGCGAATCTTTGGAACACGTCCTTTTGTACGGCGCGCCCGGGCTTGGTAAAACCACGCTTGCGCACATTATCGCGGGCGAAATGGGCGGACAATTAAAGCTCACTTCCGCCCCCGCAATAGAAAGAAGCGGCGACTTGGCGGCAATTCTTACCAACTTAAACGACGGCGACGTTCTCTTTATCGATGAAATTCACCGCCTTAACCACAGCGTGGAGGAGATACTTTATTCTGCAATGGAGGACTACGCCCTCGATATAATCGTCGGCAAAGGCCCAAGCGCGCGCAATATCCGCTTTTCTTTAAAAAAGTTTACGCTTATCGGCGCAACAACCCGTGCGGGTATGATTGCAAATCCGCTACGCGATAGGTTCGGCATAATCTGCCGACTTGAAATGTACACCCCCGACGAGCTGAAAGAAATAGTTTTGCGCAGCGCCCGCACACTCGCCATAAATATCGAGGATTCCGCCGCCAAAGAAATTTCCAAACGTTCTCGCGGCACGCCCAGAATTGCCAATCGTCTTTTAAAGCGCGTTCGTGACTTCTCTACCATAAACAATAACCCCGCAGTTACACTTGCGGACGCAAAATTTGCCCTTTCAAAAATGGAAGTGGACGATTTGGGGCTTGACGAAGTTGACAGAGCGTTGCTTAGGGCAATGATAGAAAAGTTCGACGGTCGCCCCGTCGGGCTTGAAACCCTTGCCGCGACCATTAATGAGGACGCGGGCACTATCGAGGACGTTTATGAGCCGTACCTTTTACAGCTCGGCTTTATCGCCCGCACGCCCCGCGGCAGAATGATACTCCGCGGCGGTTACGAACATTTGGGTTACACCCCAAGCGAAAAACAGCGCGAACAAATTTCGTTGTTCGACAGAAAAGACGATTGATTATGCAGTATAAAAAAAGCGATTTTTATTACGACTTACCCGAAGAGCTGATAGCCCAAACTCCCGCGACCCCGCGCGACAGCTCACGGCTTTTAACCTATAACAGACGAACGGGCGAGGTTAAGCACGAAGTTTTTAAGCAAATAATTAACTACTTGCAAGCGGGCGACGTGCTCGTTGTCAACAATACAAAGGTTTTACCCGCCCGCCTATACGCAAAGACAGAAAACGGCGGCGCGGTAGAGGTGCTTTTATTAAAGCGCCTCGATATTAACGATTGGGAAGTCCTCGTCAAGCCGGGCAGAAAGTGCACCGTCGGCAAGCGGCTTGTTGTTTCGGACGAGCTGTCGCTAACCGTAACTGATATAACCGACAGCGGAGAAAGAATAGTCCGCTTTGAATATTCGGGCGTTTTCGAAGAAGTTTTAGAGCGTCTCGGCTCGATGCCGTTGCCGCCATATATCAAAACCAAATTAAAAGACAAAAACCGTTACCAAACCGTTTACGCAAAAGTTGACGGCTCGGCGGCGGCGCCCACGGCGGGCTTACACTTCACGCCGGAGCTGATTGAAAAAATCAAGGCAAAGGGCGTTCAAATTGCCGAGGTGCTTTTGCATGTCGGGCTTGGCACGTTCCGCCCCGTAAAAGAGGATATAATAACCGACCACAAGATGCACTCGGAGTATTACGAGGTCGGCGAAGAGGCGGCAAGGATAATTACCGCCGCAAAAAAGGATGGCAGAAGGGTAATAGCCGTCGGCACGACTTCGGTTAGGACGCTTGAAAGCGTGGCTGCCGAGGACGGCACGGTAAAGCCCCAAAAAGGCAACACGCAGATATTTATTTATCCGCCGTATAAGTTCAAGTGCGTAGATGCGCTTATAACCAACTTCCACTTGCCCGAAAGCACGCTTATAATGTTGGTTGCCGCGCTTACGGGCAGAGAACAAGTTCTAAAACTATACAAAACCGCCGTAGAAGAAAAATACAGATTTTTCAGTTTCGGCGACGCAACCTTTATATATTGAATAAGATTTAAATAATATGAAACATTTCAGTTTTGAATTACAACATATCGATAAACACACGGGCGCAAGGGCGGGGGTGTTCCATACCCCCCACGGCGATATTAAAACACCCGTTTATATGCCCGTCGGCACACAAGCTACCGTAAAAGGTGTGTACCCGCGCGACTTGAAAGATGCGGGTTCGCAGATTATCCTTTCTAATACCTATCATTTGTATCTGCGCCCCGGCGACGAGCTTGTCAAAAAAGCGGGCGGACTTCATAAATTTATGAATTGGGACAAGCCTATCTTAACGGATAGCGGCGGGTTTCAAGTCTTTTCGCTTACCAAACTAAACAAAATTAAGGACGAGGGCGTCTATTTCAGTTCGCATATAGACGGCTCCAAGCATCTTTTTACGCCCGAAAAGGTTATGTCTATTGAGGAAAACCTCGGCGCGGACATTATAATGCAACTTGACCAATGCAGCGAGTACGGCTACACCCACGCACAAGCTGAGCGGGCAATGGAGCTGACCTCCGGTTGGTTAGAGCGTTGTCTTGCCGCAAAAACGCGCGACGACCAAGCGCTTTTCCCCATAGTTCAAGGCAATATGTACGACGACCTGAGAATGGAAAGCTTGCGCCGCGCAAAGCCCCACGCAACCGAAGGCATAGCGATAGGCGGGCTGTCCGTAGGCGAACCCAAAAGCCGTATGTACGAAATTCTCGACTTAATGCGCCCCGAAATGCCCGAAGGCGTTCCGCGTTATTTAATGGGCGTAGGCAGTCCCGACTGCCTTATCGAGGGGGTTAAGCGCGGGGTGGATATGTTCGACTGCGTGCTTGCTACGCGGATTGCCCGCAACGGTACGGCTTTTACGTCTAAGGGCAAAGTTGTGGTAAGAAACGCAACTTACGCGGAAGATTTCACGCCTTTGGACGAAAAGTGCAACTGCTATTGTTGCAAAAATTATACCAAAGCATACCTTAGGCATCTTATCAATGTAAACGAAATGCTTGCGTCGATGCTGTTAAGCTTGCACAATATAACCTTTTTGCATAAGCTTATGGCTGACATGCGCGAGGCGATTTTTGCGGACAGCTTAACCGATTTTGCCGAAAAATTTTATTCCGATTTCGGTAAATGTGAATAAAACGGAAGTTTTTTTGTGAAATTTAAGACAAAAAATATATTTAAGTTTAAAATTGCTTGCAAAAAGCAATAAAAAATATTATAGTAAAATAAATTAAGAATTTTTGGAGAAATTATGTTAACTTCATTACTTGACGAACCTGCAAGCGGCGGTTACAGCCAATATATAATGCTCGGTATCGTGGCTTTACTTATCGTAGTAATCGCGGTATTCTATTTCCTTTCCAACAAAAAGCGCAAAAAGCAAGAGCAAGACGCGCAAGACTTAATCAATGCGGTTAAGCCGGGTAACAAGGTTAAGACAATAGGCGGCATATGCGGCATAGTCGTTGAAGTAGACAATGAGGAAAATACCTTTGTTTTGGAAACGGGTACCGAAGTTTCGGGCAAAAGCTATATTAAATTCGACAGACAAGCTATTTATCAGACGGACGCGGTAGTCGAAAAGAAAGAGGAAAAGCCCGTAGAAGAAGCTCCCGTTGACGAAGCGGCAGTTCCCGCAGAGGTTGCTGATACCCCCGCAGAGGAGGTAACTGCTTTACCCGTGGAAGAACCCGCTCCCGTAGAAACGGAGAAAACTCCCGCGGTTGAGCCAGAAGCCGAAAAACCCAAGAAAAAGGGCAAAAAAGACGAAGAAGAAAAACAAGTGAAATTCTAAATATCAAAACCTCCGCATAGATTAAAGCGGAGGTTTTTTTATGCGCACTAACGTTTTTCAGATATTAAAGGCGGTGTTTGCCGCCGTGCTTTTTTCACTTGCCTTCGTGCTTATATTTACGGTCGTAATTCAGCTTTTTTCGCTGCCTTTAACTTGCGTAAAACCCGTAAACCAAGTATTCAAAATACTTGCCATTGCGACGGGCGGGCTTATTTTTATCCGCGGGGATAAAGGGCTTATCAAGGGCGTAATTCACGGCGTTGCGTCAGTTGTGATTACATACCTTGTTTTCAGCCTTATTTCCATGTCTTTTTCGGTCACTTGGCTGTTTATCGTCGAACTGCTTGTCGGTGCGGTTGCCGGCGCAATATCGGGCATAATCGCCGTCAATATCAAAAAAACTTCTTAAATTGCTTGCTTTTTCTCTCTCCGTATTCTATAATTTATAAAAAAGAGTTAAAGGAGAGTTTCTCGTATGATTAAAACAATAGCAAAGCCCGCAGAAAAAAAGGTTACGGGTTGCGGCGAATGCAGAAGCACATGCCAATCTGCTTGCAAAACAAGCTGCACGGTAGGCAACCAAAGCTGTGAAAGGGTAACGAGAGAACAGAACCCCGAAAAGAACAACTGAAAATTATAAGGTTAGGAGCAGAAAAATTCTCTGCTCCTTTTCGTCTTTAAATGGTACACGTTTTCAATTACAAAGATAAACGCTATATTTACGATAGCGGCAGCGGCAGCTTGCACGAATGTGACGAGTTTACTGCCGACTATGTAAAGGCAAAGTATGAAAAATCGGGTCAAATGCCCGTACTTTCCGAAGAAAAAATTGCCGAAATAGAAAGCGACCTTGCATCTTTGAGAGAGCAAGGACTTTTTTTGCGCGAAGAAATCAAAACATATCCCATAAAATCAACCGAGGTAAAAGCGCTTTGTCTGCATATTTGTCACGACTGCAACCTTAGATGCCGTTACTGCTTTGCGGACGAGGGCGCGTATCATTCCGCGCGCGAATTTATGAGCGAGCAAACCGCCAAAAAAGCGATTGACTTTCTTATAGCGAACAGTGGCAACAGAAAAGTTTTGGAGGCGGACTTTTTCGGCGGCGAGCCGTTAATGTGCCTTCAAACCATAAAAAACGTTGTTGCTTACGCGCGCGAACAAGGCGACAAGGCGGGCAAAAAGTTCCTTTTTACAACCACTACCAACGCCCTTTTATTGGACGATGACGCTATCGACTTTTTCAACCGCGAAATGGAAAACGTCGTTTTATCCCTCGATGGCAGAAAGGAAGTTCACGACGCTATAAGAAAGACCAAAAACGGCAAGGGCAGTTTTGATTTGGTCATCGATAAAATAAAAAAATTCGTCCGTTCCCGAGGCGACAAAAATTACTATGTCCGCGGCACGTTCACGGCTAAAAACCTCGATTTTTCCAAGGATGTAATTTTTCTTGCCGAAAACGGCTTTGACAGTATTTCAATGGAGCCGGTCGTAACCGATATAGACGATTTGGCTATAAAGGAAGAGCATATCCCCGCAGTGTTGCAAGAATATGAAAACCTTTGCGACAAGTATCTTGAAAAGTACGATAAGGGCGAAGGGTTCAACTTTTTCCATTTTAACGTCGATTTAGAGGGCGGCACTTGCTTGCAAAAGCGCGTATCCGCTTGCGGTACGGGCAACGAATACTTCTCCGTTACCCCCAACGGCGATATTTATCCTTGCCACCAATTTGCGGGCGATAAAGACTTTTTAATGGGCAACGTATATGAGGGCAAGCTCGATAAAACCATACGGGACAAGTTTGCTTCCTCATGCCTATTTACAAGGGAGGACTGCGGCGATTGCTACGCAAAATTTATATGCAGCGGCGGTTGCAGCGCCAACAATTATCACTTCGAGGGCGACATAAACAAGCCCTATAAATTGACTTGCGAAATGATGAAAAAGCGTATAGAGTGCGCAATGCACACTTTGGCGCACAAAAAATTGCAAAAATAGCGCGTTAGCTTTGCAAATTCATTGACGGCTTAAAAATTTTTTACTATAATATAGTAAGTTAAAATAACGAAGCGCCGCAAAGCTTTTGCGGAGATTATATAGGAGTAAAGATGGGTAAAGTAAAATCGGCGATTATAACTGCGCTTGTTGTTGCGGCAGTGGTAATATTATCGCTATTTGCCGTTATATCTTGCCCCCTCAACGAGGTTGAAAGATACAACTCTTTCGTAAGTTCCATTCATATGGGCAGCGACTTGACGGGCGACGGTTACGCATTGTTTTATCCCGAGGGCGTAATTTCGGAGGCGGACTATAACCTTTTGGTTGCCGGTGACGATAAAGAGAAGGATAACTACGAAAAGCATAACAGCGTTTATGTTGAAAAGGACAAGCCCGAAGATTTTAAATCGAGCGTTGAAAGCGACGCTGCGATAATTTCCGCAAGGTTCGGCGAAAAGGGCTATTCGAAGTATTCCGTAAGCGTCGTTGACGATTTCGTTATAAGGGTATCCGTTCCAACTAATTTCACTTATGCGGCGTTAAAGGGCTACGACGATTCCTCGCGTGAGTCGGAGCTTACCAATATAAGCAACACTTTCAATTACCTTACTTTGAGCGGCGAACTCGACCTCAGAAACGGCAACGACGATACGGCAACGTCGATAATTCCCCTCAAATACCACGGTTTTTCAACCTTTTTCAAAGACGCTAACTACTACGCAATGGGCGGCAATCACTTCGTAAGGATAAATCTTACGGACGACGGCTATACAAACCTTAACAGCATAATCGGCAATCTTTCGGACGGTACGGGTTATTTCTTCGTCGGCGATACTTGCATCGGTTTGCAGCTCACTTATGGCGAGAGTATCACCGGTAAAACGCTCAACTTCCAAGTAGGCGAAACCTATGCAAAGGACTACTCCATTGTTTTGAATTCCGTAGTAACGGGCAACGCGCTTACCAACAATTACAACAATAGCGGCGCAGATACCGAGGTTATTGCGCTTACTCCCGCATTTGGCGAAAGCTCCGTTATATGGCTATTTGTGCTGTTGCTTCTCGTATTTGTCGGCGCGGTAGTGTTCTCGGTGGTAAGATACAGAAAACTCGGCTTAGTCAACGCTTTAATGGCGTTAATTTACTCGGCGGCAATGATAACCGCGCTTTTATTAACGGAAATTCAGTTTACCGTTGCAGGCGCATTCTTCCTCGTTTTGGGACTTGCGCTTTTGGTATTCTCGAACTTCCGCGTATTCGAGGCGGTAAGGAAGGAAACTTTGACGGGCAGAACAATACAAGCCTCCGTCAAGACGGGCTACAAAAAATCGCTTACCACGATACTTGACTTGCATATCGTTATACTCGTCGTATCGGCAATGCTTGCGCTAATTTGCACGGGCGAACTTGCCGCTTGCGGACTAATACTGTTTATGGCAACGATAGCTTCCTATATTCTTCATTGGTTCACAAGGTTTATGTGGTTCGTAATATCTTCGCCCGTAAAGGACAAATTCAAGTTCTGCGGTTACAAAAGGGAGTACGACGATGAAGACTAATTTCAAGCTTTCTTCCAAAATGCACTTGTTTATAATAATTTCCACCGCGATAATTGCCGTAGGGCTTTTGGTGGGTATAATTTGCCAGTGCGTTGCAAACGGATTTTTCAATTACGGCGACGATTATGCCAACTTTAAATCGATAACGGTAACTTACGAAAACACCGATTTCAGCGGTGAAAAGGAAGAGCCGGTTACAATAATCAAGAATTTCTGCGACGAGGCTTTCACAAGCCAAGGCGTGAAAAGTTACGAGGTTGCCGTCGGCGACACCGCGACGGGCGGAACGGTCGTTTATAAGTTCACTTATTCAACCGATAACTCACAGCTTGCAAGCGCAAACGAAGTAATCAACGCAAAGCTTTCCGACTTCTTAAAAGATGATACTTCCGAAATCTTCAACAGCGCCGTAGCAACCACGGCTGTAACGCTTTTGGGCGGCGGCAAATCTGTTTCTATGGCGGCAATCGCAATTTCCGCTTGCATAGTTTTCCACTTCATTTATTTTGTAATTCGTTATAAGCTTACTATGGCGCTCGGCGCAATTCTTGCGGACTTCCACAACCTTGCGTTATTCCTTATGCTTATGGCTCTTACAAGGATACCCGTCGGTTCGTCAATCGCAACTTTCGCGGTAATCACGGTCGTCCTCACGATGATAGGAACGTGTTTCCTCTTCGACAGAATGAGAAAGAATTTCAAAGACGAAGATTTGAAAAAGCTTACCGCCTTTGAAATAGTTGATAAAACTGCAGACGAAAGTTTCGTTTTGAATACGGTAATGCCCGCTTGCCTTGCCACGGTATCCGTAGTCGCGTTCATACTTTTGTCAATAAGTTCG
Organism: uncultured Christensenella sp.; assembly: GCA_910577055.1. Lineage (GTDB taxonomy): Bacteria > Bacillota > Clostridia > Christensenellales > Borkfalkiaceae > Coproplasma. The sequence goes on along the minus strand of CAJTKX010000001.1, from coordinate 272,198 downwards.
CTTTCGCCTCTTGCGATAATTTCACCCGTACTTTGTTCGTTCATAGGTTTCATATCTTGCGCATACGGCACCACATTTTTTGTCCCGTCCGTGTATTCGAGGTTTAAGCTTATAGGCGACGGTTTAAAGCAGAAATCCCGCGCAAAAACGGCGAAACCCACACAAAAATAAATTTTAAAAGCTAAGGCGGGGCAACCCGCCTTTTTGTGTTTTTATTATGAAAAGAATTTTACCGGAATTCGAATTTTCGGACGAACAATTAAATAGCGTGCGCCGCTTAGCCAAGGAGTGTAATCTGTGCGAAGAAACGGTAAAAATTCTTTACGGCAGAGGGATAAGGGATAAAAACTCGATACAAGTCTTTATGCACCCGTCAAAAGCCCATTTTATATCGCCCTTTAAAATGAGCGGTATGCGCGAGGCGGTCGAACTGATAACCCAAGCCCGTGACGAGGAGTGGTCGGTCGTCGTTTACGGTGACTACGACGCGGACGGCGTTTGCGCCTCGACTATAATGGGCAACGCCTTAACCGATTTCGGTATAACACCCGTCGTTGTCGTGCCCGAAAGAACCAACGGCTACGGACTTTCGCAAAAGGCAATAGACGAGATTTTTGACGAGCATTTTCCCCAACTCTTCATCACGGTAGACTGCGGCATTTCTTGTGCCGAAGAGGTAGAATATTTAAAGGAATTGGGCGCAGAGGTAATAGTAACCGACCACCACGAGCTGCCCGACAATGTTCCCGATTGTATTTGTATAAATCCCAAATTCAACGACGGTTACCCTTACGATAATTTGTGCGGCGCGGGCGTCGCCTTTAAGGTGGGTTGCGCTTTAAACGGTGAAAGCGCCTATAAATACCTTGATTTCGCCGCGATTGCAACGGTTGCAGACAGCGTTCCGTTGACGGGCGAAAACCGCGACATTGTGCACGAAGGCTTAAAAATCATTCGTGACAACCCATCGAAGTGCTACAAGCAATTCCTTAACAAAACAGACGTAATAACCGCCCAAACCCTTGCGTTTACGCTTGCGCCCAAAATTAACGCTGCGGGCAGAATGGGTGACGCAAAGGCAGCGCTTGCCCTATTTAACGAAACGGACGAAAACAAAATTTTCGACTTGTCCGCAAAGCTTACCGCATACAATATCGAGCGTCAAAAATGCTGTGACGAGCTATATCTAAGCGCCAAAGAAATGATAAAGGAAAGGGGCGCAAACGGCAAGATAATTCTTCTCTGCAACGAAAAATGGAATTCCGGCTTTGTCGGCATCGTAGCCGCGCGTCTTGCCGATGAGTTTGCTTGCCCCGCAATTCTGTTCGTAAAGCACGGCAATATGTTAAAAGGGTCGGCGCGCTCCGTTGAAAGCGTTAATATATTTGAAGCGTTAAAAGCTTGCGAAGAATACTTAACCGAGTTTGGCGGTCATTCTCAGGCGGCGGGCGTTAATTTGGCGGAAGACAATTTTGAAAACCTCTATCGTGCTCTCGAAGAATATATGACGGCGAACTACACGCCCGAGGACTTTATTCCCACGGTGTATATAAACGGCAGCCTTTCGGACGACTATTCGCAAAAACTCGTCAAGGAAATGGAGCTGTTAGAGCCTTTCGGCGTCGGCAACCGTCGCCCTATGTTTGTAACGGAAGAGCGCGCGCTGTCGGCACGACCCATAAAACCCCTTTCGCCGCACCTTTCAATCAAGAACCCCAAGCTCGAACTTATGTATTTCGGCGGCGGAAAATACGCGCGGTTACTAACTTGCGCCGCGCCCAAAAAGCTTATTTTCGAATACAACGTTTCCTCGTTCAGAGGTAAAGAGTATATAAAAGGTTTCGTCCGCGACGTTATTTACGGTAACGATGCAAGGGCTTTTGCCGACGAAGAAATAGCCTTATCGCTTATAGAAACCCTTTCAAACGGCGAAAACAACTGCAAAATCTCCGTTCTACCCAAAGCCGAAGTTGAAACCCTTATTAACACTAAGGCGGCGGGTACGGTCTTTCTCTCGTGGGATAACGCAGTTATAAATGCTTATAACCCGCCCGTCAACTGCGATTTATTCTACCCGTCGTCGCGCAATTGTCAAACCTCGGTTTTGGTTGCGCCCGCCGCGGACGTAGATTTAAGCGGCTTTAAAAGGGTTATTTTATTAGATAATTCTGTCTGCGCAAATCGCTTGAACATATCGGACAAATGCATAGAAGTGGCGGAGAACGCCCCCGCCGCGCGCGCAATAAAGAACCTTAGTACTGATAGGGACGAGCTTTTAAGCGTTTACGCAATACTTTCGGCAAACTCGGCAAACCTTGACGGCGCCACCGCGGAAGAGGTCGCAAAACGCAACCCTATCGGCAATACCTTGCAAGTTTTCTTTGCGTTAAAGGTGTTTGAACAAATGTCTCTTATAAATTTTTCAAACGGCAGATTAGAGGTAATGCGCGGCGTAAAAAGTAAGCTTGAAAATTCGCCGCTATATAATACGGTTAAACATATTAAGGAGGAACGCTGATGGACGTATTGGAAAAAATCAAAAAAAACTACTCGGCAGATGACTACGCGCTCCTTCTTTCGGCGCACAATTACGCGCGGGAAATGCACAGCGGACAAAAGCGCGCCTCGGGCGAGCCGTACTTTATGCACCCTTGCGCCGTTGCCGAAATTTTAGTTGATTTGGGGCTTGATACGCCCACGGTTGCCGCTGCTTTCCTGCACGACGTCGTTGAGGACACGCCCGCCACCGAAGAGGATATTTTGCGCCGCTTCGGCAAGGAAATTATGACCCTTGTGGACGGCGTTACCAAGCTTGATAAAATCCATTTCCGCACGCACGAGGAAGAAGACGCGGAAAATTTCAGGAAAATTTTCGTCGCTATGGCAAACGACGTCCGCGTTATAATCATTAAGCTTGCGGACAGACTTCACAATATGCGCTCGCTCAACTTTCTTTCCAATGAGCGTCAGCAACGAATTGCCAAGGAAACTTTGGAAATATTCACTCCCTTGGCGGGACGGCTCGGCATTTCGCAAATCAAGTGCGAGCTTGAAGATTTATGCCTTAAATATCTCGACCCCGAAGCCTACGAATTTTTGGTAACTAATATTCACCAAAAATTGGAAGAAAGGAAGTCATTTGTCGAGTTCGTCGTAAATGAAATTAAAGAAATTTTGGACGAAAGCGGAATAAAGGGCGAGGTCATCGGCAGACCCAAGCACTTTTATTCAATCTACCGCAAAATGAAAAATCAAGGAAAAAGCCTTGACCAAATTTACGACTTGACGGCAGTTAGGGTTATTGTCGATAAAACCGACGAGTGTTACGAAATACTCGGAAAAATTCATATGAAGTGGAAGCCCGTGCCGGGCAGAATTAAGGACTATATCGCAACCCCCAAGCGTAACCTTTATCAGTCGCTGCACACCACAGTCGTAACAAATTTCGGGCAATTTTTCGAAATTCAGATACGCACTTACGAGATGCACAGAATGGCTGAATACGGTATTGCCGCGCATTGGAAGTATAAAGAAAACCGCACCGCCGACGCAAAGGAAACCAACTTCGACGCGCGCCTTTCGTGGATACGCGACGTTATGGATTGGCAAGGCAGCCTTAACGAATCCAAGGAGTTCGTAGATAGCCTTAAAAACGATTTGTACGATAACGAACTGTTGGTGTTCACCCCGCACGGTAAAGTAATTTCACTGCCCTTGGAAGCCACGCCCGTCGATTTTGCATACGCAATTCACTCTGAAGTCGGCAATAAGTGCGTGGGAGCAAAGGTCAACGGCAAAATGGTTTCTCTAAATTCAACGCTCACCACTGGCGACGTTGTGGAAATTCTCACTCAATCAAGCTCCCGCGGACCGTCGTGGGATTGGCTCAAATTCGTAAAGTCCGGCTCCGCGCGCGCCAAAATCCGTCAGTTTTTCAAGCGCGAGATGAAGGAGGAGAACGCCAAAACGGGCAGAGCCATGCTCGAAGCCGAGGCAAAACGCAAGGGCTATAACTTAAACGATTTATTGACCGAAAGCGCGTTCAAAAAGCTTTCAAACAAGCTTGTATTCAGTTCGGTTAACGAAATGATGGCGTCCGTCGGTTACGGCGCGGTAAGTGTTAATCAAGTAATTTTCAAGCTTATTGACTACTATAAAAAGGAAATTCCCAAACCCGTCGAAGTAGTTGATGCGGGCAAGTTAAAACACTCCCCCGCGGGCAGCGTTACCATTAAGGGTATGAGCGGGCTTTTGGTTCGCTTTGCACACTGCTGCAACCCCGTGCCGGGTGACGATATCGTCGGCTTCGTTTCGCGCGGAAGGGGAGTGATAGTGCATAGGTCAGACTGCACCAACCTAACCGACGCCGACAAAAACCGTTTGCAACCCGCGCAATGGACGGGTGATATCGATACCGATTTCCTTGCCGATATCAAGGTTATCTCCGACAACTACGACGGCGTTACAGCTTACGTTATTTCGGAAATCGCCTCAATGCGTCTGTCCTTCACGCAAATCAACGGTAGGATAAACAAGGATAAATTGGCTGAGGTAGAGGTGCGCGTAAAACTCAACAAACGCTCGGATATAGACCTTTTAATCAATCGTTTAAAACGGGATAAACGCGTGCTCGACGTTTACAGAACTACCAATTGACCCCAACATATATGCAAGTTTTCAAGGTTTTACCGCTTGATTATTCAAGCAATTCGTATATTTTGACTTCGGATAACAAATCTGCTGTAGTAATAGACCCTTCCAATCGCAAAACCGTTGAAGTTTTAGAACAAAACGGCCTTGATTGTAAGTTTGTTTTGCTTACGCACGGGCACTTTGACCATGTGGGCGCTTGTGGCGAGCTTTTTGCAAAAGGTGCCCATATATGCTGCAACGAACGTGAAAAAGACCTGATTTTCAGTAAAGAGTATTTAAGTATCTTTGGCGGCGTAACAGTTCCGCAATTCGAAATTTTCCGCACCTTTACGGACGGTGAAAGTCTAACTTTTTGCGGCATAAATTTTAATGTTATGAAAACTGCGGGGCACACTGCGGGAAGCTGCTGCTATCTCACGGAAAACTGTCTTTTTTCGGGCGATACCTTGTTGCGCGGCAGCGTCGGCAGATGGGATTTGCCTACGGGCAACTTTTCACAACTTGTAAAAAGCTTGCCGCGCTTGACGGCGACTACAAAATTTATAGCGGTCACGGCGAGGATACGACCCTCTCGCGCGAACGCGAATACAACCCCTATTTAAGGTAAATAAATGCTAAACACCAACAGCGAGGGCTTGTACGACGAAATAATGCTCGTTATCCGCGCTTTCGATGCGGAAAACGAAGATTTTACTCATTATTTTTCTTGTTCGTGCGGAAAATTCCTCAATTCAATCGAATATAACGGCGAATTTTATGATTTTGAAGAGGAGTACAAGGCCGAAAACGATTTAATCTTTAAGCGCCTTGCAAAACGCTCCGCAAAGTCGGCTTTTTACAAAGTCTTGTCAAAATTCAAGGGCGACCTACCTTGGGGAGCGTTGACGGGAATACGCCCGACAAAGCTTGCCTATACGGAAATTTCTTCGGGCGGCGACTATAAAAAGCTGTTTAACGAAATGCGCGTGTCCGAAGAAAACACCGCGCTTGTCGCCCGCATCTTAAACGCTCAAGAGGGAGTATATAAAAAGGGCGGACAAGATTTGTATATTGGGTTGCCATTTTGTCCTACAAAGTGCGATTATTGCTCGTTCATCACCGCGCCTATCGAAAAGACCCGAATTTATCTTGAAAATTATATAAATTGCGTCATAAAAGAACTTAATTCCGTCAAGCCGTATTTGACCGATTTGCGCAGTATTTACATCGGCGGCGGCACTCCTTTCGTGCTTGAAAATTCTCAATTAACCCCGATATATGCCGCAATTAACGCACTTTTCGATAAAAAAACGGAATATACGGTAGAGGCGGGCAGACCCGACGTATTTTCGGACGAAAAGTTAAAAGCGGCAAAGGAATACGGCGTTACGCGTATTTGTGTGAATCCGCAGTCCTTTAACGATGAAACTTTGAAAAAAATCGGCAGAAAGCACACCGCCGTTCAAACAATTCAAGCTTACGAAGCGGCGGCAAAATACGGCTTCGATATAAACCTCGATTTAATCGCGGGGCTTGCGGACGAAACGCCGGAGGACTTTGAAAAATCTTTAAAAACGGCAATTAAATTGAACCCCGCCAATATCACTGTGCACACGCTGTCTTTAAAAGCGGGGGCAAAACTCAAAGAAGAAACAAAAAAACTGAACGTGAACGGCATTGGCGAAATGATTTCAATTTCTCGCAAGCTACTCACCCAAGCTGGGTACGAGCCGTATTACCTCTACCGCCAAAAGTACCAAGCGGGCGGGCTTGAAAACGTCGGTTGGGCAAAGCCCGATAAGGCTTGCGTGTACAATATCGACACAATGGAAGAGATAACTTCCAACGTCGCCGTAGGCGCAAACGCAATTTCGAAGCGTTATTTTTCCGACGAGGACAGAATAGAGCGTTATGCCGCGCCCAAGGACATTCCGACTTATATCAATAAAATCGACGAAATAATTGCAAAACGCAACAAACTTTTCGGTTAAAGGGGCTTGTCCCAATATTTTTAAAAATTCCGTTCAAATCGTTTGCTATTTGTAAATATAAGTGTTAAAATAATTCCGTTACGGTTACAAGGTCGAGCGAGCACTCAACGCCGAGCTTTGTTTCCCGCAAATAATTCCATAGGAGGATAAATTAAATGGAAAAGCAGGAAATTATCGCAAAATACGCAACTAAGGAAGGGGATACGGGTTCTCCCGAAGTGCAAATCGCACTTTTGACCGAGAGAATCAACCACCTTAACGAACACCTTAAAGAGCATATCCACGATAACCATTCCCGCCGCGGACTTTTAAAGATGGTCGGTCGCCGTCGCGGTCTTTTAGACTATCTTAAAAGCAAGGATATCGAAAGATACCGTGCTATCGTCGCAGCATTAGGTTTAAGAAAGTAACAAAAAGAGCGCACTTTAACGCGCTCTTTTTTGCTTAAAAAATCGTTCATGGCAAGCGCTATGAACACAAGAAGAAAAGGAGACAGAGATGAACTACAAAGAATTTACACTCAAAGTCGGCGGCAAAGACGTCGTTATCGAAACGGGCAAGTATGCCGAGCAAACGAACGGCTCGTGCCTTGTAAGGTGCGGCGAAACCGCCGTTATGGTATCGGTATGTATGTCCGCAGCGCCCAGAGACGGTATGGATTTCTTCCCTTTGCAAGTCGATTATGAAGAGAAGATGTTCGCAGTCGGCAAAATCCCCGGCGGCTTTAAAAAGCGCGAGGGTAGGGCAAGCGACAAAGCGATTTTGACAGCAAGACTTATCGACAGACCTCTTCGTCCGTTGTTCCCCAAGGGACTTTTCAACGACGTAGTGGTAACAGCGCAAGCGATTTCGGTTGAACCCGATATTTCCCCCGAGCCTCTCGCAATGATAGGCTCTTCCGTTGCGCTTGCTATTTCGGATATTCCTTGGGCGGGGCCTACGGGCTCGGTCGTGGTCGGGATGGTTGACGGCAAGTACGTTATCAACCCCGATTTGGCTCAGCGCGCAAAAAGCGCTATTCACCTCAATTTGGCGGGCACAAAGGACGCTATTTTAATGATTGAGGCTGGCGCAAACGAAGTCACCAACGAAGAAATGGTCGGCGCAATAATGTTCGGTCATAAAGAAATTCAGAAAATCTGCGCGTTTATCGAAGATAAAATCGTTCCCGCAGTCGGTAAGCCCAAGCTTGAAATAGAGCTTTATCATATCCCCGAAGAGCTTGATAAAGAAGTCCGCGCATATGCAAGTGCAAAAATCGATTGGGCAATAGACACTTTCGACAGACAAGAAAGAGAAAAAAGACAAGACGAAGCCGAAAAAGAAATTTTAGAGCATTTTGCGGAAATCTATCCCGACAACAAACGCGAAATTAAGGACAGCCTTTATTACCTTACCAAAGAAAAAGTCCGTGCGAAGATATTCGATAAAGGTATTCGCCCAGACGGAAGAGGTCTGAAAGACGTTCGTCCCATTTGGTGCGAAAAGGGCGTGCTTCCCCGCGCACACGGCTCCGCTGTGTTTACGAGGGGACAAACCCAAACCCTTACCACTTGCACCCTCGGAATGCTCGGCGAAGCGCAGAAGCTCGAAGGTCTTGACGAAGAAGTTTCCAAAAGATATATGCACCACTATAACTTCCCCGGTTACTGCACGGGCGAAGCTAAAGCGTTGCGTTCGCCCGGTAGACGTGAAATCGGTCACGGCGCACTTGCGGAACGCGCTTTAATTCCCGTTCTTCCCGACGAAAATTCGTTCCCTTACGCAATCCGCGTCGTCAACGATATTATGAGCTCCAACGGCTCGTCCTCGATGGCGTCCGTCTGCGGCTCGACTATGGCGCTTATGAACGCGGGCGTTCCCATTAAAGCTCCCGTAGCCGGCGTTGCAATGGGACTTATCAAAAACCAAGAAACGGGCGAATTTAAAGTAATGACCGATATTCAAGGCTTAGAGGACTTCCTCGGCGATATGGACTTCAAGGTAGCGGGTACCGTTAAGGGCATAACCGCAATCCAAATGGATATCAAAATCAAGGGTATTTCCGAAGAGATTATGCACACGGCAATCAACCAAGCAAACGAAGGCAGACAGTTCATTCTCTCTAAAATGCTTGAATGCGTTCCCGAAGTTGCTCCTCAGCTTTCCGTATACGCTCCTAAAATTATCAGCTTTGAAATCGACCCCGACAAAATCGGCGACGTTATCGGTAAGCAAGGCTGCGTAATCAAGAAGATTATGGAAGAAACCGACACTCAAATCGAGTTCAACGACGACGACAGCGGCAGAGGATATATTTCTTGCGTAGGTCCCGTCAAGAACGCGGAAAAGGCAAAGGCGATAGTAATGAGCATCGCGCGCGACCCTCAAATCGGAGATATGTACATCGGCACTGTTGTAAGAATTATCCCGTCCCGCGCATTTGTCGAGTTCGCTCCCGGCAAGGACGGCGGTATTCACATTTCGCAACTTTCCGACAAGCGCGTTGAAAAAATCGAGGACGTAATCAATATCGGCGACACCGTAAAGGTTGAAATAATCAAAATCGGCGATAGGGGTATCGACCTTAAATTACTCGAAAAATTATCATAATTTAAAAAATCGGGCAGAACGGTCTGTCCGATTTTTTTTGTGAAACTTTTATCAATTTCCTTGAAATTTTAAAAAAAGAGTATATAATATTGCGTACTAAGGTGTATGTGGTAAAAATAATGCAAATTTAAGGAAGGTGAAGTATGTTATCGTTATTTTTGCTTTTCGGGCTTGAAGGTGAAACGCTGAAATACGTTTGCATAGCTGTGGGCGCGGTGGCGCTGCTGTTGATAGTTTTGGCGATTGTGGTCGGAGTAAGAAGCCGCAAAAAGAATAAAGCCTTAAAATCAACCCAAGCAACGCAACAGCCTCAACCGGCTGAGGAGTCGATAGAAACCGTATCCCAACCGGTTGAAGAAGAACCCGCCCTCGCGGTGGAAGAGCCCGAGGCGGAAGAAGAACCCGCTCACGAGGCACAAGAGCCCGAGGCGGAAGAAGAACCCGCCCCCGCGGTGGAAGAGCACGAGGAGAAAGAAGAACGCCCCCCTATTCCCGAAGAAAAAGATGACGATAGGGACGACGTCAACGATGATAAGGAAGAGGACGAGCAAGTCAGAAAAGTCAGAAGAATAGACGGGCACGTTCGCTATATAATTATTAAGTATAATAAAAGTTTTACGGCTAAAATAATACAGTCGTCGGACGAAGTAAAAGCTTATTATTCGGAGATAAAGAACGAACTTTTATCTTATAAAGGCGTAAAATCCCGTATGAGTTGGAAGGGCGAAACCTTTTATGCGGGGCGCGTAACTTACGCAAAACTTTGCGTAAGGGGCAAATGTTTAAGCTTATTCCTTGCGCTCAACCCCAAAGATTATATAGACAGCAAATATATCGTAGACGATATGACACAAATAGCCACATATGAAAAAACGCCTTGTCTATATCGTTTAAAGAATGATAGAAGAATTAAATACTCCAAAGAACTGATTGAAAGCGTAATGGACGGGCGCGAACGGCTTTCCGAGCCGGAAGAAGTCGATTGGGCAAGCGAATATCCTTATGAGGAAACCCAACCCCTTGTTGACCGCGGACTGATAAAAGAGCTTACCGAAGAGGATGCGCAGAGCGGCGACGTATTCTTACCCAGAGATTGCGTGCTTGCAAGCGAAGTTGACGAGCTTATGCAAGACGACGTCGCGGTTGCGCTCGTTGAGGAAACCGAAGAAATTTCCGACAAGACAAAGACGGACATCGTCAATATAGACACTTTAAGCAAGTGCTTCGAAAACGGAGAAACGGCAACCCTTGAAGAGATGAAAAAGCGTATCCCCGCCATAAACCGCAAGGCAACTTATATAAAAGTGCTTGCCCGCGGTACGCTCGATAAGCAGCTTACGGTAATTGCCGACAGCTTTTCGATAGAAGCCGTTAAAATGATTTTGCTTACGGGCGGTAACGCCGTAAAGAAAAAGAACTCATAATTAAAAGCCCCGCGCCGATACGGCGCGGGGCTTTTTGCATTGTATAAAAAACAATAAACAAAAGTTTGTTTTTTTGTAAAAAATAGCCTCTAAACACTTGTAAATAATTAAAAATTGGGTTATAATTTCAAGTAGACATGAAGTTTGAATTGCATTCGAAATTTAATCCTACGGGCGACCAACCTCAAGCCATTCAAAGCCTTACGGAAGGCGTTTTGGACGGAATAAGAACGCAAGTCCTTGTGGGTGTTACGGGTAGCGGCAAAACCTTTACTATGGCAAACGTCATACAAAACGTCAATCGCCCGACCCTTGTCATCGCACACAACAAGACTCTTGCCGCGCAGCTTTGCAACGAATTTAAGGAGTTTTTCCCCAACAACCGCGTCGAATATTTCGTCAGTTATTACGACTATTACCAGCCCGAAAGCTACATACCTTCAACCGATACCTATATCGAAAAGGATATGAGCTTAAACGATGAAATAGACAAGCTGCGCAACTCGGCAACAAGCTCGCTCGGAGAAAGGGAGGACGTAATCGTCGTTGCCTCTGTAAGCTGCATTTACGGCTTAGGCGCGCCCGAAGAATACTTCCGCCTTGCAATTTCGCTTCGCCCGGGAATGGAAATGGAACGCGACGCGCTCATAAGGCGACTTGTCGAAATTCAGTACGCAAGACGGGATATCGATTTTCAGCGTTCCTCGTTCAGAGTTCGCGGCGATACTGTCGAAATTTTCCCCGCGTCCAACTCGGAAATTGCCGTTCGCGTCGAATTTTTCGGCGACGAAATCGACAGAATTTGCGAAGAAGACGCGCTCACGGGTAACATTATTTCGGAACTTAAACACATTCTTATTTTTCCCGCAAGTCAGTACGCAGTCGGAGGCGACAAAATGAAATCCGCGCTTCAAATGATTGAAACGGATATGCACGACGAGGTGAAGGCGTTCCGCGAAGAGGGTAAGCTTTTGGAAGCTCAGCGCCTTGAACAGCGCACTACTTACGACTTGGAAATGATGCGCGAAATAGGCTATTGCAGCGGCGTAGAAAATTACAGCCGCTACTTCGACGGACGTTCCCCGGGCGAGCCTTCGTTCACACTTTTGGATTATTTCCCCGCCGGTAAATTCCTCGTCTTTATCGATGAAAGTCATATGACAATACCGCAAATTCGCGCAATGTATCACGGCGACCGTTCCCGTAAAGAAAACCTTGTCGGTTACGGTTTCCGTCTTAAATCTGCGTACGACAACCGTCCTTTGACCTTTGAGGAGTTCGACGAGCGGGTTCCGCAGCTAATATGCGTTTCCGCTACGCCCGCTCCGTACGAGTTGGGGCAAGCGGGCAACGTGGTTGAACAGATTATCCGACCGACGGGGCTTGTCGATCCCGAAGTTGAAATTCGCCCTACCAAGACCCAAATTGATGACTTGCTCGGCGAGGCAAAGGGCGTAATAGAATGCGGCGGGCGCGTGCTCGTCACCACGATGACTAAGCGAATGGCGGAAAGCCTTACCGACTATTTAAAGGAGCATGGGCTTAAAGTTCGTTATATGCACAGCGACATAGACGCGTTGGAACGTATCGATATAATCAACGGTTTACGCAGTGGCGAGTTTGATATTCTCTGCGGCATAAACCTTTTAAGAGAGGGGTTAGACTTGCCCGAAGTCAAGCTCGTAGCTATTCTCGATGCGGACAAAGAGGGATTTTTGCGCAGTGAAACCTCAATCGTGCAAACAATAGGCAGAGCGGCGCGAAATGCCGAGGGCCGCGTAATAATGTACGCAGATACGGTTACGGGCAGTATGCGTCGTGCGATAGACGAAACCAACCGCCGCCGAAAAATTCAAACCGAATACAACGCGGCGCACGGAATTGTTCCCAAAACCATTATAAAGGAAGTAAAAAATGCCATTGGCATAACCGGCAAAAAGTCGGTTGCGGACGATATAAAACCGTCAGACATACCGCAAGAGATAGAAAAGTTAAAAGCGTTGATGAAGGTTGCCTCCTCACAGCTCGACTTCGAAAAGGCAATAGAAATCCGCGACACGATATCGGAATTAAAGAAGAAACTTTTAAAGATTAAAAAGAAATGAAAGAAGAAATATTCGTTAAAGGCGCAAAAGAAAACAACCTTAAAAATATCGACGTGCATATTCCTCGCAACACGCTTACGGTGTTTACGGGGCTTTCGGGCAGCGGCAAATCCACTTTGGCGTTTGACACCATTTTCGCAGAGGGGCAAAGGCGTTATATAGAAAGTCTTTCTTCATATGCCCGTCAGTTCCTCGGTCAAATGGAAAAGCCCGATGTAGAGCTTATCGACGGACTTTCGCCCGCAATTTCAATCGACCAAAAAACCACGTCTCACAATCCCCGCTCCACAGTGGGCACGGTGACGGAAATTTACGACTATTTCCGCCTTCTGTTTGCACGCGTCGGTGTTCCGCACTGCCCCAAATGCGGCAGAGAAATTCGCCGCCAAACCGTGGACGAAATAGCCGACAAGGTTATGGTTATGCCCGAGGGCAGCAAAATTATGGTTGAAGCCCCCGTTTTCCGCGGCAAAAAGGGCGAGTTTTTAAAAGAGCTTGCCGCATACAAAAAGAGCGGATACGGGCGCGTAAAAATCGACGGCATAATCTACGACTTGCAAGAAGAAATTCACTTGGAAAAGAATATTCGCCACAATATTTCGGTGGTAGTGGATAGGCTTGTCATAAAGGAAAACATTTTAAAACGTCTGTCAGACAGTCTTGAAAACGCCTTGCACCTTGCCGACGGGCTTGTCGTAATCGACTGCGACGGCAAAGAGGAGCTGTATTCTTCCAAATACGCTTGCCCCGATTGCGGCATATCTATCGAAGAGATTGAACCCCGGCTTTTCTCGTTCAATACCCCGTGGGGCGCTTGTCCCGAGTGCTCGGGGCTTGGGTTTAGGCAGCTTGTCGATCCCGATTTAATCTGCCCCGACAAGTCTAAAACTTTGCGCGAGGGGGCAATTAAAATCAGCGGTTGGAACTTGGACAGTTCAACTATAACCCAAATGTATCTTACCTCGCTTGCAAAAGTATACAACTTTTCACTTGACGTGCCCGTATCCGAGCTGCCGAAAAATATTTACGATATGCTAATGTACGGTAACGGCGGCGAAAAAATCGAAATGCAATATAACGCGTATCATTTTTCTGGCAGCTACGAAAAATCGTGGGAAGGCTTCGTAACCAATTTACAGCGCAGATACAACCAAACCTCTTCCGAGGGGGTAAAATGGGATATTGAGCGTTATATGCGCACCTCCGACTGTCCGGCTTGCCACGGTAAAAGGCTTAAAAAGGAAGCTCTCGCCGTAACTGTGGGGGGTAAAAACATAATGGAAGTATGCGATATGTCCGTAGACGATTTAACGGCTTTTACCGATTTTTCGTTTTTTACTCAAACAGAGCATATGATAGCCGATAGCATAATCAAGGAAATCGACAGCCGATTAAGCTTTCTCAGCAACGTCGGGTTGGGTTATTTAACCCTTTCCCGCAGCGCCGCAACTCTTTCGGGTGGTGAAAGTCAGCGTATCCGTCTTGCAACGCAGATAGGCAGCGCGCTTACGGGCGTTTTGTATATACTTGACGAGCCGAGCATAGGCTTACACCAGCGCGACAACGAAAAGCTTTTAAAATCGCTTTTGGGGCTTCGCGACCTCGGCAACACGCTTATAGTCGTCGAGCACGACGAGGACACTATGCGCGCCGCAGACTACATCGTCGATATCGGTCCGTATGCGGGCGTTCACGGCGGAGAGGTGGTTGCGGCTGGCAATATGGAAGAGATTATGAACGAGCCGCGTTCCATCACGGGCGACTTCCTTGCGGGAAGACGAAAAATAGAAGTTCCCGCAGTTCGTCAGCCGATAGGGGATAGGTGGCTAAAAGTTAAAGGCTGCAAGCAAAACAATTTAAAAAATATAACCGTAGATATCCCCGTTGGACTTATAACGGCGGTTACGGGAGTATCGGGCAGTGGCAAGTCAAGCCTTGTCAACGAAATAATTTATCCGTACCTTGCAAACAAACTCAACGGCGCGCGCCAACTGACGGGCAATGCCGATGGGTTTGAAGGGCTTGAAAACTTCGATAAAATCATTGCAATCGACCAACAGCCTATCGGTAGAACGCCGAGGAGCAACCCCGCAACCTACACGGGCGTGTTTACGATGATACGCGACCTTTTCGCAGCCACTCCCGACGCAAAAGAAAAGGGCTATAAAAGCGGAAGATTTTCCTTTAACGTCGCGGGCGGCAGATGCGAACACTGTCAAGGCGACGGCGTAATACAGATTGAAATGCACTTCTTGCCGGACATCTTCGTTCCTTGCGAGGTTTGCGGCGGCAAGCGTTATAACAGAGAAACTCTCGAAGTTAAGTACAAGGGCAAAAGCATATCTGACGTTTTGGAAATGACGGTAGAAGAGGGGGCGGAATTTTTCAAGCCCGTAACTTCCATTTACAACAAACTTAAAACCTTGTGCGACGTGGGGCTTGGCTATATCAAATTGGGGCAAAGCGCAACCACTCTTTCGGGCGGCGAGGCTCAGCGCGTTAAACTTGCCACCGAGCTTTCCAAAAGGAGCACGGGCAAAACCTTCTATATTCTTGACGAGCCTACTACGGGTTTGCACTCGTACGACGTAGAAAAACTCGTAAAAATCATTACCCGACTGAGAAGCGGAGGCAACACCGTGCTCGTAATAGAACACAATTTGGATGTAATAAAGTGCGCCGATTATATCGTTGATTTGGGTCCCGAGGGCGGCGATAAGGGCGGCAAAATAGTTGCAACGGGCACCCCCGAAGAGGTTGCGGCTGTAAAAGGCAGTTATACCGGTCAATTCCTTAAAAAGGTTTTAAAAGGCTAAAAACAGCGTATATTTGCGCAATTTAAAAGCTTTACACAGTACTATGTCACGCATAACTGCCCGAATTTGGCATATTCCGCACCAAATTCGGGCAGTTTTTCATAGTTTGTATTATGCTTGAACCAATAAGAGTAAACGAACCTTATCCCACCACAGACGGGCTAACGCCCGACGCTTACAGCTTAAGAATAATTTCGCCCGCATACGCAAGCTCCGTCAGCGAGTTAAACGCAATTCTTCAATACGTTTATCATTCGTTCTTTTTCAACAAAAACTGTTATGTTGATTTAGCTAAGCTGCTTAAAGGGATAGCCGTTACGGAAATGCACCACCTTGACTTGTTGGGCGAAACGGTACTCGCTTTGGGTGCCGCGCCTATATATTCGCAGTATCCTTCGTGCGCGTTCAATTTTTACTCTACAAAGTACGTCGCGTATTCGGGGTCGCTTCAAAATATGCTTGAAGACGATATCCTCGGCGAGCGTCGTGCTATTGCCGCCTATCGCAAAATGCTCGGTTGCTTAAAGAACGAGCAAGTTAAAAATATAATTTCAAGAATTTTGGCTGACGAGGTTTTGCACCTTGAAAAGCTTGAAAGCGCGCTTGCCGAATTTAACCGTTGACACTTATCGCTGTTTTTGTTAAAATCGTCTTATATGATTTACGACGTAATGATAATCGGCGGCGGCGCTTCGGGTCTTGCTTGCGCGGCGCGGCTGAACAGAAGCAGTAAAAATTTAAAAGTTTGTCTTGTAGACGCGGGTGACCGTCTCGGCAAAAAGCTTGCCGCAACGGGCAACGGTCAAGGCAACATATCAAACCTTGATATGACTGCAGAGCACTACCATGGCGGCAATACCGCTTTGGTTGAAAAAATCGCGTGTGCCGACCCTTATGGCGGCGCGCAACTGTTCGGCTGTCTTTTTTTTGCCGACGAAAGGGGAAGAATATACCCCGCGGGTAAACAAGCCTCCGCGCTCGTCGATGATTTGATAAATTCGGTCTACACGCCGCCTACTTCTATTTTCACGGGTGTTAAAGTCGAAAAAATATATAAAACGGTAAACGGGTTCGAGGTATCTCTAAACGGCGATAAAGTAATTGCCGAATACGCCGTTCTGTGCGTTGGCGGCAAAGCTCAAAAGCAGTTCAAAACGGACGGTTCCGGCTACGCGCTTGCAACTTCTTTCGGACATACCGTAACTAAGCTGTATCCGTCGCTTGTGCAATTAAAGACCGAAACGACGCATATCAAAACATTAAAGGGCATACGCGCCGATTGTAAAGTTTCGGCTTTTTGCGGCAATAAGCTTTTAAAAACGGTGCGCGGCGATGTGATTTTTACCGACTACGGCGTATCGGGCAATGCGGTATTTTCCGTTTCGTCTTATATTGCGGACAAGCAAGGCGCTACACTGTCGCTTGAATTTCTCCCCGACTTTGCCGCAGAAGAAATTGCGCGAAGCGTTTCCGCGCGTAAAAGCGTCGGTTGGGAAAAGAGCGAACTGCTTTCGGGCACTTTGCACAATCAAATAGGAAGAGCGATAATAAAACGGGCGGGCTCGGACGCTCCGTCGGTAATCACGGCAACGCTTAAAAATTTTACGTTGCCCGTTTTGGGCACGCTCGGGTTCGATTACGCGCAAGTCACCAAGGGGGGAATCAGTATGAACGAGGTTTCGGACGAGCTTGAAAGCAAGCTTGTAAAAAATCTGTTTTTCGCGGGCGAAATTCTTGACGTGGACGGCGATTGCGGCGGCTACAACCTACAATGGGCTTTTACGAGCGGCGCGTCGGTTGCGGACGCTATTTTAAAGA
The DNA here is from genome assembly GCA_910577055.1 of uncultured Christensenella sp. GTDB lineage: Bacteria > Bacillota > Clostridia > Christensenellales > Borkfalkiaceae > Coproplasma. The sequence continues at coordinate 254,820 of CAJTKX010000001.1, read as the reverse complement.
GAATCAGAGATGATACAAAGGCTTGACAATATAAAACTGAATATAACCGAAAGCGAGGATAGTCTTGTAAAAATTGCGCAAAAAAGACTGAAACGTGGGATAAAATACTTCAAAATCCTCAAAAAATCGCTTGACGCGCGCGATAAAAACAATATTTTTTGGGTTTATTCAATCGCCTTTTCGGATGAAAACCAAGAGGAAATCAAACCGCTTGAAAGGCTTGCGAATCCGCCGAAGGTCGCCGTTATCGGTACGGGTCCGGCGGGGCTTTTTTGCGCTTTAAGATTGGTAGAGCGCGGCGTTCGGCCTATAATAATCGAGCGAGGCGAAAGCGTGGAAAATAGGCGAAAAACCATTGACTTTTTCTTCAAAAACGGGGTTTTGGACGAAAATTCAAACGTTCAGTTCGGCGAGGGCGGAGCGGGAACGTTTTCCGACGGCAAGCTGAACACCCAAACCCGCGACGGGTTTAATAAAAACGTTTTGGAAACTTTCAAAAAGTTTGGCGCACCCGAAGAAATCACCTACTTGAACAAGCCGCATATCGGCAGCGACAAGCTGTTTTATGTGCTGCAAAATATCAGAAAATATATAGAAGACCACGGCGGTAAATATCATTTTCATCAAATTTTCACAAGATTTGAGCATAAAAACGGGCGAATTTGTACTGTTTTTCACAGAAATTCACATACGGGCGAAGAGGCGGCAACTCCCGTTGACTGTGCTGTTGTCGCAATAGGGCACTCCGCGCGTGATACCTTTAAAATGCTTGCTTCAAACGGTGTTGCTATGGAGCCGCGCGATTTTGCCGTGGGTGTGCGCATAGAGCATCTTGCGAATACAATCGGCTTTGCACAGTACGGCAAAAGTTACAAGCTTCTTCCGACCGCCGACTACAAACTTATATCTCACGCGCACGAACGCACGGTGTTCACTTTTTGTATGTGTCCGGGCGGGGTGGTAATTCCCGCGGCGAGCGAAAACAGCGGCGTGGTAACCAATGGAATGAGCTTTTACGCCCGCGACGGGGTCAACTCAAATTCGGCGCTTATGGTGCAGATGAAGCGCGAGGACTTCGGCGAAGGACTTTTCGACGGAATGGAATTTCAGCGCGAAATAGAGCGGCGCGCCTATCGAGCTGGCGGCGGCTTTAAGGCGCCCGTGCAGCTTTGCAAAGATTTTTTGACGGGTAGAACTTCTTCGGCGTTCGGCGAGGTCAAGCCAACCTATGCGGCGGGCACCGCATTTGCTCCGCTTGAAGCCGTTTTGCCGAAAATTACGACCGACGCGCTTAAAGTTGCCATTCCCGATATGGACAAACGGCTGAAAGGCTTTGCCGACCCCGACGCGCTGTTGACGGGCGTTGAAAGCCGTTTTTCTTCCCCCGTGCGAATTTTAAGGGGAGAGGACGGCGAAAGCATAAGTTTAAAGGGATTGTATCCTTGCGGCGAGGGCAGCGGATATTCTGGCGGCATTACAAGCTCTGCCGCGGACGGACTTAAAATTGCCGAAATAATTTTCGAAAAGTATAAAAATCATTAAATTATCATATTTTCAACACAATAGTCATTTATAATGGCAACTGTTAAAGACGCATACACTCAACTTTTTTTCATATTCTCTCTAAGGAAGAACCGAGCCGAATTTTCGACTCGGTTCTTCCTTTTCTGTTTTGCATAAATGTATAAATTCACATTCTATAAAAATTGAAAAATTTGTAAAAATACGCGTAGAATATAAGTAAAACCGAGGGATATGCGCCAATATTTAAATTATCCATAAGCACAAGTTATATATTTTAAAATAATTTTATAATAAATCTATAAATAATTCGTCAAATCAGTTGCCTTTTTAATTTATTATATTGTATAATTACGATGTATCAATTTGCGAACTTTTTGCGCAACCTAAAAAGTGATGAGATTTTTAAGTGCGGTTCGCTTCAATATTTTCAGAGGGGAAAGTGGTGCGTCACTTTTCTTTTGCGTGCTTTTTTGAAGTTTACTATTTTGAGGTTTACTATGAAGTTGAAAAAATTTTTATTAATATTACTTGCGGCAATAGCTTGCGTATGCGTCGGCTTTGCGTTCGGTTGTAAGGACGACGAGAATACCGCCGAAAAGCTTACCGTTACCTTCGCTTCGTCCGACCATGTGACTTACGTTATCGACGGAGAGGAAAAGGACGAGTACCAATTACAAGTAGACAAAGATACGAAAGTAACTTTTTCCGTAAAGGTTGAAGACGGGTTCCTTGCGGATACCGTAGTCGTTAAAGCCAACAATGAAACCTTGGTGGCGAGCGACGGCGTATACGAATATACCGTTTTGGCGGACGTTACGTTTACCGCAACCGTGCAAGAAGATTTGCTTGAAGGCTCGGGCACCCAAGACGACCCTTTCCTTGTTTCAAGCTTGAAGGACTTGCGTTTTGTTGCCGATAGGGTCAATTCAAGCTATGCCGCTTATGTGACGGGCTATTATGAGTTGCAGAACGATATAGATTGCGGCGGCGAACAGCTTGACGTTATCGGTCATTATGAAAATTCTCACGCTTTCTTTGCGGGAGTTTTCGACGGTAAAAACCATACGATTTCCAACTACACTATAAGTACTAACGGCAGCTCCTATGTCGGATTGTTCGGTTGCGCGCAGATAAGCACCGCGTCGAGCGCAGTTATGATACTTAATCTTAATTTAAAAGATTTCACGATTAACGCGATTGCGGGGGATAACAGCAACGTTGCCGTCGGTGCGATAGTAGGCTTTTCGGCGGGCGCCAATATTGTTGCTTGCAGTGCGGAAGGAGAAATCAACGTTTCGAGCAGCGGTTACTTTTCGTATGCGGGCGGCGCGGTCGGCGTACAGCAGTCTGTGTCCGTAAATGCGTCGGGAAACGTTTTATATCATTATCACGCTACTGCCGAGTACATTCATACCAACGTTACAATTTCTGCGTCAAGGGGTTACGTCGCAGCGGCGGGCGGCGTGGTAGGTTATGCGATGACCATTCACGAAAGAGCTGCGTCCACGATATTGAACAGTTATTCGGAAGGCTCCATATTCGGCGCTATGCATTCGGGCGGAATTGTCGGTAATCTCGGTGATTATTGCTCGGTTGTAAACTGCTATTCGAAAGGTTACGTACAAGCGTTGGCTAATTTCCCTTCTGAAGTAACCGACCCCGAATACTTCGCGCTTGCCGGCGGTATAGCGGGCTATGCGGGAGTGGAAACGAGCATTTCCGATAGCTTTTCGGTTAGTATTCTTGACGCAAGCGGTTCTAACACGGGCGAGCTTACCGGCGAAACGGTTGCGCACTTTGCGGAAGCGACCGATTTTGCAAATTCGTTGGTTGTTTACAACGTGCCTACGGGCAGCGCGGTTAAACCCACCGACGCGAATTTCATTAAAAATACGCTTAAATGGAATGAAACCGATTGGGTAATCGTAGACGGAGCTTATCCCACGACGAATTACGCATCGGGAGAAAATGATTTTGCAATTACTTTAAATTTCTTGGATAAAAAGGTCAACGGCAACGCTTCGACGCAAATTTCTTTCAACGTTAAAGACGAAAGTTATTTCCCGTTCAGTTCGTATCTTGACGACGATATAAAAGAATATTACGTTTCCGATACGGCGGGTTATACTTCTTACGGTTTCTTCTTCGACGAAGAGTGCACCTTAAAAGTGCCTTATTCGTACGTTCCCACAAGGGATATAACGCTGTACGTCGGGTTTAAAAATTATTCCGAAGTTGCCGACACATACGAATTTGTCGAAAAGTCCGGCAGAACGGTTAAGTTGATTCTGAATACCGACGCAACGTACCAATTCGTCGATGTAATGACTTTCGACGGTTTGAACTACACCTACGACGGCGAAAAACTGATATTAAAAGACGGACTTTTTGCAAGGCTTTCGGAAAACATTGTCGGTGACCAAACTCCTCAGCCTTGGCTCAATTTCCAACCTTATACGTTCATCGGAACGATAGAGGACGGTAAGCTTTTCTTATATGACGGCACTTATTTTGTCAACGATACAAACGACAAAGGCGAGGATATGCGTTTGGTATTCGTCCCCGAAAGCCAAAACGTCAACGCGAATAACTTTCTCGGCGTTTGGGAGCGTTCTGCAAACATAAAAGAAAAGTACACGTTCAACGACGATTTAACTTGGTCGTATGTTTGGAAAACGACTTCTCTTAGCGGAACGTATTCGCTTAAAGACGGAGTTGCTACTTTGACGGGTGGTATCTCCGCAACGGCAAGCATCGACGCAAGCGGGCTTCTTTTAATTAAGGAAAGCGGCAAAGACGATAAATATTTCAGACTTGAAAACAGCTTTTACGGCAGTTGGTATTCGTCAAAAAACACTGCTTATCTTGTCCTTGACGGTTTCGGCAGCGGACTTGCCGGCAGTGCAAGCGCGATAGTCAACGGCGTTGTTTACGACAACTTGTCTTATGTTAAAGACGGTTTCTTCGACAACGTAACGGGTAATGCATACACTTACACGATTTTAAGCGGGTATTCGCTTTTCGGCTACTTCACATATGACCCCGCGGCAAGAGAAATTACCGCAATGCTGTATGATGAAGAAGCGGAGGGCTTTATCGAGTTTAATTACGTTCTTCTCGACTATTATCTCGGCGAATGGATAGGCGAAGGTGCGATAGGCGAAGAACCTATCACGATTTTGAACTTTAACGGATTGGGCTTTTACAAGACCGAAGGGGACGCGACCCTCGGCTACGTTGTAATTAACGGCACGAGAGTTCCTTACGAGTGCTCTGTTGAAAGCGGACTCGAAGGCACGTTCACATACGAAGGCACTACTTATACGCTTACCACCGACGGCAACGGCGTTGTTACCGTAACGCCCCAAGGCGGAACGGGTGCAAACCTTGAACGCAAGGACGAAATGGCCAATATGCCCCTTACGGACGACAGCGGCAACATCTATAAGTTCAACGGCGGCGGCAACCTTTCCAAAGGCGGTATTATGACAAAAACGACCGCCCGCGGAGTAAAGACCGAATACAATTATAAAATAGTAAGCGGTTCGGTTGACGGACTCGATATTGTAATTAATTTGTATAACGGTTCGGTTGACGGAACGCCTATCGGTTCAATTACTATTAATAAACCTAAATTCGTTTTAAAGCTTGACGGCGAAAGAGACGTATCCCTCGATTTGTACTTCCCGTTTGCGGGCAAAACTTGGGCGATAAGCGATAGGGTGAACAGCTTCTATATCGGAAGATTCGACTTAACTTACGAAACGACGGGAAACTTCAACGGAGAGCAAAACGTTCCTTTCGTTTACTTCCCGGAGTACAATTATATCTATATCTTCTACGGCAACTCTATGGACGGCTTCGTTCAGATTTATCTGCTTATTATGGACGACGGCAACCTTATGGTTTCAAGTTATCCTTACGCAGTAGAGGGCGATTACAGTTACGCTGCGCCCGCCGACGAGTTCTTCGGCGATTGGACAAATACCGAAAATAGGAATGCGATTAGATTTAACGGACTTGCGGACAGCTTGTATTCGTACGGAATAGCGTTCGACACTACCGAAGGTATAACGTATTACTATACGCGCGGTTTCGGTAAAGTTTATATGTGGCTTTATAACGATATGAGCATTGCATATACAGTTGAACTGATTGACGACGAAATTACGGGCGCAAATATTTACCTTAAAGACGGCGGCACAAGATACGACAGATTAAAGCTTGAAGAAGTCGATATCGTAAACTCGCCTATCTTCACGGGAACCGACGGCGACGGCACGGTTTATAAGTTCAATTTCGACGGCACGGTTACCGTCGGCGGCAAGTCGGGCAAATTTACCACGACAGCCGTTGATAAGGACAGTACGACGGTCCTTATTACGGTAGACGGAAAGGAAATTACGGTAGTCGTTGGCCACAGCGGCAATATAACGGTAACGGACTAAATTACAATAAGTTTCAGAGGAACGAGAATGAGTTTATCTAAGAGAAAAATAAAAAATTCGGCTCTTGCCGTATTATCGGTTACGCTTTGCGCAACGCTTTCGGCGGGCGTAGTGCTTTCCGATTTCGAGGGTAGAGGCTCCGTCAACGCGGCGACCGACAGTCTTTCATTCACCGACGTGACGCGTGATTACGACACCTCGGCTTTAACTGCGCAGAACTTTAATTCTTCCGTGCTTGCCGGAACCAAGGCAACGTACGAAAAGAAAACGGTTATCGTATCTTTGGAAGGTAAAAGCCTTCTCGAAGCAAAGAGTACGAGCGAAAGCGTAGCGGACTACGCCGAGTCTTCGGTGGGCTTTAAACAGCTGCGCGAGCTTGATACCGAGCAGAAGAACTTCCTCAACAGACTTAATTCAAGAAGAATTTCTTATACGCTTAAAAGCAGCTACACGGCTGCCATAAACGCGGTTGCGATTGAAGTAGATACCTCATACGTTTCCGAGATAAAGTCTATGGCGGGCGTTGAAAACGTGGAAATAGGCAGAACCTATCTTGCGCCGCAGACGTTCGAAGCGAACAAGGAAAACGGCGCCGTTGTTAACGACTCGTTTGTCTATAAGACGGGTATTTACGATTCTTCCGCATATGACGACCCTAACGAATATTCTTGGGGTACCGGCGCGGGCACGGTAGTTGCCGTTATCGATACGGGACTTGACTACACGCACGAAGCTTTCCAAAAAATGCCGGCTACTCCCGCGTTCAATAAAGACACTATTGCGGGTAAGATTGAGAACACGACGGCGGCGAAAAGAGTTTCCGCGCTCGGCGGGTCTCTTACAGAGGACGACGTTTATGTAAACGAAAAAGTTCCTTTCGCATTTGATTATGCGGATACCGACGCCGACGTTTACCCCGGTTATTCCAACCACGGCACGCACGTTGCGGGTATAATCGGCGGCTATAATGCAGACGGTTACTCGGACAAGGACGGTAACCATGTTGACGAGCCGTTCGTCGGCGTTGCGCCCGACGCTCAGCTTGTCATTTGCAAAACTTTCACCGATAACCTTGACGACCCCTCGCTCGGCGGAGCAGAGGCTGAAGCCATTATGGGCGCGCTCGAAGATTGCGTTATCCTCGGTGTTGACGTTATCAATATGTCCCTTGGCTCGACGGCGGGCTTTTCTTCAACGGACGATGGAGACGAAGAGGGTACCATATTCAATAAAATTTTCGGTTCCATTCAAGCTAACGGTATAAGCCTTATCTGTGCGGCAAGTAACGACTATTCCGCGGGTTTCGGCTCTATTTACGGTACAAACCTTGCTTCCAACCCCGATTCCGCAACGGTGGGTTCGCCTTCTACTTATTTTGCGGCGCTGTCCGTTGCAAGTATTAGCGGTCAAAAGTCCGAATATATGCTTGACCCTCAGAATAACGCGATATTCTTTGAAAACGCAAGCGATGGCAATTCGGTTGCATTTGACTTTGTTGACCAAATGCTTGGCTACGACTCGACAACGGGAGCTCCTATTGACGAAAAAGAGTTTGAGTACGTTGTAGTCGGCACGGGTCAATCGACCGACTATACGGGATTAAGCAGTAAAGTCTACGGCAGAATTGCGCTTATACAGCGCGGCGGCAATACCTTCCAACAAAAAGTAGAGCTTGCAAGCTTGAACGGCGCAATCGGCGTTATCGTATACAACAACGTTTCGGGTACGATAAGAATGTCGCTCGGCGACGTTGCGGAAGAAGATTTCATTCCCGCAGTTTCTATAACAATGGATGCCGGCAAACTGTTAAAGTCCGAAGCGGGCGACAGAAACGGCAGTATAGGTAAAATTAAGATAAGCAGAAACCTTTCGGCGGGACCTTTTATGAGTTCGTTCTCGTCGTGGGGTCCTACGCCCGATTTGAAGATTAAGCCCGAAATTACCGCGCACGGCGGAGAAATTACTTCCACCGTCCCCGGCGGATACGCAGAACAGAGCGGTACGTCGATGGCTTCGCCCAATATGGCGGGACTTACGGCGCTTGTCAGAAATTATGTAAAGTCGCTCGATATCGCGCAAAATTATTCGGCAAGTCAAATTACGCAACTTACCAATCAACTTATAATGAGTACCGCAACTACGGCTTTCGACGAACAAGCGCTTGCTTATTCTCCCCGTAAGCAAGGCGCGGGACTTGCAAATCTCGATAATATAATAGGTACGCGCGCGTACTTGTCAACGGCAACCGACGACAGCGACCCGTACTATTATAAGGGAAGAGACGGCAGACCCAAGATAGAATTGGACGACGATAAAAGTAAGAACGGTAAATATACTTTCACTTTCAACGTAAATAACTTCGACGCAAAAGAACTTACTTTCACTCCGGAAGTGTTGTTTATGACCGAAGAAATTGCAAGCGACGGTATCTCCGTTGCGGAAAAGGCACATATGCTTGACGATATTGCGCCGATATTCAAGGTGGATGGCGCAATCGTAGACAAGGTACGAGTCCCCGCAAGTTCAACGTTAAAGTTGACCGTTGAATTGCAGCTTTCCAAAGAAGAGAAAGAGTATATCGACGCAAACTTCGTAAACGGTATGTACGTTGAAGGCTTTGTTAAGCTTATATCCGAAGATAAGTCGGACGACGTAACCGTATTGGGACAGTGCGACTTAACGTTGCCGTTCCTCGGCTTCTACGGCGATTGGGAGCAAGCGCCTATGCTCGATATGGACGCTTACGAGCTTGCTCAATTACAGCAGAACTCGGCTCTCGATGACGAAGAAAAACCTTCCGCAACGGTTTGGGCGACTCAGCCTTACGCATCGTATTGGAATGAAGATTATATAATTCCCATCGGTTCGTATGTGTACGTTCAAGACCCCGACCCTTCCAAAACGGAAATTTATCCGACGATGGAGCACAACGCTATTTCCCGCTATAACGAGTATACAAGCGAAGAGGGAATAGGCAATTATCTCACTACCTACAATATCAGATGCGTCTATGCGGGACTTTTGAGAAACGCAAGATACGTTAATTATTATCTCTATGATGAATCTACGGGCGAGCTTATTAAAGACGGTCAAGTTACAAGAATAAGCAAAGCGTACGCAAACGGCGGCACGGCGCGTCCCGCTTATGTGGAACTTAAACTTTCACCCGAAGATTTGGGACTGTTGGCTAACGGCAAATATAGGTTTGATTTCGAATTCCTTTTCGATAAGGACTCCACGCCGAAAGAAGAGAATACTTTCTCGTTCGATTTCTATGTGGATTACGAAGCTCCCGTATTGCAAGACGCTCGTTTGAGATATTACAACTATAAGGATAGCAACAATAAAGATAAGCAAAGAATTTACCTTGACTTGGACGTTTTCGACAATCACTACGCTCAGTCTGTAATGCTTTGTTATAGGGACGTCACCGACGGAGAAGTAAAGCTCAACCTTGCTACGGAATACATTACTCCCGTAACCAACCCCAACAGAAACGGCGTAACGACGGTTTCGATTGAAGTTACCGATTTTTGGGAGGAGTACAAGGACAGCTTGGTAGTTCAGTTGGACGACTATGCTTTGAACCACTCGATATTCCAACTCAGCACGTTTAATAACGGTATGATGCTTGACGCAACCACTGCGGTCAACAAAAGCGTTCTTCCCGACGAATTCACCGTTCCCGACAGCGAAAAGAATATAACTTTAAATATCAACGAAGCGCATAAATTCGTTTTGGAATACGATGGCAACGCGGATATTTCCAACTTCATTATGACGGTTGGCGGCGCAAGCATGACTCAACACCAATATTTTGCGGTTAAAAACGGCGAAGTAGTAGGTTTAAGCTCAACCAACGGCATAGCAATGCCCGTCTATATAAGCAACGGCAAAGGTAAAACCGAAAGGGTTATGGTCACGGTAACCGATAAAGTGAACCCCGTCGTCAACCCCGAATTCAGCTTTAACCTTATAAAGTCAAGCGGCGATAGCCTTGTCAAAGCAAAAAATGGCGGCTCGATAACCGTTGACGCGGGCGAAGATATTCAGCTTGAAGTAATGCCCGACCCTTGGTATTATCCTATGGACGACGTTCGCATAACTTGGTCCAAGACGGGTAACGCTGTGACGGTAGACGAAAAAGGTCTTGTACGCACGGTTGCAAAGGGGCGTTCGGCTGTTTCCGCTACAATTTATGCTGGTGGTATCAGATATACCGTAAGCTTTACGTTTAACGTATCCGACCCGTTCACTATAAGCAATATGTCGTTGACGGCATATCACGGCGACGGCGACGAAAACGGCGTAGTTGTTATTCCCGAAGGCAAAAATATTATGTCTATCGGGGAAGAAGCTTTCAAAGACAACAAAACAATTAAAAAAGTCATAATTCCCAAGACGGTAACCTCAATAGGTAAAAAGGCTTTCTACGGCTGTACCAATCTTCAAGGCGTACACTTCATTAACGACAATCCCGACGATTACAAAGACAGCAGTTATATAGCCGACTCCGATTTGACGCTTATCGATAGGCAAGCGTTCGAGGGGTGCACTTCGCTCGATGTGCTCGACCTTAGCGACGTTAAAGTTGTAACGGTCGCAAGGGAAGCGTTTAAAGATTGCGAAAAACTTGCTACCGTAGTTAAATCAACGGCAATAGGCACCGCTCATGACAGAGCATTCCTCGGCTGTAAAGCTTTGACCGAAATCGACCTTTCGGGGCTTCACACGGCGGGCGCGAATGTTTTCAGCGGTTGCGAAAATCTTGCAAAAGTCGTAACCGACAGATATTCGGCAATCGGCGACGGAATGTTCTCCGATCTCGATTACAGATATCAAAAATACGATTATACCGACGGCGAATGGAAAAATGAACACACCCTTTACGCGGCGTGCAACAAGTTGCAGTCCATTGAAATCAAAGCGACTACTGTCGGCGCGGGCGCATTCGCAAATTGTACGGGCTTGCAGAGCGTGAAGTTCACTGCAGCCAAGAGCAACATTGAATTTAATATCGCGGCGCAAGCGTTCTATAATTGCGCTAACCTTACTTCGGTAAATTTCGACGGTTGCACCGTTAAGAGTATAGGCGCACAAGCGTTTGCCGAATCGGGGCTTACGGGCAGCTTCAAACTTCCCGTAGGGCTTGAAATTATAGGCGCGGGCGCATTTAGCGGAACAAGCGGTTTGACATTCAACGGTACAAACGGTTATACTGTAAATAACAGTGCAGTAATAAGCGGTAATACTTTATTGTGTTATTATGGCACGGGCAGCGTTGACCTCGGTGCTTTGGGAATAACGAAGATAGGCGATTACGCTTTTGCAAACAGCAATGTAACAAGCGTTACTATCCCCGCGACCGTAACCGAAATAGGCGAGGGCGCATTTGCGAACAGCTCGTTGAAGTCGGTAACGATTAACGCGAATTTGACGGCTATCCCCGCATACGCATTCTACAACACTCAGCTCGAAGAAATAACCTTGCCCAATTCGGTAACTTCAATCGGCGACTTCGCGCTTGCGGACAATAAGCTTTTAACCGATTTCAAGTTTGCTCCTACGAACAAGGCGACGCTCGGCAGCTACGTTTTCAGCGGCTGTGTTGAGCTTACCTCAATCGCGCTTGACGGAAATATTACCCGCTTGGGCGACAGAACGTTTATGGACTGTACGGCTTTAAACAGCGTAACGTTGCCGTCGCTTGTAAACACCGACGGCGTCACGGCGCTCGGCGAATACACTTTCTGGAACACGCCCAACCTCGAAACGGTTAAATTCGGTGCGAATTCCAACACTACCGGCAACTTCACATTTGCTGCAAACAGCGCAAAGGACAGAGCAAGCCTTACAACCGTAACCCTTGGCAATGCGGTTACAGCAATCGGCGATTACGCATTCTACAACTGCGGCGCGCTTACCGAAATTAATTTGGGCGGCGCAACGGCGGTAGGCACGGCGGCGTTTGCGGGTTGCAATAAGCTTGCAAAGGTTGACGGGCTTAACAAACTTGTAACGATAGGCGATAGCGCGTTTGCGGGCTGCGCTTCGTTAACTTCGCTAGACCTTGCCGCGGTAAAGACGGTAGGCGATAGTGCGTTTATGGTAGAAAACGGCGCGTACACTTCGATATCTATGCCGGTAGTTGAAAAGGTCGGCGCGTTTGCGTTTGCCGGCGGTAATGAAGCTTCGGTTGAAATTCCCGCAAGCCTTACCGAGATAGGCTACGGTGCGTTTGCTTACTCGTCCTCGCTTACGGCGTTCACCGTTGCAAACGGCAACGACACGTTCTTTGTGCAAGACGGAGTTCTATACGAATACGTTAAAAACGTCGAAAACGGCAACTTGGTAAATACCGGCAAATACACCTTGGTTGCATATCCCTCGGCTAAATCGGCTGCGGCGACAGACGGCGTTTACACCATTGATGACGAAACCGTTAAGATTGCCGGCTCCGCATTCAGCGGACTTACGGGCGGCGTAAGTAAAGTTGTAATGCCTTACGGACTTAAAAAGGTAGGCGCGGCTGCGTTCTACGACAGCGGAATTACCGAATACGAGTTCAAGGGCGCTACGGCACCGATACTCGAAACAGACTATTCGGCGGCTATTGACGACGCTATGGAAGAATTGGTTGCCAATAGGGGTTATTACTACACCAACTTCGAGGGCGAGTTTATATTCTACTCGAATATGGCAAGCGGTTCTACGAAGCCCCTCACGATTTACCGCCCCGATAACGGTACCGGCTACGACAACTATATTTTCTCGAATTATTTCGGTAATTGCGTGCTTACGGGCGTAACTATGAGCGAGGCAACCCATTCGTTTATCGAGCTTGTATATGGCTTTGTATCCGCATCGGAAATTGCGGGTTGGACCGAGCCTACCGTATCCAAAGCGCAAGTTGAAAAGTTCTCCGAACAAGTAAAGACCGCGCACGGTTATTACAATACTTTCTCCAACGACGAGTATCAACTTTCTTTGGTTGACGCTTCGCTGATTACCAAGTTCAACGAAATCGAAACCGTGTTGCGCGGAGTAAAGAAGGCATACGGCATAGAGGTTGCTATTTCAAGGTTGACCTACACGGGTAACTTTAAGTCGGAGTACAAGGTAGGCGAAACATTTGATATTACGGGACTTCAAGTGGTTGTCATTTACGACGATTATTCCACCGAAAACGCCGACATGAGCAAAGTAACCTACGATTTACACGACCCGTTGACCGAAATGAACAACGTTATCGAGTTGCAGTATGAGGGCGCAACGTTATTCGTTCGCATCAACGTAACCGAAGGTGGAAACGACCCCGCGACAGAGGCGGGCGGTTGCGGCGGCGGTTGCGGCAGCACTTCTTCTATAAACGGAACGATGCTGTTCTCGTTGACTGCAATAGGTCTTATGTTCGTGTTCACAACTTTAAGTCGCAGAAAAAACAGAGGTAACAGATGACGAAAAAGTTAAGAATACTGTTAATATCCGTTTTCTTTCTTATCGCTACGGTATGCGTATGCGTCTTTGCGGGTTGCAAAGTCAAGTTTACCGTAGACGAGCTTAAAGAAAAGTACGGTTTGTCGTCGCAAATAACTTATTTTTTGAATAGTGACGGCGGCAGTTTTAACGGTAGTTACGTTAAAAACTTGTATTACAAGCCAGGCTCGATGCCGATGAACATCGGTTCGAGCTCGCTTGTCAGCGGTAGCTCTGAAATGAGGATAAAGGCGGGTAATACTTTTACCGGTTGGTACTATGTAGAAACCGATAAAGACGGTAACCCCTTGTACGCTTATGAAGAGGGCGAAGAAAAACGCGTTTATTCCGACGGCGACGAATACGACGTTACAAAGGGCGCGGCAATGGCAATTACGGACGAAGAGTTCGATTTTACCAAGCCAATTGAAGAAGGCAAGCATATTTATCTTTGCGGCGACTTCATAGGCGACGTAAGGGTAGAGCTTCACCTTTTGTGTGAAAGCTTCGGCGATAGCGTTTTTGACCATATCGAATACGAAAACAGCGGTGAAACAGTAACCGTTCAAGACGGTGAAATAATAGAATACGGCTGTAACTATATACCGAAAGCAAACGGACTTGACAATTATTCGGGCGTACTGCAAAACAAGCTTACGGGTTATACCGTAGTTGACTTTTTCGAAAAAGACGAAGAAACGGGCGAGTTTACTCCGTTTACCGGTTGGCCGATTATGTATCCCGAAGCGGACGAGGACGGCGAATATCCCGACAAGGTGCTGTATCTTAAAGTGCTTGAAGGCAATTGGCAGTTGGTAAACAACTACTCCGACGTAAGCAGAATGTTCGCGGTCGGCGCGGCTTATAACTACTATATAACGCAAGATATCGACTGCGAGGGACAAAGAGTTAATAGTATAACAACTTTCTCGGGCAAGATATTCGGCGGTAACGGCGACGCGCACGTCATTAAGAATTTAACGGTTAGAAGAAGCGGAGATACCGCTCTCGGTATCGGCGTCAGCGCATCTATGTTCGGAACGGTTAAGGCAAGCGCGGTTATCGATAACGTAAACTTTGAAAACGTTTCTGTTAACTTTACCATCAGAGCAAACGGCGACCCAGACATTTGCTTTATAGCTAATAGTATAGAGGACGGCGCAACCTTCAAGAACGCAAGCATAAGCGGAAGCTTGAATATAACGTTATTATCCGAATCGAGCTTTGCAACGTCGGTATCGAAAACGAAGTGGCTGTACGGCGATAGGGCTAATGAAGAATTCGACGGTATTACGGTATCTTCGGCTACTTGTACGGTAACGGCTTCTAACGGAACCGAAACGGTTTATAAAGTGACTGACAATAAAAACGACGTGACAGTCGGCGACAATAATCAAACGGAGGACTTATCATGAAAAAATCGATAAGAAATATAATTTTAGGCGTAACTTGCGCGTCGATGCTTTTCGCGTTTACGGGTTGTAACCCCGAAGACGGCGGTGACGGCGACGATATCGAGCTTATACATTCCGATACCGAAACCCGTCCCGTAGCGCTTGCAATAGGTGCGCTTGACCAAAACTTTAACCCTTTTTTCTTTACATCGGGTAACGACGGCGAAGTAATCGGTATGACGCAGATATCGATGCTTACCGCCGACGCAAACGGACATATCGTTTGCGGTGACGACCAAGCAACCATGGTACGCGACTATTCCGTTACGTCTTATACGGACGCAAACGAAACTAACGTAAGCTCCGGTTCTGAGGCTATCGACCATACTACCTATAAGTTTGTAATTAAAAACGGCGTTAAGGACAGTATGGGCAATGCAATGGATATAGTTGACGTATTGTTTAACCTTTACGTTTACCTTGACCCTATGTATACCGGCTCATCGACTATTTATTCGACTAAAATTCAAGGACTTAACGCTTATAGAGCGCAACAAGAAGTTGACGATACCTTCGATTACGAGGCGGAGTACAGACCTTACGCCCAAGAGAGGTTCAACAACATTCTCGGTTATGACAGCATAGATAAGGACCCGTCTATAGACGTAGTTAAAGAAGATTTAAAAATAGTATACAATCTTTTCAAAGAAAGTCTCAATTCGGATTGGAACAGCGTAGTCGGTACGCTTAACTCCTATCCCGAATACAGATTTACCGAGGATTGGGAGCTGTTTATGCTCAACGAGGGCATGATTGGCTATCAATACCGTTACGTCAATAATATCAGAACGAGATATACCGATGCAAACGGTAAGTATTATACAACGCTTGACCCCGAACAGCCCGGTTCTATCTCTTACAATGACCAAACCAACCTAGTTGATATAATGAACAACGCGTTAGAAGGGCTTGAAGGCGTTGCAAGGGCGCAAAAAATGCAAGAAACCGCTGTAAGTCTTGTTTTAGACAAGTATTTTGCAGAAAGGCCCGACAGCGACGGCAGCACCTATTACATCAGTAAAGGCACGGGTATGGTTACCGAGCTTTTGACGCAATGGACGGTCGGCGGCGAAGTAATGAGCGCGCTCCTTAGGGACGAAATGACCAACCGCGCGGACAAAGAGGAAGACGGCTCGCTTAAAATCAAGAGCATTTCGGGTATTACCGTAGAAGACGTTACATCGTTTAACGGCGTTATGGGTGTTGACCTCAAAGGCGAGAAGCACGACGTGCTCGTAATTAAAATTAACGGCGTAGACCCCGCGGCAATTTACAACTTTGCGTTTACTGTTGCGCCTATGAATTATTATTCGGGCACATACAAAGACAAAGATTACATTACTTACGCAAGAGAAAATTGGAAAGACCCCAACGCTTCCGATAGGTTCGGCGTTTGCTTTATGGATACCGAATTTATGGAAAAGGTAGTCGGCGGTAAAAGCGTACCCGTAGGCGCCGGCGCTTACAAAATGAAAGAGGGTGAATCTCAGTTCTACGACGGCAGTATGGTCCGTTACGAGCGCAACACCAACTTCACCACTTTGGGCAGCGGAATAGAAAACGCTAAAATTAAATATTTGAACTACGTTT
Organism: uncultured Christensenella sp.; assembly: GCA_910577055.1. GTDB lineage: Bacteria > Bacillota > Clostridia > Christensenellales > Borkfalkiaceae > Coproplasma. The sequence continues at coordinate 238,328 of CAJTKX010000001.1, read as the reverse complement.
ACACTACCGACGACCAAATAGTCAACTCTCTTATAAAGAAAACCATCGACTACGGTCAGCCTAACTGTACGCCTACTAACATTCAACAGCTTACGAACGAAAAGCATTTGTTTATGCGCAATTACGATGCAAACGGTTTCGGTTATGTAGGTATCAACCCCACATACGTTCCCGACAGAGGCGTTAGAATTGCGATTATGCTTGCAATGAACCCTCAGAACTATGTTATAAACAATTATTACACCAAAGATTATTCGTCGCCTATTTACAGACCTACTTCAACGACGAACTTCCTCAACGATTATGACACTACCGGCTCGTTGACGTCGGCTTATGTGTTCAGACAAAACGATGAATCCAATCCGTTTATTGAGGGAACGACGCTCGAATGGACGGATAACGACAATAAGCTTATCGAATTGGTAAAAGCCTCCGGTTGGGATAACAGCACCGGTAAGTTTATGAAGGACGGCAAAGAGCTTGCTTTAACCTTCACTATCGCCGGCGAAACCACCGACCACCCCGCATGGCAGATGTTTACTCAGGCAGCGGCACAACTTAACAGAATCGGTTTCAACATAACGGTTAAAAACGACAGAAACGCTTTAGTTAAGCTTGCAACCGGTAAACTCGAAGTTTGGGCGGCAGCTTGGTCAACGGGTATCGACCCCGATATGTATCAGATTTATCACAAGGACAGTAACGCGTCGAGCACCAAGAACTGGGGCTACGACACCATAATGAACAACTCCGATAAATTTAAGGTGGAAAATTCTTTGCTTACCCACCTCAGCAATCAGATTGACTTAGCAAGGTCTACAACCGTTGAAAGATACAGAACCGAGTATTATGTAAACGCGCTTAACGACGTTATGGAAATGGCGGTAGAGCTGCCTACCTATCAAAGGCACGATTTAGGCGTTTATAACAGACAAATAATCAAGTCTACTTCACTCAATTCGAACCCCAGCGCCAATGCGGGACTTCTGTATAAGGTTTGGGAACTTGATTACAATTAATCTGAAATTCGGAGCAAATTATACAAAATGTTTAAATACGTAGTAAAAAGGTTGCTGCTTGCGCTGTTTATCCTTGTGGCAGTTTCCATAATTCTATATAGTATGATAAGGCTTATGCCTTCCAATATAATTATAGACAGATATTGGAGCACCCACAAGGACGTGGTCGGCAGCGAGGAAGAGCTGCAAGCCATTCTCAACCGCTATAATTTGGGCGACAACTCATTCGGCGGCATCGTAGCGGGTTGGTGGAATTGGATTACCTCGTTCTTTGCGGGCGACTTCGGAACTTGCCTTACCAACGGCGAGCAAGTAGGCGATATCATTTTCCACAATATGGGCGTGTCGTTTGCAATTGCGCTCGTTTCGCTCGTTTTGGAGTTGATAATAGCAATTCCTCTCGGCATAAAGTGCGCGTGCAACCAATACGGCAAGCTTGACTATACCGTAACGGTGTTTACGATGATAGGCATATCGTTCCCGTCGTTCTTCTTTGCAAGTATCCTTATAAAGATATTTGCGGTTGACTTGGGTTGGTTCCCTATCGGAAACTTGAATACGCCTACGGCGAACTATACGGGGTTTATGAGGTTCCTCGATACTTCTTGGCACCTTGTTCTTCCGATATTGGTTCTTACGATACTTTCAATCGGCTCGATGATGAGGTATACGAGAACTAACACCTTGGAAGTGCTGAACGCTGACTATATCCGTACCGCAAGGGCGAAAGGTCTTTCCGAGGGCAAGGTCGTCTATAAGCACGTTTTCAGAAACACTCTTATCCCGCTTATTACAACGCTTGCGGGCATATTGCCCACGCTTTTCGGCGGTTCGATGATTGTCGAGCAAGTTTTCGCTATCCAAGGTATAGGCAGCGTTGCGTATACTATGACTTTAAACGGCGACGTTCCGTTTATTATGGGATACGATATGTTTATTGCAGTGCTTACCGTTATAGGTATACTTTTAACAGATATTATGTACGCAGTAGTTGACCCTCGCGTTAAATTAGGTAAGTAAGGGGGAGCGAATGGAAGAAGAAAAGAAAACGTCCGTAGAAAATACGGAAGCGTTAAATGCGTCCGACGAAACTAAATTTGACGATTTGCACGGCGAAGTGTTGGGTGAAAGGGTAAAAGTCCTTTCCCCGGGCAGAACGGTTGCAAAAAGGTTTTTTCGTTCCAAACTGTCCGTTGTAGGTTTGGTGATTATCGTTGCGCTGTTTTTAATTTCCTTTTTCGGTCCCTTGTTTTCGCCTTGGGGTGAAACGGAAATCGATACTACGCCCACAACCATCGTAAATTACAGCCAAACCACTTTTATCGACGCGGAAGGCAACCTTTCAACCTGTTGGGATATTTCGGTTTCTCAAAGCAATATCAATAAAGAGGCAGAGTTGTCATCACAACATTGGCTCGGCACGGACGAAAACGGTTGGGATATCTTCACAAGGCTTATGTACGGCGGAAGAATTTCGCTTACTATCGGCTTTGTCGTCGTAATATTGGAAACTCTTATCGGCGTAGTTTTGGGCGGAATTGCCGGCTACTTCGGCGGAAAGGTTGACAATTTAATAATGCGTATTACGGATATTTTATACTGTATACCGACTTTGCCGATTATGTTAATTTTCTATTCGGTATTCGATGCGAACGGAATACTGACGATTGAGCGACTATACTACATGATGGGTATTCTAACCTTGATTGGTTGGGCGGGCACGGCTCGGCTTGTGCGAGGGCAAATCTTGTCTTTAAGAGAACAAGAGTTTATGCTTGCGGCGAAGTGTTCGGGTCTGTCCGTTAAAAGGAAGATATTCAAGCACCTTATCCCCAACGTATTGCCTCAGCTTATCGTTTCTATGACGCTCGGGTTGGGCAGTATTATTCTTACCGAAGCAACGCTCGGCTTCCTCGGCATAGGCGCGCCCGAAGGCACGGCAACTTGGGGTTCTATGATAAACGCTGCCGCAAACAGCACAAGGCTCAGTTTCTACCCCAACTTCTGGATACCCCCCGGCATATGCATAACGCTTGCAATACTTGCATTTAACTTTATCGGCGACGGTTTAAGGGACGCGTTTGACCCTAAAATGAAGAGGTAAAAAATGTCCGAAGAAACAAATTCTAAAAAATCCCATTATATTTCGGGTAAGGAATCCCGCCGCATTGCAAAAGAAAACGCAAAGCAGACGAAGTACTTTGAAAAACGCAAAAAGAGAAAGGTAAAAGAAGAAGAGTTTGTGACCGAAATGAAGGACTCCGCGAACATTCTCGAAATCGACGATTTGCACACCTTTTTCTTCACCGACGCGGGCGTGGTAAAGGCGGTAAACGGCGTCTCTTTCTCTATACCCGAAGGCTCCACCGTCGGCGTCGTGGGTGAAAGCGGTTGCGGAAAGTCCGTAACTTCGCTTTCGACTATGCAGCTTGTGCAAGGACCCGCGGGACAGATTGTAGACGGCGCAATCAGGTTTAAATCAAACTCGTATAAGCGTGACGAAAAAGGGCGCAAAATACCCGTTTACGAAACCGAAAAGGACGCAAACGGCGAGGAAAAGCCCGTTTTGGATAAACGCGGCAAGCCCGTTATAAAAAAGAACGAACTTGGCGGCAACATGTACGAGAGAGAGGAACGCGTCGTTGACATCGCAAAGATGCCTATTGACGCCATGCGTACTATCCGCGGCAGCGAAATCGCAATGATTTTCCAAGAGCCGATGACTTCGTTAAACCCCGTGTTCACCATAGGCAATCAGCTCGACGAGGTTGCGCTTTTGCACCTTGAAGGAATTTCAAAGGCTAAGGCGAAAGAGCGCAGTCTTGAAATGTTGCAACTTGTAGGTATGGCGGACGCAGAGGGCGTGTACAAGAAGTACCCGCACGAGTTATCGGGCGGTATGCGCCAAAGGGTTATGATTGCAATGGCGCTTTTGTGCAATCCGCGCCTTATTATCGCGGACGAGCCGACAACCGCGCTCGACGTTACGATACAAGCGCAAATTCTTGACCTTTTAAAGGATATCAAAAAGAAGATAAACGGCAGTATAATGCTTATCACGCACGACTTGGGCGTGGTGGCGGAAATGGCTGACTTCGTTGTGGTTATGTATGCGGGCAAAGTAATTGAAATGGGTACGGCGGAGGATATTTTCGATAATCCTATGCACCCGTACACTATCGGTTTGCAAAAAAGCAAGCCCACCGTCGATAGCGACGTGGACGAGCTGTACTGTATCCCGGGCTTTGTTCCCAACCCCGTAGATATGCCCAATTATTGTTACTTCCGCGACAGATGCGACAAGTGCCGCGGCGAATGTGCGGGTGAATATCCCGAGCTTATTAAGGTTTCGCCCACGCATAGCGTATCTTGCTATGTATATAAAGCGAAAGAAAACGGAAAGGAGGTTTAATATGGCTGAAAACGCAGTTAACACCGTTGAAGGACCCGAGCAACCTCTTCTGGAAGTTAAAGATTTAAAACAATATTTCGTGGTTGATACCACGCTTTTCGGCAGACCCACAAAGTATCTTAAAGCTGTTGACGGCGTATCGTTTTCCATTTCCAAGGGCAAAACCCTCGGTATAGTCGGCGAAAGCGGCTGTGGCAAAACGACCATGGGTAGAACGGTTTTGCGCCTTTATGATGTAACGGGCGGCGAAATACGGTTCAAGGGCAAGGAAGTTTCAAAAATTTCCAACCGAGAGTTCAATAAGTTGCGTCCTAATATGCAGATGATTTTCCAAGACCCGTACGCAAGCCTTTCACCTCGGCTTACCGTCGGCGAAATTATCGGCGAGGCTGTGCGCGAACACAAAATCGTGCCCAAAGAGGAATATCACGACTATATTTTAAGCGTAATGAAAATGTGCGGACTTCAACCGCACTATTACGAAAGATACCCGCATGAGTTTTCGGGCGGACAGAGGCAAAGAATTTGCATTGCCCGCGCTTTGGCGCTTAAGCCCGACCTTGTTATCTGTGACGAGCCCGTTTCCGCGCTCGACGTATCTATACAAGCGCAGATAATAAATATGCTTAAAGATTTGCAGAAGCAGTTGCAGTTGACGTATGTGTTTATTTCTCACGATTTGTCGGTCGTAAAGCATATTTCTGACGAAGTCGGCGTTATGTACCTCGGCAGTATGGTGGAGTACGGCACGAAAGAGGCGATTTTCTCAAACACGCTTCACCCGTACACAAAGGCGCTGTTCTCGGCTGTTCCCGTGCCCAATCCGCATGTTAAGATGAACAGAATTATATTGAAAGGCGATATTCCTTCGCCCGTCAATCCGCCCAAAGGCTGTAAATTCCATACCCGTTGCGAACATTGCATGGACATCTGCGGCAAGGTTAAACCACTCTATAAAGAGGTTGAAAAAGGGCATTTCTGCGCTTGCCACCTCTATAACACGCCCGAAGAGAACGAGCATTGCAAAGCGGAATTGAAAAAAGCCGAAGAGCTTGAAAGAATTACCGCGCTTGCAAAGGAAGATATGAGGGTGTTTAAGAAGAATAACAAGACAGCCGCGCCCGAAAACGCGGACGGACACGAGGACAATAATGGCGAAGAAAAGGTCTGACAATGACCTTGATATGACCACAAGCTTTGCCGATATGAACGTGGACGGGTTCAAATGGTATAACCCGAAAGCAAAAAAGCGAAGCAATCAAGACGATTTGAAAAAGGTCAAGACAAAGGTCACAAGAAAAGAGTATTGGGCAATGGTGCGCGGCGCGTTTGCCGCCATTGCGCCGTTCATACTTATTTCGATAGTAGTGTTCAGCCTTGTATTTTTACTTGCGTATTTTTGGTTAAAATAAATTAAATTCCCCGCGCACTTTGTGCGAGGGGAATTTTTTAATGGGGTGCGTTGCCGCAAATAAAGTGATTTGGTTAAGCAGAACGCTAATATGACGCTAAACTGTTTCTACGTTTATTAAGTTCGAGTTGCCGCTTTTGCCGTTAGGCGTGCCGCCCGTAAGTACGATTTTATCGCCCTTGTTTACTATGCCCGACTCTAACGCGGCGCGTTTAGCGTAGTGAAAGAGTACGTCTACCGAATAGAACTCCTCGCTCATAACGGGAATAACTCCCCAGCTTAAAGAAAGCTTTCTGTAAGCCCTCTCGTCGGTCGTCATTCCTATAATATCAATCATAGGACGGAAGCGCGAAACCGTCCTTGCGGTTCCGCCCGTACGGGTACATACTACGATAACTTTTGCGCCTATATCGTGCGCAAGGGTACAAGCGGAGTGCGCCAACGCTTCCGACAGCTTATTTATGTTATAATCGTTTTCGTCAATGTGAGCGATGTAAGAGGTGTTCGCCTCGGCTTGGCGGGCGATTCTAGCCATAGCCTTGACGGCCTCGACGGGGTACGCGCCCGCAGCCGTTTCGCCCGAAAGCATAATCGCTGAAGAGCCGTCGTAAACCGCGTTCGCAACGTCGGAAATCTCCGCACGGGTGGGGCGGGGCTGCTTAATCATCGATTCAAGCATTTCCGTTGCCGTAATCGAACGCTTGCCGCAAATACGGCACTTCTTTATTATGGTTTTTTGAATGCTGGGTAACTCCTCGAAAGGTACTTCAACGCCAAGGTCGCCGCGTGCGACCATTATGCCGTCGCAGACCTTTAAAATTTCGTCAAGGTTATTAACTCCCGCGCGGCTCTCTATTTTTGCGATAATTTCGATGTTTCCGTCGGGCGAGCCGCACTCTCTAAGCCAGTTTCTTATATCTACGACGTCTTGCGCCTTCGATACGAACGACGCGGCAACGAAATCAACGCCTTGCTCAACGCCGAATTTAAGGTCGGCTTTATCTTGCTCGGAAAGGTATTCCATTTTCAGTTCTTTATCGGGGAAAAACATTGATTTTCTGTCCGAAAGTTCGCCGCCTACAACGGTTTTGCAAACGACGTTGGGCTTTTTTACCTTAACGACTTCGAAAATCATCAGTCCGTTGTTTAAAAGAATTTTATCACCCGGGAACATTTGCTCGCAAATGCTTTTGAACGAAACAGAAACGCGAGTGTTGTCGCCGACTATTTCGTCGGTGGTAAAGGTAAATTCGTCGCCCTCTTTCAGCGTTATTTTACCGCCTTTAAAAGTCCTGATTCTGAATTCGGGGCCCTTTGTGTCAAGCATAATAGCAATGGGGGTGTGCTTTCTTTCCCTAACAGCCTTTACCATAGCGATTTTTTTCGCGTGGTCCGCGTGCGTGCCGTGTGAAAAGTTGAGGCGCGCAACGTTCAGTCCCGCGTCAATCAAGTCGGATAAAACTTCTTCCGTATCGCTTGCCGGACCGAGCGTGCAGATAATCTTTGTTTTCTTCATTAGTCAATCTCCTAAAAAAAGTACCTTTCTATTTTAAAATAAATAACGCCAAAAATCAACTTAAACCGTAAATTAGTTGTCATAAATTATAAAAAGTGCTATAATAAATACAGTTTGAGTTAATTATACGGTTGCGGGCTACTTTTTGTAGCGTGAGGAAAGTCCGAGCATCGTAGGGCAAGGGTGCTTGTTAACGGCAAGAGAAGGCGACTTCAAGGAAAGTGAACAGAAATATACCGCGGAATTTTTCCGTAAGGTTGGAATGGCGAGGTAAGAGCTCACCGTCCCCTTGGCGACAAGGGGAGCCAATTAAACCCCACCCGATGCAAGATTGGGCTGTAAGCTTGCTTAAATGCAAAGGCTGCCCGTCTGCTTACAGCCGTAAACATCGCTTGAGCTTGCGGGTGACTGCAAGATTAGATAGATAACCGTACACGACAGAACTCGGCTTACAGATTAATCTCAAACTGAAATTTTATAGCCCCCTCGGCGTAAATCCGCCGAGGGGGCTTCTCTAATTAAAAGTTTTTTCTTCCGATAAGTTCGTCAACGGTACAGTTAAAATAATCGGCTAAAAGCCATAGGCTTGTTATGCTCGGCTCTTTTTTATTTAGCAGCCACGCGCTTATTGCGCTTTGAGAAATTTTAATATCTGCTGCAAGTTTAACTTGGTTTACTCCGTATTCTTTCATTAAAAGGTGCAAGTTTTCTGAAATTTTTATGTTTATCATATTGACAGTATATCTCTATGGTGCTATAATAATAAAAAATAGCTCCATAGAGATATTTTTAATATAAAAAATACTTGACAGTAAAACTTTACTATGATAAAATAACAAGCGTTATTAATAACTTATGTTATTTTGGAGGTGAAGATTTGCCCGCTAAAAAGCAAATTGCAAAAGAGGAAATTTTATCTGCCGCATTGAAAATAGTGCGCGAGAACGGGATAGAGGCTTTGAATATGCGCTCGCTCGCAAAACGGTGCAACTGTTCGACGCAGCCTATATATCATTCGTTCAACGGCATAGAAGATTTAAAAGGACAAGTAAACAAAAAGGTAATAGAAGTTTTTCAAAAATATATGGATGATGAAGTGGCAAGCGGCAAGTACGAAAAGTACAAAGCCGTGGGTATGGGATACATCCGCTTTGCGAAAGAAGAAAAAGAGTTGTTCAAATATGCAATGATGCACCGCGATATGGTAATTGACGGTACGCAGCAGATTTTCGATAATACGGTTTTTATGATTATGAAAAACTACGGTCTGTATCAAGACGAGGCAAGCAGACTCCATATGCATATGTGGATATTTGTTCACGGTATAGCGACCATATTTGCAACTGAGTATATCGACATAGATTGGGAAAACGTAAGCCAAATGTTAACGGACGCGTATTTCGGAACAATTAAGCAATTAAAAGGAGAGAATAAATGATAATAGAAATCGAAAACCTTGAAAAATCGTTTAAAGACGTAAAGGCTGTAGACGGCGTTTCCTTTAAAGTTAAGGAGGGCGAATTGTTTGCGTTCCTCGGCATTAACGGCGCGGGTAAGTCAACTACAATTAATATTATCTGCGGTACGCTTAAAAAAGACGGCGGTACGGTTAAGGTGTGCGGTTACGACATTGACGAAAAAGGGGACGAAATAAAGGGCAATATAGGCATAGTTTTCCAAAATTCAGTGCTCGATAAAAAGCTGTCCGTTTATGATAATCTGAAATCGCGCGCGGGGCTGTACGGGATTTTCGGTAAGGATTTTAAAACGCGACTTGACGAAATGACCGAGCTTCTTGACTTGAAAGAAATTTTAAAACGTCCCGTTTCTAAGCTTTCGGGCGGGCAGAAGAGAAGAATAGATATTGCAAGGGCGCTGTTTCATAACCCCAAGCTTTTAATTTTAGACGAACCTACAACGGGACTTGACCCTAAAACGCGCAAAACCGTTTGGAGCGTTATCGATAAACTTCGTAAAGAGAGCGGTCTTACGGTTTTTCTTACAACCCACTATATGGAAGAAGCTGCCGAAGCCGATTACGTCGTTATTCTTGACAGCGGCAAAAAGGTTGCCGAGGGTACCCCGCACGAGTTGAAAAATAATTTCGCAAACGATTACATAAGAATTTATTCCGATATAGACGAAGCGGAAAATACGCTTGCGCCCTTAGGCTACGGACTTAAAAGGGAACGCGACTTTTTGGAAGTAGAGCTGAAAAAGACCAAAGAAGCGACCGAACTTATTAAAAAATATCCCGTATTATTTATGGACTTCGAGGTTTTAAAGGGCAATATGGACAACGTGTTTTTGAAAGTTACGGGTAAAGATTTGGAGGGCGTATAAATGACGGCAACGGTTGAATGTAAAAAACTTATATCTTTGGTTGCGCGCAACACAAAGTGTTATTTTAAAGATAAGTTTCTGTTCTTCGTATCTATGATAACTCCGCTGATTTTGTTGGTGCTGTTCGCAACCTTTTTGCGGAATGTTTACATCGACAGCTTTAAAATGTCTTTAAACGGGCTTACGGTAAACGACAGAGTTTTAGAGGGGATAACGGGCGCGTGGCTTATGTCGTCTATCCTATCGGTTAGCTCGGTCACCGTGGCGTTTTGCTCAAACGTGGTTATGGTAAACGATAAAATTGAAGGTAATCTCAACGATTTCCGTATTGCGCCGGTAAAGGGCGTAACTACGTCTATCGCATACTTCATTTCGAACTTTTTCGTAACGCTGATAGTTATGCTGTGCCTTATGCTGATTGGTCATATTTATCTTGCCGCAGTCGGTTGGTATATACCCGTCGGCGACGTGTTTATGATTATTGTCGATATTCTTTGCGGAGTACTTTTCGGCACGCTTCTTGCGGGAGTGGTAGAAAGTTTTATTTCTTCACAAGGCGGGCTTTCGGCGGTTTCAACGCTTGTTTCATCGATGTACGGCTTTATTTGCGGAGCATATATGCCATTCTCGCAGTTTTCCGAAGGGTTAAGGAACGCGCTTTGCTGCTTGCCTGGAACTTACGGCGTAGGGATAATGCGCAATCATTATATGGACGGCTATCTTTCCGCCTTGGCGGATGAGGGCGTGCCGCAAGAAGCGTTGAGCGCCATAAAAGAAAATTTCGATATAAGTATCCAAGTTTTCGGCACGGAAATCCCGCTCGGCGCAATGTACGGTATACTTTTGGGGGCGTGCGCCGTTTTGCTTGCGGCTTACGTTGCAATAGTTATAATCAAAAATAAAAAGAAGTAAGAAGATTAAAATCATGAAAAAATACGAATTTGTAACCGTTAAAGTGAAAAACAACCCCGTAATGAACGCAACCTTTTCGGAGCACAGAAGGGTTATAGAAGAGTACGCCGCAAAGGGGTACGAATATAAAGGGATTATTCCAACGGTACAAGAACCCAGCGGAAAAATAATAGAAATGGATTTGATTTTTGAAACGGAAGTTCTTGCATAATTAAATTCAAATGTGCTATAATTAACCTAAATTAATTTTAAGGTGGAATTATGCAGAAATCGAGATTGAAAAAATACGCAAAACTTATAGTTAAGTGCGGTTTGAACGTGCAAAAAGGACAGCTTGTTTTTATCGACTGCGGACTTGACCAACCCGAATTTGTGGCTATGGTAGTGGAAGAGTGTTATAAAAGCGGCGCCAAGCGCGTAAAGGTTAATTGGTCTTATACGCCCGTGACAAAGCTCAACTACGATTATAGAAGCTTGGAAACTTTGTCGGAAGTTACGGACGTCGAAAAGGCGGAATTGCAAGAGAAGGTGGATAAACTTCCTTGCAAGCTGTGGATTGAATCGGACGACCCCGACGGGTTGAACGGTACAGACAGCGAAAAAATCGCAAAGGCGAGTATGGCGCGTTATCCCATTATCAAGCCCTACCGCGACGCTATGGAAAACAAGTATCAGTGGTGCATTGCCGCAGTGCCCGGCAAGGCGTGGGCGAAGAAGGTATTTCCCGACCTTCCCGAAAAAAAAGCTGTCGAAAAGCTTTGGGAAGCTATTTTGTACACCTCGCGCGTGGACGAAAACCCCATTGCTGCGTGGAAGGAGCATAACGCAAACCTCGCAAAACGTTGCAAGTTCTTAAACGATTATAAATTCGATAAGCTCGAATACAAAAGCTCTAACGGCACCGATTTCACCGTCGGACTTAATCCGAGGGGTAAGTTCTGCGGCGGCGGCGAGTATACCATTGGCAAAAAAAGCGTGTACTTCAACCCCAATATTCCCAGCGAGGAAGTTTTCACTTCGCCCGTACGCGGAATTGCCGATGGCAAGCTAATTGCAACAAAGCCTCTTTCGTATCAAGGCAAGCTGATTGAAAACTTTTGGATAAGGTTTGAAAACGGCAAGGCTGTTGAAGTGTACGCCGAGAAAAACCAAGACCTTTTGGAAAAAATGATTTCTATGGACGATGGCGCGGCTTATCTTGGCGAGTGCGCGTTGATTGCACACGATTCGCCAATAAACAATACGGGTATTTTGTTCTACAACACGCTTTTCGACGAAAACGCAAGTTGCCATTTGGCGCTTGGTAGGGGGTTTAACGACTGCATCGAAGGTTATGAAAAGCTTACCGTAGAAGAGTGCGAGCGTTTGGGTGTAAATAGCTCGATGATACACGTTGATTTTATGATAGGCAGTGCGGATATGTCAATTGTCGGCGTGACGAAGGACGGCAAGCGCGTACAGATTTTCAAGGACGGCAACTGGGCAATTTAGTTGCGAAAATAAAAAGCGCACAGCGTAGTTACCATAGGGAATTTAATAAGACGCAAATAAAAAGATTTAGGCATAGCGTTAAGCTATGCCTTTTCTGTACTTTTTTTCGTGTACTCACTATGCTACTCTTAGCCCGGTGAGATATAGGTATGTTTTATATATTATATACCGCAAAAATTCAATCGTTTGCGTTCTTTAATATTTTGTGATAAAATGATTATACGATAAACAGTAATTTAGCGGAGATTTTAATATGCTTACAACAGAGCCAACTATTGAAATGATTCAGGAGTGGAAATGCATATATAACGAAAATCGTGATAAGTTGAAACCGAATCGGAAAAGCGGAGCAGAAATAAATGATTATTTTTGCAACAAATATCGTTTTGAAAAATTAGATTCTTTATCTTTTCATGATGTCGTAGAATTCAACATTATGAAAAATGAATCTAATAGAGAGAAATTACCGCAAGGTGCAGTACCGCAAATTGTTGCATATAAAGCTATAGATTCATCTGTTTTAGTCGGGATTGATTTAGTTACGGGGTTTTTCCATATTGAAGGAAAAGATATTAATAGAGTGGCGGAAATTTACGATGACCTTTTTCTGTTCAGAGGATTAGACGAAACAGATATAAAAAATTATTTTTTAGTCGCACAATACATTCAGTGCTTGAATAACAAATTATCATAGTAACGATAAATTTCAATTTATCATAATAACTTCATTATATGCAAGTTAAAAGCTCTCGAACAAATTGTTTGAGAGCTTTTTATAATCGAATGTCTGATTCCTATGGGAAGTACACTTTCAAAGCCGCGCTTTTTATATTCTTACGAAAATTTACTTAAAGCAATTTAGATTGCGATGCGTCATACTTTCAATCGCGCAAAATTATTTTGTGTTATTTTAAAAATAACACAAAATATCATATAATAACATTAAAAAACACTTGACATTTTAATATGATAAAGTGTAGTATATAATAAAGGAGGTAAATTATGGAATATGCTAGCATTATTTTAGAAATGTTAGAAAGGATAAAAAAACTTGAAAAAGACGTATCTGAGTTGAAAAAGGTTGCTAAAAGTGAGATTGAAGATTTTAATCATCAAAATAATAACGCCGATATATCAGTTAAAAAAAGAGATAATTCACGTTATCTTTTTGAAGGTAACATTTATATGAAAAATCGTTTAGTTCTTGCCGTGGTTAAATCTTATTTAGCAAAAAATATTTCAATAACGAGGAATGAATTAAAGCAAGTTTTTAATAAAAGTTTGCAAGGTTCTATCGGGGTAGTTGAAGACATAGAAATTGCAAAAAAAAGAGCAGATTATAATATTCGTTTTTTTACAAAAGAAAATGAGGTGTTACAATTAATAGATGGAGGAATGTATGTTTGCACGCAATGGGGTATTTTAAACTTGCCTTATTTTTTAGCAAAAGCGGAAACATTAGGTTTTAAGATTGAAAAAGTAGATAGCTAAGGTGATAAATTATGAAATACAAAAAGTGTCCAATATGTGACTTAAATTACGTCACCAATGATGAAAAATATTGTTCTGTATGTCAAAGAAGCTTAGAAATTGATTTTTTTCATATTGTACGCGGTTATGTTTATGGTAATAATTCACAACAAATTTATGAAAAATTTTGCGACACGCTTGGATGGGATAGAACCAAAGTAAACAAATTCGGTTGGCATACACCGTTATACGCTGAAAATGCCGATACAGATAGAACGAATGACGTTTGGTTTATATTTTATCCAAATTATGATGCTGAAAAAATAAATTCGGTTGTTGATGATTACCATGTTGTCAATTTAATTAAAAATAATGGTGATAACATTATCGAAGTAGTCGAAAACAGATTAGGCAAATCGAATAATGCTAATAGAATTACCTTTGTAAAGACTAGTAGCGGTTATAAGTTTTTCGGCGTCTATAAAATTATTCATAACGGTACTACTCGCTTATATCAACGAATCAGCGACATATATCCAATGTAAATATTAAGATAAAGGTTCTCAAACGATAGCTTGAGAACCTTTTTGTTTAATGTGTGTTTATATAAAATTTCGATATTGATTTTTATGAAAATCCGTTTTCAAAGCCGCGCTTTTTATATTACTTGTAAAACTATAAATTTTAGGTACTGAGTTTCTTCTGCGGAAAGAAGCGCGGGGTGGTCGGGGGCTTGCGTTTTTATTTCTACATAACGCACCGTTCTGCCGCTTTCTTTCGCCGCCTCGATAAGCATTTTTTCGAATAGGGTTGCCGTCATATAGTGCGAACAAGAGCAAGTTATTAAAAACCCGCCGGTTTTAACTATTTTCATTGCGGTTAGGTTGATATCCTTGTAGCCGCGGAAAGCGTCTTTAACTTCGTCTGCGGTTTTGCAAAAGGCGGGGGGGTCCAAAATAACCGTATCGAACTGCCGTTTTTCTTTTTTAAAGTTTCTTAAAACCTCAAACACGTCGCCGCAAAGCGTTTCAATGTTCTTCGCTCCGTTCAGCGCGGCGTTGTCGCGCACATTTTTAAGCGCAAGAGGGGATATGTCGCAAGCAATGACCTTGTCTGCAACGGTTGAAGCGTTTAAAGAAAACCCGCCGCTGTTGCAAAAACAGTCCAAAACCTCGGCCTTGCAATACTTTCGCGTGGCAAAACGGTTCTCTTTTTGGTCAAGGAAATACCCCGTTTTCTGCCCGTTTTTAATATCAACAAGCATTTTTAAACCGTTTTCTACTATTTCGACATAGTCGGGCACTTCGCCGTATAAAACTTGCTTAACCTCGGGCAAGCCCTCTTTTTTTCTTACGGCGACGTCGCTTCTTTCAAAAATTCCCTTGGGCGAAAACAGTTTTACAAGGCAGTTGCAAATAAGGCGCTTTCTTAAATCAATGCCGAGGGATAGGCACTGTACGGCAAGATAGTCGCCGTATTTGTCCACGATAAGCGCGGGTAGGTTGTCCGCCTCGGCAAACACTACGCGATAGCAATTTTCGTAGCCGAGTTTTACGCGGTAATCGTTTGCGGCGCAAAGCCGTTTAAAGTAAAAGCTTTCGTCGTCGGTTTCGTTCCCGCGGATAAAAATTCTTACAAGGATTTTAGATGCGTGGTTAATATAGCCCTTCCCGATAAACCGCCCGTCGAGGGAGTAGACCTCGGCAAGCGAGCCGTTCTTGTCCTTGCCGTCGATTTTTGCCACCTCGTTGGCGTAAACCCAACTGTGCCCCGCGACGATTCTCTTTTCTTCGCCCTTTTTAAGGTAAACTTTGTATGCCATACTCAAAGTTTAGCAAATTGCAATAATAATTGCAATAAAAATTGCTTTTTATTTCCTTATTTGGTATAATTAAATCTGTATGCGCAAACTTTTGAAATATCTCAAAAATTATAAAGTGCAATCGGTGTTGGCTCCGCTTTTTAAGCTTTTGGAAGCGAGCTTCGAACTGTTTGTGCCGCTTGTCGTTTCGGCAATAATAAACGAGATTGACGCGGGCAACGGCAGTACTTCGTACGTTGTTTACGCTTGCTTGATTTTGGTTGCGCTTGGCGTGGTAGGGCTAATAAGCGCAGTCGCGGCGCAGTACTTTGCGGCAAAGGCGGCGGTGGGCTTTTCGAAAGAGCTTAGGCACGACCTTTTCGACAAAATGCAGTCGCTTTCATACAGCCAAATAGACAACCTCGGCACGGGCAAAATGATTACCCGAATGACAAGCGACGTGAATCAAGTACAATCGGGCGTAAATTTGGTTTTAAGACTGTTTATGCGCTCGCCGTTTATAGTTTTCGGCGCGATGATAATGGCGTTTTTAATTGATGTTGCCGCGGGCGGAGTGTTTGCAATAGCAATCGCCGTTTTATGTGCGGTGGTGTTTGGAATTATGCTTATTAGTATTCCGCTGTACAAGCGCGTGCAAGGCGACCTCGATAAAGTCACCGTCGCCACGCGGGAAACTTTGACGGGCGCGCGGGTGTTACGCGCTTTTTGCAAGGAAGAGGATGAGGTTGCTTCCTACAATAAAAAGAATGCAGAGCTTACCAAATCGCAGCGCTTTGTAGGCAAAATTTCGGCTTTAATGAACCCTTTGACTTACGCGATTATAAACGCGGCCATTATCGCGCTTATGTATACGGGCGCTATTAAGTTCAACGCGGGCAGCCTTGATAGGGGACAAGTGGTTGCGCTTTATAATTATATGTCCCAAATATTAATAGAGCTTATCAAGCTTGCAAACCTTATAATAACCGTCACTAAGTCATTTGCGTGCGCGGGCAGAATAAACGAAATTTTGGATATGCAGCCGTCCCTTATTAAGGGCGCGAGCGGCGCATACGGCGCAAGCTTTATCGAGTTTAAAAACGTAAGTGTTAATTACGGCAATGCATCGGTAAACGCGTTGGACGGCATAAACTTTACGGTCGAACGCGGTCAAACCGTAGGGATAATAGGCGGCACGGGCGCGGGTAAAACCACCCTTGTGAATATGTTGCCGCACTTTTATGACGCGAAAGAGGGGGAAGTGCTAATCGACGGCGTGAACGTTAATGCAATCGGCGACGAAACCCTACGCGGCAAGTGCGGTATCGTACCCCAACGCGCCGTTTTGTTTAAAGGAACCGTGCGCGAAAATATGCAGTGGGGGCTAAACGACGCTTCCGACGAGCAAATTTTCACCGCGATAGAAACAGCGCAAGCGGCGGACGTAATAAAAGTCAAAGAGGGCGGACTTGACGAAATGGTCGAGCAAGGCGGAAAGAACTTTTCGGGCGGACAGCGGCAAAGGCTTACTATTGCGCGCGCACTCGTCAAAAAGCCCGAAATTTTGATTTTGGACGACAGCGCGTCCGCGCTCGATTACGCAACGGACGCAAAGCTTAGGCAGTCGCTTAAAAAGCTTGATTACAACCCGACTGTGTTCATAGTTTCGCAGCGCACCTCGTCTATACGGCATGCTGACAAAATTATAGTTTTGGACGGCGGGAAAATGGTCGGCTCGGGCACGCACGAAGAACTTTTGAAAACTTGCGATATTTACCGCGAAATTCACTATTCGCAGTTTGAAAAGGAGGGCGCGTAAATGTCCTCTAAGAAATCGACCTTCAAACGTATATTAAAACAACTTAAAAAATACAAGTTGCTTATTGCTGCAACGGTGTTTTTTGCCCTCGTTTCGGTTGCGGGCAACTTGCTTGCGCCAATATTCGTCGGGCAGATTATCGACCTTTTCGTGGACGGCGGAGTGCAGCTTGAAGAGGTATTTGTAAAATTTGCGGCTATCGGCGTTACAGTTGCAATAACTTGCGCGGCGCAGTGGCTTACAAGCGTTATAAATAATCATATTACTTATAACGTGGTAAAAGACATACGCGAAAGCGCGTTCGCGCACTTACAAAAGCTGCCTTTGAAGTTTATAGACGCGCACTCCTACGGCGATATTGTCGGGCGCGCCATAGCTGATGTGGACGCCTTTGCCGACGGACTTTTGATGGGGTTCACCCAACTGTTTACGGGCGTTTTGACTATCTTCGGTGTGCTCGGCATAATGTTTGCGATGAATTGGATAATCGCGCTGATTGTTTTCGTTTTAACTCCGCTTTCTCTTTTCGTCGCAAAGTTTATCGCGTCGCGGACGTATTCGCTTTTCAAGAAAACTTCGCAAATACGCGGCGAACAGACGGGCTTTATCGATGAGATGATAGGCAATTTAAAAGTCGTGCAAGCATTCGGACACGAGGACGAGAACCTTGAAAAATTCGATGAAATAAACGACAGATTGACTAAGGCGTCGTTGAAATCGATTTTCTATTCTTCGCTTACTAACCCTTCTACGCGCTTTGTCAACGCGGTAGTGTATGCGGCAGTTGCGCTTGCGGGCGCGTTAATGCTCATTTTCGCGGTGCCGTTGCCAATAGTTTTCACCGTCGGCAAGCTTTCTAATTTGCTGTCCTACGCCAACCAATACACTAAGCCGTTCAACGAGATATCGGGCGTTGTAACTGAGCTTCAAAACGCTGTTGCGTGTGCGGGCAGAATTTACGAAATTATAGACGAACAGCCCCAATCACCCGACTCAGAAAACGCGGCTGTGCTTGAAAACGTTCAAGGCAACGTCGAGTTTAAAAACGTATCGTTTTCATATGACAAAAGTAAAAAACTTATCGAGGATTTGAATATCTACGCAAAGGCGGGGCAAAGAATAGCAATAGTGGGCCCGACGGGCTGCGGCAAAACCACGCTTATAAATTTATTAATGCGCTTTTACGACCCCGACGGCGGTGAAATTTCCGTTGACGGCAAAGACGTTTTAAGCGTCACCCGCAAATCGCTTCGCAAAAACTACGGAATGGTTTTGCAAGATACTTGGCTTAAAAGCGGTACCGTGTTCGAAAATATCGCTATGGGCAACCCCGCGGCAACGCGTGCAGAAGTGGAAGAAGCGGCAAAAGCCGCCCACGCACACAACTTTATTATGCAAATGTCCGACGGCTACGATACGGTAATCGCCGAGGACGGCGGAAATCTTTCGCAAGGTCAAAAGCAGCTTTTATGCATAGCGCGAATAATGCTTTGTTTGCCGCCTATGCTTATTCTCGACGAGGCAACCTCCTCAATAGATACCCGCACAGAGCAAAAAATTCAAGCTGCGTTCGCCCGCCTTATGGACGGCAGAACGAGCTTTGTAGTTGCGCATAGGCTTTCGACAATAAGGGAAGCCGACTTAATTTTAGTAATGAATAACGGCAATATAATCGAGCAAGGTACGCATGACGAGCTGCTTGCAAAACAAGGCTTTTACGCTAATTTATATAACAGTCAATTCGCAATTTAAGGAGTTTCTATGTTACAAGTCAACAACGTATCGCTTCAATACGGCAGTAAAAAACTGTTCGAGGAAGTAAATTTAAAATTCACCAAGGGTAACTGCTACGGCATCATAGGCGCAAACGGCGCGGGCAAGTCCACATTTTTAAAGGTTTTAAGCGGCGAGGTAGAGCCGAACAAGGGCGACGTTACGCTTGACAAGACGGAGAGAATGTCCGTTTTGCAACAGAACCAAAACGCTTTTGATAACGTCACCGTATTGCGCGCGGTAATGCTCGGTCACAAGCGGCTTGTGGACATAATGGACGAAAAGGACGCGCTTTACGCAAAAACCGACTTTACCGAAGAGGACGGCGTGCGCGCAAGCGAGCTTGAAAGCGAATTTGCCGAACTTGGCGGTTGGGAAGCGGAGTATGAAGCTCAGACCCTTTTGAACGCCCTCGACATAACCGAGGAATATTACGAAACGCTTATGGCGGATTTGGACGCAAAGCACAAGGTCAAGGTTTTGCTTGCGCAAGCGCTTTTTGGCAACCCCGACGTGCTTTTATTGGACGAGCCGACTAACAACCTCGACATAAAGACTGTGCGTTGGCTTGAAAATTACCTTCTCGACTTCGAAAACACCATAATAATCGTTTCCCATAACCGTCACTTTTTGAACAAAGTCTGTACGCACATTTGCGACGTAGACTACGGCAAAATAAATATGATGCTTGGCAACTACGACTTTTGGTACGAAACAAGCCAACTTCTCGCCCGTCAGCAGCGCGACCAAAACAAGAAGAACGAGCAGCGCGCAAAAGAGCTGCAAGACTTTATCGCGCGGTTTGCGGCAAATGCTTCAAAGTCCCGCCAAGCTACTTCGAGAAAGAAAGAGCTTGAAAAACTCACCATATCGGACTTTAAACCCTCGCTCAGAAAATACCCGTTTATCGATTTCAAATACGAAAAAGATATTGGCAACGATATTTTAATGGTGGAAGGGCTTACTAAAAAGGGTTATTTTGAAAATATCTCGTTCACCGTGCAAAAGGACGAAAAAATCGGTATCGTCAGCGATAAGTCAACGACCGTTTCTATGTTGTACGATATTTTGACGGGCAAGGTTCAGCCCGACGGCGGCACGGTGCGTTGGGGCAAGACCATTTCGGTTTCCTACTTTCCCGAAAACAACAACGAGTATTTCCAAGGCTGCGATTTAAATCTTGTACAGTGGCTCAGCCAATATTCCAAGGACCATTACGAGGAGTATTTGCGCGGTTGGCTCGGCAGAATGCTTTTCTCCGGCGAAGAGGCGTTGAAAGAGGCAAAAGTACTTTCGGGCGGCGAAAAGGTTCGCTGCATGCTCGCCAAAATGATGCTCGAAGGCAGCAATTTCTTAATTATGGACGAGCCGACTAACCATCTTGACCTTGAAAGCATAACCGCTTTAAACAACGGAATGAAGAATTTTAAGGGCTGTATGCTGTTCACTTCGCACGACCAAGAGCTTATGAATACCGTCGCCAACAGAATTATAGAAATCAACCAAACCAAAAAATTTGACAAATGCGTCAATTATGATGAATATTTGGACATCATAACACAGTAAAATTTTGAGTTCGACATAGTTCGACTGAATTTTTTACAAAATTACAATATTTTTGTAAAAAAATACGTCATTTTTTTACAAAATTACTTTACAAACCCGAAAATGTGTATTATAATTTCCCCACAACCAAAAAAACGAAAGGGAAATTATTATGAAATCAGAAAAAATAGCATTATTTTCAAACAATGACGAGTTCGTTCAAGAACTGTCCGACTATTTGAACGCAGTAGAGGGGTTCACGGTATGTGCAAGCTCTTCAAACGGAAACACGGCAATCGAGCTTATTAAGCGCAGTTCGCCTACGGTTGCCGTTGTCGATTTGGTATTGACGGGGCTTGACGGCTTCGGCGTGCTCGATTTCGTTCGAGAAAATGTGCCCGACTGTCTGACAATTGCCGTCGGCGGGTTCGTGGACGATAAAATCGTAGACCAAGCTATCGAGCACGGCGCGATTTACTACCTTGCAAAGCCCGTCAAGGCAGAAACGCTTGTTGACAGAATAAAAGAACTTTCAAGCAGTAGGGCGTTCAATTACAAGGTTGCCACCGAGCTTAGGGACAAACGCAAAGCCGGTTCTTTGGATGAAAAGATTAGCAACATATTTATCACGATAGGCATACCGCCGCATATAAAGGGCTTTTCGTATCTTAGAGAGGGCATAAAACTTGCGGTTGAGGACCCGTCTATTATAAATAAGGTAACGAAAGAGCTTTACCCTAAAATCAGTGAAAAGTTTATAACAAGCCCAAGCAAGGTAGAAAGAGCAATTCGTCATGCTATCGAAGTTGCGTGGAATAGGGGTCGCACGGAAGCTATAAGTTCCATTTTCGGTGCAAGAGTTTACATAGGCAGCGAACGTCCCACCAACAGCGAGTTTATCGCCCTTGTTGCGGACAAGCTTATTTTGGAAAGTTTGTAAAATTCGCAATCGGCTAACTTCAAAAATTAAATTACATTAAAAACGCCGCCCGCAGCCGTTTTCGGCTGCGGGCGGTATGTTTTGCAATTTTTAACCATTTTTACCATTAAAAAAGAAAATAATTTTAAAATAAAGTTAAATTTTTTCACAAATCACTTGAATTTGCCGTTTTTAAGTTGTATAATAAATTAGGTGATAAATTTTGCTTTCACCGCATTTGAAATTTTTTGAGCTAAATGATTAGCTTTGGGAGGAAAGAATGAGAAAATCCAAACTTATGAAAGCCTTGTTGGTTTTCGGCATGAGCGCGGTAACCGCGACCTCAATCGTAGGTTTTGCCGCTTGCGATACGGGTGAGGAAGGCGGTACCAACGGCGGCGGACACGAACATACTTATGATACCGCATGGACTACCGACCCCACGCACCACTGGCACGAGCCCACTTGCGGCGACACCGAAGAGAAAGGCTCCTACGGCGCCCATGTAAACGAAGATAACGACGCTTATTGCGACGTGTGCCGTGTTGAATTGCAACACACTTTTGAAACCGAATGGACGAATGGACCAAACGGTCACTGGCATGAACCTACTTGTGACCACACCACTGATGATTATAGGGACGTAATAGCGCACGTTGACGAAGATAAAAACAACATTTGCGATGTGTGCGGATTTGTCGGCGCAATGGCAGAAGATTATGAGAGTTTGTCCGAAAAAGAAAACGCAACTATCGTTCTTGGCGAAACCTTCTTCGCACAGAATAAGAAGTTACCCGTATTCTCAACGTTCGGTACTGCCGGCGTATATACGGTTGCAGACGAAAGCGTTGACACTGCTGCCAATTATGTAAATGTAAGCAATGGTATTGCTAAACATGTAACAAATGGTAAAAACGTTGGTTTGCTTGCAGACTTCGGTGCTGATTTGAATAACTGCGTTGTTGAAGGCTATGTGGAAATTAAGCCTACTGCAATGGGTTCAAAGTGGTCTTTAATTACTTTCTATGACGGAACGCAAAATAGTGAAAAGGCGGGCAAGTGCGACGATACAAACAGAGTATTCGCACTTACGACCACGGATAAAGGTGCTTTGAGCTATACATTAACAAGCAACACGGCTTATCAACCTTCTGCAACGGAAATAACTCCTGCGGCAGATGAGTTATACAAAATCTACTATAAGTTTGATTTGACTACCGGTCGTGTTACTGTAACTGTTAACAGCAATTATGTGGTTAATAACGCAAACTTGGGTATCAGCAAGCTTTCGGGCTATCAGCTTATTTCAAGCAAGAGCGGTGAAAGATTGCTTGAAATGGATAACATTATTACAATTACTCGTGAAGCTACGATTGATGATTACAAAGATGCAGTAAAATCTGATATCGATAAAATTGAGACTGTACTTCCCGAAAGCCTTAAAGGCAGTGAAGCAAAGACAGCTGCCGATACGGCTTTAACAAGCGCTACGACGAAAGAAGCTTGCGATACTGCTTATGCAGCTTACAATACCGCAGTTGTTGCGGCATATAAAGGTTATGTAAACGCACAAATCGATGCAAATTATAACGGTAAGTATACGCTTGAAGGGTTAAACAAAGAAGCTTACACAACGGCAAAAGCAACGCTTGATACTGCACTTGCCGATAGCGGACTTACTGTAAATATGGCGATTACCGCTTACGGTGCATTTGTTGATGCGGTTGCTAACCTTCACAACGACGATTATTACAATTCTTCAAGCACTACGTTTACGCTTGATTATATTGTTGACGGCAGCGCAACGGGTACAACAAAAACGTTAAAGTTGTATGCGGAAGATACGCTTACCAAGGCTGCTCTTGATAAGGCGTTGGGCTTGTCCGTAGACAAGAAAGTCGTTGCTTGGTATACTTCTGCCGAAACGCAAGACGAGACGACTTTGGTTGAATTCGGCAATAAACATGACACATACGCAACTGCGCTTTATGCGGTAATTGCAGAAAATAACAACATTCTTGAGGTGGCGAAAGTTGCTGCAAATACAGTCCTTGATGATTTCTTTGAAATTACCGATAAGGTTAAGACTGAAAACGGTAATAAGATGGCTGTTGTAGATGGAACTCCTACTTATGCTAAGCAAGTGTCGTTAACTAGCGGTGGAGCTTCAACCACTGCAAACTCAATTAAATTTGTAGTTCCCGAGGGCGGAGTTGCTACGGTTAAGGTTGTTGCGGGGCAAAAGTCTGATAAATCTGTAAGTTTGGCTGTTCTTAATGCATCCGGAACCAAATTAACTCCTTCCGACTTAAAAATTAATGATGCAGCAGCGACTGCTTTTGACACCTTACCCAAAGCAACTGAAAATACGGTTATGCCTAATACTTATACGTTTACTCTTAGCGCCGGTACTTACTACATCGGTGGTTCGGGCGGCGGCGCATACCTTTATGAGTTGAACGTTTTGATATCTGCTATCGCATAAGCAGTTCAAAGTTAGATTTACAATAACATAAAAGAAATATAAATCTTTTCCCCGCCCGATAGGGCGGGGCTTTTCTTTTCATTAGTAATTCTGCACATAAAAAATCACGGCGTTAAGCCGTGATTTTTGTGTTTTGGTATTTGTTTAATTAAGCTGCGGGTGTAAGCGTTGCCATATACAGATTAAAGCTTGTGTTTTTGGTTATGATGTGCGTGCCCGCTTCAAGGGTAACCGTAATTACGTTGTTGCCGCTTGCATCGGTGGCAGAGCTGTAATCTGTTCCGTCAATCTTAATCTTGCCCGCTTTGCTTACGTATAAGTTCAACGTCAAGTTTGCGCCAACGGTTACTTCTACGTTTGTGCTGCTTTCTATTTTAAGGCAAGACGTCAAGGTTTCACCGTTAATTGTTACGTCGCAACTTGTGTAACTTCCTTTAGTTACCTTGAACAAATCACTGCTGGGCGCATTCATAAACGTACACGTTACAGCCTTGCTTGCATATTCGTCATAAGCGGCTTTAATTTGGTTGAACTTGGTCAATTCGTCGCCCGTGATTTTAGCCTTATAGCTATCCGGCAAGCCGTTGTAAAGGGATACAAGTTTAGCGCCGTCCGTCGTTGCGTTTTCAACGCTTGTTGCGGCAAGGCTTGCTTTAAAGTCAAGGAAGTTGCTTATCGTGTT
This sequence comes from uncultured Christensenella sp., assembly GCA_910577055.1. GTDB lineage: Bacteria > Bacillota > Clostridia > Christensenellales > Borkfalkiaceae > Coproplasma. Next base: position 213,730 of record CAJTKX010000001.1, on the reverse strand, counting down.
AAGCTCTGCATATCCGTCTGTAAGCTTCTTGACGGAATCTGCGGGAACTTCGTCGCGCCTATCTTCGTCACCGTTCAAATCTTCGTATGCGTCTTGTACGGCGTTGAACCAATCGTAAAGTTTTTCAACAGTTGCGTTTGATTTTATGCTTACGTCGCTTGCAGTTAAATCGGGTAAATCGTTTAATCTGTTAATTACGTTAGTTACCGCAAAGCCTTTGAAATTTGTCCAAGCCGCAGTAAGAGTGGAGTAGTTAGTTACTTTCGCTTGATGGGTTACCGATAACTTGTTGTAAGCAGTTTGCGCGGCATTAATCTTCACATAGGAGTCAGCCGTAACTTCGCCGATATATTCGATACGTTTAACTACATATTCTACAAGCAATTCCTCGTAAGCGGCGGAAGCTTTTGCATAACGCTCTAAAAGTTCTGCGTCTATTTGGTCAACCTCGTTACCGATAAGCGAGCCGTAAGCCGTTTTAGCGTCCTCTATTAAGTATTCGCTGCTTAACGTTATTGTGGAGGGGATAGCCGCCAAAGCTTGTTTTGCCGCCTCAACCCTTGCCTCGGAGTTGCCTTCGCCTTCGACAAACTCAATATTTGTCAAATAACCTTCTTTATCTTTCTGCGCGCTTGCTACAACATAAGTGCCTTTTGGAAGAATAACGGTTTTAGTTCCGCTGAAATTCGTAAACCAAACTTTACCGTAATTATCATAAAGGTCAACTGTGGTAGTGGTAAGCGTAACTTCCGTAGTGCCCGTAAGCGCGAAAACTAAAATTTCTCCTTTTGCTTTGCCGTCCTTTGGTAAAGTTATATTGGAAGTGTTTTTAGGGGTAGAGCTGGTTTTTTGCTGAGACACGGGTGGCTCATAACCCAAAGCGCCCGCTTCGTATAAAACTCTCGTTCTTGCGGCTACGGGGTCATCGAGTAGCGCGTTGGTGGTCTTGTTTTCACTGTCGTAATAGAACAGTGAAGAGTCCGTATCGAATGAAGAGTAGTTAGTGCCGTCGTATGCGCAGTTGTTGCCGACCTTTTGGTCGCGTGACGTTGCTTCCGCCATTGTATTAGTGCCAAAGCATTGGGTTGTAACGTCGTTCCAACTCTTGGCTGCGCCGCCGCTTTTGCCGTCGGTTACGTTTTTGCTGCCCTCGTAGTAGTTTGCTTCACTGAACATATAACTGTTAGCGCGGAGGGAGTGAACGTAGCTTAACGCCGGTTTTGAGATGTGATTATACGGTGACTTTGCAGTCATATCGCCGCAAACGTAGTTGTTGTAGAAGTGGCAGTTTGCTTGTCTTAACAAGGGGATACGCGAACCGCAGTTGTACCACATGTTGTGGTGCATCGATATGTTGTATTGAAGTGAAGAGTCGGAAGAACCGATTAGGTTGGTTTTATGACACCACTCGAAGTAGTTGTATGAACAAGTGTAATACTCGCCGCGTTTAAAGTCGCAACTTCCGTCGCCTTCTTTCTTATCGCTTTCGGCGGGGTTCGCGCAATAGCCGGGGAGGAAGGTGTTATGGTGTATCCAACATCTTGCAACGGCTGCGGTAATTTTACTGCCCGATTGCTGACCTTCCATACCGATGGCATCCTCCGGATATTCGTTGAAGGTCAAGTTTCTCACCTCGAAACTTGTGCCTTGACCGTCCTTTGCGTCGGTTCCCATAACGTAATGGAATCCCCAACCTTGAATTACCGCATTGTCGCCTACGCCTTCAAGCGTAACGTTTTTAAGGTTCTTCATACGGGCCATATGTCCGTTGTCGCCTACGCCGCCGCCTTCTTTTGTATCGTTATACGCAGTACAGCCTTCGGGGGTGGTTACCGTGCCGATAAATCTGATTACTATGGGTCTGTCAACCGCTTTAAACGCTAATTTGCCGCCGTTTGCTTGGTCGTAAGTATTGCTTGGAACTTTGTTTTTATCACTGCCGACGTTGCTTGCCGTGTATTGGTTATTGTTTAACCACCAACCTATGCCGCTTGCGTTCTTATTTTTCCAATCGCTGCCCGGGATTTGGAACATAGGAACGTCCGGATTTGCTGCGCAAACCTCGTCCATTACGGTATCCTTGTTTGCGTCCGTAACATAGATGACTAATGCGTTGTCTTTAAGCGTTCCGTCGTCGTTATACGCGCCTACGCCCGAATAAGATGTGTCCGACGTCCTTCTGTTGAAGTGAGCGTAACCCGAACGGTCGTATTTATTGACGGTAACGGGTGCGGGAAGAGGAGTTTCGCCGATTTTTACGTTGTACTCACCCGCAGCCAAACCAAGAATATCAACCCTTGCAGTGCTACTGTCTATTGCACGGACTAGTTCTTTATCAACCGTAATCCAATCACTGTCCGAAACATTTTTATATTGAACCGTCGTATTTGCGCTTCCCGAAAAGTTTACTGCCAAACTTTCGTTATTTCCTTCTGCGCTTTCGATGTTGTCGGGCAAGTCAACCCACTTGGCATATAGGGGTAAATTCGAAGTTACGGGGCTTGAAAAGTCGTAAACGGTGCCGAAATTTGAATCGATATACCAATTTACAAACATTTTGCCCGAAATTTCGGGGGGATTGGGCTTAACCGCCGTACCGCCGTATATAATCGACTGAGCGGGAACGCCGTCAGTGAACGATACTATTACATGTTCGCCTTCGTTTGCGGGTGTAATGGTAGGTGTGTAATCGCCCGTAAGAGTGCCGATATCTTTCGAACCCGTAAATTTGAAGTTATCTGTGGAAGAGTCGACGGAACTGACGCCGTCCCAATACTTGCTCCAATCTATGCCCTCGCTGCCGTCGTCGGGAGGGGTGAAAGTGGGGGTATCGATAAACCCCGGGTTGTCACCCTTGTTGTCTCCGTCGTCGCCGCCGTCATCGGTGCTGCACGCAGTAGCAGAAACGCCAATCGATACGACCAAGGACGTGCATAAAAGCGCTTTTAGCGCCTTTTTAAAAAATTTCATCTTTTCTCCTTATCCTATAAAAAATTTTGATTTCGTTATGAAACCGAAGTCCCCAAACAACCTCATTTTAATTCTATCACTTTATATTTTAATAGTCAATAAATCTCGGGCTTTTTATGAAAAGATTTTACATTTACTGTAAACTATTTACAATAATATATGCACTAAGCTAATTGACTTTTTCATTGAAAAATAATAAAATGTATATATAGAAATTTACCGTTTGCGCCCGTAATCGGCGCGCGGAGAAATATTATGGATAAGAACACGAATAAGGGCGGTGCGCCCGAAAAAGAAAAAAAGAACGAAACTGCCTTAGTCCCGCTTGAAGAGAGCGGGGAGAAGAAGAGCGGCAAGCTTACCATTTACGAGTATGAGCAAAAATACACCAAGCGACAGAACGTGCGCGGAGCAAAACTGTTGTTAAAGTTGATTTGCGCGGTTATCGGATTGTTTTTGTTTGCTTGCTTGTTTTTCGTTTGTTTGAGAATTTACGAACTTAACGAATATGCGGGCTATGCCGCCGGCGGTATTTGTCTTATTTTGTATATAGTGCTTTTCATAGTTCCGATGATAAAAATTATGAAGTCGCCGTACTTCATCGTCAACGTTAACGCAAACACCGCAAGCGCGGCAAAAAAGCATAACAGAAGGGTAAGGCGCGAAATTGCCGATAAAATCATAGATTTGACCGCAAAAGTGGACGGAGTGGGGTGGTACGACTCAAAGACGGTTGGCGAACTTGCAATTGCCGTTAGGGCAAACGACGACTCGGGCATAATGAACTCGCTTACCGCGCTTTATACCGGCAGCGTTAAAAAATCCGCAAAGGATATGATTTTTAAAAGCTCTATGAAGTCTGCGATGTACTCCGCGCTTTCACAAACGAGCAAAGTAGACGCCGCATTGGTGGTATTTTTGAATTTACAGCTTGTAAAGGACTTGGTTTTCCTTTACGGGTTCAGACCGTCGGACGCTAAACTTATTAAGATTTTCGGACGGGTATTTCAAAACTCGCTCATTGCATACGGCTTGGGCGGTATGAAGATAGGAAACAGCATTGTCAAAACTATGGGCGACGCCGTAAAGGGAATACCTCTTTTAGGTTCGGCCATTTCTGCGATAGTCGATTCTTCCGTGCAAGGCCTTACAAACGGCGTTTTAACAGCCGTTATGGGTTATCAAACGATAAAATATTTGAGCCAAGAATATAAGCTGCAACAGATTTTGGACGGAGTTGAACTCGTCGAAACCGAAGAGGAGATTGAGGAAACTTGCCAAAAGCTTGAAAAAGAGCTTAAAAGCAACAAAAAACCTCAAGCTGCTTAAATTCAATGAAATAAATAAAAATTCAGCCCCGCGGCTTTAAGCCGCGGGGCTGAATTTTTATTTGTTTCCGCGCGTTTTATTATATCCGGAGGAAAAGGCGTCATAGGTCAATATAGTGTTGCGCTCCAACTCGTTCAAGGTTGAAAATTTACTGCCCTTTAACGCAATCATTTTAATAGTGAACTCATCGCCGTACTTATAATCGGCGTAAACGTCGCCGTTGCCCTTGCTGGTAAAATGTGAGTTCACGCGGTTCAAAACCTCTTTGCCTTGACCGACATAATACTTGTTTTTTGTGGAATTATAAAGTATGTATACGCCCGCAAAATTCATAGTCAACGCATAGGAGGGGCTGCCTTTGCCGCCCAAGCTCGCCTTTCTCATCGCAAAAAATTCTTCGGGCGTCATTTCCAAAGTGTTGTTTGCAAGTCCGCGAATTTTTCTTTTTATGCGCGCCTTTTTCTTGTTGCGATAATACAGTATGCTTATCAGCACAACCAAACATATAAATATTGAGGTTATTGCAATAATAGCGATAAGCCAACCGTCCATTTAGTATTTCCTTAGTATTTTTTGCTTGTATTCTACTATAAAGATTTTAAAAAGTCAAACATAAGTTTACAAAAGTAAATATAAAAAGCGCCGTCCGAATACTCGAACGGCGCTTTTGGTACACAGCGTGGCAAGAAAGTCAAATTGTAAAAAATTCTAATTATTATTCATTCCAAACTTTCTTGTCACTAAAACTTCTTTCCAATACGTTTCACGCCCAATTATATACTCGCTACCCAAGTTCATATTGCATACTTCTAAAATTGAGTATTTGAAATTGTTTTTATAATCGCTTCCGTTAATATTCAATAGTTCTTTTAACTCAATATTCCCGCCGTGTCCGTTTTTGGCATATTCAGACCAGCGTTGCCAAATACAATCTTCTCCGTATGCGCTACCTACATATTGTTTACCGGTAAGCATATCGACAATTAAGTAAATGCCCTTTACATTAGATAAAGCAGATTTCCAAGTTGCAATGTTGTTTTCAATAATATGCTTTAAAGTTTGGTAAGAAATATTTACATTATCAAAGCCGCTAAAGTCGTTTATAGTAACTCGTTTATCTAAAATTGAAGAAACACAGATGTCAGCGGGGTTCATTCCTTTCTTTGTTTGTAATTCTAAACAAGGGTATGAGGCGCGAAACTCTTTTTTATAATAAACAAAAACTCTCCGATTAAATCTTTTTGATTATCAGTAAGTGTTAAATCGTAATGCCAACCGCTCCAACCGTCACTAAGTGTTACGGGGTGCGGTGTTTGGTTATTAACTTTATAGATACCTCCGAAAAGCCAAATATCTCTATCGTAGTAAATTAATGAAATTACATACTCGCGGTTAAAGTTTTTATTCGTTTGGTTGGCTTGCCACTCGTCAAATTCATTTATTAAAAATTTTTCATAAGCTTTCTGTTTATTGTCTGTACCAGTTGCAAAATGAATTTTGTAATTATTATAATATTCTGCTTGTATGTTGAGCATATCCACTAATTTTATCATTGGCAACCTCGTCAAAAATTTATAAAAAATAATCAGTCGTAACTCACTTGAATTTACAAATAAGTTCGACTGATTATCTAATGGTGCCGGTGGTGGGGGTCGAACCCACACGGTATCGCTACCACGGGATTTTGAGTCCCGCGCGTCTGCCAATTCCACCACACCGGCAACAGCTTATTCATTATATTATAAAGCCGTGCAAAAATCAAGCGTTTTTATTGATTTTATTTGCGGAAAGTGTTAAACTGAATATTATGGATAAACTTGTATTAATCGACGGCAACAGCCTTTTAAACAGAGCCTTTTACGCAACGCCCGTATTCACTACGTCAAGCGGAATACCGACGAACGCGATTTTCGGCTTTATTAAGCTTCTTTTTAAAATTCAAGCCGATTTAAAGCCCGAATATTTGGCGGTTGCTTTCGATATGAAAGCCCCGACCTTTCGCCACAAAATGTACGACGGCTACAAGGCGACGAGAAAACCTATGCCCGATGATTTGGCGGTGCAAGTGGAGCCTTTGAAAAACCTTTTAAAGGCAATGAATATTGCTATTTGCCAAAAAGAGGGCATCGAAGCAGACGATATTTTAGGCACGCTGTCGAAAAAATTCGAAGTTCACAGCTATTTATATACGGGCGATAGGGACAGTTATCAGCTCGTTGACGAAAAGACGGACGTGCATTTCACTAAGCGCGGCGTTACCGACCTTTTAAAGCTCAATAAAAACAATTTTAAGTCGGAAATCGGCATCGAGCCCGCCCAAGTAGTGGACTTAAAGGCGCTTATGGGCGATAGCTCGGATAACATTCCCGGAGTGCCCGGTATAGGCGAAAAGACGGCTTTAAGCCTACTTGAAAAATACGGCACGCTTGACGGCATTTACGAGCACCTTGACGAGTTGAAAGGCTCGGTTTTGACCAAAATTTCCTCAAATAAAGAACTTGCTTACCTATCCTACAAGCTTGCAACTATCGATAGAAATTGCGAGTTGGATATTCGGCTTTCGGACTGCGTTATGCCTAAAAAATATAACGCGGAAGTCAAAAAAATGTTTTCCGAATTCGAATTCAGAAGTTTGCTTTCGCTCAATATTTTCGACGATTCGACGGGAAATCTTTCTTCCGAAATAGTCTATCCCGAAAAGATAAATTGCAAGTCCTTTGAAGAAATTTGTGCCGTTTTAGATAAAAATAGCGAGTTTTGCGTCATTTTAGGTGACGGAAGCGCGGAAATTTACACGGGCGGCAAGGAGTATTCTCTTGCCGTGTCAGCAGACCTTTTGGCTGAGGATAATATCAACGCAGACGACTTTAACAAGGTTTTAAAAGCAGTCTTTTCTTGCCCCCAAAACAAGGTTTTAACTTACGACAGCAAGCGTCAGATGCATATTTTGCATAACTTGGGCGTCGCTTTTGAGTGCCAATTCGACGATTTGTTGCTTGCAAACTACCTTTGCGATTATGAAACCGCAGTTTTACCGCTTAAAGATTTGTGCGGCTATTACGCATACAATTACGAATATTCGGCGTTTTCGGTAACGGAAATTTTCAAAATCGTCGGCGAAAAACTGAAAGCCGAGAATATGGTCAAACTTTACGAAGAGATTGAAAAACCCCTCGTTCAAGTGCTTTTCGATATGGAAACGAGCGGCGTAAAAATCAGCGTAAACGATATGAACGAGCTTGCTATGCAGTTCCGCGACAGCGCCGAGGAGTATAAGTGGAAAATTTTTAAGGCTTGCGATAAAGAATTTAACATAAATTCGCCTATGCAGCTTGGAGAAGTGTTATATAATAACCTCGGCATTACCGAGGTTAAAAAGAAAAAGACCGAAAATAAGTACTCGACAAGCGCGGACGTGTTGGAAAAGCTTGTCGATAAGCACCCCGTAATTGCAGATATTCTGAAATACCGTTTCTATCAGAAAATATCTTCGACTTATTTAGAGGGATATAGACCGCTAATCGGCAAGGACGGGCTAATTCACACGACTTTCCACCAAACCGTTACAACAACGGGTAGACTTTCAAGCTCTAATCCCAATTTGCAGAATATTCCTATAAGGGACGACGAGGGTAAAGAGCTGAGGAAGATTTTCGTTGCGCGCGAAGGGAACGTTTTTGTTGACGCGGATTATTCCCAAATCGAGCTTAGATTATTAGCGCATTTTTCGGGCTGTAAGGAGCTGATTGACGCTTACAATTCGGGTAAGGATATTCACAGCGCAACCGCAGCGCAAGTTTTTGGGGTGCCGTTTGAAGAGGTCACGCAAAAAATGAGACGTGCGGCAAAGGCTGTTAACTTCGGAATAATCTACGGAATAAGCGATTTCGGACTTGCAAGAAATTTAAACGTTTCGACGGCAACAGCTAAGGAATATATTGAAAAATACTTTGCGACTTACAGTTCGGTTAAAGACTATATGAACGAAAACGTTGAGTTTGCAAAAAAACACGGTTATATTTGTACTTTGACGGGCAGAAAGCGGGTTATCCCCGAAATAAATTCGGCAAACTACAATTTGAGGCAGTTTGGCGAGCGCGCGGCAATGAATATGCCGTTGCAAGGGTCAAGCGCCGATATAATAAAGATTGCTATGGTTAACGTGGCAAACGCATTAAAAGCGGAAGGACTTAAAACCAAGTTGATTTTGCAAGTGCATGACGAGCTTGTTTTGGAAGCGCCCGAAGAGGAGGCTGCCCGTGCCGCAGAAATTCTTAAAGAAAAAATGGAAAACGCAGTTAGCTTGAAAGTGCCTATGACGGTAGAAGTGCATACGGGAAAGAATTGGTATGACGCAAAATAATTATAAATTTGCTATTACGGGAGGGATAGGCAGCGGCAAATCGACCGTTGCGGAAATTTTAAGGCGGCAAGGCTTTGCCGTCTTTTCCTGTGACGAAATTTATAAAGCTCTTTTATGCGATAAGAAATTTTTAAATAAAATTTCACGGGAATTTGACGGCGTTTTGTGCGCAGACGGAAGCCTAAACAGAAATAAGCTTGCCGAAATAGTTTTTGCGGACAAGTCGGCTTTGGAAAAATTAAACGCAATAACTCACCCCGCAATAATGGAAGAAGTTTTCAAAAAAGCCGAAGGGCACAAAATATCCTTTACCGAAGTTCCGCTTTTATTCGAAAGCGGTTATGAGGAGTTTTTCGACGGCATAATAGTAGTTTTGCGTAACGAAGAAGAAAGAATAGCCGCCGTTGCCCAGAGAGACGGGTTAGACCCGCAAACCGTAGTTTTGCGTATAAAATCGCAATTTAACTACGATAATTGCAACTTTGCGAAGTACTATGTCATACATAACGACAGTAATTTAGGCGATTTGGAGCAAAAAATAGCGGAAATTCTTAAAAAAATCAATGGTATGATGGGGATACATGAATAACGCCGAAGTTCAACAAACAGCAAAGCAAACAATGGCTTTTATAAAATCGCAAAATTATTGAAAATAACGATATTATTACTGTTGATTTTAGTCCGCAAGTCGGCAATATTTAGGACGGGTGCTTGAACGTGTGGCGCAGTCGTGTGTTCGTTCAAATTTCATATTACTTTCATTGTGCATAACTTTTATTTGTGTTATAATAAAAATAAAAAGCGAGATAATATATGATACCTGCTCTTATAGTTGCTGTAATAATTTTTACTATTGCTATCCTATTAACACTTATAGCAATTTTCAAAGTACGAAAAAAATTCTGTTATACAATTCAAACTCATAAAATTGAGATAATTACGGGAAATTGCGTCGTTAAGCTATTTGTTGACGGAGAAGAAAAAGATAAAATGTTATTTGGCTCGTTTAAATGGTTCAATGCCACGCTTACGACAACAATTAACGACAATAGCTTTATTGTAAAGATAACAAGAAAAAATTTGATTAGTAATCCTACAATTAATATAACATTGAACAATGAAGAAATTGATTTAAATAATTTATAATTAAAAATAGCGCAAGTTGAATTAAATTCAACTTGCGCTTATTTGTTGTCCATAATGAATGAAAAGTAGCGTAGTAAAACGCCGAATAGGATAGCCGTTGCTCGCAGGGGTTGAACCCCTTTTGTTATATATGTAACCGATTAAGTTGAATTTGAAGCAAAAATATGGTATAATTTAGAAAAATATGTCGGAGAAGGTAATTCTTTGATTTAAGCAATTAGATTGTGGCAATTTTGAAATGAAGGGGATTTACTTATGGGACAAAAGCGGTTTGACGAATATTTTGCAAAGGTGGTTTTGGAGAAATGTTTCCCCGAAAAGTTTATTGATTTGCAAATTGCAGATAAGCCTGATTTGCGATATGGTAGCGAAATAGGAATAGAAGTAACGAACTGTATGCCCCAAGAAGTCGTTGAAGCATTTAATCTTTGGCATAGAGCAGCCAAAAAAGGCGAACAAACGCCACCGCGCATTTTAGAGAGATTGGAGCAATTAAAAGATACCGTCCATCTTGAAGGTAGCAAATTGATATGGGAACAGGGTTCATATGTGGAAGATGACATAGACAATTCCCCGATAAAAGAATTTGTAAATGCTGTTGCAAGCAAAGTTGAACGGCTGAATAGTGCAAACGCAAATTATGCGGAAATGAAAAGTTATGAGTTGTTTGTTAATTCTACCATTGATATATCTACATTCAATCAAATTGATGCGATGTTAGCGAGATTAACGGAATTAAATTATAAGCCAAAAAAATTTGATAACATCCATCTAATTACTATTAACCAAAAATTATTTACTTTTGATATAGCGAATAACACTTTTAGCATAAAGCATTTATACACGCATTTGGAACGAATGGCACAGATAGCACGCAACTTATATAAAGGGCTGTAGGCTTAATAAAGGAAGTAGACAAACAGGTAAAAAATTCAGATGCTTTGTAAAACCTATCAAGATTAGGACAGATTTATGTAAATAAGGAATAAGCATCGAAGGAGAAATTTATGGATCGGTTTAATATATATAATATTTTTCGTTTGCCTATATATAATTGTCATCCTATGCAAATATTTGATAAGTATACGATTGCCCGTGAAAATAGAGTTTGTGAGCTGGTATCATTAGGATGGGAAAGGGAAAGAGCAATGTTGGACTACAGTTCAGCACATAGTGACAAAATCGATATTGATAATTATATAATCGGTTATTTGTACATAGATTTTTGTAATGACTGTTTCCAGTATAGACTTGCGATTTGTAGAAGAGAGAATTCAAGCAAAGCATATAAAATGCCATTATATACAACAGTAAAACATTATATGCGTGAAAATCATGTTAACGGAGTATATGATTCTATATTTGAAAATGGTAAACTTAAAACAAATAAAGAAATTGCTCTTATGATAGAAGATTCGGTTGATATGATATGTGAAAATGACATTAGCGATGCGTATTGTGAACGGGAATCTTTTTATAGATTAAATCGTCATTTGGATTATAAAACAATGATAGCCGAAATTAAAAGTGTAAAATCATAAAGATATAGTAATGTTCCCCAAAACAAGCCATATCGAAACTCTAATTTGTCTTAAACGAAAACAGCCAAAATAATGGCTTTTTGGGGCAAAATAGGGGCGATAACCAAAAAAATAAGCACTTACAATCCATAACGGATGGTAGGTGCTTATTTTTTATAAATGCAAGAATTAAGACATTTTATATTTTTATGCTCGGCAAAAGACTACGAATAACAACGGTTTGCGGAAACATAGCATTTAGATATTTAGCAAATCAATCTACGAAAACAACACCGTGGTCGGTCTATTTTGTAATTTTTATTTATAAATAGATTGAGAGCAAGCTCAATTTGTGGTATAATGTTTTAGCTCAAATAGATTGACAAACAGTAATTTAGCTAATTCTGATTTATTCAACTGTTTATCTATTCTGAATGCCAAAAAGTCGGTATGATTGTTACATATAAGAGAAAGAAAAATTTATTTTAAGTACTTGCTTTTTTAAGGCTGATATGATATAATAGTTTCATTCCCGAAAAGGAGTAAAAAATATGCGGCAAGGTATTCTTAAATAAAACTATAATCAAATAGTGGGAACAAAGAATTATGATAGTCCCTTTCGTGGGGGGCTTGGTTTTTGTACCCAATTTAAGAATACTTTTGCCTTATCAATTTTGACATATCCAAAAAACAGCAATCATAAATAGGTGTATGCTGTATATGTGTATGTCCGCAAATTATAATCCCCAGTGGTAAAAGTATTTTACTGCCGGGGATTTTTATGCCCTTTAGGGCTGTAAAATGAGGACAATCACATGAAAATAATCAATATTGGCATTCTTGCCCATGTAGACGCAGGAAAAACAACATTGACGGAAAGCCTGCTATACACCAGTGGAGCGATTGCGGAACAAGGAAACGTGGATAAAGGAACTACAAGAACAGACACTATGATTTTGGAACGGCAACGGGGAATCACCATTCAGACAGCGGTTACTTCTTTTTGCTGGAATGATTATAAAATCAATATCGTGGACACTCCCGGTCATATGGATTTTTTAACCGAAGCATACCGCTCTTTATCTGTCCTTGACGGAGCTGTTTTAGTCATTTCGGCAAAAGACGGCGTACAGGCACAGACCCGTATATTATTCCATGCACTTCAGAAGATGAACATCCCGACAATTATCTTCGTAAATAAGATAGACCAAAATGGAATCGACCTGCGGCGTGTTTACCAAAGCATCAAAGATAAACTTACCAGTGATATGATTGTCATGCAGGAGGTTGCCTTGTCGCCCAAGATAACCATAACCGATATTTCTGATTTGGACAAATGGGATATTATTATTTCAGGAAGCGATGAACTATTAGAACGATATGTTGCAGAGGATTCTTTGGATATACAGGAATTACAATATGAAAAGTGCAAAAGAACCAGATGCTGCTCTTTGTTTCCTGTTTATCATGGGAGTGCAAAAGACAATTTAGGAACAGAAAAACTGATTGAAGCGATTACAGAAACTTTCATTACAGAAACAGACGATATTCAGTCTGAATTATGTGGATATGTTTTTAAGGTTGAGTATACAGAGCGGAAAAAACGGCTTTCTTATTTACGCCTGTATCATGGGACGCTCCATTTACGGGATACCCTGCTGCTGTCAAAAAAGAAAAAAATAAAGATTACAGAAATGTGTATTCCGTCAAATGGTGAAATCGTCCCGGCTGACCATGCCTGTCCGGGAGAAATTGTTATTTTAGCTGATGATACTTTGAAACTGAACGACATTGTGGGAAATGAAAAACTCCTGCCTCACAAAACACGGATTGATAATCCCATGCCATTACTTCGTACAACCGTAGAGCCGCAAAAGCCAGAGCAAAGGGAAGCCCTGTTAAATGCCCTCGCAGAGATTGCTGATACAGACCCTCTTTTGCATTTTGACATTGATACGGTTACACATGAGATTATTTTATCTTTTTTGGGAAAATTACAGTTAGAAGTTATTTGTTCGCTATTAGAAGAAAAATATCATGTGAGCGTGGATATGAAAGAGCCTTCGATTATTTATATGGAAAGACCACAAAGAAAAGCAAGCCATACAATCCATATTGAAGTGCCGCCAAATCCATTTTGGGCATCTATTGGTTTGACTGTAACACCTCTTTCTGTCGGAAGCGGAACACAATATAAAAGCGAGGTATCTCTCGGCTATTTAAACCAAAGTTTTCAAAATGCCGTCATGGAGGGTGTGCGTTATGGAATGGAACAGGGCTTATATGGCTGGAGCGTGACAGATTGCCAAATTTGCTTTGATTATGGAGTTTATTACAGCCCTGTCAGTACACCCGCTGATTTTCGTTTTCTTGCACCTATTGTATTGGAGCAAGTATTGAAAAAAGCAGGAACACAGTTGTTGGAACCATATCTTTCTTTTACAATTTTTACACCGCAGGAATATCTTTCGCGGGCTTATAATGACGCACGAAAGTATTGCGCAATAATTGAATCAACCAGACTTGAAAAAGATGAAGTTATTTTTAAGGGGGAAATCCCTGCCCGTTGTATTGACGAATATAGGAATGATTTGAATTTTTATACAAATGGAAGAAGTGTTTGTATTACAGAATTAAAAGGGTATCAGGAAACTTCTGGCGAGCCTGTATTTCAGCCACGCCGCCCGAACAGCCGTTTAGATAAGGTTCGCCATATGTTTCAAAAGATAATGTAATGTTTTTCGCAATGCAAGCGTTCATTAATAAAAGCCTATACCATTTGGGAAAGAAAAGACAAATAGCAGCCAAGACGACAACAATCAGAAGTTATGGAGGGTAACAATGGAATATAGTAAGGAAGATTTAATTGAAGCAAAAAGGCAAATTTTGGGAGGGAGAGAGAACATGGGAACAGAGGAAAGTAAAAAAATCTGGGAGAAAAACGCACAATTTTGGGATAATGCAATGGGTGACAAATCTAATGAATTTCACAGAGAGGTAGTACGTCCCAAAGTAACGGAACTTCTATCTCCTAATCCTGCGGATTACATTTTGGATATTGCGTGTGGCAATGGAAATTATTCTTCGTATCTTGCACAAAGAGGCGTTTCGATTGTCGCTTTTGATTACAGCAAAAAAATGATAGAATTGGCTAAAAGACGGCAATCACAATATGCAAAACAAATTGAATTTTGTGTAGCGGATGCGACCAATAGAGAAAGTATATTAGAATTAAAAAGAAATCGAGCCTTTACGAAAGCAGTTTCTAATATGGCAATTATGGATATTACGGACATTGAACCACTTCTTATGGCTGTTTATGAACTGTTGGAGGAAAGCGGAATTTTTGTCTTTGCAACGCAACACCCTTGTTTTATCACGTTGACTGAAAAATATATGACACCGCACAGTTACTATGGTATAGCGATTGAAGGGCAACCAGAGGAGCAGATTTATTATCATCGTTCCATACAAGATATTTTTAACCTTTGTTTTAGAGCTGGATTTGTCATTGATGGATTTTATGAAGAATGTTTCAAAAACAACAAAGAAATTCCTATGGTAATGATAGTAAGGCTTAAAAAGGTAAAACGTGATAGCTTAAAATAAATTCAAATTTGTTGGGTAAATAGCAAGTGAAATCGTTAGGCAGTATAAATTAAATTTGCAAAGTCAGCAGTGATAGTTAATAGCAAGATGAAAACCAATGGCATTTCTAATCAAAAAGGAGGATAACAATATATGCCAAGTCCGAAAGAAGTAGTAAATAAATGGGTAGACGCTTTTAATGTCGGTGATGTGGACATGATTATTAGTCTGTATGATAATAATGCAACAAACCATCAAGATGCAAATGAACCTGTTGTAGGAGTTGTGGCTATTAGAGAAATGTTTGCAAATGAGTTTGCAACTGCAAAAATGGTTTGTATTGTGGAAAATATTTTTGAGGATGGGCAATGGGCAATCTTGGAATGGCGTGATCCATTGGGGTTACGGGGGTGTGGTTTTTTTCAGGTAGTGAATGGGAAAATTTTATTCCAACGAGGCTATTGGGATAAGCTTTCATTTTTGAAACAGCACAATCTTCCAATAGAGTAAATATAGCATTTAGGAGAAAATATGGAATATCGGACATTGGAAAATACAGATTCCGTTTGTATATACGAAGCGTTTACACAGGCATTTTCTGATTATCAGGTTTCAGTTGATATGTCTTTTAAGTCTTTTGAAACAATGCTGAAAAGAAATGGATTTATGCCTGCGGTTTCAGTTGGAGCCTTTGCAGATAGAACGCTTGTCGGTTTTATCTTGAATGGAGTGAGAGATTGGGATAACGAAAAGACAGTCTATGACCTCGGAACAGGAGTTATCCCCGATTTTCGGAGAACAGGAATTATGGGGGAATTATTGAATCTGGTTAGCACTATATGTATAAAAAATAAAATCAGTGTGTATCAACTGGAAGTGATTCAAGATAATGAGAAGGCGCTCACTTTATATAAAAAACAGGGATTTCGAATTAACAGAATATTGAATTGTTACCAACTGACGGGCAAGATAAAAGAACCGGGCGTACATAAAGTATGGAAACTGGAACATCCGAAAAAATTACAAGATGATCAATGGATAGCGGTCAAAGATTTTTGGACTTATCCACCTTCATGGCAAAACGCAAAAGATGCTGTTTGTGCAATCGCTGAATCCTTTTCTTATACGATTGTTAAATTTGATGGAAACTTGATTGGATATGGTATTGTGGACAAAATAAAAGGAGATATTGCGCAGTTAGCGGTACATCCCCAATATCGCAGAATGGGAGTTGCCACAGAGATTTTGTTAGATTTACTTAAACAAACAAAGAGTTTAGAGATGAGAGCAATAAATGTGGATGAACGGGATCAGGCATTGAACGCTTTTTTGAAGAAATTGAAATTTAGTGTATTTGTTAAACAATATGAAATGAGAAAACATTTTTCTGCTTAGGATATTGTATAGATGAAGAAGCTGACTTTGAGGACAGTTGTCAGTAAAGGAGTAGTTATGAGATATAACAAAACAATAATATTAAGTAATGGCATGGAATGTTGTTTGAGGAATGGAACAGAGAGTGATGGTCAGCTTGTAGTGGATAATTTCAATCTGACACATAGTGAAACAGATTATTTGCTTACATATCCAGATGAAAACAGTTTTAATGTCGAACAGGAGAGCCAGTTTCTGAAAGAAAAAGCTGAGAGTGAAAGAGAGATTGAATTGCTTGCCATAGTTGACAGTGTTATTGTGGGAACAGCAGGAATTGAGGCAATCGGTACAAAATATAAGGTACGGCATCGAGCAGAATTTGGCATCAGTGTTGTGAAAAAGTATTGGGGACTTGGAATTGGTAAGGCTTTGCTGACTTCGTGTATTGAATGTGCTAAAACAGCGGGATATAACCAGCTTGAACTTAAAGTAGTTGCTGAAAATGAAAGAGCAGTTTCTATGTATGAACGGGCTGGATTTGTCGAGTATGGAAGAAATCCGAAAGGTTTTAATTCTCGTAAGACAGGGTTTCAAGAAGTTATTTATATGAGGTTAGAATTGTAATGGGCATACCGAAGCTTTGGCAAAATCCCTCTTGTGGCACTAAAAGTATGCTTTCTTCGTAAATGTACAGTTGAATAATATATAGAATTGGTAATCATGGCTAACTGCATTTAAGTGGTAATTGGAAATTAAGGAGCTTCAAAAGAATGGCTACACCAAAAGAAGAACATAGAGGAGTAATAGAAGGATATTTTTATGCGGCTTGTCCGTTTTGCCGAACGACGCTAACGCAAGGGCAGAACGGCACAAATTGCTTTATAAAATGTCCGCAATGCGGTCGCTATATTCACATCATAATAAAGGATGATTCGGTGTTGACCAAACTCAAAGAAACATAAATAACTTAGCACCCGAAAGGGTGCTTTTTATTTTATTAGATAAAATTCGTCAAAACTTACAATTTTATTCTGTCATAAAAATGATAGTATGAGCATAGGCACTCGCGGGGTGATCGCATAAAGCGAGAAACGTGAAAGCAGCCTAATTTCATACTGTTAAGAGCCCGAATCCGAAAAATGATTGTAAGCCGAGCAGAGCAATACTGCCTCCCAAAATTGGAAGGTTAATTTGCTTTGACTCGGCTTTTTAACTTTTCTGCCCGGCGGCGTGTTGCAACGCTGTCGGGCTTTTTTTATTTGCCTAAATTCACGAAAGAAAAATTTTCAATCCGACATCAGGTGTCGTATTGGCACGCCAAAATAGGCACGAAGACTTTGTGAAGGAGGTAAGGATATGCAATCGGCACTCGAAAGACGACAAGAACTATTCGAAGTGATGTGCGAACGCCGTCATGACACGATAGACAATCTCGCATTTCAGTTCGGCGTTGACCGTCGCACGATAGAAAGAGATATCGAACTGTTGAGCCTATCCAGACCTATCTATACCACAAAGGGAACAGGGGGTGGCGTACATATAGTGGATGGATATAGATACGGAAATAAGTATTTCACGGAAGAAGAAACGGAATTTTTGGAAGGTGTGGCAACAAGGCTCACGGGTAGCGAATTCGTGCAGATGCAGAAAATTATCAATCGCTTTCGCACACCGAAGAGAGGTGGCAGATGAGAGCGGTAAGACAAGGCGATACGATCCGAATCTATGACAGTTATCTCTACCGAGAAAGCATCAAGGAAATAGACGGACGGTTCTATGACGCAGATGAGAAGTGTTGGGTAATACCGCTGAATTCGAAGAACGTCGCAACGCTCGGACTTCTCGGAGCGACACTCGACAAAGAACTCACGGAGATGGCTAAAACCGAACGTGGGGCGTTTGTGAGCGTTTGTACGCATCCTACGCCGAGAGTGAAAGCAAAGCTCTTCCGTCATCAGCAGGATGCATACGATTTCGCACTCGAAATATTCAAGCAAGGCAAGGCGGTCGCTTTGCTTGCGGATATGGGAACGGGCAAGTCGATGATGACGATAGCAATCACGGGAACGCTTGAGAAAGAGTGCGGAGTTAAGAAGATGCTCGTGCTTTGTCCGAAATCCATCGTCGGGGTGTGGGAGGAAGAGTTCCGTAAGTTTGCAGACTACAAATATGCACTCACGGTATTGGACGGAACGATGGAGAAAAAGAAAGCGGCGTTCGGATTTATGAACGGAGCCGCCTTGCAAGTGATCGTCGTCAACTATGAATCGTGTTGGCGGTTGGAAAAGGAAATCACCAAGTGGCATCCAGACCTAATCGTGTGCGATGAGAGTAGCAAGATAAAGACGCCGAGTGCGTCGCAGTCAAAAGCGTTGCATCGGTTGGGGCGAATTACAAAGTACAACATGATACTCACGGGAACGCCGATAACGGGCAGTCCGCTCGACGTATTCTCGCAATACAAGTTTTTGGACGATAGCATCTTCGGTTCGAGTTTTTATCTGTTCCGAAACCGCTACGCCATAATGGGCGGTTACCAAAACCGAATGATAATCGGATACCGACACTTGGACGAACTCGTGGAAAAAGTGCATAGCATAGCATTTCGCATCAAGATAGAAGACGCCGTGGACTTGCCGCCATTTATCGATAAAACGCAGATAGTTCCGCTCGAACCGAAAGCACAGACAACCTATCGCCAGATAGAAAAAGACTGCTACGCCGAACTTGCAAGCGGAGAAGTAACGGCAAGGAACGTGCTGACGCAGCTCTTGCGGTTGGCACAATGCACGGGCGGATTTATAAGGGACGATGCAACGGGAACTGCACAGCAAGTGAGCGGAGCGAAGCTCGAAGCTCTCGAAGACATCGTGGATACTTGCATAGCCGAAGGGAAAAAGGTTGTGGTGTTCGCTCGTTTCGTTCCAGAGATAGAAGCCATCGAGAAAATGCTCAAAGACAAGGGTATAGGATACTCGCTCATTTACGGAGCAACGAAAGACCGTGCGGAGCAGGTGTCAAAGTTCCAGACCGACGCCGACACAAAGGTATTCATCGGTCAGTTGCAGACCACGGGAATGGGACTGACGCTGACGGCGGCAAGCGTGGCGGTGTTTTATTCATTGGACTTTTCATACGCCAACTACGAGCAGAGCCGAGCGAGAATCCACCGTATCGGACAGAAGATGACGTGTTTGTACATCCATCTTGTATGCAAAGGAACGGTGGACGAAAAGATAATGCAAGCCTTAAAGCATAAAGGCGATATCGCCAACCTTATGGTGGATGATTGGAGGACACTCTTAAATGGCTAAAAAATATTTTTTATACGGCAAGGAATTTTCGCTTGCCGAACTCTGCAGACTCTACGGACAGCATCGCAGCACGGTAGAGGGCAGACTCAAAAAAGGCGTTCCCCTTGAAAGGGCGTTAATAGAAAACGGGAGGTACAAATTGAACACGCAACTACTAATCTTGTCCGACAAGCTCAAAGACCTAAAAGCCAAGAAGAGCGAGTTGGATGCACAAACGAAAAGCGTAAACGAAGAAATCGACGGAATCACGGTAGAGATGATCGAACTGATGACAAACGAAGAACTGACGAGTTTCAAACGTGACGGCACGACGTTCTCGCTCGTAACGCAGGAATATCCTGCCCCCGAACCCGACCGCAAACCCGAACTGTGGGAAGCGATGAAACAAAACGGATTCGAAGACCTGTTCACGATAAACAGTCAGACGCTGACCGCAACGGTCAAGGAACTCATAGCCGAGAACAACGGGGAATTGCCCGAATGGTTGGGCGGCTTAATCAAGGTAGCGGAGAAAAATAGTATCCGCATGACAAAGTCTAAAAAATATTAAATTTGGAGGCATAAAAATTATGGCAAACGAAGTGGCAAAAGTGGAAGAGAAGGCAGTAGCGGAGTACGGTGCGGGCGTGAACTTGGGGGACTTTTTCGCCGATGAACTCGACGGACTCACTCCCTCGTTCGAGAGAATCAAAATCCCGGCGGGCGGCGGTCTTGCGTTCGAAGTGCCGGGCAACGATCCCGAAAGTCCCGACAGCGTCAAGGAATTCAAAGCGGTAATCCTTTATCATCACCCGATTAACTGTTATTACAAAGAAGAGTACACGGGCGGCAACAATCCTCCCGACTGCGGCTCTATGGACGGACACGTCGGAATCGAGGCGGAAACGGGCGAAGTCAAGAACTGCGCCGAGTGCGAGTTCAGCAAGTTCGGCACTGGCAAAAACGGTGCAAAGGCTTGCAAACAAAAACGCAGGATTTATCTCTTGAGAGAGGGCGAAGCTCTCCCGATTATCCTTTCGCTGCCGACGGGGAGCCTCGGCGAATTGTCAAAGTACATCGTTCGCGTGAGAGCAAAATATGCGGGGACTTACTGCGTCGTAACGAAGTTTACTTTGAAGAAGGCACAGAACAGCGGCGGTATCAACTATTCGCAGGCGGTGTTCGCCATCGACAGGGCGCTCACCGAGGACGA
This sequence comes from uncultured Christensenella sp., assembly GCA_910577055.1. GTDB lineage: Bacteria > Bacillota > Clostridia > Christensenellales > Borkfalkiaceae > Coproplasma. The sequence goes on along the minus strand of CAJTKX010000001.1, from coordinate 192,934 downwards.
ACTCAAAAACATCGTTCCGATGTGCGAACAGGTCAAGGCGTTGTCGAAAAAGGTAACGCAGTTGGACGAAGAGTAAAAACGCAAAGGCAAGGGCGGCGGAGCGTCGCCGCCCGATACCTTTTTTATAGGTGCAGGATGAAAGCAAACAAAATCGTGTATATCTGCTCACCGCTAAAAGGCGACGTGCAGAAGAATATCGCAAAGGCAAACTACTATGCAAGATTTGCCTACGAAAAGGGATGCATCCCGCTTGCTCCGCACACGGTATTCACGCAATTTTTGAATGACGATAATCCCAAAGAGCGTGAAAGAGGAAAGGCGATGGGACTCAAACTCCTTGACCTATGTGCCGAGCTGTGGGTGTTCGGGCCGACAATAAGCGACGGGATGAAAACCGAGATCGAGCGTGCGAGGAAGAGCGGAATCCGAACGAGGTATTTTTCGGAGAACTTGGAGGAAGGATGACGGACATATTTGAAAAGGTAAAAGACCAAGTCAATATCGCCGAGGCGGTTTCGCTGTTCGGCATACAACTGAATAGTAAAGACAAAGGTCTGTGTCCTTTTCATGCGGAGAAAACTCCGTCGTTTTCCGTTGATCGCAAGAAAAATATCTTCACTTGCTTCGGATGCGGAGAAACGGGCGACGTCATAGCCTTTGTGTCAAAGATGCGAGAGTGCGAACCGTTGGAGGCGGCAAAGTTTTTGGCGGAGTCGTTTCATATCGATATTGATGACTGTCCGAAAAGGCAAAGCATAAAGAACTACCTGAAATCGTGCATCCGTGACGTTGGGCAGACGGATTATTTCACACGACGCGGACTGACCGCCGCAACCATAAAGAAATATTGTCTCGGTTATGACGTAAAGCACCGTTCGGTCGTGTTGCCGTATTCGTCGGAGCTGAAATACTACCAAACACGGAGCATCGCCGACAAGAAGTTTTATAAGCCGACCACCGAAGAGGCGGGAGCGGAGCCGCTCTTTAACCGAAAGGCGTTGTGGGGTGCAAGCAGAGAACCTGTCTTTATCGTGGAAAGTCCGTTGTGTGCCTTGTCGATATGTCAATGCGGCGGTTCTGCGGTGTCGCTTTGCGGAATCGGCGGGACGAACAAACTCGTCAAAGAAGTAAAGGCAAAGAAACCGAATGCACCGCTCGTGCTGTGCTTGGATAACGATGAGCCGGGGCAGAAAGCATCGCAAAGTCTGTCGGACGAATTGACGAAACTCAAAGTGCCGCACATTTTATACAACGTCGCAGGCGATAAGAAAGATCCAAACGAACTGCTGATGGCGGACGCAAAGGCACTCGCCGAAAACGTCAAGTCGGCAAAGCGGACGGTTCGCAAGCACTTCGCCACAGCGAAAGACAGCTTCGACGCTTTGGAATTGCAGAGTGAATACATAGAGCCGCCGACGTGGGTAGTGCAGGACGTTCTGCCGACGGGACTTGCAATATTGTGTGCGCCGTCGAAGATAGGCAAGTCTTGGATGATGTTGCAGCTCGGCTTGGCGGTAGCAGAGGGCAAAGAGTTTCTTGACTTTAAGACGGAGAAAAACGGCGTATTGTATTACGCACTCGAAGACAGTAAAAGCCGAATCAAAGACCGCCTCAACAAAATGCTCAAGGGCAAGAAAGCGCCGAGCGACTTACGGTTCGTAATTCAGGCGGACACCGTGGACAGCGGTCTGCTCGAAAAGATAAAGGAAGAACTCAAAGAGTTTCCGAACATTCGGCTCGTTATCATCGACACCTTGCAAAAGGTGCGTGGAAAGGTAGTGAAGAACGAGTCGGTGTACAGCGGCGACTACCGTGAAATGGGTGCTTTGAAAGAGTTTGCCGACAAGCAGAAAATATGCTTGCTATTCGTGCATCACCTCCGCAAGCTCGCCGATGATTCGGACGTATTCAACATGATATCGGGAAGTACCGCTCTGATGGGTGCCGCCGACTCGATTTTTATCATCTCGAAGAAAAAGCGTATGGACGAAGACGCCATACTGTCAATGACGGGACGTGATATTCAGCAAAGCGACCTTGTCATAGCGTTCAATAAATACGACTTCGTGTGGGAAGTGCGGGGAACTGCGGAAGAGATAGCGGCGAAGCGAGAACGGCAGGAATACGAAAACAGTCCTATCGTGATCACAATCAAAGAACTCATCAAGCGAAATCCGATGGGCGGATGGAAAGGTTCGGCGAACGACTTGATGAAAGCGGTGTTCGATATAACGGGCAAGCAGCTCTCGGAATCGCCGACGGGCGTGGGCAAGTTAATATCGAAATATGAATACCGTCTGCATTGCGACGGTATCGACCATAAGGCAAGCAAAAGCGGTAGCAGAGCTCACACATTCAGCCGTGTCGTGGTAAATACGCCGATGGGATATCAGCGGACGATTTACGACGATGATTGACCGTCTAACAAAACTATGTGTCCAATGTGTCCAAGTGTCCAAAAACCGCCGAAACTCGGTAAAAACAGCCGATAAAGCCTAAAACACGGACGCTTTGCCCTAAAAAGTTGGACACTTAACCCCTACGAACAGCAACATCAAGTGTCCAACAAAAAAGCACGAAAAACCCAGATAAAGTAAAAATCCACAAGACGAGGTTTGTGTCCTTTTAGAAAATATGTCCTTTTGGACGCTTGGACACTTGGGACACTTGCGTTTGTGAAAGGAGCGGATATGAAAGAAAGCGATTTGATTCGCAAGATAAGCGAATACATGAAAACCGTGCCGAATCTGTTCTTTTGGAAGGAACACGGCGGGATGTACGGAACGGCGGGAATACCCGATTTAATTGTCTGTTACAAGGGAAGATTTATCGCCTTTGAATGTAAAGTCGGGAAAAACAAGCCGACCGTTTTGCAGGAGATGACGATAAAGCAAATCATAAAAGCAGGCGGATACGCCGTGGTCGTGAGAACGGTTGAAGAGGTGCGGAGCATAATAACGGCATTTGAAAAAGAGTAGAGGTGGCAATGGAAACGGTAATCAACAAGGTTTTGATAACGGCGGAGGCTCGGTTCGACTACGAGAGCGAATTCAGCCGTCCGCTGCCGACAGCAGATATCAAACGGGAAACCGAAGAGTACATAAACAATAAAACGGTTCGGTTTTACGGTTACTATTTCCGTGTCAAGTATTATGACGAGGCGACCGAACGGATGCTGATGCTGTTCTTTTACAAGGGCGAAAGGTTCGGTTGTATGCAGATGTGGGAGCTGTCGGGAGTCTGCCCGGCGGAGGAATGGACGGAGGAACTCGAACAAGACGGTCAAATCCGTAATTGGTTAAAAACGAAAGTAAACCCCGACGATAAAAGCGATTGGGTAATCGAATTAAGGGAAGCCCGAAGACGGGGCGAGATAGGACAGATGGCGGTTTTTTCTTTGGTGGGACTGCCGAAGGAGGTGGTAAATGCAATATACGACGGAACAGATAGCCAAATACTTGAAAGAGTTTCGCATCTACAAAGGAAAGGTGGAAAGTGGGTTGGCTACCGACAGTATATGCCAAGACGTCGAACGGCTCGAAAAAAGCATTAGCGTCTTGCCCGAAAACGACTACCACATAATCCGCCTGTTATTTTTCGAAAACAAGTCGTATGCGGAAGTCGCCAGACGGTTCGGCTACAGCAAGACGGGAATGTATAAAAGAGTGAAAGTTGTCGAAAAAGCGATTGCAAGTATTATGAGCGATTGAAAAAGAGAACGGCGGAGAACGAAATTCATACGAAAGAGAACGAAACCCGTGATATGATAATCTTGGGGAGAGCAAGAAAGGCACGGTTCACGGGGAAGCATCCCAAGCGAATAAAAGCGGTAGGAACGGCGGTTGCCTTTCTTGCGTTACCCGATTAAAAACGGAGGAATAAACAAATGCCGAATAAACCGAAACGTCCGTGCAGTTATCCCGGCTGTCCACGGCTTGTGGACGGGCAATACTGTGAAGAGCATAAGCGGTTGACGGATAAGCAATACAATCTCTACGGCAGGGATGACTTTACAAAGAATTTTTATAAGACACCCGAATGGAGATATGCGAGAAAGAAACAGTTGGAAGCTCATCCGTTTTGCGAGGAATGCCTAAAAGTTGGGAAACGAACAAAGGCAACTATGGTTGACCATATCGTACCTATCAAGCAAGGCGGAGATAAGTTCGCACCGAGTAATTTGCAAAGCCTCTGTTGGAGTTGCCACAGCCGAAAGTCGGTTGAAGAAGGCAGCAGATTCGGCAAAAAAAATTATTGAAAAAGTGAGTTTTTTCTACGCAATTTCGCTGGGCTCTTGCAAGCGATTACGGTATAGTTGACCATAACAAGGGGCAAGCAAGTACCCCAAAAAAATCTGGAGGGTTAATTATGACAGTAAAAGAACTTGCAAGCAAAATCGGAGTAGTGGATATCACCTCGAAAGACGGCGAAGTCCACAAAGGAACTAAAGACGGAAAAGACATTTATATCTTAACCGCCAGCGACGGGGAGAACGAACCGAAAGTGGTATGGATTATCTATGATGACCAGAGATGCGATTACTGCGATAAATGCGGAAACATTCGTCCGCTACATGAAATCGATTTTAATCCGCTGACAGGCAAAAGGTTTTGCCATGACTGCGGGGCGGATTAAGGAAGCGAGGGAACGGCAAGGTCAGACCGAGCAAAGCGGTCTGACCTTTATCGTTTCGTAAGGGGTAGGGGGAGGTCAATCTCTACGAATTCAACCCCTAACAGCGGGGCCGCAGTCAAACGCGAATTTTCGCAAAATCAAAAATCAAACGAAAAAATCAAAATTGAAAAAGGCAATACGAAGTATTGGGGACGGGCAACCGCCCCTTTTTTATTTGCCTTGAAAATCAAAATAAATCAAACAATCAAAAAATCAAAGGGAGGAAATATGGCAAGCGGAGGACGAAGAGTCGGAGCAGGCAGACCGAAGAAAGCCGCCGCCCAAAAGATATTGGAAGGCAACCCCGGCAGGCGTCCCGTCGAAGTCGTGAACTTTGCGGCGGAGGGTGTAGAACTGCCGAGCGAACCGCCGACTTATTTATCGGCAAGGGCAAAGGAAATCTACCGCACGGTGTATGCGTGGCTGAAAGCAGTTGGTTGCACTACGGGAATACTGCCTTACAACCTCGAAGAGTATGCGTTTTGTAAGGCTCGATGGTTGGAGTGCGAAGAGATGAACACAAAGCACGGCTTGCTCGTGAAAGATCCAACCAACGGCAAAGCAATGCCGTCGCCGTTCGTGGCTATGGCACAGCAGTACCTAAAACAAACGAACGAGGTGTGGGGCAAGATTTATCTCGTTGTAAGGGAAAGCAAACTCACAAAATGGGATGAGAAAAACCCGAATGACGACATCATGGAGAAATTATTAGGAGGTGGCGGTTAATGGAATACACGGAACAAAACCCGTTGCGACTCATTGAACTGTTTGCAGGTATCGGCAGCCAAACGCAAGCCTTAAAGAATATCGGAGTACCGCACAAAGTTGTTGCGATATCCGAAATCGACAAATACGCAATTCAAAGCTACGAGGCAATACACGGTAAGGTCAACAATCTCGGAGATATCCGTGCAATCGAAGCTCTCCCAGACGCTGACTTTTGGACATACTCTTTTCCGTGCCAAGACATATCGGTCGCAGGCAAGGGAGCGGGAATAAAGGAAGGAACTCGGAGCGGTTTGCTGTTCGAGGTTGAAAGACTATTGATACGGGCAGCCGAAGACGGTACATTGCCGAAATACCTATTGCTTGAAAACGTAAAGAACCTTGTGAGCAAGAAATTCAAAGCTGACTTTGACCGTTGGCTTTCTTTTTTGTCTTCGCTTGGGTACACGAATTATTGGCAGATACTCAACGCAAAGGACTACGGCATACCGCAGAACCGTGAGAGGGTATTCTGCGTTTCAATCCGTGGCGATCACACGCCTTTTGTGTTTCCCGAAAAGCAGGAACTCAAACTACGCTTACGGGATATGATTGACGAAGTAGTAGATGAAAAATACTATCTGAAAGAAAGCACGATCCGCAGTATTATCAATTCAACCTTTAACTCACGACGTGACAGCATCAAGTCCGGGGACGGAGTGGCTAACACGCTGATGGCGAGAGATTGGAAAGGCCCGCAATGCGTTCAAGTTGGAGAAGTGGTCGGCGAAAAGTGGGATAAGATGCACGACATCAGTCGCAGAGTTTATGAGCCGAGCGGAATATCTCCGACCGTGCATTGTCAGCAAGGCGGAAACACCGAACTCAAAATAGCGGAGAACTTTGTACTCGGCGGACTTCAAGCACATCAAACGCCAAGAACGGACGGTATCAGCCCGGCACTCACCGAAGCGATGGGCAAGGGCGGCGGACAAACGCCAGTTATTATCGACACAAAGAAGACCGATGACAAGCGGTTTTTCAAGCAAGCTGTGGAAACGGTAATGGAAAACGAATGCGGAGTCGGCGACACCGTGGACGCATTCAATAAGAAGGTCAACCGCAGCGGAGTGTGTCCTACAATCACTACTCGCCCCGAAGGTTTCAAAACTGCGATACTGCCGATAGTCGAAGACAAGTCGGATAATCCCGTCATCGTGGCGATGCGTGGACGCAACCCAGACAATCCGTCTGATCGCACGGCGGGCGCACCTTTGGAGCAAAGGCTCGAAGTCAACGGCAAAGGACTTTGCAATGCATTGACCTCGGTACAGAAAGACAATCTCGTGTTAGAGCAAGGCAAAGGCTCAAAAGAGTACGTTGCCAGACGGTACAAGGAATTCATCGAAGAGAAAGGCTACATACCCGAAATGTTTGTTGCCTACAACAAAATGGAAGTCGATGATATAGCGCCGACGCTTACGGGACAATGTTCCAGTGCGTCGGGCAGTTCGGCTGTGCTGATGATGGAAGAACCCATACAAGTCAAGGTAGCGACAAAGCAAGGCTACGAAGAAGCGGAAAAGGGCGATTTCGTCAACATAACCTATCCCGGCAGTAAAACCAAACGCGGTCGTGTAGGCAAGGGTATCGCACAAACTCTCACGTGCGGCGACGGGAATGCAGTCATCACGGAGAACATCCGAATCCGCAAGCTCACGCCGAGAGAATGTCTGCGTCTTATGGGTTGGCACGACGAACAGATCGACAAAATACAAGCGGCGAAAATCAGCGGTACGCAGCAGTACCGACAAGCGGGCAACGGCATAGTAGTGCAAGTCTTGGAGTTTATTTTCAAGGCTTTATTTTTTTGTTAGACGGAGGCGGAAATGGAGCATATTGCAAGCATCAGTTACGGAAAAGACAGCCTTGCTATGCTCGAAGTAATAAAGCAAAACGGCTTGCCGTTAGACCGTATCGTAACGGTGGACATTTTGGCGACGAAAGACGTACCCGCCGACCTTCCGCCGATGGTGGAATTCAAGGCAAAAGCGGACGCCATTATCTTGGAAAAGTTCGGCATAGTCGTGGAGCATATTACTGCACCAAAGTCGTATGAAGATTATTTTTACTACAAATGCAACGGCAAGAAAAGTAAGAATGCGGGTAAGATATACGGCTTTCCGTTGCAGAAAGGGAATTGGTGCAACTCTCGGCTGAAAGTCGACGTGCTTGACAAAGTCCAAAAGGGTGCAGTCGTTTATATCGGCATTGCGGCAGACGAACCGTCAAGGTTTCATACGCTCTCCGAAACAAAACGCAGTCCGCTTGTGGAATACGATTGGACGGAGAGTATGTGCCGGGAATGGTGCAAGGCTAATGGCTTATTATCGCCGATTTATACGACAGCATTGCGGGGCGGTTGTTGGTTTTGTCATAACCAAGGCGTGAACCAACTCCGCAAGCTGCGCAAAAATTATCCCGAATTATGGGCATTGCTTTTGAAATGGGACGCAGACAGTCCCGTAACTTTCAAAGGCGACGGGCATACGGTTCGGGATTTCGACAAGCGGTTCGAGATGGAATCGCAAGCAAAAGTGCCGATAGGCAGAACATTCAAATGGAGATTATTGGAGGATAAAATAATGACAACCAGAACGATAACAGCGGAGTCCGTAACGAGCGGACACCCCGACAAACTTGCCGATCTTATTGCGGACAGCATACTCGACGAGTGCCTCGAACAGGACGAAAACAGCAGAGTGGCTTGCGAAGTTATGCTTGCCCATAACAAATGTTTTATAAGCGGCGAGATAACAACCGCAGCCGAGGTGGACTATGAATACATAGCTCGTTCGGTAATCGCACAAGTCGGCTACGATACAACCAACGTCGAAGTGGAAATTAGAGTCCACGCACAAAGCGAAGACATCTCGCAGGCAGTAAGCAAGGAAGAACAAGGGGCGGGCGACCAAGGAATCGTGTACGGTTACGCAACCGATGAAACGCTTGACTATATGCCGCTTGCAACCGAGCTTGCACATAGGTTGACCGACAGACTCGAAGAGTGCAGAAAGGACGGACTGATTATAGGACTTCGCCCCGACGGGAAGAGTCAGGTGTCTATCAGATACAACGGCGAAAGGTTCGATAAAATCACGTCGGTGGTAGTTTCGGCACAGCATACCGAATCGAAGAACCTTGACGAGCTGACAAAGGAAATAAGAGAAAAGGTCATCGGCAAGGTGCTTGCAAATTATGATCTTACGGAAACCGAGATACTCATAAATCCGTCGGGCAGGTTTGTGCTTGGCGGTTTCGAAGCTGACACGGGACTGACGGGACGCAAACTAATGGTGGATACCTACGGCGGAGTTGCACATAACGGCGGCGGAGCCTTGAGCGGTAAAGACGCAAGCAAGGTTGATCGCAGCGGAGCATACATGGCGAGATACATCGCAAAGAATATCGTTGCCGCAGGCTTGGCGGAAAAATGCGAGGTCGCACTCTCGTATGCCATCGGAGTACCCAAGCCGACGGCAATCGACGTAAACACTTTTTATACGGCATCGGTCAATGAGAACTTAATCGTCAAGGCGGTGGAGAAGGTATTCGACCTGTCGGTCGCAGGCACGATTGAGAAACTCGACCTCCGCAGGGCGGTTTTTGCACAGACGGCGGTCGGCGGACATTTCGGTAAAGATTACCTCGCTTGGGAGTTGACCGATAAGGCGGAAGCTCTGAAAAAAGTAGTCAAAATTTAATAGGTTTTTACGGCGTCTTTCTCTGGACTTCGGCGGACGTTTACGGTATTGTTTGGAACGATGAAAGTCGGCAACGACTGAAGGAGGACGAAAGATGTCACAGACCAATATGAAAGAAGTGAAATGCGTGGCAAAATGGCTGTTATTTACGGACGTTCATACCACCGAATACTCGCCGATGATCGTGCATCATCCGTTTGCGTCGTCAGGGTTTATGATGCTCCCCGGCACGAACGAAATATTGGACATCACGGCAAGCATGGAAAGCCGAGAAAAGTGGCGCGACTACTTGGGCAAAAAGATAGACGAGGCGAAAACCGCATACGAAATATTTTTAATGCTGAATAAAACCTACGCCTTGACTTTTATCAAGTATGCGAAAGACGGACTGTCCGCCGCCGAGTTTTCGGAAATACTCGCAGACGCATGGATAAAAGCCGAAGCTCCGAATATGGACGTAAACGTGAGTAAGACGGAATTGGTGGGACTGTTCAATCAAGCCGACAAACAATCGCTTATGACCGAAGATGAGCAAAAAAGATTCGCTGACCTGACCGAAACCGTAACGGTTTATAGGGGAGTGACCTCGTACAATGCGAAAAACGTGAGAGCGTTATCATGGACGCTCGACAGGTCAAAGGCAGAGTGGTTCGCCCATAGGTTCGGCGAAGACGGAAAGGTTTATCAGGCACAAATCAAGAAAGCGGATATCTTGGCGATTTTTACGAGCCGAAACGAATCCGAAGTGGTGCTGAACCCTCGGAAATTACAGCAACTGAAAGCAGTATAGGAGAATGGAATGGATAAGTTTTTCAGTCAAAGAAATTGCGACCGCTGTGGGAAACCGCTGACGGACGGGCGGATAATGTCTATGTATAACACGGACTGCATTTGCTTGGAATGCAAGCGAAAAGAAACGGAGAGGGCGGACTATAAAGCCGCAGCCGAAGCCGATAAAAAGGCAATCGAAAACGGCGATTTTAACTATAAAGGAATAGGTTTGGAAACCCCGAAAAATAGTTAAAAATTCTTTCAAATTCTTTCGGATTTCGACCGCGTTTCGCTGGGCTCTTGTGTGTTTTTACGGTATTGTTGTCTTGCAAAACGGGGGTGGGAAACACCCTCAAAGCAAAGGAGAACACGCAAATGAAAACTCAAACATTCGGCATCGAAATCGAACTCACAGGCATCACCAGAAAGGCAGCGGCAAAGGTAATCGCAGACTACTACGGAACGACATCCTACTACGCAGGTAGCGGATACGACACCTACGAGGCAACCGACAGACAAGGTCGCAAATGGAAAGCGATGAGCGATAGCAGCATACGCGCCGAGCGGAGAGATGGCGGAACGGCAACAGGCGAATACAAATGCGAAATAGTAACGCCAGTATGCAGATGGGAAGACATCGAAGACATACAGGAAATCGTAAGGCAACTGCGACATAAGGGTGCGATAGCAAACAGTAGCTGCGGAATCCATGTACACGTCGGAGCAGAACAGCATACGGCAAAAACGCTACGAAACCTCGTAAACATTATGACGAGCAAAGAAGACCTGCTGTTCAAAGCAATCGGAGTAAGTGTAGACAGAGAAAGCAGATGGTGCAAAAAGACCGAGCAAAGGTTCGTCGAGAGTATGAACCGCACAAAGCCGACTACAACATCGGCGGTCGAAAGATTATGGTATAACGGAACGAGCCAAAGGAACTTCCACTACGACAGCAGTCGCTACCATGCACTCAACCTGCACAGCCTATGGCAAGGCAAGGGTATCGAGTTTAGATGCTTTAACGGAACGACGCACGCAGGCAAGATTAAAACCTATATCCAACTGTGCCTCGCAATCAGCCATCAAGCCTTAACGCAGAACGGAGCAAGCGCAAAGAAGACTGTAACGGCGAACGAAAAATACACCTTCCGCACATGGCTGCTCCGCCTCGGAATGATAGGCGACGAGTTCGATACGGCAAGAAAGTTTTTACTCGAAAACTTAAGCGGCGACATAGCATTCAAAAACGGTAGACCGAGGGCGGCGGCTTAACCGCCCCCTCACAAAAGAAGGAGATAAAAAAATGACAAAACTTTATGTAGCATACGGTAGCAACCTCAACCTTGCACAAATGGCAAGACGGTGTCCTGACGCAAAGGTCGTGGGCATCGGCACACTTAAAAACTATCAGCTGACGTTCCGTGGCGTGGCAACGATAGAACCCGTCGATGGGGCGGAGACGCCTGTCGGCGTGTGGGAAATCACACCTCGTGACGAGTTGGCACTCGACAGGTACGAAGGGTATCCGAGTTATTATCGAAAGGAAACGGTAACGGTGGATATGCCGAACGGAGCAGTCGAGGCAATGGTGTACATAATGAACGAAGGCAAGCCGAATATGCCGTCGGGATTTTATTACAACACAATTCACGAAGGATACAGGGATGTCGGACTCGATCCGAAATACCTGCAAGCGGCTCTCGACGATACGAAAAAGCGAATGAGAGCGAGATCATAAAAACAAAATCAAATGCGTGTTCAAAGGGAGAGCTTCGGCTCTCCTTTTATTTATTGTAAACGGAGGGAGCAATGGCATACAACAAACAACTTGCAGACCGTGCCGTTGCTTTTATCAACTCGTTAAAACATACGAAAGGCACATGGCACGGCGTACCGTTCGAACTGTTGCCGTGGCAGGACAAAATCATAAGGGACATTTTCGGCACGGTAAAAGACAACGGTTATAGGCAGTATAACACCGCCTATGTCGAGATACCGAAAAAGCAAGGCAAGTCGGAGATAGCCGCCGCAATCGCATTATACCTTTTAGCGGGCGACGGAGAGTGGGGTGCGGAGGTTTACGGATGTGCAGCCGACCGCCAACAGGCAAGTATAGTCTTCGACGTGGCTTGCAACATGGTAGAACAATGCCCCGCCTTGAAGAAGAGAATCAAGCCGATAATGAGCCAGAAACGGCTCGTGTATCAACCGCTTAATTCTTTTTATCAGGTGCTGTCGGCGGAGTCGTACACCAAGCACGGACTGAACGTCCACGGTGTCGTATTCGACGAACTCCACGCACAACCGAACCGAGCCTTGTACGACGTTATGACGCACGGTTCGGGCGATGCGAGAAAACAACCGCTGTTCTTTTTGATAACTACGGCAGGCACTGACCGCAACTCAATCTGTTGGGAAATACATCAAAAGTCGAAAAACATACTTGAAGGTCGAAAGCATGACCGATCGTTCTATCCCGTAATTTACGGAGCGGATGACGATGATGATTGGGGTAGCGAAAAGGTATGGGCGAAAGCCAACCCATCGCTCGGTATCACGGTGGAGATAGATAAACTCCGTACCGCCTACGAGTCGGCGAAAGAGAACCCGGCGGAAGAGAACTTGTTCCGCCAACTGCGACTCAATCAATGGGTAAAACAAAGCGTACGTTGGATGCCGATGGATGCTTGGGATAAATGCGATTTTCAAGTAGATGCGGAAAAGCTGAAAGGACGTGAATGCTACGGCGGACTCGACCTTTCGTCAAGTACCGATATCACGGCATTCGTACTTGTTTTTCCGCCATTGAACGACGACGATAAATACATCGTTCTGCCGTTCTTTTGGATACCCGAAGATACGATAGAATTGCGAGTTCGGCGCGACCACGTTCCATACGACGTGTGGAAAGCAAAGGGGCAAGTTATAACCACCGAGGGCAACGTAATTCATTACGGATACATTGAAAACTTTATTGAAGACCTCGGTACGAAATACAACATCAAGGAAATAGCCTTTGACCGATGGGGAGCTGTGCAGATGACACAGAACCTCGAAGGAATGGGGTTCACGGTCGTTCCGTTCGGGCAGGGGTTCAAAGATATGAGTCCGCCGACGAAAGAGCTGATGAAACTCGTGCTTGAGCAGAAGATAGCGCACGGCGGGAACGTGCCGCTCCGATGGATGATGGACAACGTGTTCGTTAGAACCGATCCTGCCGGGAACGTGAAGATGGACAAGGAAAAGTCCACCGAAAGAATAGACGGAGCGGTCGCACTCGTTATGGCATTAGACCGTGCAATCCGCAATAAGGGAGCGACGGATAGCGTCTATAACGATCGAGGAATAATCATTATATAAGGCTATAAAATAGTGGCAAAATTCATAAAAAAGTTGTGTGTTTCTACGCAATTTCGCTGGGCTCTTTCGGTTGTTTACGGTATGTTTGTAGTACAAAACAAAGGCAAGGGCAACCGCCCGAAAGGAGTAAAAAATGGCATCAACAATGAAAGTAAAAGCAGAAATTACAAGTGAAAAAGGGTTCTATGTAGGCGACGTGTGCTACCAAATGACAGACGAAGACTACAATGCGGATTGGAGCAACGACTTCGAAGATTTCGAGGGCGAACATGAAATTCATGGACACAAATTCGCAATCGGCGGAACGAAATACGGCGATGGAGAGTACGAAGACCAATACGGACACCGCTACGGCGTGGACGCAGGAAACATCGGAATTCTGCCATACGAACTGTGCGAAAGCAAGGACGAAAAAGAGATAGCAAAATTCGGACGATTCGTAAATGCAAACAAAGCAACATTCACAGCGGAAGACGGAGTGATCGAGATAGAGTTTGATGACGGTCAACACATATACATCAATACCGATGACTACGAAGAGGACGAAGAAGATTACTACGACGAAGACGAAGAATATTAAAATCATAAAAAGACCAGAGATGGTCTTTTTTCTTTTGGGAGGAAATCAATGCAAATAGAAAAAAGAGCGGTGGAAGAATTAAAGGCGGCGGAGTACAATCCCCGTAAGGACTTAAAGCCCGGCGACGCCGAATACGAAAAGCTCAAACGCAGCATAGAAGAGTTTGGCTACGTCGAACCTGTAATATGGAACAAACGCACGGGCGTGGTTGTGGGCGGACATCAACGCTTAAAAGTGATGAAAGACCTTGGGTTTACCGAAGTGGACTGCGTTGTGGTCGACCTTGACGAAAGCAAGGAAAAAGCCTTGAACATCGCTCTGAACAAAATCAGCGGCGAGTGGGACAATGATCTCTTGGCAAGCCTTTTGAAAGACTTGGACGGGAGCGGATACGATATCACACTAACGGGTTTTGACCTTGCCGAAGCACAGGAACTGTTCGGGAGCGGTAGTATGGAGAATGTCCACGAAGATGACTTTGACGCTGAATCCGCTCTTGACGAAGTAACCGAGCCGAAGACGAAAACGGGCGATTTGTGGATACTCGGACAGCACCGACTGCTGTGCGGGGACAGCACGCAAGTCGATGATGTAAGGCGAGTGTTGGACGGGAAATTGGCAGACCTGATGGTAACCGATCCGCCTTATAATGTGGACTACGGCTCGGCGGTAAGGGGCAAGCATCAATCGCAGTCTCGGTCGAGCAGCACGATTGCAAACGACAACCTTTCGGACGATGAGTTCTATCAATTCCTTTTGGCATTCTATAAGGCGGCGGAAAAGAATTTGAAGAAAGGTGCGCCGATTTATGTGTTCCATAGCACAAAAGAAACCGTAAACTTTACGAAAGCGATGACGGATGCAGGGTTCAAGTATTCGCAGACGCTTATATGGTTGAAGAATCATTTCACGCTCGGTAGGCAGGACTACCAGTGGAAGCATGAGCCGATACTCTACGGATGGAAAGAGGGTGCGGGGCATTATTTCATTGACGATAGAACGCTTGCAACTGTGATGGAGGGACTGACGGAGAATCTGCGGAAAATGAACAAAGCCGAGCTCGTTGAGTTGGTAGAAAAAATACTCGGTTTGCCGAATTCGGTCATAGAGGATAACAAGCCGAACAAATCTCCAGATCATCCGACGATGAAACCCATCACGCTGTGTGCCAAGCTCATCTATAACAGCAGCCATGAAGACGATACGGTATATGAACCGTTCGGCGGTAGCGGCTCCACGCTTATAGCGTCCGAGCAACTGAACCGCAAGTGCCGAGCGATAGAACTCGAACCGAAATACTGCGACGTTATTGTCCGCAGATACAAAGAACTTTGTCCCGAAGCGGAAATCAAACACATTCGGGACGGGGTGGAAATTTTCGATTAAAGAGTTGTAGAATTTGGCACGATTTCGCTGGGCTCTTTGGGCAAGTTACGGTATTGTAAAAGAAAAAACGGAGGCAAGAAAATGGCAAGTATATTTGGGTTAAAGCTCAAAGGCAGACGCAGTTTTATGGGCAGAGATTGGCAAGGCAATCAAGGCAATCTTTATCTCGACGAAAAGAAAATTGCATGGTACAACGACAGCGGGAACGGCGGCCCTGCGGACATAGATTTTTATGATATCAGCGGACGGAAAGAGAACGAAGCGAAGCTCGAAGAAATCGTTAAAATGTATTACAAAAAATATCCGCTCGAAGAGCAATACAAAAATCTTGAACCCGATGTGGAAATGCTGATTGGCAGACTCATCGAATTAATGGACGATGAAAAGCAGTATAAAAAGTATGCAAAGCAAGGCTATCCAGTAATGATAGCCTATCGAAAAAATGTAAATGGCGTATCGTACTTTGGTGCATATAAGACAAAAGAGTTTGCAGATGCAGACATTAAAAAGGAAAATCTCATAGTCTTACAGCGGTACGAGAGCCTTGAAGATTTTGACATAAGCCAATAATGGGAAAGAGCAAATATGGTTAAAATAGCAGTTTATATACGAATAAGAAAAGAAGACGCACTCGTTGTTGAGTGCCAAAAACAATATTTTAACGAATTAATGAAGAGCAAAAACAATTGCGAGATCGTCGAATTTTATATCGATGTCGGCAAGTATGAAAGAGTCGAAAATCTACCTGAATACAACCGAATGATAAAGGATGCCGAAACTCATAAATTCGATTACATAATAATCAAAGGGTTCAGGCAGTTCGGATGCTTAACATCACAAAAAATAAAGATGATCCAAAAACTCAAAGAGAAAGGCGTCGGCGTGTATTCCATTGCCGAAGACATAGACACGTTGAGTAGCCGATGGTCGAGCTTTTTGATAGAGCTATACTTGTCGATGGAAAACGAATTGAAACGGATAGGAAAATAATGATATAACCGTCCCCAAGTGCGGTTTTTCGTTTCAAAAAAAGTTTGATTTTCTCGAAAAAAGTTGTGTGTTTCTGCACGATTTCGCTGGGCTCTTTCGGTTGTTTACGGTATGTTTGTAGTACAAAACAAAGGCAAGGGCAACCGCCCGAAGGAGCAAAAAATGACAACGAAAACGACACTGACACCCAAGGCTTACAATTATCAATGGAAAACGGCAGACGAGATAATCGCAAACATCCACACAACGGTAAAGTTCCCGACGTTCGGCATAGGAACGGTAGCGGATAAGACGGGAGTAACAAATCCCGACACCTACCGCAAGGCACACGAATTATGGCTGAAACTTAAAGATGCCTTTAATAAGGAAGCGGCAACCTACGAACCCGAAGCCTACGACAGCAAACTCGGCTCGGTAGGAAAGGTGGAAAGACGCGAAGTGCTGCGGTCGGCATGGTGGGACGAATTAAGCGAATACGCCGAAGACGAATACTACGATATAACGAGAATCATAGAAGTGCTACACGATTATGAAAAATTAGAAACAGGCAGAATCCTGTTCGGCTCTTAAGCCGAATAGGATTCAAAATACCGAGGGAGGACAAATAAGATGGTCAAAGTAATACCAATGGAAAAGAAGGGAGAAGACGAGCTTACAAAAAATCATGGTGTGGCATTCTACTGCAGAGTTGGAACGCTACCCCAAACGGATGCGGAACGATTCAAACTCGAAAAAAAGCTGTTCAAAATGCTGAAGAACTACAGTCATGGTTTTTATGGCAACGCAACCGAGGCAGAGAAAAAAGCCTACGATATAAAGGTCGAGCAACTCAAAGCAAGGATACTTTCTGATGTGGAACACGCTCCTGATATTATAGCCGAAGAGTTCGCCACCCATCAAGCGATTATGTACCGAGCGCAGATGACGGGCAAATATGCGACACTGAAATGTAACGCCGAGTGGAAAGCCATAGATAACGTGTGCATGGCGTTAGTGGATGCCAAACCATTCAAGTCAGTAAAAAAGTAACAAAATCAAACAAACCGTCCGCAAGGGCGGTTTTATTATTTCAAAACGGAGGTATGAATGGGAATATTCGGACGCAGTAGGGATGCACCAAAGCGTGAAAGACGCAATAAGCCGAGCAAGGAAATGCAAGACTTTATACGCGGTGTAGACGTGGACTTTTACGGCAACAGCAACAGCGGAGTGCAGGTGGACGAACTCCGTGCCTTGCAGACCTCGGCGGTATATGCGTGTGTGAAAATCCTTGCCGAAACGGTAGCAAGTCTGCCGTTGCATCTGTTCAAAAAGGGCAAAGGCGGTAAGAGTGAAATGGCGGAGCAGCATCCGCTTTTTTCTTGCCTTTACGAAATGCCCAATGACGAAATGACGAGTTTCGAGTTTCGGGAAATGATGATGACATCGCTCCTTTTATGGGGCAACGCTTATGCGAGGAAAATCCGCAAAAACGGACACGTAACCGAGCTGTGGTACTTAAAACCACAGCTCATGACGGTAGAGCGAGATACGCAGACGGGCAAGATAAAATACACCTATTCGGACGATATCACTAATCAAACCTACGAGTACAAACCCGAACAAATCTTTCACGTTAAAGGTTTGTCACTTGACGGGGTAACGGGTTTGAGTCCGATATCTCAAGCAAGGGAAGCTGTCGGGCTGTCGCTTGCCACGGAAGAGTACGGTGCAAAGTTTTTCGGCAACGGAGCAAGACCGGGCGGTGTGTTGGAACACCCCGGCATACTGAAAGATCCCGAAAAGTTAAGGGAGAGTTGGAACAAGGTATATCAGGGTACGAGAAACAGCCATAAGGTGGCGGTGCTTGAAGAGGGAATGAAATATCACACAATCGGCATTGCACCCGAAGACGCACAATTCCTTGAAACCCGCAAGTATCAAGTAAACGAAATCTGCCGAATATTCCGTGTTCCGCCGCACCTTGTCGGGGACTTGGAAAGAGCGACGTTCAGCAACATAGAACACCAATCGATCGAATTCGTACAGCACACAATCCGCCCGTGGTTAGTCAGATGGGAGCAAGCGATAAGCCGTTCACTCTTGGATGAGAAAGAACGGCTTTTATATTTCAGCAGATTCAACGTGGACGGGTTGATGCGTGGCGATTACAAGTCGAGAATGGAAGGCTACGCAATAGGTCGGCAAAACGGTTGGCTGTCGGCAAACGACATCCGACACTTGGAAGACCTACCGCCGATACCGAAAGAACAAGGCGGCGACGCTTACCTTGTGAACGGAAACATGACAGCGGTAAGCAAAGAAAACAAAGAAGGAGGTAGCGATGGAGGAGGGCAAGAAGGAATTGCGAATGCTCCCGATGGCGGAACTGCGAATAGCGGACAGTGACGGTGGTTCGGTAATCGAAGGACACGCAGCGGTGTTCGACTCGTGGTCTGAAACGCTCGGCGGAATCTTTCCGTTTAAGGAAATCGTCCGCAAAGGTGCATTCAACGAAAGCATCGGTAAAGACGATATCCGTGCATTGTTCAACCACGATCCGAACTATGTGCTTGGGCGTAACCGTGCAGGAACGCTCGAACTCGTGGAAGACGAAGTCGGCTTGCGTGTGCGGATAACACCGCCCGATACAAGTTGGGCAAGGGACTTGCAGGCAAGTATCAGACGCGGAGATATCACGCAGATGTCCATAGGTTTCATAGTCGAAGAAGACAAGTGGTCGACAGAAAACGGAATGGACACGAGAGAAATCCGTAAGGTTCAACTGTTCGACGTGAGTCCCGTAACATTCCCCGCATATACCGCCACGGACGTGGGTGTGAGAGCGATGGAAGAATACAACGGCTATAGGGCCGAACAGCGGAACAAGGCGGAGGCGGAAGAAAGAACCGCCGAGAAAGCAAAACAGCAAGCGAAACTCAAAGGCTTGCAGACCAAATTCAAAAATTATTAATCGGAGGATATCAAGGATATGACTATGAAGAAAGTGCTTGAAATGAAAGCAAAAAGAGAAGACGCCAGACTCAAAGCAATGGCGGTTCTCAATAAAGCGGAAGCAGAGGACAGGTTCCTCACTGAAGACGAACAAAAGGAAATCGACGGATACGAGTCGGAAATCCGTTCGTGGGACGAGAGCATCAGCCGTGCGGAAAAGATGCTTGCAATCGAACCCGAAGACAGGTCGGTAACCGAGAAACCCGAAGTCAAGCCTACGCCGAATAAAAGCGAAGAGAAGAGATTCGCTACCTTCGGCGAACAGTTGCTTGCGGCATACAGGGCGGCGGCTCCCGGCGGAAAGGTGGATGAAAGACTGACTACGAGAGCGGCAAGCGGACTCAACGAAAGCACTCCCTCGGACGGCGGGTTCCTCGTACAGCAGGACTTCGTAACTGAACTGTTAAAACGCACCTATGAAACGGGAATTCTTGCAAGCCGTGCGAAGAAAATCCCTATCAGCACCAACGCCAACGGAATGAAAATAAACGCCGTGGACGAAGACAGCCGTGCCAACGGTTCGAGATGGGGCGGAGTGCAGACTTATTGGGAAGGCGAGGCAGACGAACTTACGGGCAGTAAGCCGAAGTTCCGTCAGTTGGAACTTTCGCTGAAGAAACTCACGGGCTTATGCTATGCGACGGATGAACTGTTGCAGGATGCTGCGGCGTTGGAGGCGGTCATCCGTCAGGCGTTTGCGGAAGAGTTCGGGTTCAAAATCGACGATGCAATTCTTGACGGAAGCGGCGAGGGCGAACCTCTCGGCATCCTTAAAAGCGGTGCGATCGTTAAGGTCGAAAAGGAAAAAGACCAGACCGATATCATCACGGTCGAAAACCTCATCAAGATGTGGAATCGCCTTTGGGCAAGGTCGAGAGCAAATGCTGTTTGGTACATTAATCAGGAACTTGAGCCGTACCTTTACACTTTGAAACTCGGCGATAAACCCGTGTACATCCCGGCGGGCGGACTTTCGGAAAAACCTTACGGAACGCTGTTCGGTCGTCCCGTTATTCCTTTGGAACAGTGCAGTGCCGCAGGCGATATCGGGGACATCGTTCTCGCAGATATCGGACAATACTTGCTCATTGACAAGGGCGGAGTAAAAGCGGCAAGTTCCATCCACGTCCGCTTTTTGTACGATGAGTCGGTGTTCCGCTTTATCTACCGTGTGGACGGCAAACCTATCTGGAACAAACCGCTCACTCCTTACAAGGGCAGTTCGAGCGTGTCGCCGTTCGTTACTCTCGCAAAGAGAGGTTCGTAAAACAAAAGGGGGTGATCGAGCGTGTTGACGTTACAGGAAACAAAAGACTTTCTCCGCTTGGACGGGGATGACGAAGATGCGCTCATTTCCTCGCTCATCATTACGGCGAAAGGCTTGACCGAAGAAGTGTTGCGACGGCAGCTCTCGGAGTTCGAGGAAATCCCCGAACCCGTGCATCAGGCAATGCTCATCGTTACGGCAACCTTATATGAAGAACGGCAAGTGGCGAAAGACAAGTCGGGCGTGGACATCAAGGAAACGCTCGATCTTGTCCGCCGAATGCTGTTTGCGTATAGACGGGAGGCGTTCTAATGGATATTGGCAGACTTAACCGCCGGGTGGAAATTTTGCAGTTTTTCAAAGACCGAGATGAATACGGCGGAGAAACGGGCAAGTGGAAAAGCGTGGCAAAGGTATGGGCGGCAATCGTCCCTATAAGCGGAACGGAGCAGATGTTCGCACAGCAAGTGACAGCCGAGAAAGTGGTGCGAATCACCATGCGGTACTGTCATTGGCTGACGGTCTTGCACCGTATCCGATACGGAAATCAGTTGTACGAGATCGTAGGCGAACTTGACAACGAAACTGCCCATACCGCCACGATACTGAATGCGAAGGAGTTGGTAAGCGATGGGTTACAGTGCAAAGCAAAGGAAAGTCAAAACAACGGTCGAGGGGGCGAGTGCGCTTGTCAAAGAACTAAAAGCAATGGAGGATGCAGCGGCAAGCGTGATGATGGCGGGAGCAAAGGCGGGCGGTAAAATCGCACTTGAAGACGCCAAGCGGAATTGCCCCGTGGATACGGGAGCATTAAAGCAAAGTCTGCATCTGACCGAAGGCAAGGCTACGGCAACGAAAGCGACCGTGCAAGTTGACTATGACAAGTCGCTCAAATACGGAACGCACGTCGAACTCGGAGCAAGGGGCAGACCTGCAAATCCGTTTTTGCGGAATGCCGTGGACGATAACCAAAATCAAATCAATACCGCAATCGTGTCGGAGATATCGAGAGCGGTCGGGAGGAAAATATGAAAGATATATGCCAAGCCGTGTATGAGAAGTTGTGTTCGGATTCGAGTATCTCCCGATATGTATGCGGCCGTATATATCCCATAGTATTGCCCGAAGACGCACCGTTGCCCGCTATTGTTTACACTCCTGTATTGGCGAATTATGACTCGGCTTTGCAAGGGGATACGGGCTTTGTACGGCAAACGATGCAGTTTGTATGCCACGATGCGACATACAAAAAAGCACGGGAACTATCCCGTAAAGTCAAGTGTGTATTTCAAGACTATAGCGGAGATATGTGCGGGCTAAATATACAAGCCGTATTCATCAAATCGGACTATGAGTATAACGGGAATACGGCACTTAAATTCGATACGAACGAGTATATGTCGAGCATCGAATTTGAATTTCATTTTAACGAAAAATAGGAGGCAAATATGGCGGTAGCAGGAAAGAACGGCAAAGTAGTCGTCGGAGCATCTGCAAGCAAGAAAGTGGTAGGCATCAAGAATTGGTCGCTCGAACTTTCGCTTGATACTTTGGAAACAACTGCACTCGGCGACGATTGGAAGAACTATATCACGGGACTCAAAGAGTGGTCGGCATCAAGCGAGGGCGACTACGAAGTACCCGTGGATACCGAGGGGCAGAAAGCATTGCAAGATGCATTTCTCAACGGTACGACGGTAACGGTAAAACTTTATGTGGACGGAACGAACTACTATCAGGGCGAGGCTTACATAAACAGCCTTTCCATTGAAGATCCCGTTGACGACGTTGTGTCTATCAGCATCGAATTCACGGGAACGGGTGCGCTGACCTTTGAAACGGCGGAATAAACGGAGGGACTATGAAGAACGGAATCACAATCAATTTGGATAAACCGAGAACCTTGCGATACGGTATGAATGCACTTGCCAAAATCGAAGACTTGACGGGCAAATCCATCCTTTCGCTCGACCTTAATAAGTTGGGCATTAAAGACTTACTTGCCATCGTGTATGGCGGTCTTTATCACGAAGACAAAACGCTGACAATACAAAAGGTCGGCGACTTAATCGACGAATACTCCAACCTCAACGAAGTGGCGGAGAAACTCGGCGAGGCTTTGACCGCAGCATTCGGCGGAGAGAATACGGAGCAAACGCCGGGGGAAAAGTAACCGCCGTTTTTGATTTATTCGCATTGTCCGAACAAGCGGTGGTAACGTGGGGCGTCGATCCGTTAAAGGTCGGCGATTATACGCCGTATGAACTCACGCTCATAGCCAAGCAGAAACGGAATGCCGAGCAGATCGAGTTTGAGAACTTGCTGTGCCTTGCATGGCACACAGAAGCTCTTGCACGGCAAAGAAAGATGCCACGGCTTGAAAAACTGCTGAAAGAGGCGAGGAAGAAACCGAGCAAAAAAGCAAGCAGTAAAAGCGATGCGATCTTAAAAGCAATGGCGGCGGCAAAAGGCGTAACAATCAAATAAAGGGGGCGAGATATGGCTGTAATTAGAAACCTTGTCGTGAAGATTGCGGCGGATATATCCTCGCTATCGAAAGGACTACAAACCGCACAAAAGAAAATACAAAAGGTGTCGGCGTCTTTCACAAAAGCAGGAACAAAGCTCACGGCAAGCATAACCGCACCGCTCGTAGCACTCGGAACGGCGGCAGTCAACGTGTCGCAAGGGTTCGAGCAGAGTATGGCAAATGCGGCATCGGTCGCAGGGGCAACGGGCGAAGAGCTTGCAAGAATGACGGCGATCGCCAGAGATATGGGCAGTAAAACGGTGTTCTCCGCATCGGATGCGGCGGATGCTTTATACTACATGGCATCGGCAGGTTACAAGGTCGACCAAATGGCAGACTCCATAGAGGCGACCTTGAACCTTGCATCTGCAACGCAGAGCGACCTCGCTTTCACTACCGATACGGTTATCTCCACGCTGAATCAGTTTGGCTTGGAAGCGAACCAAGCGGAAAGGGTAACCAACGTATTCGCCGCCGCAATCGGCAATTCAATGGCGAGTATGGATAAACTCTCGAACTCAATGGGTTATGTCGGGCCTGTGGCAAACAGCCTCGGTTACGAAATCGAAGAAGTTACGGGTGCATTGTCCGTGCTGTACAATGCAGGCTATGACGGCTCGACCGCAGGAACGGCACTCCGTCAATCGCTTGTATCGCTGATGAATCCGTCGGCTGCGGCACTCGGAGTGTTCGAGGAATTGGGGTTGACGTTTGATGACGTGAATCCTGCAACGAATGACCTTGCCACGATTATAGACAGACTCGGCGGAGCGGGAATGGACACCGCCCAAGCAATGAAAGTGTTCGGATCAAGGGCAGGCCCCGGTATGCTTGCCTTAATGTCGGCGGGCGGAGATGCGGTCAGAGATATGACTGCGTCAATCACGGGAACAAACAAAGCGTCCGAAATGGCGGCAACGCAGCTCAACACTCTGCAAGGTCAAGTCAAGATATTAAAATCCGAGCTTGAAGAAATCGCCATATCATTCGGCGACGTGTTAATTCCTATTATAAGACAGTTCATCCAAAAGTATATTTCGCCTTTGACTGCGAAGCTGATGGGGCTGTCAATGGGAACGAAAAAGAACATAGTAACCATAGCGTTATTGGCGGCGGCAATCGGGCCGCTTTTATTAGTTGTCGGCAAGCTCATCGGTAGCATCGGTACAATACTCAAAGTCGGAAAATTGCTGTTCAGCAAAGTCGGCTTGATCATAGCGGCAATCGCAGCGGTGGTCGGAGTCGTTACTTATTTGTGGAAAAACAACGAGGACTTCCGAAACGCCGTAACCAAGATATGGGAAAAGATAAAGGCAAAGATACTCGGTGCAGTCGAGGCAATCAAGCAATGGTGGGCGAAGAACGGACAGAAACTCATAAACAGAGTGGTGTCCGCACTCAAAGCGATATGGAAGACCGTGAAGACGATATTCGGCAAGATAAAGCCGTATGCGGAAAAGGTTTGGAATTTTGTCAAAGACGTGGTAATCGACGTCGTAACGGCAATCCGCAAATTTTGGGAAACCAACGGTGCAAAGATTTGGAATACGGTCAAGACCATATTCACGAATATTTGGACTTGCGTAAAATCAGCATTCAGCATCATAGGCGACGCCTTAAACAAATTCTTTTCTTACGTAAGACCGATATGGGAAAAACTCAAAGCCTTGTTCGCCTCGCTGTGGGATACGTTGGTTGAACTGTACGAAACGCTGAAACCCGTCTTCGATTTAATAGGCGGACTTGTCATGACGCTTTGGGGCGTGGTGTCGAGCGTACTCGGAGCAATCATCGAAGCACTCGGCCCGTTTCTTGAAGCGATAATCGACGTGGTCAGCGCAATCCTTGACATCATCAAAGTGGTGTGTGCGGTGTTGCGTGGCGACTGGTCGTCTGCATGGGAATATATGCAGAGTTTCGCAAGCAATATTTGGTCGGGAATCAAAAACTTATTCCTCGGCATCTGGGAGTTTATCAAAGGCTTCGGAGAGAATATGGTGTCTTTCTTCGGGAACTGCGGCGAAACTATCGGCAATATCTTCAAAAAGGTATGGGACGGCGTAAGCGGCTTTTTCTCGAATATTTGGAGCGGAATCAAATCGATGTGCGGAAATATTTGGGACAGCATCACGGGGCTGTTCGGGAAGGTCGGAGATTTCTTCAAAAACCTCTTCTCGGACGGGTTCAGTTGGGGCAAGAACCTTATATCGAATATCGGCGACGGAATAAAGAAGGGTTGGAATTGGGTGGTTGACGGCGTGAAGTCTGTCGGCAAATCAATCAAAGACTTTCTCGGTTTCGGATCGCCTACAAAGAAAGGTCCCGGTCATACCGCAGACGAGTGGATACCGAATCTAATGGACATGATGGCAAACGATATGTACGCCAACATTCCTATGATGCAGAGAGCGGCAATTGAAGTGGCGAACACGCTCGGCTTGACAACCTCGCCGAACAGGGCAATGGTTGGAACGGGCTCAAGTCCGAACGGCGACCTCTTAAACGGATTGTTGCAAGGAATGGCAGCGATGAACGGAATGGGTGGAGCGGAAGAAAAAGAACTCGTCTTGCAAGTAGACGGGCAGACTTTCGCAAGGCTCATGATGCCAAAGCTGTCGAGAGAGTATAGGCGAAACGGTGTAAATTTACAGGAGGTGTGATATGGACTTTTTCAAAGTAAACGGAAAGAAAATAAAAGCGCCTACCGAATTGACCGTGTCATCAGAGATACTCGACAAAGCCGAACGCACCGTTGACGGAACGATGGTCGTGGACATAATCGGCACGAAACGAAAAGTGGACGTGAGTTGGGAGTATCTTTCAAAAGAAGATATGACCACGCTGACGAAAGCTATCGGCGGAGATAAGTTCGCCGAGATAACCTATCACGATAACGCAACGGGCAGTCTTGTAACAATGACGGGACGGTCGGAGGGGCTGACCTACCAACCGCACTATGATTGGGCAAAAGGCAAGATTATGTGGAAAAGCGTGTCGGTCAGTTTTACGGAGAGGTAGCCTATGAAATATTCGGATAATCCCCGTAAGGTTTACGGCAAAGTGGAAATCGTCTATGCGGACGAAGAGTTGAGCCGTGATATAAAAGTGGCGGTAAGCGGTAATTCGCAAATCAGCCATCCGAACGAAGTATTCCGTCTGCCGAGCGAGCCGACTATCAAGGCTTGCACGATGGACGGAAACTCTACGATGGACGGGACTTTTCAAATGATGGGCGATGACTTGATCGTCGGATGGTGGAGTAACACGGGAGCGGACGGCAACGGTGTATATGCAAGCAAGCCGTATATAGAATTGACGTTTATGATGCGTCCCATAATTTATTGGCGAATCATCGGCGACAAGAAGCTCAACCAATACCCCGTGGACTTTACGCTACAGTATAAACGAAACGGGACAATTGTGAAAACCGATACCGTCAAGGGAAACACCGAGGTGGAAATAGTCGTAGCGCCGAAAGTCGAAGACATCACGGCAGTAAGGCTGACCATAGAAAAATGGAGTCATCCAAACGCCGTGGCTAAAATTCTGCGGTGCTTCGAACGTGTATATGAAACCTACGAGGGCGACTCGCTTTTGTCCTTCGAAGTCGGAGAAGAGCTGTGTTCAAGCGAGGGAAACTACAACATCAATTCGGACTCAATGACCGTAAGCATTTATAACGAAGACCGCAAATTCGACAAAGGATACTTGCGGACGCTTATGCTGTTAGACCGCAAACTATTCCCGTTTATAGGAATTGAACAAAACGGCGAGATCGAGTATAAACCGCTCGGTGTCTTCTACTCGGACGAATGGGATATACCGCAGGACAGTCAGTGGGTAAAATGCACGGCAACCGACCGCATGATGCGATTGCAGATTAAAACATACGTCGGCTTTCCGCTCATTGAAAACGTGTCGCTGTACGAGATCGCCGAAGACGTGCTGACAAAGATGGGGTTGAGTTCTGCGGAGTTCGTAATCACGGAAAGGTTGAAAGATTTTGTGGTAGATACGGCGTTGTTGCCGAAGACCACGGGATGGGACGCTTTGCAGGAAATCGCAAATGCGGGGCTATGTAAGGTATTCGTAGATAGGGAAAACAGAATCGTAATCAAGTGCGAGGACGATACTCCCGAATACAATCCGACGGAAATCAATCCCGGCAATATGTTCTCTTATAAATCGAACATCACGCTGACGGACTTTTCTAACAGTGTGTCGGTGGACTACTGCGAGATTAGCATAAAGGATGACGTGATCGAAGTAGCCGAGCCAGAGATACGGCTTGAGCCGAACGAAAAGAAGACACTGACAATCGACTACACGTCGGAGGTGGCGTACCCGAATGCGACAAGCAATAATGCATCGGTGCGGATTATTTCGTATGAAAGCGGAGTCAATTCCTGCACTTGCGTTGTAAGGAACAACACGGGTATGGCACAGACTGCAGTCATTACGATAACGGGAAACGCCATTGAAATCAATACTCGAACGGTAACGGTAAGGGATGAAGAGAGCATCCTGCTTTATGGGATCGTAGAATATTCGCACCCTACGAGCGAACTTGTGCAGAGTTACGAGCAAGCGGAGTACATGGCAACTCTGCTCCTTAATCGTATGAAAGCGGGAGAGGGCAGTATAACGGCCGTGTGGCGAGGAAACCCCGAACTCGAAGTAGGACTCGCCTACGACTGCATCGACCGCTTTGGGGACAAAGAAAGACTTTTGTGCGAGTACAACAAATTCACCTACGACGGGGGACTGAAACAAGAAACCCGTGGCAGAAAGAAATAGGGAGGCAACTATGGCTAATTGGAAAGAGCCTAAAAACGATTATAAAAAGGAAGACCAAGTCGTCCCCGAAATTTTCAATACCCTTGCCGAGAACGAACGGTATCTGCAAGAAAAGAAAATAACCACGGAGCAAGTGCAGGATGCGGAAGTAAACAGCACGCAGAGTGCAACCCGTGAGAATGTGGGGGACAAGGAAACAGTGAAAGGATTTTTCGGTAAAGTAAGAAAGTGGTTCGCCGACCTTAAAGCATTGGCGTTCAAAGGAACGGTAGGCACGGCAGACATCGACAGCTCGGCGGTAACGTCCGCCAAGATCGCAAGCAATGCGGTAACTTCGGCGAAGATAGCATCGAACGCCGTAACAACCGCAAAGATTAACGCAAAGGCGGTAACCGATGAAAAGATAAACTCGGTGTCGGCAAGCAAAGTAACAGGACTGCATAAGGTCGCTACGAGCGGAAGCTATAACGATTTAACGGATAAGCCGACAATACCGAGCGGTGGCGGCGGATTATCGTTGGCAAAATATGAATACAGCCTGCGAACCAACTATCCTTTGATGGAAGGTCTGTTTTTATGCTATGTCAGGTGGCATAACCGTGGAAGCGTTTACGGAGTTTCGGGCTGTGGTTTGCTCTCGATATCGAAGTGGGCAGAAGCAGGTAGTTACAGCGGAGTATCGTCGGTATATGAAAGCGACAACATAAAAATTCAAATCGAATGCAGAATAAGCGGCGATACGATGAGTTTTTATATGTACGAATCACAGGACGGGGACGGTAACTACGCGCCAAACGCCTCTGGTGTCTTTGACGGTGGAGCGGAAATCGTTCTTTATAAGTTAGGCGACAATGCCCCCGTCGGCAAAGACAGTAATACGGAGGGCGGCTTGAAGACATGGCAATACTTGGATGTCGATGCCGCATACGTTTACGGGGATATGAGTATGAAGAGTGTCGAAGTTCCCGTTGACGGTTTGAAAGTCGGCGATACAATCAGAGCAACGGCGATGTCGCTCAAAGTCAATATGGATTATACGAGCGAGAGTTACTTTTTTAACACGGGCAATATTCTCTACGGTTGGGTGTTTGACGGTTCGGGATGGTATCAGTTACAAGACGAATACGACTATGGCTATATGGGAGAAAAAGAGCTATCAAGCGAGTCGCCATTTGTTTCCGAATGCGGTTTATTCGATTACGAAACACCGAATAAATTGACGATTAAAATATCCTGCAAACGAAACGGTTACTTGACCGTCGAGTGGTCTGACCAAGCAGGGTGTTACATTGAGATGATGCCGCTTTACAATTTCCAAGTATTGAGATAACGGAGGCGGTAATGGAAAGACAAATCATAGTAAAAGGCGAGGCTCGTGGCTTCGCCTTTTTGAATGTCAAAATCCCGTTGAACGATGACGAACGCTATAAGATAACCGAAAGGGACAAAGTGATTTTTTCGATAAGCAGAAAGAACCGAAAACCCGTGATCGTCAAGGAATATCCGAAAGACTTCGATAAAGAATGGGGCAACACGTTCGTAATTCATTTGACAGCAGAGGAAACGGCAAGATTGCCCTGCTTACTTTATCAGATGCAACTGACGATAGACGTCGAGTCGTTGGGCGAGGAAATATATACGCTTGTTAATCAAGAATTGGAGGTGGTAGCAAAGTGAACGATTGCAATGACAGACATGGACACGGACACGGCAGCGGATGTGACGGATGTGTTTCGGTGGAGGCGTTAAGGTCTATTTCGCAGAAATATCAAGGGATAGAAAATGACGCAACGGAAACAGTGGTAAGAAACAAATCCCGAACCATTGAAGTAAAACTCAAACCGCAGCAGTATCCAAGCAAATACGCCTTTCCGAATCAAGGCAACCCGGCGGTAGTTTATATAGATATACACAATAACGAATCATACCGTTGGGACGAAGCAACAGGGAGTTATATCTGCATCGGAGCAGATTGGCATCAAATAAAAATTATTAATGGAGGAACAGCAAACAATGGCAAATGAAAGAGTATTGGAGAGTAAAATCCAACTGCGTAACGACACGGCGGCAAATTGGAAAGCCGCCAACCCCGTCTTATTGAAAGGCGAAATCGGCATCGAGATTGATACACGCAAACTCAAGATCGGCGACGGAATCAGTGCATGGACGGGACTCAAGTATGTCAGCGATGACCTCATCGTTGCAAACACGAATCCTACGACTGCAGACACCGACCACGATGTCGGTGAACTTTGGGTTAACCAGTCCGACAAGGCGGTGTTCATCCTTATTGCTACGAGCGATTCGTCCGCTGTGTGGAAGAAGCTCGTAAGTGCAGACGAAGTCGAGGTTGTGGCAGAGGCACAGGTAGCGCAGAAACTTAAAACGGCAAGAGCAATCTCGCTGACGGGCGATGCAACGGGTGCGACTACCTTTGACGGCAGCGAAGACGCAACCATCACGGTGGTGCTTAAGAACACGGGTGCGACCGAGGGAACTTTCACGAAAGTAACGGTAAACGAAAAGGGACTCATCACGAAGACCGAACTGCTTACACCCGAAGATATCCCCGAATTAACGCTTGCCAAGATTACCGATGCAGGCACGGCGGCGGCAAGGAACGTCGGTACGGCGGAGGGCAATCTCGTAGAGATTAGTGCAGACGGTAAAATCAGCGAAACGCTGTTGCCGAAAATTGCAATCACGGATACGCACGTTGTGGCGGACGAAACCGAGATGCTTGCACTTACCGCCGAGAAAGGCGACGTGGCAATCCGCACCGACCTCAACCGCTCGTTCATCTTAAAGCAATCGCCTGCGGACAACTTGGCGAATTGGCTTGAACTCAAATCGCCCGAATGCACGGTGTTCTCTGTAAACGGCAAGCAAGGCGACATCGTGCTTTCGACCACGGACATCGGAGAGGGCAGTAACCTCTATTACACCGAGGAAAGGGACAATGCGAACTTCGAGAAAAACTTCGAGAAGAAGACCGCAAAGGACTTGTCTGGCGGAGAAGATGTTCTGCTTGCAACGGACGCCTATGTGATTAACGGCGGCAACGCTTAAAGGACGGTGGCTATGGCAGAGAGAGAAATAAATTCAAAGCTCTGTCTTCGCACGGATAGTTCGGGGAATTGGCATACAGCCAACCCCGTACTGCTCCGTGGGGAATTCGGAGTCGAAGAAGACACGGGTAGAATTAAAATCGGGGACGGGAAAACCGAGTGGTCGGCTCTGCCGTATTTTATAGTGGGGATGACCAAAGAACAAATCCTTGATGCGTTCTTCCCGATTAACACCGTGCGGATTACGGTCGGGGAAATCAACCCGGCGGAAACACTCGGCGGAGAATGGCAACAGGCGGTAGGAACGCAGAAAACCGAATTCAAATATTGGGTTCGAATGAAATAGGAGAGAAAAATGGTAGCAATCATTATAAGCGTTGCATCAAGCATCATCAGCGGGATGGTGCTTTTTTTCTTGCAGCGGTTTTTCAAAAAGAAAACAAAAAAGGACGAGGAAAGGGATGCGGCGAAAGCAAAGGAAAACATCCTTATTCTCAAAAGCATCGATGCCGTGGGCAAACTTACATACGCCAACGCAATTGCCATAAGGGACGGGAAGACCAACGGCGAAATGCACGAAGCGATGGAATGCTACAGCGAATCGAAACAGGAGATGTACGATTATCTCCTCGAACAAAATTCCAAAAAGTAACGGAGGGCAGAAATGGAATATTTGGAACTCATAAGTGTACCCGCAATCGTTATTGTGGTGTATTTTATAATCGAAATAATCAAAAAGTGCGTGGGCAATAACGAGAAGTTCAAACGATTTATTCCGCTGATCGCAACGGCAATCGGTGCGATATGCGGAGTGGTTTGTTTCTTTGCCTTGCCGAGCATAATTCCTGCAAGCAACGTCGTGGTGGCAATCGTCATTGGCGGAGCAAGCGGTCTGACTGCAACAGGTACTAACCAGATTATAAAGCAACTCGGCAAAAAGGACGGTGGCGATGAAAACAAAAGTGATTGAAGCAATCCTCAAAAGTCTTTACAAAAGAGGATTAATCACTGATGCGGAGAAAGAAAAAATAATAAAACAGGTTACAAAATAGACGCAGATTTGTCTGGACTTGTGTAAACGATAACGGTATAATTCGTGCTACCAAAAGGCAGGATTATACCGTTTATTTTTTTACATAGGTTCAACCCCTGCACGAAAGGTAGAGTAATGAACAAAAAAGGAGGTAGTAATGGAAATCACAAAGATACCGATGCAAACGCCTGAAAAGCCGAGAATCGGAGTTTACGTTCGTGTCAGTACAAAGAAAGAAGAGCAAGAATACAGCTTCGCTTTTCAGTCGCAGTATTGGAATCAACGATTCGGAAACGATCAATCCATCGAGTATGTAGGTTTGTTTACAGATGAAGGTATCAGCGGCAAATCGATGAGAAACCGAAAGGGACTCAACAAGTTATTGGATATGGTTCGGCATAGGGAAATCGACCGAATCTATACAAAATCAATCTCAAGATTCGCAAGGAATTATACCGAGACGCTGACAGTGGTTCGGGAACTGCGTGACTTGGGAGTACCAATCATATTCGAGAAAGAGAACATAAACACGCTCGATCCGAAATGTGGTTTGATTTTAACGGTTATGGCAAGCCTTGCGGAGCAGGAAATTATATCGATGAGTAAAAACCAAAAGTGGGCGGCAAGAAAGCGGTTTGCAAATGGTAGTATTGAATTAACTCGAATACTTGGTTACTCATACGAAAAAGGTAAGTTGACGGTAATACCGCACGAGGCGGCAATCGTCAGAGAAATCTTTGACCTATACTTGCAGGGGAATGGCGTAACTAAAATCGCCGCAATATTAGAAGCGAAAGGTTATAGAACGGTGCATAACAGAACCGATTGGAGCAGAAAATCGGTATTGTCTGTACTGAAAAATGAAAAGTACACAGGTAACTGCCTACTGCAGAAAAATATTTGCGATATGAAAACCAAAAAACCGAATAAAGGCGAACTGCCGCAATACTACATAGAAAACTCGCACGAAGCGATAATCCCGATGGAAGACTTTGAGCGGGTACAAAAGCTGATGCAAGTAAAAGTTGATAAGTTCCATCCTAACGGCGTTGACAGTGGCGGATTTAGGTATCCGCTGTCTGGTAAAATCAAATGCGGAGTGTGCGGAGCGACTTATAAACGAAAGACTGCGGCAAAAGGACAAACCTATGAATCCATTAAATGGACTTGCGTAGTTAAAGACGTAAAGGGAAAGGCGAACTGCGACAGTCACGAAATCAAGAATGATGTCGTGGAGAAGTTGCTGATAGAAGCCTACAATGAAAGCCTTGATAAAAAATACGCATATTCGGGAGCGGCGGAGGAATACGAGAAATTGAAAGCCTTGCTTGCGACGGAGCAAGAATTGAAGACGCTCCACACGAAAGGCTATATTGCCGACGCACAATACCGTGCCGAGTGCGATAGATTATTAAATGAAATAAAGAGCCGAGAGGCAACGATACAAACTTTACAATCGAGAAAATTGGGCGAAAAGAGATTTGAAAAATCCGCTGTGTTCACAAAGGACATGGCGGATTTTCTTATACAAGCAACAGTCAAAGATTGGACGGTTACGTTCGAGTTCGCCAACGGCATCACAATTACAAGATCTTATACAAACGGGAGGGCGGGTAATGTTAACGGAAAACTCTGCAAGCACAAAGCCTAAAATAAGGCTTATACCAGCGAAACCGCGTCAAGAGCTGACGGGTAGAACAACGGCAACGGGCGAAATGGCAAAACTGCGAATCGCACCGTATGCGAGAGTGTCGACCGACCACGAAGAGCAAGAAAGCAGCTACGAGGCACAGGTTAAACACTTTAAGCAACTGATCGAGAGCCACGATGATTGGGAACTCGTGGACATTTATGCAGACCCCGGCATCAGCGGAAAAAACATTAAAAGACCGAATTTTCAAAGGCTTATAGACGACTGCGACCGAGGCAAGGTTGATATGATAATCACGAAATCGGTCAGCAGATTCGCCAGAAACACATTGGACTGCGTAAAGACGGTAAGAAAACTCAAGGAAATGGGCATCAAGGTATATTTCGAAAAAGAAAACCTTGACACCTTGCAAGAAAGCAGTGAGTTTGTGCTGACGATTATGGCAAGTCTCGCCGAAGAAGAGAGTCGAAGCATATCCAACAATATAAGGTGGAGCGTTAAAAAAAGGTTCGAGAACGGCGAAGTGATAATGAGTACGGCGCATTTTCTCGGATATACAAAAACAAAGAATGGCCCGCTGACGATAGTGCCAGAGCAAGCGATTATAGTGCGGAGAATCTACGGCGAATTTTTAGACGGATACAGCCTACAGGAAATAGCCGACGGATTAATGCGTGACGGAATCCCGTCGCCGTCGGGCAAAGAACGGTGGCATCCGACGACTATAAAATCAATACTGCAGAACGAAAAGTATATGGGCGACAGCCATCTGCAGAAAACCTACTTGCCCGATTTTTTATCGCCGAGAAGAATAAAGAACGAAGGGCAAGCGGACAGCTACTATGTAGAAGACAGCCACGCAGCCATTATCTCAAAGGAAATGTTCGAGTTGGTGCAACAGGAATTTGTGGGGCGGAACGAGCTACGAAGCTCAAACCGAACGGGACACGGCAAATACTCTGGCAAGTATGCATTCAGTGGAATGATAATCTGCGGCGAGTGCGGAGAAACATATAGACGGCATCAGCAATACAATCCGTATAAGAAATATTATATCTGGGTATGCAAACGGCACGAAAACACGGGGAAAGAAAACTGCGGAGCAAAGCCTATAAGAGAGGACGCTATAGAAAAGGCGTTTGTAAGGGCGCTGAACGGCTTGATAGAAAACCGAGAGGAAATACTCGATGAACTGCAGAAAGCGGTTGTGACGCAAGTGTCGGACTCGTGCGAGAGCGAAGTCGCCCAGATAGATGAAGAGATAAGAAACACACAAAATAAAATCGTGGACTTATTAATGGATAAGAACGGCGGGCTGATAACTGATAAGCAATACGAAAGACAAGTGCAATTACTGAAATTCCAAATCGACGAATTAAATCTTAAAAAGGAAATTATGCTGAACGAACAAGGCAAGGTGCAGCTTGCCGAGTACCGAGCGGACGCAGTAACCGAATTATTAAAGACAGGCAAAATCCTTGACGAGTTCGACAAAACCATATTCAAAAGCCTTGTGCGGAAGATTAAGGTGGTAGCCGACAAGGAAATAGAGATAGAGTTCGAGTGCGGAATTAAGGTAACAGAAAAACTATAACCATATTATATATAAGGAAAAGACCGACTGCGGAACTAACTCCGTGGTCGGTCTAATTTGCTTTTTTATTATTTGTATGATAGAATTAATAATATAAATACAAAAGTTGGGGTTAAATATGGGCAAATCGCTTGATTGGTTAAAAGAACAAGTTGATAAAGTTGTGCTTGATGAGAAATTATTTAGACTATATATCTCTAATGATAAATATATTTTAGGTGCTCATTTGAAAAATAACAATGGCCCTAATTATTTTTCAATTTCTACAATATATGATTCCATTGTTAGATTAAATAAATATATTCGTATGTCTTTTGATTTAGCCGCACAATGTGAGCCGACAGAAAATTTGCTTGAACATACAATGATAGGGGACATTCCTAATAATGAGATTGTCGCATTATATTATATTGAAAATATGATTTTTCGTATAGAAACTTTGTGGGATTTATTGGCTCAATTATGTAATGAATTTTGGCAAACGAAATGTCCAATAGATAAACTATATGCGGAAAATTATTTTCACAATGCACAACAAGGTAAAAAGGCAAAACAGTTTGCTAAATGTGTATATCAATATTTTATGGAAAAAGATGAAATAAAAGATGATATGGAATTTTGGTTTGGGAACTATCAATATATTAAAGATTATAGAAATAAGATGACGCATCGCAATTCCCCAAGTATCACAACTATATCAAATTTTGATTTTGATTTTCGTCCACCTACAATGTTTGTATTAAAGCGTGCAACAGAGGTGTATCTAAAAGTTTATGAATTTATTAAGGATTTATTGGATGAGATAATGGAATATTTTGCAGCTAATAATATTTTTGATTAGTTGTGCTATAAAAAGACCGACTGCGGAAACAGCTCCGTGGTCGGTCTTTTTTTATGATAATTTACGCAAATCCGCTTTAATTAATTCTATGCGTTGTGCTGGAGATCCCATAAAATCAAAGTTTTTCATTGTAAGTACGCTTTTTTCATTATCCAATAGGTGTTGGAGTATATATTTATTTTGTCTCGTGTCTTTAAGTGCCATAAGAGCATAATGATCCAACCATTTAAATGGACTGACGCTACATTTACTGCCATCATCTTTAAAATATTTATAAATATAGTTGTATGAATCAGAAAGCAAAATATCGACAAGGGTACCGAGCCATGCGTCATCTTCGTACATTTTTTTATTATTGACTGCTTTAAAAGCACTCATGGTTGCCAAAGAATCTACAACCTTTTTATAATCATTAAAACCAATAAGATTTTTCGTTTGAGATAAAATTAAAACATTTATATGGATAGTATCGTAAACGGACAATTTGCAAGGCGTGTAAATAAATTTATCGTCCATTGAGTGTTGATTCGGAACGGTATATATATTTTCAGGCGTATTGATGATTTCACGTGTTTCGAATATGCTGGGCCAAATATCGGGTTTATTATATTTATAAGTTTCTTGGTCATTTAAAAGTCGCATTCCTTTATCGTCATATAGTCTGAAGAAGGGGTGTTCTAATACGATGCATCGTGTTGAAGATAGATTGAAAATATTAAAGTTTTCAAACATTACCTCATTGGTCAACAATAAATCGCAATAACGAGCCTTTAATACTTCGGAGTCATCGCTTTTTAGGCAGTGCATTAGATATGAATGTTTGGAAAGGGATATTCCCTCGAAGATGTAATGGCTTGGTTCATATTCGGAAGTCATACCGTTATCGGTCAAAATAAATTCATGTCTCGGATGGCTATCGCAGAAAGTAAGAAAGGCATCAAGAAAGACTTTCGCCCAAGCATAAAATTCCCGCACACATAGGGGATGGAATATTAGTTCAGCTTCGGTATTGCAATTAATAAATAATTCCATTGCTCGCATTTGCAAATTAAATGGAGTATCGTCAATATCGTCGATGGAAGGTAATAGCATTAAAGACGAATATTTAATATTATCATAGTGCTGTAAAAGTTTTAAGTAGCGTTCAGTATTGCTTTTGAAATTTCGAATACTAACAATAAATTCGTCTGGTGTTTTCGTTTTAATGCTACAAACCAATAAATATCTTTTTAGCAATAAAAGTTCAGTGCGAGTAAGAGTTATTTTGTTTTTGCCGAGAACCTTTTTATCAAGTAATTTTGCAAAATCATTCTCCAAATTAAAATTCATTGCTGTTTCAACTTCATCAGTATAGATATCTTTCTTATAAAAAATATTTTCTGTTTGG
The DNA here is from genome assembly GCA_910577055.1 of uncultured Christensenella sp. Taxonomy (GTDB): domain Bacteria; phylum Bacillota; class Clostridia; order Christensenellales; family Borkfalkiaceae; genus Coproplasma. The sequence goes on along the minus strand of CAJTKX010000001.1, from coordinate 155,542 downwards.
GTATGCTTCGAAATGCTTTTGGCATTATCGTCGAAAATATAAAGAGCATTAGCAAAACGCTTTAATATTAATTGTGAAACGTAATGATTTTTCATAAGTAACCTTTAATGAGAAGATTCTATATAAAAATTATAGCACAACACAAAGGATAAATCAATAAAGGTGGGAATAGCATTTATAATAAGTACGCTCCTTTTCGTTCAATGAGTGGCAAAAACCCTTTTCGTTGTGTCTAATCCCATTATTTAGAGAGAGCGAGAAGAAGATAAATCAATTCCCGTCAAGAAAAGCGTCATAATGCACGAAAAGGGTAAATAACGAAAAAACACCCTAAAAACGGCATTTGAGCATAGAAAAAGACACACGCAGCGGAGATTTTAACGCTCCTTTTGCGTGTGTCTTGGTGGTGCACTCGACAGGAGTTGAACCTGCATGGGGTTAACCACAAGATCCTTAGTCTTGCGCGTCTGCCAATTCCGCCACGAGTGCTTAATTAAAGCAAGGTAAATTCTATAATATTTTCGTTTGGTTGTCAAGCCAAAATTAAACCTAATTTTAAAATTTTTAAAATACTTAATTTATTAAGAAACTTGTGTGGGGCAAGTTCTTTTTTTGTGCCGTGATAAATAAATTAAATTATGAGTTTGTCCTTTCTGCCCGAAGAGGTGAGGGCTGCGGTCGGTCATCTGAATTATAACCGTCTTTCGGAAATACGTTTAAGACGGGGACAACCCGTAATGGTAGAATACGACGGCAAGTATTCGTTTTTGGGTAAAGTGGGAATTGTTTCAAACTCTAACGACGGTATACGCGTTCCCGATATAACGCCCGTTTTAAATGCGGCGACGGGCGGGTGCGTTTATAGCTATACCGAACAGATGAAAAGCGGGTTTATCACCGTCGAACACGGGGTGCGCATAGGTATTGCGGGCGAGTACGTCACAGAAAAGGGCGTTGTAAACACTATAAAAAACGTCACTTCCTTAAATATCCGTATTCCGCACGATATAAAAGACTGCGCGGAGTATCTTTTTAAAACGGTATTTTCAAACGGACTTAAAAGCGCGCTTATATTTTCAAAACCCGGGCTTGGCAAGACTACTATGCTCCGCGATATCGCAAGGAAACTCAGTTCAACAAAAAACGTACTTGTTTTTGACGAGCGCGGCGAAATCGCCGCTTTGGACGGATATGGCGACGGGTTCGATTTGGGAACGGTGGACGTGGTCCGGTGTTATTCAAAGCTTGGCGCGATATCGAGCGCAATACGGGCGATGAAACCGGACGTGATAATTACGGACGAGCTTTACGGCGACGATGATATGAGGGCGGTTCAATATGCCGCCGACTGCGGCATAACCGTTATTGCCTCTTCACACATTTCGGATTCCGAAAAACTTAAAAAAACGCCGTTCGAGTACTTCGTTAAATTGAAGAGCTTAGGCGCAACCCCCGAAATTTATGATAAAAATTTTAATTCTTATTGCCATAGTTGCGCTGATGACGGCGTTGGGCGTTTTTCTTTCGGCGAATAAAAAGAAGAGAATGCAAGTTTTTTCGGAACTGAGCGAGTTCAACGAGCAGCTGATTATGAACTTGAAATTCGATAAAAATCCGCTTGATAAGGTGGCGCAAAGTTACAAATACATTCCGACGGCGTTAAAGGGCGGTAAGGTGCTTGACGGGAAAGACGGGGAGGTTATCTCCGACTATTTCGTAAACCTCGGCAAAAGCGACGCGCTGTCGCAGATAGATTATCTGAACGGCAGAAAAGAAATGCTTGCAAAGTATCGTGAAGAAAGTCAAACGAACTATAAAAAATACAGTTCGCTGTATGTTAAAATATTTTTTATGCTCGGCGTACTGATGGCGGTACTTATGGCATGAAGCAAGCAGTTAGTTAAACGGAACGTTTATGGATATAAGTATAATTTTTAAAATTGCCGCTGTCGGCATAATAATCACGATAATTTGTCAAGTACTTAAAAAGTCCGACCGCGACGACATTGCTACAATAGTAAGCCTTGTAGGCTTAATTATCGTTTTAACCGTCGTAATAACGATGATTTCCGACCTCTTTTCTCAAATTAGACAGCTTTTCGATATGTTCTGATGTACGTTTTCCGTCTTTGCTGTATAGCCGTCATTACGGCGGTCAGCGCATTCATTTTAAAACAACATAAATCCGAGCTCGTTCCGCTGTGTCTTACGGCGGGCGGGATAATAATTTTTCTTTACGCTTTCGACTATCTAACCGAAAGCATAGAGTTTTTGAAATCCTTTACCCAAAGCACGGGAATAGACAACGAGGTCATTCGCACCGTCTTCAAAATTGTCGGTATAAGCTTTTTAATCGAGCTTACGGCAAGCTCCGTCAAAGAGCTCGGTTTCGAAGGCGTTGCGGACAAGCTGATATTATGCGGGAAAATAGTTTTATTCGTGGTGGCTATACCTATCCTTTCAAGCACATACAAAATAATCGTGTCGCTCATAAATCTTGCTTAAAAAAGCTGTTAATCGTCTTTTTCTTGCTGATTTCGGTGATTTTGTTGGCTTGCGCGGGTATTTCCGCCCTTGCCGCCGACGGACGTGAGGAGCTTTCCGAAAATATCGCAAACCTTTTAGACGACCTCGACTTAGCCGATTTGCAGTTGTATCTCGACCAAAACGGCGACAGTTACCTTTTCAACTTCGGCAGTACGGCGAGGGAAATAGTAGAGTACCTTATCAACGGCAACCTCGGCACCGAATACGGCGGCTTTTTAAACGAGATTTTTTCGATAATTTTTAAAGATGTAATAAATCTTGTGCCCGCGTTCGCCACCGTTACGGCGATTTCTCTTTTATCGGCGGTGGTTAGCTCGGCAGAGGGCAGCATTTTAGGCAAGTCCTCGGCAAAAATAGTGCACCTTGCGTGTTATTCGCTGATAATTTTAATACTTTCCTCTATGCTTATTTCAATAGTAGGCAGTTGCACGGACTGCATAGACGGAGTAAAAAAGCAGATTGAAATAATAACGCCCATTTTAGCAACGCTTACCGTCTTAACGGGCGGAACAAGCTCCGCCGCAATCTATCAGCCGTCGGCGGTGTTTCTCTCGGGCGGGGCGGTGGAAATCGTAAGCTGTTTTATCTTTCCCGCAACTGTGGGCGTGGTGGTGCTTAATTTTATGTCGCGATTCAATCCGCAGATGTCTTTTTCGGGCGTAACCGCGCTGTTAAAAAGCCTTATGAAGTGGGTTATCGGTATAACCGTAACCGTTTTCAGCATTTTTATAACGGCGCAAAGCTCGGCATCGTCGCTGTTCGACGGCATAATTTTTAAGGCGACTAAGTACGTCGTTTCGAACTCCGTGCCGCTTGTCGGTAACTTTCTTTCAAGCGGATTCGACATGCTTTCGTCAGCGGGGCTTTTAATAAAAAGCTCCGTCGGGGTGTGCGGAATAATTCTGTTATTGTTTGAAATAATTCGCCCCGTAGTAACGCTTGTTTCTTTTTCTATTATTTTAAAGATAGTGGGGGCTATCGTTCAACCCATTGGTGAAAACGTTTTGTACGGGCTTTTATCCGATTTGTCAAAGGACATAGAGTATTTCATTGCGGGGCTTTTGACTGTTGCGTTTATGTATGCGCTCGTCATTATGCTGATTATAAACTCGGCGAACAGCTTTATATGAAAGTTTATTTACTTTCCGCCGCGGGCGTTATATTTCTGTCGGTTATCGTATCACTGCTTATACCCGAGGGCAAGCTGCACAAAAGCGTAACTTTTGTTATGCGGCTTATATGCATATTCGTCTTAATTCAGCCGATAACCGGACTGTTTAATATTAAGGAAAGCGGGGCGCTGACGGACGATTATTTCGATTATCAATATGTAAGCGGCGTTTACTCCGACCACCAAAGCGGGCAGCTTGAAATTCTACTTAATAAAGAGTTCGAAACCGAAACGGAATGCGAGGTAAAAGTGGACTATGTAGAGGGCGAATTTAAGGTAACGGAAGTGCGCGTCGGACTAAAAGAAAACAATCAAAAATTAATTGAACGAATTTACGCATATTTGGACGGGCTCGGTTATATAAATATAACAGTATATGCGAAAAGTTCTTAATTTTGTGAATGATAATAAAAAGATAATTATTGTAGTTATCCTTATAATCGTTCTCGTCGGAACGATATACTTCATTAACAAAGCTACAAACAAAACCACTCAAACGTCGGCGATTACGGGGGAAAAAAGCTCTACGGAAGTGAAGCTTACGGGTATATTGAGTTCGATAGACGGCGTAGGCGCAACCGACGTTATGATTAACGAAGGAGAAAACGGCGTGCTTGGCGTGGTCATCGTCTGTGAAGGCGCAAACAACATTATGACCAGAAATAATATATTAAACGCGGTTTCCACGGCGTTAAATATAGATAAAAACTTAATAGCAATATATTCAATGAATAATTAAGGAGAAATTATTATGTCAAAAAAGAAAAAAATCATCATTATGTCCTCACTCGTGTTCTTGCTCGCGGTCACCGCGGTATTGAACGTACTGCTTGCAACCAACGTGTTCGCGTCTACAGACTCGACTTCCACGATGGCTACGGCAAACTACTTCACGACTTTCCGCGCCGAAAGAACGACGACGAGAAGCGAAGAGCTTTTGCAGCTTGACGCGGTCATCGCAACCTATGAAGAAGGCACCGAAAAGCACGACGAAGCAGTTGCACTCAAAATGAAAATAGTAGAAATGATGGAAAACGAGCTTTTACTTGAAACGCTTATCAAGTCACGCGGTTTTTCGGATGCGGTAGTTTCAATCGGAATGAACTCGGACAACGTGAACGTTTTCATTAATGCAAACGAACTCGATTACAACACTGCGCTTACAATTTACACTATGCTTGTCGAAGAAGTCGGCTCCGACCCCGGCAGCATAATAATTCTGCCCGTTTATTCGCAAGTATAACGTTAAATCCTAAAAGTTAGTTGCAAATTTTTTTAAATAGTGTTATACTAACTTAAAGGAGTATACTTATGGCGCATATGAGGCACGACCCTACTACGACGCAGAAGGGTAAAATTACTTATAATCCGAATATTGTCAGCGGTATCGTTGCGCTTGCTATTAACGAGGTTGACGGCGTTTATCTTCTTAATACGAAGAACAAGGGCGTTAAACTCAATTTCGAAAAACAAGGCATAGTTGCGGATATCAGCGTAAAGGTTAACAGCGACTGCAACGTATCGTCGCTTGCATTCAAAATTCAGCAGTCTATAAAGCACAATGTCGAGTCTATGACTAAGTACAAGATTGCTAAGGTTGACGTGCACATTCAAGACGTGAATTTCCCCGACGGTTCGGCAATTTAATTTTTATCTTATATTCCCTTAATTCGTTTTAAGGGAATATTTGTATGTTTGAAGGTAGGTTATGAGGACGAAAGCAAGAGAGGTGGCTTTTCAAATAGTGTTCGCTTCGCGTTTCGGCGAGGTGGAAAAGGGACTGAAAAGCGTACTTTACAAAAAAGAAAATTTAACGAAAGACGATATGGAATATTGCGATAAAGTTTTATCGCTTATAGAAGAGCACGAGGACGAGTTCGCCAAAATTATCGACGAGCGTTCGGTTGCTTTTCCGGAAAGCCGGCTTTTTCCCGCGGATAAGAGTATTTTATTCGTTGCTTTGGCGGAAATTTTACATATGGCGGATATACCGCGCGCGGTTTCTTTGAACGAGGCTGCGAATATTGCGTCTAAATATTCGTCGGAAAAGAGCGCGTCGTTCGTCAGCGGGATACTTTCAGAGGTTGAAAAGTTATGACGGCATTAATAGACGGCAAACGGCTTGCGCAAGATATGCGCGGCGAAATAAAGCGCGGCGTGGAAAAGTTCGTTAAAGAGCGCGGAAGAGAAATAGGGCTTGCGGTAGTTTTAGTGGGTGAAAACCCCGCGTCGCAAGTGTACGTCCGTAATAAAATTAAGGCTTGTGAAGAGGTCGGCATAAAATCTTACGCCGAATATCTTTCGGCGGATGCGGCGCAAGATGACGTGGAAAACCTTGTTAAGCGCCTTGCGGACGATAAAAACATAGACGGAATTTTGGTTCAGCTTCCATTGCCAAAGCATCTTGACGCGGAGAAAATTTTAAAGCTTATTCCCACGGCGAAGGACGTGGACGGATTTTCGGAAGAAAATACGGGCAAACTGTGTATGGGCGAGGACTGCCTTGTGGCGTGCACCCCGAACGGCGTAATGAAGATGCTTGAACGCTACGGGGTTGAAACCAAGGGCAAAAAAGCGGTTGTCGTTGGACGTTCAAACATAGTAGGAAAGCCTATGGCGATGCTGCTTTTAAACGCAGACGCAACCGTGACGGTTTGCCACAGCAAGACGGTAAATTTAAAAGAAGAGTGCCTTCGCGCCGATATCTTGGTCGTGGCGATTGGTAAAGCAAAATTTGTTACCGCGGATATGGTAAAGGACGGCGCTACGGTAATCGATATCGGAATGAACCGCAACGAAGGCGGCAAGCTGTGCGGCGACGTAGACTTTGAAAACGTCAAGCACAAGTGCGCCTACATTACGCCCGTGCCGGGCGGCGTAGGGCCAATGACGATAACAATGCTTATGTACAATACTTTACAAGCCGCTTTGAGGAGATAATTTGGACTTTAACGAGAAATACGGCTCATATCTTAACGAATTTAACGCTAAACTGACCGATTTTTGTAACGGCATAGATTGCCGCCCCGAAGTTTTAAGGGATAGCTTGAAATATAGTTTAGAGCTTGGCGGAAAACGTATTCGTCCCGTTTTATGCCTTGCGACTGCCGACATGTTGGGGCTTGAAAGGCGCAAAGCGTTGCCTTTTGCGCTTGCAATCGAGCTTATTCATACTTATTCATTAATTCACGACGATTTGCCCGAAATGGACGACGACGATTTCAGACGGGGCAAACCTTCCAACCACAAGGTTTTCGGCGTAGGGAATGCCGTGCTTGCGGGAGACGGACTGTTGAATACGGCTTACTCCGTACTTTTAAAGGAGTGTCGCAAGGGCGCGGAATATATCTCTGCTGCGGAGTTTATCTGCGACTGTGCGGGTATTTACGGAATGATTGCGGGGCAGTCGGCAGATTTATTGCACGAAAACGACAATAGCTTTAACGAACCTACTTTAAACTTTATTTACGAGAATAAGACGGGTAAGCTTTTGACTGCTCCCGTAGTCGTTCCCGCCATTTTGAGCGGGGGAAGGTGCTATTCCGAGCTTAAAGCGTTCGGTAAAGATTTGGGCGCGCTGTTTCAGATAACGGACGACATTTTGGACGTCGAGGGGGAATTTTCCGCCCTCGGTAAAAGTATCGGTAAAGATAAAGAAGAGGGTAAATATACATCGGTTGCGTTATATGGACTTGACGGGGCTAAGCTTCGAGCCGACGTTTTAACCGAAAGGTGCTGCGCGGTCTTGGAAGGAATCGACGGCGATAGAAAGTTTCTTATAAACCTCGTGAATTTCGTCCGAAACCGAAAGAAATGAAAAAGTATTGACTTTTTTTTGAAAATATAATATACTAATATAAACCGATATAGTGGTGCAGTATTCTAGTCAATTCTCACTGAAACGAAGACGGGGGTAAAATACCGTTAAAGGGCATATCGATGAAGTTTCTGGTGTTTGCTTGCTTTGCCAAAAGTGGGTGAATGCTGGGAGTAAAGGTGTATGGGAGCTAGGTAACGGCATACCGTAGCCCAACCCATTCACCGTGGAGGCGCACGGGCTTTAACGCTCGGGCGTATAAACCTGCTATCAGGCGAAAGCTTGGTACAGAGTAGCCTGCCTTGAGTGAAGACAGCGGATAACAGATTAACGGCAATGCCCGTCACGGCCGGACGGAATTTGCCCATTGCTGTTTGAAATTGTTCTTTGCAAAAGAGGATTAGCTCAGTGGTAATTGTCAAGGAAAGCTTCTAGACTGTCGTTATATTAGAGATTAAGGTGTGGACTAAGTGGTAATTCGGTCATACGCAAGTATCCGTCCCCTTAAAAGGAAACTGCTCTCTCGGCGACGGAGAGTGAGGGCGGGGGAAATCCTACCGAACCTAAGCCGCAAAGTTTATTTAATATAAACCACTATATTGTTTTATTACGCGCTTTTAAAGTGCGTATTTATTTTTAAAAAATTATGGAAAACGACGAACAACAAAATTTGAATGAAACAAAGGAAGGGGAAAAGCCCCAACCAACCGAGCCGCCGTCCGAAAAAGCGGAAGGCAATTTGACCTTCGGGCAGATTGCGCCCGAAAGTGAAGAAAAACCCTCCGAGCAAGGCGCGGATGAGAAAGCGGCGCGCAAAAAGAAGAAAGCAAAGCAGAAAAAAAAGAATAAAAACGCTTGGCTTGTATGGGGAATAAGCGTATTTTTCTTATCGTTCTTGTTAACGGTAATTTTCAGCTTTTTGACCGAGGTGTCCATTAAAGACAGCCCCTCGTATGTGTGCGTTATCGTGCTTTTCGTGCTGCTTGTTTTAAACATAAGCTGCGACTTATTGGCAAACGCCATAATATCTATAAGCCCCGAAGCTTTCCATGCAATGGCTTCCAACAAAATTAAGGGAGCTAAGCGCGCGGTGTATTTTTGCCGCAACGCAACCAAGCTGTCAAGCATTTTTGCGGATGTAATCGGTGATATTTGCGGTATAGTCAGCGGCGCTGCGGGCGCTGCACTTGTGATTCATATCGCGGTTGCGGGCACTACGGGCGAGCTTATCGCGTCAATCGGCATAAGCGCGGCGATAGGCGCTTTGACGGTAGGCGGTAAGGCAATTTTTAAACATTTTGCCGTGAAATTCAACAAGCAGATAGTATTCGGCTTTGCCAAATTTACTACCTTCTTCAAAAAGGAAAAGTAATGCTTGAAACAATAACCGAAGCAAAACTTAAAAAAATGACCTTGAAGGAGCTCATCGCTCTTTGCGAGGAAACAAGGGAAGTTATTACCCAAACCGTGCTTAAAAGCGGTGGGCATCTTTCTTCCAATCTCGGTATGGTCGAATTGACCGTTGCGCTTCATTATGTGTTCGATTTCCCCGATGATAAGCTTATTTTCGACGTGGGGCATCAGTGTTACACGCATAAGCTTTTGACGGGCAGATACAATAAATTTAATACTATACGGCAGAAAAACGGTATTTCAGGCTTCCCCAAGCGCGATGAAAGCCCGTTCGACTGCTATGATACGGGGCACGCGGGAACTTCGGTTTCCGCGGCTTTGGGTATTGCGAAGGCGCGCGATATAAAAGGTGAAAACTTTGACGTAATTGCCGTTATAGGCGACGGGTCGTTCAATAACGGGCTTATTTATGAGGCTTTTAACAGCCTAAGGCTGTTAAATACCAACATTTTGTTAATTTTAAACGATAACGGTATGTCAATCGCCCCGACCGTCGGAAGTATGCACGAGTACCTTGAAATTTTATCTGAGGATATGGCGCACAAGTCCAAGGTTGACCGCCACGCGAAGATTTTCGAACGGTTCGGGTTCGGCTACGACGGCGTTTACGACGGCAACGACCTTGAAGCTATGATAAATAAGCTTACCGAAGTCAAGGAAAGAATAAAAACCGAGTCCGTCATATTGCATGTAATTACTAAGAAAGGTAAAGGCTACGCATTTTGCGAAGACGACCCCGAGGCTACGCACGGCATTTCGAAGGGGGGTGGGGCACAAAGCATGGAATATTCGCAAGTATTGGGTAGAACTCTTACCCGCCTTGCCGAAAAGAACGATAAAATAGTTGCGGTCACTGCTGCAATGACTTCAAGCTTGGGACTTGGAGATTTCTTTAAAAAATATCCCGACCGGTCTGTCGACGTGGGTATTTGCGAGGAGCACGCAACAATACTTTGCGCGTCAATGGCAACGGAGGGATTAAAACCCTATTACGCTGTTTATTCGACCTTTTTGCAGCGTTCGTTCGACGAAATAATAATCGATATTTGCGAGCAGAACTTGCCCGTAACTCTTTGCGTTGACCGTGCGGGAATTTCCGGCGCGGACGGCGAAACCCATCAAGGCGTGTTCGATTTATCGTTTTTAAGTTTTATTCCCAACTTAACGGTTGCGGTACCCAAGGATTTGAACGAATTCGAAAAGATGATAGAGTTCAGCGAGGGGTTTAACGCCCCGCTTGCTATCCGCTATCCGAGAGAGGGGAAAAGGCAGTTCGGCGACTGTCAAAAAATTGAAGTCGGCAAGTGGGAAAAGCTTGTTGAAGGCGACGGAAAATACGCAATTTTAGCGTGTGGCGAAAGGGCGTTAATTCAAGCATATATGGGGGGCAACGAGCTAAAGCGGGTCGGAATTGCGGTAACGATAATAAACACTCGATTCGTTAAACCGTTGGACACGGAAATGCTTGACGGGCTGAAAGAAAAATTTATTATCACAGTTGAGGACAATATGCTGTCGGGCGGGTTCGGTTCGCTTATTAACGGGTATTTTAACGGCGCCGAAAAGATTGTAAAAAACTTCGCTTATGCGGACGGGTTTATATCGCAAGGCGGCGTTGCGGAGCTTATGAAAGAGCGTGGCGTTGACGGCAAAAATATAGCGGAATATATAAAATCAAATGAGAATAGATAAATATCTTGCTGAAAAGCTCGGGTCGCGCACAAAAGCCGCAACCGCCGTAGAAAAGGGCTTGATAAAGGTCAACGGCAAGGCGGTGCCACCTTCGTACGATGTCAAGGACGGCGATGAGATAACCGTCGAAGAGTCCGAAGAAAATTTCGTGTCTGCGGGCGGGTTTAAACTTCAAAAGGCGATAAAGGACTTTTCGTTTAATGCCGACAACAAAATTTTTGCCGATATCGGCGCAAGCACGGGCGGCTTTTGCGACTGCCTTTTGAAAAACGGTGCAAAAAAAGTTTATTGCATCGACGTGGGTGAAAGTCAGCTCGATAAAAGTCTTTTGAATAAAAACGTGGTTGTCATAGACAATTTCAATGCAAGGAATTTGCATGAAGGTTTGTTCGAAGAAGAGCTTGACGGCGTGACGATAGACGTAAGTTTCATTTCACTGACTTATATTCTCGGCGCGGTTGCGGACGTGCTTGGCGAAGGGAAGTGCGCATTGGCGTTGATAAAACCGCAGTTCGAGTGCGAAAGCAAGTCGGTAGGCAAGAACGGCATTGTGCGCGATAAAACTATGCACGCAAAGATTATTTCGAAAATTTACGACTTTGCTTTATCTGTTAACCTTGCGCCGCAAAACCTAACTAACGCTCCAATCGTAAAAGGCAAAAATCTTGAATATGTAGTACTTTTGAAAAAAGGTGCAAAAGCCGAGCAAATTGAAAAGCTTTTAAATTCCGTCGTTTTATAAAATGACGGAATTTTTTGTATAATTTTAAAAAATATACAACAATTCGGTTGCATTTTTGCATAAAACAATATATACTATGCTTAGTATGAATGTGGGAATATATTTCAACGACAAATATTTTTCCGATAACAAGAAATATATCGACAGAATTTCTTCGGCTTTTTCGTCAGAGTTTTGCACTGTTGTAAAAACTTTGGACGACCTTGACGGGCTTGACGTTTTGTTCGTGCTCGGCGGCGACGGAACGATACTTACGGTTGCGTCGGAGTGTGCAAGGCGAGGCGTAAAAATTATAGGCGTAAACTACGGTCACATAGGTTTTCTCGCCGAGTTCGAGCCGGACAAGCTCGACGACGCAATAGCGCTTGTCAAAAACGGAAAATATAAAATTCAAAGACGCAGTATGCTTGAAATTTCGACGGCGAGGGGGAAGCATTTTGCTTTAAACGACCTTGTGATTCAGCGCAGTACGGGCGGAAAGAATTTTCAAAACACCGTAAGCTTGCACGCAGAAATCGACGGCACTACTGTTGATAACTTTTCTTCTGACGGAATAATCGTCAGCACGCCCACGGGCTCTACGGCGTACTCGCTTGCAGCGGGCGGTTCCGTATTAACCCCCGACATAGGCGCGTTCATTTTAACGCCCATATGCCCGCATTCGCTGCATTCCCGCCCCGTGGTGTTCGGAGACGGCTCGTCACTAAGGATAAGCCCCGTAAACGCGGGCGCGCCGCTCGGTCTTATAGTGGACGGCAGAACGGCGGGCGAAGTTAATGATGGGGAAGAGGTAACGGTAACAAAATCGGGATACAAGGCGGAGTTTATTACTTCCGACGATAAAAATTTTTTCAGCAAACTGCTAATAAAGCTAAATATTTGGAGTAAATAATATGCAAAGAGGTTTAAGACAACAAAAAATTTTGGAGATTATTGCAACCAAAGAAATAGATACGCAGGAAGAACTGTGCGAAGAGTTGAACAAAGCAAACTTTAACGTAACGCAAGCTACAATTTCGCGCGACGTTAAGGATTTGAAACTCTATAAGGTTGCGGGAATACAGAAAAAGTATAAGTACGCCAGCTTCGACAGCTATGTGGACAGCGTGACCAACAGAATGACCAACCTTTTTAAAGGTTGCGTGCTTGGAATTAAATCGGCGAATAATCTTATACTCGTTAAAACTATGCGCGGTAACGGTTCAACCGTCGGCGTATTTGTGGACAGCCTTAATATAGACGCAATAATCGGCAGTATCGCGGGCGACGATACGCTTTTAATCGTTGTCGACAGCAACGAGCGCACCCAAACCGTAGTTGAAATGCTGAAAGAATATTTAAGCTGATGTTACAAAGGTTGTGCGTCAAAAACGTTGCGCTTATTTCGGAAGCCGACGTTGAATTTGACGGAAAACTTAATATTTTATCGGGCGAAACGGGTTCGGGTAAGTCGGTCATTTTGGACTCGATAAACTTCGTGCTCGGTTCGAAGGCCGATAAAGCAATGATAAGATACGGTGAGCAAGAGATGTCTGTGCGAGCCGAATTTTTCGTTGAGGAAAGTTCCGAAGCGTTGAAAAGGCTGCGAGAATTGGACATCGAAAGCGACGGCGAGATTGTTATCACCCGCAAACTGACTTCGGACGGCAAGGGCGCAATAAAAATCAACGGCAACGCGGTGACCGCCTCAATGTTAAAGAGCGTAACGCAACACCTTGTGGACGTACACGGTCAAAGCGAGCACTTCTTTTTATTAAGCGAGGACAATCAATTAAAAGTAATCGATGGGTTGCTTGGTGAAAAGGCGCAAAAAATCAAAGAAGAGTTGTCGGCGCTGATTTCCGAAAAGAGGAGTATAAAAGCAAAAATTGCGGAGCTTGGCGGCGACGAAAGCGAAAGAGAGCGGCAGCTTGACCTTTTGAATTATCAAATAAACGAAATAGACGGCGCAAACCTTAAAGAGGGTGAGTTTGAAGAGCTTAAAGTTCGTCAAAATATAATTGCCAACACCGAAAAAATTTTAACTTCACTATCCGCCGTGCGTTCGGTGTTGAACGACGAAAACGGCTGTGCGGACGGTATCTCTGCCGCCAAGCATTATATTAACGGTATTTCCGCTTTGAGCAACTCATACGCGCAGATCGGCGAAAGGCTTGAAAACTTGGGCGTGGAGTTAGAGGATATTTCCGAAACTGTTTCAGACCTTGCGGACGAGTTGAATTTCGACGGTCGGGAAGCCGAAGAAATAGACGAAAGAATTACCCTTATAAAGTCTTTGAAAAAGAAATACGGCGCGGACGAGAAAGAAATTTTGGAGTTTTGCGAGAAGGCGCGCGCCAAAGCCGATATTTTAAGCGACAGCGCCAATGCGGTTGAAAAATTTACGGCGGAACTGAAAAGCATAGACGGAAAGATTTATTCGTTATGTAAAAAATTGACGGCTTTGCGCAAAGAGGGCGCGGAAAAGTTCTGTAATGAAGTCGTTGCCGAGCTTAAAACCTTGAACATTCCCGACGCGAAGTTCGAGGTCGAGTTCAGAGAATATGACGAGGAAACCGCAAATTTGACCTCGGCAAACGGCTCAGACAGTGTTTGTTTCGATTTTTCGGCAAACAAGGGCGAGCCTTTAAAACCGTTAAGCAAAGTAATAAGCGGCGGCGAAATGTCAAGATTTATGCTTGCTGTAAAGACGCAGTTGAAAGATATCAACGGCATTTCTACTTATATCTTCGACGAAATCGACGCGGGCATAAGCGGTTTTACCGCGACTACCGTTGCGGAAAAGTTTGTTAAAATTTCAAAAAACACCCAAATTTTGGCGGTTTCTCATCTCCCGCAAGTGTGTGCGGCAAGCGACGCGCAATTCCTTATTTATAAAGTGGAAGAGGGCGGGAAAACGCTTACGAAAGTCAAACGGTTGGACGAAGAGAGCAAAATAGACGAGATTGTGCGGCTTACGGGCAGCGTACAGTCGGCGGCGGCAAGACAGCACGCAGTAGAGCTTATAAAACAAATCAAAAAATAAAAAAGCGGCATAAAAGCCGCTTTTTTAGTATAGTTAGGGCGCGGTTGCACAAGATACTATCGTTATGTTTTACAAAAAGAAATCATTTAAAGCGTTAGTATTGTTTATTGCGGTCGTTCTTTGCACCTTTCTGTTCGTGCCTTACGGTGCATTTGCCGACTCGGGCGAGGGGCTGTATCTCGGCGGATTCCCCGCGGGGTTCGCTTTAAGCACTACCAAGGTAGAAGTCGTCGGTATTTGCGAAGTTCTGACGGAAAAGGGAACTTGTTCCCCCGCACACGATGCGGGCATGCAGACGGGCGACGTAATAGAAAAAATTAACGGCGAAGAGGTTACAAAAACCTCGGATATAAACGATATTATAGCAAAAGATTATAAAAAGTACGAAGTTCAAATTCTACGCGGCGGCGAAAGGCTTTTTTTGCCCATAACGCCCGTAAAAGATTTGGCTTCGGGCGGGAAACGTATCGGCGTGCTCGTTAAAGACAGTATAAACGGCGTAGGTACCGTAACCTATATCGATAAGACGGCGGGCAAGTTCGCCTCCCTCGGGCATCCGATAACGGACGGAAGCCAAGTTGTTAAAATTAATGGCGGAACGGTCTATAACAGCCTTATTTACGACGTTAAAAAGGGCGTAAGGGGAACCCCGGGCGAGCTTCGCGGTGCATTTGAAAGCTCGGTGATAGGTCAAGCCGAATTAAACTGTTCTTGCGGGGTTTACGGCAAGCTTGCGGATAATTTCAACTGCTCTAAGCTTGTCAAGGTCAGCAAAGCGTCTATTGACGAGGTAAGCATAGGCACGGCGTATATATACTCTACCGTATACGGTAAAGAAGCCGAAATGTACAAAATTTCCATTGCCAAGGTTGACAAAAACAACAAGGATAACCGAAACTTCGTAATCAAAGTCGAGGATAAGCGGCTTATCGATAAGACGGGCGGCATTGTTCAAGGAATGAGCGGCAGCCCCATAGTTCAAAACGGAAAACTTGTCGGCGCTGTAACTCACGTTTTCATAAACGACCCCACGCGCGGCTACGGTATCGGCATAGATAAAATGATGAGTTCATATTAAATAGATATTCCTCATATAATTGTATATGAGGAATTTGTCGTTTTCCGTAAAAAAATGTGATAAAAAGTACGTTTTGGCGTTTATCATAACGCTTTTATGCTCAATTGTTTGCGGTATCGTGCTGTATAAGCCCGTGACAACCAATATTTACTTTATCACTTTCGCAAATGATTATGTGTACAATGTTTTCAATTTTCAAAATACTCCGCTCTTTTTTACCCACTTTTTAGCGGACGTACTGTATTTTTATGTATTTTTTCTCATTTGCTATTTAACTAAATTCAAGTACCTTACGCTTATTTTGTTATATTTAAGGGGGCTGTTTTTCGGGATTTATTCGGTAATTTTGATTTGTGTAAGCTCGGTAGGCGGGATAGTAGTGGCTATTTTCGTGTTTATTCCCGCAACGGTTTTGTCGTTTGCAATATGTTTCATTATCACCGAAATTTGTCAAAAATTCGATAGAAAATACGCCTTTTTTCTGCCGCTTGCGCTTGCGCTTTTGGACGGTATAGTTTTGATGTTGCTTGTCAACGTTTTGTTTAGAGTTGTTATAATAATAGTATAACTTTTGTATTTTACCGCATACTACGGATATGAAAAAGTTATGTGCTGTTTTATTAACAACTTGTATGGTTGCGTCAACGGGCGTAACCGCGGGTTTTACATTGGAAAATAACGCTAAAACCTCGCTTGTGTCTAACTGTAAATCGGCGTATCTTATGGATTACGGTTCGGGCGAGTGCCTTTATAAGGAAAACGAAACGTTGCGCACCCCGATTGCAAGCGTATGCAAAGTTATGACGTTGACCCTCGTTTTCGATGCGATACGGGCGGGCGAATTACGTCTTGACGATATCGTTACCGTCAGTGAGAATGCGGCGGGTATGGGCGGTTCTCAAGTATTTTTGGATAAGGGCTGCGAATACACCGTAGACAACTTGATTAAAAGCATTATAGTATGTTCGGCCAACGACAGTTGCGTTGCGCTTTCCGAAACGGTTGCCGGCGGTGAAGAAGAGTTTGTTGCTAAAATGAACGCAAAAGCGACAGAGCTTGGCTGTAACGACACCTTATTTGCAAACTGTACGGGACTTCCTAGGGAAACGCAATATTCTTGCGCAAAAGACGTTGCCGTAATGTTTTCAAACCTTATAAAAAACGAGGATTATTTCCGTTACAGTCAAATTTGGCTTGAAGACTTCGTGCACCCCGATAACAGAACGACGTCTATGACCAATACCAACAAGCTTATCAGAAAATATTCTTTCTGCGACGGCGGTAAGACGGGCTTTACCAACGAGGCGGGCTTCTGTCTTGCGTCAACAGCAAAAAAGAACGATTTAAGGCTTGTAAGCGTCGTGCTCGGCGCTTCGTCAAGCGACGATAGGTTTAACTCGACTATGAAAATGTTCGATTACGGCTTTGCTAACTTTAAAAATAAAGTTGTTTTGGACAAGGACGTAACCTTAAACGACGAATTCGCAGTAAGGGGCGGTAAAAAGGACAGCTTTGCAGTCAGACCCGAAAGAAATAGTTATATTTTCTCTGCGTTAGACAAGTCTCCCGAGATTACTCACAAGGTTGTCGCGTACGAGGTGAAAGCGCCCGTTGCGCTCGATACCGTCGTGGGTAAAATCGAAGTTTATAAAGACGGAGTGCTTGCCGACACTGTAAACGTTGTAGCCGCCGAGTCGGTAGACAGGGCAAGTTTCGGCGATTATTTCGTGCAGATTGCGGACGATTGGAATTTATAATATCAAACAATATTTTGGGCGCACGCATAATGCGTGCGCCCCTATTTTGTGTAAAACGATTGACTATTTTTACCTATAATGGTAAAATTAAAAGCGGAGGCGTATTATGAACGAGCGTGAAACTTTGAAAATTAACGGGGCGGGACATCTCGAAATAGGCGGAGCGGACGCCGTTGATTTGGCTAAGAAGTTCGGAACGCCGTTATACGTCTTTGACGAAGCGCATATCCGTAATATGATGCGCGTTTATAAAAGCACTATCGATACGGAATATGACGGCAACGGTTTGACGCTTTATGCGTCCAAGGCCTTTTCGTGCACGGCGATTTACGCTATTGCAAAAGAGGAAAATATAGGCGTTGACGTTGTGTCCGGCGGAGAGCTTTATACCGCGCTTAAAGCGGGGTTTCCCACCGAAAAAATCTATATGCACGGCAACAACAAGCTTTTAAGAGAGCTTGAATTTGCCGTCGAAAACGGTATAGGCAATATCGTCGTAGACAGCTTTTCGGAAGCGGATATTTTAGACGGGCTTGCGGGTAAACGCGGCGTTAAGCAAAACGTTTTAATTCGCACAAACCCGGGGGTTGAAGCGCACACTCACGCTTTTGTTCAGACGGCGCGCACGGACAGTAAGTTCGGGTTTTCAATAAACGACGGCGCGGCGGAGGAAATGACGCGGCATATTCTTTCAAAGAAAAACCTTGTTTTAAGGGGCTATCACTGCCATATCGGTTCGCAGATATTCGAAAAGCAGTCATTTGTTTTAGCGGCTGAAAAGGTTATGGACTTTATCGCCAAAATGAAAAAGTCGCTTGGTTTCGAGGCGGCGGAACTGAATATCGGCGGCGGCTTCGGCGTGTGGTATACGGACGACGACCCCAAGCTTAAATTGAACGATTACGCAGACTATTTAAAGGCGCTTATTTCCGCAGTTAAGGCAAAGGCGGAAGAGCATAAATTAAATAAGCCATATCTTTTAATCGAACCGGGGCGCTCAATCGTCGGCGAGGCGGGCATAACGCTGTACACCGTGGGCGCAATTAAAGATATCCCCGGGATAAAGAAGTACGTTGCGATTGACGGCGGTATGTTCGACAATCCGAGATACGCGCTTTATCAGTCTAAATATACCGTTTTGCTTGCCGACAGAGCAAACGAGGCTCACACCGAAAAAGTAACTGTAGCCGGCAAGTGCTGCGAAAGCGGCGACATTATTGCAGTAGACGTTCCGTTGCCCGAGGCTGAAACTGGCAACATTCTTGCTGTTTTGACGACGGGCGCGTACAATTACTCTATGGCAAGCAACTATAACAGAAATTTCGTGCCCGCGGCTGTGCTTGTTAAGGACGGCAAGGCGGAGTATATAGTAAAACCACAGACTTACGAGGATATTGTAAGAAACGACGTTTTACCCGATAGGTTGAAATGAGCTATTTTATTGAAATAGTAGCGGGACTAATCGCGGTTATATTCATATTTGCTCCACACGAGTTTGCGCACGCGTTCGTTGCGTATAAATGCGGCGACCCCACGGCGAAAATGCAGGGAAGAATGACTTTGAACCCCATAAAGCACCTTGACCCCGCGGGGTTTATAATGTGCGCGGTGACGGGTTTCGGTTGGGCAAAACCCGTGCCCATTTACCCGGGCAATTTCCACAAGTACCGCAATGGGCTGTTCTGTACAGCGATAGCGGGGGTAGTTACCAACTATATAATTGCTTTTGTAGCATATCCGCTGTATTTGGTTATTTTTAATTGCGTTTACTACGCCAATATCGATTTCTTTTACGCCAACGAGTGGCTTTCTGTCATAGTCAAAATAATTTATTACGCGTTTTTCTTTATATATGCGTACGGTTTGTCAATCGTTGTGTTCAATCTGTTGCCGCTTTATCCGCTTGACGGTTTTAGAGTGGTGGAAGCGTTCACGCGTGAGATAAACCCCGTCCGCAGATTTTTAAGAAATTACGGAATGTATATTCTATTGTTCTTCGTAATAGAAAGTTTTCTTTGCAACGTCATTGGCAGATTTACCGATTTACCCTATGTAAACTATTTTAACGTGTTATATTGGGTTCAATGGTTCGCACAAAATATTATAGGTTTTCCCGTTACGGCGTTTTGGAATTGGATATTCGGTTTACAAATACCGTTTATTTAATGGGTTTTAATTATGGCATTCAATGTAGAAAATTTTGAATCGGTCGTTGATTACAACACTGTTTTGGACGACTTCGAAGGCCCGCTCGATTTATTGCTGCACCTTATTAATATAGCGCAGATAAATATCGAGGATATTTTTGTGTCCAAAGTTACGGAGCAGTTTTTGGACTATATCGAATTTATGAAGTCGCAACCTCACCGCGACGTCGATAAAGAGAGCGAATATCTCGCAATAGCGGCGCAGATAATTTACATAAAGTCCAAAAGCATGCTGCCCGTCGTTGAGGTTGCCGGCGAAGATATGGGCGGCGACGACGAGGATAAGCGCGCTTTAATCGAGCAGCTTAAACAGCGCGAGTACGAGCTTATAAAACAAGAAACTCCCAAACTTAAAGACTTGGAAACGGTAGGGTACATCTTCAAGGAGCCGGATAAGTCACTGAATACAGTTAGAGTTGTTTATAAAGATTTCACCGTAAGCGCCCTTTTGGAAGCGTTTGCGAAGATGATGCTGAAAAACGAGAGTTTACAGCGCGAAAAGGAAAACATTAAGGAAATTCCCAAAGACGTTCACACCGTTGAAGAAAAGGTTACTTTTATCCGCGACACCCTCGTAGAGAAAAAGGAAGTGCTGTTCGAAGAACTGTTTACGACTTTTTCCAAAAACGAAGTGGTTACGACTTTTCAAGCCCTTTTGGAAATGTTAAAGCACCAATTCATTAACGTGCGGCAAGAATTTACCTTCGGACCTATTACAATCGTACTTAACCCCGATTGGGATTTAAAAGAGGTAGCAGATGAGCAATTTGACGAATATAATTGAGGCCATAATATTTGCGTCGGGAGAGGCTGTGCCCGTCAAATTTATCGTTGAAAAGTTAGGGTGCGGCGTGAAAGAAGTCAACAAGTGCGTTGATGAGCTTAAAGAAAAATACAACGAAGATAGCGGAATACAGATTTTGGTTTTCAACGGAAAATTACAGTTTGCGTCCAACCCGAAATACAAGCAGCAAATTTCCGAAGTTTTAATACCCATAAAGGAAAAGGAATTTACAAAAACAATATTGGAGTGCGCCGCGCTTATAGCCTACAAGCAACCCGTAACCAAGCCCGAGCTTGAAGAAATAAGGCAAGTAAGCTGCGATTACGCTATACATACTTTGTTAGAGCTTGAAATGATAGTCCCTTGCGGCAGAAAGGACGCAGTGGGTAAGCCGATAATGTACGCAACTACGGATAACTTCTTAAAGCGGTTTAAGCTTAATTCAATAGAAGAATTGCCGGACTACGACGAGCTTATGGCGCAGATTGCCGAGCTTAACAACAATATTATGGAAGACGAGGACGACGCAAATTATCTCTATAAAAAGGACGTTTATGTAGAGGAAGGCGCGGCGCCCAAGCCCGAGGAAAAAGCGGAAGAGAAAAAGCCGAAGGTTGACGAAAACGGCTTCGAACTTCCCGATTTTGTCGAAGAAGAGGACGTTATAAAGATAAACTGACAAAAAATAAAAAGGACGGCGACGCCGTCCTTTTTTCGTATATTTTAACAATAGTTACAAATAATAACGGTATGACAGACGTTATGGTTTGGCTTGCGGCTGTCGGATTTCTTCTTGCGGTGTTCCCCATTCATGTATTCAATTATTTCTATATAAACACCGCAATTAAATACGCAAGCGTAAACGCGGGAGTGTACGGTATAAGCTTTTTCAACGCTAACACCGTCGAAAACAACCCGCGGGAAATGCAGATAAACGGAAAAAAGAAGAAAATCGACCCGTCGAAATTCAAACTGAATTTCTATAAAATTTTCAATCAGCTTTGCATCTATAAAATCGTGCAGCTTGGGGATTACGGAATGCAAAAGGACGGCAACGCTTATATTCTTTTGTTGCAGAGCGGTCTTACCACAGCGATTTACAAGTTTTTACAGATGAACGGCAACTACGGCAAGTTAAGAAACTACGTTGTGCTAAACGCCGAACATTCCGAAATACGGTATTACGCCAAAGCGGTAACGGTTATCAATCTTTTAGTCGTTGCCAAAATATTTTTAATTATTATTATGGAGAAAATCAATGAACGCAAAAATCAGAAAAAGCAGAGATAAGGAATTCGACGCGCCCGCTATTTCGATTGAAAAGGTAGCGGGGGCAGACACTGTAGTAGGCAAGTCAATAATTACAGTCAGCGGTGCAGAGGTTATACCTCTTTCGTCGGTAACGGTCGTAAATTTGAGCGGCGGCGGAGAATACGGCGACGTTAAAACTTATAAGGAAGCTGATGGGTTTCAGCTTGCGGGCGGCAACGGCACGGTTATAACGGTTAAGCCCAAGGGCTTTTTGGTAGACGACGGAACGGGTTGCCGTCTTATGAAAATGGACGACGACGCGATTGACACGCTGATTGATAAAACGGGAGAGTTAATTCATAAACTGACGGACAATGTGTAAAAAACGTTTAATTTTAACTCTTTTAATAATTTGTTTTGTTTGCGGTATTGTTTTCGTTTCGAAACCGCTTGAAGCAGAGGCGAGCGCCGTGTCCGAAATAGCAATGGAGCTAACCACCGAAACCGTCCTTAAAGAGGGTAACGCCGATACAAGGCTACCGATGGCGAGCACTACAAAGATTATGACTGCAATTATTATCGTCGAAGATTGCAACCTTGACGAAGTAATAACCGTGTCCGACGCTGCGGTAGGCGTTGAGGGGTCGAGCATATACCTTAAAAAGGACGAACAAATCGACATAAGAGATTTGGTGTACGGTTTGATGCTTCGCTCGGGCAACGACGCTGCTTGCGCGCTTGCAATTCACCACAGCGGCAGTGTGGAAAAGTTTGTAGAGGTTATGAACGCGCGCGCCAAGACCGTAGGCGCGGAAAGTACCAACTTTACCAACCCGAGCGGGTTGCCCGATAACGACCATTACACGACCGCCCGCGATTTATGCAAAATAGCTTGCTATGCAATGCGCAACGAAAAGTTTAAGGAAGTTGTTTCCACGCGCAGTCACAAGGGCAATTTCCGCAGCTACGCAAATAAGAACAAAATGCTTTACAATTATGACGGGGCGAATGGAGTCAAAACCGGGTATACCGTCAAGGCGGGGCGCTGTTTGGTTTCGTCCGCGGAAAGAAACGGTATGGACGTTGTGACGGTGGTTTTGAACTGCCCCGATATGTATGAGAGAAGTACTGCGCTTTTAAACGATGCTTTCGCAAATTACAAGCTTTTAAATCTCAGCGAAAACAGCGTATTTTATTCCGGTACAACGCTGTGCAAATTGGCTAAATCTTATAAAATCGTAGTAAGAAACAGCGAAAATATCGATTACAAGGTTGTGCCGCTGACCGACAATACAAAAATAAAGACGGGCGATTTAGCGGCAAGGCTTGAAATTTACGACGCAAACGGCTTGATTTTTAACGAAAATTTGTATAGTATATAACTATGCGAATTAATAAATTTCTCGCGGCGGCGGGAGTGGCTTCACGGCGAGAGTGCGATAAACTTATATCCGAAGGTAAAGTTTCGGTAAACGGTAAAACTGCAAGCGTCGGGCTTGAAGTCGGGTTTGAAGACGAAGTCTGCGTCAACGGCAACAAAGTCGTGCTTAAAAAGAACGAATACTATCTTTTGAATAAGCCCAAGGGCTATATTTGCTCGGTTTCGGACGAGCGCGGCAGAAAAACGGTTATGGATTTGATGCCGCAAGGCGTTGGCAGAATTTACCCCGTAGGCAGACTCGATTACGACAGCGAAGGGTTGCTGATTATGACAACCGACGGCGCGCTTGCGCAAAAGTTGACTCACCCCTCGAACGAAGTTCCCAAAACCTACCTTGTAAAGATAGAGGGAGTTATCACCGAAACCGATTTAAACCCTATACGCAGCGGCGTTGAAATCGAAGGCTATCTAACGAAAAAGTGTAAAGCGCATATAGTTGAAACCAACAAAGCGTATACCAAAATTCATATAACTTTGACCGAAGGCAAAAACAGAGAAATAAGAAAGATGTTCGCCGCAATAGGCAAAGAAGTTACGCTTTTGAAGCGCATAAAAATCGGCGAAATTACTTTGCGCGGGCTTGATAGGGGCGCATATAGAAAACTGTCCCCGCAAGAAGTAGCTTATCTAAATTCATTATAAATTAATAGCGGCGCGGGCTAATGCCCGCGCCGCTATTAATTTATACTAAAAGCAATTTATTAATCGGTTGCTCATCGGTAATTTGCAACCATTGCAAATACGAAAAATCGTCTTTTTGTTTGCACTTTGCTGCAATTTCGCAAAGTTTTTTCCCGTCACTGCCGCAAGTTAAAACAGGGTACGCAGATTTTGCAAGCGCGGACATCATTTCGTCCGCGCCGTATCTTTTTACGGCAAGCGGCGAAAGGTATAGGTCGGAGCGTAAAAACTTTTCGCCGTCCGATTGGTGTAGTCCCAAAAAGTTGGCGCAAAGTATTCTTTTTATGCGCGACGATGCAAACCGCTTGGAAGTCGCCGCGCCTACAATTTCGTTCGGCGGCAAGTATTGCAAGGACTTCAATGCATTTTCAAGCCCGTCGCCGCAGCCGTAGATTTCGGCTAAATCTTCGGCGGAAGTGCGGGAGAGTATAAGCCGCAAAATCCTATTGTACCGCTCCGTCTCGGCGGAAAAATCTTTTAAATCGCCTAAAACGCAATCGGGTACATTGTCATTTATCAAAGGAGAGTTCAAATTTTTCCTAATTGCGCTTGCGGATGAAAAATTACCTTTCAATTCGCCGTCGCCGAAATCCGCGCCCACGCGCTTTATGGGTAAAAGCTTTACGTTTTTATTCGTTCGTAAAACGGCTTTCGCATATTCCACGCCGAGGGTGCTGTTCGGTTTAGACAAAAGCTCGGCGTTACCGCCTACGGCTTCGAATGCAAAAGCATAGCTTTTTATATAGCTTTCACCCTCGGCAAGCTTGTTTTTTAGCGCGGTTTTAAATACTTCGCTCTCGTCTGAAAGCAGTTTAGCCGCTTCAAGAAAATCCTCGGCGTTGCCGCTTTCACTGCCGAAAGCGAGAGTATCTATCTCGGGTATCGAGGACAAAATTTTTATCGCTCCGCTTGCAAAAATTTCCGCGGGCGCAATTGAAAAAGCCGCGGGCAGTTCAAGCACGCAATCGGCTCCGCAAACGACGGCGTGTTTCGCCCGCAAGCGCTTATCGATAACGCAAATATCGCCGCGTTGGGTGAAATTTCCGCTCATTAAGCAGACAATTTTGTCGCACCCCGAAAGGCGGCGAGCTTCGTTCAATAAATATTCGTGGCCGTTGTGAAACGGGTTAAATTCACAAATTATTCCGCAAATTTTCATTTTAAATCTTTACAATTAATAAAAGTTGGTATATAATGGTAACGTTTGAAATCCGCTAATTCGATTATATATCTTATTGACGGAAAAATAAAGCGAATTAAGGAGAAAATGAAATGTCGATACTTGACAAAATCAAGAAAGCGGGAAAAGAAGTTGCAGACGCAGTTAACGGAACGCCCACACTTTTAAGAGAAATCAAGGAAAAAGCCGCCGCGCGCAACAAAACTATTGTTTTGTGCGAAGGCGAGGACAAGCGTGTGGTTGAAGCTGCCGCACAAATTACCAAAGAGGGTATTGCAAAGATAGTTTTAATCGGAAATGCGGAAGAGTGCAAAAAGGTTGCGCCTGAGGTTGACCTTACGGGCATAACGCTTATCGACCCGCTCACTTCCGATAAAACCGCCGAATACGCTAAAATCTTATACGAGGCAAGAAAGACCAAGGGTATGACGGAGGAACAAGCTGCCGAACAAGCAAAGGACAGAACTATGTTCGGCGCCCTTATGCTTAAAGCGGGCGACGTGGACGGCTATGTTTCGGGTGCGTGCCATTCCACGGCAAACACGTTGCGCCCCGGCTTGCAAGTTGTTAAAACCGCGCCCGGCATAAAGACGGTATCAAGCTGTTTTATTATGATTGCACCCGACAAAAATAACCCCTACAACCCCGACGGCGTAGCAGTGTTTGCGGACTGCGCTATTAACATCGAACCCACTGCCGAGCAGCTTGCGGATATAGCGGTTACTTCCGCAAAGACGGCAAAGGATATCGCGGGTATCGAGCCGAAGGTTGCAATGCTTTCATTCTCGACGAAAGGCAGCGGCAATGACGACAAGTTCACTCAATCCGTACCTAAGGTGCAAAAGGCTACAGAGCTTGCAAAAGCTGCCGCGCCCGACCTTGCTTTGGACGGAGAGTTCCAATTCGACGCGGCGGTTGCGCCCGAAGTCGGCGAGCTTAAAGCCCCCGGCTCCAAGGTTGCGGGTCACGCAAACGTGTTCGTATTCCCCAATATCAACGCCGGCAACATCGGCTATAAAATCGCGCAACGTTTCGGCGGATATATGGCGATAGGCCCCGTATGCCAAGGCTTTGCAAAACCTTTGAACGATTTGTCGCGCGGTTGCAGCGTGGACGACATAGTTGCAACGGTTGCCGTTACGGCATTACAAGCAGAATAATTAAGGGAGATGAAATAAATGAAAATTTTAGTGGTTAACGCGGGTAGTTCTTCACTCAAATATCAACTTATCGACATGGAAACCGAAAAGGTTTTGGCAAAAGGCAATTGTGAAAGAATAGGTATTCGCGGTTCGGTTTTAAAGGCAAAGGGCAACGGCGAAGAGAGAATTTATAAGGAAGCTATGCCCAGCCACGAGGTAGCGATTCAGCTTGTTTTGGAGGCTTTGCGTGACGACGGTATCGGCGTTATCAAGTCAATGGACGAAATCGGTGCGGTCGGTCACAGAGTTGTTGCAAGCGGCGAATACTTCAAAAAGACGACGCTTGTAACTCCCGAAGTTTTAAAAACCCTCGAAGAAAAGACCTTCGAGCTTGCGCCTTTGCACAACCCGGCTGCGGCTATGGGACTTCGCGCGTGCATGAAGGTTATGCCCAAAACCCCTATGGCGCTCGTTTTCGACAGCTCGTTCCACGCAACTATGCCCGAAAAGGCTTACCTTTACGGCATCGATTACAACGATTATAAAGAGTACGGCGTAAGAAAGTACGGCGCGCACGGTACGAGCCATAAGTTCGTTGCGGGAGAGGCGGCGAAGTACCTCGGCAAACAGCCCGAAGAGCTTAAAATCGTTACTTGCCACCTTGGCAACGGTTCTTCGATTTCGGCGGTTGACGGCGGCAAATGCGTAGATACTTCAATGGGCTTTACGCCGCTTGCGGGCGTGCTTATGGGCACGCGTTCGGGCGATATCGACGCGTCAGCGGTTGAATTTCTTGCAAGAAAGAAGGGAATGAGCCACGAAGAAATTTTGAATTATCTTAACAAAAAGTGCGGCGTTGCGGGTATTTCCGGCGTGTCAAGCGATTTCAGAGATTTGATTGCCGGCGCAAAGAAAGGCAACGAAAGGTGCGTGCTTGCCTTGGATATGTTCGCTTATCAAGTTAAAAAATATGTCGGTGCGTACGCTGCCGCTATGGGTGGACTTAACTGCATAGTATTCACGGCGGGCGTCGGTGAAAATACCCCCACCGTAAGAGAGGACGTCTGCAAAGGGCTTGAATTCCTCGGCGTTAAGTTCAGCGCAAAAGCCAACAAAGCTAAAAACGACGGTTCTATCCGTGATATCTCGGCTAAATCTTCGAAAGTCAAGGTTCTTATCATTCCTACCAACGAAGAACTTGTTATTGCAAGAGAAACGGCTGAACTTTTGTAAAAACAAGCTTAAAATTGGTTGACAAAGGTTAACCCTTATAATATAATTTTAAAGTCAACTTTTGGTATGGAAATAGAAGTTAAAAGGCTTTTAGCCCACGGAAAATACGCGGGGAGTTTTATTTTCGACTATCTTCCGCCCGAAGATTTGTGCCTTGTTCCGCTGTGTAAATTGGGCGAGGTAAAGGTCGCGGGCGAGTATGAGATTTTCGACGATGACAGCGTAGAAATTAAATTGACGTTAAAATATTTGCTTGCGGGGCAGTGTTCGTACTGTTTAAGCGATGCGAAGCAAGAAGTCGATTTTACAACCGAAATTCTTTTTGTGCCCGAAAACGACGATGAAAATTATTATTACGACGGTAACAAGATAAACTTGAAACCCGCCGTTGACGATGCAATACTTATGAGTCAGCCCCACATTTTACTTTGTAAAGAGGACTGCAAGGGTATTGACGTTACCTAAAAAAGAAAAAAGAGGTGTAAGAAAATGGCAGTACCCAAGGGAAAACAGTCCAAAAGCAGAACCAATAAAAGATTTGCAAACTATAAGGCAACGGCTCCTACGCTTGTAGAGTGCCCTCATTGCCACTCTTTGAAAGAGGCGCACAAAGTTTGCGGAAATTGCGGTTACTACGACAAGGTTGAAGTGGTGTCCAAGGACGATAAAAAAGCAAATTAAACCTTACGGACTGCCTCGGCAGTCCGTATTTTTCTTAAAATAAGCGGAGGTATCCATGAAACATACCGATATAAAAGAACTGTTCGCAAATTCGCAACAGTATAAAGAAAAAATCGTGACAGTTTGCGGTTGGGTAAGGACGGCGAGGGACTCTAAAAGTATCTCGTTTGTCGAGCTGAACGACGGCACTTGCCTTAGAAATTTGCAGCTTATCGTCGATAAAGAAAACGCAAAAGATATGCCCGCGGTAAGCGTGGGTACGGCTTTAAATGTTACCGGCAATTTTGTTCCGTCAGAAAGGAACGGGTTCGAAGTTATCGTAACTGCTATGGAAGTGCTTGGCGAATGTCCCGCAGACTATCCTTTGCAGAAGAAATTCCATACCCTCGAATATCTTCGCACAATACCTCATTTAAGACCCCGCACAAGGTTTTTCGAGGCGGTTTTTGCGGTTAGAAACGAACTTTCTTTCGCAATTCACAAGTATTTTCATTCGCACGGCTATAAGTATATGCACACGCCTATAATTACGGGCAGCGACTGCGAGGGCGCGGGCGAAATGTTCCGCGTGACAACTCAGCCGTGGAAAACCGACTGCAAGACCGAGCAAGAGTATTTTGCGGGCGACTTTTTCGGCACAAAGGCTGGTTTGACGGTGTCGGGACAGTTGGAAGGTGAAATTGCCGCAATGGGTTTGGGTAAAATTTACACTTTCGGACCGACTTTCCGCGCCGAGCACAGCAACACGACCCGTCACGCGGCGGAGTTTTGGCAGATTGAGCCGGAAGTTTGCTTTGCTGACCTTCACGATATTATAGAAATCGCCGAGGACTTTATTAAATTTATAATTAAAGAAGTTATCGATAATTGCCCCGAAGAGTTGGAGTTTTTCAACGAAAGGTCGGAAAAAGGATTGTTGGATAAACTTCACGGCGTAATAAACAGCGAATTTGTCAAGTTGAAGTATACCGACGCGGTTGAAATCCTCAAAAAATCGGGAAAGGAGTTCAAATATCCCGTCGATTGGGGTTGCGATTTGCAGACCGAGCACGAGAGATATTTGACCGAAGAATACTACAAAAAGCCCGTATTCGTGACCGATTATCCAGCGGATATCAAAGCTTTTTATATGAAGCAAAATTCCGACGGCAAGACCGTTGCCGCAACCGACCTTTTGGTACCCGGTATAGGCGAAATTATCGGTTGCAGCGAAAGGGAGGCGGACCTTAAAATGCTTGAATCGGCTATGTTGAAGCGCAATATGCCGTTGGACGCTTACCGCGAGTATCTTGATACGCGCAAGTTCGGCAGTGTGCCGCACAGCGGTTTCGGCTTAGGCTTCGAAAGAATTTTAATGTATATAACGGGCGTTCAGAATATTCGTGACACCTTGCTTTATCCGAGGACAGTAGGCAGCTTATAATTTAACTCATATGAAGAACAGAATTTGCGTAATATTTACGGGCGGCACGATAGGCTCGCGCGCGCTCGGCGATAAAGTCGATTTGAGATGTGAGGACAAAAGTTTTTTATTGGAGCTTTACACCTCGCGCTACGGTAACACGGTCGAGTTTGACGAGCTTCGTCCTTTGAATATTTTAAGCGAGAATGTGCAGCCCTCCGACCTTGAAAAAATGGCAGACTGCGTGCGCAGTGTGAATTTGGAGGACTACGACGGCATAATAATAACGCACGGTACCGATACGCTTTGCTTTACGGCTAACCTTTTCAGTCAAATTTTTTGCGATATCAAAATACCCTTGGTGTTCGTTTCCGCGCTGTATCCGTTGGACGATAAGCGCAGTAAAGGGGTTGAAAACTTTGCAAACGCAATTACTTTTATTGAAAGCGTTGACTTCGGAGGAGTTTTCGTAAGCTTTGAAAACCACGGTGAAAGCTGTAAAATTCACCTTGCAAGCCGTCTTATTGCCGCAACCCAAATAAGCGGGGAATACAACAGTATTTTGAACGTTCACTTCGGTGAAGTTGTGGACGGCTCGTTTATTTATAATGCCAATCCGTTAAATCCTACATTTTCACAGTTAAGGCAAAAGCGCTCTCCATGCGCGGCTAAACAACTGTGTATGGATATGGTCACGATACAAGCTCATTCGCTTTTGAATTTCGACTTTTACCGCTTTACCGAGGTCAAGCCCAAAGCCGTTATGGTTCAGCTTTACCATAGCGGCACCGTATGTACCGAGGGTAAAGAGGCAAATTTTAAAAACTTTTTAAAGTACTGCAAAAATCTCGGTATAGAGGTTGTAATTGCGCCCGTTGACAGCCACGCAAGAACTTATGGCAGCGCGGTCGGTCTTACCGAAGCTTGCATAACCGCTTATGATATAAGTTTTGAAATGGCTACAGTAAAAGTGCTGTTGGCGCTCGGCTCGGGTAAAAGTATCGAAGAGGAGCTTGCAACAAACAATTTCTTTGAAAAGTTGCATTAAATTTGCAAAAAGCCTAATTCCCATTGACATAATGGGGATTAGGCTTTATAATTTTAACTGCGGTTATTTTTTTGGTTAACGAAAACTTCTTCAAGCCGCGAAAGCTCTTCATTACAGCCGCAGCGGGGTTTCATTTCGTGTAATTTGTACAACTTTTGCCCGAATTTATACATTTCGATTACCGCAGCGCAAAGATTTTCCCCAAGCGGCGTTAACGAATATTCCGTTTTCGGCGGTACAACGGGGTATAAAACACGGTTAATTATGCCGTCGCTTTCAAGCTCTTTAAGCTGTTCGGACAGCATCTTAGGCGTTGCGGGTACAAGCTTTGCAATCTGGCTGTACCTAAGCGTTCTGCCAAAAAGATAATAAATTATATCGATTTTATATTTGCCGCCGATTACGGCAAGAGTAGCGTCCAACGGGCAGCTGCAAGATTTTAAAACGTCTTTATCCATATTAATATTCCTAAGCTTATTAACTTTCCAAAAGGTAAGTATGGCACTTTAAAGTGCGTTCTTGACAAAAGAAAAGTTTGTGTTATTATAGTTTCGTACAAAGGCTTTTGTCAAATATTTTTAGGAGATTTATATGAATTTTACAACGCTTGCAAAGTCGCGCTATTCGGTGCGCTCGTTCTCCGATAAGAAAATCGAGGACGAAAAATTGCAAATTATTTTAAAGGCGGCTCGGGTTGCACCCACGGCGTGCAATAATCAACCGTTCAGACTGTATGTTTTGCAGTCAGAGGACGCTATCGAAAAGCTTAAAGGCGCTTCCAAGTTCGTTTTCGGCGCAAAAACAGTTATAATCTTTACTTCAGTCGAGGAAGAAGAGTGGAAAAATCCGTTTACGGCTGAATACCACACGGGCGAAATCGACGTTTCAATCGTTTGCACGCACGCTATGCTGCAAGCTTGGGAGCTTGGTATCGGCTCGTGTTGGGTCGGATATTACGACCCCGAAAAGGTGAGGAGCGCACTTTCTATCCCTAAAAACGAGAAAATTGTCGCAATTCTTCCATTGGGCTATCCTTCCGCGGACAGTAAGCCCGCCGCGGGACACTTTTCAAATAAGCCGCTTTCGGAAACGGTTAAATATCTTTAAAAAGTTAAAAATTTACATATATGATTAAAAGGTACACCATAACCGGTATGACGTGCTCGGCTTGCTCGTCGGGCATAGAACGGTCGGTTAAAAACTTAAACGGCGTGGCGTTTTGCGAAGTCAGCCTCATGGGTAAGTCTATGAAGGTTGATTTTGACGATGCCGTTTTATCGGAAGAAGATATTTTTTCTACCGTAAAATCGCTCGGCTACGGTATCTATAACGAGGGCGAAGAGCCTCAAACCAAGGAAAAGAGCCAAGATAAAAAGCTGTTTATCCGCTTTATTGTTTCAGTGTGTTTCTTAGTGCCGTTGATGTATGTTTCTATGGGTCATATGTGGGGCGCACCCATTCCGTTTTTTATCGACCCCGCAGATGGCAACTCACAGTGGTTCGCGCTGTATCAAGCCGTGCTTGCGGCGGTAATAATCGGCGTAAACTATGCGTTTTTCAAAAACGGCACAGTTGCTATTTTTAAAAAGGTACCCAATATGGACACCCTCGTTGCGCTCGGCTCGGGCGTGTCGTTCGTGTATTCGGTAGTGCTTACCGTATTCATTTTTTTGGGTATGGACGCAATGCATAACGCTATGAACTTGCACTTCGAGTCCGCCGCAATGATTTTGACGTTGGTTACCGTCGGCAAATGGCTTGAAGAAAAGTCCAAGAAAAAGACGGGCAGCGAGATTGAAAAACTTTTAAAACTTGCCCCGGACACGGTTACCGTTGAGATTGACGGAGAGCAAAAGACTGTTTCCGTAAAGGAAATTAAAGAGGGCGATATCCTTGTTGTAAAACAAGGCGAATATATACCCGTAGACGGCACGGTTATAAGCGGAAGTTCGTTTGTTGACAAGTGCGCAATTACCGGCGAAAGCCTACCCGTTGAGGTTGCCGCTGGCGACGGAGTTACTTCTGCCGCGCTTGTTAAAAGCGGCGTTATAAGAATGCGCGCAGAGCGGGTTGGAGAGGAAACTACCCTTTCCAAAATAATTAAAATGGTCAAAGAAGCGGGCGCAAGCAAAGCGCCTATTCAGAAATTCGCCGACAAAATTGCGGGTATCTTCGTTCCCGTGGTCGTCGTAATCGCGTTGGCAACGTTCCTTATTTGGCTTTTGGTTGACGGCGGGTTCGTTGCCGAGCACTGCGTAACATACGCTATAAGCGTACTTGTCGTTTCTTGTCCGTGCGCTTTGGGGCTTGCAACCCCCGTTGCGATAATGACGGCAACGGGCAAGGGCGCATCGCTCGGTATTTTGTATAAAGATGCGGAAAGTTTGCAAAAAACTTGCAATATAAACGCGGTTTTGCTTGATAAAACGGCAACCATAACGGAAGGTAAACCCCGCGTTACCGAGGTCATCACCTTTAATTGTGAGCGGGATTTTGCCTTAAAACTTGCTTGCGGAATCGAGAAAAATTCCAATCACCCGCTTGCAAGATGCGTTGTCGATTACGCGGTTGACGGTTTCGATGTGGAAAACTTTAACTATCTAACGGGTAAAGGAGCAACCGCAACCTACGGCGGGAAAACTTATTTTTTGGGAAATAAAAAACTGCTTGCCGGGGTTAAGATTTCAAAAGAGGTTGCCGAAAAGGCAGACGCCTTGTCAAAAAGCGGCAACACGGTAATATATCTTGCCGACGAGAAAGTCGTCCTTGCGCTTATAGCCGTTGCAGATACGGTAAAAGAGGGCAGTGCAGAGGCTATTTCGCTTTTAAAAGCGCACAGTATGCGCATTGCGATGCTTACGGGCGACGAACAAAACACGGCAAAAGCCGTGGCGGCAAGCGTCGGCATCGATGAATTTATTGCCGAAGTTTTGCCCGAGGATAAGCTTAAAGCCGTTGAAAACGTTCAAGCGATAGGCGGTTGCGTGGCTATGGTCGGGGACGGAATTAACGACTCGCCCGCACTGAAACAAGCCGATGTGGGCATAGCAATGGGCAACGGTACGGACGTTGCAATAGATACTGCCGATATAGTTCTTGTAAACGAGGATTTGCGCACGCTTGATACCGTTTTCGATTTAAGCCGCGCTACCGTGCGAAATATAAAGGAAAATTTGTTTTGGGCGTTCTTTTACAACGTGGTTATGATACCCGTTGCTGCGGGCGCGTTCTCGGCGCTCGGCTTTACTTTCAATCCGATGATAGCGGCAGCTTGTATGTCGTTAAGCTCGCTTTTTGTGGTGGGCAACGCGTTAAGGCTGCTTCTGTATAAAAATAAAAAATTAAAAAAGGAAGACATTTTTATGAAAACTATCGTTAATATCGAGGGAATGTGCTGCGACCACTGCGCAAAAAGAGTTGAAGAAAAGCTTTCAACAGCAAAAAACGTCGTTTCGGTTGACGTTAAATTGAAGAAAAAACTTGCCGTTGTCCGTAGCCGCGAGGCAGTCGATAATGAGGAGATAACCGCCCTTGTAACCGACGCGGGATATAAAGTTTTATCAATCGAGAGCAAATGACAAACTAATTCAATTTGTGACAGTATACGTCAATATAACGTTTTGACACTTATGCATACGCGGCGGTATAATTGTATTAGGAGGTCGCAATATGCAAGACACGATGTTATTAGATAGGCGCACAAAAGATTTGGTTAAGGAATATGTGCCGGAGGGCGACGTTCTTGAAAGCATAGTTTGTTTCTTTTCGATTTTTGCCGACCCTACTCGGGTTAGAATGTTATCGGCTTTGGCTATTTCCGAAATGTGCGTTACGGATTTATCGCGCGTGCTTGAAATTAACCAAACGACGGTTTCGCATCAGTTGCGGCTTTTGAAGAATTTGGGCATTGTAAAAAGCGAGCGTTCGGGTAAAATAATATTTTACAGCTTAGTGAACGATACCGTAAACGACGTTATGCTTAAAGGCGTTGAATTTTTAGGCTGTTAACTTAATACTTAAAAATGGCGGCGATAAAGCCGCTTTTTAAGTATATAAATATTTAATTGAAAATTATTATCTAAAATTGTTGAAAATTATCTGTTTTCATGTTAAAATATAATTAGCGAAGTTTTGGAGAATTGACGGTGAAAGCAATAAAATCATTATCAAAAGTAATAATTTCTTTAATTTTGGCGTTAGCTTTGACAACTTTAACGGCTTGCGACGTTTTAAACGACTTTTTCGGTAAAGGCGGCAACGGCGGCGAGGGAGATGTCGGCGGAGAAGGTAACGGCACGACGTATTCGGTCACGCTTGACCTTGACGGCGGCGATTTGGACGAACCGTTTACCGAGTATACTTCTGGTACCGTAAAAACTTTACCTACCCCCACAAAAGACTATTACGACTTTGTCGGTTGGTATGAAACTGCAGATAAGGACGGGAATTCAGTAACCGCAATCCCCTCGTCTGCAACGGGTGACAAAACTTTCTACGCAAAGTGGACGCCTAAGACTTATACGATTACTTATTATGTAAACAATAAAGTTGTAACTACCCAAACGCCTACTTCATATGTTTACGGCGTAGGGGCAGCTTTGCCTACGCCTTCCAACCCCAATTACAATTTTAACGGTTGGTATGAGGGCAGTATGTCGGGTAACAAGGTTACGGAAATTTCCGTAACCGACCATGGCAATAAAATTTATTACGCTACCTCGGAGGGTAAAACTTTTAATATAACGCTAAATTTAGGCGGAGGTACGCTTGCGGGCGGAAACGTTATACAGTACACTTTCGGCGAAGGGAAAACTTTGCCTACGCCTACGCTTAAGGATAAAGTTTTTGCCGGCTGGTACACGGCTGCAAGCGGCGGAACCAAGGTGACCGCTGTCGGCGCAACGGAATCGGGCAACAAAGAGTATTGGGCAAGATGGCGCGAGCCGGGCGCCCTAAACGCAACTTTCGGCGGATATGAAGAGGGCGCGTTTGTGGAATTGGAGCTTGACCAAAGCGTATCGCTTGACGCGGTAGAAGTTTCCTACAAATCTAACAACGGCAGCACCGTTACCTTATCGGGTAAGGACAAAGAATATCTTATTCGCCGCATTTCAGATGATACAGTCCGTGCGGATATAGTCGGCATAGAAGCGGGTACTTGTGAAATTAGCGTTAACGTTAACGGTGAACCGGCAAGTAGTGACCCGATAACGGTTAAGGCTTACGACCGTTCGGGTTATGCGTACTTTAATTACACAAACGGCGTAGGGGGATATACAGACAACGGCACCCCTAAATCTAACGCAGAAATTATTTACGTAACTGAGCAAACCAAGAATTCCGTTACGGCATCTTATTTAAAGAGTGATGACGGTGTGGGACTTGTATCTGTACTAAAATATTCGTATAGGTCATCGAAACCCGTAATTGTCCGTATTATAGGCAGAATTTCCGCGCCAACGTGGGCACACAAAGACGGGCAACCAATGATTGCTTACACAAAACAAGGCGCTAAGATTACTGCCCAAGAAGTTATAGACCAAACAAAAGAGAAACTTGGCATAACATTATCGGCACGTAAATATACACAACAAGAATTAATTGACAACTATGGGTTTGAACTTGAAAAAGGAATAACTAAGCTTGTAGGTTTGACAAGCGAAATGACAGTTGCGTCCGATACCGATTGGAACGATTGTCAGATAGGCGGTAGCAGTTCTAATGCTAAAAACGTTACGGTTGAAGGAATTGGTACCGACGCGGAAATATTCCAATGGGGTATGACATGGAAATACGCAAGTTCAATCGAAATAAGGAATTTAACCTTTACAGACTATACCGAGGACGCTTGTAGTTTCCAAGGCGCTTCAACATCCGATGTAACGGCATTTAAATCATACAATATTTGGGTGCATAATTGTACCTTTAATAGGGGTAAGAGTTATTGGGATTTGTCCGATGACCAAGATAAGGCTGACGGCGACGGGGCGACCGACTTCAAAAATGTAGGAAACGTAACCGTATCGTATAACAGATACTATTATAATCATAAAACGGGGCTTGTAGGTTCGGGTGATACAAGTTATTCTTCCAATGTAACTTTCCACCACAACTTCTATGACCAGTGCCAAAGCAGACTTCCTATGGGTAGACAAGCGAATATCCATATGTTCAATAACTATTATAGGGCTACAAGCGATTATTGTCTTTCCGCAAGAAATAATATGTATGCCTTTGTGGAGGCTTGTTATTTTGAATATTGTAACGACACCATAAGAACCGAAACTAATGCGGTAGTCAAACTATGGGGCTGTGAGTTTATCGGTTGTAGTTACAACTCGTCGTATGCTATAACAAATGCAACATCAAGAAGTCAAGGTGTAGCAAACAATAACTTTATGAACCCTACGGGGTCAGCAAGTAATTATTGCCTTGACAACGACGCGAACATGTTCTATCTTAACAGTAACGGAACGACTAAGGTTAGCCTTCTTAATTCGGCTGCCGATGCGAAGTGGGAATGCATAAACAATGCGGGTGTGCATAAGGCAAGCGATTGGCTGCCGATTTCGACTGACGCGGCATTAAACTCTTATTTCCCGTTAATCAAAAATTAACAAAAAGGTCTTGTCGTAAGGCAAGACCTTTTTTAGTTTAAGAGCGCGGAAATATTGCAAAAATAATCGCTATATGTTATACTTTAAAGTAGGGAATTATGGACGTAATAAAGGAAAAGCTTAAACTGCTGCCGGAAAATCCGGGCGTTTATATTATGCTTGACGAGTATAAAAATATAATATACGTCGGCAAGGCGCGCGTGCTTAAAAATAGAGTGCGGCAGTATTTTCACAGCTCGGAAAAGCCCGAAAAAGTTATGAAAATGGTTGAAAATATCCGTGATTTCAACTATATAATAACTAATTCCGAA
Organism: uncultured Christensenella sp.; assembly: GCA_910577055.1. Classification (GTDB taxonomy): domain Bacteria; phylum Bacillota; class Clostridia; order Christensenellales; family Borkfalkiaceae; genus Coproplasma. The sequence continues at coordinate 118,322 of CAJTKX010000001.1, read as the reverse complement.
ATTGACGCGCTTGCGCTTGAAAACAATTTGATAAAAAAGCACAAGCCCAAGTACAATATTCTGTTAAAGGACGATAAAACTTACCCGTATGTGAAAGCGAATATGCGGGAAGAGTTCCCCAACTTTTGTATAACGCGCAAAATTAAAAAGGACGGCGGAAAGTATTTCGGTCCGTTTATGGGCGGCATAAGCTGCAAAGATATTCTCGATATTTTGCAACTGACCTATTGCGTTCGGCTTTGTCATACCGCAACTACGGGCAAAAAGCGCGAGTGCTTAAATTATCACATAGGCAGATGCTACGCGCCGTGTGCGGGCAAAATCAGTAAAGAGGACTACGCCGTGCGCGTAAAAAATGCGCTTAGTTTCCTTGACGGCAACTATAAAGAAGCCGAAACCTTGCTAAAAAATAAAATGGTTGCGGCGGCGGAAGGGGAAAATTTCGAGCTTGCGCTCGAATACAAAAAAAAGCTTGAAATGCTGTCCAAGCTTGAAGCAAAAAGAATAACTTCTTTAAACCGCTACGTTGACGCCGATATAATCGCTTACGCAAATAACGGGCTGTATTCTGCGGTAAATATTCTTGTTACGCGCAAGGGAATAATGCAAGGCGGCAGCTCATTTGCTTTAGACGAAGCGCACTTAACCGACGGCGAAGCTTTGACTGGGTTCATTGTTCAATACTATCAAAATCACGATATCCCCGCAGAGATTATCTGCGAAGAGTTTTGCGAAAAAGAACTGTTACAGAACTACTTCAAAGAAAAGTTTGATAAAACCGTAGAAATAACTCTTGCAAAGCAAGGCGATAAGGCAAGGCTTTTGCAAATGGCGAAAAAGAACGCCGAAGAGTACCTTGAAAAATCGGTAGACAAGATAAAGCACAAGGACGATATGACGGTGAACGCTTGCAAGCACTTGCAAGAACTGCTGTCGTTAAAAGTCTACCCGCGCCGAATGGAGTGCTATGATATTTCCAATATCAGCGGAGTGGATAAAGTCGGTTCTATGGTTGTTTTTATCGACGGCGAATCGGATAGGTCGAGTTATCGCCGCTTTAAAATAAAGACGGTTGAGGGCGCTAACGATTTTGCCTCGCTGCAAGAGGTTTTGACCCGTCGGCTTGATAAGCTCGGTACAGACGAGGAAGAACGCTTTCCCAAGCCCGACCTTATAATAATCGACGGCGGTAAAGGTCAGCTTTCTTCCGTAAAAGAAATTTTCGACAGAAAAAATATAGACGGAATAGAATTGATTTCGCTTGCCAAGCGTGAGGAAGAGGTTTTTACCCTTGATTCCGACGAAAGCGTGAAAATACCGCACCGTGATTATTCTTTGAAAATGTTGCAAAGGATACGCGACGAGGCTCACCGTTTCGCCATAACTTATTTCAGAAACTTGCACTCTAAGCGTAATTTAAGCAGCGTTTTATCCGAAATTGACGGTGTAGGCAAGGTAAAAAGAATGGCGCTTTTAGAGAAGTTCGGCACTCTCGATAAAATTATGAGCGCAAGCGTTGAGGAGCTTGCCGAAGTTAACGGCATTTCCAAAACGATAGCTAAAAATATTTACGATTATTTAAAAGAGAACTTATGAAGAAATTAAATTATAAACTTATCGTTTCCGATTTTGACGGTACGCTTATAACCGATGACCAACAGATTCTGCCCGAGGTGCGTTCGGCAATAAAAAATTATATCGATTGCGGCGGTATTTTTGCCGTCTGTACGGGTAGAATGACGTGCAGTATTCTTCCGCGCGTAAGAGAGCTTGGCTTAAAAGGGCTTGTTGTAGCATATCAAGGTACGGTCATTGCGGACATAGAAAGCGGAAAAATTTTGAAAAACGGCGGCATACACAGCGAAGGCGTTGCCGAAATTTGCCGCAACATTAAAGAGTTGGGGCACCCCGTAAACGTTTATTGCGGTGACGATATTTATACCGATATCCCGAAGGACAATGTATATTTGCGTCGGTATGAGGAAATTATCGGCGTCAGCGCAAATTTTGTCGAAGGCAACATTGGCGACTTTGTTTTAAAAAACAACCTTTTCTGCCAAAAAATCACTATTTTAGTCGCTCAAGAAGAACAAGCCGCGCTATATGCCGAGCTTTCACGAAGATTAAGCGATAAATACGACGTAACTTGCAGCGCGAAGGTGCTTGTCGAAGTTTCTCCCTTAAACGACAATAAGGGCGCGGCTGTTAAATTTCTTGCCGATAAGTTCGGCATTCCCATTGAAAAAACCGTTGCTATGGGCGATAATTTAAACGACTTGTCTATGGTTAAAGCGGCGGGTATGGGCGTTGCTGTAGGTAACGCTACCGAAACCTTGAAAAACGCGGCAAATTTCGTATCTGTTACCAACAACGAGGGCGCGGTTGCCCAAGTTATAGAAAAATTCGGTTATTTAAGTTAATATGTCTGAAATTTTAGCCCCTGCGGGGGATAAAAACAGCGTTTTCGCGGCGGTAAATGCGGGCGCAAATGCGATATATTTAGGGTTAAAGGAATATTCCGCAAGAAGTTCTGCGGAAAATTTCGATTACGAAAATTTCGAGGAAATCTCAAAATATTGCCGCGCTTTCGGCGTAAAAGTTTATGTTGCTATGAACACCCTTGTAAAGGACGGCGAGTTGGAGGGGTTTATCTCTTCCGCCGTAAACGTTTGGAATAAGGGCGCGGATGCAATAATCCTTTCCGATATATTTTTAGGCAAATATTTAAAAAGCAACTGCCCGCAAATGGTATTGCATCTTTCTACCCAAGCGGGCGTGTGTAACGTCTATGGCGCGCGTTTGGCTAAGGAATACGGCTTTGACCGCGTAATTTTAGCGCGGGAAACAGCGATTGAGGATGTCGAAAAAATTGCCGAAATAATAGAAACCGAAGTTTTTGTACAAGGCGCGCTTTGCACTTGTTTTTCGGGTCAGTGCTATCTTTCGTCGTTTGCGGGCGGAAACAGCGGCAATCGCGGAAAATGTAAACAACCGTGCAGAAAAAAGTACTCAATTGACCGCGATGGATTCGAAGAGTGCGCATACCGTCTTTCGTTATCCGATTTAAGCGTGGGAGAGTGTGTTGAGCGGCTTAAATCTGCGGGCGTGGCATCGTTTAAGATAGAGGGAAGAATGCGTCGCCCCGAATACGTTGCCGCCGCCGTCAAATATTATAGAAATTTGCTTGACGGTTGTACAAGTCAAAGCGATTTAAGCAATTTAAAGCGCACTTTTAACCGCGGAAATTATACAAAGGGGCTTGCTTTCGGTCAAGATAAATCGTTTATTTCTTCGCAAATTCAAGGACATATCGGCGAATTTGTGGGGGTAATTAAGGTGGAAAACGGCAAATTTGTATGTCAAACTCGCCAAAAATTTACAAAGGGCGACGGTTTTAAAATTTTGCGCAGCGGCATAGAGATTGGCGGCGCGGCTTATCTTTGCGAAACCAAAAGCGGATTTGTGCTTTCAACAAAAGCTCGCCTTAAAAACGGCGATAAAGTTTTCATAACAACCGATACCATGCTCAATGCAAGGCTTTTGTCGTATGAGCGCAAGTTGCCTTTATTGGTTGAAGTAAGCTGTTTTGCGGGTAAAAAAGCCGAAATTACGATAAACGGAAAGGTTTTTACGGGCGAAAAGCCGCTTGACGGCGCGCAAACCCGACCTTTAACTGTTGGGGAAATCAAGGGCGCGTTTAAAAAGGTGGATAAATACCCGTTCGAAGTAAGTTTCGGCAAAGTTCAGACGGACGGAGTGTTTATGCCCGCGTCCGAGTTAAATGCGTTAAGGCGCAACGCATACAAAAATTTTTACGATAATTTAACTGAAAGTTTTCATAACGTTATCGCACCGCAATGCAATTTTTCACATAAAAGCGGCGTCAAAAACGCGAAAATTGCAGCAATTTGCACAAATTTATGCGATTTGGACGCAGATATAGGAATACTGAAGCTGTCAGATTTTAACAGCGATGTTTTTACGCTTACAAAAGGCTTTAAGGGAGAAAAATTTCTATTTTTACCTCCTTATCTTATCGGAAAAGAGATTGAAGAAGTCAAAAAACTTGCTTTAAATTTCGATGGCGTTTACAGTGACGGGCTTTACGGTATCGAACTTTCCAAGGAGCTTAAAAAGCCGTTGTTTGCCGGCACGGGATTTAACATTTCAAACTGCATCGACGTCGAGCTTTGCAATGCGAAATATATTTCGCTTTCCAAGGAGCTGACACTATCCGAGGCGGACAAAATTTCTACGGCAAATACATTTTATCTTGCGGCGGGGGATATTAAGGTTATGGACTTAATTTATTGCCCTTTTGAAAGAAAGTGCCAAAGCTGCGATAAGCGTAGGGAATATACTTTAACCGACGAAAACGGAAGAAAATTCCCTCTCAGAAGATATAAAACATGCGCGTGTAGATTTGAGCTGTACAACTGCGCAAGTTTGGCGGCTTCGTCAAACACGGGCGCACTTTTGGACTGTACTTTGCAAAATACGCCAAACGGACTTATAAATGCATTAAAAAAAGGTACTTTGCGCGAATATTTGAAAAACTACACGCGCGGACATTCCGAACTGTCTGTTTTTTGATTTATGGATAATAAAAGTTTAGAAAAGCTTGAACTTAATAAAATTCTTTCTTCGGTTGCGGAGTTTACGACGACTGTTGGCGGCAAGTCGATTGTTTTTGCATGCAAACCGTCAAGCGATATTGCCGAAGTCAGACAAAGACTTGACATAACCGAGGAGTGCGATAAACTTCTTTATACTTACGGCGTGGGTAAAATCGAAGGTTTTCCCGACGTTGACGAGGTTTTAAAAAGGGCGGCAAAAGGCTCTACTTTGTCTTGTAAAGAACTGTTGGATTGCGCCGCGCTGCTGCGTTCGGCAAGAATTGCCTTTACAAGCATCGAAAAGTGCGAAGAGTTGCCGCTTACCAAGTCCTTAACGCGCAACATTTATTTTGACAAAGGGCTTGAAGACGATATTTGCGACAAAATAATTTCCGTAGACGCGCTTAGCGATAATGCAAGCGACAGACTTTATTCAATCCGTGCCAAAATAAAGAGCCTTAACGCTCGTATACGCGAGAAGTTGTCGGAATACGCTTCCGGCAAGTATTCGGAGTTTTTGCAAGACGGCATAGTTACAATAAGAAACGACCGTTTTGTAGTTCCCGTAAAGGCGGAGCACAAAAACCGAGTCAAAGGCTTTATACACGACCGTTCCAAAACGGGAGCAACGTTCTTTATAGAGCCGGAATATATTTTGGAGCTTAACAACGAGCTTATTGCCTTGACTATTGACGAGCGCGAGGAAGTAGAAGCGATTTTAAAAGCTTTGTCTGCGCGCTTGGGCAGTCTTTCCGAGCAGCTTAACAAGGACGCCGAAATTCTTGCCGAGCTCGACGCGCGTTTTGCAAAAGCGGAGTATTGCTATATTAAAAAATGTACCAAGCCCAAGGTTAATAACCGCGGCTATATCGATATCATTAAAGGGCGGCATCCGCTTATCGATAAGGACAATGTCGTTCCCGTTTCCTTGGAACTTGGCGGAAATTACAACTTTTTGCTGTTAAGCGGCGCTAATACGGGCGGCAAAACCGTAACTTTAAAGATGTGCGGGCTGTTCTGTCTTATGGCGGCGTGCGGGCTTTATATTCCCGCGGCAGAGGGTAGCTCGGTTGGAATATTTTCAAAAATTTACTGCGATATCGGCGATAGCCAAAGCATAGAAGAAAGCTTATCGACCTTTTCATCGCACATTACAAGCGTAATCGATATATGCAACGGCGCGGATAAAGACAGCCTTGTGCTTATAGACGAACTTGGCGGCGGAACCAATCCCGACGAGGGGCAAGCGCTTGCCAAATCCGTTGTTAAGCACCTTTTGGACTGCGGCGCAAAGGGTATTGTAACCACGCACTACACGCCGTTAAAAGAGTTTGCGTACACCGTAGGCGGGATAGAAAACGCGAGTATGGAATTCGATACGGACACTTTAAAGCCGCTGTACAGAATAAAAATAGGGCTGCCGGGGGCAAGCAATGCTTTATCTATTTCCAAGCGGCTTGGAATGAGCAAAGAAATTTTAGACCGTGCGGAAAGTTATTTGTCCGAGGGCGCAAGAAGCTTTGAAAACGTCGTCCGTCGCGCAGAGGAGAGCCGAATCGATGCGGAAAAGAAGCTTGCCGAAATTTCCGCTATGCAACTTGAATGGCGCGAAAAGCTTGATAGGGTTAATGCTCAGATAGCAGAGCTTAACCGCGAAAAAGACAAAATCAATCGTTCTGCGCGCACGGAAAGCCGCAGAATAATATCCGAACGCACCGAGCAAGCCGAAGAGATGCTTGCCGCAATAGAAGAAATTTTCAAAAAGGAAGAGCTTAAAGAAGCGGATTTGATTGCCGCGCGCACCCTTAAAAATAAGCTCAAAGAAAAAGCGTTTGAAGAAGAGGAAGAAAAAAAGCAAGTTATCGACTTTGCGCCCGCAACCGCGCAAAACATAAGGGTAGGTATCAACGTTTTCGTTAAGCCTATGGATTGCCGCGGGCAAGTCGTTGCCTATAACGCCGCTAAGGGCGAGACGGAGGTTCGATGCGGAAGCCTTAAAATGCACTTAAAGCTAAAAGATTTGCTTATTGTCGGCGAGGAAAAGGAAAAGCCGAAGAGCGTAAAAGTCGTAAAAAGGTTGCCCAAATCGATGCCCGTTTTGGAAATAAACGTGCTTGGAATGACCGTTGAAGAGGCACTGTACGAGGTGGATAATTTTATAGACCGCGCCGTAACCGACAATTTGGAAGAAGTAAAGGTTATTCACGGCGTGGGTACGGGCAAGTTAAAAAACGCAATTGCGGAGCGACTTAAACGGCATAAAAACGTGGAAAGTTTCCGCCTCGGCAAGTACGGCGAGGGCGAAACGGGGGTTACTTTTATAAAGTTAAAATAAGGACTATACGCTTGAATATGCGCGCCTTGAAAAGAATATTATATAATTGATAAATTCTTCTTTTTGAGGTAAACTATTGAAAGGCAAGTTATTTACAATCTTAACTAATCTTACGTTGCTTTTAGTCATTACGGGAGTATCGCTTATAGGCTTTTACAGCGGCAATGCGCAAGCTGTGCTTTACGAAAACACAAACCTTTATTACGGCGGCAATGAAGAGAGCGGGGCTGTCGGGCTTACATTTAACGTGTACGAAAGTACCGAAAACGTTTTAAGTATCCTCGATATTTTGGACGAATACGAGGGGAAAGCCACGTTCTTTATCGGCGGTAGCTGGGCTGACGACAACGTGGACTGCGTGCGCGAAATCTTTAGCCGCGGGCACGAACTCGGCAGTCACGGATATTTTCATAAGGACCATTCCAAAATGTCTTATGACGCAAATTTGGAAGAAATCCGCCCGAGCGTTAAACTTCTTGAAATGATTTGCGGACAAAAAATTGAGGTTTTTGCGCCGCCTTCGGGCGCTTTTTGCGAAAATACTTTGTCTGCTTGCGCTTTCCTCGATATGAAAGTTATAATGTGGTCGAGGGATACCATAGATTGGCGGGACAACGACGAGAATTTGGTTTTTTCACGCGCAACGGACGAATTGAAAGCGGGAGAGTTCATACTTATGCACCCCAAGGCGGTGACGGTGAAAACTTTACCGAAAATTTTAAGTTACATAAGAGAAAACGGTCTAAAAACCGACACCGTTTCTCATATTTTAGGAGAATAATGGTACACTTTAAACAACTTGACAACGGATTGAAGCTTATCGTAAACAAAATGGACGGTCTTATGTCCGTAACTATGGGTATTCTTGTGCATACGGGCGCCTCGCAAGAGAGCGATAAAGAGGACGGAATCTCACACTTTATCGAGCACATGACCTTTAAAGGCACAAAAAAGCGCACTTCATTCCAAATTTCCGATGAAATGGACAGAATAGGCGCGCAGATGAACGCGTTTACCGGCAAAGATATGACTTGCTATTACGCCAAATCGACCACGGGGCACGCCGCCGAAGCGTTTGAAATTCTTGCCGATATCTTCCTTAACAGCACTTTCCCGGAGGACGAAATGGTCAAGGAAAAGGGCGTAATTATCGAAGAAATCAATATGAACGAGGATACCCCCGACGATTTGTGCCTCGATTTGCTTGCAAACGCGTTTTTCGGAGAAAAGGGTTACGGAAGAAACATTTTGGGGCCGAAAAAGAATGTTTCGGGCTTTACGAAAGCCGACGTATCCGCCTATACGGACAAGCACTATGTTCCCGACAATATCGTAATTTCTATGGCGGGAAATATAGACGTCAACCTTGCCGAGGAGTTGGTTTTAAAGTATTTTTCTCATCTTGAAAGAAAGTGCTGCAAAAGATGCGAAGTTGCGGTTGAGTTTAAAGGCAAATCGCTTTTCAAGCATAAAGATATTGAGCAAGTGCATATAGGCATAGCGTTTCCTTCGGTTAAAAGATACGACGAGCACTACGACGCAACACAGATTATGAACGTAATTTTGGGCGGTGGAGTTTCTTCGCGGTTGTTTCAGACGGTCAGAGAGGAGTTGGGACTTGCCTACACTGTCTATTCTTACGTTTCCACTTATGCCGAAACGGGCGCGCTGTCGGTCTATGCGGGCGTAAATGCAGAAAAGTACCGCAAGTCGGTAGACGCGATTTACGAGTGCATTGCCGATTTGAAGAAAAAAAATATTTCCCAAGAAGAGTTCGAGCGCGGCAAAGAGCAGCTTTTGTCGTCATCGATTTTCTCGCAAGAGAGTACAAGCTCGCAGATGCTTCTTTTCGGCAAAGAACTTTTATACAGCGGCAAAATTTACGACTTCGAGGACAGAGTGAATAAGCTTAACGCCGTAACGCTTAGCGACGTGCTTGCTGCGGTGGACAAGAATTTTGACGAAAATTTCAAGGCGGTATCTCTCGTCGGCGCAGTGAAAAAGCCGTTATGAGTGAGATTAAATACGGTTTCGAGCCGTTTTTTGACGAGGATAGCGTGCTGTTGATTTTGGGCAGCTTCCCGTCAGTCAAAAGCAGAAAAGTCGAATTTTATTACGGCAATAATCAAAACCGCTTTTGGAAAACAGTGTGCGGTTTCTTTGGCGAAGGTGTGCCTTTAACAATAGAAGAGAAGAAAAATTTCTTAAAAAGGCGGAAAATCGCGCTGTGGGATATGGTAACCGAGTGCGAAATAGAAGGTTCACAAGACAGCAAGATAAAAAATTTCAAGGTTGCTAATATCAAAAAGTTATTGCAAAACTCGAAAATTAATTATATAATGTTAAACGGCAGTAAGGCGGCGGAAATATTCGTGGGCAATTTCGGCAACGTTTCGGTACCGTTTGAAAAACTGCCGTCAACAAGCCCCGCCAACACAAGCTTTAATACGGAGGTTTGGTACGATGCGCTATCAAGAGCTTTTGGCTGAACTTCAAACCTTTGCGGATGAAAGTTACCGCGTTTTTCACAAGCGGCTTCTAAAAAACGATAATATCAGCGTTTTGGGCGTGCGGGTGCCGCAGCTTAGAAAGACGGCTAAAAAGTACATAAATTGCGTGGACGAGCTATTAAGCTTCCCCGACGATTATTACGAAGTAACCTTTATAAAACTCACTGCAGTGTCATATTTGAAGTGGGACGGGTTTATTAAACGCGTTGACGCGTGTGTGGCGCTAATCGATAATTGGGCTACTTGCGATTGTTTCACACCGAAGTGTATTGCAAAGCACAAGGACGAATTTTTGCCTTATATTTACAAATATCTTGAAAATGACGACGAGTTTTATAAACGTTTTGCACTGACAACGCTGTTGCATTTTTTTGTTGAAGAAAAATATTTTAAAGCAATCGAAGATATTTTAAAAACCGTTGATACCGAAAAATATTATGTGCATATGGCGGCGGCGTGGCTTATTGCCGAGCTGCTTATAAAAAATTATAACGATACGGTCGGCTTCCTTAAAGGAAATTTTACCGATAAAAAAACACATAACAAGGCAATTCAAAAAGCGTGTGAAAGTTTCAGACTCACCGCCGAACAAAAAACATATTTAAAAGGGTTAAAATTATAATGGACATTTCACAACAGTTGACAGAAGAATTTAGCTTACGCCCCGACCATGTTCGAAATATTTTGCAGCTTTTGGACGAGGGTAACACTATTCCGTTTATAGCGCGATACAGAAAGGAAATGACGGGCGCAATCGACCACCAAGTTTTGCGTGCGCTGAACGACAGATACGAGTATCTGAAAAATCTTGAAAAGCGCAAGCAGGAAGTTGCGAATTCTATTACCGAGCAAGGCAAAATGACGGAAGAAATTCAAGCCGCCATTGACGCTGCGCAGACGATGACGGAAGTTGAGGATATCTACAGACCCTTTAAGCAGAAGAAAAAGACAAGGGCTTCCGTCGCTATCGAAAAGGGCTTGCAACCCCTTGCCGAGTTTATACTTGCACAAGAGGGCGACCCCAACAAGGAAGCCGAGAAATATATCGACGAAGAAAAGGGCGTTGCCACGGCGGCGGACGCTATCGCCGGCGCGAAGGATATAATTGCCGAAATCGTTTCGGACAATGCGGAGCTTAGAAAGAAATTGCGCGCGCTTCTTGAAAACCACGGCGAAATGCAAGTTAAAATGGTCAAGGACGACGAGAAAGGCACCTACGCTATGTACGCCGACTATTCCGAGATTATTCCCGAAATCAAAAACCATAGAATACTTGCAATCAACCGCGGCGAAAAGGAAGAATGCCTTAAAGCTAAAATATATTTCAACCCCGATATCGCTAAGCGCGTTTGTATGGCTAAATATTTAAAGCCCAACGGAAACGCGGACTGCGCTAAGCTTATCGAAGAGGCGGCGGACGACGGTTACGACAGACTTATTCAGCCGTCAATCGAACGCGAGGTGCGCGCAATACTTACTGACAGAGCAAGCGAGCAAGCGATAAAAATGTTCGAAGTAAACCTTCGTCCTTTGCTTTTGCAACCGCCCGTAAAGGGAAAAGTTACGCTTGGGCTTGACCCCGCTTACAGAACGGGCTGCAAGGTTGCCGTCGTTGACGAAACGGGTAAAGTGCTTGATACGGGCGTAATCTATCCGGTGCCCCCCAAGAACGATATCGAGGGTGCGAAAAAGACGATGAAAGAGCTCATCAAAAAGCACAAAGTCGATATTATTTCTATCGGTAACGGTACGGCAAGCAAGGAAACGGAAATTTTCGTTGCCGACCTTTTGAAAGAAGTTGACGGAGTTAGCTACGCGGTAGTAAGCGAGGCGGGAGCGTCTGTTTATTCGGCAAGTCCTCTTGCCGTGGAAGAGTTTCCCGATTTCGATTTGACTCGCCGCTCGGCGATTTCCATTGCAAGAAGATTGCAAGACCCGCTTGCCGAGCTTATTAAGATTGACCCCAAATCGATAGGCGTAGGACAGTATCAGCACGATATGGATAAAAAGCGCCTTGACAGCGTACTCGGCGGCGTTTTGGAGGACTGTGTAAACAGCGTAGGCGTGGACTTGAACACGGCAAGCGTTTCTTTGTTGAAATACGTTGCGGGACTAAATTCCGGCATTGCGAAAAATATCGTAACTTACCGTGAAGAAAACGGCAAATTTACTTCGCGCGCACAGCTTTTAAAGGTTTCCAAGCTTGGCGCAAAGGCGTACGAACAGTGCGCGGGCTTCCTCCGTATTCCCGACGGCAAAAATATAATGGATAATACCGCCGTTCACCCCGAATCCTACGAGAAAGCCGAAAAGCTTTTATCGTTGTTCGGATATACCGACGCCGACGTAAGAGAGAGAAAGCTTGCGGAGCTGCCTCAAAAGGTAAAATCTTACGGCGAGGACAAGGCTGCGGAGTATTGCGGGCTTGATAAAGCGACGATGAACGATATTGTTTCCGAGCTTGTTAAACCCGGCAGAGATATCCGTGACAGCTTGCCACAAAGACAGCTTAGAAAAGACATAATGAGTATTGACGACCTCGAAGTGGGAATGATAGTAGACGGCACGGTGCGCAACGTAATAGATTTCGGCGCGTTTGTCGATATCGGCGTGCACCAAGACGGGCTTGTGCATATTTCGGAAATTACGGATAGGTTTATAAAGCACCCCTCGGACGTTTTGAAGGTCGGGCAGCAAGTTAAGGCGGTTATTATAACGCTTGACAAGAAAAAGCAGAGGATAGGACTTTCATTAAAACAAGTAAGCCAGAAAAATATAGGCTGACGCTTGACACAAACGGATATTTATAGTAAAATTTTTACAGAATTTTTAGGAGGAGTTTAAAATGTTTGAAGAAGTTGCAAAATTGCTTGCGGAACAGCTGAATATCGATGTTTCGAAAATTTCCGAGGACAGTGAAATTATAAAGGACTTGGGCGCCGATTCTCTTGACGTGGTAGAGCTTTTGATGTCGCTTGAAGACAACACGGGCAAAACCATTCCCGAAGAAAAGGTTGCTAACCTTAAAACGGTCGGCGACGTCGTTAAAACTTTGGAAAATCTTTAATTGACAAAATTTAACCGCCCCGTGCGCAAGTTGCGCACGGGGCGGTTTTTTGTGTTTTTGGGAAAATATATAAAATTACAGCTAATTCAATCAGAAAGACAAAAATTCTACTAACGGTTGAGAAGAAATTATTGAAGTAACAAAAAAATTTGGGTAAAATATAGGTATACATTTCAAAGAGGTAAAAACGAGATGACGTACGGTGAAAAAATTTCACATTTGAGAAAATCCAACGGAATGACTCAAGAAGATTTAGGCAAGATTTTAAACGTTACATATCAAGCTGTTTCTAAGTGGGAACGGGGCGAATCTCTACCCGATTTTACTACAATGTCGCAGATAGCAAAGGTATTTCAAGTGCCTTTAAGCTATTTTGAAGAAAACGGTGAAGCGGCAGCAACCGAACAGCCGCAGTCAGAGGCTGCAAGCAATAGTATTAATTATATAGGAACTTGCACCGTGTGCGGAAAAATGCTTAAAGAAGATGACGAGCATATCGCCTCTCCTAAATTGATTTGTAAAAGCTGCGTTGAGCGTCAAGCAAAAGATACCGAGCGCAGAATGGAGAATTTGGCTGCAAAAAGCCGTAGGGAACAGCGAGGAAGAGGAGCTGACGCGCAATTGATTGTAAGCCTTATTTTTGCGTTGGCGGGATACATCACTTTGACGGTGTACATGTTTTTAAGTAATGATGACGATCGATTTTTGTTGGGAGCTTTAACTCTTGTCTGCCCGATTGCTCTGTTCGCTTTGGTTCACGCCGTTTTCGATTTGATAAACGAATTTAGGGATAAGGACGACGGACCCGAAGGGTATACGCGCAATTTTTCACTAATAATTGCGGCGATATTTACGGTAATAAACGTAGCGGTATTCCTTACAGTATATTTTACGCTGAACGATAATTTCTATTTTATTGTCGTAATGTGTATAGGCGCTGTCGTATCCTTTACCTTCGTTAGCCAATTTATGTGGGGAAACGTAGTAAAAGACATATTCACTTGCGGCGGTTTTACTTTTAAATTGCCGGGGTTCATTTTTTCGCTTACGCCAGATTCGATTATTTGGATGATAGTTACCAAACTTTTCCTCGGCTTATTATCGATACTTGTGTTTATTGTTACAACTATTTTCTTTGCCATTGTCGCAATGTTCGGCTCGGTATTTACGTTTATTCCGAGCGTGATAATAAAATCCGTCAAAGACAAAAACGCTTAAAATCGGTAAAAATAAAAAGCGTCTACGTTTACCGTAGTTACCATAGTGAATTTAATAATACGCAAAAAAGAAAAGGCATAGCGTTAGGCTATGCCTTTTCTTTACTTTATTCGATAGGTTGCTTTCTTTCGTTTTTCATTATATAATGATTATACGATAAACAATAATTTGACAAGGTGTAAAAAGATAGATTATGAAAAAAATTTACCGTTATATTTTGCCGGTCGTATGTGTGCTTTGTGTTTTCTTAATTACCGCTTGCAATAGCAATGGCGATGCCAATGTCGATTATATAGCAGACAATGAACATTGCGTCGTGTCTTTGCCGCAAGAATACAACATTTCTTTTGACAACTTTGAACTATCTGCAATATTCAACAAGGACTTGTACAATGCCGACACTGTAAACGGTAATGCGAAAAAAGACGGTTTTTCTTATTATAGTGTACCCAAAAACGAGCCATTCCGTATTTTAACGCCGCTCGGTGTTATTCAAGATAAAAACCAACGCGGACAAACGCTCGTATATTGGAAATTAAACGATAGGCTGTACAAAGACGGCGACGATTATTATTCTCAAAATACTTTTTCTTGTGCGAAAGATACGGAAATTACTCCCATGTATTACGAGTTCCGTGCTGTCGGAATGATAATATTCGAGGCAGACGAAAACGGTTTGCAGATTGTGCAAGACGATGAAGTTTTTGACGATAACAGTAACATAAAAGAACAAGACGGCGTTCATTATCTATATGGCGTGTATGATTTCGAGCCATATCAAGAATTTTGGCGCACAAATCTAACGGTCAACAAATTCACTATAAACCGTACGGTTCAAACCGTTGCCGAAAATTACAGTAAAGATTTTTACACGTTAAATATTGAAATTGACAAGGGAAATCTTTTCGATAAAGGCAAAATTATCGTTGTAGCGCTTTATAAAATAGATGGGCACGGACATATGACTTATGGCGCGGGGCAAGCAATTGACGACAATCATTCGGATGTTTTGCGCACATTGCCGATAGGCGAACAGACGCTAAAATATTCTTTTAATTGAACGATAAATTTCAATTTATCTTTGTAAATAACGTGTATTAAAAATGCTCTCGAACAAATTGTTCGGGAGCATTTTTATTCGTATGTCTTATCTCTATGGGAAATACGCTTTTGTAGGCGCTTTTTTGCCGCATTAAACTATTATATTGATAAGACGTTTCGGAACCAATATAAATTTCCTTATTTGTTTTCCCTCAATTAGAGGGGATATTTCCGCATTGGCTTTGACAAGCTTTTCAATTGCGCCCGCTTCCATATCTGCGGGAACGGTGATTTTTGCCTTTATTTTGCTGTTAATTTGAACGGCGTATTCTATAGTGTCCTCGCCGCACTTTGCGGGGTCGTAGGTTGCCCATTTTTCATATGCGATAGAGTTTTTATGTCCCAAAACCGTTGTCCAAATTTCTTCGGTTATGAAGGGAATAATAGGGTTTAAAAGCTTTACAAGCCCTTCTGCATATTCTGTGGGGAAATGGTTGCCGTCCGAAATTTCTTTGTAAATTGCATTTACAAAAATCATCATCTGCGAAATCGCGGTGTTAATTTTTATTGCCTCGTAATCTTCGGTAACTTTTTTAACGGTTTGGTGGTAAATCTTTTCAAGGTTTTTGTTGGGGGCGGGAGTGATAACGTTAAGCTCACAGTAAAGTCTGTGAATTCTATCTATAAACTTCTTTACGCCTTCGATATTTGCGGTTGACCACGGTTTGCTGTCTGCTACGGGACCCATAAACATTTCGTACATTCTCAAAACGTCCGCGCCGTAATCGCGCACAATGTCGTCGGGGTTGATAACGTTGCCAAGCGATTTCGACATTTTATTGCCGTCCTCGCCCAAAATAAGTCCTTGGTGATAAAGCTTTTTAAAAGGCTCTTTATGCGGTACAAGCCCTTTATCGAAGAGGAAGTTGTTCCAAAACCTCGAATATAGCAAGTGTCCTACAAGATGTTCCTTACCGCCCATATATAAATCTACGGGCAACCAATATTTCATCAAATCATAGTTTGCAAATTCGTCGTTATTGTTCGGGTCGCAATATCTTAAAAAGTACCAACTTGAACCCGCCGACCCCGGCATTGTAGTAGTTTCGCGCTTGCCGTTTACGCCTTTGTATTTAATATTTACCCATTCTTTTGCGTTTTCAAGGGGAGCGTTGCCGCCGTGCGCTTTGTAGTCTTTCATTTCGGGAAGGACGAGGGGAAGCTCGCTGTCATCAAGAATCGCAACCTTTCCGTTTTCAAGGTGAACGACGGGAAGAGGTTCGCCCCAATATCTTTGGCGGGCAAAAATCCATTCGCGCAGTTTATAGGTAACCGCCTTTTTGCCCACGCCGTTATCTTCCAACCAAGCCGCCATTTTATCGATAGCTTCTTGCTTGTTCAACCCGTTTAAAAAGTCGGAATTAATGTGTTTGCCGTCGCCCGTAAAAGCTTCCTTTTCGATATCGCCGCCCTCTAAAACGGGAACAACGGGTATATCAAACTTCTTTGCAAACTCATAGTCGCGCGTGTCGTGCGCGGGCACTGCCATTATTGCACCCGTGCCGTAAGAGGTGAGAACATAGTCCGAAATAAATACGGGTATCTTTCTGCCGTTTACGGGGTTAATAGCGTATGCGCCCGTAAAAGCGCCCGTTTTTTCTTTGTTAAGCTCCGTTCTTTCCATATCCGATTTGCTTGCGCAAACCTTTTTATATGCGTCTACCATGGCTCTGTTTTCGGGGGTGGTAATCTCGTCAACGAGCTTATGCTCGGGCGCAAGAACGCAATACGTCGCACCGAAAAGGGTATCACAGCGGGTTGTGAATATCGTAAATTTCTTATCCGTGCCGTCAACTTTGAAATCTACCTTTGCACCAATTGACTTTCCTATCCAATTCCTTTGGGCTGTTTTGGAAGGCTCTGGCCAATCGACTTCGTCAAGCCCTTCCAAAAGTCGCTCGGCATATTTGTTTATGTCGATAACCCATTGCTTCATATTCTTGCGAACAACGGGATAGCCTCCTCGCTCTGATTTGCCGTCTACAATTTCGTCGTTGGCAAGCACGGTGCCAAGCTCTTCGCACCAATTCACGGGGGTTTCCACATAACGTGCAAGTCCGTCTTTTAAAAGCTGTTTAAATATCCACTGCGTCCATTTATAATAGTAGGGGTCGCAAGTGGAAATAGTCTGCTCCCAATCATAAGAAAGCCCAAGCATTTTAAGCTGTTTTATGAAGTTTTCTATGTTTTTTTGCGTAAAAGTAGCGGGATTGTTGCCCGTTTTTATCGCGTACTGTTCGGCGGGTAAGCCGAAGCTGTCAAAACCCATAGGGTGCAACACATTGTAGCCTTGCATTCTTTTCATTCTTGCAAGTATATCGGTAGCAGTGTAGCCCTCGGGGTGACCGACATGCAGTCCCGCGCCCGAGGGGTAGGGGAACATATCCAAAATATAATATTTAGGTTTAGAAAAGTCGTATAAATCGGTGTGGAAAGTTTTATTCTCGTCCCAATACTTTATCCATTTCTTTTCAACCTTGTTAAAATCGTTATAAGCCATAAACGCTTGCCTCAATCGTTTTCTTTTAATTATAACCAAAAGGGGGAAAAATGGCAAACATTTTTGTTGACAAAAGGTTTTTATTGTACTAAAATAACAGTACTTGAAAAAGACAAGTACCGCCGAGAAATTCACAGAGAGTGCGGGGCGCTGAAAGCCGCATAATTTTTGAGGATAACGGGAAACCACTTTTATAAATTCAAGTGTTAAAGAGCGGTTTTTGCTATAAGGCAAAAACAATTAAGGTGGAACCGCGCAATTCTGATTTTTGCGTCCTTAAACGATTATCGTTTAAGGACTATTTTTTTTGGAGGAAATTATGCAAATCATTCTTAAAAACGGGGACAAGTTAGAGGTTGAAGAGGGTGCAAACTGCCAATCGGCGGCAAGCGCTATAAGCGAAGGGCTTGCACGCGCTGCCGTTGCCGCAAAGGTAAACGGCGTTTTGTGCGATTTGTCGCACGCGTTAAAGGACGGCGACACGTTGGAAATCGTCACCCTTAAAGACAAAGAGGGCTTGGAAGTTTATCGCCATACTTGCGCACATGTACTTGCGCAGGCGCTTAAAAATATATACCCCACTTGCAAACTTGCGATAGGTCCCGTCATAGATAACGGTTTTTATTACGATATTGACTTCAACACGCCGATAAGCCAAGATGATTTCAAAAAAATAGAAACCGAAATGGAGAAAATCATTAAGTCTAAAACGACTATCGAGAGGTTTGAATTGCCCCGCGAAGAGGCGATTAAGCTTATGAAAAAGTATAAGGAAAGCTACAAAGTCGAGCTTATCAAAGACTTGCCCGAGGATTCGGTTATTTCTTTCTATAAGCAAGGCTCGTTTACCGACCTTTGCAGAGGACCTCACCTTCCCAATACGGGCAAAATAAAGGCGTTTAAGCTTGTTTCGATTGCGGGCGCATATTGGCGCGGCAATGAGAAAAACAAGATGTTGACGAGAATTTACGGGGTTGCTTTTGCGAAAAAGGACGAAATGGACGCATACTTCCAAATGCTTGAAGAGGCGAAGAAGCGCGACCATATAAAGCTTGGTAAAGAATTGAAACTTTTCGCGCTTTTGAACGAGGGCAAGGGTTTCCCCTTCTTCTTGCCTAACGGTATGGTGCTTAAAAATACCTTGGTTGATTATTGGCACGATTTGCACCGCAAAGAGGGCTATGTTGAAATTCAGACGCCGATTATCTTGACAAGAAATTTGTGGGAAAATTCCGGGCATTGGGACCATTATAAAGACAACATGTACACGACAAAAATCGACGGAGAGGATTGCGCCGTAAAGCCGATGAACTGCCCCGGCGGTATGCTTGTTTATAAGCTTCAACCGCACAGCTATAAGGACTTCCCCTTGCGTATGGCTGAAATGGGACTTGTGCACCGGCACGAGAAGAGCGGACAGTTGCATGGGCTTTTCCGTGTACGTTGCTTTACCCAAGACGACGCGCATATATTTATGTTGCCCGAGCAGATTAAGGACGAAATTAAGGGAGTTATGCGGCTTACCGACAAGATTTACAATCAGTTCGGGTTTAAGTACAAAATAGAGCTTTCCACTCGCCCCGAAAACAGTATGGGAAGCATAGAGGATTGGGATACCGCAACGGCGGCTTTAAAAGCCGCTTTGGATGAGCTTGGGCGCGAATACGAGATAAACGAGGGCGACGGCGCGTTCTACGGACCGAAAATCGACTTCCACTTGGAGGACAGCATAGGCAGAACATGGCAGTGCGGAACTATTCAGTTGGACTTCCAAATGCCGCAGAGGTTCGAGCTTGAATATATAGGCGAAGACGGACTTAAACACCGCCCTATTATGATTCACCGCGCGATATTCGGCTCGATTGAGAGATTTATAGGTATTTTAATTGAGCACTTTGCGGGTAAATTCCCCGTTTGGCTTGCGCCTACGCAAGTAAAAATACTGCCCATAACCGACAGAACGCTTGAATATGCCGAGGAAGTCAGCAAAAAGCTTGCCGCAAACGGCATAAGGTGCGAGGTTGACAAGCGCAACGAAAAAATAGGCTATAAGATACGCGAAGCAAAGGTGGAAAAAGTACCTTATGTGCTTGTTGTGGGCGATAAGGAAGCCGAGGACGGCACTGTCAACGTAAGCAAACGCGGCGTTGAGGAAAAGGAAACCGTCGCTTTTAACGCCTTTATCGAAAAAGTAGTTGCGGAAGATAAGGAAAAAGTTATTTTTTAAGCAAAAAATTATTTGACAACAAGTTGAATTGCTGATATTATATTACCGTAAAGCAAAGGCAAACCCTTTCGCCGTACGGAAATTTCGGTTCGGCACAATAACGTTTTTTAAGGTGAAATTACGCCTTATATCGTTTCGGGTTGCGTTTGCAGCCCGAATTTTTTTGGAAAATCAGAGAGGTAAGAATTATCAAAGACTTTTATTCCGTAAATGAAGCTATCCGCGACAAGGAAGTCAGAGTTATCGGTTCAGACGGTGAAATGCTTGGCGTTATGTCAAGTATTCAAGCGCAAAAGCTCGCAAATGCGGCAGAGCTTGATTTGGTTAAAATTTCACCCAACGCAGTTCCGCCCGTGTGCAAAATTATGGATTATTCCAAATTTAAGTACGAGCAGTCGAAACGCGAAAAGGAAAACCGTAAAAATCAGACGGTAGTTGAGTTGAAGGAAATAAGGCTTTCTATGACTATCGACGTCGGCGACATTGCCGTTAAAACCAAGCAGTGCCTTAAATTTTTAGAGGCGGGCAATAAAGTCAAAGTTTCCATTAGAATGAAGGGGCGCGAAAATGCGCGCGCTTATCAAGGCGTGAAGGTTATGCAAGACTTCTTCGAAGGGCTTGAAGGCAAAGCCGTTCAAGACAAAAAACCTTCCACCGAGGGCAGAATGATAATAATGATGCTCTCACCCGTAAAATCGTAAAAAATTAAGAATATCAATTTGGAGGATAAAATTATGCCCAAGCAGAAATCCCATAGCGGCACTAAAAAGCGTTTTTGGCTTACCTCGACCGGCAAGGTTAAAAGACCCCACGGCGGCAAGAACCATAAAGCTGAAACCAAGAACAGAAAGAGAAAGAGAAATTTGCGTCAGAATACGCTTGTTTCTACTACGCAGGAATCAACCGTTAAATCAATGATTCCTTATAAGGGTTAAGGAGGTAAGGCAATATGCGTATTAAAAGAAGTGTTAACGCGTTAAAGAAACGCAGAAAGATATTCCGCCTTTCAAAGGGCTATTTCGGCAACAAGTCGAAGTCATACAGAATTGCTCGCGAAGCAGTGATGAAGTCGTTAAACTACGCTTACATCGGCAGAAGGCTCAGAAAGCGCGATATGCGCAGCCTTTGGATTGCCCGTATCAATGCAGCGGCAAGAATTAACGGACTTTCTTACTCCAAATTTATGTACGGTCTTAAAGCGGCGGGCATCACTTTGAACAGAAAGATGCTTGCGGAGCTTGCCGTAAACGACGCTACCGCATTCGCGGCGCTTGCAGCTAAGGCTAAGGCGGCGTTATAATTCGAATTTTAAGCCTTATTTTAAGGCTTAATTTTTTATATGGTAATTACTTCGAAATCAAACCCGTTAATAAAAGAAATATCCAAGCTATCGGATAAAAAATACCGTAGACTTAGCGGCCGGTACGTTGTCGAGGGCGTAAAACCCGTCAAGGAATGTATCGCCGCAAGGTGTAAAATCCGGCATATAGTCTGTGTGGAAGGGCTTGAAGGCGAGTTTGAAAACACTGTGACGGTCAGCCGCGCTGTGTTTGAAAGCCTTTCTTCTGAGATAACCCCGCAAGGCGTGCTCGCGGTGGTGGAAATTCCGCACAGCAGCTTAAAACCGCCTAAAAGCAGCTGCATTTTATTGGACTGTTTACAAGACCCCGGTAATTTGGGGGCGGTTATGCGTACTGCCAACGCGGCGGGTTATAGTGAGATTTATTTGATAAACTGTACCGACCCATATTCGCCAAAGGCTGTCAGAGCGAGTATGAGCGGGATTTTCTTCGTAAATATATATCAAGGTTCGAGGGAAGAAATTCTCGGTGCGCTTGAAGGCGTTCCGCTTATATGCGCAGATATGAACGGCGAGGATATTTTTTCATTTACTCCGCCCGAAAAGTTCTGTCTTTGCATCGGCAACGAAGGCGGCGGTATTAGCGAAGAAGTGTTGAAAAGGGCGCAATTTACCGTAAAAATACCGATGCGGGATACTTGTGAAAGTTTGAACGCAGCGGTTTCCGCGGGAATTGCAATGTATCAGTTAAAGTACGATAATAAGAGGTAAAATTATGTCAGGACATTCCAAATGGCACAATATACAAGCTAAAAAGGGCAAGACCGATGCGGCGCGTGCCGCTGTATTTACAAAAATCGGCAGAGAGCTTGCCGTTGCCGCAAAGGGCAACCCCAACCCCGATACCAACTCTAAGCTTGCGGACGTTATAGCCAAAGCTAAGGCCGCGAATATGCCCAACGAGAATATAAAGCGTTCTATTGCGAAAGCGGCGGGCGAACTTGGCGATAAGGACTATAAAGAGTTGACTTACGAAGGCTACGGCGTGGCTGGGTCTGCCGTTATAATTAAGACGCTTACCGACAACGTAAATAGAACGGCGGGCGATATCCGTTCGGCAATGGGTAAGTGCGGCGGTCAGATGGGAGCAACGGGATGCGTTTCGTATATGTTTGACAATAAAGGCGTTTTCGTTATCGAAAGAACGGTTGCGCTTGACGAAGATACGATGATGGAGTATTGCCTTGAAGCCGAGGCTGACGACTACACCGTCGAGGACGACGTTTACGAGATATACACCGCACCCGAAAAGTGGTCGGAAGCGAGGAAGTATTTCGAGGGGAAGGGTGTTACATTCCTTGAAGCCGAAATAAAGATGATACCGCAAAACTATATTACATTAGCGGCGGACAAGCTTGAAACTTTCACAAAAATGCTTGATAAGATTGAAGAGCTTGACGACGTTCAAGCGGTATATCATAACGTTGAACTTCCCGAAGAGGACGAAGAATAAAATAATTAAATTTAACCGCTGAAAATTCGGCGGTTTTTTTGTATAAAAAAGCGTGGCTTACGCAAGATATTATTACAAGCGCATGCGCTTTATATATAAAAGCTTGTTTGCTAAAACGTCTTCGGGGCGTTTTTGCGAATGAGCGGGGGAGTATTCGTTTTTGAGTACTCCCCAATGTATTTTTTTTCGGACTAACAAATAAAATAGTATATGCCGAAAATTAAAATACCGATTAATAAAACAAAGATTTTAAGGTTTATGCTGTTTGCGTTGTGTATTTCAATAATAATTGCCGTGCCGATAATGGCAACGATAAAGAAAAACGGAAATGCAGACGCGGACGAAATGACAGTTCTAACCGTATGGCAAATTGACGGATTTGAGGGCGGAAAGGGGTCCCGCGCAAACTTCTTGCAAAGCTTGGGGGACGAGTTTTCAAAAAAAAGCGGCTGTTATGTAACAGTGAGTGCGGTTTCCGCCGACGCTGCACGGCTAAACTTGCAAAACGGCAACGTTCCCGACTTAATTTCTTACGGCGCGGGAATGTACGGAATAGAAAGCTACATTCGTGGAGAAACGCCGTATTACAATTGGTGTAACGGCGGATATTGCTTTCTTTCAACCGATACAAACGCGAATTTTGAAGATATTTCAGTTGAAAACCTTGTAATTAACTCCGGAACGGGCAATCTGGTAGGCGCAGCTGCGCTACTTTGCGGGGTCAAAGATGCAGAGGTAGCAAAGCCTACGGCGGCATATGTAAGACTTATAAACGGTGAGTTTAAGTATCTTTTGGGCACGCAGAGAGACATTTTCAGATTAAGAACAAGGGGTGTAGCCTTTTCCGTAAAGCCCATAGCTGTATTCAATGATTTGTATCAAAATATTTCAATTACTTGCTCCGAAACGAAAAAGTCGGTATATGCTACACGATTTATCGAATATTTACTAAAAAATAAAGAAAAAGTTAAGTCACTTGGACTAATGGCGGACGGAATAAACCTTTATGACGACGAAATGCATCAAATGGAAGGAATAAGTTACGAATGCCGCTTGACTTTGCCGATAGGTGAGGGCACAAAAAACGAAATTGAAAAGGCAATAATAAATTGTGATATAAAAAAGCTGAAAAATCTACTTAATTAATTGAAATCATAGTAAAAAAATGGTATTATTGTAGAGGTGAAGATTGCATAAATCAGACAGTGCCGTAAAATCCGTTATTAAAGAGGAAAATTTTAACTTTTCAAAGCACACGACTTACGGCTTAGGCGGCACCGCAAAAGTTGCGTATTTTCCGAAAACGGAAGAAGAAGCAGTTGCGGTATACAAGTATCTGAAAAATAATGACGAGAGGTTCATTGTTTTAGGTAAAGGCTCAAATCTTTTGGTATCGGACAGTGACTTTGACGGCTCTGTAATCTGCACTTCGTGTTTGCGCGGAATAGAGTTTGAGGGCAACAGCCTTAAAATTTTAAGCGGCACTACGGTAAATCAGCTGCTGACATTTTGTATTAGAAACGGCATAACGGGCTTTGAATACCTTGCCGGAATACCTGCAAGCATAGGCGGACTTGCCATAATGAACGGCGGAACAAGCGATAGGCGAATATCAAGCAATATCCTTTCGGTAGTAGTTTTTGATGGAAAAATACGCGAAATATCAAATAAAAACTGCAATTTTGGCAATAAGCATAGTACTATGTCTGACATAGACGCAATAATTTTGGCGATTTATGCGGGATTTGAAAGGGAAAAGCCGGCAACCGTTAAAAAAAATATAAACGAATTTTTGGAAAAAAGAAAGCATCAGCCGAGGGGCAAAAGCTGCGGTTGCGTATTTAAGAACCCAAATGGACTTAGCGCGGGAAGGCTTATAGACGAAGCCGGTTTAAAGGGGCTAAAAATAGGCGGAGCGGAAGTCAGCCGCGAACATGCGAATTTTATTGTCAATAACGGCGGCAGCGCGCGCGAAGTTTATTCGCTTATAAAAGCTGTTAAAAAGTCTGTATACGAAAAAACCGGGATAAACCTTGAGGAAGAGGTTATTTACATAGGTGAATTCAATGAACTTAACTGCTGATTATCATACTCATACGCCGTATTCTCACGGTAAAAATACGGTTTGGGAGAACGCGAAAGCGGCAAAAGCAAAGGGACTTAAACAAATCGGAATAACCGACCACGGTTTTAACCATTTGCTTTTCGGCTTAAAGCGCAAAAAATTGTCCGATTTAAGGGCGGAAATAGATGATGCGGAGAAAATTACGGGCGTTAAAGTACTGATGGGAATGGAAAGCAATCTTATATCCGTCGGCGGTGAAACCGATATGAAAGAGAGCGATTTACAGTACTTCGACTTGTATCTGTGCGGTATTCACGAGGTTTTGAAGTATAAAAAGCTTTCCGACTTTTATAACATCATGGTAAAAAATTACGCTGCGTATAAGCTTGGCAGAACTCCGTCGAATAAAACAATTGAAACAACGACAAGGGCGTATATTAACGCTGTGAAAAATAATCCCATCGATATATTGACGCACATAAACTACAAGTGTTACTGCAACCTTGAAGAAGTGGCAAAGTGTTGCGCCGATTATGGGACTTATATCGAAATAAACACCAAAAAACGGCATGTTTCCGCCGAAGAACTGTATAAAATGGCCGCTACGGGCGTAAGGTTTGTTATAGACTCCGACGCTCATTCCGCGGATAGGGTCGGCGATACTAAAATTGCCGAGGAAATCTTGAAAGAGTCAAGCGTTCCATTAGAACAAATCGATAATATCGACGGAAGGCTTCCGAAATTCAGATTTCAAGAATATAAGGCTAAAAAACTTTAAAATGTTGAATTTTACCGAAGAAATTAAAAACGAAATAATATCGTCGGGAGCGGCGGACGACGGAGCGCGGGCTATTTTGTCCGCGTTTATCCGCACTAGCGGAACCGTAATTTCAAGAAACGGATTGTTCGGTTTCGAACTTATTACCGAAAATGAGGGGACGGCGGAATTTTTTTTAAACCTTTTAGAGGAAAAATTCGGGCTGTCGTTAACGGTTTCGGGCGCAAAATTTGACCTTTTGAGCGGAAAAGATAAGCTTGCGTTTGAGTGCGCAGATGAAAAAACGGATAAGCTTTTAAAAGAGTTGAAAATTGTCGAAGAGTCCAAGGACGGCTTTTTTGTAGATTTTTCGGTTGACGAAGAGATTTTCGAGAGTGAGATTAGCAAAATCGATTTTATTAAGGGCGCGTTTTTGGGTGGCGGAAGCTGCACGTTGCCCGAAGAGAGCGTTTCAAGCCGAACGGGCTATCACTTCGAGATAGTTTTTTCAAATAAGCTTACGGCAAACGACTTTTTGGACCTTTTATGCGAGTTTGAAATTCTTGCCAAGCTTGTTATGCGCAAGGATAAATGGGTCGTTTATGCTAAGAGTAAGGCGGTAATTTCGGACATTTTGGCGGCTATGGGCTGCGAAAAAGGGCTTGATAAGCTGAACAGAGTGGTTGAGCTTAAAGATAAGCTTAACAATGAAAATCGTTTGAACAACTGCTCGGTTTCCAATATCGACAAAACCGTTACGGCGTCGGTCAATCAAGTTAGGGCTATTGAGATAATTTCGCAGACGATAGGGCTGCAAAGCCTTGATAAACCGCTTTTTGAGGTGGCGGAGTGCCGCCTTGCCGACAAAAACGCATCTATGCAAGAGCTTGCCGAGCGACTGAATATATCTAAGAGTTGTTTAAATCACAGAATGAGAAAATTGAGCGAGCTTGCGCTTTCGCTGACAGATTGAGGTACTTATGACGGATTTCGTACATTTACATCTTCACACCGAGTATTCGCTGTTGGACGGCGCGTGTAAGATTGACAATTTAATAGATTATTGCAAGAAAAACGGCATAGATACTGTATGTATAACCGACCACGGAAATATGTACGGCACTTTGCAACTTGCCGAAAAAGCTTATCAAGCGGGGATAAAATACATAATCGGGTGCGAGTTCTACATGACGGCGAACATGCACGATAAATCGTCGAACACAGCCGAGCACCTTATTTTAATTGCGAAAAACAAAGCCGGCTACAAAAACTTAGTGCAATTGGACTCTATGGCGTTTGTGGACGGGTTTTATTATAAGCCGAAAATAGATTATAAGGTTTTAAAAGAACATTCCGAGGGCGTAATATGCCTTTCCGCGTGTATTGCGGGCGGCGTTCCCAGACGGTTGCTTGCGGGCGATTATGAGGGCGCAAGAAAACTTGCTTTGGAGCTTAAAGATACCTTCGGCGACGACTTTTATATAGAAATTCAAAACCACGGCATAGAGGAAGAACAATGGGTTTTGCCGCTGCTTTTAAAGCTTGCGGACGATATCGGCGCGGAGATAGTTGCCACGAACGACGTGCACTATCTTGAAAAAGAGGACGCCGAGATGCAAGACGTTTTGATGTGTATTCAGATGAAAAAGCAGCTCGACGACCCGAAAAGAATGAAGTTTTCCACAAACGAATTTTATTTCAAAACGGGCGACGAGATGGCGGCGCTTTTCCCTAACTTGCCACAAGCTATATCCAACACGCGCAAAATTGCCGACAAAGTGACGGAGCCGGCGTTTAACCTTGATAAAAAGGGATACCCTATAAAGGATAAAACTCTTATTCCCGAATATACACCGCAAGACGGTTCGACTGCGGTGGAATATCTCAGAAAACTTACCGACGAAGGATTGAAAAAGCGTTACGGCGACAAGCTTTCGCAAAAAGAATTGGATAGGGCGAAGTACGAGCTTGACATAATCTGCGGTATGGGTTATGCCGATTATTACCTTGTCGTGTGGGACTTTATAAATTGGTCGAAAGAACAAGGAATACCCGTAGGCCCCGGGCGCGGGTCGGGCGTAAGCTCGATAGTGGCTTATTCCATAGGAATAACCGACGTCGAGCCGCTGCAATACGACCTTCTTTTCGAGCGTTTTTTGAATCCCGACCGAGTTTCAATGCCCGACTTCGATATCGACTTTTGCACCGATAGACGTGAAGAAACCATAGAATATGTAAGGCAAAAATACGGTGTTGAAAACGTTTGCCAAATAGTAACCTTCGGTACTATGGCGGCGAAAAACTCCATTAAAGACGTCGGACGCGTTATGCGCGTGCCCTATTCGGAAACGGACAGACTTACCAAAATAATGGACGGAAAGACTTCTATCGGCGACCTATTGGGCAGACGGTTGGAGGGCGCAAAGGCGAAGTACGAAAAGGAAACGGACGAGGATAAGAAGGCCGAGCTCGAAGGCAAGTACAATGAATTAAAAGCAGTAAGAAACAGCGAATTTTGCAGCATATACGAAACTGACGACACACTTAGACGCGTTATCGATATGGCGTTGAAAATCGAGGGTATGCCGCGCCAAACGGGTATGCACGCGGCGGGCGTTGTTATTTGTCAAAAGAGAATTGCGGATAACGTGCCTCTTTCGAGAAACGGCGAGGATATAACGACGCAGTTCGTTGCAAAGGAAATAGAGGCGCTTGGAATGCTGAAAATGGACTTCCTTGCGCTTGTAACCTTGACGGACATCAAGAAATGCGTTGACTATATAAAAGAAGATTTCGGTATCGATGTGGACTTCGATAAAATCGGTTACGAGGACGAGGGAGCTTATTCGCTGATTGCCGAGGGCGATACGGACGGGGTGTTCCAACTCGAAGCCGGGGGCATGAAACGCTTCATGAAAACCTTGAAACCAGATACCCTCGAAGACTTGATAGCGGGCGTTTCGTTGTATCGCCCCGGCCCAATGAAGTTTATTGATTCGTTCTGTGCGAGAAAGCACGAGCAAGAGCCGATAACTTACGACTGCGAGCAAGAAAAACAGATATTAAAAGTTACTTACGGCATACCCGTTTATCAAGAACAAGTTATGCAAATTTTCCAAAATCTTGCGGGATTCTCTCTCGGAGAGGCAGATTTGGTTCGCCGTGCAATGGGTAAAAAAGACAAAAAAACGCTTATGGCGCAGAAGGAAAAGTTTATTAACGGCGGCGTAAGCGATATTAACGGAAGTAAGATAGACGGTTGCGTACAGAACGGTATTCCCGCCGACGTTGCAAACAAGATTTTCGGCGATATGGAGGGATTTGCTTCCTATGCGTTTAATAAGTCGCACGCGGCGGCATACGCAACGCTTGCCTATCAAACGGCTTGGCTTAAAAAGTATTATTGCAAAGAGTTCATTTGCGCGCTTTTAAATAACCGCCTTAACAAGATTGACGAAATTACAAAATATGTACTTTATCTAAAAGATAAAAAGTACAAGGTTTTGCCGCCCGATATCAATAAAAGCCGCTCTGTTTTCAAGGTTGAAAAAGATGGCGTACGTTTCGGTATTTCAGCGTTGAAAGGCGTTGGGCAAGCAGTGGTTGACAGTATTATCGCCGAAAGAGAAAAGAACGGCAACTTTAAAGACTTTCCCGATTTTGTTTCGCGGTGTATAGGTGACTTAAATTCGCGGCTTGTCGAAGGGCTTATTTATGCGGGCGCATTTGACGAAATGGGCGTGCCGCGTTCGCAGCTTGCGGTTGTTTACGAAGATTTGTGTGCGCGCGCAAAAGCGATTAGCAAACAAAAAAGCGGGGCGCAGATGAGCCTTTTCGGGGACTTTATCGAGGATGAAAAGCTTGAAGTTGAGTACCCAGACATTCCCGAGTTAGAGTTAAACGAAAAGCTTGCAAAGGAAAAGGAAGTTTTGGGCGTTTACGTCAGCGGTCACCCGTTTGAAAAGTATATGCACGCCGTAGAGGGCTGCAATTTCGACTGCTCGTTTATGAGCGACTATGTCGAGGACGAGGACGGCAACCGCACTTATAACCGTATTCAAGACGGTATGCGCATTACTATGGCGGGAATAATCGGCTCGTTTAGGCGTACCACGACTAAGCGCACGGGCGCATTTATGGCGTTTTTGAACCTTGAAGACGTGTACGGCAGCTTGGAGTGCGTTTGCTTCCCCGCAATATACGAAAAAGTTAAGCCCTTTGTGGGCAACGACAAAATAGTCAAAATTACGGGAAAACTCGAAGTTGACCCTGAAAAAGGGTTTAGCTGTATAATCGACGACCTTGCGGAAATCGATTTGTCGGGTGAAAAGTCAAACGCTGCCGCTCAGCCCGCAAAAAAACAAGAAGCGCTTTGGATAAAGGCGAGCGCGCTTGACGACGGAGCGTTCGAAGAGCTTTTGATTACCCTTTCAAACTACGAAGGTCAGACCTTGTGCAAGATAGTTCGAGGCGATAAAAGGTATACTTTCCCTACGGGAGTTAACTATTGTAGGGGGCTTTTGGCGGAACTTTATTCGCTTTTGGAACAATCCGACGTGAAATACGTTGAATAAGCGGTGAAAATTTAAAAAAACTCTTGTATTTTTTAATTTGTTTTGTTATAATTAACTGTGGAATGATGAAATTACGTTTTATGCGTTATTGGGGGAAGGCTTTTAGCCGCGCATAAACCGAAACGTTTGGAGGTTTATAGTGAAAAGAATAGGCTTGCTTACGAGCGGTGGCGACGCCCCCGGCATGAATGCTTGCATACGCGCGGTGGTGCGTACGGCGATTTATTTCGGAATGGAAGTTTACGGCATCGAGCGCGGATATCAAGGTCTTATAGACGACGATATGGTTGCAATGGAAATGCGCTCGGTTTCGGATATCGTCCAAAGGGGCGGCACTAAGCTGAGAACGGCGCGCTGCCTTGAAATGCTTACCAAAGAAGGGCAAAAAAGGGCGGTTAAGACCCTTGAAGCGCGTGGTATAGACGGGCTTGTAGTTATCGGTGGCGACGGTTCTTTCCGCGGGGCAAAGTGTCTTTCGGAAGAGTACGGAATACCCACTATCGGTATACCGGGCACGATTGACAACGACCTTGAATACACCGATTATACGCTTGGGTTCGATACTGCGGTTAATACTTGTATCGACGTTATCAACAAGCTACGCGATACTATGACATCTCACGAGAGAATTTCAGTTGTTGAGGTTATGGGCAGACGTTGCGGCGACATCGCGCTATTTGCCGGCATTGCAAGCGGTGCGGAAATTATCGTCGTGCCCGAAGTGGTTTTCAATCTCGACGATATAGTTATGAGAATAAACCGCTCGCGTGCGAACGGCAAGCACTCTAATATAGTTGTAGTTGCCGAGGGCGTTTGTACTGCTGACGAATTTGCCAAACAGTTGCAGTCTGTTACCACTTATTCCGTCCGTCCTACCACAATAGGACATATTCAGCGCGGCGGTTCGCCCACCATGGCAGACAGAATGTTGGCGGCGCAATTCGGAAATAAAGCGGTTAGGCTTTTAAACGACGGCATCGGAAACAGAGTAGTCGGCATTCGCAAGAACGAGATAATAGATATGGATATTATCGAGGCCGTGAGTATGAAGAAGAAATTCAACTACGAGCTTTACGAAACCTTGCAAATGATTTCAATGTAACTTTAAGCCGCTTTTAAGGCGGCTTTTAATTTGTTTCGTGTTGGGAGAAAGATAATGATTTTAACCGTATGTTTAAGTCCTTGCATCGACGTGAATATAGAGGTGGACTCGCTTGCCGTGGGAAAATCGCATAAAATAATAAGTAAACGGATTTTCTTTACGGGTAAAGCGCTGAACGTGGCGATTGGGCTTGCTCACCTTAAAAGCGATGTTTTTGCTACGGGCTTTATGTACGAGGGAAACGGGAATCAGTTTGAGATAGAGCTTCACCGCGAGGGTGTGCCTTATAAATTCGTATGGAATGAGGGGCGTGTTCGTGAGAATTATAAATTTATCGATATGAAGTCCATGCTGACCGAGATTGACGACGTAAGTCCGGAAGTGGACGAGAATAATAGAGAAGAGCTTATTACGCTTGTTAAGCAGTTTACTCAAAAATGCGAGGCGGTGGTCGTATCGGGCAGCCTTGCAAGGGGAATGACGCCCGATTATTATGCGCGGATTTTAAACGCAGTGCCCGCAACCGTAAAAAAAGTTGTAGATACCGAAGACGACAGATTGACGGAAGCGTTGAAGTGCGGCGTTGACCTTATAAAACCCAACCTTGAAGAGTTAGAGCGCACGCTTAAAAGAAAAATAAAAAGCAAAGAAGAGCTTATTGCCGGCTGTAAAGAGCTGTTGAATAAGGGCGCGAAGCGAATTTTATTATCGCTTGGCAAGCAAGGCGCAATTATCACCGACGGGAATAAAACATATTACTGTAAAAGCGTGAACGTGGCTATGAACTCGACCGTCGGCGCGGGCGACGGAATGGTTGCGGCGGCGACAAATGCGCTTGTAAAGGGTGGAGATTTAAAAGAAATTTTGCGTTGCGGCGTTGCGGCGGGTACTGCTGCGGTAACTTCACCGCACAGTATTTCTTTCAGCAAGGAAAAATATGAGGAAATACTTTCCGCTTTAACGGTTCAAGAAATATGACGCTAAACGCTTGAAAAATTATATTATTTGTTATATAATGTACATTAAGGAGAATTGTTTATGTGGAACAGTCAAGAGCCTTTGAAAATTTTATTGTCGATGCCCACTCATCTTACGAGAGAAAACGTTGAAAATCTTCAAGCTGTTATCGACGTCGACAAAATTGTCAACAGTCAAAAATTTAAGAGGGATTTATGCGGAGAATACGCGCCTTTCTGCGATTATTGCGATAAAAGCGTGCGTTTCCCTTGCGCCCACGCATACGTTAAGATGAAACATGCGGAGGGTTTGGACGTAGATGTGCCAGATGAAGTCTACAACAGCCTTAAAATCGAGGAGGCAGTAGTTGAAGAAGCTGCACCCGCAGATGAGGAAGTTGAACAAGCTACGGAAGAAGAGGTAGTTGAAACGCCCAAAAAGCGCATAAGAATAGCTGTTGCTAAAAAATTACGCTAAAAATTAAATTACATAAAAGAAAGCCTTTCAAATGTAAGGCTTTCTTTTTATTTTTGTCTGTCACTATTGATTTTTTTCGATTTAATTATTATAATAATAAAGTAACTTTAACGCTGTCTGTTGCTATACACGAACAGAAATCAATAAAAAAGTCCTTCTTAAAGAAGGACTTAATGGAGCTGCTAACCGGACTTGAACCGGTGACCTCGTCCTTACCAAGGACGTGCTCTACCTACTGAGCCATAGCAGCAAATCGTTTACTTGAATATTATATTTAAAAAAGAGTATAATGTCAATTTATTTTTAAGCAAAATTTTATTAAAAATTGGAGAAACATTGGAAAATAACAACCTTGAAAAAATTGCGGTAAAAACTTCGGTTGTGACTATAATCGCAAACAGCGCATTAACGATATTTAAGTTGCTTGCGGGAATATTCGGCGCGTCCATTGCGCTTATATCCGATGCTGTGCATTCGGCGTCGGACGTTTTCTCAACGGTAATAGTGTTGGCGGGTGTAAAAGTTGCCGCTAAAAAGGCGGATAAAAAGCACCCGTTCGGGCACGAAAGATTCGAGTGCGTAGCTGCAATAATTCTTGCCGCCGTTTTAATTGCGACGGGCGCGGGGATAGGCTATACGGGTATAAAAAATATTGTCAAGGGCGAATATCTTAACTTCGAGATTCCTAAAATAATCGCTTTGGTTGCGGCGGCCGTATCAATCGTTGTTAAAGAGGTTATGTTTTGGTACACGATTGTTGCGGCTAAAAAAGTCAATTCTTCGGCGTTAAGAGCGGACGCGTGGCATCATCGAACCGATGCGCTGTCCTCAATCGGAAGCCTTATAGGTGTAGTGGGGGCAATGTGCGGCGTGCCCGTTTTAGACAGCGTTGCGTGCCTTGTAATATGCTTTATGATAATTATTGCGGCAGTGCGCATATTTATAGACGCCGTAAACAAAATGACGGACGAGGCGTGCGACGAAAAGACTGAGAATGAAATACGAGATTTTATAGTTTCGTGCGAGGGCGTTGAACGCATCGACGACTTGCTGACAAGAAAGTTCGGCAACCGTGTTTATGTAATCGTTGAAATCGCTTGCAACCGAGATTTACCGCTTTATAAGGCGCACGATATTGCTGAAAACGTGCACGTCGGAATTGAAAAAAACTTCCCGCTTGTAAAACATATAACAGTACACGTCAATCCGTACGAATCTTCAGAAGAAAATATAGATAATTAAACGTAACGGCGGATTTTTTTAGCTCCGCCGTTCCGTTTAATTAATATTTCTTACAAGTCCAACGACCTTACCTAAGATAGACACATTATCGAACACGAAATCTGCCATATCGTCATTTTCCGGGTGCAAAATTATCTTTCCGTCGCGCTTGAAAAACCGTTTAACTGTTGCGCCGTCCTCAATCAAGGCGACAACGATATCGCCGTTATCTGCCGTTTCTTGCTTTCTAACGACAACTTTATCGCCGTCAAACATTCCTATTTTTATCATAGAAGAGCCTTGAACGTTCAGCATAAACAGCTCATCACCCGAAAAGAAGTTATCCGGCAAGGAAACGTATCCTTCATAGCTTTCGGCGGCGAAAATAGGCTGACCGGCGGCAACAGTACCTAATACGGGCACGGATAAGGATTTGCTTTTTAAGGCGATTGCGCGGCGTTTTACATCTGATTTTTCTAAAAGTCCTTTATCTTTAAGGCGATTTATTATATTGAAAACAGTGGCGGTGGACTTAATGTTGCAAGCCTTGCACACTTCACGAACACAAGGTGCGTATCCGTTTTCCGTAATAAACTTTTGTATAAAAGTGAAAACGGCGTCCTCGTTCTTCAATTTTTCGGTTTCTCTGTTCATAATTTTCCTCTTAAATATATTGTAACAGATAATTTTTAAAAAATCAAACA
This sequence comes from uncultured Christensenella sp., assembly GCA_910577055.1. GTDB lineage: Bacteria > Bacillota > Clostridia > Christensenellales > Borkfalkiaceae > Coproplasma. Next base: position 84,078 of record CAJTKX010000001.1, on the reverse strand, counting down.
AAAGTTCAGTTATTTTGCTTGTAATTTTTAATATCTAAGTATAAAATGAATGAGAGGTGCAAAATGAAAGTTGAAAAGAGGGAGTGCGTTCTATACGATAGAGATTGTATCGATTGCGGCGAGTGTGATATTTGTGATTTGGACCCGCTGAAAATTTGCGATAACTGCGGAAAATGTCTTGATATAAAAGACGATGCTGTTATTAAAATCGAAAAGATAATATTAAACGATGATGAATAAAATACAACTAAACAATAAGTCTTATGACGTTATAAAGTTGTTGGGTAAAGGAAAGGGCGGGTATTCTTATTTGGTTACCGACGGACAAAAGGAGTTTGTTTTAAAACAGATTCACCACGAGCCGTGCAGTTACTATAATTTCGGAAATAAGCTTGAATCCGAGTTGAATGACTATAAAAAGTTAAAGCAAATCAGCATAAGAATCCCCGTCATGCTTGAAGTTGACGTTGAAAATGAAAGAATATTAAAAGAATTTATTGACGGCGAAACCGCTTATGATTTAGTCCTTAACGACAAAATGAAGTCGGAATATATATGGCATGTGGAGGAAATGTGCCGTCTGTTATATGCGGCAAACACAAATATAGATTATTTCCCTACAAACTTCATAATTTGTAACGGAGAACTTTTTTATATTGATTACGAGTGTAATGAATATATGGAAGAGTGGAACTTTGAAAATTGGGGAATAAAGTATTGGTCAAAAACAGATGAATTTTTAAAGTATGCGGAAGAAAAAAAGGCAAGCCAATAACCGTAGTTCCCACAGGGAATTTTACCACAGGAACAGAATATACGTATAGGCGCACTATACCTTGCAAGCAAGGCAAGTGCGCTTTAACTTTACATTTTAAATTGATTGTTGTATAATAACAGAGTGTTAAACAGTAATTTAGCGGAGAATTGACTTCTATGAAAAGAGCATTTACAAGTATCTTGTTTAGCTTAATTTTGTGTGTTACTATCGGTTTTACTGGTTGCGGTAATGAATTTGCTAAACAGGAATATAATGACGACGAAAAAATAGTACAAATTGCAGACCACTACGCAAAGAGTAATTCGGTATTTAATCCAATAGAAGGCGGCTATTCACTTAATGCTTCACGATTTGACGGGCGCGAAACTTTATGGGAGAAGACACTTGAAGATAGCGCAGAGATAGAAATACAAATTGATTTGAATATTAAAAGCGGAAATGCAAAAGTTGTATTTATTGATAGCAATAATGACATAACCGTCTTAATAGAACGTTTACAAAACAATTCCAATGAACTAGCAACGACAAAAATCGTTTCTTTAACTAATGGACTAAATAGGTTAAAGATTGTTGGATATGATTGCAAAGTCATAGACTTGAAACTATTATTTGACGAGCCGCACGTCGATAGCAACAACTAAATTTCAATTTAGCTTAATTAATTACAAACATAAAGAACTCTCGAACAAATTGTTTGAGAGTTCTTTATTGTTATTCGTTTTTCATTCCCTATGGGAAGTGCGCTTAAGACTTGTCTTTTTTAATCGTCTTCGTCGCGCGTCAATTTTACTTTACCGACAACGCCGCGGCGGTTCTCGTCGCTTATGGCGGCGTAGTGCTTTCTCGTGGTGTTAACGTCTTTATGTCCTAAAACGTCGGCAACGATATAAATATCGCCCGTAGCCTTATAAAGCTGAGTGCCGTAAGTGGAGCGTAGCTTATGCGGAGAAATCTTTTTGAGAGGGGATACGATTTTTGCGTATTTCTGCACCATATTTTCCACGGCGCGGACGGTAATACGGCTTCGATTGCTTGAAACGAATAAAGCGTTGGGCTCTTTTAAATCTTCGTAATTCATTTCCTTATAATCAAGGTAGCGTTGTAATGCCGCAGCCACGTCATCGTCAAAGTACAAGATAGATTTACTGCCGCCCTTACGCGTAACGACAAAAGAATTATCTTTAAAATTCAAATCGTCGTTGTTCAGTCCTACAAGCTCGCTTATACGAATACCCGTGCCAAGAAACAGCATTAATATCGCAGTATCACGAACTTTGCTTTTTTCGTGATAGGCGCGTTGATGAGGGGAGAGCCCGTCGCCGCTTTCCGCCGTATCTATAATATTAAAGACCTCGTCAGAGTCAAGCCTTATAATAGGTTTTTCGTGAAGCTTAGGGGTAGAAACCTTTGCTGTATTGTCAACGCTTATAAAGCCCTTATTAAAGAAATGCTTAAACATGGCGCGTACGGAGGAGAGCTTTCTTGCTTTGGCGCGGTCGTTGCAAGAATGTTCTTTTCCGTTATAAAAATAGCGGGAGAGGAAACCGAGGAAATATTCGACGTCGTTGCCCGTGACGGTTTCCATATCATCAAGTGTCATTTCTTTGACCGTCTTTGACTTGCGGAATTTTTTCTCTTGCAAAAAGTAAAAGAAGATTTTTAAATCGTGCGCGTAGTTGAGCCTAGTGAGAGTAGACGTCTGGCTTTCAATTGCAAGAAAATAATCGTAGCAAAACGACGGAAGTTCTTCGTCTAAAAGTCTTTCAATAGTTTCCAAATTTTTATTGTTGCGTTGAACATAGTAATTTGCCATAATTATTACCGATAATTTTTAAATTTGTTAAATGGCGGGGTATTTCCATTGCTTATAATGAGCATATCAAACACTTCGTAAAACACAGCTTTTACGAAGTGTTTGACTCATAAATATAGGATAGCATGAGGATACGGTCGTTGTCAAGCTGATTTTTAAATAAAAAATCAAATAATTTTATTTTAGTAAGTTTTTCATTAAAACAGCACAAAAACGGTTTGAAAGTTAAAAAAATTGAGTTTCATTAATGTAGTATGCGTGACATAGTAATTATGTCACGCATACTTGCAAGCAAAAAAGGGCTTAATTTAAGCCCTTTTTGATTACTTTTCAGATTTTAAGCTTTTTAAATTCCAAATGTTGTTTGCGTAATCGGAAATTGCACGGTCGGCTGCAAAAATGCCGGCGGCAGCAATGTTCCTTAAAGACATTTGGTTCCACTTCGTTTTATCTTTGGAATAAAGCTTTGAGATTTTATGCTGCGTGTTGCTGTAAGCGCCAAAATCTGCCATACACATATACGGGTCGGCCACGGGCGAATATGTTAATAAATAGTTTGCAATTTCCGCAAAAGATTCGCCGTTGAAGCCGATAATCAAAGCCTCGATAATTCTGCGAAGTTTGGGAGATTCGTTATAGAATTTACTTGAACTGTAACCGTTACGCCAAATTTCGTCTACTTCGTTTGCTTTATAGCCGAATATGAAGATATTCTGCTTACCGACGGCTTGAGCCATTTCAACATTGGCGCCGTCAAGCGTTCCGATTGTCAACGCGCCGTTTATCATAAACTTCATATTGCCCGTTCCGCTTGCTTCTTTACCAGCAAGAGAAATTTGTTCTGATATTTCCGACGCGGGCATAAGCTTTTCTGACATCGATACGTTGTAATCTTCCATATAGACGACGTTAAGTTTATCTTTTACGGTGGGATTGTTTTTGATTTCTGAGGCAAGATAATTGATTAATTTTATTATCTTTTTCGCCATATCGTACCCGGGCGCAGCTTTCGCACCGAATATATACGTTTTGGGAACAACCTCTTTATTGGGGTTATCGTTCAAATCAAGATAAGTATCGATAATGTTCAAAACATTTAAAAGCTGACGCTTATACTCGTGAAGTCGCTTTGCTTGAACGTCAAACAGCGTTTCGGGATTTATTATAAGCCCTTGCTTCTTTTTCGCATATTCCGCGAATTGTTTTTTCTTAATAAGCTTTATTTCGCCAAGGCGCTTTAAAACGGTTTCGTCCTCTTCATATTTCTTAAAATCGCCAAGCTGAGACGCGTCCAACTCGTAACCGGTACCGATGCATTCGTTTAACAGAGCTGCAAGCTCGGGATTCGACTGATTTAGCCAACGTCTGTGCGCAATACCGTTAGTTACGTTTGTGAATTTTTCGGGCGAAAAATCGTAGAAATCTTTGAATACCGAAGTTTTGATAATATCGCTATGCAGCGCAGAAACTCCGTTAACGCTGTGTCCGCCGTATACCGAAAGGTTTGCCATTTTTATACGGTCGTGCTCGATTATGGACATTCTTGAAATTTTAACCCATTCTCCGGGGAATTTATCCCAAAGCTGTTCGCAAAGTCTTCTATTTATTTCCTTTATTATGGAATGAATTCTCGGAATTTGCCGTGCAATTAAATCTTCCGACCAAGTTTCAAGCGCTTCCGCAAGCACGGTATGGTTCGTGTACGCACAAGTTGACGTCGTAATTGCCCACGCTTTGTCCCAATCGTAATAGTATTCGTCTATGAGAATACGCATAAGCTCGGGTATAGCCATTGCGGGATGGGTATCGTTCAAGTGAATTGCCGCAAGCTTGGGCAAGTCTGCGATATTCCCGTATCTGTGCTTGTGGTCCTCTACTATGTTCTGAATTGACGCGGAACATAAGAAATACTGCTGTTTAAGCCTTAAAGATTTTCCCGCGTTGTGGTTGTCTGCGGGATAAAGCACTTTAGTAAGAAGGTCGGCGTCGTTATCCTCGGTCATTGCTTGATAATACTCGCCTTGCGAGAACAGCTTCATATTGAAATCGGTTACGGGCTTAGCTTTCCACAGTCTTAAAACGGACACAGCGTCGCTGTTTTTACCCGAAACCATCATATCGTAAGCAACGGCTTGAATTTCGTTACAATTAATATAGTTGGTTTGAAGTCCGTTTTCCGTCCACTTTTCTTCAATTTGTCCGTTAAATCTTACAATAAAGGACTTATCCGTTCTCTGAGTTAACCACGCCTCTCCACCGGGAAGCCACACATCGGGCAGCTCAATCTGCCAACCGTCGACTATTTTTTGTTTAAAAAGTCCGTATTCGTACCTTAAAGAATAGCCCATTGCAGGATAATTACCCGTAGCTAAGGCGTCCATAAAGCACGCGGCAAGCCTTCCTAAACCGCCGTTACCAAGACCGGCATCGGGTTCAAGCTCGTACAAATCTTCAAGTTTTAATCCGTAGGACTCTACCGCCTTTTCAAAGACCGACGTAGCGCTTAAATTGTATAAGCTGTTTTTAAGCGAACGCCCCATAAGGAATTCCATACAAAGATAATAAACCCTCTTTGCACGTTTAGCTTTGACCTTTTTATGAAATTGCTGCCTTTTTTCAAGTAAGATATCTCTTACTACCATAACGACAGCTTTATAAACTTGGTCTTTGGTCGCCTCGGCGGGGGCAACGCCGAAATACCTCGACAATTTACCCTTTATTAAGTCCTTGGTTTCCTTTTCGGTAATAACAGTATTACTCATTCTGTTCTCCTATATTTAAGTAAAATTATTTAAGCATATCAAAATAGAGAGCTTCGTAAAGTTTAGCCGAACGGTTCCAACTGAAATCGGTTGTGGCCGCTCTGTACATTAATTCTTTCCACTCTTCTTTGTTTTTATAATCGTTAACCGCTTGACGGATTACATACAGCATATCGTGCGCGTTATAGTTGGCAAAAGTGTAGCCGTTTTCAAGCGGTTTTATGCTGTCGTAAAGTCCGCCCGTTTCTCTTACGATTGGAACGGTGCCGTAGCGGCAAGCTATCATTTGGGAAAGTCCGCAAGGCTCCGACTTGGAAGGCATCAAGAATATATCCGAGCCGGAATAAATCTTTCTCGACAAATCGCCGTTAAAAGCTATGTTCGCGCTGAATTTATCGGGATATCTTCTTGCCAAATCGCTGAAAAAGCCTTCGAAATGAGCGTCGCCCGTACCAAGAATAACGACTTGAACGTCGTCTTGCAACAGCTCTTCGATAACCGTCGTAACAAGGTCAAGCCCTTTGTGCGAAACAAGGCGTGAAACCATTGAAATAATGGGCGTATCTGCTTTCTGCGGCAGCCCTAACAGCTTTTGCAAACCTTTCTTGCAAAGCGCTTTGTTTGAGAAATCGTCGGGCGTGTAGTTAGCGAAAAGATGCGTATCCTTTTCACAGTTGTAGCCCTCGTCGTCAATTCCGTTTAAAATGCCCGAAAGCTTGAAATGGTTCTTTCTTACAATGGGGTCAAGCCCGTGCGCAAAGTATTCTTCTTTAATTTCGCCCGCATATCGAGGGCTGACAGTCGAAAATCTTTCGCAACATTCTATCGCGCCTTTCATAAGGTTTATACAATTTTTGTATTCTACGAGATACTGATAGCTGCCGTAAATATCGAACAAATCGCTCAACAAATCAAGAGAATACCAACCTTGATATTCTATGTTATGTATTGTGAAAAGCGCACGAATGAACTGATACTCGGGTCTGAAACAGTAGTTCGTTTTAAGGTAAATTGCCGCAAGCGCCGCTTGCCAATCGTGGCAGTGCATAATATCGGGATAGAAATTAATGACGGGCATTATTTCAAGAACGCTTCTCGAAAAGAACGCAAACCTTTCGCCATCGTCGAAATATCCGTAACAGCCGGGGCGCTTGAAGTAAAACTCGTTGTCGATAAAGTAGAAAGTTACGCCGTCCTTGACGTACTCGAAAATACCGCAATATTGATTACGCCAAGCAAGATGTACATAAATATTTCCGATATAGCTGAATTTGTCCCTATCCGACTTTTTAATATCCGAATAAAGAGGTAACACCACTCTTACGTCCAAATTATCGTTAGCGGCAAGCGCCTTCGAAAGCGAGCCTATAACTTCTGCAAGTCCGCCCGTTTGAATAAAAGGAGTTGCCTCCGACGCTACGAATAAAATCTTTTTCTTTTCAACGGATTTTACCACAGTTTTTTTAACGGTTCTCGTTGCCGCAGTTTTAGGTGCAGCTTTCGCCGTTGCCGTCTTGGTTGTTGCAGTCTTTACCGTAGTTTTCGCAGCGGTCTTGTTTTTCGTAGTTTCGCTTGAAGTTTTTGTTGCCATAAATTTTTCCCCCGAATTATTTTATATAAGTGAACCTTTATTAATGAAATAGGGCTGTACTTCGCAACCGGCAAGTACTCTGTTATCACGAATTACCGAATTCTTGTCGCTTACGACGTAAGCTAAATTGCAATTCTCGCCTATTATATTATCAGTCATAAGTATACAGTTTTTGACGACCGTTCCCTTGCCGATTTTAACGCCACGGAAAAGTATGCAGTTTTCCACCGTTCCCTCTATAAGGCAACCGTCGGAAACAAGCGAATTTTTTACGCTTGCAGTATCCGTAATTTTAGCGGGCGCACTGTCGTTAACTTTGGTATAAATGTCTCTTTCTCCAAAGATTTCGTCTCTAATCTTTCTGTCAAGCAAGTCCATATTCGCGTTGAAATATGTGTTCAGTGAATTTATGCTTGCATAATAGCCGTTGTATTTATAACCGTATAACTTGTAAGTTGAAACCCCGGGACTTAAAATATCTTTGCCGAAACTCTTATAGCCGTGTTGAATAGCGTCTTGAATAAGTCTTAAAAGGAAAGACGTGCGCGCTACCATTACGTTAATGTAGTTTTTTTCAACGCCGCCGGAAGTAGGGTTGATTTCTATACCTTTGATTTTACCGTCCTTTGCAACGTCAAAAGTCATATAGTAATGAGATTTGATAAGTTCATGCTCATGGTAAACCATTGTAATATCGGCGTTTTTCTGTATATGATATTCTATTACCTTGCTGTAATCAAGCTTATAAACCGAGTCGCTGTCGGCAAGAACCACAAAGTCCTCTTTTGCCTTCTTAAGGAAAGCGGTTGCGCCTTTCAACGCCTCTAAACGGTTTTTATATAATGTTTCCGTTTCGTCGCTGTAAGGAGGCAACAGAATAAGTCCGCCGTCTTTTCTTGCCAAGTCCCAATATTTGCCCGAACCGATATGGTCCATAAGAGACTGATAGTTATTCTTTGTTATCATACCCACGGTAGTTATTCCCGAATTGACCATATTTGAAAGCGCAAAGTCAACCAAGCGGTATCTGCCGCCGAAAGGAATCGAACCCATTGACCTTACTTTCGTCAGTTCGGGTATGTTTTGTTCGTTGCTACTTGAAAATATAACACCAACCGTTGAAGCCATTATTCTTTTCCTCCCTTAAACGTCTTTATCCACTATTTCGCCGGCGGGAACTTTGCCGTTTTTAGACACTTTAACTCCCCTACCGAGGACTGTTATGCCGGAAGTCTTGCCCTCTACTTTGGAAGCCTCCGTAATCGGCGCGCCGATTACCGATTTTTCGCCGATAACAACGTCCTCGTCAATTATAGCGTAATTGACCTTTGCGCCCGCTTTAACGATTGTGTTGCCCATAAGCACGCTGTCAACAACCTCCGCGCCTTTTTCTATTACGCAGTCGGTGCCGATAACGGAGTTTACAATTTTACCTTCTATTTCGCCGCCCGTTGCAACGATAGAGTTAATAACCTCTCCCTCGATAAATGCGGGCGGAGCAAGCGGACTTTTTGAATGGATAACTCTGTCGTTTTCCGAAAGCTCGAAGTTTGGAACCACACCAAGTAAATCCATATTAGCTTCCCAAAGAGAGCTTATCGTACCGACGTCCTTCCAATATCCCTCAAAACGGTATGAATACATCTTCTCCCCCGCTTTAAGCATTGCGGGAAGTACGTTCTTGCCGAAATCCTTTTCGGAGTTGGGGTCTTGATTGTCAAGTTCAAGATACTTAAACAATTTTTCCGCCGTAAAAATATATATACCCATCGAGGCCAAATCGCTTTTGGGTTTTGCGGGCTTTTCTTCGAATTCGTATATCGTGCCGTCTTTATTCGTATTCAAGATACCGAATCTTGACGCTTCTTTCAATGGCACTTGCATGCAAGCAATGGTGCAGTCCGCCTTTGCCGATTTGTGCGCCGCAAGCATCTTGTCGTAGTCCATTTTATATATATGGTCGCCCGAAAGTATCAAAACGTACTCGGGGTCGTACATTTTCATAAATCTTATGTTTTGATAGATTGCGTTCGCCGTACCTTTGTACCAAGACGTATCGGTCTTTGCCTCATAAGGCGAAAGAATATGAACGCCGCCGAATGTTCTGTCCAAATCCCAAGGCTGACCGTTGCCAACGTATTCATTTAAAACAAGCGGCTGATACTGCGTTAAAACGCCGACGGTATCTATGCCCGAATTTATGCAGTTTGAAAGCGGAAAGTCGATAATTCTGTACTTAGCGCCGAACGAAACTGCGGGTTTTGCGATATTGCTTGTTAAAGCGTACAGTCTTGAACCTTGTCCGCCCGCAAGCAACATTGCAACGCACTCTTTTTTTCTTAGCATTGCTAATTCCCCCAAAAAATTTATTTTTCTTTTATTAAATAGACGCAAGTTAGGCGTGGAATATCTATTTTTATAAAATATCCGTCGCTTTCCGCTTCTTTGACCGTTGAAAAAACTTTTTTCCTAAGCAGCCCCGTACCGCCAAAGCGTTTATTGTCGGTGTTTAAAATTATGCGGTATTTGCCCTTATCTATTCCTATTTTATACTGCTGTAACTCGACGCCCGAAAAATTAAAAACTGCGGTAAGGCTTTCGCCGTTTTTCGAATACCTTGAAAACGCAAACAGATTGTTATAGTTGTCGTCAACGACCAACCACTTAAAACCTTCCCAACCGTTATCTATTTCGTACAGCGGTTTCGTTTCTCGATAAAAGAAATTCAAAGTTTTAACAAATTGACGCATTTTTTTATGCAACGGAAACTTGTCGGCAAGGAACAAATCAAGCCCCGAGTTATAATCCCATTCCTTGAACTGCGCCACCTCGTAGCCCATAAAATTAAGCTTTTTGCCCGGGTGTGCGTACATAAATGCAAGCAATGTTCTTTCGCCCGCAAACTTATCTTCGTAGTTTCCGCTCATTTTGTTTACGATAGAGCCTTTAACGTGCACTACCTCATCGTGAGAAAGCGGCAAAATAAAGTTCTCCGTAAAGGCATAGACAAGGGAAAAAGTCATTTTATTGTGGTGATGATTTCTGAAATACGGGTCTTGCCTACAATAGAAAAGCACGTCGTTCATCCAACCCATATTCCATTTGTAATCGAAACCAAGACCGCCGTCTTGCACGCTTGCCGTAACTTTGGGGAAAGCCGTTGACTCCTCCGCAAACGTCAAAGCGCCGGTAAAATTTTGTTTTATGGCGGAATTTAGCTTTTTTATGAACTCTATTCCCTCTAAATTTCGGTTGTCGCCGTAAATATTGGGCGTAAAATCGCCTTGCGCGCGGTCATAATCGAGATACAGCATAGAAGCCACTGCGTCAATTCTTAGCCCGTCCACTCGGTATATGTCAAATAGAAAATACGCGCTCGATATTAAAAAATTGTCTATCTCGGGTCTGCCGTAATCGTATCTTCGTGTACCCCAACCGCCGTGCTCCATTCTGTCCCATAAAGCGCATTCGTAAAGCGGTTGACCGTCAAACTCATAAAGTCCCCACCCATCTTTCGGAAAGTGCGCGGGAACAAAGTCCAAAATTACTTTTATCCCCTCATAGTGAAACGCGTCTATTAGGTTTTTAAAATCATTTGGCGAGCCTAAACGCGAGGTTATCGCAAAATATCCCGTTACTTGGTACCCCCACGAGCCGTCGAACGGAAATTCGGTGACGGGCATAAACTCAACGTGAGTGTAGCCCATTTCTTTGACGTAAGGCACCAATTCTTCGGTAAGCTCTTTATAGGTATAGTACGAATTGTCGGAATGCCTCTTCCAACTTAAAAGGTTAACCTCGTAAACGTTCATTGGCAAGTTGAGGTCATAGGGCGTGAAAAGCGGCATGTACGAAGTCGGATTTGGCAAGTTGCATACTACCGAATAAAAGGTTGCGGGCAAGTCGCTTTTAAAAGCGTATGGGTCGGCTTTTTCAAGCTGTCTGCCGTCCGACGTAGAAATAAGATAATAATACTTATCCCCTTCTTTCGCGCAAACTTCTATTGCGAAGCTTTCACCATCGCAGCACTTTTGCATAAGGTGACGACGTTCTTCACCGTGCGCAATTATACACAGCGAAACTTCGACGGCGTGCGGTGCCCAAACACGGAAAAGATAAGCGCCGTTACCCGCTTGGCGGCAGCCGAAAATTTCATAAGCTTTAAACTCGTTTCCGCTATGAAACTTTTTTAACCTTTCGGCCGAATTTCCACCGATTTCCATACCTAATTTATTTTAACACAAATATATTTCATTTTCAAGACCGATTTGAAAAAAATGGCAAAAAATTTAATAAAAAAAGCCCCCAAATTTGCGGGGGCTTAAAGTTTAAATTATATAATTAGATAAAAGAGTGATACTATCCTTTTGGAGCTTGTCAAGTTCCTCGGGCGAAAGCTTCTTAAACGAAGCAAGCGCAAGCGAATATATATAGCTTGCAACGAATTTCTGCTTATCATTGCTTAAATCTTTAAGCTTCTGAACTATGGAGCTTGCGGTATTAACGATTAACGTCTTGCTAAGGTCACCCGAGCTCATTCCGTAGAACTGTCCCATATCTGCGTAACGACGCATATATTCGTCTACCAAGATTATTGCGGGAACGGCATCATTTTTGAGTTTTTCTGTTTTGACCGTCAATTTATCGTCGCCGAGTGCGTTTTTAAATATATCGATAACAACACTGTCCTCAGCGCCGTCCTCGCTCTTTAAGGCTCCGTCGATATCCGCATCTATACGCATAAATTTAATTTTGTCGGGAGTCTTGTATTCAAGATAGCTTAAAAAGTGCGGGTCGATAAAGTTGTCGCATAAAATTGCATTCAAGCCCTCGTCTTTGAAAAGCTTGATATATTGCGCTTGTTGATTTTCGTCCGAAACGTAATAAACGGTTGTCGGCTTTTTATCGGCATCGGCTGCGGGCGCATCTTTACTGTCGGTCTCTTCTTTTACGCCCAAAAGCTCGTTAAAGTTCAGAAACTTGCCGTTTATATCTTTGTAGATAATTATATCTTTAACTTTCTCATAAAAATCGTTGTCTTTAATACAGCCGAATTTAACGAAATTCGCTATATCGTCCCAACAATTTTCGAACTTTTCTCTATCGTTTTTAAATAGTGAAATAAGCTTATCCGCAACTTTTTTGGTTATGTGCTTGCTGATTTTTTGAACTTGTCTATCGTTTTGAAGAAAACTTCTCGAAACGTTTAAAGGAATGTCGGGGCAGTCGATTACTCCGTTTAAAAGCATCAAAAATTCGGGAATTACTTCCTTGATGTTGTCGGCAATAAATACTTGATTGCAATAAAGTTTTACCTTGCCGCGCTCTAACTCCAACTTGTTTTTAACTTTGGGGAAATACAGAATGCCCTTTAATTTGAACGGATAGTCCATATTTAGGTGAACCCAAAAAATGGGGTCGTTATAATCCATAAAGGTATCCGTATAGAACTTTTTGTAGTCCTCGTCCGTGCAGTCCTTGGGCAGTTTTGCGTACAAGGGCAAAGTCGAGTTCAACGGCTCGTCTTTGCCGTCGCCTTTGAAATTAACATAAACGTTAAAAGGCATAAACGAGCAGTATTTTCTTACAAGGCTCTTAATGTTGTTTTCATCAAGGAACTCCTTTTCCTCGGCGGCAATGTGCATAACGATTTTGGTACCGCGGTTTGTTTTATCGCACTCTTCTATGCTGTAAGTTGCGTTGCCGTCGCTTTCCCAATGCACGGCGGGAGTATCCTTATACGATTTAGTGAAAATTTCCACGTTTTCGGAAACCATATAAACGGAATAGAAACCCAAACCGAAGTGACCTATTATTCCGTCGCCGCCCGCATTTTCATACTTTTTAATAAAATCCGACGCGCCCGAAAAGGCAATTTGAGTAATGTAGCTTTCAACCTCTTCCTCGGTCATTCCTATGCCGTTGTCCTCTACGGTCAAGGTTTTAGCTTTTTTATCAACGGAAATTTTAACGCAATATTCCTCTTCGCCGTTTTGAGCTTCGCCCATTCCGACAAGCTTTTTAAATTTAGTAATTGCGTCTATGCCGTTTGCGACAATTTCTCTCAAAAAGATGTCTTTATCGGAATAAAGCCATTTTTTGATTATAGGCATCATATTTTCGCTTGAAATTTTAATATTACCTTCTCTTTTCATAAGTGCCTCCTTAAATAACACTTTATTATAAACCCTAAATACTGAAACTAAACGAAAAATGAACATAAAAAAACTTCGCTTTATTGCGAAGTTTTTAAAGTTATATTTACTAATTCCGGGCGGTTATTGATTCTGAACGGTAAAATGCTGTTTCCTATACCGCGACTTACTACCATTGTCGTTTTATTATTTTCATATATTCCTGCCGTATATTTTGGAAACAGCCCTTGGTTAGGTGCAACTATTCCGCCTATAAAAGGCAACCTTATTTGCCCGCCGTGTGCGTGCCCCGAAAGCACCAAATCCATTTCGTATTCCGCGTAAACGTTTATCAGTTCGGGGCGGTGAGATAATAATATAGAATAGTTGTTTTTATTGTATCTTACAGTTTCTAATTCTGTTTTTGCAATCAATGCCTCAGAGACTGAACTTTCAGACGCCATTTGAGGGTCGTCTATTCCTATCAGATTTATTTCAGAGCCGTTAATTTTAAATGCTTCAACCTTATTATCTAAAATGAAAACTCCGTTTTCTTCCAATTTTTCTTTTACGCTTGAATAACTCTTGATTTTTGCTTCATGATTGCCTGAAATAAAATAAATAGGCGCAATTCCTTTAATTTGCTTTACAAGGTCTATAGCAACGGCAATATCGGTTTTATTCGAATCGATTAAATCACCTGTTAAAACTATTATATTAGGATTCAGATTTTCGATTTGCTTGATTAAATCATATGTTAAAGTTTTAGATTTCGTATTGTGGAAGTCTGATACTTGCACTATCTTATAATTGTTAAAATCACAAGGTATTTTCCCGTTTACAATATCGTAAGAGCTAACTTGCAATTTTGTGTTTTCACAACGCAGATATAAACCGCATAGAACCGACAAAATGGCTAAGGCTGATATTATTATCGATATTATCGTTACCGTAGTTTTCTTTTTCACATATTTAAGTATAACACAATACTAAAAAAATGCAAAAAAATAGGCGGAGAAAATTTCTCCGCCAAAATTTAATTACTTATTGTTTTTTGCGCTTGCAAGAAGGTCCGCAATCGACGTACCGCCGATGCTGCCTTCGTTCCAAGTAGAAAGCTCATCATCGTGAGAAACTTTTCTGGGAGCGCGCCCGCCTTTCTTAGGCGCGTCCTCGCCGTTTTCTTCCGAGTGAGGTTTTCTCTTTTCACCTTCGGGAAGAAGAGCTTTTATCGAAAGGTTCATTTTTCTTGTTTCGCAATCAACCGCAACGATTTTCGCGTCGATTTCATCGCCAACGTTGAGAACTGTTGAAGGCGTTTCGATTCTTTCGTGAGTAATTTGGGAAACGTGAACTAAACCGTCAATTCCCTTTTCAACCTCGACGAATACGCCGAAAGGAACTATCCTTACGACTTTACCGTGAACAACGTCGCCTACGTTGTACTTGCCATCAGCCAAATCCCAAGGTTGGGGTTGAAGCTGCTTGTAGCCGATGGAAACTTTCTTGTGCTCGTTATCTATTTTAAGGATAATGAATTGATAGGTTTTGCCGATTTCAAGAACGTCTGTTACGTTTTCAACGCCCGTCCAACTTAAATCGGAAATATGAGCAAGGCAATCAAAGCCGCCTACCGATACAAATGCGCCGAAGTTGGTCGCTCTTTCTACTTTACCTTCAACAATGTCGCCGACGGTAATGCTTGAAAAGAATTCTTCTTCGCTTGCAAGTCTTGCAGCGTCCCTTGCGTCGCGCTCTTCTTGTAAAATAACGCGTTGAGATGCGATAATTTCTTTCTTATGTCCGTTCTTTTTGATTTCGATAGCGCGAAGTCTTAAAGTTTTACCTTCGTACTTAGCCAAATCTTTAACGAAACCGGGACGAATTTCCTTTGCGGGAACGAAAACGGAATAAGTACCGAATTGAGCTACCAAACCGCCCTTGTTTGAACCAGTGCAGACAACGGAGAATTCTTTTCCGCCTTCGATTTCGGCACTTAAAGCCTCCTCTTGCTGCAAGGTCTTAATCATCTTTTGAGATAATTTCAAGGGATTAAGCCCAACGACAATCAAATCGATAGGGTCGCCGATTTTTGCAAGGTAATCAACCAAGTTGTAAGCTTCGCAATCAAGCTCATCCTTGCTTAAAGCAACTTCTTTCTTCGCGCTGGGAAGCAGCACTTCGAGTCCGTCGTTCGTTGCTTGTGAAATAGTTGCGTGAACGATTTGACCTTTCTTGTACTTCGATTCGCTGTCCATTTTAGCAACAACCTCGTCCATGGGGTTAGTTGCCTTAACTTCTGTGTTTTCTGCCATCTTTAAAAGAACCTCCCGGGTTTGCTCATTCGGAGTCGACGCCCCGGAAACAATACCTACACTTTTAAAATTAATTATTTTATTTATATCTAAACTTTCCGCAGAAGAAAGTCTGAATACGCTGTTACAATATTTTGCGGCAAGCTCGTACAACTTGTTGGTGTTGCTGCTGTTCAAACCGCCCACAACCACCATTGCGTCGCACTTTTTAGCAAGGTCCTCAACCTCGTTCTGCCGCTCTATAGTAGTATAACAAATCGTCTTGAAAACAGCAACTGTTTTTTCACAGACTTTTTCAATATTTTTTATAATTTTTTCAAATTTTTGCGCTGAAAACGTAGTTTGACACACCACACACAGCTCTTTTCGGTTAAAAGAAGAAAAATCCGCGTCGGGCGAATTGACTACGGTTGCGCTATTTTCACACCAACCGAGAAGCCCCAAAACCTCGGGGTGGGCGTTTTCGCCGACAATGACAATATGCTTACCTTGTGCAAACTGCTCTTTAACTATCTTCTGCGTCTTTCTTACAAAGCCGCAAGTACAGTCGATAACCTTGATATTTCTTTCGCGGCAGATTTCGTAAAAGTTTTCCGGTACGCCGTGCGAACGAAAAACAACCGTTGCTCCGTCCGGAACTTCATCAAGCCCCTCAACGGTTTTCAGTCCCTTTTCCTCTATGGCTTTAACAACATTGGCGTTGTGAATTATTTCGCCCAAAACGAACGTATTTTTAGCATCGAGCGCCATAACTGTGTCAACCGCATACTTTACGCCCTTACAAAAACCGCTGTGCTTAGCAAGTATTACTTCCATTATTTCTTTTTTACCGTTTGATTTTCAAGCTCGCAATACAGCTCGGTCATTTTTTGTAAAAGGACCTCGTCCGCCCTATCTATATCTTCTTGCGTAAGCTTTGTTCCGTAAAACTCGGTCAGCTCGAACGGCTCTCCGCAATAAAACCTGATTTTCCTAAACAATTTGATTTTTTTGACTTGAACTATTGGAATTATCGGAGTTCTTGTTTTTATCGATAGCGCAGCCGCGCCGCTTTTAAACGGCAAAAACACTTCTTCCGTCTTATTCCTTGTTCCTTCGGGAAAAATGCAGACGACAGACCCTTCTTTAAGATATTTCATCGCTTGCATAATTGCGCGCACGTCCGAACCGTCGCGGCTTACGGGGATACACTCGCACTTCTTCGTAAACCATTTTCCGATACCCTTTTCAAACAGCTCTTTTTTAGCCATAAAATGAACGGGCTTGTCGGTTACAAACACGGGCGGAATTACATCCAACACACTTTTGTGATTTGCAACGATTATATAAGATCTATCGTTAAATTTTTGCGTGCAACCGTATTTTTTATACGGTAACAAAAACCAACTTACGCTAAGGTAGAACCGGCGAAGAGTTCTGAACCATTTTTCAAGTTTTGTAAGCTTGTGCTTTTTGGGGGTATTCTTTTCTTCCGCCATTATATTTTTTCCTGTATTTTATTTAAAATGAAGTCAACCACTTGTTCTATCGACATATTCGAAGAGTCTATTAAAACTGCGTCGGCGGCTTGCTTTAACGGAGCAATCTTCCTTGTCGTGTCTTGATTATCTCTTTTTATGACTTCGGCAAGCACCTCTTCATAGGGCGTATTAAAGCCTTTTTGCAGATTCTCTTCCGCACGACGTTTCGCGCGCACTTCGGGGCTTGCCGTCAAAAAGAACTTAAAATGCGCGTTCGGTAATACGTTTGTGCCAATATCTCTGCCGTCTAAAACGCAAGAGGTTTTCGTTGCAATTTGCCGTTGAAGCTCAACCATTTTGGTGCGAACGCACTCCAGAGCCGAAACCGTTGAAGCATGCATCGAAATTTCGGGCTTTCTTATTTCTTCGGAAACGTCTTTACCGTCAAGCAAAGTGCGCTGAACGCCGTTTTCATGCTTAACCGTAATATTTATTGACGAAATTAGCTTATTTACAGCCTTTTCATCGGTAGGTTTAACATTTTGTTGCAGACACTTAAGCGCGCAAGCGCGGTACATTGCACCCGTATCGAGGCATAGAATATTCAGTCTTTTCGCAACCAATTTAGAAACTGTGCTTTTGCCGCTGCCCGCGGGTCCGTCAAGCGCTATATTTATAATATTTGTCAAATCACGCCGCAATACCTTAGCTCCCCTCAGATATATATGTTTGGGCACATTATCGCTTTCAGTAAGAACCATTACCCGTATACATTTTTTAAGCGCGCCGTCAATTTCCGGCTCAACCGCAGCAAACAACGGCGCAACGAAAAACCCCGCCTCTCTCGCCGCTTTTGCGGGGTGAAAAGAATGCAAATCATCCGTTGTAGAGAACAAAATGAACGTAATTTCTTCGTCTTTTAAAGCATTTTGAACTTTTATCTCGGTCAAAAGCTCTTTAACACTCTTTCTTATTTCCTCCGCCTCGTCGTTGTCGACAGTCGTAGCACCTCTTATAGCTTTCATAAGTTAGTCCTTTATTGCATTCCCCGCAGCGTAGCCCGTAGAAAATGCAATTTGCAAGTTGTAACCGCCCGTAAAAGCGTCCAAATCAAGCACTTCGCCGCAAAAATACAGCCCTTTTACAAGCTTACTCTCCATGGTTTTTGGGTTAATTTCGTTTACGGCAACACCGCCGCAAGTGATTATCGCCTCTGAAAAGTCTCTTAAAGACGCAACAATCATATCAAAATTTTTGACAGTTGTCAATAAACTTAGTCTTTGCGCCTTAGTAACCGAATTTACTTGAATTTCGGGCCTAATTCCACTCCTTTTCAGCACTTCGGGAATAAGCGCAATTGGCAACAACTCCTTTAAACAGTTTGAAATTGCCTTATTTTTGTAGGTTTCGAAGTCTCTTAAAAGACGTTTATCAAGCTGCTCGGCGTTTAAAGCGGGCTTAAAGTCCAAAATGAGTTTAACTTGCTTCAAATCAAGTCTATTTATAAGGCTCGAAGCGGACAAAACAATAGGGCCGGAAATTCCGAAATGTGTAAAAAGCATCTCTCCGAAAAAGCTTTTTACAAACTTATCGCCGTTATATACCGATAAATTTACGTTTTTTAAAGTTAACCCTTGCAAGGACTTATAAAAATCACCCTTTAAATTTAAGCCGCAAAGCCCTTGTTTTAATGGAACTATTTTGTGTCCCGCCGCTTTTGCAAACTCGTATCCGTCGCCCGTGGAACCCGTCGACGGGTAACTTAATCCGCCCGTACAAACTATTGCTTTGTTGAAATAATATTTGCTTTTTGTTGTGGTTATGTCTGACATAATACTATGCAAAACGCTAATATTTAGCACTTTTTCGCCAAAATTGAATGTAACGCCCGCGTTTTTGCAATAATTTTCAAGACAACGAGTAACGTCGCTTGCCTTGTTCGATACGGGAAAATATCTTGCTCCGCGTTCGAGTTTCAGCTTTAAACCGCCGTCCTCGAAAAACTGCACGCACTTTGACGGAGAAAAAGCATAGACTGCCCCCGTCAAAAACTTAGGATTAGATACAACGTTTTCAAGAAATTCTTCCGGCGAACAATCGTGCGTGACGTTGCATCTTCCTTTTCCCGTTATATAAATTTTTTTACCGCTTTTTTCATTCTTTTCAAATACGGTAACTTCATTTCCGTTTTTGGCTGCAAAATACGCGGCGATAAGCCCCGCCGCGCCCGCACCTATTACAGCAACTTTACTCATTAATAAACCTTACGGCGTGAACTTAAATTAAGTCCACGCCGTTTTTTATTTTTATACGGGATAAACTTTATTGGGGTTAGCAGCTAAATCGCTGTCAATGCCCGTATCTTTTGCCTTTCTCCATTTGAAGAAGTTAGTAGCAACCTCGGGGAACAACGCATACGAAAGAACGTCCTCTTCTTGCTTATAGAAACCGTCGTTTTTAACTTTCTCGGTAAGCGTATGCATTTCGTTTTCAATTAAATCCGCGGGGCGGCAAGTAATAATCTTTTCTCCGTCTTTTTGGCAAGTTTTAACAATTTCGGGGTTCTTTTCACCTAAAACCGCACCGTATTTACCAAGCATTAAATCTTTAAACTGCGCCGTAATGGTCTTATATCTGCCTAAAAGCACATTCCAAACGGCTTGTGTGCCGACAATTTGGCTTGAAGGCGTAACAAGCGGCGGATATCCGCAGTCTTTTCTTACTTTGGGAACTTCGGCAAGACATTCGGTCAGCTTTTCCTCTTTACCGGCTTGTTTAAGTTGGTTCATAAGGTTTGAAAGCATTCCGCCCGGAACTTGATATAAAAGCGTATTTATATCTACGCGCCTTACCTTGGGATTTAAGAAGCCGTCCTTTTCAAGTCTTGCCGCAACCTTATTAAAATGAGTTACGGCGGGAAGAAGTTGTTCGATTTCTATGCCCGTATCGTACTCCGTTCCTTTTAACGTTGCGACAAGCGGCTCGGTTGCGGGGTTGGAAGTACCGTTTCCAAGTGGCGAAAGCGCGCAGTCAACAATATCAACCCCCGCTTGAATTGCCATAAGATAAATCATATCGCCCGTGCCCGTCGTGTTGTGAGTGTGCAAGTGCACTTTGGTTTCGGGGCGCAGTTCGCTTTTTAATTCTTTTACAAGCTCGTATGCGGTAAACGGCAACAAAAGGTTCGCCATATCCTTTATACAGATATTATCGGCGCCCATATCCTCAAACTGTTTTGCAAGCTTTACGAAATATTCGGTTGTATGGACGGGGCTTGTCGTGTAGGAAATTGCACATTCGCACACGCATTTGCCGCCTTTACCGTATTTTTTAATAGCTTTAACGCTTGCTTCAAGGTTTCTAGGGTCGTTCAATGCATCGAAAAGCCTTACCACACCCACGCCGTTTTCAATTGATTTTTCAATAAATTTTTCAACAACGTCGTCCGCATAATGACGGTAACCCAATAGGTTCTGTCCGCGGAGCAGCATTTGTATAGGCGTCTTTTTTAAATATTTTTTGAGGTTTCTGAGCCTATCCCAAGGGTCCTCGTTCAAAAACCTTAAACAGCTGTCGAACGTCGCGCCACCCCACGCTTCGAGCGAATAGTATCCGACGTCGTCCAACAAAGGAAGCATCGGCTCCATTTCGTCAAATCTCATACGAGTTGCGGCGTGCGATTGGTGCGCGTCGCGCAAAATTGTATCAGTAATTAAGACTTTTTTCATAAAATCACCTTATTTTTATGCCATAACAGTATTCAGTACGGCGGTTACAGCTTCCGATGCGGTACCGTCAACATATCCGCCAAAGCAAGCAAGTAGCACGCCCGCGGCTATTGCCGAGCCTATTACTCCCGCAACGTTGGGTCCCATAGCGTGCATAAGCAAATGGTTTTGAGGGTCGTATTCTCGTCCGACGTCCTCAGAAATTCTCGCCGCCATAGGAACTGCCGATACTCCCGCAGAGCCTATAAGCGGGTTAATTTGACCTTTGGTTATCTTACACATTAATTTTGCCACAAGCAAGCCGCCTATCGTACCTATTACGAACGCAAGCAGTCCGATTCCGATAATTTCAAGCGTTTCTAGGCTTAAAAATATCTCACCTTTTGCTTTGCTGCCTACGGCGATGCCAAGGAAAATCGTAATTGTATTCATCAAACCGTTCTGCGCTTGGGTCGAAAGTCTGTCAACAACCCCGCTCTCTTTGAACAGATTACCAAGCATTAACATACCTAAAAGTGCAATACTGTCCGGGAGAATTATGCCGACGACAAGCGTAACAATTATCGGGAATAAGATTTTTTCTATTTTACTGACTTGGCGGAGAGGTTTCATTCTTATAGCCCTCTCCTTTTTGGTCGTCAAAGCGCGCATAAGCGGCTTTTGAATTATGGGTATCAACGCCATATACGAGTAAGCCGCAATGGCTATCGTCGGAACGTAATCGGAGGCAAGCTTGGAAGTTACCATTATCGCCGTAGGTCCGTCTGCACCGCCTATAATTGCAATAGATGCCGCCGCCGCAACCGATAAGCCGAGGAAAGACGCAAGAATGAACGCAACAAAAATGCCGAGTTGCGCGCCCGCGCCGATAAGCATACTTTTTGGATTTGCAATCAACGGCCCGAAGTCCGTCATCGCTCCAATCCCAAGGAAGATTAGCGGCGGATAAATAACTTTATCTACGCCGAAGTACAGATACCACAAAAGCCCTCTGCTTGTTACCGCCTCGTATGCGTGGTCGATTACAATGGCATTGCTTGTAAATTCGGTTACGCCGTCAATTACGTTACCTTGAATGTATCCGCTCAACGAATATAGCGTATTGAAGCTGTCTGCCGACATCTGAGAAACTACGCCGTTCTTTAAGTCGTCAAACGAAGCGAAATAGTTGACTATCCCTACATTATCTGCTCCTACCGAAAGATACCCTTCGCGAATAAAAATCCGAACCTTTTCCGAAGAACCGATTAACGAGTAGACACCGACGTTCTCGACAGACCCTTGAGTTCCCAAAGCTAATTCTGCGGGAGTTTCATATTTACCCCACAAAACAGCCTCCGCGCCGGGAATATTTATTAAAAACATACCGAAAGCTATCGGCAATAAGAGCATAGGCTCAAATTTTTTGACTACGGCAAGGTACATCAGTATGAAAGAAATTAAAAGCATAACGTAGTTTTGCCAATTTCCCTGAACAAAACCCATACTTTCATACAGACTTCCGAATATCTTGCCAAAGTCTATTCCACTTTGCAGCATATTTCCTCCGTTAACCGATAACGGCAAGTAAAGCGTTAGTTTCTACGTTTGCGCCTTTAATGACGCTAAGCGTAACTTTGCCGTCGCAAGGGGCGGTAATTTCGTTATCCATTTTCATCGCTTCAAGAACAATTATGGGTTGATCCTTTTTAACGGACGCGCCGTCCGCAACAAGAACGTTTTTGATAAGTCCGGGGAAAGGCGACAATACCTTTGTACCGTTTGCGGGCGCAGCCTTTGCCGCGGGCTTGGGCGCTTCGGTTGCAACGGGCGAGGGCGCAATCGAAACTTCGCCTATGCTTTCACCCACTTCTTCTACGCCTACCGAATAGGTTTTTCCGTCAATAGTAACAACAAAATTACGCATATTTTTAACTCCTTATAACCTCTTAATTCTCTTAACTTTAAATTCGCATTTCGGCTTTTCTGCGCTGTAATACGCCATTATCGCCGCTATTATCGCCGCTTTCACCTCGTCGGGCACTTCTTCCGTGTCGGATACGACTGTAGCTACAACCGGTTCGTCTTTTTTCTTTTTCTTCTTGCCGATTTTGGTTAAAAAGGCAAGATTGTTGGTTTTGCGCATCAACAGTCCGACAAGCCAAATAATCGTAATTATTAGGATAATTCCGACAAATACGATTAAGAAGCCGATTAACGCGTAAATAGCGGATTCTCCGAACCTATCCGAAAAATAATAGTTGCCGTCAAACGTGCCGTCGGGCTTTTGCGGCAAGATATCCAAAAGAAAATTCAGCATACTTTCCTCACTTTAAAAGCATTTGCAAAGACGCAACAAGATACTGTTTAACAAACGATGGTTGAACGATATTATCGATATAGCCGCTTTGCGCCGCGTTAACGGGGTCGGAATTCTCATCGGCATATTTTGCCGCAAGCTTTTCTGCGTCTGCTTTCTTTTCGTTTGAAAATTCTATTTCTGCGCCTTGTACGCTGTCAAAAAGCGCAATTTTTGCGTTTGCAAAGGCGTAACTGTAATCATAGCCCATGGATTTAGCCGCAAACACGGTGTAACCCAAGCCGATTGCCTTACCGTAGACAACGGAAATTTTTGCCGCATCTATGCAGTCGAGAATAGAAACGTATTCGCCAAGTTCCTTTAAAACAAGGCTGTTGTTTGTTGCAAGGTCGCTCTTTACGCCAAGCGTATTAACAAAAGTCACATAGGGCAAGCCGTAGCAGCAAGCGAACTCGGCAAAATCTTTGATTTTCCTTACGTTCTGTGCCGTAAGCTCCACTCCGTTCTCGCCGTCGAATATAACCGCAGCAACCGCAATTCCGCCGACTCTCGCAAGGTAACACTTGACTTCGGGACAGTAAGTTGCGCCGAGTTCTACCGCGCTTGACTTATCGAACACCGCAGTAATTGCTTTTGCGTCCGCCTTTTTATCGAGTGCGGCAAGGCTTACGTTCATTTCTTCGCTGTCGATTAAGGGCTTTGAAATAAGCTCGTTAATTTCGGCAATAGATTTTTTAATTTCGTCGAAGTTTTTCACCGTGAAAGTTGCAAGGTGAGCGTTATCCAATCCGCTTGCGCCGCCTACGGTGAATTTTGAAATGTTTTCGCCCGCTTTTGCAGATAAAACCAATGGACTATTGGAACAAAGCGCACTTTTCTTGTCAATAAAATAAGTAAAGTCGCAAATTCCCGCAAGAATGGAAATTTGACCGTAAACCTCACCGTTTACAATGAGGTATTGGGGAATACTACCCTTCATTTGCGAAGCCTTTAAAATAAGACTTGCAAGCCCTTCGAGCACGTTGACCCCCTCGCCGATTTGAACGCCGAGAGAGGACAATATCCAAATGACGGGCGTGGAAGTTTTTTCGGCTTGGTTTAAACATTTTTCTATTTTAGAGCAGTTCGCTTTGCTTACACCGCCCGACAAAACCGCCGAATTCTGCGCAACGATATAAAAAGGATAGTCGCAAATCGTTGCGAAACCGGTAACTACCCCCTCGCCTTCGGCGTTTTCCCCGTAAAACTCGTTTTTGGAGAAAGAAAAAGATGAAAGTTCGACGAAACTGTCCTCGTCGATAAGTGAATTAATTTCCGCGCGAATTGCTTTGCCCGCGTCGAGAAGTTGTTTTTTCCGCTTCTGTAATAAGCTGATTTTATCCATAAACACACCTAAAACCAAAATTCTTACGAATACATTTTATCACATTTCAAATCAAATGCAAATAATTTGATAAACGTTTATCAAAAATATTTTTTAATAAATAAAAAAGCGGCTTTCGCCGCCCTTATTTTCTTTGAATTTTCAATTTGGTTTTTATGAATTTATCGATTTTTTCGTAATGCTTTAAAACAAGATAGAACGATAACGCGATAAGCGCAAGCAATACCGCCCAAATAAGCAGCCCCCACCACGTTGTGAAAGGAATTAATTCAAACGAATAAGCCGTTGAAAATACCCCGATAAGGCGCGTTATTGTTATCATTACTATAAAAAACGGCCAAGTCATTGACGAAAGACCGGCAACAAAGCATAAAACGTCGTCGGGGAAAAGCGGCAAAAGAAACATTAAAGACAAAATTAAATAATCTTTTCCCTTTAATTTGTTTAGCCATTTATCCAAAGTTTCTTGCCCGACAATCCAGCAAACCGCCCTATAACCGACCCATCTTCCTATCGCAAAGGCAGCAAGCGAACCCGAAACAATGCCTATAAAACTATACACGGCGCACTTTAACGGTCCAAACATTGCGACGCCAACCGCCACTGAAACAGAGCCGGGAACGGGCAAAAGCACGACTTGTAAAAAGCTGAAAACAATATAAATGGCAGCAGCCATTCCGCCCATGCCTTCGATATATTCTCTAAGAGCATCAACACTGTTTATTTTACCCAAAAGTTCGCTTGCGCAAAGCACAAAAAATACTACTGAAAATATATCTATAAATACAAGTGCGCATATGGTCAATCTGTACAAAGAAACCATTTTTAAGGCGTAAAACAGTATTCCGCCCATAAGCATAAGACCGAGTACCAAGCCCGCGGAAAGCAACAGTATATTGAAGTGCACGGCTATAAAATCTACATTTTTATATAAAAGCCCGTAGGCGATAAAAAGAAAAGCGACTGTACTTAACAGTACAACCGCCAAAATATTGATGCAATGCTTTAAAACTTGTATGCGGTCCATTTAATACTATTATATAGAATTTGCCGCAAATTTATAATTAGCTTTTCAAATTTTTAATCGCGTCGGTAGCAAGCTTATCGCAGATATTATTATATTCGTTATCCGCATGCCCTTTCACTTTTATGAACTTTGCCTTGTGTATACGCGTTAACGACAATAACTCACGCCATAAATCGTCGTTTAAAACGGGCTTATTGTCCGCCTTTTTGTAGCCGGACTTTTCCCAACCGTAAACCCAACCGTTGTTAAAAGCGTTGACCGTATAGGCAGAATCACTGTAAATTTCCACTTCGCACGGCTCTTTAAGGCACTTTAAACCTTCTATAACCGCCGTCAACTCCATTCTGTTATTTGTTGTGGACGATTCTGCGCCGGAAATACGCTTTTCAAAGCCTTTAAACATTAAAACCGCGCCCCAACCGCCCGCACCGGGATTGCCAGAACATGCTCCGTCTGTATATAGAATAACTTTTTTCATTATCTAGTTTGCTCTTTTGCACGGTTTACGCACGCACTTACAGCGCTTGACACTGCCGAAGCAAAGCCGTTTTCTTCAAGAACTTTTACGGCGTCAATCGCCGCGCCGCCCTTATTGCACGTAAGCATCGTCAACTCCTCAACGGATTTTTCTTCTCTTTGAACCGTTTCGGCTGTACCGAGAATTGTTTGAACGGCAAGAATTTTTGCCTCGTTTTTGTTAAGACCTTGACTTACCCCCGCATTGATAAGCGCGTCAATAAACGATAAAGCATACGCCGGACCGCAACCGCTAAGCCCGTAAACAGCGTTCAATTTACTCTCTTCCACGCTTAAAATAGTACCCAAAGTGCCGAAAACCGAGCTTATAAAGTCGCAATCGTCGGTAGATTTGTTAAAATCAATCATATCTATGCCGATTACGCCGCTACCAATCTCACAAGGGAAATTGAGAACTGCACGCGCAACCTTGATAATTCCTACGCCAAGCGCATTTTTTATAGTGCTTTTGGACAGTCCGTCCATAACCGAAATTACTTTTTCGGGACGAACGCCCTCCAATTCTTTAGAAATCAGCTCAAATTTCTTGGGTTTTACTGCTAAAATCAAAAATTCACTGTTTTCGGCAACGATTTTATTGTCGGTTGTAGTATGAACACCCAAATAATCAAGCTTGTCAAGCTCCTCATCGCTTTCATCGCTAACGATTATCTTTTTTTCACGAATTAAATCGGACAAAACCACGCCTCGCAAAATCGAGTTGGAAAAGAACGAACAGCCGATTATTCCGAGTTTGAATTGCTTTTTCATAAATTTGCCTCCAAAACAGTTGACTAAATTTAAACGATATAATATAATTTGTTTTGTTTTTTAGGGGCGTAGCTCAACGGTAGAGTCGCGGTCTCCAAAACCGTCGGTTGCATGTTCGAATCGTGTCGCCCCTGCCACAACGCCTCAATAATGGGGCGTTTTTTTTGACAAAAATTCTCACATTCAAAAATATGTGACGCAATTGCGCCTTTGGCGAACAATCGCTATTTCGGCGCTACGCTCCTTACGAATCGTATAGCCGTTTTCTCAAATCACCGCTTGGTGGTTTTTTATTTTTTACGCAATTATGCCAGACATAGTACTTCGCAAAAGTTACAAAATTAAACTTTTACGTCGCCTTTTTGCCCTAAAATCGCCCTATTTTGCTCTAAAATGGGTTTTACTTCATTTTCGATAAACTCAACCGTTTGCGAGGGCGCTCTACCCGTATAAAGCTTTGCGTCGAGTATTTTATCAAGATTAGAACGAACAGCCGCAAAGTCATTGTCGGCTTTTATTAGCTCTAAAAGGTTATTTTCTTTACCAAATTCTTTTACGTTTTTGCTCGCTTGCATCGATAAAACTCTTATCTTTTCGTGAAGCTCTTGCCTATTTCCGCCGGCTTTAACGCACTCCATCATTATGTTTTCGGTAGCCATAAACGGAAGCTCGGCAGCAATATGCTTTTCTATGACCTTTTCATACACAACAAGGTTTTCCGATACGTTCATATATATATTAAGTATGCCGTCAAGCGCAAGAAATGCTTGCGCGTTCACTATTCTTCTGTTCGCCGAATCGTCCAAAGTCCTTTCAAACCACTGCGTTCCCGCCGTTATCGCACTGTTGGTAGGCAATGAAATTACAAACCTTGCAAGCGAACCTATTCTTTCGCTGCGCATAGGGTTACGCTTATACGCCATCGCCGACGAGCCGATTTGCGATTTTTCAAACGGCTCCTCAATTTCTTTCATGTTTTGCAAAATTCGTATATCGTTTGAGAATTTATATGCGCTTTGCGCTATCTGCGACAGCACGCAAAGAACGTTATAATCGAACTTTCTCGGGTATGTTTGCCCCGTAACCCCGTAAACCTTGGCAAAACCGAGCTTTTTGACCACTCTTTTTTCAAGCTCTTTAACCTTTTTTTCGTCGCCGTTAAACAACTCCATAAAGCTTGCTTGGGTGCCCGTAGTACCCTTTACGCCGCGAAGTTTAAAGGAATTTTGCAGATTTATAAGGTTATAGTAGTCCAAAGTCAAGTCTTGAAGCCAAAGAGTAGCGCGCTTGCCCACCGTTGTAAGCTGAGCGGGCTGCAAGTGCGTAAACCCGAGCGTGGGCAAGTCCTTATACTTCAAGGCGAACGCCGAAAGCTTGTCCATTACGTTAACAAGCTTTGCTTTAATTATTTCAATGGCGTCCCATAAAATAATAAGCTCCGAGTTACAATCGACGTAGCAGCTTGTCGCGCCGAGGTGAATTATCGGCATAGCCGACTTCGCTTGGTCGCCGAAAGCGTGAACGTGCGCCATAACGTCGTGACGTAGCTTTCTTTCATACTCTTCCGCAACCTCGAAGTTTATATCTTCGGCGTGTTGCTTCATTTCGTCTATTTGCGCTTGGTTGATATTTAAGCCAAGCTCCATTTCGCTTTCGGCAAGAGCTATCCAAAGCTTTCTCCACAATTTAAAACGCTTTTCGTCGGAGAAATTTTCCGACATTGCACGGCTTGCGTATCTCGTAATCAAAGGGTTTTGATAAATAGAATTATCCATAGTAGCTCCTTATTAATATTTAGCGGGTGCGGGATAGTCTTTTCCGAAAGTTTCGACGGTGACCTTTTCCATAACTTGTTTTTCAAGCGGCTTATCTTGCCAATCGCAACTTACAGCCGCAATCGAGTCAACCACTTCAATTCCCTCGATAACTTTACCGAACGCAGCATACTGCCCGTCAAGGTGCGACGCGTTTTGATGCATAATAAAGAATTGCGAACCGGCAGAGTTAGGATTCATAGCGCGCGCCATAGAAAGTACGCCGCGGGAATGCTTCAAATCGTTTTGCTTAAAGCCGTTTAAAACAAACTCGCCCTTTATCGAATAGCCCGGTCCGCCGGTTCCTACACCCTTAGGGTCGCCGCCTTGTATCATAAAGCCCGAAATTACGCGGTGAAAAATAAGACCGTCGTAAAAGCCGCTTTTTACAAGCCAAATAAAATTATTGACTGTATTGGGAGCTTTTTCGGGATATAATTCGGCTTTTATAACGCCGCCGTTCTGCATTTTTATTGTAACTACGGGATTTTGCATATTATTTCTCCTTATAAATCGCTGAATTTATCGACGCGCACGCCCGCTTCCTTGAATAAAAGCATAGAAAATTC
Source organism: uncultured Christensenella sp. (assembly GCA_910577055.1). Classification (GTDB taxonomy): domain Bacteria; phylum Bacillota; class Clostridia; order Christensenellales; family Borkfalkiaceae; genus Coproplasma. The sequence goes on along the minus strand of CAJTKX010000001.1, from coordinate 55,117 downwards.
GTCGGGATAGCCCTCTTTGTAAACTACGCGCTTTATGCCCGAATTTATTATGATTTTTGCGCAGATTACGCAAGGTTGGTGGGTACAGTAAAGCGTGCACCCCTCTACGCTGCACCCCACGCGCGCCGCTTGAATTATCGCGTTTTGCTCGGCGTGGACGGCATAGCACAGCTCGTGCATGGTGCCGCTTGGGATATTTTTTTTCTTGCGCATACATTCTTTTTTATCGACGCAGCTTTCTATCCCTTGCGGGGCGCCGTTATAACCCGTCGCAATGACGCGCTTATCTCTGACGATGACTGCGCCGACGTGTCTGTTTTCTTGATAGCAGCTTGACCAAGTTCCGATAAGCTCGGTCATCTCCATAAATCTTTTGTCCCATTTATCCATATACCGATTTTACCATATTTATATATAAATTGCAATTTTTTACTTTATAATGTTTAACATTATTTTTTTGAGTTTATAAAATATCTGTAACTAAAATGATTTTAATCGGAGGATATTTTAAATGACTATCAAACCTTTATTCGATAAAGTAGTCGTAGAAAATCTTAAAGCCGAAGAAAAGACAAAAAGCGGACTTTATCTTACCTCGGCTGCACAAGAAAAACCCGCAACTTGCCTTGTAGTTGCCGTCGGTCCCGGCGGACTTGTAGACGGAAAAGAAGTAACCATGCAAGTTAAGGTAGGCGATAAAGTTCTGCTTGCAAAATACAGCGGAACAGAAGTTAAAGTTGACGATAAAGAATACACGATTATCCGCCAAAGCGATATTTTGGCAATCGTTGAATAAGGAGTGAATAAATATGGCAAAACAGATTAAATATGGCGATGAAGCAAGAAAATTACTTGAAAACGGCGTCAATATCGTTGCCGACACCGTAAAAATTACATTGGGTCCTAAGGGTAGAAACGTTGTTTTAGACAAAAAATTCGGCGCGCCGCTTATTACAAACGACGGTGTTACCATTGCAAAGGAAATCGAGCTTGAGGACCCGTTTGAAAATATGGGTGCTCAACTTGTTAAAGAAGTATCCACTAAAACCAACGACGTCGCAGGCGACGGCACCACCACTGCCGTTGTATTGGCGCAAGCTATCGTTAAGGAAGGGCTTAAAAACCTTGCAGCCGGCGCAAACCCTATGATTTTGAAAAAGGGAATTGCCAACGCAGTAGAAACCGCCGTTGCTAAAATTCAGTCTATTTCCAAACCCGTAGAAAGCAAGCTTGCAATATCACAAGTTGCGTCCATTTCCGCGGGCGACGAAAAAATCGGCGAATTGATTGCAAACGCAATGGAAATCGTAGGTAAAGACGGCGTTATCACGGTTGAAGAAGGCAAAACGATGAATACCGAACTTTCTACCGTAGAGGGTATGCAGTTTGATAGGGGTTACGCCTCCGCTTATATGGTTACCGATACCGAAAAAATGGAAGCCGTTCTCGATAACCCCTATATTCTTATAACCGATAAGAAAATTTCCGCTTTACAAGAGATTTTGCCCATCATAGAGCCAATTGCTCAGCAAGGCGCAAGACTGCTTATAATCGCAGAAGACGTTGAAGGCGACGCGCTTGCAGCGCTTATCGTCAACAAGTTGAAAGGCGTTTTGAACTGTGTTGCCGTTAAAGCGCCCGGTTTCGGCGACAGAAGAAAGGCAATGCTCGAAGATATCGCAATTTTGACGGGCGGCACCGTTATCACCTCCGATTTGGGTTACGAGTTCAAGGACGTAACGTTGGATATGCTTGGCAGAGCTTCGCAAATTAAGGTTGACAAAGACAACACCACCATTATCGGCGGCTCGGGCGATGCGGAGAATATCAAGGCGCGCGTGAACTCGATAAAAGCGCAGATTTTGGAAACTTCTTCGGACTATGACAGAGAAAAATTGCAAGAAAGGCTTGCTAAACTTGCCGGCGGCGTTGCGGTAGTCAGCGTCGGCGCGGCAACCGAAGTGGAAATGAAAGAGAAGAAACTCCGCATTGAAGACGCGCTGGCAGCGACCCGTGCGGCGGTCGAAGAAGGCATAGTTCCCGGCGGCGGCGTTGCGCTTTTGAACGCTGTGCCCGAGCTTAAAAAGCTTGTTTCAAGCTTACACGGCGATGAAAAAACGGGTGCGGCTATCGTTTTGAAAGCTATTGAAGAACCCGTTCGCCAAATTGCGAAGAATGCCGGTTACGACGGCTCGGTTATCGTTAATAACATTTTGCGCTCCAAAAACCCCAATTACGGCTTTGACGCATACAACAACAAGTACACCGATATGGTTGAATGCGGAATAATTGACCCCACTAAGGTGTCGCGCTCGGTATTGCAGAATGCTGCTTCCGTTGCCGCAACGCTTTTGACAACCGAAAGCATTGTGACCGATATCCCCACTCCTCCCGCGCCTCCTATGGGCGGGAACCCCGATATGGGCGGAATGTATTAATTTAGAATTCAAAAGCGGCTTCGGGCATTTTTGCCCGAAGCCGCTTTTTTTAAAACACAAATTTTCGTTCTATCTTTCCATATTTTTTATGTTACTTTTCTTTCTATAACTTTATTATCGAATACATTTTCATATCTTCCACAACACCGTTTTTTACAGCATTTGCCCGTAGAGTTCCTTCGCACTGAAAGCCCGCCTTTTCAAGCGCCCTACAAGACGCCGCGTTGCGAGCGAACGGCTCGGCATAAATACGAATAATATTCGAATTCCTAAATACGAAATCGTAAGTTTGCTTTATTGCAGTGGTCGCTATACCTTTATTCCAATAATTTTCGCCGATGTAATACCCCATTTCAGCTGTTTTGGAATGGATATTTTCTTGTCTGAAAACCCCTATACTGCCAACAATTTGCCCGCCAAATTCTATTGCAAAGGCAAAAACCGAATCAGTATCCGCGCTTAACATAGCTTCGATATAAAGGCGCGCGTCCTCCTCGGTGTAAGGAAACGGCAATCCGTCGCGTAAATTATCCAATATCTTTTTATTATTTAGCAATTCCGACAAACTTTTAGCGTCGCTTTGCCGCCATTTTCTTATTTTACAGTCCATTTTTAACCTATTTTATTCAATATTCTCTCTAATGCGTATTTGCCGTGTTCGTAAGTCAAACCGCCTTGAAAATAAGCAATATAGGGCGGTTTTACGGGTCCGTCGGCGGAAAGCTCGATACTTGCGCCCGATACGAACGTGCCCGCCGCCATTATTATCTTATCGTCGTAACCTGGCATATCCCAAGGCTCGCAAGTGACATAGCCGTCAATAGGCGACGCGTACTGCACCTCTCGAATAAAATTAACCATTTTTTCCGCGCTGTCAAACTGTATGGCGCGGGTGATATCGTGAGGAGTTTTGTCAAGCGACGGGTAATTCTTATAACCGAGCTCATCCATAGCTTGTCCAATTAAAAGACTTGTTTTCAACGCTTGTGCAACAGTATGCGGCGCAAGAAACAGTCCTTGATAAAAATTGCGGTAACCGCCTTCAAAGCTGCCGACTTCAAGTCCGATTGACGGAGCTGTCAATCTTTTACCGATTAAGTCGATGTATTCCGACTTACCGCAAATATATCCGCCCGTGGGGGCAAGCCCGCCGCCCGCATTTTTTATAAGCGAACCGACAATGATATCCGCACCGACCTCTATCGGCTCGATTTTTTCAACGAACTCGCCGTAACAGTTATCCACAAAAATACAACCGTTAAAGCCCGAATTACGAATAAATTTGCAAATTTCGCCTATTTCTTCGCAAGAAAACGCATCACGAAGCTCATAACCGCGCGAACGCTGAATATAAACTACTTTGACATTTTGGGTTTTTTTGTACTTCTTTTCTATTCCCGCAAAGTCGGGTTTGCCGCCTTTTAAGTCGCAATATTCGAAATTTACTCCGAAATCTTTCAACGAGCCGTTATTTTCACCGAAAATTACTCCTCTTAAAGTGTCGTAAGGCATACCGCTTACACAAAAAAGCGTATCTTGCGGGCGAAGAAGCCCGAAAAGAGCAACAGTAAGCGCGTGGGTACCCGATAAAAGATGAGACGAAACTATTCCGCTGTCCGCACCAAATACCTTCGCATAAATTTTGCCAAGGCAATCTCTCCCCTCGTCGTCGTAGCCGTACCCCGTCGTTCCGTTAAAATGGCGGGTTGCTATTTTTAGTTCACTGAAAGCATTTAAAACTTTGACTTGATTGAAATAAGCTATATCTTCTATCGCTTTGAATTTATCTTTAAGCTTTTCTTCGCATTCTTCAATTAATTTCATTTAAAATCTCCGCAATTTTATCCGCTGTTGCGTTTTTAGTGTCAAGCCATACAATATTCGGCATTTTTTTGAAAAACGTTATCTGTCTTTTAGCGTAATGGCGAGTATTTTGCTTAATTATGTCTGACATAGTACTTCGCAAATCTCCATTATTAAGTCCAAAAACAACCTCTTTATAGCCGATTGCTTGCATACATTGGCAATTTTTATCAATTCCAAGTTTTAAAAGGTTTTCAACTTCCTCAACAAGCCCTTGGCTGAACATTTCGTCTACGCGACAATTAATTCTGTCGTAAAGCTCTTCACGCGGATAGTTTATTGCAACCGCAAGATAGTTGAATTTAGGGTTAAATCCGTCGTTTTGGGCAGACTTCTTCTTTCCGCTTACCTCGTATATCTCCAAAGCGCGAATAACCCGCTTGGTATCGTTCGGGTGAAGCGTTTCCGCCGTTTCGGGGTCAACCTCCTTTAATCTTGCAAAAAGCGCGTCCTTTCCGTATTTTTCTAAAAACTCTGCATATTTTTTACGCACGCTTTCATCGGCGCCCGCGTTACCATAGCCAAAATCAAACAAAAGAGAATTTATATAAAACCCCGTACCGCCGCAAATAATTGGTGTTTTACCCGAAGATAGAAGATTTTCAAGCACGGGCAAAGCCTTTTCGCTGTAATCGGACACGCTGAAAGTTTCCGTCGGCTCGATAATATCAATCATATGATGTTTCACGCCGCGCATCTCTTCCGCGGTCGGCTTTGCCGTTCCGATATCGAGCCCCTTATATATAAGTTGTGAGTCGGCAGAGATAATTTCGGTATTGAATTTTAAAGCACAATCAACCGCAAGACGGGTTTTACCCGATGCCGTTGCGCCGCAGATAACGAGAACTTTACGGGGCATTACACTATCCTTTTAAACATTTTCTCGATATCTTTTTTCGTTAAAGTAACACAAACGGGTCTGCCGTGCGGGCATTTTAAGCCCATATTGCCGTCAAGAAGTTTAAAAAGCGCGTCTACTTCTCCGTCAGTAAGCTGCATTCCGCCCTTTATCGCGTGTTTGCAAGCCGTCATTGCGATTTTATCTTTTAAAACGTCTTCAAGTTTTATTTCTTTAAGTCCGTCCACTTCCGCAAGAATATCGTCGAAAAATTCTTTTAAATTAATATCTTGCAAATCAACGGGCAATTCGTCAATTCGGAACGATTCAAACCCGAACGGAGCAATTCCAAAGCCCATTGTTCTTAAAACCGCTTGCTTTTCTTCTAAAAAACGCGCTTCGGCGGAGTTTACCGTAAAAATATACGGCACAAGCAACGCTTGCGTTATAACCTCCCTCTTAGCAAGTTTTTCGCGCAGTCTGTCATAAATCAGCCGCTCGTGCGCCGCGTGTTGGTCAATCATATATACGGTGTCAGCCACCTCATATATTAAATAAGTATTGAAAAGATTCCCCTTATATTTGCACGAAGAATATTCGATTTTCTGCTGCTTTTGTTGTTTTTTATTGAATAACCGGCTTTCGACCTCGTATGCGGCAATATTGCCGCTAAGGCTCGGTGGCATCGTATCGTCGGAAACACACATTGTTGTTGCTTTTTGCTTGGGGATAATTTCGGAAAGCGGCATATCATTTAACGGGTCGAAATGCGGTTTAAGTTCGATGCCCGCGGCTTTCATATCCTCGGCAACAGTACTCGATTTGTCGTATTTTTTCAAAAGCTGCGCTAAATCGGCGGGCTGTGCAGTAGGCGTTCGCTCTGTATATACCTTGTTTTCACCCTCTTTCCCGTCGATTTTTGAGCGAATTTCGGGCAAACGCGTTTCATTAAGCACGAAATCCGCCGCTCGCGCAGTGCCGTCAAGCACCGAAGAAACTATTGAATACACTGCACCGAAAATAGTTTTATTGTCGATAAATCTCACGTCCGCCTTGCTGGGGTGTACGTTTACATCCACAATATCGGACGGCACGTCCACATTTAAAACGTAAAACGGGAATTGCCGTTTCATCATATAACTTGCATAGGCTTGGTTTATTGCGGTTGCAATAGTATTGTTGACGATATATCTGCCATTTAAAAATACGCTTTGATAAGTTTTATTGGACTTGAAGAAGTTTTGGTTGCCGATAAAGCCGTGAAGTCTTACACTGTTCTTTTCCGCGTCGATTTTAAAGCACTGCGCCAAAACCTTTGCACCGTAAACTTGCGCAACCGCCTCGTCAAGGCCGCCGCCGAATGACTGTAAAATAAGCTTGCCTTCTACGAAATATTTGAAGGAAACCGAAGGCTTACTTAAAATATAACGCGTTATGAAATTGGTGACGTCAGTTTCTTCCTTTTTGTCATCCTTTAAAAATTTTGCCCGCACCGGCGTATTAAAAAATAGGTTATTTACCGTAATATGCGTACCTTTTTCAAGCGCAGCGGGAAGAATTTCGCCTATTTTACCGCCGTCGCAAGAAATTTTATAAGCGGGGTTGCCTTTTGTTACCGAAACTATTTCAACCTTTGCAACCGAAGAAATACTTGCAAGAGCTTCACCCCTAAACCCGAGCGTCACAATATTGTCCAAATCCTCCACACTCGCGATTTTACTTGTTGCGTGCGGAAGAAAAGCCGCCTTTAAGTCGTCGCGCTCTATGCCCGAGCCGTTATCCACGACTTTTATAAGCTGCTTTCCGCCCTTTTCGATATAAATTTCAATCTCGGTAGCGCCCGCATCAAGACTGTTCTCTACAAGCTCCTTTACTGCGGAATAAGGTCTGTCAACGACCTCGCCCGCAGCAATACGGTTGTATACCGTTTGTGATAAAATGTTAATTTTACTCATTTTTTCACCTTATCAACAAGGTCGCCCACAAGCAAAAACGCTTGCATAGGCGATAAATTGTTCATATCTACTTCCGATAATATTTTTTCGATTTCAGAAAGCTCTTCCGTGGTTTCTTTAATTTCTTCAACGCGCTTTTTCTCGCCGCTTTCGACAAGCTTTAATATCTGTTTCGCCCTATCCGTTACTTGCGAAGGAACTCCGGCAAGCGACGCTACCTCTATACCGAAACTTCTGTTAGCTCCGCCGCGCATAATTTTACGCAAGAATACGACTGTGCCGTTAATTTCCTTTACGGCGATTTTATAGTTTTTTATGCCTTCTATACTGTTTTCAAGCTCGGTCAGCTCGTGATAGTGCGTCGCAAACATAGTGTGTGCGCCGATATTTTCGGTCAAGTACTCTATAACCGCCCATGCAATGCTAAGCCCGTCGTAAGTAGACGTACCCCTACCCACTTCGTCAAGAATTAACAGACTGTTTTTAGTTGCGTTTTGAATAATCGAGGCAACCTCTATCATCTCAACCATAAAAGTGCTTTGGTCGGAAATTAGGTTATCGCTTGCGCCCACACGGGTGAAAACCCTATCGGTAAGCGGAATTTGAGCCGACTTTGCGGGCACAAAGCTGCCCAAATGCGCCATAATCGTTATTATCGCGGTTTGGCGCATATATGTACTTTTGCCCGCCATATTGGGACCCGTTATTATCATAGTCCTATTTTCGCCGCCGTCCAACAGCGTATCGTTGGGAATAAATTTATCCTTGGAAATAACCTCAACGACGGGGTGTCTACCCTCTTTTATAACTAGGGGCTTACTGCTTTCGACTATTTCGGGGCGAACGAATTTGTTTGCTTTTGCAACCTCGGCAAAAGAAACCAACAAATCCAATAGCGCGATTTTGCCCGAAACGCCCTTAATTTGTTCGATATATTCGGTCAGTACGGATTTAATTTGGTCGTAAAGCTCGTTTTCAAGCTTGGTAACCAACTCGCCGCAAGTAAGAATTTTCTCTTCAAGCTCTTTCAACTCGTCGGTAGTGAAGCGCTCGGCATTCGCAAGGGTCTGTCTGCGCTGATAGTTCAAAGGTACTTTATCTATAAACGACTTGGTAACTTCTATGTAATAGCCGAAAACGCGGTTATAGCTTATTCTTAAATTCTTTATGCCCGTATTTTCGCGCTCTCTTACTTCCATTTGCCCAATTAAGCCCGAGCCGTTCTCGACGATATTTCTTAACTCATCTAGGCGCGCGTTATAACCCTTTTTAATGTACCTTATATCTTTGGAACTGCCCGTCGGGGACGGCTCTGCAATTGCGCCGTCAAGAAGTTTTGCAAGCGAAGAAAGGTCTATAAGTCCCTCTGAAATATCCTTTAAAATTCGGGAACCGAACCCCGAAAGAGTGAATTTTACGTTGGGAATAACGTTAAGCGAATTCGCAAGAGCAAGGCAGTCCTTGGGCATAACAGTGCCGTTTGCAATTTTGCCCGCAATTCTTTCTATATCCTTGATTTCTTTCAGTAAATCCACTAAGGAAAGCCTTGCCACGGACGCATCGAACAGCTCTTGCACGCCGTCAAGCCGATAATCGATTTCTTCTTTTTCGCAGAAAGGATATATTATGCTGCCGTTTAAAAGCCGTGCTCCCATCGAGGTCTTTGTTTTGTCTAAAATCCATAAAAGCGAGCCGTATTTGCCGCCCTCGTTTAGGGTTTTAACAATTTCAAGATTGCGCAGCGCCGTCGGGTCAAGCTGCATAAACTTTTCGTTCAGAACAAACTTTATGCCCGTGATATTTTTAAGCGCGTGTTTTTGGGTGTCCTTTAAATACTCCAAAAGCGCGCCCGTCGCAGCAATTGCAGCCTTTTTGCCCGCTATGGAATACGCGTTAAGGGTTTTTGCCTTAAACTGCTCTAAAAGCGTCCGTTCGGCCGCAGACGCACCGAACGCCCACTCGGGATAGCTTGAAAAACGGGGAATTACGCCCCTTGCTATTTCGGGTAAATCTTTGACGGCAAAAAGCATTTCGTCATTTGCAATTATCTCTTTAACGTCCAAAACAATCATCTGCGCAACGCACTTTTTCACGCAATCTGCGCCGTAAAATTCCGTTGCCGTCAACTCGCCCGTAGTTATGTCCGCCCAAGAAATCGCCGCAACGTTTCCCTCTTTATAGGCGCAACAGATAAAATTGTTGGTCTTTTCGTTTAAGCTGTCGCTTGAAAGCGTACCCGCAGTTACCACACGCACAACGTCGCGTGCGACCATTCCCTTTGCTTGGGACGCGTCTTCAAGCTGCTCGCAAATGGCAACCTTTTCTCCGCTTTGCACAAGCTTTGTTATGTACGCTTCTACCGCGTGATAAGGAACGCCGCACATAGGCGCGCGCTTTTCAAGCCCGCAATCTCTGCCCGTAAGCGTCAAATCGAGAATTTCCGAAGCCTTTACCGCATCGTCGAAAAACATCTCGTAAAAGTCGCCTAATCTGTAAAATATCAAGCAGTCGGGGTACTTTTCCTTTACGGTCAAGTAGTGCTGCATCATCTTTGAAAGTGCCATTTTTCTTCCTTTGTCGTTAAATAATTTCTCCGTAAAGAGAAATACCGTTTGCTTCTTTGATTTTTAAAGTCACAAACTCGCCTATCGCGTTCTTTTCGCAAGCGAAATACGCCATTCTGCCGTATTCGTCTCTGCCTTGGTAAAGCCCCTTCTTTTTATCGAAATCTTCGCAAAGTATTTCGACGGTTTTACCTACATAATGCGTCGATTGGCTGCGCGTTTGCGAATTAACAAGCTCGATAAGCCGCATAATGCGCGATTTTGATATTTCCTCGGGTATCTGCCCGTCCATTTTTGCGGCGACGGTGCCCTCTCTTTTTGAATAAACGTAGGTAAACGCCGAAGAATAACCCACCTTTTCAACAAAGCGTAAAGTATCTTCGAAGTCCTCGTCCGTTTCGTTTGGAAAGCCCACAATCAAGTCGGTTGTAAGCGTACAGTCGGGAACGTATCTTTTTAAAATTTCCACTTTTTTGAGGTAATCCTCAACCGTGTATTTCCTATTCATTGCTTTTAAAACGGCGTTCGAACCGCTCTGCACGGGCAAATGCACGGAGTGGCAGATTTTCGGGTTTTCGGCAATGGCTTTTGCAAGCTCCTCTGAAAAATCTTTCGGGTGGCTCGTCATAAACCGCAGTCTGAATTTTCCGTCAATTGCGGCAACGCGCCTTAAAAGCTCGGGGAAAGAGATATCGTCAGTACCGTTGGCGTATGAATTTACGTTTTGACCGAGTAAAGTTATTTCTTTATATCCCTTGGATATAATCTGTTCGGCTTCTTTAATGATGTTTTCGGAGCGACGACTTCTCTCTCTTCCGCGAACGTAGGGAACTATGCAATAACTGCAAAAATTATTACAGCCGTAAGTTATGTTTATCCACGCGTTGGGATAGCTTGTCCGTAAAGGCTTTTCGTCCTCGCAAATCGCGCCCTCGCTTTCCTCAACCTCAATTACCGCCTTCTTCTGCTTTTGCTTCTTCAAGATAAAATCTTTAAGTTTATTTAGGTTGTGTGTACCGAAAATTATATCGACGTAAGGAAACTTTTCATGCAAGACGTCGGCTTTGCCTATCTGTTGGGTAAGACAGCCGCCTACGGCGATTATCATGTCTTTTTTGTTTCTTTTCAGCTTTTTAAGCATACCGATATTGCCGAATGCGTGATTTTCGGCGTTTTCACGAATACAGCAAGTGTTGAAAACCGCAATATCCGCGTCTTCGATGTTTTGACAGCTTTCGTAGCCTAATTCGGACAGAATGCCCGCTATTTTTTCCGATTCGTGTACGTTCATCTGACAGCCGTACGTCGTTATGTGATAAAACTTTGTCATATATACACTGATTATATAATTTTTAAGTAAATTTTTCAATAAAAAACGCAACAATTTATTAATTTTATAAATACTAATTGCGATGACAAAATTTTTAAAAGTTACGCTGATTATATTTTTAAGCCTTGCTGTGGTCGCATCGGCGCTGCTTATGACTTATTTAATTATCACAAAGGACGCAAAATTGGACGAAAATAAGCTTATTCGCCCAAATCAAAGCATTATCATTTGCGACGAGGAAGGAAACGAAATTGTAAGCGCCTCCACTGCAAATAAACACAAAAGCGTGGAAATCGAGAACCTTTCAGACGACACCTTAAACGCATTTATTGCAAGCGAGGACAGAACATTCTACTCTCATAACGGATTGAATTATAAGCGTATGCTTAAAGCGCTTTATAAAAATATCGTTTCCCGTTCCTTTAAAGAGGGCGCTTCGACTATCAGCCAACAGCTTATAAAAAATACGCACCTTTCAAACGATAAAACGATTAAAAGAAAGCTGAATGAAATTCGACTTACCAAACAGCTTGAAAGGGCATACTCAAAAAACGAAATTCTTGAAATGTATCTTAATACGATTTATTTCGGGCACAATTGCTACGGTTTGCAGAGCGCGGCGGAATTTTACTTTGATAAAAAAGCTGAGGAGCTGTCTTTGACGGAAAGTGCGACATTGGTGGGGCTATTGACTTCGCCGAATAACTATTCGCCCTTTAAAAATCCCGAAAAGAGCCTTCAAAAGCGAAATACCGTATTAAAATCGATGCTCGAATGCGGTTTTATCGACCAAAACGAATATCAAAATGCGGTTGAAACCCCGTTAAACGCAGTACAAAAGCTGAACGGAGAGAAAAACTCTTCGTATATAAACGGCGTTTTTGACGAGCTTGAAACGCTTGATTTGAACGTCTATGACCTTGCGGGCGGGTGCAAAATCAAAACTTATTTGAACCCGAATTTGCAAAGTTTTATCGAAGAAACGCATTCCGACACCGACAACGCCGTAATTATAACGTCGCAAAACGGCGGCGTAAACGCATACAAGTCCACTATCGGGGATGCAAAACGGCAGCCGGGGTCAACGATAAAACCTACGCTTGTTTATGCGCCCGCCATAGAAGAACGGCTTGTAAGTCCCTTTACTAAAATTCTTGACGAAAAGGTTGATTTCGGCGGTTATTCTCCCGAAAATTACGATAAAAAATATCACGGCTACGTTACGGTTACGGACAGTTTAAAATACAGCTACAACGTTCCGGCAGTAAAAACACTTAATTCTTTGACGATAGAAAAAGCCGAAAAATACTTGACCCGAATGAATATTTCGCTTGACGATGACGAGAAGAATTTATCGCTTGCTCTCGGCGGCATGAAATACGGTTTGAGTCTTAAAGAAATTGCAGACAGATATTCGGTTTTTCAACGCGGCGGCACTTACGCCCCCTCGCGCTTTATTCAAGAAATAATTTCAAAGGACGGGAAAACGCTTTATAGAGCGGAAGAAAATAAAAGCCCCGTATTTTCTGCGGGAACTTGCTCGTTAATGAATGAAATGCTGATTGCAACCTCTAAAAGCGGAACAGCACAAAGACTTGCAGCTTTCAAGTACGATATAGCAACCAAAACGGGAACTTGCGGGAACTCCGACGGCAATACGGACGCGTATGCAATAAGCTACACATCCGAACACTGTATAGGCGTTTGGTTGGGCGATAAAGACAACAAACGACTGAATATTACGAGCGGCGGCGACTGTTGCGGTATAGTAAGCGAAATTTTAAGTGAGCTTTACGCCGAGCACACCCCGCAAAAGCTAGATACGACAAGCGGTACCTCCACCGTTAAAATCGATGCCGAGGACTATTATAAAGACAACAAAATAAATATTGCCGACAGCCTTTCGCCAAAATTGAACGTTTTGGAAGTTAAGGTTTTATGCGGAAACGAACCGAAAGAGGTCAGCACGAAATTCTCATCGCCCGCCATAGCAACGCCTACAATTTCAGTTAAAAATGGCGAGGTTAATATACGGCTATGTCAGACAAAGTACTATGCATATATTGTAAAACGCTACTTTAACGGGCGTTTTGAGGTGGTTTTTGACGGTAAATGGCAAAATTGCATAACCGACGCGCCAAGCGAGGGATATTACGAATACACCGTTACTCCGTACTATTTTGACGGAGAAAATAAAATTTACGGCAAGGAAATTTCCTTGCCGCCCGTAAATGTAAATAAAGATAACTCTTCGCCCCAAGTGAAAATACCCGATATTGCCAAGGGCGAATGGTATGATTTATAAAGTTAATACTTCCAAAGACGAAATTGCTTCTTCGATAAGCTTTTCGACTTCAAGTTTGTCTTCCTCTTCCAAGATACTTTTCATAGAAGGCTTTATAACGGGGTGCTTGGGTAGAAATACCGTACAGCAATCTTCGAAAGGTTGAATCGAAATATCGTATGCGCCCATATCTCTGCTGCGCTCGATAATTTCGTCTTTATCAAAACCGCACAGCGGTCTAAGCACGGGAAGATTTTTTACCACGCTGTTTGACGAAGTTATTCCCTCAATTGTTTGGCTTGCGACTTGCCCTAAACTTTCACCGGTAATTAGGCACTGTGCGCCGCACTTTGTTGCAACGGCTTCGGCAATTCTCATCATAAACCGTCTTAAAAGCGTAACCATATACTCGCCGTTGCACTTTTTATGAATTTCTTCTTGAATATGCGTCACCGACACTATATTCAGTTTAGTACCGCCAGTATACTGAGAAAGAACTTTGGCAAGCTCGATTACCTTATCGCGCGCTTGCATATTAGTGTAAGGATAGCTATGGAAATGTATACAATTTATCTGCATGCCGCGCTTTGCTATCATATGACCCGCAACGGGGCTGTCAATTCCGCCAGAAATAAGCAAAAGCCCCTTACCAGAAGAGCCTACGGGCATACCGCCTGCGCCCTTGAAAAACTCGTTAAATACAAGCGACGTGCCGTTTTCTCGCACGTCGATATTGACGATAAACTGCGGATTGTGCACATTTACGGAAAGGGCCTTGTACTTGCTTAAAAGTCTACCGCCTATTTCCGCGCTGATTTGTAAAGAATTTAAGGGAAAAGTTTTGTCCGCCCTATGTGTTTCCACTTTAAAACTGCCGCAATCAAAGCATACTTCTTCCGCCGCTTTAAAAATGGCGTTTATATCGGAATTGACCTTTAAAGCCACCGACAGCGAATGTATACCGAAAACCTTTTTAAGACGAGAAACTATATCGTCAACGTCAAGTTCGTCAAAGTTTTCGACAAGGTATCTGCCGCTTTGCCTTTTTAACTCATGTTTAAGTCCTTTAAGGGCTTTTTCTATATTCGTAATCAAAACCCGCTCAAAATAACCGCGGTTTTTGCCCTTTAAATGCAATTCCGAATATCTTACTATAACTACTTTTTCCATAATTACGCCATTATTGCCTTTCTGTTTGCAACTATTTCATTAAGAATTTCCGCCGCGGTCAATATCTCTTCCTTTGTGGTTTCGGACGAAAGGCTAAGCCTTAAAATTCCATCGGCAAGGCTTTCGCCAACTCCGCAAGCAAGTATCGTGCGGGAAAATCTGTTTTTCTCGTTGGAAGAACAAGCCGAACCCGTGCCGATTATAAGTCCTTTATCGTCTGCCTCGTGAAGAATTGTTTCTCCGCGCAAACCGCTTGCCCCGACGCACAGAATATACGGCGAACATTTTTTGCCCGAAATTTTGGTAAAAAGTTTTTTATCGAGTTTTTCCCACAACAATTCGTGCAAAATTTGCGTTGCACTGTAATTTTCTTTGATTTTTTTATATTTCTTAACCGCAGCAAACTCAAAATTTTTAATTGCAAATACGTTTTCGGTACCGCTACGCATACCTTTTTCTTGTCCGCCGCCGTAAATTACCGGCTTAATTACTATATTTTTTCGCTTAATAAGCGCGCCGCAGCCCTTTACTCCGCCGATTTTGTGCGCGCTAATCGAATAAAAATCGATATCCTTTGTTAATATAAACGGAATCTTCCCAAAGGCTTGCACTCCGTCGGAATGAAAATAAGCAAACTTATTTTTTGCCTTTACAGCCTTTGAAATAGCGGCAATATCGTTAACTGCGCCCGTTTCGTTGCTGACGTGAATTACGGATACAAGCGAAGTTTTCTCATCGATAAGACTTAAAAGATGCTCCGCGTTTACGCTTCCGTCAGCGTTGAGATTTGCAAACCTTACCTCTATTCCGCGTTGTTTCAACTCGTTAACAGCCGAAAATACGGCGGAATGTTCGCCCGAAGTGGTAACCACGTTGCCCCTTCTCCCGGCGCCGAATATTGCCGTATTGTCCGCTTCGGTGCCGCAAGACGTGAAGATAAGCTCATAGTTAGCTTTATCCGCAATTAATGATAAAATATTTTCCCGCGCAGACCTTATTTCGCACTGCAAATCATACCCTCCCTTGTAGAGCGCGGAAGGATTGAAAAATTCGCCGTGTAAATACTTTTCGGCGCGTTTTAAACACTCTTCATCGGGTTTAGTCGTCGCCGCATTGTCTAAATAAATCATTATATTTCGATTGAACCCTCAAAGGACTGTCTTACCGTTCCGTCAAGCTCAGCGTTACCGCAGAAATCGTACTTGACGAACAAATCGCCGCCCTTTAATTTTACTGTAATAACTTCGCCGTACGCGCAGCTACCGTTTGCAACGGAAGCAACCGCAGCTGCGGTTGCCGCAGTGCCGCACGACCAAGTTTCGCCGTTGCCTTTCTCCCAAACGCGCATTTTAACCGTTACTCGGTTAACTACGCGCACGCACTCGATAAATATTCCGTTAGGATATTTTCCCGTATCGGTAAGTTGTTGACCGAGCGCGTCTATATCTATATCTTCCACCTTATCAGTGAAAATTACAAGATGAGAATTGCCAACGTTGACGAAAGTCGCTGAATACTCGTCTCCGCCAAAGCAAACCGTTTTGCCCGTCTCGACCGTAGGTTGACCGAGATTGACGGACACTGAGCTTGCCTTGCCGTTAAACGAGTTTACCGCAAGCTCTTTAACGCCGGAACAGCTTTCCAATTTAAGTTTTTCACCCGCAAGGCGGTTATCAAACAGATATTTTGCAACGCATCTTAAAGGATTTGCCGCAAGCCCCGCGTCGCTACCGTCGCTGTTGAATATGCGAACCTTTGCATCGGCAACCTCTGACTTTTCTATCAAAACCACCCCGTCTGCGCCTATCGCATAGTGCCTATCCGAGAAGTTTATTGCAAGACTTTCGGGACAAGTAATTGTGCCGTCGAAGTTGTTAAAGAAGATATAATCGTTACCGCCCGAGTGCATTTTGCTGAATTTCAGTTTAAGCTTTGACTTTCTTAAATCGTTTATGTCCACAAGCTCTGTATTAAATTCGTTGTATCGTCCCGCGATGACGTCGGCAAGCGCGTTCGTCGTATCAAGCGAGGTTAAAACGGTTATTCCCTTTAAAATCGCATGATGATGCAAGCTGATATAGTTAGATATGCTTTCCACGTCCGTTTTGCCGGTGTAAACAACGTAATCGACCTTACCCTCGTCCATAAGCTTAAATATTTCTTCGTTAGACGAGAGTCTGGCAACGTCGTTACATTCAAGCCCAAGGCTGCGAATAACATTTGCCGTACCCTTTGTTGCGTACAGTTCAAGTCCCAAATCGGCAAATTTTTTGACAATATTGATAATTTCGGGCTTGTCTTGGTCGTTAATGGTAAAATAAATACCCGTTTTTTTGTGCTTTGTGGGGTGCTTCATATTGAAGCCCGCCGACACAAGCCCCTTAAAAAGCGCTTCCTCTATCGTTTTGCCTATGCCGAGTACCTCGCCCGTGGACTTCATTTCGGGTCCCAACTGAGAGTTCACGTCATTAAGCTTTTCGAACGAAAATACGGGAACTTTTACCGCAACATAGGGCGAGTTGGGATATAGCCCCGTACCATAGCCAAGCCTTTTAAGTTTAGCGCCCGTCAAAATCTTGGTTGCCAAATCGACCATGGGAACGCCCGTAACTTTGGATATATACGGAATAGTTCGTGACGCCCTCGGATTAACTTCGATGACGTAAAGCTCGTTTTGATAAATTAAATATTGGATATTGATAAGACCTTTAGTCTTTAACGAAATCGCAAGCTTGGTTGAGATATCCACCACTTTTTTAAGCATAGCGTCGCTTAAATTGTAAGGCGGATAGACCGCGATTGAGTCGCCGCTGTGAACTCCCGCGCGTTCTATATGCTGCATAATTCCCGGGATAAGCACGTCCACGCCGTCCGAAATCGCGTCTACTTCAAGCTCGGTGCCCATTAAATATTTGTCGCAAAGCACCGGGTTTTCGATTTTTTGCGCCAATATAACGTCCATATAACGCTCAATATCGTTTTGAGTAAAGGCAATAGTCATATTCTGACCGCCGATTACATACGATGGACGAAGCAATACGGGATAACCGAGCTTTTCAGCGGCGGCAACCGCGTCAGACTTGCTCATAACCGTAAGCCCTTTGGGACGGGCGATGCCGAACTGCTCCAACAGTTCGTCAAAGCGCTCTCTGTCCTCGGCAAGGTCTACGCTGTCCGCGGGCGTGCCGAGTATGCGAATACCCTTTTTATCAAGGTAACCGCAAAGCTTGATTGCCGTCTGTCCGCCGAAGGTTATTACTACGCCGTAGGGCTTTTCGATATCGATTACGTTCTGTACGTCCTCGGGTGTAAGCGCTTCGAAATAAAGCCTATCGGCAGTGTCGAAGTCGGTTGAAACAGTTTCGGGGTTGTTGTTGATAATTACAACTTCATAGCCAAGACGTTTCAGCGCCCACACACAGTGCACTGACGAATAGTCGAACTCTATGCCTTGTCCTATTCTTATGGGGCCCGAGCCGATAACTATAATTCGCTTTTTCTTGCTGTTTAAAACAAACGGCTTTGCCTCGTCGTGCTCTTTTTCGTCGTATGTAGAGTAAAAATACGGTGTTTGAGCTGAAAATTCCGCGCCGCAAGTATCAACCATTTTAAAAACGTCGTTTCTGTGCGTAGGAAGCTTGTTGGCAGATAATCTTTCAAGCGCCTTGTCGGGATAGCCGAGCTTTTTGCCTCGAAGGTATTGCTCACGGGAAATTTCCGCGCCCGCAATTTCGTTTTCAAAATCGGCAAGATTTTTAAGCTTGTTTAAAAACCATCTGTCTATTTTCGTAATATTGAAAATTTGATCAATGCTCACGCCGCGCTTAATGGCTTGATATACTATAAAGAGTCTTTCGTCTGTAATTTCGTGAAGCTTTGATAATATTTCGCCGTCGGAAAGCGCTGCCATTTTAGGCATATTTAGAGTATCGACAGAAATCTCCGCACCCCTCACTGCTTTCATAATTGCCATTTCGAAGCTTGTGCCGATTGCCATAACTTCGCCCGTAGCTTTCATTCGAGTGCCGAGGTTTCTTTGCGCGTACAAGAATTTATCAAACGGCCATTTGGGAAGTTTGACTACAACATAGTCAAGGGTCGGCTCAAAACAAGCGAAAGTTTTGCCGGTTACGTCGTTTTTAATTTCGTCCAAAGTATAGCCGAGTGCAATTTTTGTGGAAACCTTAGCAATAGGATAACCCGTAGCCTTAGACGCGAGCGCGGAAGAGCGCGAAACGCGGGGGTTTACTTCGATTACGGAATACTCGAAAGAATCGGGGTTTAAAGCAAATTGACAGTTACAACCGCCCTCGATTTTCAGTTCTGAGATAATATCCAGCGACGCCGTTCTGAGCATCTGATACTCTTTATCCGAAAGGGTAACGGCGGGCGCAATGACTATCGAATCGCCCGTATGCACTCCGACGGGGTCAAAGTTTTCCATTGAACAGACAGTTAAAACATTGCCCGCGCCGTCACGAAGAACTTCGAACTCAATTTCTTTCCAACCGCCGATATATTTTTCAATTAAAACTTGCGTGATAGGCGAAAGCATAAGTCCGTTATGAGAAATAAGTTTCAACTCCTCTTCATCGTGCGCTACGCCTCCGCCCGCGCCGCCTAAAGTGTATGCGGGGCGAACTATTACGGGGTAACCGATTTTTTCGGCAATGGCAAGGCATTCATCCACGGTGTAAGCTATGTCGGAAGGAACTATGGGCTGATTAATCTTCTGCATAGTTTCTTTGAACAGCTCCCTATCCTCCGCGCGGTCGATAGAGTCGAGGTTTACGCCGATAAGTTTTACTCCGTGCTCGTCCAAAAAGCCGCTTTTTGCAAGCTGACAGCCCAAGGTAAGCCCCGTCTGCCCGCCAAGCGATGCAAGCAAGCTATCGGGTTTTTCCTTTAAAATTATCCTCTTTAAAGTGTCTACGGTCAACGGTTCAAGGTAAATTTCGTCTGCAAGAGCTTTGTCCGTCATTATAGTTGCGGGGTTTGAGTTGCAAAGAACGACGTTTACGCCCGCGTCTTTCAAAACACGGCAAGCTTGTGCGCCCGCATAGTCGAATTCAGCGGCTTGACCTATAACGATAGGTCCCGAACCTATTACGAGGACCTTTTTTATATCTTCTCTCTTAGGCATTGAACTTGCCCTCCTTTATATTCTTTATGAACTTGTCAAAGAGGAACGAAGCGTCTTGCGGTCCGCCGCAAGCTTCGGGGTGAAACTGCACGGTGTAAGCGTTAAGCTCGGGATAGTCAAATCCTTCGCAAGTGCCGTCGTTGGCGTTGATATAGCTTAAAACCCCCTTTCCTTCAAGGCTTTCCGAAATTACCTCGTAACCGTGGTTTTGGCTTGATATGTAAACTCTGCCGGTCGCAAGATTTTTTACGGGTTGGTTGGCACCCCTATGCCCGTACTTCATTTTCTTGGTCTTACCGCCCATTGCAAGCGCAAACAACTGATGCCCGAGGCAAATTCCGAATATGGGCAATTTGCCGGCAAGCTTTTTAATATTTTCTATTATTTCTACATTTTCTGCGGGGTCGCCCGGCCCGTTTGTTAACATAAGCCCGTCGGGATTCAGCGCAAGAATTTGTTCTGCCGTAAAATTCGACGGAACCTTGATGCATCGGCAGCCGCGTTTAACAAGCTCACGAGAGATATTGTCCTTTGCGCCGAAATCCCAAACAACGACTTTTAAAGCGTTATTTTCGCCGCTTTCGTCAACCTCACTGCAAGTTACGCTTTTAACCGCGTTTCTTACGGTATACGCGTTAACTTCGCCGAAATCTTTTAAAGGTTTAGAAGTTATCGCCGCATTCATAACGCCCGTTTCCCGCACTATTTTAGTCAGCTCACGCGTGTCTATACCGTACAGCCCGACGATATTTTGCTTTTTAAGGTATTCGTCAAGCTGCCCCTCGCTTCTGAAATTCGAAGGGGTGTCGCACTTCTCTCTGACGATATACGCGGAAACCCATGACTTTTTACTTTCGCAGTCAGGTGAAATCATACCGTAGTTGCCGATAAGCGGGAAAGTTTGGGTGACAATCTGCCCATAATAGCTCGGGTCGGTCAACGTTTCTATATAGCCCGTCATACCCGTAGTAAATACAAGCTCTCCGACGATTTCTCCGTCCGCGCCGAACCTATTGCCGACGAAGGTTTTGCCGTTTTGTAAAGTTAAATACGCCTTGCTGTTTTTCATGAAGCACCTTTAAAATTTAAAATAAAGACTGATTTAAAAAATAAATCAGTCATCTATAAAAACAAAATTATTAAAACGGTTATGTGCGGCGGGAAAATTTAATCCGCCGTTACAATAAATTACGCTGTATCTTGAATTTTCGTTCAAAGTATCCTTAATCTTCATCTTAATAACCGTAACCTTATAAATTATATAACACGGCAGATTATAAGTCAAGTAATTAATATAAACTTGTCAGAAAATCGTATCCGCGCAATTCTTTTTTTACTCGCCTATAATCGGGCGCAAACTTTTCTACAAGCCGCCAAAAACTTTCCGAATGATTATGCTGTGCCGTGTGGCAAAGCTCGTGTATTATTATATAATATTGTATATGGTTAGGCAACATAAAGAGCTTATAATTGAACGATAGGTTATTTGCCCCGTCGCAACAACCCCAACGGCTTTTGTAGCCTTTAATTTGCACGGAACGGAAATTTAAGCCCGTCCGGCGGGAAATTTCTTTCAATCTCTCGATAAATATTGCGGCAAAAGCGTCCGTAAAAAGCCTTTTTATATCATTTATGCTTTTAACGAAAACTCCGTTATTGGTAATTTCCCTTATGGAACAACCTATGTAAAGCGGAAACCTTACGCCATTTATTAATATTTTTTCATAAGAAATAATTTCAGAGTTAGCAACTAACCTCTTCTCATTTCTTGCAACCGTCCTATTTATCCAAGCGGATTTTTCGCTTAAAAACCTATCCGCACGCTCTCGGCTGTATCCGATAGGGCAACGGAGCGTAACTTTATTGTCAGCGGAAACGGTTATAGAAAGGCTTCCGCGCTTTGAATAAACTATTTCATACTTCATCGAACGCAACCTTGAATTGAACGCGAACTTCTTCGTCTACTTTGCCCTCAATATAATATGCGCCGTCCTTTTCGCAACGGAAAAACTCTATCTTTTCGCCCATTTTGCACTGTTTTACATATGTTACTTGCAAATTTTTAATATATTTATTTTTAAATTCCTCAACGGAAAACGCGTCGATTAAAAAATCAGCGTACTTAGTGTTGTTTACATGAAAATAGTGGTCGTAGTCGGAATAAGTCACCTTTTTCGTATATACTTTTTCACCGTCTTCAATCGCCGGTATCTTCCACGCTTTGAAGTCTATACTGCGCTCGGTGTTATAATTTACAAAATCTTCCTCTTTAAAGTATGCGTTTGCGGGCAGTACGCTGTAATTTTCGGTATCGACCATACACCAACGCGCAGTTGCCACACCTACCTTTTCTCCGTTTACGAAAAGCTCGAAATCTCTTAAAAATATTAAAAATTTAGGTCGAAGCGGCCAAGTGTGCACTTCGAGCTTATCGCCGAGCTTTACGGGACGGAAAAAATCAATATACCAATTTACAATTATAAAGCCCATATTCTTCGGCGCGATATCCGCATAGCCAAAACCCAGCTCGTCCGCGGAAAGGCACGCGCTTTCTTGTAAAAACGAAAGCAACGACGAGGGCTTTAAATTATCGAATGCATCAACGTCAGTGTATCTTAATTCATAAACTTTTTTATGTCTGTACATACTTCGATTTTATCAAAAACAAGCTAAAAAGTCCAATAAATAACGGTATTTTAGAGCAATTATGTGTGACATAGTACTATTTATCTTGTTTAAAGTATTGACTTTGTTCGGCAAATTATGGTAAAATAAATAAAGATAATAACGGAGGACGAAAACCTTGGACGAAGAATTGAAAAACGATGAAGTCGAGGACGAAAATAAAAGCGGCATAAGCGCAGACCTTATCCGCGGGCATATAAATACGATTATTCTTCGCACTCTATACGAGCGCGATAAATACGGTTACGAAATTATAGAAGAAATCGAGTCAAAAAGCCACGGGCAATATTCTTTAAAACAGCCCACCCTTTACAGCGCGTTAAAACGCCTTGAAAGTCAAGGCTACATAAACGCTTACTGGAAAACCGACGAGGTTTCAAACGGCGGAAGAAGAAAATACTATACCCTTACAGACAGCGGAAGAGAAATTACCGAGAAAAACCAAGCGGAATGGGAATATTCGAGGACGGTTATAGACAGTCTTATTTCCGAAAGGAATTTTGACTTTTCGCAACCCGCTCCCACCGCCGTTGATTTTAAGATTTTAAAGACCTCTACTTCCCGCGTACCGAATTTGAAAGATGAAGACGAAGTTAAAGAAGTGCGCGAGGTTAAGTACAACGACGAAAATGAAGAAAAGGCAAAGGAATCCGGCGCGGCGGAACAACCCGCAGTTAAAGCCGTAGAAGTCGTTGCCGAGCAACCCGTTGTACAGACTACTGCTCAGCCCATAGAAGAAACTCCCATTTCCGCGCAGAACAGCGAACAGCAAGTGCCTTTGCAAGAGGTCGTTCAGCAGATAATGCAAGAAGTTATGGCGCAGATGCAGCAAGCCGCTCAGCAACCTACGTCTATTCAAGCGCCTCAACCCGAGCAAGAAGCCGTGTACACTTCGGCTATACAAGAAAGCCAAATAACTCAGGCACCCTCCGGTGCGTCTATTGACAGAGCCTCGGAAGAGCGTAGGATGCACGAAAATTATTTGCGGCTTATTTCCGAACCCGTTGCAGAGCAAACCGAAACGCCCACTGTTCCTTATTCCGACAATATCGATACGGATAAGCTTATTTATAACAATAAACCAGAAACCGAGCGCGATTATAAAAATTTGATAAACAATCTGTTTGTAAAAACGGTTAAACAGCAGACCTATACGGAACAGCAACCGACTAACCCTATTCAACAAGTGCCCGTACAAGTAAGCTACGAGGACGCGAGCGTTAAAGCAAGCAAAGACGGTTTGACGGTAACCTCTTCCGAATACTCCGTTTCCGGGTCGAGAAGAAAGAAGTATAATCGCGGTAAAACGCTTTTTAAGTGCTCGTTAATAATAGGCGTAATTCTTTTGTTTGAGTTCGCTTTAAGTCTTGCGTTTAAGGACTCGCTCGGGGTGAACGGCATATCTATCGGTTATCCGTTTGTTATTCTTGCAATAGCGGTTGCGCAACTTGCGATTTTCGGAATTCTTACAACAACGGATTTCGGAAAATGTACAAGAAAGCCTACCTCCCACTCATATCTTACGGCATCGGTTGTGATTACGATTTTAATGATATTGATTATCTTCGTAACCTCGATACTTTTAAACGTAAGCTTTGCAAGCGCGGGTGATATCGCGGCAAAAATAATTATTCCTTGCCTCGTGGTTTTGAATATCCCCATATTCGCAACGATATTCTATGTATTCAGTAAATAAAATTGATATTTATAAAAAAGCTTTTGGATAAATCGTCCAAAAGCTTTTTTATTTTACAAACTCGCCTTATATTTAGCGCCCCATTCGGACATCGCTTCAAAAATGGGTTCCAATGTTCTTCCTATCGGAGATAAAGAATACACTACGCGGGGCGGAACTTCCGCAAATACTTCCCTTTCCACAAGCCCGTCTTTTTCCAAAGCCCGCAAATTGTCCGTCAACACCTTTTTACTTATGGCGGGAATGGACTTTATAAAATCGCCAAACCGCTGTTCTCCGTTATATTCTAAATTTCGGATAATAAGCAGCTTCCACTTGTTGCCTATAAGCTGCACCGTGGTAGCAACGGGACACTCGGGTAATTCTTCTCTTGTCAGCATAGGACTACTCCATTATATAAATTTGTGTACATTATAGCCAAGGTCGCAATAAATGTCAATAGTTTAAAAATGAAACCAAGTAACAAAACTATTATCAAGTAATAAATTTGTTACGTTATTGTATTATTTTTTTGTGTTTGCTATACTTTGAGCACAAATAAAATTTCGGAGGATAATTATGAAAAATTTTAAAAAAGTTAGCGTAGGAAATGAAGCCCGTACCGAACTGCACGATGTGCTTGCACTTACGGGGGCAGAAATAAGCATAAATGAGTTGCCCATAGGCGCAAGCGTTCCGTTCGTTCATTATCATAAGCAGAATGAAGAAATATACGCAATTTTGAGCGGTGAAGGAAAAGTTGTAATTGACGGTGAAGAGATAACGTTAAAAGCGGGCGATTGGTTACGCATTTCCCCTTCGGCTAAAAGACAATTCTTCGCTTCTGACGAAAAATCAATAAATTATATTTGTATTCAAGTAAAAGAAAATTCCTTGGAAAACTACACTATGACAGACGCGGTGATTTAATATAGTTGATGCAAATATAGCCAAATCAAAAAGGTGCGGATTAATACCGCGCCTTTTCTAAACTTTTCCGGCTATGATGTAACTTTTATCTATCCAATCGCAGATTTCTTCCACAGATACCGAGCCGTCAAGGCACATTGTAAACCAATTTTTCTTATTCATATGATATCCCGGAAAATATCTTTTTCCGTCAATAATGTTCGGAAGAATTTTTGGGTCTATACGCAAATCGATTATTGTTATAATATCGTCGGAATTCAAGCCCAACTTTCTTTTGGAAAGCAACAGCAATACTGCGTACCATTTTTCGTTGTCCTTTCTTCGCCAAACTGCGTTCGACGGAAACGTGCGCCATAAATATTGCAATTCGTCGCCATATTTTTCATGGACGTATTCGATAACTTTGTGGGCGCAGTCGCCTTTAAACACGTCCTTTTCAAAACATTTATCGGCGATATCCGTTAACACACGCTCGTATTCCACACGAATTGCTCCCACAAAAGAACCGCACGCATCTTCGACCAAATGCAAGATATACGGCTCACCCGAATTTAAATCGGTCAATTCGGTTTGTACTTTGCCGTCGGCAGCAATCTCTATGCGCATTTCAAACTGTCCGCTTAAAATACTTGTAACGTAAATGTACGAATTACCATTGTATAAAAAACCGTAGCGCACAAGCTTGTCGAAGTTCGGCGATTTGTAGCTGAATAATTTATTTTTCACGTTTTTTAAAGATAAGCCGCCGATTTACTATCGACGGCTTATAAATTTTTATTTTGCAAATTCAGAAGCTCTGAATTCTCTGATTACGTTTACTTTAATCTGACCGGGGTATTCGAGCTCCGCTTCGATTTTCTTTGCAATATCCTTTGCAAGGAATAACGTTTGCGCGTCGTCTACTTGGTCGGGTTTAACGATTACGCGCACTTCTCTGCCGGCTTGAATTGCGTAACACTTGTCCACTCCGCGGAAGTCGCCCGCGATAGCTTCAAGCTTTTCAAGCCTTTTGACGTAGTTCGTGCCCGTTTCCCTTCTTGCGCCGGGTCTTGCGCCCGAAATAGCGTCGGCCGCCGCAACAAGTACCGCTTCTATTGTCTTAGGCTCTACGTCGCCGTGGTGCGCCGCAATGGCGTTAATTACGTTGTTGTTTTCCCTATACTTCTTTGCAAGGTCCGCGCCGAGTTGAATGTGCGTACCCTCTTGCTCGTGGTCTACGGCTTTACCTATATCGTGTAAAAGTCCCGCGCGCTTAGCAAGGTTAACGTCAAGCCCCAATTCTTGAGCCATAAGCCCCGCAAGCTGCGCAACCTCTATCGAATGCTTATAGACGTTCTGCCCGTAACTTGTTCTGTACTTCAATCTTCCCAAAAGTTTGATAAGCTCGGGGTGGATACCGAAAATACCGACGTCAAACATCGCGCTTTCGCCCGCTTGTTTGATTTCTTGGTCCATTTCCTTTCTTACCTTTTCAACGGTTTCTTCTATCCTTGCGGGGTGAATTCTGCCGTCCGTGATAAGTTTTTCAAGGGTAATTCTTGCAATTTCGCGTCTAACGGGGTCAAAGCCCGAAAGGATAACCACCTCGGGGGTGTCGTCGATTATAAGCTCGATACCCGTTGCGTTTTCAATCGCTCGGATATTTCTGCCCTCTCTGCCGATAAGTCTTGCTTTCATATCGTCGCTGGGCAAGGGAACGACGGAAACGGTAATTTCAGACGCGTGGTCCGCCGCGCAACGCTGAACTGCAAGGGAAATAATTTTCTTCGCTTCGGTAACTGCCTCTTCCTTTGCCGTTGCCTCGATATTTCTTACTTGCAAAGCAACGTCGTGCCTTGTTTCGTCCAAAATTTCGTCAGACAGAAGTTTTTTTGCTTCTTCCTTAGTGAGCTGCGCAACTTTTTCAAGCTCTTGCACCATAAGTTCGTGCTGATGAGTAACTTTTTCTTGCGTCTTTTTAACTTCGATTTCCTTATTTGCAAGCGCCTTTTTCTGTTGGTCTAATTCGCTTGTTTGCTTTAAAAGAGCTTCTTCCTTTTTGTCAAGGATATCTTCTTTTTGTACTAAACGTTGCTCTTGCTTTTGCAAGTCTTTTTTCTTTTCTCTGCTCCAGCTTTCGAATTCTTCCTGTAATTCTTCTTGTTTTTGCAGTTTCTGTTTCTGTGCTTCGATTTTAATGTTTTCGCACTCGCGTTTTGCGTCTTCTATAAATTTGTCAGACCTAGCCCTCGCTGTGCCTAACTCTTTTTCTATGCTTTTTTCTTTAAGCTTTCCGCCCAGAAAAAACGCCACCACGGCAAGGCAAACCACAACGCCGAGCAATACGCCCAATACGATTGCGGCGACGTTTACCTCGTTTGCAAGAAACAGGCTGCTTAATGTCAATAAGTTCATTTAAGCCTCCCGATAAAGTTTTAAATATATACGGAACTTCCTAAGAAGTAGTTTATATCTTATTATATTTTACACCCTAACCCTTGAAAAGTCAATTTAATAGATAAAATAGTTTTATAATATTGAAAAATACCGCAAGGCTAAACCTTGCGGTATTTAAAATTATTTGAAATATTCAAGCCAAACGCTTGCCGACGCATCGGACGGCATACGCCAATCTCCGCGGGGTGAAAGCGATACCGAACCCACCTTTACTCCGTCGGGCATACACGAGCGTTTGAATTGGTGCTTAAAAAATCTTTCATAAAAACTTTTAAGCCACTTTTTTATGGTCTTTTTATCAAAAACGCCGTCAAAAGTGCTCTCAGCCAGAAACATAATTTTATCGGGCGGGAACGCATAACGCAACGCGTAATAGATAAAGAAATCGTGCAGAATATACGGTCCTACTATGTCCTCAGTCTTTTGTGCGATATTTCCCTTTTCGTCGGGCGGCAAAAGCTCGGGACTGATTTCGGTGTTCAAAATGCTTGTAAGAATTTTTTTAACTTCTCCACCGAGCTTGTCCGCTTCGTACGCGATAAGATGCTTTACAAGGGTTTTTGGAACGGACGCGTTTACGCCATACATCGCCATATGGTCACCGTTATAGGTTGACCAACCGAGCGCAGTTTCGCTTAAATCGCAAGTGCCTATAACAAGCCCGCCCAAATCGTTCGCCAAATCCATTAAAACCATTGTGCGCATACGCGCTTGAGCGTTTTCATAGGTAACGTTTCTGTCGTTAGGGTCGTGACCTATATCCTTAAAATGCCTTAAAACGGTATCCGATATAGGTATTGTTTTGGCGGTTGCACCCAACGCATTTATAAGACGCAAGGAATTGTTTTTAGTCTTTTTTGTAGTGCCGT
This sequence comes from uncultured Christensenella sp., assembly GCA_910577055.1. GTDB lineage: Bacteria > Bacillota > Clostridia > Christensenellales > Borkfalkiaceae > Coproplasma. The sequence continues at coordinate 26,937 of CAJTKX010000001.1, read as the reverse complement.
AACCGGGCATAGTGACGGCAATTATATCTTTTGTATCTTTACCAAGCGATTTAAATGCACGGCAAGCAACAAGCAGCGCAAGCGCCGAATCGAGCCCGCCCGAAATACCTATTAAAACGGTTTTTGAACCGGTGTGTTTAAGCCGCTTTTCAAGTCCCTTTTGCTGTATAGTTAGAATAAGTTCAGAGCGTTCCGCAAGCGTTGCGCCGTTTTCGGGCACAAACGGGGTTTGAGAAAATATACGGGTTAAATTCGCTTCGTTTTCAGAAGTTTCGAATCCGCATACCGTATAATCTTCTTCAATCTCATCCAAATAGTAACCGCTTGAAACGCGCTTACGTTCGGAATTAATTTTTTGCACGTCGATTTCGCTATACAAAAGCCCGTTTTGAAACAAGTTGCTTTCAGCTAAAATCACGCCGTTTTCGGCAATTAAATTGTGCCCCGCAAAGGTTGTGTCGGTGGAGCTTTCACCCTCGCCGGCATCGCAATAAATGTAACCAGATACAAGCTTACCGGACTGAGCTTTGATAAGTGTTCTTCTGTACTCGGCTTTACCTACCGTTTCGTTGCTGCATGATAGGTTAACGATAATATTAGCCCCCGCCTTAGCGTGGTTTACGGACGGCGACTTGGGCGCCCACAAATCCTCGCAGATTTCGGCGGCAACGGTAAATCCGGGACAGTTTTCGGCTTTAAAGATAAGGCGTGTATCAACGATTGTTTCGGGCTGACCCGCAAAACTTATTAATGTCGGAAACTTAGGTGCGGGCAAAAAGTGCCGCTTTTCATAAAATTCGCCGTAGTTCGGCAAGTAGGTTTTGGGGACGACGCCCAAGATAAAACCGTTACAAATGGCAACAGCGCAGTTGTAGAGCTTTCCGCTTACTTCAACGGGCACGCCCACAAACACGAGGGTTTTCAGTCCCTCGGTAGCCTTGCATACTTTTTCAACGGCGTTTTCGCACGCACTTATAAGTGCGGGGTGATTGAACAAATCGCCGCAAGTATAACCGCATACGCAAAGCTCGGGGAAAACGGTAAGTTGACTGCCGTTTTTCGCACTTTCGTTTACAGCTTCTATTATTTTTTGAGTGTTAAAATCTACGTCCGCCACACGCATCTCGGGGGTTGCCGCGCAGACTTTTATAAAACCGTGTTGCATTTAAACCTTCTTATTTGCTTTGTGCGGCTTTGTGCGCCTCTCTTATTTTTCCCTCTATTTCTGCTTTTAATTCGGGATTGGACTTTAAATGTTCACGAAGCTTTTCGCGGCCTTGTGCAATTTTTTCTTCGTTATAGTTGAACCAGCTTCCGCTTTTAGAGAGAACGCCGTATTCAACGCCGAGGTCTATAAGGCAACCCTCTTGCGAAATGCCTTCGCCGTAAATAATATCGAACTCGGCAACCTTGAACGGAGGCGCAACCTTGTTTTTAACTACCTTACACTTCGTTCTGTTACCGATTATGCCGCCGTCACCCTTCAAAGCATCGGATTTTCTTATATCGAGACGCAAAGACGCAAAATATTTAAGCGCCTTGCCGCCCGGGGTTGTTTCGGGGTTTCCGAACATAACGCCGACCTTTTCCCTTAATTGGTTGATGAAAATAACGCAAGTTTTGGAACGGTTGGTTATGGCGGTAAGCTTTCTTAAAGCTTGCGACATAAGGCGGGCAAGAAGTCCGACGTGCGCGTCGCCCATATCTCCCTCTATTTCGGCTTTGGGAGTAAGCGCGGCAACCGAGTCGATGACAATGATATCAACTGCGCTCGAACGGACAAGCGACTCGCAAATGTCAAGCGCTTGTTCACCGGTGTCGGGCTGTGAAAGATATAATTCGTTGGTGTCTACGCCGAGCGCGTGAGCATATTGTGCGTCAAGCGCGTGCTCTGCATCGATAAACGCAGCAACGCCGCCAAGCTTTTGCGTTTCGGCAATTATATGTAAGGCGACAGTGGTTTTACCCGAGCTTTCGGGTCCGTAAATTTCCATAATTCTGCCGCGGGGAACACCGCCTACGCCTAGCGCCAAATCAAGTGAAAGGCAGCCGGTGGGAATAATTTCGACATCGTTGGAAACGGTCGTTTCTCCAAGCTTCATAATCGAGCCTTTTCCGTACTGTTTTTCAATCATTGCTATGGTTGAGTTAAGTGCCTTTAATTTTTCTTCGTTCATTTTATATTACCTCTAATTATTTTAACTTTTTAAAAGCCAGAAACAACGCAATGTTAATCGCCGTTTCCGTAATCGACTGCCGCGTGCCCTTCAAATTGTATTCGTAAACGCTGATATGCTCCTCGTTTCCGACGGCTATATACAAAAGCCCTACGGGCTTTTTCGTATTATCCGATTTAGGTCCCGCAATGCCCGTCGTTGCAATACAAACATTGCAATTTCCCGTTTTAAGAAGACCGTAAGCCATCTCGTAAGCAGTTTCGGCCGATACTGCGCCGTGCTTTTCAAGCGTTTCCTCTTTTACTCCAAGCCTATGCATTTTAGACTTGTTGCTATATGTGTTCAGTCCCTCGAAAAACACTTCGCTAACGCCCGAAATTTCAACCAAACGCTTGCTTATTCCGCCGCCCGTAAACGACTCGGCAACGCTTATAGTCGATTTTCTCAGTTTTAAAAGCTGCACAAGCCTATCGCAAAGCGAAATATCTTCAAGCGCGTAAATATATTCGTTTAGCGCGCTTACTATTTCTCTATAAGCCTTGTCAAATACCGATTTTTCAGTTGAAGTTTCGTCAATCTCTATCGTAAGGTCGCCAAAGCTTTCGCGCAAATTTACGGAAAGATTCGGGCACGAATTTTTTAAATTTGCAAGCGCCGCTTTTACCGTTTCTGCGGGGGCGGCAACCGTTCTTATAAAAACGCTCATTTTGTCAAAATTTCTCTGTTTTTTACAAGATAATTAACGCCGGAAACTACGGTTAAAAGGACAGCAAGTGCGAAAAACGCAAGTCCTACATAGTTAACAATTACGCCCGCTATATGGTCGGTCAGCTCTGCAACGCCCGCGCCGATAATAAGCACAACGATTGAAATATCTTGGCAGACCGTCTTATATTTGCCGAAAATATCCGCAGCTATTACTGTACCAGAGCTTGCCGCAACCATTCTGAAACCGCTGACTATAATTTCACGCGCAAGTATAAGCGCAACGCCGCAACCCGCGACAATCAGCGCCCAAAACCCGAGGTTTTGGGTAAAAAACGGCGGCACCGTAAGCATTATTACCAGTGCCGATAAAACCAAAACCTTATCGGCAATAGGGTCCAAAAACTTCCCCAAATTGGTTACAAGATTGTATTTTCGCGCGATTTTTCCATCGAGCAAATCAGTCAAACAAGCAATTGCAAACACCGCAAGCGCGACAAAATAATGCGCAGTAAAATCAAGGTAAAAGAATAGAATAAATACGGGTATCATCAACATTCTTGCAATAGTGAGTTTGTTTGGCAAATTCATTACGTCCTTGCCCGCCGCGAGCTTATACGCTCTGCTCTCTTTATCTATTTCGTTATCGTTCATAAACAATAATCCTCCGTGCGCCCGTACAAATCGTAGGCGTCCGCGCAATCAATAACGACTTCAATATATTCGCCTTGAACTGCGGAACAAGCGTTAAAGTAAACTTTTCCGTCGATTTCGGGGGCTTGAAAGTACGCCCTACCGACAAAACAACCCTTTTCGTAATCAATTCCGTCGCAAAGCACTTTTATCTTCTTTCCAACAAAACGACGCAGCTTTTCAAAAGAAATTGCCTTTTGCACTTCGTATAGTTTTTTAACCCGCCTTTTCTTGACGGAATAAGGTATTTGACCTTTAAGCTTGTACGCTGCGGTTTCCGGCTCACGCGAGTAAGCGAAAAAACCGCAATTATCGAGTCGCGTTTCCTTCAAAAAGGCAATTAAGTCCTCGAAGTCCTCCTCGGTTTCGGTCGGAAAGCCCGCTATAAAAGTCGAACGAACGGCAATATCGGGAATTTCTTTTCTTAACTTTGCCAAAAGCAAAAGATATTCACTTCTTCCGGCGGGACGGTTCATTAGCTTTAAAATCTTATTTTCGCTGTGCTGTAAAGGTATATCGAGATATTTAACGATTTTAGGGTTGTTTTTTATTTCCGAAATCAACTCGTCGTCAATCATATCGGGATAACAGTAAAGTAATCTTACACTATTAATGTTGACAAGTGTTGTCAGCTTTTTTAAAATTTCTACTAATTTTTTTTTGCCGTAAATATCGATGCCGTAGCGCGTTACGTCTTGGGCAACCAAAATGAGTTCGGAAACATCGCCAAGCCCCTCCGCCTCTTGCAAAAGTTTATCCGTAGGATAACTTTCGTATTTGCCGCGGATTTTGGGAATTAAACAATATGTGCAATGATTGTTGCAGCCGTCGGCTATTTTTAGGTAGGCGTAGTGTGCGGGCGTGGTTACTACTCTTTCGCCGTTAAAGCTGTGCGAACCGGTGCCGACGAAATTCACTCTTTCGCCCGAATAAGATTTTTCAAGCGCGTCAAAGAATTTATCATAATCGTTCGTACCGAGAAAAATATCGGCTTCCGTTAACGCAACAAAAGTTTCGTCGGCGTATTTTTGAGGCAAACAGCCCGTAACGACTATTTTTTCGAGGTGTTCGCTTTTTAAAGCCGAAAATTCCAAAACAGTTTCAATCGCTTCCTTGCGCGCGTCGTTCAAAAACGCGCATGTGTTTATAACCAGCACTTGCGCGTTCGAAGCGTCGTCGGTTATTTCACAGCCGTTTGCCTTAATTATAGCCAAAAGTTTTTCTATATCAACGCGGTTTTTATCGCAGCCGAGTGAAATAATCCCGAATTTTTTAGATTTAAAATCAATCATCAACGTCTCCGTAAATGTTGAAGAATTCATCTTTGGAAAGCAAAACCTTTCTCGGTTTTGACCCCTCGGAAGGGGTTACATAGTTCATATTTTCCATCCAATCGATAATTTTGCAAGCTTTAATGTACCCGACGGGGAAACGCCGCTGTATCATAGAAACGGAAGCTTGGTTGGAAGTTACGCAGTATTTAAGGGCTTTAATAAACGTGTCGTCAATCTTGGTTTCGCTTTCCTCGCCGTCACCGCCGCCGCTGACCATTGAGTTGGCGGTTTCCTCTTGCTCAACGGTGTTAATAAAGTCGGAAACGCTTTGGTCGAAGTAAGTTTCGTTGTTGGCTTTGACGAAGTCGGTAACTTTTTGCACCTCGTGGGTGTCAACAAAGCAGCACTGAATACGCGCAAGGTCGGGACTTTCGGCTGAACGGAAATACGCGTCGCCCTTGCCGAGCAGCTTCTCCGCGCCGCCGATATCGAAAATCGTACGGGCGTCGTCGAAAGAGTTAACCTTAAAGCCGATACGCGTGGGTAAGTTGGACTTTATAAGTCCCGTAATGCAGTCTACCGAAGGGCGTTGCGTTGCTAAAATAAGATGTATTCCGCAAGCGCGGGCTTTTTGAACAAGCTTTATAATTCTGCTTTCTATGTCCTTTTTGGCTTGAAGCATCAAATCGCCGAACTCGTCAAGAATTATTACGATTTTCGGCAGTTTTTCCTCGCCCTCGGGCAAATGAGCATTATATTCGTCGAGGTTCTTCGTCGCAACGCCCTTTTCCGTCATATCCTTAAACAGCGTATAGCGGCGTTCCATTTCTTTAATTGCCCAATTCAAAGCTTTAATGGCTTTGTCCACGTCGTAAATTATCTCGTTAATCATTAGGTGTGGCAACTTATCGTAAGAAATGAATTCTACTTGTTTGGGGTCAACGAGAATAAGCCTTAATTCTTCGGGTCCGTACTTGTACAGCAAGCTGACGAGAAGGGCGCTCAGACAGATACTTTTACCGCTGCCCGTGGTACCGGCAACAAGCAAATGCGGCATTTTGGTTATATCGGGACAAACGACTTCGCCTTCCACATTTTTTCCGAGGGCGAACGTCAAAGAATTTTGCTTGCTGTTGATAAATTTCGAGCTTGCAAGCATAGTTTTAAGCCCGACAATCGAGCGTTTATTGTTGGGAACTTCTATGGACAGCGCACCCTTAGAGTAGTTAAGATATGCCGTCACATTCTCCTTCATAAGCTCCATTGCGATTGCGTCGCGGTAGCCGAGGGAACGCTTAATATTGGTTTTATCTTGAATAATTACGTCGTATCGGGTAATTGCTGGACCGATAGTGACGTTTGCAACTTCGCTTGAAATTTTGTAACGTTCGAGGGCTTGTACAATAGTACGCTTGTTGTCCTCTATTTCGCCCGTATTAACGTTAGAATTTTCGGGATAGTTATCCAACAAATCAAGCGTAGGGCGAACGTACTTCTTCCATACATGCTTGGGCTTTTCCTCTGGAACGGGCGCGGGTTGTTCTGCGGGCTTTTCAACACGCTTAACCTCTTCCGTTCTCCTTGCAACGCGGTCGGGCACAGTAGGAACTGACGGAACGGCGCGCTCTGTCAGCCTTGAACTTTCAAGCGTGTTTCTATCGGAGCGAACGGCAAAAATATCTACGTCGTCTCCCTCGTCGTCGAAAAGTTCCGCTTTGCTGCATTCGTTTCGCTGCGCCGCTCTCCCCCTCTCGCTTCTATCCGCGCTGTCGTTAAGGAAATTGTAAGCGGAACTTTCGGTAGGCGTCGGTTCGCTTTTTACTTCTTCGATTTCGGGTTCTTCACGAACGGGTTCTTGATAATTTTCGGTAAAACCTACCGCGCCGCGCTCTCTCACGGGCGGAGTATAAGGCTGCTCCTCTTGAATGGGGAATTGTTCTTCGGGCTCTTCGGGTTGCGAAGGTTCGTTATAATTGCCGTAGAACGGCTGTTCGTTCAGATAAGAGTTGTCGGGTTCTTCGTAAGCGTCGTACTCGGGCTGACGCGTGTCCTCTACAACATTATTAGTCGGCATTGATGGCGACTGATTATAAACGTCATACTGATAACTTTGAGTATAACTTTGCGGTTGCTTGGGTTTTTCGGTTTGATTTGACGTAAAGCTGCTTAAATAGTCGGCTTCGCTCGTTACGGGGTGATTGAAATAGGAATTTTCGTTAAAAATCATATTTCTTCTGTAACTTTCTGCGTCAAACTCGCCCCTTTCAAACAAAATTCTGCGCCCCAAATTCTTCTGCGAAAATTTATTTTCGACTTCGGGCGGATTATTGGACTGCCCTACTGCGGAAGGTTGCGACTGAGGAATAACAACTTCGGGCGCATATTCGATTTTTACCGGCGCGGCTTCAACGGGTTGAGCGGCGTAACTTTCCTCTACCTCGCTGTCCTTAATTTTGATCTTACGAATATGGCGCACGGAAACTGTTCCTTTAAAAGCAAGAAACGTCAACGCCCCACACAAAAGCGCAAGCACACCGAAAATTACATACGCCGTTATATACCCGCCCATTGCAAGGACGGGATAAACAACTATTCCGGATATTGCTCCGCCAAGCGTATAACCCGAATATCCGTACTGAGCGTTCATATAGCAATTAGACAAATACTCGCCGTAGCCGTTAATAGGATAGCCGTTAGTAGATACAGCGTGGAAAAGAAAAAACAGCATAACAGCAGTCAAACATATAGTTACGGTTTTTTTGAAGCCGATTTTTAACCTTTTGCCGAATACGAGCCACTCACCGAGATACGCCAAAATGAACACGATTAAAAGCGAGCCATATCCGAACGTACCGTACATAAACGTACAGATTGCCTTACCTACGCCCGCAAAAATTGCCGTGTAACTTAAAAGCATCAAAAGGACGATAACACTAAACAGCATTAAAGTCATACCGATAGTTTCTTTTGTAAGTATATATGAAATTTTTTCGCTTTTGCTCTTTTTCTTGTCACTCACTGTAAGTTCTCCGAATTTTAAAAATCCGATAAAATAAATTTTCGCATTTCATTATAACATAATCAGAAAAAAATAACAACAAAATAAAATGACAATTTAAATTTATTTATATATAAATAAGCGCGCCAAAGTCAGGCGCGCAAAAGGTCGTTTGAATATTAAAATTCAAGGCTGAATTTCAATGAATAAATATTTAATACTAACGCAATAAATTTTGCACTAAAAAATTAAAAAATTACAATTAACCCCATAATATGCTTAAAATAGTTGATTTTTATTTATAAAATTCTATTGGATAATTATTTATTCTTATGCATATTTATTATATATTTTGCAATATCGTAAATATCGCCCGCGCCGAGGAAAAGTACGGTATCCTCCTCCCCCGCGCAACGCAAAAATTCAATAATATCCGCGGCACAGTCACCGTAGCGCGACCTTTTCACGCTTTGGGAAAGAGTAAGCGCACTGCCCTTATCGTCAAAATATTCTCGCGCTGCGAAAGTACGATAAATAAGCAAATTATTTATACCCGATAGCACTTTTACAAACTCACGAAAAAGATTCCTAGTTCTTGAATAGGTATGCGGCTGAAATATTACAAACAATTTCCCCTCATTCAGTTTTTTTACCGCGGAAAGAGTTGCGCTTATTTCGTCGGGGTGATGCGCGTAATCTGCTATGCAGCGGGCGCCTTTAAATTTGCCGATATTTTCAAAGCGCCGTTCAACGCCCGTGAAGTCGGCAAGTCCCTCTTTTATTCGCGCAAAGGAAATACCCGCAGATCGTGCAGCGGCAACAACGGCGAGCGCATTTAATACGTTATGCTTGCCATAAACGTTTAGGCTTATATTGCCAAGCTTAACGTCTCCGTCAAGCACGGTGAAACTATAAAAACCGTTGCGACACACAACGTGCTTTGCACAAAAGCGCGCGCTTTTTTCGTAACCGAATGTAAGCCCCTCTACCTTTAAATCGCCATAAGGAACAATCGCAATTTCGGCGCTATCCGCAAAATGAGTATACGCCGCACGCAAATTTTCGACCGAGCCATAACATTCAAGATGGTCTGGCGCGCTATTTAAAATTACGGCGATATCGGGTTTTAATAAAAGGAAGTTCTTTTTGTATTCGCACGCTTCGGTGATAAAGAAATCTCTGCCGCTGTAAAAGCTGTTTAAAAAGCTTTTGTCGCGCCCGCCTATATGAACGCCGAACTTTGCTCCGGCACACGCAAAAACGTGCGCAAGCATCGCCGTACAGGTTGTTTTGCCGTGGCAGCCCGAAACCGCTATTACTTTTTTAAAATCGCGGCTGACCTCGTATAGAAGTTGCCCGCGCGACAGTATGGTTTTATTAAGCTCTCGCGCTTCGATGAGCTGAATATCGTTTTCTTTTACGGCGTCGGTATAGATGACTACGTCATAAAGCTTAACGCTACCCTTACTTTCCGCTATCTCCACTTTTGCACCGAGCTTTGATAATTCTTCAGTATAAATGCCCGAAAAATTATCACTTCCGCCAACTTTTTTACCGCAAGACAGAATATATTTGGCTAACCCGCTCATACTTACTCCGCCTATTCCTATAAAATAGAAACTGTCGTAAAACTCCAAAAAACTTTTCCGCATATTAAATTTTATTAATAATTTTGGAATATTAGCACGAATTTTGTAGTTTTTTTAAAAAATTTGAGAAAAACTTTAAAATAAATGTTGTATTTATAAATATTTTATTGTACAATGATTTTAATGAAAGTATATCTGGTAGGTGATTTTTATGGAAATCTCAGACGTACGAATCAGATTAGTTAACAAGGGGGACAATAAACTTAAAGCGGTTGCTTCGATAACGATTGACAAATGCTTTGTTGTACACGATATTAAGATAATCGAAGCCAATAACGACGCGTTTATTGCTATGCCCAGCAGAAAAACTAATGATGGCGAGTATAAGGATATTGCACATCCACTTGACACCGCGACCCGAGATATTTTGAAAAAAGCAATCCTTACGGCTTACTATGATGAACTTGATAAAAGTCAAAATTAGTTTTCCGTCAGTTAAATAACTCTGAATTTGTAAACGAAAAGGCGCACGGTTTAGCCGTGCGCCTTTTCGTTATATTTAATTTATCAGTTGTCGCGTTTTTTGCCGAAGTTCTTTAAAAGCTGTGCAAATTTAGGCACGTTCTTTTCGGGCTGACGCTCGATATTTATCTCCTCCGCCTTGGGCTGAACGGGTTGAATCGGCTGCACATACTGCGGTCTTTCGGGCTGGATAGGCTGTATCGGCTGCACGGGTTGAACGGGCTTATAGTAAGGCTCATTAACGGTCATTCTGCGCATACCGCCGCCGTAAAGCCCGTCATCGTATCCGATATTGCCCGCATATCCTCTTACCTCGTCGTCACGGCGCGCCGATGTATCATAGCCGGGGAAACCCGTTGCAATGACGGTAATTTCGACCTCGTCTTGAACGTTGGGGTCGATTCTTGCGCCGAATATAATGTTTGCCGACGCGTCAACAACGCTTTTAACAAGCTCTGCCGCATCGGTAACCTCATCTATGGTCAAGTCCTTGCCACCTACGACGTTCAAAATTACACCGCGCGCGCCCTCGATTGTCGTTTCCAAAAGCGGGCAGTTTACGGCAACGCGGACTGCTTCTATTATTCTGTTATCACCCTTTGCAACGCCGACGCCGAGATGGGCAATTCCCTTATCTTTAAGTATGGTCTTAACGTCCGCAAAGTCAAGATTGATAAGCGAGGGGTTGACTATAAGCTCTGTAAGCCCCCTGATACTCTGCTTTAAAATATCGTCGGCAACGCGAAGCGCTTCCGTCATAGGCGTGTTCTTCGCAACTACGGTCTTAATCTTGTCGTTGGGAATTACGATTAAGGTATCGACATACTTTTTAAGGTTATCAAGCCCCTTCGCCGTATTTTCCATACGTTTTTTGCCCTCGAAGCTGAACGGCTCGGTTACTACGGCAATAGTCAAAATTTTCAAATCTCTTGCAATTTTTGCTATTACGGGCGCGGCTCCCGTACCCGTACCGCCGCCCATACCCGCTGTTATAAACAGTAGGTCGGTACCTTTTATTGCATCGGTTAAAAGTTCTTTACTCTCTTCTGCCGCCGCTCTGCCGACTTCGGGGTCTGCACCCGCGCCAAGTCCCTTGGTAAGCGCGCTGCCTATCTGTATTTTATTTTGGCAAGGAGAAAGCGTAAGAATTTGACTGTCCGTATTCACAACGTAGTATTCCGCGCTGTTTATGCCCGCGTCTAACATTCTATTGACGGCGTTATTACCCGCGCCGCCTACCCCTATTACTTTTATTCTTGCTCTTCCCGTAATTCCATTCGAGCCTATTCCTTGTAAATCGTTAAACATATTAACCTCCGTTAATCGGTTATGAATTATTCGAATCGTCCAAAGCCATATCCAAAAGGCTTAAAACAGATGAAAAATGCGGTTTATCGTAGTATGGCACCTTGGGTGCGATTACTTCTACGCTTTTAACCAGTCTGCCCGCAAGATGCTCCGCAGTTCCTCTTACGACCTTTATTCCCTCGCCCGTAACAAGTAAGGGCTTACCGTCTATATTTCTGCCCGAAAAGCTTTGCCTACACTCTTCGACGGTTTCGCAAATACCGTCTAGACCTTCTCTTATAATATCGCGCAACTTTGCGGTTGAAAATTTATACGAAGTGCCCTCGTATATGCACTCTTCGATACTTGTCAGCTTCTCCTTTGCGTTCAAATTGACAGTCGAAAGAAAAGTAGACGCCACCTCGAAAGGAATATCAAGCTCAGTCATAAGATAAAAAGCAATGTGCCCTATACCGACGGAAAACGACTCGCTATACAAAAGACCGTTACCGCAAATTACGCTGTACGTTGATGAAATGTAACCGAAATCCAATAAAACTGCACATTCGTCACGAAGTTCGGGCTCCACGAGATACATTGCCTCGGCGCAATTGATGGGGATAAAATTGACCGAAGTGATTTCCCTAAATCTTTTAAAAGCCGTCATCACACAACCCATAAAAGAAGTATTGCACTGATAGAAACAACATTTGCCTTGCAAGCTGTCGCTTACTGCGCCTCTCGGGTCAATGACCTTACGCTTGTCCGACAGAACGTAGTAAAGACAACTGTGGCGAACTGTTTTCCATTTTTCACTGTCTTGGGGGGTACAATGTTCGATAAGGGTTGCGCAATCGTTGGCATTGATTTTTTTTGCGGACGGAAAGCTTAATACTTTGTCCACATTAACAAGCTTTAAAAACTCGCCCGGAACGCCGACGTAAAAGCTTTTAACTCCGCCGCCGCCCGATAATGTACTTTTAACCACGTCGCAAACGGTTGAAATAAAGTTTTCAACGTCCAAAAGCTCACCCTCGGCAAAACCGTCGTAAGAAAAAGTGTATTTACTTTTTATTATAAAAGTACCGTTTACACCCCTTTCTCCGATGACGGCGGTCATCTCTGCCGAGCGTATATCCAAAATTGCGACGCAGTTAGTGCGCATACGCATAACCCCATTGTTTATTATATAATCAATTATATAATAGGGATAGCCGAAAAGTCAACAGAATAAACAAAAAAAGCGGTTTACTAAACCGCTTTTTTATACCGCTTATGCATTGGCGTTATATGTAGTAACGAACTCGCCGTTCTCGTCTATAAGGCAATAAATTCTGCCTTTAAGCTTCTGTTCGGGCGAAAGCTCCTTAAAATACTTATAAGCCTTTGAAATTTTTTCGGACGTGTATTTCGTATAATCTTGAATTTCTATCGAAATTCCGCACCAAAAACCGAATACTATTTTATCGCTGTCAACAACTATGGAAGTTTGCGATTTGCTGAGCGTCACCTTTTCAAGCGCAGACCTTAAAGCCGAATTTTCCGAATAACTTTTGAAAATAGCGCAAACTGCCGCCACTTCTTTAATATCCTCTTCGCCGTTCGTGCCCTCTAAAATAAGGTTAGGCGCGCCGTCGAAAAAGTTTAAGCCGTTTTCGGCAGTTCTCATAAATTTGCCCGTTTCGTCGTAATTCAAATAATTTTCACCGTCGAATACCGAGTACACTTCGCGTCTTTGTTGAACGGTAATATTTATCGTGCAAGGCAAGACCTTTTCAAAGCTTTCCAAAAAATACCCGTCGTCAAGGCAAGACGCAACGTCCTCTTCGCCGACCGAAGAAATCACTCTGCCGCGCACCTTTTCAAGCACGCTTTCTTTTATTGCGAGCATTTCCGAACTTGAAGTTTCTTGGCTGTCGGAATAATTTAGAAAGGTCATGTTTACGTTTCTTACGGCGTAGACTACGCATATGCCTACGGCGACAGCCGCAGCCATAATTACGGCAATTATAAGTATCCCGATTTTTCTTAAGTGCTTCATAAATCCTATATCGACACCCTTACGATATCTCCGCCGAGAGAGCGGAGTTTATATTCGAAAGAGCCGTAACCCCTATCTATGTGGGAAATATCCAAAACTTCGCTTCTGCCCTCTGCGGCAAGCCCCGCCGAAACAAGCGCCGCGCCGCCGCGCAAATCGTGGGCGACCACCGTTGCGCCATAAAACTTTTCCACACCGCGCACGAAGGCGTTGCGATTTATAACCGTTATATCCGCACCCATTTTTCTGAGTTCGGGGACGTATTTAAAACGCGTTTCAAACAAGTTCTCGGTTATAATCGACTGTCCGCGGCAAATACAGCAAAGCGCCGTTATTTGCGCTTGCAAATCCGTGGGAAAACCCGGGTACGGCTGAGTTTCAACGCTTTTGACGGAAATTGGTCTTTTGTGATTTTCCAAAATTATTGTATCATTATTTAAGTGAATTTTGCAACCGTTTTCCCGAAGTTTATGTAAAAGCGAACTTATATTTTCCGCGCAAACGCGTCTAAGCTCCACCTCGCCGCCGCACATAGCTGCGGTGATTAAAAAAGTACCCGCTTCTATTCTGTCGGGTATGGACAGAAAATCGCAACCGTGAAGCTCCTTAACGCCCTCGATTATTATAGTCCCCGTACCGGCGCCGCGCATTTTTGCACCCATACAGTTTAATAGCCGTTGCAAATCCTCGATTTCGGGTTCCCTTGCCGCATTTTTTATTACGGTTGTTCCCTCTGCTTTTGCGGCGGCAAGCATTATGTTTTCCGTCGCGCCCACGCTTGGGCAGTCGAGCATTATCTCGTTACCTTTAAGTTTTTCGCATTTGCAAATTATGTAACCGTTTTCTTCCTCTATTTCTACGCCGAGGCGCTTTAACCCCGCAAGGTGCAAATCAACGGGTCTTAGACCTATGTCGCAACCGCCGGGGTATGCGATTTTCGCAGTACGGAAGCGCGATATAACCGAACCGAGCAAAAAAACCGAAGAACGAAGCTCGTGCGCAAGCTCACGCGGGATTTCGTAACAATTCGCAAACGAGCTATCTACGGTGATATTACCGTCCTCGAATACGACTTTACAGCCGAGTTTTGAAAGTATTTTTGCCATATTTTTTACGTCGGTTATGTTGGGTACGCTTAAAATTTTTACTTTATCGTCCGTCAGGACCGTTGCGGCAAGTATAGGCAGAACGGAATTTTTTGCTGTTTGCACTTCCACGCTGCCGTATAGCTTGTTTCCTCCGTTTATTATGTATTTTTCCATATTGACTCCGAATAGTAAATATAGGCAACGACGTTTATTTTTAATTCTCTCGTTGCCCTACTTCATAATATGTTTCCGTTACCCGTCTTTGTTAACTTTGGATATATTATAAAGTACGCCCATCGAAGCCATTGTTATTATCAGCGATGTGTTACCGCTCGATATAAGCGGCAACGGCAAACCCGTAGGCGGAATGGTGCCGCTTACAACAAGCGCGTTTATAGCAACTTGTATACCGTAAACAAGCGTAAAGCCCGCCGCAAGCAAAAAGCCGAACCTATCCTTGCAGTTTTTTGCGATTTTGAACCCCCTATAAATGATAAATCCGCATACGAGGAAGAAAATCAAAAGCCCGAAAAAGCCAAGTTCTTCACCCATTATCGCAAGAATAAAATCACTTTCCGCAAAGGGTAAAAAGCGGTATTTTTGAGTGGAATTGAACAGTCCTTTACCAAACAACCCGCCGTTGCCCAAGGCATATAAGGACTGAATAAGTTGATACCCCTCATCCTTAGGCGAAGCCCAAGGGTCGATAAATGCGCTTAATCTTTGTAGGCGGTACGGTTCTAAAATTATAAGCACCGGTACGGCAATTACGAAAGGAATTAATAAAAACAAGAAAGTTTTTAAGTTCGTGCCGCTTAAAAATACGATACCGAGCATCAAAAGCCCTACGCACATGGTTATGGACATATTTGGCTCGATAATTATAAGCACGCAAAAAAGCATACCTACGCCGAGAACGGGCAAAACCCCCTTTACCGTTTTCACTTTTTCGTAGTTTTTTGCGAAGTATGCCGCCGAAAACAGCGCAAAAGCGTATTTTGCGATTTCCGATGGCTGAATAGTCACGCCGCCGAAGCCTATCCAACGTGTGGCGCCGTAGTTTGTTATACCAACGCCCGGAACAAACACAAGCGCAAGCAATATCACGGCAATGATAACTGCGGGAAACTTTAATTTTATCAGCTTTTTATACGGCAAAAAGCAAGTGCCGACCATTGCCGCCACCCCAAGCACGACACCGATAAGTTGCTTTTTTACGAAATATAGGTTGTCTTCATACAGCACTTGGGCAGTATAAGAGCTTGCCGAATATATCATAAGGCAACCGAAGCAAGCCATGAACGCTACACATATTAAAAGCGGGACGTCGCCCGCTTTCGTAGTTTTTTTCGCCTTTTCGCTTTTTAATAGTGGCGAGATTTTTTTCTTTTCTGCCTTAGAATGTTTCATTTATTTTATCCACTATCTCCCTAAAAGCGTCGCCGCGTTCTTCATAGTTGAGAAAGCTGTCAAAGCTGGAACTTGCGGGGCTTAAAAGCACGCATTGCCCGGGCTTTGCGATAAACTGCGCGATTTTGACTGCCGTATTAAACTCCGAACATAGCGAGAAACCGACAAAACCCGCTTTAATTGCCGCGTTTAGCATCTTGAATCTGTTTTCGCCGTAGATAATAGCGTGAATTACGGGAGTTGCGCTAAGCCCCTCGAATAGCGGAACGTAATCGTCACCCTTATCCTTGCCGCCCAACAAAATTATGGTCGGATTCGCCATTGACTGCGCGGCCTTTATAGCTGCGTCTACGTTTGTGCCCTTACTGTCGTCGATATAGGTTACGCCGTTGACTTCCCTTACGACTTGAATACGATGTTTTACCCCCTTAAACGCGCAAATCGCTTGGGCGGTGGTTCTCTTGTCTAAACCCAAAATTCCCGCAACCGCAACGCAAGCAAGCGCGTTGTAAGCATTATGTACTCCGTTAATTGTCAGCTCGGTTACGTCGAAGTATTTTTCACCGTTAAAATAAACACTGCCATTTTCGTAATACGCGCCGCTAACCCGAGTTTGCATAGAGAAATAAATTACCTTTGCCTTGGTTTTGTTTGCGAACTCTCTCACGATAGGGTCGTCGTAATTTAGTACCGCGTATTCGCTTTCACGCAAATTTTTTAAAATCTTCGATTTCAAAAAAACGTAGTTTTCCATATTGTAGTGTCTGTTTAAATGGTCCTCGGTAACGTTGGTAACCACTGCAATATGGGGGCGAAGGCTTGATAAAGTTTCAAGTTGGAAAGAAGAAATTTCAATAACGGCGTAGTCGTTGAAGGTCAAGTCCTCAACCTCTTCTATAAGCGGGTGCCCATTGTTGCCGCAAGCCACGCTGTGCGCGCCCGTCGCGTTTATTACCTCGTTCATCATTGTAACGGTTGTCGTTTTACCGTTAGTGCCCGTTACGGCAACTGCCGTAGCCCTCAAAAACATTGCGGCAAGCTCTTCCTCGCCTATTATCGCCTTGCCTTGTCGCCGAAAAGTCACGGGAAGGGCGTTGTCAATGGGAATACCCGGACTTAATACAAGGATATCGCATTTGAGCGCCGCACTCTCGCAACTATCCGCGGTAACGATATGCGCGCCCAAAGCCGAAAGCTCGGTCATTATGGCTTGTACTTTGTCGCTTACCACATCGTCGTATATGTATACGTCCGCCCCTCTTTCAAGCAAAAAGCGGGCGCTGCTTTCACCCGAAACCGACATACCCGCTACAAAAAATTTCTGACTTTTAAAATACATACAACCTCACCAAAATATCAAACAAATTATTCCGACGAAGGCGGTGAGCGCGAAATAGCTGTAAGTGATTTTACACTCCGTATACCCTTTCATTTGAAAATGATGATGCAAGGGCGCCATAAGGAACACTCTCTTCCTCGTTCGTTTATAATATATGACTTGTACAATTACGGATATTCCCGAAATTACGAACATTATCCCGATAATCGGAATATATAAAGAGTTGCCCGAAAATACCGAAACGCAAGAAATGAATCCGCCGAGTGCAAGCGAACCCGTATCGCCCATAAATATTGAGGCTTTATTTACGTTAAAAATCAAAAACGCCGCAACCGCGCCTACGCCGATAAAGCACAGCGCGGAAAAATAGGTGCCTTTAATTGCAAGCATAATACCCATTATCAAAAGATAGGCGCAGCTTGTCCCGCCGGCAAGCCCGTCCAAGCCGTCGGTTAAATTTACACAGTTGACGGTTGCCGTAAAAATAAAAATAACAAGCGGAATTATCCCCCAGCTTATATCTGCGGAGATGCTTGTAAATGGTATATTTAGCTTGGTTATGTCGTTAAAATAGCAATACAACGCGGCAACTGTGGCAATGGAAATTTGAAAAATTATTTTCTGATAGGGCTTTAAGCCCTCGTTTTTTTTGTGATAAATTTTTATAAAGTCGTCCAAAAAGCCTACAACCATAAAGCTTGCGGTTATTGCCAATGTTAAGTTGACTTCGCCACCGTTAAACCCGAGCGTGCAGAAACCAACAATGACGATAGCACAGATAAAAGCAAGCCCGCCCATGGTCGGCGTGCCGCCTTTATCCTTATGTTCTTTAACATAGCCCAAAATGTACTGCCCCGCTTTCAGTCGCCTCAGAAGGGGCAAAATCAGCAACAATAAAGCTCCCGAAGCCAAAAACGCGCACAGCGTAGATACGAATATGCTTTTCATTTAACCGCCGATTATGTTTTTTATTACCGTATTGTCATTATAGCTGTGTTTTATACCCATAATTTCTTGATACTGCTCGCCGCCCTTGCCGGCAACAAGCAAAATGTCGCCTTTTTCAAGCAGCCTTATAGCGTATTCCGTAGCAACCTCACGCTCGGAAACGGTGACGTACTTTTTGCCCGTAGGCTTAACCCCCGCTTCTATTTCACTGATTATATCGTAGGGGTCCTCGTATCGCGGGTTGTCGGAAGTGATTATGCAAAAATCGGAGTATTCCGCCACAACCTTGCCCATAATCGGACGCTTGGTTTTATCCCTATTGCCGCCGCAACCGAATAGGCAATACAGCTTGCCCGCGCACAGCTTTTTAAGCGACTGTAAGGACTTTTCCAAACCGTCCGGCGTATGGGCGAAATCAACAAAGATATCCGCGCCGTTATACTTTGCCACTCTTTCAAGCCGCCCCGAAACGCTCTTTAACTCGAAAAGCCCATTTGCGATAGCGCTCATTTTCATTCCGAAAATTTTAGCGCAAGCTGCCGCCGCCATTGCGTTATACACGTTATGTGTTGCGGTAAGACAAAGTTTAATTTCGTACAGCTCGTCTTGAAGATTTAAAACGAAAGTAGTGCCGTCAAGGCTTTCCCTAATGTCTACAGCGAACACGTCAGCCGGATTTTTAAGCCCATAGCTTACAGCATTTTTCAAAGTTGAGAGAATTTCAACGCCGAGCGCATCGTCAGAATTTATAACGGCGGTCTTACAACGTCCGTCCTTAAACAACCGCTTTTTACATTCGCCATAAGCTTTCATATTGCCGAAAAAATCAAGGTGGTCTTGCGTACAGTTAGTGAAAATCCCGACCTCAAAGTTCAATCCGTAAATTTTGTCGTAATAAATTGCGTGCGCGGATACTTCCATAAACACATACTTCACACCAGCCGAAGCCATATCTGCAAGTACTGAATACAAAAAAATCGGGTCGGGAGTAGTTAGCTCGGGAGAAATAAATTTTTCACCGTAACTTATACCCAAAGTTCCTATTACCCCCGTACTATGTCCGTTTGAACGGAATATGCTTGCCAACATATGGGTTGTTGTAGTTTTTCCGTTCGTACCCGTAACGGCGACGATTTTAAGCTTTCTGTCAGCAAAGCCGTAAAAGGCTTGCGCCGCGCGCGCAATTTGCGCCCTTCCACTGTCAACGATTATTTGAGTCACGGGGCTATTAAGTCTTTTTTCACAGACGACGGCAACTGCGCCGTTATCGGTTATTTCAAGCATATCGGCGTGCGAATCATGATTTGCGCCCGCAAAGCAGAAGAATAAATCGCCCTCTTTGACTTTTTGGCTATCGGCGCACAAGCCGTTTATCTCTATATCGGTATCCCCCACCGTTTCTTTCACTTGTAAGTATTTCAAAAGCTCTTTAAGTTGCATTATATGTACCGTTCTATGTTCTTAATTCTGATAATGTCTTCAAAAATTTCTTTTGCAACGGGCGCGGCAACCGCACTGCCGTAATAAGTGCCTTGCGGCTCGTCAACTACGATAAGCGCAAGATATTGAGGATTGTTTGCGGGAAAAAATCCGCAAAAAGACGAAACGTACTTGCCTTGCGCGACGTGCCCGCCCTCGTATTTTTGCGCAGTTCCCGTTTTACCGCCGACGCGATAGCCGTCAATAAACGCTTTTGTACCGCTACCCTCGGTTACTACGCCTTCAAGCATTTCGGCAAGAATTGACGAAGCTTTTTCGCTTATAACCTTATTTTTTAGCACGGTCGAGTATTCCGCAACCGTTTTACCGTCCGCAGAAATTATGCTTTTTAAAAAGTGAGGCACATAATAATTTCCGCCGTTTACTGCCGCCGCAACGGCGCAAGCAAGTTGTAAACCCGTAACTGCAACCGTCTGCCCAAAGCCGATACGCGCCAAGTCGCAATCTCTGACGGCCGTCTGCGGTACTAACATTCCGAGCGCTTCGCCCGTGAAGTCAAGCCCCGTTACGTTGCCGAAGCCGAAAGCATTCAGATATTCATAAAATGTTTCGCTACCAAGTGACAGCGCTATATCGGTAAAGCAAGGGTTGCAGCTGTTGTTGAGCGCCGCCGCAAGAGTTTGGTTAGAGTGTTTACCGTTGGCGTGGTCAGACCAACATTTTATTTTAGTACCGTCTACCGTACGCGTTCTACTGCCGTTAAAGACGTAGGAATTTGAAAAGGCTTTACCGTTTCCGCGTAGGTATTCTTCGATATTTGCCGCCGCCGTAACCACTTTAAAAGTTGAACCGGGCTCATAAATGTCGCTTACCAATCCGTTACGCGAAAGTGCATTTAAAGTTTCCGTATCGTCGCGCGGCACGTCGTTCAAGTCGTATGAAGGATAATTAACCATGGCAAGCACGTCGAAATTTTGCGGGTTAAGCACGATACAAGATACCGCCTTGGCACCGCTTGATGCATATACGCTGCGCATAGCGTTTTCGGCTGCAAGCTGAATATCCATATCTATCGTAAGGCGAACCTCATCGCCGTCTTTCGCCGCCTTATATACTACTGCGGAATTTTCCGTTTCGATACCGATAATATCGGTAGAATAGGTTATTTCCCCGTTTATACCGCCGAGAATGTTGTCGTAGTATTTCTCGATACCCGAAAGCCCCGAACCGTCGTTCGCAGTAAACCCGAGCACTTGACATAGCGCGTCGTTATAGGTGTACCGACGGCTGTTATCGCGCGAATAATAGACCCCCGCGAGGTCGTAGGACACCAACTTTTCCACGCTGTCCTTGCCGACTTGCCTCGCAACGGTGATTTCGGATACCTTTCCGCTTTGAATCTTATTTATTACTTCTTGCGGGTCCAAATCGAACAGGCCGCTCAAAACGGTTGCGGTATACTCCGCATTTTTAACTGCATTGGGACGAAGAAACACGCTGTAAGTCGTTTTGTTGCCAGCAAGCACCGTGCCGTTTCGGTCGGAAATTATTCCCCTTGCCGCAACAATAGGTATTTCCCTATTCCATTGGTCGGTTGCAAGTTCTTGCAAATCCGCTCCCCAAGCAATCTGTACATATAAAAGCCGACCTAAAATTATGCAAAAAATAAAGGTTATTGCCATACCCAATGACAATAACCTCTTTTGTAATACAGTTAGAGAAAATCCTTTTTTATTAAACTTTAAAATTTTGATAGACCCCCATATATGCTTGAAATAACGGGTATTTTTAGTTCTTAACCATACCTAACGATAAAGCAAAATCTTTTACGTTTTCACCCGCGTTTGAAAGGATATCGTTGACTTCGTCGCTGATTCCGGCATAGGAAGCTTTGACGGTTGTCAAAGACGTTTGAAGAGAGCCTAAATCTGCATTTATGCCCGAAATAATAGCCGAGTTAACGATTATCAAAACGAACATAGCAACTATTATGCTGACTATTGTAGCAATAATAATTTTCTCCTTTTTGGATAAACCCGCACGCTTTTCCGCGTCGGTGTTCTCTATTTTGCCCTCTTCAACAGTCTTTTTGACGCCATAAGTTTTATATTGGATAGTCGTCGTGGTAGGACGTAAGTCCTCGTTTTCCTCCTCGCTATCCTCTGCAACCATTACGGGCTGCATCTCCTCTACCTTGCGATTTACGGGGCTGTCCGCACGAAAAATTTCCGCGTCTGCCCTCGCGTTCTCCACAAGATAAGGTTTAGTAAACAATTCGTTGCGAGGCTGTGCCTGAACCGGTTGTTGAGTTCTTCCCAAAACCTCGTCCACGTTAACCGTGGAGCTTATAAGCCTTGCGTAAATTTCGCTTATTTGGGCGTTATGCTGCTCGTCCTCGGTCATTTGCGTATTAAAGCTGCTATTAACCCTTTTTTCTTCTTCAATTTTTTCTAAGGTGTTTACATTCCTTTCTAATACCGCGACTGCCATAACTTTCTCCCTATCGCAATTTTAAATTATTTTTTCTGCAATTCTAAGTTTAGCGCACTTAGAGCGCGAATTTAACGCCATTTCTTTAACGCTTGCAATTATAGGCTTTTTGGTGATAACTTCAACCTCTTGCACTTTTCCGCATACGCAAACGGGTAAATTTTTATCGCATATGCAGTCCGTTTCAAGATATCTGAACGCTTGCTTAACAATTCGGTCTTCAAGGGAATGGAAAGTAAGAATTACTATCCTTCCGCCTTTTTTCAACCTTTTGGTAAGCCCCGTAACACACTCGTAAAGCCCTTTAAGCTCTCCGTTGACGGCAATTCTTATCGCTTGGAAGCTCTTCCTTGCCGCGGGACCGTTTTGCTGAAATTTTTTCGGTATGCTGTTTTCTATAATTTCCACAAGCTCGCCGCAAGTCGTTATGCGATTTCGGGTTCTCGCTTTAACGATGTTCGCAGCAATAAGCGACGCAAATTTTTCTTCCCCGTACTCTTTCAAAATTTTCGAAATTTCCGATTGGGAATATTCGTTTAAAAGAATTTCCGCAGTGAAATTTTGCTGACGGTTCATTCTCATATCAAGCGGGGCATTGGGTTTCATATAAGAAAACCCCCGTTCCTCGGTGTCAAGTTGAAAGCTTGAAACTCCGAAATCGAGTATCGCGCCGTCAAGGCTTTCCACGCCCGCATCTTGTAAAACCTTATCGAAGTCTTTATAGTCGGACTTGAATATTTTAAATCTGCCTTTAAAGACCGACAACCTTCTCTCTGCCGCAGAAATCGCATCGTCGTCCAAGTCGGTTGCAATAAGCTTTCCCGTCGGAGCGGTTCTTTTAAGAATTTCAAACGAATGTCCCGCACCGCCTACCGTTCCGTCGAAGTATACGCCGCCGTCCTTTAAATTAAGACCTTGCATACACTCTTCCAACATTACGGGGATATGAGAAAATTCTTTCATTTATATATCCAGCTTCTTGAACAAGTCGTCGAAGTTCTCGTCCTCGTTCTCGAAATACTTGTCGTAAACTTCTTTCGCCCAAATTTCTATACGCGAGCCGGCGCCGCAAATCACCAAATCTTTATCGATTTTGGCAAACTCTTTAAGCTTTTGGGGAAGTATCATTCTCCCTTGTGCATCGCCCTCGACGTAGGTGAACGATTTTGCGAAAACCCTTAACGCTTTCTGTCCGTCCTCGTCGCACATTTTGCTCTTTTCTTCAACTTGCTGAATGAGTTCTTTGAACCCCTCTTCATAATAAACAAAAAGGCAATTGTTCGTACCTTTCGAAAAGTACAAACCTTTTTCGTCCCCCTTCAACTTGTTGGGAATGCGTATTCTGTTTTTCGTGTCCATTTGGTGAGCGTATTCACCGGTCAAGTAAAACATAGGATTACCCTTTTGTAGGTTTATGTATACACTATACCATCCAACTCGTCCATTGTCAACCCTTTTTTAGGAATTTTTTGGGATTCTTTGGGAAAAATTTCCCCGAACGCACTCATAAGCCACAAATAACATTGAAAAATACGCGGCTGTTTTTCTCTTTATCGCCCCCGATAAATGTGATATTTTGGCTTCGAGGAGCTGATATGGGCGCATCGTTTACACCGAGAAGCCGCAAAAGCCGTTTGACCGTTCCCTCGCAACCGGTAAACACGGGGCAGCCGTATTTTTTCTCGACGATATCTTTTACAAATATATAATGAGTGCAGCCCAGAACGACCGTATCGGCCTTTAAATCGGGCAATAGTCTTACAAGCTCAGCCTCGTCAAGATTGAAGATATTTTGCTCTACAAAAGACGCAAAATCGGGACAAGCGACCACTTCGGTCAAATCGTTGCCGTAAGTTTTAACAAGTTTAGTCAAGCTTTCGCTTTTTGCCGTTGCGGGCGTTGCAAAAACCACGCACTTTCCGCCTAGCTTTACCGCCTCTTTTACAGCGGGCTGAATACCGACTATCGGAAAAGAATATTTACCGCGTAAAACCTCGGCATAGCGCGCTGTAACGGTATTGCAAGCAATTACGGCGGCTGTCGGATTTGTATTCGCAATTTCGGCAAAAATGCCGTCAACGGCTGCTGACAATTCCTCGTCGGATAGGCTACCGTAAGGTACTTTAAAGTTGTCCGCAAAATATAAAAGTTGAGCTTCCGGCAGTTTGCAAGCCGCTTCATATAACAAATTAAGCCCGCCTATTCCGCTGTCGAAAAAGCAAATTTTTTGCGGTGAAATTTTCGGTAAATCCATCACTATATATAAATATTTCACAAACCTAAAATATATTAAAAAAATTGCAAAAAGCCAATAAAAAACAGTTTACAATGCCGTTTATTTATGATAAAATTACTAAGAATTAATGTTAAAAGTATCCAAAGGAGATATGAAATGCCTAACATAAAGTCAGCAAAAAAACGCGTTTTGGTAACCGCAAAGAAAACCGCAAGAAACAAATCGGTTAAATCGGAAGTTAAAACCGAAATTAAGAAGTTCCTTGCAGCAGTTGAAGGCGGCGACAAGAAAGCGGCGACGGCACTGTTCCCCCATACTTGCTCTGTTATCGACAGCGCAGTTTCAAAGGGTATTCTTAAAAAGAACACTGCTGCCAACAAAAAGTCAGGTCTTGCGAAAAAACTCAACGCAATGGCGTAAAAAGAATTTTAAGCGAGCGCACAAAACGCTCGCTTTTATTTTTGAATTTAAACCGTGCTTTTACCGTTATGCGCGCTAAAAGCGACTTCGCTTCCGTAGTTAAATGGATATAACAGCCCCCTCCTAAGGGGCCGTTGTGGGTTCGATTCCCGCCGGGAGTACCAAATGATAATAATCCGAACCTTACAGTCCGATAGGCGGTGGGTTCGGATTTGTCTTATATCTAAAATAAAGCATAATCCGAATTATTTGCTTGTTACAAGTGAGTGGTTCGGATTTACTTTTTATATCGGTTTATATCGGAAATTGATGAAAAAGGCTTGTGAACATAATCGCAAGCCTTTTCAAACTCTTGATTTTTCTTTGAAAAAGTGCTATATTGTTTATGCGATACATCTAAATACTATTGTTAGGGAGTACTATCGGTAAAAACGTACTCTCTACCCTTTCAATAGGAAGATGTATCGCAACATTGAGAGATGCGTTTTTCGGCGTGTTTCTCAACGGAACACGCTTTTTTGATTTGAGGTGATGTTATGTACTACAACAAAGAGCTTTTCGTAAACGAAGAAATCAAAGCAAACTATGATAAACTGAATAAAAGATTGACGGCATTGTTGATTTCTCTTATACTTTCAATTGTGTTTGTGTCTTTGGCAGTTATAATCACGTTAGGCATTAAATTTTCGGAAACGTTTATGACGGGATACGCTATGGCGATATTGGGAACCCTTATATTTGCCGTAATGTTTTCATTGGTGTTGCCGTGTAGAATGAAAATCGATATACTGCGGAATAAACAAGCGGAGGAATTGAAAGGACAGCCAGTTTACGAGAAGTATGCGGAACTTTTGAAATCTGGACGAAAATTAAACAAGATAACCGACGGTATAACTTTCAGTGCGGTGGCAATAGCCATAATAGCGGTTTGGGTGCTTGCGGCTATATTTCCTTACGACTTTTGGTGTGCTTACGCTTTCGTCTTTCCGATACTTATTTGCAATTTAATACTTTTAACGCGCAGAAGTAAGATAGAGCAAATTAAGGAATTGGAAACAGAGATATTACGAGAATTGCATAAGGAAAATGAAAATCACGATAAGGAGAATGCTATATGAAAAAGTTTTTCATCTCATTGTGTACTGTTTTTATTATGCTGTTATCGTTCGGTTTCACGGCGTGCAATAGCGGAAAACAATATGCGCTTATCGTTACGGGCGGCGCGAACTACTGTATGAGAACTTTAATGAGACATACAAAGCGGGCGAAGAAGTTACGGTAAAAGTCAAAATTAAGCCGTATGAGAACGTGAAAGCCGCACTCGATTTTGAACAGTTGGTAAAAGTAAAAAATACGCAAAACGAATATTGGCAATTTACGTTTGAAATGCCTTCACACGACGCAACGCTTGATATAACTTCGTACAAAGATTTTGACGAACCGCTTTTGTACGGTTTCCACCTCACTTTCAACGACAAAGACGGCGAGCCGATAGAAACGTTCAACAAACCACTAACAAGCGAAGAATTCGCCGATTTTATCACTAAAAACGCAATCCGTGAGTTCTATATAGCCGGTGCCGACGCCGTAGCTTGTGTAAAATCTACTTGCTACAATATGAGTAAAGAAGGCTATATTGTTCATGTCCTATCGGACTGTATTACAAGTTATGACAAACGTAAAATCCACGAAATGCTACAATATTATGCAACAAAAGGTTGCAGCATCGAAAAACTTGACGATATACTTTAAAAACAATTAAGAAAACATTAAAAAGCCGACAGAACTTTACGCTCTATCGGCTTTTTTGTTTTGTGTATTAAATTCAAAACAAATCCGTAACCCGAAATTAAATTGCGGCTAAAAACTTCATAAGAACCACATTAATTCATTTAACAGCCGTTAGTTTTCGGGTTACGGTATGACAAACCCGCCGTTCAACGGGAACGCCATTAAAGGTGTTTCAAGTCCTCTTCCGTGACGGGGTCGTTGAACCCGTCGGGGTCGGAGTAAGACTTGGGTTTGCGTAACGCCGCAAGCAAGGCTATAACGGCAATTAGGAAGATTGCCACCATCGCTATTACAAGCCCTACGGTTGCGCCCGTAGAAAGGTTGCCGCTACCCTTAGCTCCCTCTTCGGTTATTGCGCCTACGTTTAAGTCGATATAAGCCTTAACGGTTTCGAAGTTAACGTTATCCTCGGGCGTAAACACATAATAGCATCGGTTTATGCCGGCTTGTAATTCTTGCTCGTCGTTTACCCAAGCAAACGTGCCCGCC